>NZ_JBWKUN010000008.1:0-292217 GCF_059420865.1 Janthinobacterium sp. GW821-FHT03C10 | reverse complement strand
TCAACTCCTTCTTTTTCTCACCGTACTCAGCATTTGCATGCGTCGTTCAGCGAGGGGGCGAATTATAGCCCTGCCCCACGCAGCCTGCAAGCGCTATTTTGCAGCTGAGCAAATATTGCTGTGTGATATCGTAGCGCCGACAATCCCCTGCCGCATCCACCTTGACTCCCATGCCTATTCCACACATCGTCCCCACCGCCAATCCCGCCCTGGCCAGCGCACTCGAACATGCCATCAATAGCAAGACCAAGCCGCTGGGCAGCCTGGGACTGCTGGAAACCCTGGCCCATCAGATCGGCCTGATCCAGCAAAGCACGCAACTGGCATTGCGCCAGCCTGCCATCATCGTTTTCGCGGCCGACCATGGCGTTGTGGCCGAAGGCATTTCCGCCTACCCACAAAGCGTGACGTGGCAAATGGTGGAGAACTTTCTCGGCAACGGCGCCGCGATCAACGTCTTTGCCCGGCAAAGCGATTGCGCCCTCTATATAGTAGATGCCGGGGTGAACCACGATTTCGGCCCGCGCGACGGCTTGCTCGACCGCAAGCAAGGCCCCGGCACCCGCAATTTTGCCCAAGAACCCGCGATGAGCCAGGAACAATGCCTGGCCGCCATGCAGGCGGGCATGGACCTGGCCGCCACCTTGGACGGCAATGTGCTGGGCTTTGGTGAAATGGGCATCGGCAATACCACTGCAGCAGCCGCACTGATGCACAAGCTGACGCAAACGCCGGTCGCCGACTGCGTGGGCGCCGGCACCGGCCTGTCCAAGGAAGGCATATTGCACAAGCAGCAGGTGATCGAAGCGGCCGTCGCCCATCATGCGGCAGTCCATGAGCCACTCGACGTGCTGGCCACCTTTGGCGGTTTCGAGATCGCCATGATGGCCGGCGCCATGCTGAAAGCAGCCGAAAGGCGCATGATTCTGCTGATCGACGGCTTCATCGTCAGCAGCGCCCTGCTGGCGGCGGCCCGTCTGCAGCCAGCCATCCTCGATTATTGCGTGTTTTCGCACTGCTCCGATGAAAACGGCCATCGCCAGTTGCTGGAAAGCCTCGGAGCGCGTCCGCTGCTGCACCTCGATTTGCGCCTCGGTGAAGGCACGGGATCGGCGCTGGCCTTGCCGCTGCTGCACGCGGCCGTCAACTTCATGCGCGAAATGGCCACCTTCGCCTCAGCCCAGGTCAGCGAAAAGTCCACGCCAGACTAAGATCATGAGCAACCCCGTTTCCGCCGCAGTCCATCAGTGCCGCCTCTTCTTCATTGCGCTGCAGTTCTTCACGCGCCTGCCAATCCCGCGCTGGGTGGGTTTCGAGCCCGCCTGGCTGCAGCACGCTTCGCGCTACTTTCCGCTGGTCGGCGTGGTGGTGGCGGCCATCAGCGGCGCCGTGTATCTGCTGGCCAGCTGGCTCCTGCCTTCGGCGGTGGCCGTGCTGCTGGCCGTCGCCGCCGGCATCTACCTGACGGGCGCCTTCCATGAAGACGGTTTTGCCGACATGTGCGACGGCTTCGGCGGCGGCTTGACGCGCGAGCGGGTGCTGGAAATCATGAAGGATTCGCGCATCGGCGCGTATGGCGCCATCGGCATCCTCAGTCTGCTGGCCATCAAGTGCGCCGCACTCGCCTCGCTGCCGCCTGCCTCGGTGGTGGCGACCCTGTTCATCGCCCATCCGCTCTCACGCCTGGCCGCCGTCTCGCTGATCTGGCTCATGGACTATGCGCGCGATGAAGGCAAGGCCAAGCCGATGGCGCAGGAAATGACGACGGGGGAATTCCTCATCGCCGCCGTCTGCGCCCTGTTGCCCGCCATCGCCTGCGGCGCGCTGGGCATAGTTGACTGGAGCGCGCTGGTCTTTGCCATGGTGGCGGCGGCATCGGCCGCATTCTGGCTGGGCCGCAAATGCCAGCGCCGCCTGCAAGGCTACACGGGCGACTGCCTGGGCGCCGTGCAGCAGGTGGCGGAAGTGGCGATTTACCTGGCCATCCTTTCCAGCTTTCAGCCACCGACACGCTTCTATTGACACCATGCGTCTGATCCTCGTTCGCCACCCCACGCCGCAAGTCACCAGCGGCACCTGCTATGGCCGCAGCGACGTGGCGGTGGCGCCGCATGAAATGGCCGCCGCGCGCGCCAGCCTGCAAGCGACCTTGCCACCCGGTGTGCCGCTCTACGCCAGTCCGCTGCGCCGCTGCGCCGGCCTGGCAACGGCCCTGGCGCAGGATCTGCCCGCGAGCGAATTACACCTTGATGCCCGGCTGGCCGAAATGGATTTCGGCGCATGGGAAATGCAGCCCTGGCACGCGATTGCACGCGCGGACATCGATGCCTGGGCCGCCGACCTTGCCTGGTACCGCCCCGGCGGCGGCGAGAACGTGCTGGCAATGGCTGCCCGCGTCGATGCGTTTTTAGGCGATCTGTTGCGCGAACAACACGAAACGGCGGTCATCATCTGCCATGCGGGTACCATCCGCCTGCTGTCTGCGCTGCAGGCGCGGCTGCCATTGGAAGAAACGGCCCTGCTGGCCGCCCATTCCGCCCATAAAATCGCCTACGGTGCGACGGTCGTCTTCGATTTCTGATATCGAATCGTCCAGCCAGCCATGTCAGTCCACGCCCACTGCACGTATAATGACCGGGTTTTGGTGCCCGCGCTCATGTCCATGAGCGCAGTTAAACGGGAAACACGATGCCGCGCCCGCGGCGAACGTGTGCTGCCCCCGCAACGGTAAGCAAGTGTCGCCCCTCCCAACAGGAGGCGGACGACAAGCTATCTCTGACAACCACTGTGCTTGCAATCATCGAGCATGGGAAGGTGGGATAGCCGTACTTGCCAGCCCGGATACCGGCCAGGACAGGTGGAAGTGTGCGAACGGGGATGTTCGCGATCCAGAATGGCCCATGGCCATCTTCGATCGTCATCTTCAGTTCCCACTTCTGTTCAATCTGGCCTACGGGGACGTCGGCTGGTTGCATATTACTTACTGAAAATTATCATGACCCATGCTGTTTCCCGCCACGCGGCGCTCACGTCGCTCGCGCTAGCCATTGCCGCGCCTGCCGCTTTCGCCCAGACCACGCCAGATACCTTCGATCCAGTGATCGTCACCGCAACCCGCACCCCGCAAAAAGCCAGCGAATTGCTGCCCGATACGAAAATCATCACCAGCGAAGAAATAGTGCGCTCCGGCGCTGGTTCCGTGACCGAATTGCTGCAAAAGCAGCGCGGCATCGAAGTGACGCGCAATGGCGGCGCAGGCACGGCGGCGTCGGTATTCATTCGTGGCGCGAACAGTACCCAGAATATCGTTCTGGTGGACGGCGTCCGCATCGGTTCCTCGACCCTGGGCACCGCCAACTGGAGCCCGGTTCCACTGGCAAATATCGACCGCATCGAGATCGTCTACGGTCCATTGAGCACCCTGTACGGCGCCGATGCCATCGGTGGCGTCATCCAGATTTTCACCAAAAAAGGCAGCGGCGCGCCAGTGGTTGGCGCATCGGTCGGCTTTGGCAGCGATGCCACGCGCCAATATGATGCCAGCGTTTCGGGAGCAACCGGTGGCTACAATAGCCTCAGCTACTCGCTGAACGTCAGCAAGGAAAAAAGCGACGGTTTTTCGGCCACCAAACCAGGCAATTTCTCTTACAACGCAGACAAAGACGGCTACGACAAGAAGAGCGTCACTGGCCAGGTTGGCTTCCAGTTGGCCAAGGGACATGACTTGGGCCTGGCATTCATGAACAGCAAGCTTGAGGCCCAGTACGACAACGGCCCTGGCTATGATACGCGCAGCAATCAAAAGCTGGAAAACATCGGCGTATTCATGAACAACGAATTCGTTCAAGGCTGGCACAGCAAGGTACAAGTTGCCGAAGCACGCGACAAGGCCAACGAGGACACCGCTGCGGGCGCAGCCGGCAAAAGCCATCTGGAAACCAAGCAATCGACTTTCGATTGGCAAAATGACATTACTATCGGCGCCGATACGCTGCAGTTGCTGGCCAGCTACCGCAAGGAAGAAGTTGTCTCCAGCGCCAAGCCAATCTTGAATCGTGCGCGCGACACCAAGTCGCTGGCAGCGTCCTACACCATGAAGCGCGACCAGCACCTGCTCAGCGCAAGCCTGCGCCGTGACAAGATGTCGGAAACCGGCTCGACCAACACAGGCAGCCTTGGTTACGGCTACCAGATCAATAATGCCTTGCGCGCCACCGCCAGCTACGGCACCAGCTTCCGCCAGCCTACCTACAATGAACTGTATTACCCAGGTTACGGCATTGCCAGCAACCGTCCCGAAAAAGGCCGCAATGCTGAAGTCGGCCTGCGCTATGACGATGGCAAGACACAGCTGAGCGCCGTGTACTATCACAATCGCGTGACCGATTTGCTGATCTATGCGGACACCTGCCCGGTTGAAGTGGCCACGCATCCGTTCGGCTGCGCCTACAACGTCAACAAGGCATTGCTGGAAGGCATCACCTTGACCGGCCGCCGCAAGTTTGGCGACTTTGGCCTCAGCGGCAATATCGACCTGCAAGATCCACGCGATCAAACCCTGGACAAATCGCTGGTGCGCCGCGCCAAGCGTCACGCCAACTTTGCAGCCGACTACAACATCGGTCAACTGAATACGGGCGCCGAATGGCAATTGTCGGGCAAGCGTTTTGAAAATCCTGCCAACACGACCAGCCTGGGCGGTTATGGCTTGGTTAACCTGTTCGCTACCTATCAAGTGGCGCAGGACTGGTCGGTGCTGGCACGCTGGAACAATATCACTGACAAGAAGTATGAACTGGCACGTAACTACAATACCGCTGGCTCCCACTTCTTCGTCGGCCTGCGTTACGGCTCGAAATAACCATGTTGTAATGATGTAAGCTGCGGGCGGTGGCGCTATCCGTCATCGTCCGCAGTGCAGTTCTGTGGTCCCCGTTTTAAAGGTATGCATGCACCCATTTTTCCGCAACATGCGCCACCGCGCCACCGTGATCCTCACGGTGCTGGTCGCGTGCGCCGTTGCCAGCCTGATTTTCTCCGGCATGATCGGCTCGATCGCGATTCCGCTCGCCGACCTGCCTTCCGCCCTGTTCCATGTCGTACAGGGCAAGACCGATACCCTCGCCGCCACCCTGCTCGACCTGCGCCTGGGCCGCGCGCTGACCGCCTTCGTTACCGGCGCGGCGCTGTCGCTGGCGGGCCTGATGATGCAGGCCCTGCTGCGCAATCCCCTGGCCGACCCGTATGTGCTGGGCATTTCCGCCGGCGCCTCCGTCGGCGCGCTGGCCGCACTGCTGTTCATGTGCGCGCTGTGGGTGGTCGATGCCGCCGCCTTTGCCGGCGCCGTCGGCGTGTCCATGCTGCTGTACTTCTTTGCCCGGCGCGACCTGCGCGGCGGCACGGCGGCCGAAGGCGGTGCCTCGCTCTTGCTGCTGACGGGCGTGATCCTGGCCTCGGCCTGCATGGCCATCGTCACCCTGATGCTGTCGATCGCCCCGGAAAGCCGCTTGCGCAGCATGGTGTTCTGGATGATCGGCGACCTCTCCGGCGCGCCCGCGCGGCTGATGCCGTGGCTGGTTTTGGCCGGCGCCCTGGTCTTCGCCTTGCGCTGTGCGCGCTCGCTCAACGTCATGGCCCTGCACGCGGAAGCGGCCAGCACCCTGGGGGTGCGCGTGGGCGCCCTGCGCAAGGGACTGTTCTTCTGTTCCGGCCTGCTCACGGCCAGCGCCGTCACCAGCGCCGGCAGCGTGGGCTTCGTCGGCCTGATCGTGCCGCACGCGCTGCGCTTCGCCTGCGGTCCCGATCATCGCCTGCTGATACCGGCCGCTGCGCTGGCCGGCGGCACCTTTCTCGTGCTGGCCGATACCCTGGCGCGCACCGTGCTGGCGCCATTACAGCTGCCCGTCGGCGTGGTGACAGCCATGATAGGTGCGCCCGTGTTCCTGTACCAACTGCACCGGCTGCGCAGGAGATGAAAAAAGCATGATACGCACCTACCAACTTGGCCTGAAGGCGGGCACGCGCTCCCTCGTGGAAAACCTCACCTGGCAGATCAAAGACGGCGAATACTGGAGCGTCATCGGCCGCAACGGCGCAGGAAAAAGCACCCTGCTGCGCGCGCTGGCCGGCTTGCGCGAACCGGATGCCGGACACGTGACGATACAGGGCCGCGCCCTGATCGACTGGCCACTGGAAGCACTGGCGCGCGAACGGGCCTTCCTGGCGCAGGCGCGGCACGACGCGTTCTCCTACCGCGTCATCGAAACCGTGCTGTCGGCGCGCCACCCGTATCACGACAACCATTACTGGGAAGGCAGCGACGACCAGCGCATCGCCCTGGCGGCACTGGCCTCGATGGAAGTAGACCACCTGGCCGAGCGCGACGTGCGCAGCCTGTCCGGCGGCGAACGCCAGCGCGTGGCGATTGCCGCCATGCTGGCGCAGGACACGCCCCTGCTGCTGCTGGACGAACCGGCCAACGCACTGGATCTGGCGCACCAGGTCAGCGTCATGGGCCTGCTGTCCAAGCTGTGCCGCGAACAGAATAAAACCGTGGTCATGGTAGGCCATGACCTGAACCTGGCGCACAGCGTCTCGACCCATGCGCTGCTGCTGATGGGCGACGGCGGCTGGCTGGCCGGCCCTGTGGCCGAGGTGATGCAGGCCTCCATCCTGGGCGACTACCTGGGCCACCCGATCGAAATCATCGATCACGGCAAACGCAAGATATTCATACCGAAAGAGGACTGACATGAGCGACAACAAACCTATCGACGTAGAAACAGCCGCAATCAACGAACGCCACCGCGTGCGCATGGAGAGAAAAAAGGCCATCATCGACGCGGCCATCGCCAAGGCCGACAAGGAAATCGGCATCATCATCGTCAATACGGGCAACGGCAAGGGCAAGAGCTCGAGCGGCTTCGGCATGGCCATCCGCGCCATGGGCCACGGCATGAAAGTGGGCGTGGTGCAGTTCATCAAGGGCGCCATGTCGACGGGCGAAGAAAAATTCCTGCGCCGCTTCCCCGAGGAAATCAGCTTTCATGCGATGGGCGAAGGCTATACCTGGGAAACGCAGAACCGCGAGCGCGACATCGAAAAAGCCGAACTGGCATGGGAACAGGCAAAGACATTCCTGGCCGACCCCAGCTACGGCCTGGTGCTGTTCGACGAACTCAATATCGCCCTCAAGTACAACTACCTCGACGTGCACAAGGTCATCGCCGATCTGCTCGATCGCCCGGCCATGCAGCACGTGGTCATCACGGGCCGCGGCGCGCCGGACGAATTGATCGCCATTGCCGACACCGTCACCGAGATGGCCGTCGTCAAGCATGCGTACGCGGCCGGCATCGGCGCACAGATCGGCACCGAGTGGTAACAGCGCCATGACGCGCACCCTGGTCTTTGGCGGCGCCCGTTCCGGCAAGAGCGCCTATGCGGAAACGCTGGCCCGCGAGTCCGGCAAGGAAGTGCTCTACATCGCCACCGCGCAGGCGGGCGACGACGAGATGGCCACGCGCATCACGCATCACCGCGCACAGCGCCCGGCCGGGTGGGTGACTATCGAAGAACCGCTGCGCCTGGGCGACGCCATCCTGCGGGAAGCACGGCCGGGCCGCCTGCTGCTGGTCGACTGCCTGACCCTGTGGCTGACGAATCTGATGTTTTCCAGCGGCGAGACGTATCCGGACGTGGGCGACATCGCCCTGCCCGAACTGTTCCACAGCGAGCGCGCACACCTGCTGTACGCGCTGGCCGAAATCGGCGACACCGGCTGCGACCTCGTGCTCGTCTCGAACGAAGTGGGCATGGGCATCGTGCCCTACGGCGCCATCTCGCGCTGCTTCACCGACGAGGCGGGCCGCTTGAACCAGGCCGTGGCGGCCGTGTGCGACAAGGCTGTCCTTATCGCCGCCGGCCTGCCGCTGCACCTGAAAGGCGGCCCATGCTGAGCGGCCTGTCGCTGCCCATGCTGGCCGCCTTGATGACGGCCGGCGTGCTGCTCGACATGCTGCTGGGAGAAACGCGCCGCTGGCATCCGCTGGTGGGTTTTGGCCGCCTCGCCAGCGCGCTGGAACGCCTGCTGAACCGGGGCCGTGGGCGTTTCCTGCGCGGCGCGCTGGCATGGTCGCTGGCCGTGCTGCCCCTCAGCTATGCCGCCTGGTGGCTGTGCGGCCTGGCCGGCGCGGCCTTGCACGTCTTTTTGCTGTATCTGTGCCTGGGCCTGCGCAGCCTGCGCGACCACAACCAGCCGATCGCCGATGCCCTGGCCATCGATGACCTGGACAACGCGCGCCTGCTGACGGCGCGCATCGTCAGCCGCGACACGGCCAACGCCGATGCGGCCAGCCTGGCCAAGGCCAGCACGGAATCCCTGCTGGAAAACGGCAACGACGCCGTCTTCGGCACCCTGTTCTGGTTTGCCGTGGCGGGCGGCCCCGGCGCCGTGCTGTTCCGCCTGGCGAATACCCTCGACGCCATGTGGGGCTACCGCAACGAACGCTACGACTGGTTCGGCTGCTGCGCCGCGCGCATCGACGACATCCTCAATTACCTGCCGGCCCGCCTGACGGCCCTGTCCTATGTCTTGCTGGGCAAGAGCATGGCGGACAAACGGCGCGCCTGGCACTGCTGGCGCACGCAGGCCCCCGACTGGGGCAGCCCGAATGCGGGGCCCGTGATGGCCAGCGGCGCCGGCGCCCTGGGCCTGACCCTGGGCGGCGACGCCATCTACGACGGCGAGCTGGAACGCCGCCCGCCGCTGGGCAGCGGCCGTCCCGCCGAAGCGCGCGACATCGACCGCGCCTGGCGCCTGGTGGCCGAAACGGCTGTCCTGTGGCTGATCTGGGTGGCGCTGCTGGCGGGCCTGTTCTACCTGAAAGGGAAGTATCTTGCTTGAACATGGCGGCAATCTGCGCGACGCCGCGCGCGCGTATGGACGGCCAATCGCCGACTGGATCGACCTGTCGACCGGCATCAATCCGCACGGGTATCCAGCGCCAGCACCCGACGCCAACGCCTGGCACCGGCTGCCGGAAGCCGATCCTGCCCTGGCTGCCGCCGCCTGCGCCTATTACGACGCGCCGGCCATGCTGCCCGTGGCGGGCACGCAAGCCGCCATCCAGGCCCTGCCCCGGCTGCGCGCGCCGTCGCGCGTGGTGGTGGCCGCGCCGTCGTATGCGGAACATGCACACCACTGGGGCCAGCACGGCCACGATTTACGCCAGGTGCCGTATGCGCAGCTGGGCGACGCCATCGACAGCTGCGACGTGCTGGTCGTCTGCAATCCGAACAATCCCACGGGCGAACGCATCGCACCGGAACTGCTGCTGGAATGGGCCGGCAAGCTGGCCGCGCGCGGCGGCTGGCTGGTGGTCGATGAAGCGTTTGGCGACACGGAAACGCAGGCCAGCCTGGGCCCGCACTCGGACCAGCCGGGCTTGATCGTGCTGCGCTCGGTGGGCAAATTCTTTGGCCTGGCGGGCCTGCGCCTGGGCTTTGTCGCCGCCCATCCCGCGCTGCTGGCGCAGCTGGCCGACATGCTGGGCCCGTGGACCGTCAGCGGCCCGGCACAGCAAGTGGCGCTGGCCGCCCTCGCCGACACGCATTGGCAGCACGCGATGCGCGAGCGCCTGCGCGGAGAAGGCGACCGCCTGCACCAGCTGTTGGCCACGCACGGCATCGCCAGCAACGGCACGGCGCTGTTTCAATGGTGGCCGGAAGAACGCGCCGAGGCGCTCTGGCGCCATATGGCGGAATCGGGCATCTGGGTGCGCCTGTTCCGCCACGCGGCCCACGGCATCCGCCTGGGCCTGCCCCCCGACGAACATGCCTGGCTGCGCCTGCAGCAGGCCCTCACCGCATGGAAGCCCTTATGAACCACTTGAAAACCGCACTGCTGCTGGTCGGACTGGTCTCGCTGCAAACACACGCCGCCATCAGCGTGCGCGACGACGACGGCAATACCGTCACCGTAGCAAAACCGGCGCAGCGCATCCTGGCACTGGCGCCGCACGTCACGGAACTGCTGTTCGCGGCCGGCGGCGGCGACAAGATCGCCGGCGTCGTCAGCTACAGCGACTATCCGGAAGCGGCCAAGAAGATCACGCAAGTGGGCGACAACCGCCAGTACGACATGGAGCGCATCATCGCCATGAAACCGGACCTGATCGTCGTGTGGATGCATGGCAGCGCCGAGCGCCAGATCGCCATGCTGCGCCAGCTGAAAGTGCCGATCTATCACAGCGAGCCGCGCAAGCTGGCCGATATCCCCGACAGCATGGAGCGCCTGGGCCAACTGATGGGTACGGAAAAAACCGCCAAGCCGGCCGCCGCCCAGCTGCGCGCCAAACTGGCCAGCTTGACGGCGCAATACGCGCAGCGCCCGCCCGTGCGCGTGTTTTACCAGGTGTGGGACAAACCTCTATATACCTTGAGCGGCGCGAGCATCATCAGCGATTCGATGCGCGTATGCGGCGGCCAGAATGTGTTCGCCGCGATGAAGGTGGTGGCGCCCGTCGTCACGCCCGAAGGCGTGCTGCAGGAAGACCCGGAAGTCATCTTCGGCACCAGCGAAAAGAGCGACCCGCGCAGCGAAGGCGGCCTGGCCATGTGGCGCGCCTTCCCGTCGATGACGGCCGTGCGCAAAAATAACCTGTTCCGCCTGAATGGCGACCTGCTGAACCGCGCCGGCCCGCGCATGATCGAAGGCACGGCCGCCATGTGCGAACAGCTGGAAATGGCTCGCCAGCGCCGCGCCAAGTCCGCACCATGAGCCACTACCAACGCATCGCCTGTTTGTCGACGGAAGCCGTGGAGACGCTGTACGCGCTGGGCGCCGAGGACGTCATCGCGGGCATCTCGGGCTTTACCGTGCGTCCGCCACGGGCGCGCGAGGAAAAAACCAGGATCAGCGGCTTTTCGTCCACGAACCTGGAACGCATCCTGGCAGTGGAACCGGATCTCGTGATCGGCTTTTGCGACATGCAGGCCGATATCTGCCGCGACCTGGTCAAGGCCGGCATCGAAGTACACCAGTTCAACCAGCGCACGGTCGACGGCATCCTGCGCATGATCGCCGTCCTTGCCGCGCTGGTGCGGCGCGAGGAAGCGGGCAAATTGCTGATCGCCAGCCTGCGCGCGGACATCGCCGCCGCCCACAACCGGGCCGCGGCCTGGACGCGCAAGCCCGTGATTTATTTTGAAGAGTGGAATGATCCCCTGATGAGCGGCATCGGCTGGGCAGCGGAACTGATCGCCATCGCCGGCGGCACGGACGCCTTCCCGGAATTGTCCGTGCAGCCGGGCGCGAAGGAGCGCATCATCGCCGATTCCCACGACGTGGTCGTACGCGCGCCCGACATCATCCTCGCCAGCTGGTGCGGCAAGAAATTCCAGCCCTCGCAACTGGCGGCGCGCCCGGACTGGGATGCGATTCCCGCCGTGAAAAACCAGATGCTGTTCGAGATCAAGTCGCCCGACATCCTGTCGCCCGGCCCGGCGGCGATTACCGAAGGGCTGCGCCAGATCAGCGACATCATCGCGCGCTGGCAACATCTGCAGGAGCAGCAGGCATGAAGCTTCCCTTCCCCGTCCTGATGGTGCAGGGCACGACGTCCGACGCGGGCAAGAGCACCGTCGTCGCGGCCCTGTGCCGATTGTTGAAGCGCCGTGGCGTGACGGTAGCGCCGTTCAAGCCGCAAAACATGGCCTTGAACAGCGCGGTGACGAGCGACGGCGGCGAGATCGGCCGCGCCCAGGCCTTGCAGGCGCTGGCCTGCGGCATCGCGCCGCACACGGACATGAATCCGGTGCTATTAAAACCGTCGTCGAACACGGGCGCGCAAGTGATCATCCACGGCAAGGTGCGCGCCGAGATGGATGCGCGCGACTACCAGCAATACAAGACCATCGCCATGGGCGCCGTGCTGGAATCGTTCACGCGCTTGCGCCAGCAGTACGAGGCCGTCGTCGTCGAAGGCGCGGGCAGCCCCGCCGAAGTCAATCTGCGCGCGCGCGACATCGCCAACATGGGCTTTGCCGAAGCCGTCGACTGCCCCGTGATCCTGGTGGCCGACATCGACCGGGGCGGCGTCTTCGCGCACATCATCGGCACCCTGGCGTGTTTGTCCGACAGCGAGCGCGCGCGCATCGTCGGCTTCGTCATCAACCGCTTCCGCGGCGATATCTCGCTGCTCACACCCGGCATCGACTGGCTGGAACAGCAGACGGGCAAGCCCGTGCTGGCCGTGCTGCCCTACCTGCAAGGCCTGTTCCTCGATGCGGAAGACGCCGTCGAAGCGACGCAGGCCGAACGGGGTGCCTTCAAGGTGGTGGTGCCGCAACTGCCGCGCATCAGCAACCACACGGATGTCGACGCGCTGCGTGCCCACCCCGGCATCGACCTGCAATTCATCAAACAGGACCAGCCGATTCCAGCTGCCGACCTGGTGATCCTGCCCGGCAGCAAGAACACGCGCGGCGACCTGGCCTGGCTGCGGCAGCAGGGCTGGTCCGCCTACCTGGCGAAACACCTGCGCTACGGCGGCAAGGTGCTCGGCATCTGCGGCGGCTTCCAGATGCTGGGGCAGAGCGTGCGCGATCCGCTGGGCGTGGAAGGCGCGGCGGGAGAGTCAGCGGCACTGGGCCTGCTCGACATGGTGACGGAATTGACGGCGGAAAAACGCCTGCAGCAGGTCGCTGGCCACTGCGCGTTTGACGGTGCGGCCGATGCCCCCGTGGCAGGCTACGAAATCCACATGGGCGTGTCGCATGGCGCGGCGCTGGCGCAGCCGGCCTTCATCATCGACGGCCGGCCCGAGGGAGCCGTATCGGACGACGGGCAAATCCTCGGCAGCTATTTGCACGGCATGTTCGACACGCCCGCCGCGTGTGCGGCGCTGCTGCGCTGGGCGGGGCTGGACTCCGGCCACACGGTGGACACCGCCGCCCTGCGCGAGGCGAGCCTGGAACGCATCGCCGATGCTGCGATGCCGTTGATGGAGGCATTGGAACGATTACCGGGCTGATGGTGTTGTCGGGTTACGCCGTACCGGCTAACCCGACCTACTCACACAGGCACGTGGCGGCACCTCTTAATTTTTCAGGCACGTGCCCATATACGTGCGGTCGGTGGAAAACTCGACCGCCATGCTCGACGACACGGGCATGAACATCGAATAGTCGGCCGGCACGTCGGCCGGGTCCTTGAACACGGCGATGCCATCGAAATCGGCGGCCTGCGCGCCCAGGCCCAGCTTGTTGGCGGTGATGGTTTCCGCATGCGTCTTGCCGCTCGTGTTATTCGTCAGGGTGGCGGTGCCGCCCGCAATCTCGATCCTGGCGCTGATGCCCGGCGCCGCACAGGCGTAGCTGCCGGCGATTTCGCTGCCGATCTTCTGTCGTTTGGCCGCCACGATGGTACCCACGCGCAGCACGTTTTCCTGGTTGCGGCTGTAGCGGTCGATGAACAGCGCCAGCCCCCGGTCGCCGGCATGCACGTGGACGATGCCGAAATCCTGCTGGCCCTGGCGGGCGACGAGCAAACCGCTCTTCGCATCCTTGACCAGGGTCAGGCTGGCGTTTTCCGCCTCCAGCTGCGGCGATACCGCCGAGCACACGCCTTGCGCATTGAACACGCCGCCATTACACAGTTGCGCGCTGCCGTCGGCCGCCACCTTCAGGCTGCCTTTCGGATTGAAACGGTCGCCGCCGTTCGATGCATTGCGCATGGCACCCAGGAAAATATAGCTGCCGGCCAGCCCGGCCACGTCCCCCACCGCATAGCCGGTGCCGCTGACGGTCGAGGCCATGTTACCCAGCTTGATATTTCCGCTCAACAAGCGCGTGCGCGCGTCGACAGTGACGCTGAAATCCGCTGCCGTGTAGGTGGTGAGATGGCCAGCGGTGACGGCGCTGAACGTGCCGCTGCGGTCGCTCAAGCCGAACTGCGTCGACAGCACCCGGATCGCGTAGGTTTTCTTGACGCTGTCGAACGTGATGCGCCATGTGTCGCCGATATCGGCCGCCACGTCATACACCGTCTCGTCCGCATTGGCGCCGGCGATCACGGCCAGGCCAGCCTGGGCGGCGACCGCTTGCGAGGCGACCGTCACGGGCTCGGCGACAGGCGTGACCACGACGGGCGGCGTGACCGGCGCTTCCGGTGCAGCGTGATCGCCGCCGCCACCGCAGGCGGACAGGGCGGCGCTCAGGGCAAGGAAGGTAAGTGCATTTTTCATGTGGCATGACTTTCGGGAAGGAGGGGCGGGAGTTGCCGGAAAACACATGCTAGCCTTGCCAGCAATCTATTGCCATGGAACAAATGTTCCATGGACGATGCCCCCGGCGCACTGCCAGAATGAATGGCGCGGGCGGCACGCCTGCGCCATTTATGTGACAATTCGTCGTACTGTCGGCTCCGTCTTACCTCCTCAGGCTCGCATCCATGACCAGTTCCCCGATTAAAAGCTACCTGCCTTGGGTGGTCGCCACCGCCCTGTTCATGGAGCAACTCGACTCCACCATCGTCAACACCGCCATCCCCGCCATGGCCGCCAGCCTGCATGTGACGCCGCTGAGCCTGAAGGCCGTCGTCACCAGCTACATCCTGAGCCTGGCCGTGTGCATTCCCATCAGCGGCTGGATGGCCGACCGCTTCGGCACGCGGCGCGTGTTTTCCGCCGCCGTTGCCATCTTTACCGTCGCTTCCATCCTGTGCGGCCTGTCCGTGAATGCGCCCATGCTGGTGGCCGCGCGCCTGCTGCAAGGGGTGGGCGCGGCCATGATGATGCCGGTGGGCCGGCTCACCATCATCCGCACCTTTCCCAAGTCGCAATTGCTGGCGGCCATGAATTTCGTCATCATCCCCGCCCTGATCGGCCCCCTGCTGGGGCCCACGGTGGGCGGGCTGATCGTGCACTGGCTGTCGTGGCGCGAGATTTTCTTCGTCAACGTGCCTGTCGGCCTGGTGGCGCTGTACCTGGCGCACCGCTACATGCCCGACTACTATGGCGACAAGCCCCGCCCGCTGGACCTGATCGGACTGGTGCTGTTCGGCACGGGCATCGCGCTGCTGTCGTGGCTGCTGGAAATCTTCGGCGAACACCGCATCGACGGCACCTCGTTTGCCGTGCTGCTGTTCATTTCCATCAGCCTGCTGGCCGCGTATGCCTGGCATTCGAGCGAAGTGCTGCACCCGCTGCTGCGCCTGGCCCTGTTCAAGATCCGCACCTTCCGCGTCTCCGTGATGGGCGGCTTCGTCACACGGCTGGGCGTGGGCGGCCTGCCCTTCCTGTTGCCGCTGCTGTACCAGCTGGGCCTGGGCTTGCCTGCCTGGCAGTCGGGCTTGCTGATGATGCCGTCGGCGGCCGCCGCCATGGGCATGAAATTCATTTCCGCGCGCGTGCTGGCCCGCTTCGGCTACCGCCAGGTGCTGATCGTCAACACGGTGCTGATCGGCGTCACCATCGCCATGTTTTCGCTGGTAGACGCCGGCACGCCCCTGTACGTGATCGTCGCCATCAGCCTGTGCATGGGCTTTTTCAATTCGCTGCAGTTTTCCAGCATGAACACCATCGCGTACGCCGACGTCGACAAGGCCGATTCCAGCATGGCCAGCACCATCGCCAGCTCGATGCAGCAACTGTCGATGAGCTTTGGCCTGGCCTTCGGTTCGCTGATCACGGGCTGGTACCTGGGCGACATGCCGCAGTCGGACCGCGCCATGCTCAGCACGGCCCTGCACCACGCCTTCCTCACCCTGGCCGCCCTCACGGTGCTGTCCTCGCTGACCTTCTGGACCCTGCGCCGCGACGATGGCGAAAGCATCAGCAAGGGCACGGACAGCGACGAGGACGATGCGGCCGACGTGAAGGCCCAGGCCGTTGTGCAGACGGAAGTGCAAACCACAAAAAGCTGAGCCACATCAAGCTTGCCGCCAGCGCCGCTGGTGCTTTTGTCCGGCGCTGCTACCGTGACGGCAGGAGGTGCACATGGCGGCCGAGCGGCGCTTTGCATGGAAGGGCACGGACCGCCACGGCAAGGCGGCCGATGGCGTCTTGCGCGCCGCCGACGCCGGCGCGGCGACGGTCGCGCTCAGACGCCAGGGCATCCTGGCCACCCGTGTGCAGGCTGCGCGCAGCGCGCCGGGCAAGGCCATCACGCGCAAGGATATCGCCCTGTTCACGCGCCAGTTGTCGACCATGATGGCGGCCGGCGTGCCGCTGCTGCACGCCTTCGACATCGCCGGCAAGGGCCACGCCAAACCCGCGATCACCGAGTTGATGCGCGACTTGCGCCACGACATCGAAGCGGGCAGCAGCCTGCAGCAGGCCTTCCGCCAATTTCCCCTGCTGTTTGACGAGCTGTATTGCAACCTGCTGGCGGCGGGCGAACAGGCCGGCATCGTGCAGGACTTGCTGGCGCGCCTGGCCACGCACCAGGAAAAAGCCATCGCCCTGCGGCGGCAAGTGCGCGGCGCGCTGATGTATCCGCTGGTCATCGTGCTCGTCGCCATCGTCGTCACGGCCATCATCATGAGCGTGGTCGTGCCCGCCTTCCGCCAGGTCTTCGACAGCTTCGGCGCCCCCTTGCCGCTGCCCACCCTGGCCGTCATGGGCGTGTCCGCCTTTCTGGTCCGCTACTGGCTGGCCTTGCTGGTGGCGCTCGTGCTCGCTTGCGTGCTGCTGCACCTGGCCTGGCGCCGCTGGCCCGCCTTGCGGCGCAACACGCAACTGCGGGCATTGCGCCTTCCCGTGTTCGGCCCGCTCCTGCGCAAGGCGGCGATCGCCCGCTGGACGCGCACCCTGGCCGCCATGTTCGCCGCCGGCGTGCCGCTGCTCGACTCGCTCGGCCTGGTGGGCGCCGCCTCCGGCCACGCGCTGTACCAGGAAGCGACGGCGCGCATCGAGCGTGAAATCCGCGCCGGCGGCAGCCTGGCCCTGGCCATGGAGCACAGCGGCGTATTTCCCCCGCTGCTGACGCAACTGGCCCTGATCGGCGAGGAGTCGGGCGCGCTCGACGCCATGCTGTCGCGCGCGGCCGAGATCATCGAGGCGGACATCGACGCCACCGTGACCACCCTTTCCACGCTGCTGGAACCGGCGCTGATGGTGGTGCTGGGCGTGCTCGTCGGCTCCCTCGTAATCGCCTTGTATTTGCCGATTTTCAAGCTGGGGGCCGTGATTTAACGGTTCGCCCTGCGCAAAACATCCCCACGTGCCGGCAGATGTTTTACACTGCGGCAGTGCCAGGCAATGTTTGCGCGGCAACATCATCACCTCAGACAAATCCACCATGCTGCAAGATACCCTGCTGTTCGCCGCGCCCGGCAATCTTCCCGTCGCCCTCGTCGCCGCCCTGTTCGGCCTGATCGTCGGCAGCTTTCTGAATGTGGTGATCCACCGCGTGCCGAAGATGATGCAGCGCGACTCCGATAATTACGTGGCGGAGGAAAGCGGCTTGCCCTTGCCGCATACGGACCGCTACAACCTGATGCTGCCGCACTCGAACTGCACCGCTTGCGGCCACCGCATCACGGCCATGGAAAACATCCCCGTCATCAGCTACCTGCTGCTGCGCGGCAAATGCAGCGCCTGCAAGGCGCCCATCTCCGCGCGCTATCCGCTGGTGGAACTGCTGACGGGCGCGCTGTCGGCCCTGTTGATCTGGCATTTCGGCAGCGGCTGGACGGGCCTGGCGACGCTCGTGTTTGCCTGGCTGCTGATCGCCATGACCTTCATCGATGCCGATACGCAAATGCTGCCGGACGACCTCACCTTCCCCCTGCTGTGGGCGGGTTTGCTGGTCAATATCAACGGCACCTTCGTGCCGCTGCAGGAGGCCGTCATCGGCGCGGCCGCCGGCTACCTGGCCCTGTGGGCCGTGTACTGGGCCTTCAAGCTGGCGACAGGCAAGGAGGGAATGGGCTATGGTGACTTCAAATTGCTGGCGGCGCTCGGTGCGTGGCTGGGCTGGACCATGTTGCCGACGATCATATTGTTGTCGTCGGTGGTGGGCGCCGTGGTCGGCATCGGCCTGATCGTGTTTGCCAAGCGGGGGCGCGACAAGCCGATTCCGTTCGGCCCCTACCTGGCGGCGGCAGGCCTGATCGCGCTGCTGTACGGCACGCCCCTGTCACGCCTCACGCTGGGCCTGACCGGCTGACCAGCCCCTTATGGATACACACATGCAATTACAAAACGCCCCCTATTTCAGCGTCGGCCTCACCGGCGGCATCGGTTGCGGCAAGAGCACGGTGGCCGACCTGTTCGCCGCGCGTGGCGCCTCCATCGTCGACACCGACCAGATCGCGCACAGCCTGACGGCGCCGAATGGCGCGGCCATGCCGGCCCTGGTGGCGGAATTCGGCCCCGGCTACGCCGATGCGCGCGGCGCCCTCGACCGCACCAAAATGCGCAATCTCGTATTCTCCGACGCCGCCGCCAAGGCGAAACTGGAAGCCATCCTGCACCCGCGCATTCGCCAGGCCACGCTGGCGGCCGCCGCCGCAGCGACGGGCAGCTATGTGATCTTTGCCGTGCCCCTGCTGGTCGAGTCCGGCGGCTGGGTGGAGCGGGTCAACCGCGTACTGGTCATCGATTGCCTGGAAAGCCTGCAAGTGTCGCGCGTGATGACGCGCAATGGATTGTCGGAAGAACAAGTCAAAGCCATCATGGCCACGCAGGCCACGCGCGCCATGCGCCTGGCGGCGGCGGACGATGTGATCGACAATAATGGCGATTTGGCGGCCCTGGCGCCGCAGATTGCCCAGTTGCACGATTTATATCTGGCATTTTCAAAAAGAATGGCTGGAATCGGGCCGCAACGTTTGTAATTTGTCGACGCTTGGTTCAAAATCACGGGATTGTTTGCAGGTCCTTACTTAAGGGAATTATTTTGATTGTCTACGAATACCCTTTCAACGAACGCATACGTACCTTGTTGCGGCTGGAAGACCTGTACGACAAATTCAAGTTCTTCATCCAGCAAGAGCATGCAATGCAGCATCATGTTGCCTTGGCAACTATTTTCGATATGCTCGAAGTGGCCGGCCGCGCCGACCTGAAGTCCGACCTGCTGCAGGAACTCGAGCGCCAGCGCCAGAGCCTGCTGGGCTACCGCAGCAATCCGAACGTGGAGCCGGAAACCCTGGATGCCATCCTCGGCGAACTCGACAGTGTCAGCGGCGCCCTCGTGGCGGCGCAAGGCAAGACGGGCCAGAATATCCGCGACAATGAATGGCTGATGAGCATACGCGGCCGCACCATCATCCCGGGCGGCGCCTGCGAATTCGACTTGCCGTCGTACTTCGCCTGGCAAAAACGCAGCTGCGAGCAGCGCCTGACCGATATCCACGCGTGGTTCGCCCCGCTGGCGCCCCTGTTCGATGCGCTGGCCCTCGTCTTGCGCCTGCTGCGCGATTCCGGCGGACCCGTCAAACTGATCGCCAATGGCGGCAGCTACCAGCAAATGCTGCAAGGCAAGGTGTACCAGATGCTGCGCCTGAGCCTCGATGAAAACAGCGGCGCCATCCCGGAGATTTCCGCCAACAAGTATATGCTGTGGGTACGCTTCACTACCCAGGGCGGCGACTTGAAACCCAAGCCGCTGGAAGAAGATGTACCATTCGAGCTCACGCTCTGTAATTTTTAACTGTTACTTATTTGCCCCATCATGACCGTCGTTAACTGCCCTACCTGTGCCGCCAAAGTCGAATGGACTGAAGCCAACAAATTCCGCCCCTTCTGCTCGGAACGCTGCAAGCAGATCGACCTGGGCGCCTGGGCGGAAGAGAAATATACGATCCCCGCCGCCGATCCGTTTGAAGATCCCCTGGCAGATGAAGACAACAAGCCGCAGTAAGCTTCATTTGAATGGATTTTCCAGGCGCAGCCCCTGCGCCGCGAAACTGTCGAGCCTGCCGCTGACCACCGTCAAGCCATAGGCGATGCCCATCGCCGCGATCTGCGTGTCCACACCCTGTACGGCGCCACGGCCCTGCAAACGGGCACAGACGAGCGCGCAATCGAGGTCGAAGTCCAGCAGCCGCGCAGCATAATCGGCCAGCAGCGCTTCCAGCCAGCCTTCCAGGGCCAACGCTTCCAGGGGCGCTTCACGCCGCCAGCTGCACTGTATGCCTGCGCGCAATTGCGCGATCACCTGTACCGGTAAGTAGCGCGCCTCGGGCGCCACCCGCTCGAAGAAAGCGGCAATGCCCGCCGGTGCACCTGTCCCTTTGCGTGCAGCAACGATCACATCCGTATCGACCAGATAGGCGCCCATGGCGGCTCAGGAGCGGCGCTCGAAGTCCCCATCGCCCCCCACATCGGGCATGCCGCGCAAAATATCGTCGAGCGGCCGTTTCGGCAACGGCCGCAAGGCGCTGCGCAGGATGTCGCGGTGCTCTTCCTCAATGCTGCGCCCATGCGCGCGAGCACGCTTGTGCAGCGCCGCGAGCAGCAGTTCATCGGTATCGGTGAAGGTCAGGGTCAGCGGCATGCGAATTCCCCAGTGCGTCATGAGAGCACTCTAACGCAAAACACCGGCAATACAAGGGAAGGACAACACTGGTTTGCGCCAGCGCAGCGCACGGGCTGCATGCTGGCACAAATCGAACTCAGGTGGCCAGGGATTCCTGGCGTACCTCATCAAGCCATTCCAGCAGGGGAATGGTGGCCGGCAGCAAGGGTTCCACGCCGACCGTGCCTTGCCAGGCGAACGCCTGCCCTTCCAGGCTTTGCGGCTCGCCCCGCCATTCGCGGCTGATATAGAAATGCAGGCGCACATGGGCGTGCGGATATACATATTCGACGCCGCACCAGGCCTCGGCACTGTCGATGTATAAACCCAGCTCCTCGACAAACTCGCGTTTCAAGGCGTCCAAAATGGCTTCGCCCGGTTCGACTTTACCGCCAGGAAATTCCCAATAGCCGTCATACGGCTTGCCGGCCGGGCGCTGGCCCAGCAGCACGTCGCCATTTGGCTTCATCAGGATGCCGACGGCCACATCGACCGGTGTCACTTTCACCTCGCTCATTGCGGCAACTTTCCCGCAGGTAGTTTCCCAGCATAATCGCGCGCAAATTGCCACGCCACCCGGCCCGAACGGGAACCGCGCTGCAAGGCCCAGCGCAGGGCGTCGCCGCGCGCTTGCGCGATCTGCTCCGGCGTGCAGCCGAACGAAGCGAGCCAGTGCTCCGCGATATCGAGGTAGTCATCCTGCTTGAACGGGTAGAACGACAGCCACAGGCCGAAGCGCTCGGACAGCGAGATTTTTTCTTCCACCGTCTCGCCCGGATGCAAATCGCCATCGTCGTCCGTCTTGTAGCTGGTGTTGTCCGACATGCGTTCGGGCATCAGGTGACGGCGGTTCGAAGTGGCATAGATCAGCACATTGTCCGATTGCGCGGCGATGCTGCCGTCGAGCGCCACTTTCAGCGCCTTGTAGCCGCTTTCTCCCTCTTCGAACGACAGGTCGTCGCAAAAGATGATGAAGCGCTCGGGGCGCGCCGCCACCAGGTCGACGATGTCGGGCAAGTCGGCCAGGTCCGCCTTGTCCACTTCGATCAGGCGCAGGCCCTGATCCGCAAACTGGTTCAGGCATGCCTTGATCAGCGAGGACTTGCCCGTGCCGCGCGCGCCCGTCAGCAGCACGTTGTTGGCCGGACGGTTACTCACGAACTGGCGTGTGTTCTGCTCGATCTGCGCTTTTTGCGTGCCGATGTTGTGCAAGTCATCCAAAGCGATGGACGACACGTGCGCCACCGCCTGCAGATGGCTGGCGGCGCCCTGGCGCCGGCGCCAGCGGAAGGCAAAGCTGTTCCAGTCGGTCGCCGGCAAGGCCGGCGGCAAGATCGACTCCAGGCGCGCCAGTACCCGCTCGGCGCGGATCAGGAATTGATCGAGGCCGGTCATGAGCGGTAGTCGGCGTTGATCGACACGTAGTCATGCGACAGGTCGCACGTCCACAGGGTGGCCGTGGCGTCGCCGCGCGCCAGCTTGACGCGGATGGTGATTTCGCTTTGCTGCATCACGCGCTGGCCATCCTGCTCCTGGTAATCGGGGTTGCGGCCGCCGTTCTTCGCCACCCACACGTCGTCCAGGTACAAATTCAATTGACCCACGTCCAGGTCGTCCACGCCCGCATAGCCGATGGCGGCCAGGATGCGGCCCAGGTTCGGGTCGGAGGCAAAAAAAGCGGTTTTCACCAGCGGCGAATGGGCGATGGAATAGGCGATCTTGCGGCACTCTTCCACGTTGCGGCCGTCTTCCACGGTCACCGTCATGAACTTGGTGGCGCCTTCGCCGTCGCGCACGATGGCTTGCGCGAGAAAAGTGGACAGCTCGGTCACGGCGGCGGCCAGTTCCGCATAGTGCGGCGAATCGGTCGAATCGATGACCAGGCTGCCGGCGCCCGTGGCCACCAGCATGAACGAGTCATTGGTGGACGTGTCGCCGTCGATGGTGATGCAGTTGAACGATTTGTCGGCCGCCTGTTTCACCAGCTGGTCCAGCACGGGCTGGGCCACGGTGGCGTCGAACGCGAGGAAGCCCAGCATGGTGGCCATGTTCGGCTTGATCATGCCGGCGCCCTTGCTGATGCCCGTCAGGGTCACCGTGTGGCCACCGATGGTGACCGTGCGCGAACCGGCTTTCGGCTGCGTGTCGGTGGTCATGATGGCTTCGGCGGCCGAGAACCAGTTATCCGAGGTCAGCGCGGCCACGGCTTGCGGCAGGCCGGCGACCAGGCGTTGCACGGGCAGCGGTTCCAGGATCACGCCGGTGGAAAACGGCAGGATTTGCTGCGGCGTGCAGCCCAGCAGCTCGGCCAGCGCAGCGCAGCTGGCCTGTGCATCGGCCAGGCCCGATTCGCCCGTGCCTGCATTCGCGTTGCCCGTATTGACCAGCAGCGCGCGGATCGGCGCGGCGCCGGCCGTCACGGCGGCCAGGTTGGCCTTCGAGATTTGCACGGGCGCGGCGCAGAAGCGGTTCAGGGTAAACACGCCGGCCACGGTGGCCGTCGGCGCCAGTTTCAATACCAGCAAATCCTTGCGGTTGGGTTTCTTGATGCCGGCTTCGGCAACACCGATTTCAATGCCGGCGACGGCTTTCAGGTCGGCGGCGACGGGCTTGGGAGAATTGACGGCCATGGTGATTTCTTCTGCGAGGGAAAAGGGAAGCGCTATTGTAGCGCCTTCGCGGCGCGGGTGAACATGCAGCAAGTGAATAGTCGCGCTGGCCACGGCGGCGCCGATAGGGGCCGGTGGCGCGGCCAGGCTTGCGATTTATCAGAACCATGCCGCCTGGCGGCGCTAAGGTATGGGAATGGACGAAGGCGCGTCTTGCAATCGCACCGCCCAGGGAAGGATGTCATGGCGCAGGGTCAGTCAAACCGGATGCAGCGCAGCGCTTCAGGCCTGTCGTGCCTGTTGCGCCGCCTATCCCTGCTTTGCCTGCTGGCCTGGTTGACAGCCTGTACGGTGCCGCGCGGCCCCGCGGATGGCGACAGCATCCACGCCACCGAACAGGCATCCGAAGCGCCGCCTGCGGCTGAAGTTCCACCGCCAGCCGCGGTACCGCCGCCATCGCCTGCCAGTCCGTGGAGCAATGCATGGTCGGGCATAGGCGGCCTGCTCGGCAACCGCGGCAATCTGGTCGGCAGCACGGGCAGCGCCGGCACGCCGAGATCCGACAACGATGCGCCGCCCCCCGGCGCCACGCACGTCACCGTGTATTACGCCACCGACCGGAAATACCAGCCCGGCAGCCACAATTATGGCTGGCAGCCCAACCGCGTGGCGCCCTACCTGAGCTATGGCAGCGTCGTGGTGAGCATCCCGGAGAAAAGAGCGCCGGGCGAGCTGCCGTTGCCGCCCTGGTACGCCATCCTGTCCGGCGACAATGCGCAAAAATATGTGCTGATCAAGGCAAGCACGCGCCTGTCGCGCGCGGATTTTCTCGCCACCGTCAAGGCCAGGATACAGGGCGCCCCGGAACGGCGCGCCGCCTTCATCTACATCCACGGCTACAGCAACTCGTTTGACGACGCGGCCCGGCGCACGGCGCAGATGGCGGTCGACCTCGATATCGGCGCCCTGCCCGTGTTCTACAGCTGGCCGTCGAAAGGCACGTTTGCAGGCTATGAGTTCGATGAAAACGCCGCCGAATGGACGCAGGCGCACCTGCAGGCCTTCCTGGCCGACTTCGCCGAGCACTCTTCCGCCACCGATATCTACATCATCGCCCACAGCATGGGCAACCGCCCGATGACCGTGGCCCTGGCCAGCCTGCTGGAAAAGCGCCCCGAGCTGCGGCCCCTGTTCAAGCAGGTGGTGCTGGCGGCGCCGGACATCAATGCCGATATCTTCCGCGAGCAGATCGCTCCCCGTTTTGCCAGCCTCAAGCTTCCCGCCACCCTGTACGCGTCCGCGAACGACAAGGCCATCCGCGCCTCCTACAATTTTGCCGACTGGGACAGGATAGGCGACATCCGCGGCCCCGTCGTCAGCATCCCCGGCATGGAACTCGTCGATGCCTCGGCCGTCATCATGAATTTCATGGGCCACGATTACTTCGCCAGCAACCGCGTCCTGCTGACCGATATCGCCACCATGATCAAGACGGGGCAACGGGCCAGGAACCGCGGCGGCTTGAAAGGCATTCCCTCGCAGGCGCCGCAATACTGGGCCTTTCCCTGAGCAGGGGCCAAGCCCAGTATTGCGGACATAAAAAAACGGAGACCGCGGTCTCCGTTTTTTGTTCACGCTGACAAACCGCGCTTAAGCGAGCTTGCCGTGGCAAGCCTTGTACTTCTTGCCGCTGCCGCAAGGGCATGGATCGTTGCGGCCCACTTTGACGCCCATGCTCACGCTCATGTCGTCGACGTTGTCCATGTTGCCGCCGGCCGTAGGCGCCAGCAGCTCTTCCGGCGCCGCGTTCGGGTCGAATTCGGCGTGCTGGTAGTGCACGTTTTCCACGTGCGACTGCTGCATCGCCTGTTCGGCCGCATCGACTTCTTCGCGCGATTGGATGCGTACCGTCATCACGTGTTTCGTAACGTCGTTCTTGATCATGTCGAGCATCTGGCCAAACAGTTCAAACGCTTCGCGCTTGTATTCCTGTTTCGGATTCTTCTGCGCATAACCGCGCAGGTGAATACCCTGGCGCAGGTGATCGAGCGCCGCCAGGTGTTCGCGCCAGTGGCTGTCCACGCTTTGCAGCATGACATTGCGCTCGAAGCCGCCAAACGATTCCTTGCCGACGATATCGATCTTCGACTGGTACACGGCATCGGCCGCGGCCAGCACTTTTTCCAGGATCTCTTCGTCCGTCAGGGTCGCATCGGCTTCCAGCATTTGCTGCAGCGGCAGGTCGAGCTGCCATTCGCTGGCCAGGGTGTTTTCCAGGCCCTTGATATCCCATTGCTCTTCCACCGATTCGCGCGGCACGTATTCGTGCACCAGGTCGGTGAACACGCCGTGGCGCAGCGAGCCGATCATCTCGGAAATATCGGTCGTTTCCAGCAGCTCGTTACGCTGCTGGTAGATGACCTTGCGTTGATCGTTGGCGACGTCATCGTATTCCAGCAATTGCTTGCGGATGTCGAAGTTGCGCGCTTCGACCTTGCGCTGGGCCGATTCGATCGAACGCGAGACGATGCCTGCCTCGATCGGTTCACCTTCCGGCATTTTCAAACGGTCCATCACGGCGCGCACGCGGTCGCCGGCGAAGATGCGCAGCAGCGCGTCGTCGAGCGACAGGTAGAAGCGCGAGGAACCCGGATCACCCTGGCGGCCGGCACGGCCACGCAACTGATTGTCGACGCGGCGCGATTCGTGGCGTTCGGTGCCGATGATGTGCAAGCCGCCCGCATTGACCACGTGGTCGTGCAGCGACTGCCATTCATCGCGCAAGGTCTGCGACTGGGCTGCCTTGTCGGCGTCGCTCAGCTCAGCATTGGCTTCGATGAACTTGATCTGGTTTTCGACGTTGCCGCCCAACACGATGTCGGTACCGCGGCCGGCCATGTTGGTGGCGATGGTGATGGCTTTCGGACGGCCTGCCTGGGCGATGATTTCCGCTTCGCGCGCATGCTGCTTCGCGTTCAGCACGTTGTGCGGCAAACCGGCCTTGGTCAGGATGCCCGACAGCAGTTCCGAGTTCTCGATCGAGGTCGTGCCCACCAGCACGGGCTGGCCGCGCTCGTAGCAGTCGCGGATGTCGTTCAACATCGCGTTGTATTTTTCCGCCGAGGATTTGTAGACCTGATCCTGGCGGTCCTTGCGCTGCAATGGACGGTTTTGCGGAATCACGACCGTTTCCAAGCCGTAGATTTCCTGGAATTCGTACGCTTCCGTATCGGCCGTGCCGGTCATGCCTGCCAGCTTGGCGTACATGCGGAAGTAGTTCTGGAAGGTGATCGAGGCCAGGGTCTGGTTCTCGTTCTGGATCTTGACGCCTTCCTTCGCTTCGACGGCCTGGTGCAAGCCATCGGACCAGCGGCGGCCCGTCATCAGGCGGCCCGTGAATTCATCGACGATCACCACTTCATTGTTCTGCACCACATAGTGCTGATCCTTGAAGTACAGCGCATGCGCGCGCAAGGCCGCATACAGGTGGTGCACGAGGGTGATGTTGGCCGAATCGTACAGCGACGCGCCTTCCGGCAGCAGGCCCATTTCCATCAGGATGCCTTCGGCCTTTTCATGGCCCGCTTCCGTCAGCAGCACCTGGTGCGCCTTTTCATCCTTGGTGTAGTCGCCCGGCACTTCCACCTTGCCCTTGCCGTCCGGCGTTTCTTCGCCGATCTGCAAGGTCAGGCGCGCAGGCACTGCATTGATCTTGTGATACAGGTCCGTGTGGTTCTCGGCCTGGCCGGAAATGATCAGCGGCGTACGCGCTTCATCGATCAGGATCGAGTCGACTTCATCGACGATGCCGAAGTTCAGGCTGCGCTGCACGCGCTCGCGCGCTTCGTAGACCATGTTGTCGCGCAAGAAGTCGAAACCGAATTCATTATTCGTGCCGTAGGTAATGTCCGAGCTGTATGCCTGCTGCTTGGCACTGTGCTCCATCTGCGACATGTTCACCCCCGTCGACAGACCCAGCCACGCATACAGGCGGCCCATGGTCTCGGCATCGCGCTGCGCCAGGTAATCATTGACGGTGACGATATGCACGCCCTTGCCCGACAGGGCATTCAGGTAGGCTGGCAAGGTTGCCATCAGGGTCTTGCCCTCGCCCGTGCCCATCTCCGCGATCTTGCCGAAATGCAAAACCATGCCGCCGATCATCTGCACGTCGAAATGGCGCATGCGCAGGACGCGCTTGCTGGCCTCGCGGCAAACGGCAAACGCTTCCGGCAACAAGGCATCGAGCGATTCGCCGGCGGCGATGCGTTCCTTGAAGGCAGGCGTCTTCGCTTGCAGCTCGGCATCCGACAGCTTTTCGATGGCCGGCTCGAGCGCATTGATCTCGCGTACCGTTTTTTGGTATTGCTTGAGCAGCCGCTGGTTGCGGCTACCGAAAATCTGGGTCAGTAATGACATGCTTGAATTCTTGAAAAAACGCCGTTAAAAAAAGCTCGGTAGCTGACAGCGAGGTAACAATCGCGTGACCGCACGGAGTTCGACTATGGCAAAAGACGATGATTTTATCATGCGTTCCCGCCAAGGTTGGGGTAATGCACCATATAACAATAGCTTAATGACAAACAAATGGCAGAAATTGCGGACATTTCCCATACTGTAAGGCAATGCGGCCCGCCCGCCTGCACCGCACCCGCCGCCGCACTCGTCATGCGCGGGCGAGTGTGCTATGTTTCGGCCATGCGAACTCCCACTTATTCTCCGGCACCGCGCCGCGGCTACGGCTTCGCCCGTTCCGGCCCGGCCGCGACGGGCGCAACCGATTTTCTGCGCGGCAACGCCACGATGGCTTCCCTGATGCCCACCGTCACGCGCCTGGCCGCCCTGCAAAAAGATTGCGCCAGAGCCTTGCCGGCGATGTTCGAGCATTGCGACATCCTGCAATTCGAAGGCGGCCAACTGGTGCTGGCCACGCCGAACGCGGCGCTGGCGGCCAAGCTCAAGCAGCAATTGCCGAAGTTACAAGGAGAACTGGAAAGAAAGGGCTGGCAGATTGCAGGCATCAAGCTGAAAGTGCAAGTCATCAAGAGCATCGCGCCCATCGTGCATACGCGGGCGCTGGTCTTGCCGGAAAAGGCCATGTCGGCTCTGGAAGAACTGAGCACGGCCCTGCCTGCGTCGAAGCAGAACGAGCAATTGATCGCGGCGCTGCGCAATATGGTCCGCCACCACCGCGAACCTAAAGATTAGCAACGCCAGGCGGCAGCACGTAGGTCGGATTAGGCCCTTCGGGCCGTAATCCGACAACATTGTTGGCGCCTGCGGGGTTGTCGGATTACGGCCTGCGGCCTAATCCGACCTACGTCAACGACCACTCGCGCTCCATTTGCCGGAGATACGACTGCGGCGCCGCCTCGTTCGTGGCGAACGAGACGATTTCATACGCATCAGGCTGCTCCAGCAGCGCCAGCAGCAGCTGGTTGTTCAGCGCGTGGCCCGACTTGTGCGCCGTGTAGTAGGCGAGCAAGGGATGGCCCACCAGGTACAGGTCGCCGATGGCGTCGAGGATCTTGTGGCGCACGAACTCGTCTTCGTAGCGCAAGCCGTCGGCGTTGAGGATGCGGTACTCGTCCATGACGATGGCGTTTTCCAGCGAACCGCCTCGCGCCAGGCCCATGCCGCGCAAGCTTTCCACGTCCTGCATGAAACCGAAGGTGCGCGCGCGCGCCACGTCGTGCACATAGGACACGTCGCCAAAGTCCACCGAGGCGCGCTGCATCGTGCCATCAACGGCCGGGTGATTGAATTCGATGAAGAAATCGAGCTTGAAGCCGTCGTACGGCGACAAGCGCGCCCATTTTTCCGCGTCTCCCTTGCCTTGACGCACTTCCACGGGCTTGACGACCTTGATGAATTTCTTCGGCGCCTGCTGCTCTTCCACCCCCGCTTGCTGCAGCAGGTAGACGAAGGACGAGGCGGAACCATCCATGATGGGAATTTCTTCCGCATTCACGTCGATCACCATATTATCGATGCCCAGGCCGGCCGCGGCCGACATCAGATGTTCCACCGTGGAAACCCTGGCGCCGTCCTTGATCAGTACGGAAGCCATGCGCGTATCGCCCACGGCCATGGCGCTGGCGGGAAACTCCACGATGGGATCGAGGTCGATGCGGCGAAACACGATGCCCGTGTCGATCGCGGCGGGACGCAAGGTCAGTTCGACCTTGGTGCCAGAGTGCAAACCGACACCGATGGTGCGGACCTGTTGTTTGATGGTGCGTTGTTTTAACATCTGTCGATTATATCTATTTGCCGGATTTTCGTTGCGGCGCGGCATGGCCCACGCCAGAAATACCACAACCGCTCCTCACGGATGTTCGCTTTCCGCGTGCACGGCTTCGCGCCGCACCAGGTAAATGCCGCTGCCGATGATGATGGCCGCGCCGATCAAGGTGTATTCGTCGGGCAAGGCGCGCCACAGCATCCAGTCCAGGGCCATGCCCCAGGCCAGGGCCGAGTATTCGAACGGCGCCACGCTGGACGCTTTGCCAAAACGAAATGCCTCCGTGATGGCCAGCTGGCCCAGAAAGCCGCTCAGCGACAAACCGGCCAGCAGCCACCAGTCTTCGCGGCGGATGCCCACCCATTCATGCGCCGACAGGGCCACGCCGCCGAGGGCCATCATCACCATCAGCCAGAAGACCATGCTTTCGCTGGCATCCGTGCGGCTCAGGATGCGGCCCGTGACGGCAGAAATGGCGTAGCAGGCGGCCGAGCCCAGCACGGCCAGCCCGGCCAGCGAAAAGAAGCCGGTACCGTCGGGGCGCAGCGCCACCAGCACGCCCAAGAGACCCACGACGATGGCGCACCAGCGTGCGACGTCGACTTTTTCCTTCAAGATAAAAACCGACAACACCGTGATCAGCAAGGGCGCAACGAAGAACAGCGCATACGTCTCGGCCAGCGACATGCGCTTCAAGCCGTAGGCGAACAGGGTAATCATCAGCACGCCCAGCGCGCCGCGCAGCAAGTGCAGGGGCCAGCGCACCTTCAGCACATTCTTGAAGGCGCCACGGTACAGCAGGTACAGGCAGACGAGCGGCAAGGACGACAGGGCGCGCAAGGCCGTCACCTGCATGGGCGGATAATGGACGGACAACAGCTTCATGGCCGTGTCCATCAGGGAAAACATGGCGACGGCGACCAGCATCACATAGATGCTGCGCAGGTTGGGATTGCGGGATATCAGGACAGACTCCTGGCGAAAGAGCGGGACCGTCATCATGGCGACGGCCGGAGCCAGGACAGCATGGTCTGGAAAGGCCGGGCCAGGCGGTCAACCAGATTATAGCAAGCGCGGCTGTTTTACCTTATGACACAGGCAACAGCATCACCAGTTTCAATTCATGCTGGCGCGCCAGGTGCAGGGTGACCTGGTTGAAGCTGAGCGCGCCCTGGTGCGCATGCTGGAAGCGGCGCAAGCCCCCGTCGCGGCCCTGCACCTGCTGCGCGCCCCACCACTGGCGAAATTCAGGGCTGGCGCCGGCCAGCTCCGCGATCAGCCCGGCCAGCGGCGCCTGGTCCGCCTGGCGGCCGATATCGGCGCGAAACTCCGCCACCAGCCGCTGCGCCCGCTCGGGCCAGCCGACGATCAGGTCGCGCGCGCCAGGTTCCAGGAACATGAAGCGCAGCTGGTTCGGCGCGTCCCCGTCGCCATGCAGCCAGCCCGTGAACAAGGCGGACGCCGCTCCGTTCCACGCCACGGCGTTCCATTCGCGGTCGAGGATGTACGCGGGCGCGCCGATGGCGGCGACGATGGCGGCCAGCTCGGCGCTGGCAGGCCCAGCGCCCTCGCCTGTGCCATGGCTGGGGTCATGCTTGTCGGCCACCTCGAACAGATAGGCGCGCTCGGCCGCGCTCAATTGCAGCACCTGCGCCAGACGGGCCAGCATCTTGGCCGACGCCGACACGGGCCGCCCCTGCTCCAGCCACGTCAGCCACGTGGGACTGACGTCGCACAATTGCGCCAGTTCCTCGCGCCGCAAACCCGGCGTGCGCCGGCGTCCGCCGCCGGGCAAGCCAGCCATGGCGGGGGTGACGGCTTCGCGCCGGACGCGGATGAATTCAGCGAGCTTGTTCGACATGGCACAAATGCATGGTAGTAGATATACCAGTATAAGTTATGGTCTTGTTACAGGATAATTTTATCCCTATTCTGCAGGAACTCACCCATCCACAGGAGAAAACCATGCAGCAGCACGATGTCGTTACCGAACAGTTTGGCAAGACGGCCCATGCCTACCTGAGCAGCGCGGTCCACGCGCAAGGCGCCGACCTGGTGCTGATGCAGGAATGCGCGCGCCGCCACGGCCAGCCGGCCGTGCTGGACCTGGGCTGCGGCGCCGGCCACGCCAGCTTCGCCGTCGCTCCCGTGGCAGCATCCGTCGTCGCCTACGACCTGGCGCAGCCCATGCTCGACGTGGTCGACCACGCCAGGGCGCAGCGCGGCTTGCACAATATCCGCACGCAACAGGGCGACGTGGCGCGCCTGCCGTTTGCCGACGCCAGCTTCGACATGGTCGTCACGCGCTTTTCCGCGCACCACTGGAACGACGTGGCGGGCGCCCTGGCCGAAGCGTGGCGCGTGCTGCGCCCGAACGGCACGTTATTGGTGGTCGATATCGTGGCGCCCAAGACGGCGCTGTACGACAGCACCTTGCAGGCGGTGGAAATGCTGCGCGACGCCTCGCATGTGCGCGACTACCGCACCTGCGAATGGGGCGCCAAGTTCGACAACGCGGGCTTTACGCACAGCTTGCGCAGCGTGTGGAAACTGACGATGCAGTTCGACGAGTGGGTGGCGCGCATGCGCACGCCGAACGAAAGAGTGGCGGCCATCCGTAACCTGTTCGATGGCGCGCCAGAGGAGGCGCGCCAGTATTTCGCGCTGCAGGACGATTATTCGTTCAGCATCGATGCGGCCATGTTCGAGGCGATAAAACCGCAGGTGCAATAAAAAAACGGCGCCGATGGCGCCGTTTTTATTGCGTAGGTTGGATTAGCGCGCAGCGCGTAATCCAACAATGCCAGAGCAAACGTGATGCGCACGCCGCACGTCGGCTTACGCTGCGCTAAGCCGACCTACGCCGACCTGCGATCTGCTTAAGCCAGCTGGCCCAGCAAGGTTTCCGCATTCGACACTTCAAACTTGCCGCCCTGCTCGACGTTCAATTGCGTCACGACGCCATTGTCGACCAGCATCGAGTAGCGCTGCGAGCGCGTGCCCATACCGAACTTGGAGAAATCGGCGTCCAGGCCCAGGGCCTTGCTGTAGGCGGCGTTGCCGTCAGCCATCATGCGTACGACGCCGGTGGCTTTCTGGTCGCGGCCCCAGGCGCCCATCACGAACGCGTCGTTGACGGAGATGCACCAGATTTCATCGACGCCCGCAGCTTTCAGGTCGGCGGCGTGCTTGACGTAGCCTGGCACGTGCTGTGCGGAGCAGGTCGGGGTGTAGGCGCCTGGCAGGCCGAAGATGGCGATCTTCTTGCCCTTGACCAGGTCTTGCACGTTGAACGTGTTCGGACCCAGTGCGCAACCTTCGGTTTCGCTTTCGATGAATTCGGCCAGGGTGCCTTCTGGCAGGGTGTCGCCGATCTTGATGGTCATGTTGACTCCTTGTGTGCTGTCGGTTGAGGATGCTGCCGGCGTGATGCCGACACTGCGCGATAGTATGCCTGACTTGCCGTATTTGTGCAGAAAGTGGGCGGAAAGGCAAAGCCAAAAGTCAAAAAACGGCAAAAAAAACGGCGACCCTCAGGCCGCCGTCATCGCTACTGACATCAGATCACCTTAATCTGCTTGCTTGCGCAGGAACGCTGGAATGTCGTAGGTCTCCATGCCATTCTTTTCCATCGCGCGCACTTGCTCCGAAGCCGATTCGCGGCGCCATACGGCTGGTGCCTTCATGCCGTCGAAACCGGCTGCCGGCGTAGCCACGCCAACCGTCGTCGCCGCCGCTTGCGCGCTACCCATGGCAGCCGACGGGGTCAGCGGGCCGTTGTGGGTGCCGGTACGCAGCACTTGCTGCGGTACCAGCTGGATGTTTTTCTTGGCGCGCCCCAGGCCCGTGGCCACCACGGTGACGCGGATGTCGTCGCCCATGGCATCGTCGTAGGCGATACCTTGCGCGATCGACGCGTCCGGCGCGGCAAACGCGCGCACGGCGGCCATGACTTCCTTGATCTCCTTACCTTTCAAGCCACGGCTGGCCGTGACGTTGACCAGCACGCCGCGCGCGCCGGAGAGATCAATACCGTCCAGCAGCGGCGAAGCGACAGCCTGTTCGGCGGCGATGCGCGCGCGGTCGACGCCGGAAGCCGTCGCCGTGCCCATCATGGCCTTGCCCTGCTCGCCCATGATGGTTTTCACGTCGTTGAAGTCGACGTTGATATGGCCAGGCACGTTGATGATCTCGGCAATGCCGGCCACCGCGTTGTTGAGCACATCATCGGCGTGCTGCATCCATTCCAGCATGCTTTCGTCTTCGTAGATCTCTTCCAGTTTTTCATTGAGGATGATGATCAGCGAATCGACGTGCAGGGACAGCTGCTCCAGGCCTTCGTCGGCGATGTCCATGCACTTCTGGCCTTCGTACGAGAATGGCTTGGAGACCACGGCCACCGTCAGCGCGCCCAGTTCCTTGGCCACTTCGGCCACGATAGGAGCGGCGCCCGTGCCCGTGCCGCCGCCCATGCCGGCGGCGATGAAGACCATGTGCGCGCCGCGCAGCGAATCGGCGATGCGCGTGCGCGATTCTTCCGCCAGCTGGCGGCCGACGGCAGGCTTCATGCCGGCGCCCAGACCCGTATCGCCGATCTGGATGATGTTGTGGGCCTTCGATGTCGACAGGGCCTGTGCGTCGGTGTTGGCGGCAATGAACTCCACGCCCGACATGCCTTTGTTGATCATGTGTTGGACTGCATTGCCACCCGCACCGCCGACGCCGACGACCTTGATGACGGTACCTAAAGCTGTGTTATCGACCATATCGAACTCCATGATGTGCTCCTATCAGATGCGGTTTCCAAGCGCCAGGCCTCATATTGGTAGGAGAACTGGAGATTGAAAACTGCGGTTAAATATAAAATAAAGTTATGTGTGTACCTGCGATGCTGCCAAAAAGCCTGACCTGCCGGGCCTGAAATACGCCCTTAAAAATTCCCTAAAAACCATTCCTTCATGCGCTGCCAGACTGCCTTCACCGAGCCGTCCTGACGCGTCACGATGTGGCCGCGCAGGTATTGCTTCTTCGCTTCCAGCAGCAGGCCCAATACCGTGGCATAGCGCGGACTGCGCACCACGTCGGCCAGCTGGCCCCGATACTCGGGCGTGCCCAGGCGCGCCGGTTTCAGGAAGATGTCTTCCGCCATTTCCACCATGCCGGGCATGATGGAGGTGCCGCCCGTGAGCACGATGCCCGACGACAGCACGCCTTCATAGCCGGATTCGCGCACCACCTGGTGCACCATCGCGAACAGCTCCTCGACCCTCGGCTCGATCACTGCCGCCAGCGCCTGACGCGACAGATTGCGCGGGCCGCGGTCGCCCAGGCCCGGCACTTCCAGCGATTCGCCGGGATCGGCCAGGACCTGCTTGGCCACGCCATAGCGGATCTTGATTTCTTCCGCTTCCGCGGTCGGGGTACGCAAGGCCATGGCGATGTCGTTGGTGATCTGGTCGCCGGCGATGGGAATGACGGCCGTATGGCGGATCGCGCCATCGGAGAATACCGCCACATCGGTCGTGCCGCCGCCGATGTCGATCAGCACCACGCCCAGTTCCTTCTCGTCGGGCGTGAGCACCGCATCGGCCGAGGCCATCGGCTGCAGGATCAGGTCCGACACTTCCAGGCCGCAGCGGCGCACGCACTTGACGATGTTCTGCACCGCCGACACGGCGCCGGTGACGATATGCACCTTCACCTCCAGGCGGATGCCGCTCATGCCGATAGGCTCGCGCACATCTTCCTGGCTGTCGACGATGAACTCCTGCGGCACCGTGTGCAGCAATTGCTGATCGGTCGGAATGTTAACCGCTTTTGCCGTCTCGATGACGCGCGCCACGTCGGTCGCCGTCACTTCCTTGTCCTTGATGGCCACCATGCCGCTGGAATTGAAGCTGCGGATATGGCTGCCCGCAATGCCCGCGTACACATTGCGGATCTTGCAATCGGCCATCAGCTCGGCCTCTTCCAGCGCGCGCTGGATGGACTCCACCGTGGCCTCGATATTGACCACCACGCCTTTTTTCAGGCCCTTCGATTCGTGCTGGCCCAGCCCGATCACTTCGTGGCGCCCGTCGGACATCACTTCGGCTACGACCGCCACCACTTTCGAGGTGCCGATGTCGAGGCCGACGATCAGGTTTTTCGCGTCTTTTGTCATTTCTGTCGCCTACTGTATGGGCTATAAATTAAGATTATTGGGTTAAGTCGGTTTTTTAATCGGACTACTGTTTTTCTTCTTCATCACTGGCTTGCCATCCTTGCCTTCGGCCGGTATCACCAGGCCGGCGGAACTGAGCGCCAGGCCATTCTGGTAGCGCATATCGATCGTGTCGATATTCTCCAGCCGGCTCGCCAGCTGCGGGTAGATGCCCACCAGCCGGTCCACCCGCGCCTTCAGGGTCGTATGATTCTGCTCGCGCCCCAGCGCCACGCTCATGCCGTTATCCAGTTTCACCGTCCACGCATAGCGGCTCGACAGCGACAGCGATTCAGGCACCATCTTCAGCGGCGCAAACCACTTTGCCAGCTGCACATAGGTGGCCAGTACTTCCTTTTCACTGCCATCGGGGCCGGCAAACGCAGGCAATTCATGGTCGTCTTCGGCTTCGGCCACATTGGCCGTAAACACGTCGCCCTTGGCCGACAGCAGGCGTCCATCCTCGCCCCAGGTGCCCAGTGCTTCATGTTCTTCCAGCGCCACGATCAGCTGGTTCGGCCACTCGCGCCGTACGCTGGCGCGGCGTACCCAGGGCACCGATTCGAACACGCCGCGCACGCTTTCCAGGTTGGTCGTGAAGAAATTGCCCTTGATGCGGCCCAGGGTGCCGCTGCGCAGGGTCAGGTAATTCACATGGCGCAGGCCCTTGTCGTCCGCGCTTTCCACCTTGATCGTGCGCAGGTCGAACATGGGACGCTGCGACACCCACCAGACGCCGGCGGCCACGCACACGACCAGCACCGCGGCCAGCAAGCCGTTGGCAGTCGTATTGAGGCTTTTAGCGTCATGCCACATATCAGCGCTGTCCCTTGTGCATTTTCAGGCTTGCGCCGGCAACGATTTCCAGGCACAGGTCTTCATAGCTGGTGCCTTCCGCGCGCGCCGCCATCGGCACGAGCGAGTGACCGGTCATGCCTGGCGAGGTATTCACTTCCAGCAAAAACAGCTTGCTGTCGGCCGCGCGCATCAGCACATCGACCCGTCCCCAGCCTTCGCAGCCGAGGGCGCGGTATGCCGCCAGGGCGATGCGTTCCATCTCGGCGATGATCGCCGGGTCCAGCTGCGGCGGGCAGAAATACTGCGTATCGTCCGTGAAGTACTTGTTCTGGTAATCGTAATTGCCTTGCGGCGCGACGATTTCAATCGGCGGCAGCGCGCGCGCCGCGGCGCCCTTGCCCAGGATCGCGACGGTGAACTCGCGGCCCTTGATGAATTCCTCGGCCAGCACCGAATCATCGAGACCGGCGGCGATGTCGTAGGCTGCCTGGAAGGCCGACGCTTCGTTGACCGTCGTGATGCCGATGCTCGAACCCTCATGCGGCGGCTTGACGATCAGCGGCAAGCCCAGTTGCGCGGCCACCTTGGCCAGGTCGGAGCTGTCGTCCAGCACCGCGTACTTCGGCGTCGGCAGCTCGTGCATCAGCCAGATCATCTTGGTATAGACCTTGTCCATGCCCACCGAGCAGGCCATCACGCCGCTGCCCGTGTACGGGATGCCCAGCTGTTCCAGCGCGCCCTGCAGGCTGCCGTCTTCGCCGAAGCGGCCGTGCAGCGCGATGAAGACGCGGTCAAACTTCTCAGCGGCCAGTTCGGCCAGGCTGCGTTCGCCCGTGTCGAAGCCATGCGCATCCACGCCATGGCTTTTCAACGCGGCCAGCACGCCCGCGCCGGACATCAGCGACACTTCGCGCTCGGCCGAACGGCCGCCGAACAGGACGCCGACCTTGCCCAATTGTTTTACGTCGATAGCTGAAGCTTGGTTCACGTCAGGCCTTTACAGTGTTGGATGGATACGTTGTCAGTTGTTGCGGGATGCCGCTGATGGAGCCCGCGCCCATGGTCAGCACGACGTCGCCGTCGCGCGCCACGCTCATGATGGTATCGGCCATGTCCGTCATGGACTCGACGAAGATCGGTTCGATCTTGCCGCGTGCGCGCAGCGCATGCGCCAGTGCGCGGCCGTCGGCGGCGACGATAGGCGCTTCGCCCGCCGCATACACTTCGGACAAGAGCAAGACGTCGGGCGCACCCAATACCTTGACGAAATCCTCGAACAGGTCGCGCGTGCGGCTGTAGCGGTGCGGCTGGAAAGCCAGCACCAGGCGGCGGCCCGGATAGGCGGCGCGCGCGGCGGCCAGGGTCACTTCCGTTTCCACCGGATGATGGCCGAAATCGTCGACCAGCGCGAAGCTGCCGCCGTTCGGCAGCGCCACGTCGCCATAGCGGGTAAAGCGGCGGCCCACGCCGGAAAACTCCGCCAGGCCTTGCTGCGTGGCGCTGTCGGCGATGCCGATTTCGCGCGCGATGGCGATCGCCGAGCAGGCATTCTGCACATTGTGCATGCCGGGCTGATTCAGCACCACGTCCAAATCGGGATAGCCTTCCTGCAGCACGGTGAAATGCATTTCCAGGCCCACGGCGCGCGCGTTGATGGCGCGCACCTGCGCGTCTTCCGCGAAACCGTAGGTGGTGACGGGCTTGGTGACGGACGGGATGATGGCGCGCACGTGCGGATCGTCGATGCACAGCATGGCGCGGCCATAGAACGGCAAGCGGTGCGTGAACTGCACGAAGGCCTGCTTGAGCTTTTCGAAATCGTGCTCGTAGGTGTCCATGTGATCGGCGTCGATATTCGTGATCACTTCGATCATCGGCGTCAGGTTCAGGAACGAGGCGTCCGATTCATCGGCTTCGGCCACCAGATAGTCGCCCGAGCCCAGCTTGGCGTTCGCGCCGGCGCTGGTCAGGCGTCCGCCGATGACGAAAGTCGGATCGAGGCCGCCCTGCGCCAGCACGGAAGCGACCAGGCTGGTGGTCGTCGTCTTGCCGTGCGTGCCGGCGATGGCGATGCCGCGTTTCAGGCGCATCAACTCGCCCAGCATCACGGCGCGCGGCACCAGCGGTATCTTGCGCGCGCGCGCGGCCGCCACTTCGGGATTGTCTTGCGGGACGGCGCCCGACGTCACCACCGCATCGGCGTCGCCGATGTTCTCGGCCGCGTGGCCGAGCATGACGGTTGCGCCCAGGCTCGCCAGGCGCTGCGTCGCCGCATTGCTGCCCAGGTCGGAGCCCGACACCTTGTAGCCGAGGTTGACCAGCACTTCGGCGATGCCGCTCATGCCGCTGCCGCCAATGCCGACAAAGTGGATATTGTTTACTTTATGCTTCACAGAGCTAACCTCATGCCAGTTTTTCCAATACGTGTGCGATCGCCTCATTGGCGTCGCGCTTGCCTGCTGCCAGTGCCGCCTGCGCCATCTGCTGGCAGGTATCGCGCGTCAAGGACGCCAGCAGGGTGCTCAGCGACGCCGCACTCATTTCCGTCTGCGGCAGATGAATCGCCGCGCCTTGTTTTGCCATCCATTGCGCGTTGTCGCGCTGGTGGCTGGTGGTCGACGCCACCAGCGGCACGAGCACACTGGCCACGCCGGCCGCCGTCAGTTCCGACAGGGTGATCGCGCCCGCGCGGCAGATCACCAGGTCGGCCTCGGTATACGCCCGGGCCATGTCGTCGATGAAGTCGACGACGTTCGCTTGCACGCCCGCCTGCGCATACGCGGCATGCAGGGCGTCGATATTCTTCTTGCCCGACTGGTGCGTCACCAGCGGGCGTTCGCCCTGCGGCATCAGCGCCAGCGCGGCGGGCAGATTGTCGTTCAGCGCTTTCGCGCCCAGGCTGCCGCCCACCACCAGGATGCGCAGCGGTCCGCTGCGGCCCGCGAAGCGCGCGGCCGGCGGCGCCATCGCGAGGATCTCGGCGCGCACGGGATTACCCGTGACGACGGCCTTGCCGGCGGCACTGCCGAAATCGGCGGGGAAACCGAAGCACACCTGCTGCGCCAGCGGCACCAGGGTCTTGTTCGACAACAGCAGCGCCGCGTCGGCATTCACCAGCACCAGCGGCACGCCCTTCAGGCGCGCCATCAGGCCGCCCGGCACGGTGACGTAGCCGCCCATGCCCATCACCACGTCCGGCTTGCGGCTGGCGATGAAACGGCGGATGGCAAAGAAGCTGGCCAGCATCCTGAAGCCGCCTTTGACCGTGTGCGCCAGGCCCTTGCCGCGCATGCCCGAGAACGCGATGGCGTCCATGGGAATGCCGCTTTTCGGCACCAGCTCCTGCTCCATGCCGTGGGTCGTGCCCAGCCAGCTCACTTCCCAGCCGCGCGCGCGCATCGTCTGCGCAATCGCCAGGCCCGGGAAGATATGGCCGCCGGTGCCGGCCGCCATGATCATCAGTCTTTTCGTCGTTTTCAAGTTCGTCACGTTGTTCATAGCCGGCCTCCGCGCATCAGGATCCGGTTTTCGTAATCGATGCGCAGCAAAATCGCCAGGCCGATACAGTTAATCAGTACGCCCGTGCCGCCATAACTCATCAAGGGCAAGGTCAGGCCCTTGGTTGGCAGCAGGCCCAGGTTCACGCCCATATTGATGAAGGTCTGCACGCCGATCCAGATGGCGATGCCCTTTGCCGTCAGGCCGGCAAAGGTCTGGTCGATGGCGATCGCCTGGCGGCCGATGTCGAAGGCGCGCTTGATAATCCAGTAGAACATGCCGATCACGACCAGCACGCCCACCAGGCCCAGTTCCTCGCCGATCACGGCCAGCAAAAAGTCCGTATGCGCTTCGGGCAGGTAATGCAGTTTTTCCACGCTGCCGCCCAGTCCCACGCCAAACAGTTCGCCGCGCCCGAAGGCGATCAGCGAGTGCGTCAGCTGGTAGGCCTTGTTCAGCGCATTGTCTTCCTGCCACGGATCGAGATACGCGAAAAACCGCTCGCGGCGGAATTTCGACAGAGCGATGATGGTGACGAAGATCGCCGTCAGCATGGCGCCGATGCCGCCGAACCAGATGGCGTTGACGCCGCCCAAAAACAGGATGCCCATGGCGATGCAGACGATCACGCCGAAGGCGCCCAAGTCGGGCTCCATCAGCAGCAGCAAGCCGACGAAGCTGACGGCCAGCGCCATCGGCATGAAGCCCTTGGTCAGCTTGTGCATGTATTCCTGCTTGCGCACCGTGTAGTCGGCCGCGTACAGCACCATCACCACCTTCATCAGTTCGGACGGCTGCGGCCGCAGGCCCGGCAGGTTCAGCCAGCGGCGGCCGCCGTTGACGGACACGCCCAGACCCGGTATCAGGACCATCACCAGCAGCACCAGGGTGCCGATGAACAGCCACGGCGCCATCTTTTGCCAGGTGGCGACGGGGATGCGGAACACCAGCGCGCCGACGATGATCGACACGCCGATGAACAGCGCCTGGCGCACGACGAAATAATTGTTCGTATAGGCGGCGAACTTGCGCGCATCCGACAGCGAGATCGACGCCGAATACACCATCACCATGCCCAGCAACATGAGCAGCAGGACCACCCACACCAGCGGCTTGTCATAGTCCATCATCTTCGACTGCCGCGCGCGGCTGTCCAGCGGCTTGGCAGCCGAGCTGGAACCAAAGCTGAAGGGCAGTTGGAAGGCCATCAGATATCCTGTCCGTTTTCCAAGGCGATGTCGCGCACGGCGTCGACAAACACCTGCGCGCGGTGCGCATAGTTCTTGAACATGTCCAGGCTCGCGCACGCGGGCGACAGCAGCACGGCATCGCCGGCCAGCGCCAGGCCGCTGGCGCGCTTGACGGCTTCCGGCAAGGTGGCGCAGTCGATGATGTCCACGCCGGCCGGCTCGAGCGCCGCGCGCAAGGCAGGCGCGTCGCGCCCGATCAGCACCACGGCGCGCACGTAGCGCGAGACCGGTTCGGCCAGCGGCGAGAAATCCTGCCCCTTGCCGTCGCCGCCGGCGATCAGCACCAGGCGCTGTTCCGCGCCGCCGAAGGCCTTGCCCAGGCCGGCCAAGGCGGCCACTGTCGCGCCCACGTTGGTGCCCTTGCTGTCGTCGTAGTATTCAACTTCAGCCACGGCCGTGATCAGCTCCACGCGGTGCGGCTCGCCCTGGTATTCGCGCAAGCCGTGCAGCAGCGGCGCAAATGGCAGGCCGATGGCGCGGCACAGGGCCAGCGCCGCCAGCGCATTCGAGGCGTTATGCTGGCCGCGGATTTTCAGCGCGTCGGCCGGCATCAGTTTCTTGGCCATCGTCGGCACCGGTTCCGGCGCCGGATCGTTCTTCCTGCGTTTTTTCTCGATCACTTCTTCGCTGGGCACGGCTTGCGCCAGCCAGAAGATACCGCGTTCATTGACCAGACCAAAGCTGTCCACTTCCGCCGGCTCGCCCGTGCCGAAGGTGATCGTCTCGGCCAGCGGATCGGCCATGCGCATGACGGCCGCATCGTCGCGGTTCAGGATGCGCACCGTCTGGTCGCCGAAGATGCGCGCCTTGTCGGCAGCGTAGGCAGCCATGTCGCCATGCCAGTCCAGGTGGTCCTGCGACAGATTCAGGACCGTGGCCGCATCGGCCTGCAGGCTGAACGTCGTGTGCAGCTGGAAGCTGGACAATTCAAGTATCCACGCTTGCGGCAAGGTACCGGCGACGGGTTCCGCCGCTTCAGCGTCCGCATCCACCGGCTGCGGCGCGGGTTCGGCATCGAGCACTTCGCGCAGCACGTCCAGCGCGGCCGGGCTGATATTGCCGGCCACGCGCGTGATCAATCCGGCGCGCTCGCACAGCAGGCCCACCAGGCTGGTGACGGTCGTCTTGCCATTCGTGCCCGTGATGGCGATGACTTTCGGCGCATAGCCGCGTTCCGCCTTGAGCGCCGCCAGTGCCTGCGCGAACAGTTCGATCTCGCCCCACACGGGGATGTTTTTCTCAACAGCGGCTGGAGCGATCTGTGCCAGTTCGCGGCCCGGCGCCAGGCCGGGGCTGACGGCGACGAAGTCGACGCCCTCAAGCAATTCGGCCGTGAAGGCGCCGGCGATGAACTGCGCCTGCGGCACGGCGGCCTGCAGCGCGGCAAGGCGCTCGGGCACCTCGCGCGTGTCGGCCACGCGCACGCAAGCACCGCTGCGGGCCAGCCACAGGGCCATCGCCAGCCCCGATTCGCCGAGGCCCAGTACCAGTGCGGTTTTAGCGTCGTACATCATCAGCGCAGCTTCAAGGTGGTCAGGCCGAGCAGCACCAGCATCATGGTGATGATCCAGAAACGCACGACCACCTGCGTCTCCTTCCAGCCTTTTTGTTCAAAATGGTGATGCAATGGCGCCATCAGGAAGACACGGCGGCCAGCGCCATAGCGCTTCTTGGTGTACTTGAACCAGACGACCTGGATGATCACGGACAGCGTTTCGACGACGAAGATGCCGCCCATGATGAACAGGACGATTTCCTGGCGCACGATGACGGCGATGGTGCCCAGTGCGCCGCCCAGCGCCAGCGCGCCCACGTCGCCCATGAACACTTTGGCGGGGTGCGTGTTATACCAGAGGAAGGCCAAGCCGGAACCAGCCAGCGCGCCGCAGAAGATCACCAGTTCGCCGGCGCCCGGAATGTGCGGGATGAACAGGTAGCGCGCATACGTGGCGTTACCCGTCAGGTAGGCGAACAGCCCCAGGGCCGTGCCCACCATCACGGTCGGCATGATGGCCAGGCCATCGAGACCGTCCGTGAAGTTGACGGCGTTGCTGGTGCCGACGATGACGCAATAGGTCAGCGCGATGAAGCCCCACACGCCCAGCGGATAGCTGATGGTCTTGAAGAACGGGACGATCAGGTCGGCCTTCGGCGGCAGGTCCATGGCGAAGCCGGACTGCACCCAGGCGTAGATCAGGTTCCACACGTGGCCCGCGTCCGGTTCCGACACGGAGACGGAAAACGCCAGGTAAAACGCGGCGACGATGCCGATCAGCGACTGCCAGAAGTATTTTTCGCGCGAGCGCATGCCTTCCGGGTCCTGGTGCACCACCTTGCGGTAGTCGTCGGCCCAGCCGACGGCGCCAAAGCCAAGCGTGACGATCAGGACCGGCCAGATGAAGCGGTTCGACAGGTCGGCCCACAGCAAGGTGGAAATGCCGATGGCGATGAGGATCAGCACACCGCCCATGGTAGGCGTGCCGTGTTTTTTCAGATGCGTTTGCGGGCCGTCCGTACGCACGGCCTGGCCGACCTTCATGCGCGTGAGCATGCGGATCACGGCGGGGCCGGCGCACAGGCCGATCAAAATCGCCGTCAAGGTGGCGAAGACGGCGCGGAACGTGATGAAGTTAAAGACCCGCAATGGGCCAATGTCGTCCTGGAAATAATGAGCGAGCCAGAGCAGCATGATTAGTGAGCTTCCTTGTTTTTGTTGTTTGAACCAATCAAATGCTGCACGGCCCGTTCCATCTTCATGAAGCGGGAGCCCTTGATTAATACTGTTGCATCCGAACGGCCGGACAAATGCGCATCGAGCGCCGCCAGCAAACCGTCGAACTGTTCGAAATACTCCACGACCGTGCCCGATTCCTGGCTGGCGGCTGCCTGCGCCGCACTTACCAGATGGCGCGCCAGGCCGCCCGTCGCCAGCACGTGTTCGATGCCTTTGGCGGCGGCGTAGGCGCCGATCTCTTCGTGGAACTGCTGCCCCTGCGTGCCGACTTCGCCCATCTCGCCCAGCACCAGGATGCGCGGTGCCGCGGCCTGCGCCAGTACATCGATGGCCGCGCGCGCCGAATCCGGATTGGCGTTATACGTGTCGTCGATGATGGTGGCGCCGTTGGCGGCACGTTTTTTCTGCAGGCGGCCGTTCACGGGCGCGAACGCCTCCAGGCCCTGCTTGATATGTTCGATGGCGATGCCGGCGCCCACGGCGCATGCCGCCGCAGCCAGCGCATTGCGCACATTGTGTTCGCCCGCCGCCTGCAAGCCCACGAAAAACTGGCGCAAGGCGCCGTCCTGCGCGCGCACGCTGACGAACATGTCGCTGCCAAAATCCTCGGCGGCGCGGTGCGTGCAGCTGACGTCGGCGTCCTTCGACAGGCCGAAGGTGATGACGGCGCGTGCGCCGGCCAGCTCGCGCCACAAGGGCGTGAATTCATCGCCATGCGGGAAGACGGCCACGCCGTCGTCGGCCAATGCCGCCAGCGCGGCGCCGTTCTCGCGCGCCACCGCTTCGACCGTATGCATGAATTCCTGGTGCTCGCGCTGCGCATTGTTGACCATCGCCAGGGTCGGCGCGGCAATCGCGGCCAGGCGCGCGATTTCGCCCGGATGGTTCATGCCCATCTCGATGACGGCCGCCTTGTGCTGCCCGCTCAGTCGGAACAGGGTCAATGGCACGCCGATTTCATTATTCAGGTTGCCGCGCGTGGCCAGGCGCGCGTCTTCGCCGAAGGCCGCCGCCAGGATCGATGAAATCATCTCCTTGACGGTGGTCTTGCCGTTGCTGCCGGTGACGCCGATGACGGGCATATTGAAACGGGCGCGCCAGAAATTGGCGATGCGGCCCAGCGCGGCCAGGGTATCGGGCACCACGATGGCCGCTACCTTGCCGCTGTCCCAGCCTGCGGGCAGGCGCTCGACCACCACGGCGGCGACGCCGCTGGCGGCCACCTGTTCAAGGAAGTCGTGGGCGTCGAAACTCTCGCCGCGCAGGGCGACGAAGAGCGAACCGGCCTGGGCGCTGCGGCTGTCGGTGGAGACGCCGTCAAAAGCGGCGTCGCCAATCAGCTGCGCGCCGTGCAGCGACGGCATCAGTTCTGTCAGGGTGCCGCGCATCAGTTCGTCCTCATCATGGTCAGGCGCGCGGACAGGGCCAGCTGCGCATGGTCGGCATCGGAGAACGGCATTTTCTTGCCCTTGATTTCCTGGTACGGCTCATGGCCCTTGCCCGCCAACAGGATCACGTCCGGCTTGGCGGCGTGCTTGATGGCCGACAGGATGGCGGCGGCGCGGTCTTCAATGGCCTGCGGCTGCGGACCGTCTGCGCGCATGCCGGCGACGATCTGCGCGATGATGGCGTGCGGATCTTCGCTGCGCGGATTGTCGCTGGTGACGAGCACGTGATCGGCCAGCTGCGCGATGGCACCCATCTGCGGGCGCTTGCCCGGATCGCGGTCACCGCCGCAGCCGAACACGCACCACAGCTGGCCACCCCGCTCCTGCGCCACCTGGCGCAGGGCGGCCAGGGTCTTTTCCAGCGCGTCCGGCGTATGCGCGTAATCGATGACGACCATCGGCGCTTCCTGGCCGCCCACCTGCTGCATGCGGCCCGGGGCCGGCTGCAAGGATTCGATGCCGTCGATGGCGGCGCGCAGGCCGGTACCGTGCGCCAGCAAGGCGCCCAGCACGGCCAGCGCGTTGCTGATGTTGAAGTGGCCCACCAGCTGCGTCTTGACCAGCGCCACGCCCAGCGCGCATTCCAGGTGGAAGTCGGTGCCGGCATTGCGGCTGCGGAACTGGCTGGCGCGCAGCATCAGCACGCCAGGCAAGTCGGGCAAGGCCGCCGCATCCTGCAAGGTATAGCCGATGACGGGATATTCGCCGGCCAGCTTGCCGTCCACGTGCGCCGCCAGGCGCAGGCCCATCGGGTCGTCCAGGTTGATGACGGCCGTTTTCAGGCCGGGCCAGTCGAACAGCTTGACCTTGGCCGCCTCGTAGGCCGCCATGTCGCCATGGTAGTCGAGGTGGTCGCGCGTCAGATTGGTAAACATGGCGACGTCAAAATGCATGCCGGCCGCGCGGTCCTGGTCCAGGCCGATCGACGACACTTCGATGGCGACGGCCTTGGCGCCTGCATCGCGCATGGCGGCCAGTTTGCGCGCCAGCAGCACAGCGTCCGGCGTGGTGTAGCCGGTGACGTCGAATTCGATGGCGCCGCGCGGCTTGCACAGGCCCACGCCCAAAGTCCCGATGACGGACGATGGCTCGCCCAGGCGCGCCAGGGCCTGCGCCAGCCACAAGGCGCACGAAGTCTTGCCATTCGTGCCCGTCACGCCGGCGCTGAACATGGCGCGATCGGGCATGTCGTAGAAAGCATGCGCCACGGGGCCGGCCAGGCGTTTCAGGTCGCTGACCAGCAGGTGCGGCACGCTCCATGCGGCGTTCCATTCCACGGCGTCATGCACGATGGCGGCGGCGCCCTGTTCGATGGCGGCGGCGATGAAATCGGTGGCGCCCGCATAGGCGAAAAACACGTCGCCGCGCTGCACGCGGCGCGAATCGGACGTCAGCTGCCCGGACGGGGCAGCCGCTTTGATCCACAAACTGATGTCTTGTATGGTCATGAGTGACTTCACATGGCCTCCGGGCCGGCATTGGCCGGGACCACGATTTCGGTAACGGAGGAATCGGGCGGTACGTTCATCGCGCGCAGCGCGTTGGTCGCAATCGCCGCGAAAGCGGGAGCGGCGACCTGGCCGCCGTAGTGGGCCGGGCCGGTCGGTTCATCGATCATCACGGCAATGATGAAGCGCGGCGCCGACATCGGCACCATGCCCACGAAAGAGCCGATGTATTTGCGCGGCATCGCATAGCGGCCGTTTTCCACCTTATAGGCGGTACCCGTCTTGCCGCCCACGCGGTAGCCGGCGACCTGGGCGCGCTTGGCCGAGCCGTGCGCCCCGGAGACCACCAGTTCGAGCATGGCGCGCATTTCGGCGGCCGTCTTCGGCTTGATCACCTGCTGGCCCACGGGCAGTTCATTGACCTTCTGGAACGACAGGGGAATCGTGTCGCCGTCGCGCGCGAACATCATATAAGAGCGCGCCAGCTGGATCAGCGACACGGAAATGCCGTTACCGTAGCTCATGGTCGCCTGCTCCACCGGGCGCCACGATTTATACGGACGCACGCGGCCGGCCACGGCGCCGGGGAAGCCCCATTTCGGCTGCTGGCCGAAGCCCACCTTGGTAAACATTTCCCACATTTCCTGCGACGGCATGCCCAGCGCGATCTTCGAGGTGCCGATGTTCGACGACATCTCGATGATTTCGGAGACATTGATCACGCCGTGCGGCTTGGTGTCGGTGATCGTGCGGTCGGCGATGGTATAGCGGCCCGGGCCCGTGTCGATCAGCGTACCCGGCTTGACGCGGCCCGTGTCGAGCGCCAGCGAGACCGTGATCGGTTTCAGGGTCGAACCGGGCTCAAAAGTATCGGTCATGACGCGGTTGCGCAGCTGCTGGCCGGTGAGCTTGCGGCGGTCGTTCGGGTCGTAGCTGGGGTAATTGGCCAGGGCCAGCACTTCGCCCGTGTGCACGTCGAGCACCACGGCGCCGCCGGCCTTGGCATTGAATTTCTCCACCGCTTCCTTCAGCTGCGTGAAGGCGATGTACTGAATCTTGCTGTCGACGGACAGGGTCAGGTCCTTGCCGTCATGCGGTTCGTGGATGAAGCCGATGTCTTCGACGATGTGGCCCAGGCGGTCCTTGATCACGCGGCGGCTGCCGGTGGTGCCGACGAGGGTTTTCTGCTGCGCCAGCTCCATGCTTTCCTGGCCCACGTCTTCCACGTTGGTAAAGCCCACCACGTGGGTCATCACTTCACCCTGTGGGTAGAAGCGCTTGTACTCCTTGCGCTCGTCGATGCCGTCGATGCCGAGCTTGGAAATCTTGTCGGCCACGTCCATCTCGACCTGGCGTTTCAGGTAAACGAAGCTGCGGTCCGAATCGAGCTTCTTGCGCAATTCGTTGACGTTCATTTCCAGCAGGCCGGCCAGCGCATTGATTTTCTCGGGAGACGCCTGCAGCACGTCGTCGGGAATGGCCCAGATGGCTTTCACGGGGACGGACGAAGCGAGCACCTGGCCGTTACGGTCGGTGATCTTGCCGCGCGTGGCGGGCAATTCCAGCGTGCGTTCATAGCGCGCCTTGCCCTGCTTTTGCAGGAACTGCGTCGACACGCCCTGCAGCCACAGGGCGCGTGCGCCCAGGCCGGCGAAAGCGAAGAACAGCAGGAACAGCACGACGCGCGAACGCCAGACGGGCAGACGCACCGCCAGTACGGGGTTCTTCGAGAATGGCACGCCTTTCGATGCCGCCACCCGGCCGTTGCTATTGCCGCCCAACTTCATTATTCGCCCTCCGTCAGGTATTGCGTACGCGCCGCCGTCAGCGGCGTCATGCTCAGGTCGCGCCGCGCGATCGATTCGATGCGTTCATGCTTGCCCAAAGTGGACTGGTCCAGCTGCAGTTGCGCCCAGTCGATGTCGAGCTGGCGCGACAGCGCTTGCGCGCGTTCCAGGTCGATCAGCAGGTGGCGCGACTGGTACTGCGCGTTCACCAGCGACAGGCCGCAGCACACCAGCAGGGCCGACAGCACGACACACAGCTTGCCAGTCATCGGGCGCCGCCGTTCGCAGGCGCGGCCAGCGGCAGGCGCTGCGCCACGCGCATCACGGCCGAACGCGAACGGGGATTGCCCTCGATCTCGGCATCGGACGGCTTCATTTTCGAAATCAGCTTCATTTCCGGCTGCGGCAAATCGACCGCGCGGATCGGCAGGCGGCGGTCAGGCTGCTCCACGTTCGCCTTCGAGGCGAAGAAGCGCTTGACCATGCGGTCTTCCAGCGAATGAAAACTGATCACGGCCATACGCGCGCCCGGCGCCAGGCAGGCATATGCCTGGTTCAGACCGATCTCGAGATCCTCGAGCTCTTTGTTAATGAAAATGCGGATTGCCTGAAAGGTGCGGGTAGCGGGGTCCTTACCCTTCTCGCGGGTCTTGACGGCGCCTGCCACGATGCCGGCAAGCTGTCGTGTGCTTGAAATTGGCTGGACTGCCCGGCCAGCAACAATCGCCTTTGCAATCTGAAAAGCAAACCGTTCTTCCCCATAATCGCGTATCACTTTCTCTAAATTCTGCTCGGTTTCCACCGCCAGCCACTCGGCCGCGGAAATGCCGCGCGTGGTATCCATGCGCATGTCCAGCGGTCCGTCGTTACGGAAGCTGAAACCGCGCGCCGCGTCGTCGACCTGCGGCGACGAGATGCCCAGGTCGAGCAGGATGCCGTCCACCTGCCGCACGCCGCGTTCGGCCAGACTGGCCGTCATGGTGGCAAAGCTGTCATGGACGATTTCAAAACGAGGGTCGCCGATCTGTTCGGCCGTGGCGATGGCTTGCAAGTCCTTGTCGAAGCCGATCAGGCGCGCGTCATCGGCCAGGCGCGACAGGATCAGGCGGCTATGCCCGCCGCGGCCAAACGTGCCGTCGACGTAAATGCCGTGCGCGCGGTCGCCCGTCAGGTCGAGCGCATCGACCGCCTCATCGAGCAGCACCGTGCGATGCTGAAATTCCGGCACCGTGAGTTGTGTCATTACGGAGCCTTAGAAAGAAAAATTGGAAAGTACATCGGGGGTGCCGGCATCGATCGCCTGCTGTTCTTTGTCGGCCAACTTGGCGGCATCCCATATTTCAAAGTGGCTGCCCATGCCGATCATCATGACTTCGCGCGCCAGTCCGACGGCGTTGCGCAATTCGGGCGAGATCAGCACGCGGCCCGCCGAGTCCAGCTCGACGTCGACGGCGTTGCCGAGGAAGATGCGCTGCCAGGCGCGCGCCGACATGGGCCAGGCGGCGATTTGCTGGCGGTGGCTTTCCCACACGGGACGGGGGAAAAACAGCAGGCAGCCATCGGGGTGTTTGGTCAGGGTCAAACGGCCTTCGCATTGGATCGCCAGCGCGTCACGGTGCTTGGCAGGGATAGACATCCTGCCTTTGGCATCGAGATTGATTGCGGACGCGCCTTGAAACACGGAAGACCTTTTTGAGCTTGGGTTGCGACGCTTGCGCATCGCGATGAAAAGGGAAAATTTCCCACAAAAACACACTTTTTCACACAGTTGCCCACTTTAGAGGAAGCAAAGATAGTGGTCAAGCGGTTTCCGATTGGCAAAACAGGAATTTTATTAATGAAATTAAGGACTTAGCGCATATCGTTGAAGGAGTCTCAAATAAAAATATATCGATAAATTAGATACTTATGAAAGATAGTGAATGTGCTACCTCATCTGCACACATGTGTTTTCCTACCGTAAACATCGAAAAAAACGAAATCGAAAAATTGAATTTTTTACAGTTAGTTGACACATGACAATACTTTCGTCATCCAGGCACAACGGTAGCCAGCCGCAGCGAAAGACTTGGTTTAAAGCAAAAAATAATCGCCCATGGCGCGTACCGGCCCTGTTTTCCGGGCCTGGCCTGACACGGGAAAACTATTTTTGCAATGCAGCAATTAATTGAAAGCCGGAAACTTTAACCAATTGTCCATCTTTAGTTGTATATACAACTTTATCTCAAGCACTATATTTTTAGAAACAAAAAAAGCCCCGTTGCGGGGGCTTTTGGCGCGGCGTGCAGCGTGAAAACCGCTGCGGCCGAGACGCTCCCTGGCGAGCCAGGGAGCAGGAATTCAAGTGAAGCAGGCCGGTAGGCCGGATTTTGTTACGGCGCCTTCCCTTGCAGGTCGGCGCTATGACAGTCATTCCTCTAGGCGCCAGATTACTCGGGCGCTCAAGCTTTCTACCCGCACGCTCCGCGAGCAGCATCATCGCGTGCCTATTTGAAATTGCACCAGGTGGAGGTTACCGCGTTTCACCGTAACTTAATACGCTCGTCTCTGTGGCCCTATTCCTCGCCTTATACCTTGCGGCTTTCAGCGGACGGCCGTTAACCGTCACCCCGCTCTATGGAGTCCGGACCTTCCTCCCGCCAGCGCATTGCTGCGCCGGCCAGCGACTGTCTGGCCTGCTTCACCCGCCATTGTACCGCGCCGCAGCATGTTTCTGCAAAAGCGCGGCGTGGCCGTCGAGGGATTGTGTAATTCGGTGTCGCCATTTCAAAAGCCGGGCCAAATCGGCTCACATAGAATGGGGCAAGCTGCTTGCATGCAGGCGCATGCGCACCGCTTGCCCCATTTCTTTGCCACCCACTAGAATATAAAGAGCCGAACATGACGCAACAATCCCGTACCGGCGGCCAGATCCTGGTCGATGCCCTGCAGATCCACGGTGTCGACACCGCCTTTGGCGTGCCTGGCGAAAGCTACCTCGATGTGCTCGACGCCCTGCACGACTCGGGCATCCGTTTCATCATCAACCGCCAGGAAGGCGGCGCCGCCTTCATGGCCGAAGCCTACGGCAAGCTGACGGGCAAGCCGGGCATCTGCTTCGTCACGCGGGGACCGGGCGCCACCAACGCCTCGATCGGCGTGCACACGGCCTACCAGGACTCCACGCCGATGATCCTGTTCATCGGCCAGGTGGGCAATGATTTCATCGACCGCGAAGCGTTCCAGGAAATCGACTACCGCCGCATGTATGGCCAGATGGCCAAGTGGGTGGCGCAGATCGACCGCGCCGAGCGCATCCCCGAATACCTGGCGCGCGCCTTCCAGGTCGCCACCAGCGGGCGCCCCGGCCCCGTCGTGCTGGCATTGCCGGAAGACATGCTCATTTCCATGGCGACTGTCGCCGACACGCGCGCCTACCAAGCCGTGCAGGCAGCGCCATCGGATGCCCAGCTGCAGCAACTGCGCGCCATGCTGGCGACGGCGAAGCAGCCGCTGGTATTGCTCGGGGGCACCACCTGGACGTCGCAAGCGTGCGCCGACCTGCAGCAGTTCGCGGAAAGCAATCACCTGCCCGTCGCCTGCGCCTTCCGCTTCCAGGACTTGCTCGACAATGCACACCCGAACTACATCGGCGACGTCGGCATCGGCATCAACCCGAAACTGGCCGCGCGCGTGAAAAATGCCGACCTGGTCATCGCCATCGGCCCGCGCCTGGGCGAAATGACGACGGGCGGCTACACCCTGTTCGAGTCGCCCGTGCCGCGCCAGCGCCTGGTGCACATCCATACGGATGCCGAGGAACTGGGCAGCGTCTACCAGGCCGAGCTGATGATCAACAGCGGCATGCCGCAGGTGTGCGCCATGCTGGCCACGATGGCCCCCGTCGATGCTTCCGCATGGAAACATACGCCGGCCGAAGCCAAAGCCGAGCTGGCCGCCTACCAGGAGCGCCCGCCCATCTTCCAGGATGGCCAGGCGCCGCTGGATCTGTGGCAAGTCACGCAAGAGATCATGGCGCAGGCCCCCGCTGACACCATCCTGACGAACGGCGCCGGCAATTACGCCTCGTGGGCGCACCGTTTTTATCGCTACGGCGGCATGCGCACGCAACTGGCGCCGACGAATGGCGCCATGGGCTACGGCGTGCCGTCGGGCGTGGCGGCGAAGATCGTGCATCCGGAGCGCACCGTGATCACGTTCGCCGGTGATGGCGAATACATGATGAATGGCCAGGAACTGGCCACGGCCGTGCAATACCAGGCGGGCGTCGTCATCATCGTCTTCAATAACCAGATGTTCGGCACCATCCGCATGCACCAGGAGCGCGACTACCCGGGCCGCGTGTCGGGCACGACCCTGCACAACCCGGATTTCGCGGCGCTGGCGCAGGCATACGGCGCGCATGGCGCAGTGGTGAATACGACGGAAGAGTTCGCCCCTGCCCTGCAGCGGGCGCTGGCGCACGCCAGGGCGCACAACTTGCCGGCCCTGATCGAGCTGCGCTATGACGGCAACCTGATCACGCCGAACGCGACACTCGCCACCATCCGTGCGAATGCGGAAAAGGCGCAGGCGGCCCAATAGGCCTCTTGCCTAGCGAGCAATAGCAAAGGCCCGGTCGATACCGGGCCTTTTTCATGTGCAAGTCACAACCGCGTCAGGCGGCGGGCGCCTCGGCGCTGTCCTGCGCTGGCGCCTGCGCCGGCGCTTCCGGCATCGGCGGGCATGGCGTGCAGTTTTTCAGGGGACGGCCGAAATCGCGCACGCGGCTCAGTTTCATCGGCATGCGCACGTTGCCGCCGCAGTAATCGCCTTCCAGGGTCAGGGTCTGGCCATCTTTGGAAAACTTGCCGACGATGGTGCGCTCTTCGCTGTCGGCGCCGGCGATGGTGAAGTCGAAGGCCCCCGTGGCGGCGTCCAGGTTGACGTCGCTGGCCACGATGGGCCAGCTCAGGGCGCCGGCCGTGAATTCATAGATGACGGAATCGGCTTCGGCAAAACGGTGCAGGGTGACGCGCTGGCCGCCGATTTCACCGCTATCCTTCTGCAGGCACAGGTCGGAGTAGACGGCCACGCCGTAGCGCTCCAGTCCGGCCGCCTTCTTGCCCTTGACGGCAGCGACAGCGGCGCCCGTGGCGCCAGCGAGCAGCAGCGCGGCCAGCATGGCGGCCAGGCGCGGCGAGGTGAATGGATACATGGCATTCCTTTACTTGAGTAACGGCGCCATTATAACTGGCGCCGCCAATGCAAAAACGCGCCGCCAGGACTAGCCTGGAGACGCGTTTCCTTGCCTATCAGCATCCCCGAAGGGATGCTGGCAGCGGTACTAAGCTTCGCTTGCGCGAATATTAGAACGAGTGACGAACGCCAACGTTGAAGGCTTTGTCGCCCGTACCAACATTGCTGTTGTTACCAACGGTGTAGCCAGCGTTGTTTTTGTTCTTGATTTTAGCGTACGAAGCGTAGGTGCTGGTGCGCTTCGACAGAGCGTACGAGTAGCCCAGTGCCCATTGATCAGCGTCAGCATTGGCGTTGGTTTTGTCGTTCGTGCGGATGAACGAAGCCATTACGGTGCCAGCTGGGCCAACAGGTACGGTTGCGCCGACCAGGATGTTGTTGCTGTCGGTGCTGTAGCCAGCCGAAGTGTAGTTAAACGCGTTCACATTGCCGTTGTTGCGGATGGCGCTGTTGTTGCCTTTGTTCACGCCATAAGCGACGTAAGCTTTTGCAACTGCGAAGTCGTAGTTAGCTGCAGCCAGGTAGTTACGGCCGCTGCCGGTTTCGGTCAGCGCGGTGTCGTTGCTGGTGTTGTTGTAAGCGATACGAGCGTTCAGAGGACCGTTCGAGTAGCCAGCCGACGCGCCGATTTTGCGGCCGATTTTGTTCGACTCAGCGTTTTCGCCGAAGGTGTAAGCCACGTCAGCGTCAAAGCCGTTGAAGTTTGGCGAGGTGTACAGCACGGTGTTGCTGGTGCGGGTGTTCGCTGGGAACAAGTTTTTAGCGGAACCAGCGTAGCCAGCTGCGAATGGATCAGCAACTTTCGACAGGGTGTTGTACCAAGGGGTGTATTGACGACCCAGGGTCAGGGTACCGGTCGTTTTGCTGCTCAGACCAACGTAAGCTTGACGATTGAACAAGGTACCTGCAACGTCTTGTTGACCGTTGTCAACGCCGAAGCCCGATTCCAGAACGAACAGAGCCGACAGGCCGCTGCCCAGATCTTCGGTGCCTTTGAAGCCGATACGGGAAGCCGAAGCAATGCCGCTGTCCAGTTTGTTAACGTTGCCGTTAACACCGCCGCGCTCGCTGACGAAACCAGCGTCAACGGTACCGTAGATAACAACGCTCGATTGAGCTTGGGCTACGCCAGTGGCTGCTGCCAGAACTGCCAGGGTGATCAGAGTTTTTTTCATTGCGATTTCCTTTAATTTTTGAAGCAAAAAGTAATACAGCCTATGCATCTCGAGCTGCGCTCTAACAGAGCGCTTTTTATGAGTGAGGGCAAGGTCTCCACCTGCCACATTGCTGTTCCGGTCAGGGGAACATTCATATCGGTATCGGCACGCTATTGCACCGATAAGCTTGAAGGCTGCATAACGACCGTCATTCGTGCGCCGGTTCGGTGCTCAAAGGGCACCGGAAGCGGCACTATAACGACCGTTTCACATTCCATCAAGTTCCAACATGTTACTTCCGGTACCAGGCCGGGGGCTTTTTCAGGCATCCCGACCATCGCCAACCGTACTACGCGACAGAGCCAGTGCCCCTTGCCAACCAATGCATTGGCCTGATTGACCATTCCATCATAGCGCATGGCATGCTGGCACCCGTTGTATTAGTGCAACAGTATCAGGCGAGTGATTAAAACGTCAACATGCTTTACCCATCATTTTCCCTCGAATATTTACGCGACAAAGCGCACAATTTGTCAGGCGATAATGGATAAACGGGACGAAGCATACACGGCATCGCCAATGTTTGCTGCCGAACGCCCAAAAACGGGAATTCATGCGCCCGCTTTTGGTGCGTTGCCGCATTATTCAGGGGCGTAGGCGCCATTTTCGACGTCGGCGCGCGCGTCAGGAAAATAGGCAGAGTGACAATACAATTACTGACTTTCCGGTAATTTAAATTGCTCACATAGAAATGTTTTCCATGTTTTCCAGCCAACGCCGCAGCGCGCCGATTCGAACGGATGAGGACGACTCTTGCTTGCAAATTGCACATCAGTTGAAACAATTTCTTACAATGTTGCCTTCTCAATATTTTGACATATTTGTGTCTAAAAAACGACACTTTGATTGAAATCAAGTTTTCGTCAGCCCCATTCCGCACAATTTACTTTTTCTTTTTCGCATTTTTTGCTTAAAAGCATCAAGAAAAAATGCTAGTTCCGGCTTGCGCGCCGGAGCAGGCGCATGAAAGGGCCCAGCAACGGCAGTTTTTCATACAATTCTTCCACCGCATCCCAATAATCGCGGTGCACGACCACCCGTCCCTGCGCATCGAAGCGCACATGCGTTGCGCCACGAATGCACTGTTCGCCAGATACCAGGCGTTTCATGCGGAAATGAAACTCCCATGTCAGGAACGCCTGCTCCCCCTGCCCCAGGCTTTCCAGCACGACAAACCGGGGCGCATCGACTTGCACGAACATGTGCTCGAAGATGGCCAGGATGGCGGCATGGCCCACCACTTCGTTGAACGGGTCCTTGAAGCGGGCGTCCGGCGCGTACACGGCGCCCAGCTGGGCCAGGCTTTCCAGGCTCAGGTGCTCGTAAAACGCCACCAGGCGCGCCAGCGGGCCGTCCATGGTCGCGTTCATAGGCCCGTCACCTTGCGGATCAGCCAAAAATAGGCGCGGTACGGCAACAGCCGTGCCAGGCGCATGGTATTCGTGAAGCGTTTGGGGAAATGGATGTGGAACTGGCCCCGTTCGATGCCGTCGAGCATGGCGGCGGCCGCGTCCTGCGCCGTCATCAGCGCAGGCATGGTGAAATCGTTGCCCGCCGTCAGCGGCGTGGCGACAAAACCAGGGTTGATTTGATACACGTCAATCCCCCGCCCATGCAAATCCAGATACAGCGATTCCGTCAGATTGATCAGCGCCGCCTTGCTGGCGCCATACGCGAGCGCCTTGGGCAAGCCGCCATAGCCGGCCACCGAGCCGACGATGCCGATGCCGCCGCTGCCCTGGCGCAACAGCCACGGCAGGGCCTGCTCCAGGCAATTGAAGACGCCGCCCACGTTCAGGGCCAGCAAGCCCTGCGCCGCTTCCAGGTCGAAACTGTCGGCGCGCATGGCCTGATAGCCGCCCGCCACGACCAGGATCAGGTCGATATGCGTCCACTGCTGCTGCAATGCCACGCAGACGGCCCGCACTTGCGCATGCTGGGTGATATCGAGCGGCAAGGCCTGCGCCAGCGGCTGTCCCTCGCACAGTTGCTCCAGGCTGGCGCGGTGGCGGGCCGACAGGGCCACGCAGGCGCCCTGCTGCAGCAGCAAGGTGGCACAGGCGGCGCCGATGCCGCTCGACGCGCCGATGATCCACACGCGCTTGCCGGCCCAGCTGGTGATCTTGCGATTCATGGGGCCGCCTGTGGACGCTTGCTGAACGATAAAGTGACGGCGCCCAGGCTGAAGCCGAACTTGCTCATGGCGGCGCGGTTGAGCATGACCTTGTCATCCATCAGGAACATCCAGTCCTCGAAGTCGACGTGGTAGACCGTGCCGTCGACGGGCAGCGCCAGCACGTATTGCCAGCGCAGCGCATTGCCGGCCACTTCGCCGACGGCTTCCCCGATCACATCGGGCGCCGTGCCGATAAAGCGTCCGGGCGCCGTCTTGCGCAGGGTCCACACGCGCCGCTGCCGGCTGCCGTCCGCATACGTGAAATCCTCGTCCAGGGTGCCGATCTCGCCCGCCCAGCTGGCCCGCATCACGACGGTGAAGCGTTTCACGACCTTGCCGGAGCGGTCCTGGAAGATGCCATGCGCGTCCAGCGTGCCATTGAAGTACTGCTGCAGATCCAGCTTGGGTGTTTCCTGCGCGTACGTGGCAGGCGTGGGCGGCGTGGAGCAGGCGGCCAGCGCCAGCAGCAAGGCGGCCGCCATGCCGCGTGCATACAATGTCATGAGGCGCATGCGTGGTTCTCCCGATGTTCGCTATATATATGTTGCAAGGGCGTCCGCCACAGCAGCAGCGCCGCCAGCAGTTTCAGGGCGCAAGGCAGCAAGGCGTACGCGGCAGACAAGGCCGGCAAGCCTTTGCTGCCGCCCGGCACATAGCCGAGCCAGCCCAGCAGGGGCAAGGCGATGCCGGCCGCCAGCGCCAGGCTCATTTGCACGCCCCAGTTCCACCAGCCGAAATACGCCGCCTCGTGCCGCCCGGCATGACCGGCCGCGCCGATCAACCCTGCCAGCAGGGCCGGCGGCAAGGCCAGGTCGGCGCCCAGCGCCAGGCCCGACAGCAGGCAGATGGCGGCAAAGCCCCAGGCGGCGCCGGCGCCCAGGCCATATGCCCAGACAAACACGGTCGCGGCCAGCAGCATGGCGCCGCCCCAGGCGCGCGCCTCGCCAAAGCGGCGCGCCAGCGCCACCCACACGGGCATCGAGGCGGCCGCCGCGCAAAAGTAGACGATCAGGAAGGGTCCCGCGTAATGGCCCAGGCGCAAGTAGTCGCCGGCGAAGAACAGGAACAGGGTGGCGGGGATGGCGGCCGCCACGCCATTGACGAGCAAAACAGTGAACAGCCAGCGGAACGCGCGCTGGCGAAACGGCAGCTTCCAGCCATTGCCGGAAACCGTTTCCCCGGCGCTGCGCAACGCGGGACGCGGCGCGCGCGCCAGCAGCAGCGCACCCGCCGCCAGCAGGCAGAAGGCAAAGGCCAGCGACAAGCCGTCATAACCAAGCACGGAAGTCAGCCCCGCCGCCAGGATCACGCCCAGCAAGCCGCAGCCTTCGCGCACGGCCGCCACGCGCGCCCGCTGCGTGGGCGCCTGGGTGAGCGCCGCGCCCCAGCTCTGGTGCGCGATGCCGGCCAGGCCATAGGCGGCATACACGAGCAGCAAGGCTGCCAGGAACCAGGCCAGGGTGGCCGCCTCCTGCATGGACGGCGGATGGAACAGGGCGCCAAAGCCCAGCAGCAGCAAGGGCAGCGCGGCGCCGACATACACGGCATACGCGCGCCCGCCGCGCGCCATCCAGGCGCCCAGGGCAGGGTCGATGAAGGCGGCGGCGATGCGGGCCGCCAGCAGCACGGCGCCGATCTGCGCCAGGTCTAGACTGCTGCGCTGCGCATAGAACGGCGCCACATAGATATAGATGGGCAGCGCCAGCATGGCCAGCGGCAAGCCGAACAGGCCATAACTGAACAGGGCAGGCAAGCTCAACGCGCTGGCCCCGGCGTTCATGGCAGCGGCGCCGCACTCTGCAGCAAGGCCGCGCGCAGCTTGGGCGCCGTCGATTCGGGCGCCAGCCAGATGGCAAAAAAGGCGCGCGCGAAATCGCCATCGCTCACGTCGGCCAGCACCTTGCCGTCGAGGTAAAAGCGCACGCCGGGCGCGATGCCGGCCCGGTAGGCGCCCGCGATGCGCTGGCCTTCCTTCACATCCGGGAAGATGCGCTGCATGCTGCCCAGCCACGCCAGGCGCTGCTCCGGCGTGCCGGCGCCGATTTTCTGCATCTGTTCATAGCTGGCCTCGGCGATCTTCTTGCCGTCGAGCGAACGCGCGTAGCGCAATTCCAGCACGAAAGGCGCCGTTGCCGACGCCGCGCCCTGATAACCGTTCGCGCCCACCCACAATTGCGCCCGATAAATACGCATGCCGAACCACGTGTATTCGCCCTCCCCCGCCAGCCGGGCTTCGGGCACGTCGGCGGCGACAAAGGCCGGCGGCGCGGCCGCGGCGCCCAACATGGTCAATGACAGCACAACGGTGGCAAGCAGGCGGCGCATGGTCAGTCCTTCACCAGGGTAAATTGCATCACATCCGTGTTGTGCGCCTGGAAGGCGGCCTCGCAATACGCGAGGTAAAACTCCCAGGTCAGCAGGAAATGGCCATCGAAACCCTGCTTTTCCAGCGCCATGCGCTGGGCCAGGAAGCTGGCGCGCCACTGGCGCAGGGTTTCCGCGTAATCGAGGCCAAAGCGGAAGGCGTCCACCACGCGCAAGCCCTGCGCCTCGGCGGCGCGGCGGAACTCGGCCGGCGACGGCAGCATGCCGCCCGGGAAAATGTACTGTTGAATGAAATCCGTGCTCTTGCTGTAGCGCTCGAACAATTCGTCGGCGATGACAATGGTCTGGATACAGGCCCGTCCGCCCGGCTTCAGGTTGCGCGCCACGCAGGCGAAATAGCCGGGCCAGTAGCTTTGCCCCACGGCTTCGAACATCTCGATCGAGGCGATGGCGTCGTACTGGCCATCGCTGTCGCGGTAATCGCACAGCCGCAAGTCGGCCTGCGCCGCCAGCCCCGCGTCCTGCAGGCGCTGGCGCGCATACGCCAGCTGCTCGGTCGACAAGGTCAGCCCCGTCACCTGGGCGCCGTAATCGCGCGCCGCCGTTTCCGCAAAGCCGCCCCAGCCGCAGCCGATTTCCAGCACGCGCGCCCCAGGCTGCAGCTGCAGCTGATCCGCGATGCGCGCGTATTTCGCCCCTTGCGCCTGTTCCAGGCTGGCGCCCTCGCTGAACAGGGCGCTCGAATACGTCATCGACGGGTCCAGCCACAGCTGATAGAAGGCGTTGCCGATGTCGTAATGGGCGTGGATATTCTTCTTGCTGCCGGCGCGCGAATTGCGGTTGAGCAAATGCCGCAGCTTATAGGCCAGGTTGCCCCACCAGTTGCCATAGATCAAGGACTCGATCTGCGCGCGGTTGCGTATCATCAATTCGATCAAGCCCGGCAGATTGTCCGTGCGCCAGTCGCCGGCGATAAACGTTTCCGCAAAGCCGATGTCGCCCGAGCGCAGGACGGCCGCACACAGGCGCCAGTTGTGCAAGTCCAGGGTGACGGGATGACTGCCGTCGCCATACAGCAGGATACTGCCGTCCGGCGTGCGCAGGCGCAGGGCGCCATATTGTAATTTTTGCAGCAGGCGCACGATCATGCGCGCGGAAGCGGGCATATCCAGATGCACATGCCCATGCAAATGGGTGGAACTGCTGCGCGCATGCAGGCCGGTCGGCAGGGAATCGGAGCTCATCGGGACACCTTTTCTTGTGGAGGGTGGGGTTTGCTGAAAAACGGCACGCGGCGCAGCCACAGGCGCAAGGCTTGCCAATGGATGCGCGCCATCACGCCAAACGTCATCAATGGGTAGCGCAGCAGGGCCCAGGCGATGGCGCCATCGCGCAGCGGCTGCGCCGTGCCGGACAAGCTCGTCTGCAGCAGCGGACCGTCGAGATCATCGTAATCGACCCGGGCGAGGTGGCGTTCGCCATCGTGTTCGCTGTTGCGCAGGAAACGAAAGCGGTAATGCCCTTCCACCTTGCAAAACGGCGAGACATGGAAAATTTTTCTGGCCTGCAATTCGCTGCCATAGGCGATGGACCCGCCTTGCTCGAGCAGGTACAGGTGACGCTCGCCGAAGGTGTTGCGCACGTCGCAGACCACGGCGCGCAAGGCGCCGTCCGGGCGGTGGCAAAACCAGAAACTGACGGGATTGAAGACATAGCCGAACATGCGCGGCATGGTTTGCAGCCAGATTTCGCCGCCCGCGTCCAGCACGCCATGCTGGCGCAGCAAGCCATCGATCCAGTCCAGCAGCGGCGTCGCGCCATCGCCATGGTCGCTGTCGCGGAAGGACAGCACATTGGCGCCGTTGCGCGAGATCCAGCGTGCCGGGAAATCCTGCATCCCCATGCTGCGCAAGGGCAGGCGCAGATAAAACATGCCGTAAGCAAAGGCATGCGCGCGCGGGCGCAGGCGCGCATGGCGCACCCGCCCCAGGCACAGCTGGGGCTGCGGCCGGGCCGGCTGCGTGGGATCACGCGGCATGGCCAAGCTCCGCCGCCGCCATGTCATTGAGCACTTGCGCCACGGCCAGGCCCGACTTCAAGCCGTCCTCGTGGAAACCATAGCCCGTCCAGGCGCCCGCGAACCACGTATGCTGCGCGCCCTGAAAACCGGCCAGGCGCGCCTGGGCGGCAATGGCCGCGCCATCGAACACGGGGTGGGCATACGAAAACTCGTCGAGGATGGATGCCGGGTCCGGTTCATCGAGGGGATTGAGCGAAACGATGACGGGCGTGGCAAAGGGCAAGGGCTGCAGCTGGTTCAGCAAATAATGCACGCACACTTGCGGCGCCTCCCCTTCTTCGGCCGGCCTGCCCTGGTAATTCCAGGCCGACCAGGCGCGGCGCCGCCGCGGCAGACAGGACGCATCCGTGTGTAGCACGGCCCGGTTCGGCTGGTAGCGCACGGCTTCGAGCACGGAGCGCTCGTCGTCGCGGATGTCCGCCAGCAGCGCCAGCGACTGGTCGCTGTGGCAAGCGAGCACCACGTGATCGGCGTGCTCGACGCCAGCGGCCGTGTGCAGCTCGATCATGCGCGCGCCGCCGTGGGACTGGCGGCGCACGGCCAGCACGGGACAGGCCAGGCGCTGCTGCGGAATGCCTGCCAGCAGTTTCTCCACGTACACGCGCGAACCGCCCCGCACCGTGCGCCACTGGGGCCGGTCGCTCACTTGCAGCAAGCCGTGGTTGTGGCAAAAACGGATGAAGGTGGCCAGCGGAAAGGCCAGCATCTGACGCGCCGGGCACGACCAGATGCAGGCGGCCATCGGCAGCAGATACCAGTGGCGGAATTCCTCGCCATAACCGTGCAGGTCGAGGAATTCGCCCAGCGACATGGCCGGCGCCGGCACGCTGGCCGTGGCCAGGGCGCTGGCCTGGCGGTTGAAGCGCAGGATATCGCGCAGCATGCGCAGGAAGGCGGGGCGCAGCAGATTGCTGCGCTGGGTAAATACGGTATCGAAATTGGCGCCCGCCCATTCCAGCACGCGGGCATCGGGGGCAGTACCCAGAGGCATCTTCACGGAAAACGACATGTCGCTGTCGGCCGCCTCGACACCGAGTTCCTCAAACAGCCGCACCAGGTGCGGATAGGTGGCGTGGTTGAACACGAGAAAACCCGTGTCGACGCCATGCGTGAAGCCATCGAGCGTGACATCGACCGTGTGACTGTGGCCGCCAAAGTAGTCGCCCGCTTCATACAAGGTGACGTCCTGGCCCGCCTGCGCCAGGCGATAGGCACACGACAATCCTGCAATTCCTGCTCCGACGACGGCAATTTTCATGAGTACACCTGTATTAAGTTTGTCCTGGACAAAATGAGCCTCATGGATAATCGATGAAATATTGATTTATGTCAATGAGCGCTCTCAGCCGCACATAAACTTATACGCAAGCAATTTCCAATCGGATTCAGCGATTTGGTCCGGGGCGGCGGAAGGCGTAAAATGCATGCCACGTTCTTCCGCAAGCGAGCAAAGCCCCCTGGTATGGATACTGACCTGCAACCTACTTCCGCCTTCAGCATCAGCGATGTCGAACGCGACACCGGGCTGGCCAAGGAAACCTTGCGTGTCTGGGAACGCCGCTACGCCTTTCCCCAGCCCCAGCGCGACGCCTTTGGCGAGCGCAGCTACCCGGCCGAGCAAGTGCAGAAATTGCGCATGGTCAAGCGCCTGCTGGACCTCGGCTTTCGTCCGGGCAAGATCATGCAGCACAGCACCGTGCAACTGCAGCAGCTGGCCAGTGCCGGCAGCGCGGCGCCGGCGGCGCCGGCACCGCAGCTCGAGCATTACCTGTCCCTCTGCCGTGGCCACCAGATGGCGGAACTGGGTGAGGCCCTGCGCCAGGCGCTGGCCGTGCTGGGCTTGAAAAGCTTCACCATCGACGTCATCGCGCCCCTGACGGGCCTGGTGGGCGAAGCGTGGGCCTGCGGCGAACTGGCCGTGTATGAAGAGCATCTGTACAGCGAAACCTTGCAGACGGTGATGCGCCATGCCATCTTTTCCCTGCCGCAAGCAAGCAGCCCGTCCATGCGCACGCCGCGCATCGTCCTCAGCACCTTGCCGCAGGAGCGGCATGGCCTGGGCCTGCTGATGGCCGAGGCGCTGTGCGCGGCGGCGGGCGCCCATTGCATGTCATTGGGGGTGGAAACGCCGCTGACGGACATCGTCGCGGCCGCCCGCGCGCAGCGGGCCGACATCGTGGCGCTGTCGTTTTCCAGCGCCAGCAAGCAGCGGCAGACGCGCGACAGCCTGCAGCAGCTGCATGCAAGCTTGCCACCAAGCATGGAGTTGTGGGCCGGCGGACGCAGTCCCGTGCTGTACAAGCAGCCGCCCTCGTTCCTGCATGTGCTGGACTTGCGGCAAGTCGACGAAAGCATCGCCGACTGGCGCCGCCGCCACCAGGCGCTGGCCCTGCAAACCCATTGATCCGGCTGGAAAGCGCGGCAACTGCGGCGATCTCCGTGGATAGCCGCGCAATGTTGCCAATCGAACAGTAAAGCATGAAGGGCCGGGCGCGCTCTGGTAGAATAGCCCGTAACACAGTGTCCGGCGCCGCCGGGCCTTAGGTCAGCACCCGCCACCACACATCCATGTTTAGTTTCTTCAAGAAAAAACCCATCGCTCCCGAGGCTGCGCCAGCCGAGCCCCTCGTCCTTCCCGCCACGCCGCCTGCACCGCAGCCTGCCGCTGCGCCCCTGAGCGGCGCGCCGGCCGAGCTCGTGCCCGTGATCGTGGCCGCCGAACCCGAGAAAAAATCGTGGATGACGCGCCTGAAGGCGGGCCTATCGAAAACCTCGACCACTTTATCCGTGCTGTTCGTCGGCGCGAAGATCGACGACGCCCTGTACGAAGAGCTGGAAGCGGCGCTGCTGATGTCCGACGCCGGCATCGACGCCACCGAATTCCTGCTCACGGAATTGAAGAAAAAGGTCAAGGAAGACAAGCTGCTGGACGCGGCCGCCGTCAAGGCCGCCCTGAAAGTGCTGCTGATCGAGCTACTGAGCCCGCTGGAAAAACGCTTCGAGCTGGGCCGCCACAAGCCGCTGGTGATGATGATTTCCGGCGTGAATGGCGCCGGCAAGACCACCACCATCGGCAAGCTGGCCAAGCACATGCAGTCGAACAACCAGTCCGTGCTGCTGGCCGCGGGCGACACCTTCCGCGCCGCCGCGCGCGAGCAGCTGATGGTCTGGGGCGAGCGCAACAACGTCACCGTCATTTCGCAGGAATCGGGTGACCCGGCCGCCGTGGCCTACGATTCCGTGCAATCGGCAAAGGCGCGCGGCATCGACGTGGTCATGGTCGACACGGCCGGCCGCTTGCCGACGCAGTTACACCTGATGGAAGAATTGAAGAAAATCAAGCGCGTGATCGGCAAGGGCATGGAGGGCGCGCCGCATGAAACCCTGCTCGTCATCGACGGCAACACGGGCCAGAATGCCCTCACGCAAGTGAAGGCCTTCGACGATGCCCTGCAATTGAGCGGCCTGGTGATCACCAAGCTGGACGGCACCGCCAAGGGCGGCGTGCTGGCGGCGATTGCCCGCGTGCGCCCCGTGCCCGTGTATTTCATCGGCATCGGTGAGAAAATTGAGGACTTGCAGCCCTTCGTGGCTGCCGAATTTGTCGAAGCGCTGCTCGGATAAGCCCATACATGATTGAATTTCAGCACGTCTCCAAGCAATACTCCGCCGACGCCGTGGCGCTCAGCGACATTTCGCTCAATATTGCCAAAGGCGAGCTGGTCTTCCTGGCCGGCCCGTCCGGCGCCGGCAAGTCCACCTTGCTGAAGATGATCGCCGCCATGGAACGGCCCACGTCGGGCAAGCTGATCGTCAATGGCCAGGACATGGCAAAGATCAAGCCGGCCGGCGTGCCCTTTCTGCGCCGCAACATGGGCCTGATCTTCCAGCAGCAAAAATTGCTGAACGACCGCTCCATCCTGGCCAACGTCATGCTGCCGCTGCTCGTCGTCGGCGCGCACAAAGTGGCGGCCGAGCAGCGCGCGCGCGCCGCGCTCGACAAGGTGGGACTGCTGGACCGTGCCATGGCGCGCCCGCTGTCGCTGTCGGGCGGCGAACAGCAGCGCGTCTCCATCGCGCGCGCCATCGTCAACCGGCCGCAGATCATCCTGGCCGACGAACCGACGGCCAACCTGGACCGCGCCAGCGCCAACAAGGTGCTCGACGCCCTCAAAGCATTCCACTCGGTGGGCGTGACCTGCCTCATTTCCAGCCATGACGAACAGATGCTCGACGCCGCCGCCCGCGTGATCCACCTGAAGAACGGCCAGCTGGTCGCCATCGACAAGGCCACGCAGGCGCCCGTCTTCGCCCCGCCCGACCCCGATTTTGCGCCCGCCCCCGATGCGGACGACGCGCAGGGAGAACAGGCATGAGAGGCTGGTTCCGTCAACACCGCTTCGCGCTCGGTTCGGCGCTGATTCACTTGCGCAAGTCGCCGGGCGGCTTTCTCTTGAACGTGCTCGTCGTCGCCATCGCCCTGTCGCTGCCGTTCGCCGGCTTGACCATGCTCGACAATGTGCGTCCCATGTCGGAACAGATGTCGGTCGACCCGGAAATCAGCGTCTTCCTGAAGATCGACACGCCGCGCGAGCAAGCCGTGGCCCTGGCCAGCGCCATGCGCAAGATCGTCGGCGAGCAAAAGGCGAAGATCGTCTTCATCCCGCGCGAACAGGCGCTCGACACGCTGAAGAACAAGAACGGCCTGGCCGACGTGCTGAGCACCCTGGGCGACAATCCCCTGCCCGACAGCTATGTACTGAAACTGGACGCCTTCAGCAGCGCCAGCGAGGCGCAGGACGTCGATGCCGTGGCGGAACAATTGCGCCACTTGCCAGGCGTGGAATCGGCGCAAGTCGATTCGGCCTGGGTCAAGCGACTGGCGGCCCTGCTGGGCGTGCTGCGCCTGGTGCTGCTGTTGCTGGCGATCACCCTGGGCGTGGCCGTGATCGCCGTGGTCTTCAATACCATCCGCCTGCAGGTGATGCAGCAGCGCGATGAAATCAGCATCTCGAAACTGATCGGCGCCACCGATACTTTCATCCACCGCCCCTTCTATTACACTGGCGCCCTGCTGGGCCTGTGCGCCGGTGCGCTGGCGCTGGGCGCCGTGGCGCTGGCCTTGCAGCCGCTGAATACCGCAATTGCCGAGTTTGCGCGCCTGTACGCGTCCGAATTCCAGCTGGTGCCGCTGGCGCCGCTGCCGATGGCCGGCTTGCTGGCCGTCAGCGCCGGCCTTGGCCTGATCGGCGCCTTCCTCTGCGTGCAGCGCCACCTGGCGCGCCTGAACTGACCTTCCTTTCCATGGCGGCGCCTGCGGTGCCGCCATGCGCCTCACCATCCCCATCTGCTGTTATCTTGATATTAAGCAAGTATTCTTAAGGTTCGCTTCAGCCAGAGGCCGTAGACTGGCTACGTTGTCGTAAAGCGCTATATCGCGCTATTCAGAGATATATATCAAGCATTAAATCACCATAGCATTTAGGCTATCAGGACGATTAAATGTGCTGATTGGCACTCTCAGGCAGAGAGTGCTAATATAGGGACATACCAACAGCAGAACCGCCATGGACGCCAGATGAAGATGGTGCCGCGGTCTGCAAAGTGCAAGACCGAATACGCAAAACAGAACAGACGATAAGGCCACGTCGTGTGATGTGGCCAACTGGAACACAGCAAGACTACGAGGGAGAAAACATGACTATGATGTCCGCAACATCCGCATTGGTTCCGACCAAAAGTAATGCGCTGGGCCTCGGGTTCACTGGCAATCTGGGCAATATCGACGCCTATATCTCGGCCGTGAACCGTCTGCCCATGTTGACCCACGACGAAGAAATTTCGCTGGCGAAACGCTTGCGCGAAAAAAATGACCTGGCCGCCGCGCAAGAGCTGGTGCTGTCGCACCTGCGCCTGGTGGTCTCGATTGCCCGCGGCTATCTGGGCTATGGCTTGCCGCACGCCGACCTGATTCAGGAAGGCAATATCGGCTTGATGAAAGCCGTGAAACGTTTCGATCCGGACCAGGGCGTGCGCCTGGTGTCGTACGCCATGCACTGGGTGAAAGCCGAGATGCATGAGTACATCCTGAAAAACTGGCGCCTGGTCAAGGTCGCAACGACGAAGGCGCAGCGCAAGCTGTTCTTCAATCTGCGCAGCCACAAGACGGGTCTGGACGCGATGACGCCGAAGCAGATCGATGCGCTGGCCAAGCTGCTCGACGTGAAGCGCGAAGAAGTGATCGAGATGGAAACGCGCTTGAGCGGCCGCGACATCGCGCTGGAATCGCCGACCGACGATGAAGACGACAAGTTTTCGCCGATCGCCTACCTGTCGTCGGAGCAAAGCGAGCCGACCAAGGTGCTGGAAGCGGAACAAGTGACGCGCCTGCAATCGGAAGGCCTGGAAACGGCCTTGAGCAAGCTCGATGCCCGTTCGCGCCGCATCATCGAAGCGCGCTGGCTGGCCAACGACGACGGTTCCGGCGCCACCCTGCACGCCTTGGCGGAAGAGTTCGGCGTATCGGCCGAGCGCATCCGCCAGATCGAAGTGGCGGCGCTGAAGAAAATGAAGGGCGCCCTGGCGGCCTACGTGTAATCGAAAGCCATGCCGCAATGCAAAAGGCGCCGCAAGGCGCCTTTTAGTCTTCTAAATGATATTTATCAACAGATAAACATTGTCAGCCCTTATGCTGCAGCCAAGCCCTTGGTGATCAGCTCGGCGACCAATTCATTCAGATCCGCGCCGCGTTCCTTGGCCAGGGTCTGCAATTGCAACACCAGATCGCTGTTCAGCTTGACGGCGAACGGCACCAGGCCCAGGGCCTGATCGCGCTTGCGCTGCTCGCGGCGGTCGACGACCACCGCTTCCTTACCGAATGCACCGGCGCCGGGAACATTCATCTTTCCCATCAGTTTCTTGGCATCGCTTTTGGCCAGGTCGGTTTTTTTCATGGTTGTTTCCTGATTTTCAAAACAGCCATTCTACGCAGTAATCGGCGCGCCGCGTGGCCGGCGCGTCAATTCCTCCGCAGCGCGCCAATGGTGCGCCCCAAAAATATCATTTTGCTATTATTACTCCTCCATGCGTGGACGCCACGCAGGGGATGCTCCAACTGAAAGGAAAAGCATGCACTACCTACATCCATCGTACCGAACGTGGTTGCTCCCCCTGTTCATCGCCTGCCTGGCCGTGCTGGCGGGCTGCGGCGCGGCCGGCAGCGCAGGCGACGCGGAAAACACGCCGCGCAGCGTCACCCACGTGCTCTCGCCGGGCGAACAGGTCGCCATCACGGCCACCGATACCCTGAAACTCGAGCGCGTCAACGACAGCCGCTGCCGCAAGGGCGCCGTGTGCGTGTGGAAAGGCTACGTCAGCTACAGTTTCAGTTTGCTCAACAGCGCGGGCGCCACCGATATCGTCTTGTCCGAGTCCATGCCCGGCGCCGCCAGCTCCGTGACCGTCAACCACCTGACGTTCACCCTGCTCGACGTCGATCCGGCCACGCCGCCGGCCCTCAACGCGGCCGCGCCCACCTACCGGGTCAAGGTGAAAATCACGCAGGGCGCCCTGCCCCGCTAAGCGTCAGGCATCGTGGCGCTGGCGGCTGTCGATCGGCGCCTGTTGCCGCTCCAGCATGCCGTAATCGCGCACCACGCCGGCGATGCGCAGCCGGTAGTCGTCGAACACGCCGTGCCGGCCGGCCGACTGCGCCGCGCGGTGCGCTTCCAGCTGCCGCCACTGCGCCAGCGCCGCTTCGTCGCGAAAGAAGGACAGCGACAGCAGTTTGCCTGGATCGCTCAGGCTGCTGAAGCGCTCGATGGAAATGAAACCGTCCACTTCATCGAGCAGGGGACGCAGCGCGGCGGCCAGGTCCAGATACTGCCGGCGCCCTTCCGCGCTGGGCCAGACTTCAAAAATCACGGCGATCATGCTATTTCTCCAGCGCTGAAGACAGGGATGCGGGCATTCTGCGAAGGCCGGTACGACCAGGCCAGCGGCATGCCTTCCAATGCACCGGCCCACGCCTGCAAACAAGCCGTGGCGATGCTCTGCGCGATGGACTGGCCCGGGCAGGCGTGGCGGCCATGGCCAAAGCCTGCCTCCGCATGGCCGGCGCCGGCCAGCACGACGACGATCATCTGCCCGGCCGGCACGCGTACGCCGTGCAGTTCCACGGCATCGGCCGTGTAGCGGCGCGTGTTGTGGATCGCGGGATCATGCAGGCTGACCTCGCGCAGCAGGGCCGGCCATCGCTCGGGCGCGGCGCGCAGTTGCGCGTGCAAGGCCGGCTGCGCGCGCAAGGCCACGACGGCATTGCCCAGCAAGCCGGCCGTGGCGTCGCAGGTCTGCGACAGCAAGCCCACAAGGTTGGCCAGCACGCCGCCCGATGCCGGCCAGCCCCTGGCATCCGCCTCTGTCACGATAGCGGCCAGCAAGCTGCCGGGCAACGCCTGTCCCTCGCGCAGCAACACGCTAAAACTTTGCAACAGAGCATCGGCTGCTTGCTGCGCGCCGGCCAGTTGTTTTCCATTGCTCAGCGGCGACAAACAGGCGACAAAGTCGCGCGTCCAGGCGGCCAGCGCCGGCCATTGCGCTGGCGCAAAGCCCAGCAAGTCCGCCATGGCGAACAGGGGCAGCTCAAAAATCGCTTCGTTCAGCTGTGCGGCGCTGCCGGGAACGCGGTCGCCGGCAATCTGCATCACCCGTCCATGCAAGCACGCCAGGTCCACCTGGCCCAGCGCCCGCGCCAGCACCTGTTTCGGCACGGCATGCCGTTCGCCCTCGTTCATGCGCACCAGTTCGGCAAAAATCGCGCCGCACGGCGTGCCTGCCAGCGTATCCGGTACCGGCTGGCCGGCCGGGCGTACACGGCAAGCGGGATGCTCGAGGACGGCGTGCACGCCAACGGCTCCCGTCGCCAGCCAGCAATCGAGCGACGCCTCGAAGCGCAGCGGCGGGCCTTCCGCCAGGCGGCGATAGTAGTCATACGGCGCCGCGTGGGTGACGGCGGAAAAAGGGTCGGCGGGCGGCATGCGCATTCCATTGCAGTGATGTGGGGACACGAGTATGCTGGTCCTTCCACCACAACACTTCGCCCACGGACGAATCATGGATGACAAGCTTCCCTCGGCCGACATGGGCCTGGCGCAACTGGCCGGCGCCATCGCCGAACCGGCGCGCGCGCGCATGCTGTGCAGCCTGCTCGATTGCCATGCGCGCACAGCCACGGAATTGTCCACCTTGGCCGAGGTGGGCGCCTCGACGGCCAGCGCCCATCTGAGCCGCTTGCGCGAGGATGGCTTGCTGTCGATGCTGGCGCAGGGCAAGCACCGCTATTACCGCCTGGCCGGCGTGGAGGTGGCGCGGGCGCTGGAAGCGCTGCTGGTGGTGGCCGGCGTGCCCGCAACACCCTTTACGCCCACCACGCCGGACCGCTTGCGCCATGCGCGCACCTGCTACGACCACATGGCCGGCACGGTCGCCGTCGCCATGCACGACCAGTTGCGCGCGCAAGGCTGGCTGCTCGACGATGGCGGCGAAGGCGAATATCGCCTGTCGGAAGCGGGCGCAGCCGGCATGGCGGCGCTGGGTATCGACGTGCCGCAACTGCAGCGCCAGCGCCGCCGCTTCGCCTGTGCCTGCCTGGACTGGAGCGAACGGCGCGCCCACGTGGGTGGCGCGCTGGGGGCGGCGCTGCTGCAGCTGGCCCTGCGCCGGCGCTGGGCCGAGCGCGAACTCGACAGCCGTGCCCTGCGCATCGCACCGGACGGCGAGCGGCGCCTGCTGGCGGCCCTGGGTGCAACATGATCGCCTTCGAAGGTTTGTCCAAACACTACGGCACCTTCGAGGCCGTCAAGCCGCTGACCTTGCAGGTGGGCAAAGGAGAGGTTTTCGGCTTCCTGGGTCCGAACGGGGCCGGCAAGACCACCACCATCCGCATGCTGATGGGCATCCTCGTGCCCAGCGCCGGCCGCGTGCTGGTCGATGACCTCGATTGCCACCGCGATGGCGCCGCCGTCAAGCGCAAGGTGGGCTACCTGCCCGACACCCCCATCTTCTACGATTATTTACGCGGACGTGAAATCCTGCAATTCGTGGCCGAAATGCATGGTTTTTCGCGCGCGGAAGCGGCCGATCGCGCCGCGCGCCTGTTGACGGAATTCGGCCTGGACGAGGCGGCCGAAGACTTTGCCGTCAATTACTCGCTGGGCATGAAGAAAAAACTGGGCCTGGCGTGCGCGCTGATCCATGATCCGGCCGTGCTGATCCTCGACGAGCCGATCAACGGTCTCGATCCGCGCGCCTCGCGCGACGTGCAGGAACGGCTGTTACGCATCGCCGCCGCCGGCACCACCATCTTCGTGTCCACGCATTTGCTGGACATGGCGCAAAAGCTGTGCAGCCGGGTCGCCATCATCCACCGGGGTGCCCTGGTGGCCACGGGCAGCCTGGATGAGATTCGCCGGCAACTTTCCAGCGATGGCAGCCTGGAAGACCTGTTCTTGCAACTTACCGACGACACCGCATGACACCGGCGCCGCCCACCGCCTGGCGCGCCGTCTGGCTGCTGACGCGTTTGCGCCTGCAGCGCCTGCTCAACGTCAGCGGCCGTGGCCTTTCCTTCACGAAAAACAATAAAAGCCGCCCCGCCACGCCCGGCAAGCGCGGCGGGCGCTGGCTGCCGGGCGCGCTGCTGCTCGTGCCCATGCTGTTTTCCTTCGGCAGCATCGCCCGCCATAGTGTACTGAACATGCATTGCCTGCTGGACCAGGTGGCCGCCTGCCAGGCGCGCGGCAGCCTGTACACGGACAGCCACCTGCTCGACTCCGTCATCGCGCAATTGATGGCCACGCCGTTCAGCGCGGCGCTGATCGGCGGGCTGACCCTGCAGCTGGCGCTGCTGTGGCTGGTCAGCGTCCTGCTACCGCTGGGCATGGGAGAGCTATCGAAGCCGGACTGGGACTTGGAATGGCTGGTCACCCTGCCTATCGAGAAAAGCACCGTGCTGTGGGCGCGCGTGCTCGAACGCACGCTCGTTAACCCGGCCGGCTTGCTGGCCCTGTGGCCCAGCACGACCATGATCGCCTGGTATGCGGGCCAGGGCTGGCTGTCCCCCGTGACGGCGCTGCTCGCCAGCCTGGTCCTGCTGACCCTGGCCGCCATGCTGCGCACCCTCGTCGACACGGGCTTGCGCCTGTCGCTCAATCCATCCCAGCTGGGCAACCTGCAAGCCGTGATTTCGCTGGCCGGTCTGTTGCCCATGTATATGGGCATGTCCTTCGGCATGGGCACGGGCGGCTTCGCGTATGCATGGGCGGCCGCCATGCCCGCCTGGAGCGGCTGGACGCCGCCGGGCCTGCTGGTACGGCTGCTCAGTGCCGAGGGTATCGCCGCCTTGCTGCCTGCCTCCCTGCTGCTGGCGCAAGTGCTGCTATTGATGGGGCTGGGCATGGCCATCCTGCGCCGCCAGCTGCGCCACGGCGTCGTGGGCGCGGGCCAGCGCGAAGGCGCGCGCAAGCCGGCACTGGCGCCATCGGCCTCACGCCGGTGGCGCCCGCGCCTCGGCACGGCGATCCAGCGGCGCGAACTGACGTTACTCTTGCGCGACCGCAATTTTCTCGTGCAAACCCTGTTGCTGCCCCTGCTGATCCTCGGCGGCCAGGCGGTATTCTCGGGCCAGGCGCGCGACCTGCACGCGCTGCTGGCCAACCCCGTCCTGCTGGCCTCCACCGGCTTTTTCCTCGGCAGCTACGTGCTGATGATGTCGGCCTTCCAGACCCTGAACAAGGAAGGCGGCGCGCTGTGGCTGCTGTACACGTTTCCCGTTTCCGTCGAGCAGGCGCTGCGGCAAAAGGCGCAGCTGTGGGCCGCGCTGGCCCTGCTGTATCCATTGATCCTGTTCGGCGCGGCGCTGGCCTGGCTGCCCGCCTGGTCGTGGCAGACGGCGGGCCTGATGCTGCTGGCGCTGGCCGGCGTTCCCCTGTACGCGGCAATCGCCGTGGCGCTGGGCGTGTTTGCCAGCGACCCGCTGGCCACCGAGGCAACGGCAAAGGTGCGCCCAGCCTATATGTACCTGTATCTGCTGCTCACCGGCCTGTACATTGCCGCGCTGGCCGCCGGCAGCGCCGGGCAGCAGCTGGTGTTTGTCATGCTGACGGTGGCCCTGGCCGTGGCCCTGTGGCAAAAGGCGCGCGACGCGCTGCCCTACCTGCTCGATCCCGCCGCCTCGCCGCCGGCCACGGTCTCGGCGGCCGACGGCCTGGTCGCCGCCATGCTGTTCTTTATTCTGCAAACCCTGCTGTTGATCCTGCTCAAGGACCAGGTGGCCGGCGTGCTCACGTATGTGCTGCTGCGCCTCGTGTATTGGTGCGCCGGGACGACGGGCGTGCCGCGCATCGGACAGGGCCGCCATCCGTGGTGCTGGGGAAGCGCGGGCGCCTGTATCGCGGCGCTGGCCGGCATCGGCTGCGCGGCCTTGTTGCCGCCGGCCGCTTCGCCATTGATCCAGATCAATGGCAACGGACTATGGCTGGCGGGACTGACGCTGCTGGCCGCGCCCCTGTGCGAGGAATTCCTCTTCCGCGGCTTGCTGCAGGGCGGCTTGCGCCGCTCACTGCCGGCCTGGCAGGCGGTCGGCATCGCCGCCGCGCTGTTTGCCATGATGCATCCGCCCGCCGCCATGCTGCCCGCCTTCGTGCTGGGCCTGTGCGCGGGCCTCGCGTACGAGCGCAGCGGCGCGCTGCTGGCGCCCATGCTGGTACACGCCGGCTACAGCGCCGCCCTCCTCGCGTATCAGCTGCATACGTAATCACCGGCAAATTTGCTAGAATCGCACACGTTTCCGTCCGTATCCCAACCAATGACTACGCACAGATCGCGCATGAATCCACGCTTGTTTGCCCCCTTGATCCTCGTTGCGCTGCTGAGCGGCTGCACGGTACTCGCCCTGCGCCCCAACCGCGGCGTCGAAAACCGCACGTTCACCGTGCAGGAAACACCGCGCCTGCGCATCGACGCGCCCAAGGCGCGCATCCAGAACCCGATGCCCAACGACCACTTCATCGGCATCGCCCTGTCCGGCGGCGGCAGCCGCGCGGCCAATTTCTCGGCCGCCTCGCTGGAGCAGCTGGAGCAGTTCGGCCTCGTCAGCGGCGCCTCGGCCATCTCCGGCGTTTCGGGCGGCGCCATCGCGGGCGGCTACTATGCGCTGCATGGCAAGCGGACGGATTGGCCTTTGCTGCGCAGCAAACTGAAAACGGATTTCTTCGGCCAGACCATTTTGAAACCGGCCAACCTGACGACGATGTTGCTCACGAACAAGACTCGCACGTCCTTCCTGTCCGACGTGTTCGACGATGTGCTGTACGACAAGAAAACCTACGAGGACTTGCCGCACGACGGCCCCATCTTCCTGGCCAACGCGACGGATGCCACCGATGGCGGCAAGCGCGTGGTGTTTTCCTATGAGTATTTCTACAGCACCTTGCATTCGCCGATCCAGGATATCCGCCTGGCCACGGCAGTGGCCACCTCGGCCGCCTTTCCCGGCGTGTTCGATTCCGTCACCTTCGAGCGTTTCCGTCCGAAAAACAGTTTCGTGCCGGAACTCGGTTCCGAGTCGCGCGAATCGCCGTCCTACGTGCACCTGTTCGACGGCGGCGCGGCCGACAACCTGGGCGTGGAAACCCTGTGGGACGTGGCCCTGACGCAGCTGTACGGCAACGACATGGCCGTCGTGCCGCTGCGCCTGAACAGCAAGCCCTTCATCCTCATTTCCATCGATGCCAACGCACCCAATTCCAGCGCCGTCTTCGAAAAGATGTCGGACGAGCGCCAGCCGCTGGACCGCATCTTCAACAAGAATATCTATGATGCCGTCGACGCCCTGTTTTCGCGCCAGCGCAAGGAAAACCTCGTCAAGATGGGCTTTGGCCAAGCCCGCTTCGATACCATCACGCATGAAAACTTTGGCGACTTGAGCCAGAAATTCGTCAAGGGCAAGCGCACGTCGGCCTTTGCCATTCCCGTGCTGTGCCGTCCCCACCTGGGCCAGTACCGCTGCGAGGTCGATGCGGCCGATCCCCTGCCGGGCCAGATCCGCACGCGGCTGGAAGGCTTTGCCTGGCATATTTCCATCGACCAGATCGCCTCGCTGGCGCTGCGCCTGTCCAGCGGCGATGCGCAAATCGACGGCGCGCGCAAGGAAGAGCGCGCCGCCCTCGTCAAGCTGCAGCGCCTGGCCACGCAGACGAAAACCCATCTGAAACTGACGGGTCCGGAAAACTGCAGCCCGGACGTCCTGCAATCGGCCCTGTACAGCGCCGCGCGCGTGCTGATCCTCGACGACGAGGAATCACGCTTCGCCCTGTGCGATTACATGCTGGCGGGCCAGCTGATCAATGACGACACCGTCTGCAAGCAGCGCTATGTGCACGCCGTGCCCCGCTTCGCCATCGAAAGCGAAGATTTGCAGTACCGCAACCTGAGTTCGGACGGCAATTCCGTGAACGTGCCGATCCGCTGCAAGAAGTGAGCGCGCACAAAAAAGCCCGCACGATCGCTCGTGCGGGCTTTAGCGCAAGGATTCCTGGCGCCCGGTTAATTTAGATCAATCGACCTTAAATCAAGCGACTACGCCTGCGCATGTAGCTGCGGCTTAACGCACCCTCCAGTTCCTGCTCCGTCTTATGCTGGTTCACCGTGTACAGGGCCCACAGGGCCGCCGGCGCCCAGCCGATCACAGTGCACTGCAAGATCAAGGCGGCGGCACCGGCCAGCGGGCGCCCCAGCATGAAAAACGTGAGACACGGAAGTAGCAAGGCTATCAGCAATCGCATCACGACATACTCTCCTTCAAAATAGAGCAGCGGACAAGGGCCGGTATCCGGTCCGTCCCCCGCCCGCTGCGTACTGCTCCTTATAGATGCACTGAGATTTGGGGCATCAGGTCGTCAAAGGTGCGACCGTTGCCGTTTTCTCCGATGGCGTGCATCTTCCATTCGCCGTTATGGCGGTACAGCTTGGCCATGATCTGTGCCGTGTGGGAACCTTGCACAGACAGGTTGAAACGCGCGACTTCCTGGTTATTGCTCGCATTCAAGATGCGGCAATAGGCGTTTTCCACCTGCGAGAAGTTCTGGCCAGTAAAGCTGTTGACGGTGAAGACCAGGCTTTTCACGTGCGCCGGCACCTTCGACAGATCGACATTGATCTGTTCGTCGTCGCCATCGCCCGCGCCCGTGCGGTTGTCGCCCGTGTGGACAATGCTGCCGTCCTTGCTTTTCAGCTGGCGGAACCAGACGATATCGGACGTGCCCTTGTTCTCGTCGAACATGACGCACGACGCGTCCAGGTCAACGGCTTCCGTCTTCGAACCGAAACCGAGGAAACCCTTGGTCTTGGCCGCATCCCAGCCCAGGCCCATGGTGATACGGGTCAGGGTGGTACCAGCTTCTTTGTCCAGAGAAATCTTCTGGCCCTTGCTCAAATTGACAGACATACGCATAGCTCCTGTTTGGTTGGTTGCATCAAGTACTCTTACGCCGGCTTGCTTTGCGTCCAGGCGAGGAAGGCCGCGCGGTTGCGCGAGCACACGAGGATTTTCCCCGTGCCTGAAAATTTCAGTACCATACCCTCGCCGCTGGTCTGGCTATTGATCAAATTACCCAGAAAGCCGCCGCTGCTGCCGGTCGTGATGGAAATTTCGTATTGCAGGCGGTTGTCCCAGCACACGACGTGCGAGTTATCGATCACCACGTCCTTGCCAGGCGTCACTTCCAGCTCCGACATCGCGCCAAAACCGGACACCGCCAACTGGCCGCTGCCTGCCGTCTCGGTGATGAAAAAACCACCGCTCTGGGCAAACAGCGCATTGCCAAGGCTTTGCGTGCGCACCTTCAATTCCACGCCAGAGCTGGCCGCCACGAAGGCGCCGTCGCTGATCATGTATTGCTGGGCGCCAACCTCGAGCACCCGCATCGCGCCGGGCAAGGTGGGCGACAGCAGACAGTCGCCGTCGCCCCGCATGGCCTCGATATGCTGCTGAAAGAACGATTCCCCGTTGGCAAAGGTGCGCATCAGCGCGGCGCCTATGCCGCCCGTCATCTTGCCTTTCAGCTCAAGATTGGTTTCCATCATCACCATCGCATCGGATTCGCAATAAATCTTCTCGCCCTTGGCCAGCGATACATGCAGAAACGGGTCGACGTCCCCTGTTACATTAAAAACCGGCATTCAACTGTTCCTTCCTCAACTAGATAATGATGGGGCGCTCCACACAGTAGACCGCCTTTACTGCAGAGTAACGGTGCCGCACAAAACCGTAGCGAGCGGATGTGATTTGTGGCCGAGAAGCGCAACCGTACTTTAGTACGGGGGCGCCGAGCCGGTGAGCATCGCCGGCCGCAAAGCGCACCGCGCAGTAGGTTTGGTGTGGCTACCTTATACGCCGACGCCGAACGAGGCAGCCAAAGGACCTAAACCGCCTTTATATCCCTGGCCGATGGCCTTGAATTTCCAATCGCCGCCATTGCGGTAGATTTCGCCGAAGACCATCGCCGTTTCCGCCGAGCCGTCTTCCGACAGGTCGAAGCGGGCGATTTCCGTGTTGCCGTTGGCATTCACGCAACGCACGTATGCCTTCGATACCATACCAAAGTTTTGCTTGCGCGCCTCGGCATCGTGAATCGTGACGCAGACGGCGATCTTGTCGATCTCGGCTGGCACCGTGGCCAGGTCGACGACGACGGTTTCATCGTCGCCATCGCCGGCGCCGGTGGTGTTGTCGCCCGAGTGGGTGACGGAACCGTCGCTCGACTTCAGGTTGTTGTAGAAAATCATGTCGACGTCGGCGCGAACCTTGCCGTCGGCCTTCAGCAGGAACACGGAACCGTCGATGTCGAACGCGGCGCCGTCGGTGGCGCGGGCATCCCAGCCCAGGCCGATGATCATCTTCGAAATGCCAGGGGCTTCCTTGCTCAGGTTGACGTTGCCGCCTTTTTGCAGACTGATTGCCATGATGTATTTCTCCTATGTGGGTTGTATATGACCAGACACCTGGCGTCCTCCACCGGCCTGACTCCCCAGGCCGGCGGCGACGCTTGCTGCAACTTGCCGACAAACGGGTGCAGTCGTTTGCCGCGCATTCTTTACACTGCCTTGACCGCTTCCAGCGCTTCCGTCGGGCCTTCTTCGAGGGCCATCCTGCGCTTGTAGCGGATCGACGACCACAGCGAGGCGAGAATGAAGGCCACGCCGATCAGACCCGTGAAAATCTCGGGAATGTGGAACTTCATGCTGACCAACATGATCACGGCCAGGATACCGATCGCATAGTGCGCGCCGTGCTCCAGATAAACGAACTCGTCGAGCGTACCCTTGCGCACCAGGAACACCGTCATCGAGCGCACGAACATCGCGCCGATCGCCAGGCCCAGCATGATGATCACGACATCCTTGGTGATGGCGAACGCGCCGATCACGCCGTCAAAGCTGAACGAGGCGTCCAGCACTTCCAGGTACAGGAAGCCGCCAATACCGCCGCGCTTGATGATGTCGCCCATATTGCCGTCGCCATTGTCGCCTTCCAGCAAACCGCTGATCACATCGACGCCCACGTAGGTCAGGATGCCCCACAGGCCGGCCGTCAGGACCACCAGCTTCTGGCCTTCTTCGATCATCGACAGGCTGACCATCAGGGTACCGAGCGCGATCATCACGGAAATCGACGAAATCTTGCCCAGCGCGCCCAGTTTTTCTTCAATCCGGCCCAGCCAGTGCGTTTCTTTCTCCGAATCCAGCAGGAAGTTCAGGAACACCAGCAGCAGGAAGATGCCGCCGAAAGCCGCCACTTCCGCGTGGTGATTCGTCAGGTGCATCGAATACTGTTCCGGATTGCTCAGTGCCAGATTCCATACCTCCATCAAGCCCAGGTCCGCCGCTTGCGCCACGATGACCAGCGGGAACAGCAGACGCATGCCGAAGACGGCGATGATGATGCCCACGCCGAGGAACAGGTTCTGCCAGAACTTGTCCCAGTTCTTCAGCACCGAGGCGTTGACCACTGCGTTGTCGAACGACAGCGAGACTTCCATCACGCCCAGGATCACCGCGATACCGAGCGCCGCCAGCATCGTCTGCACGCCACCGTGCGTGTAACCCCACCAGGCGGAAATGCCCAGGCAGATAAATGTCACTAGAAATGACACTCTGAAATGTTTCATCGATAGTTCCCCGTTATCCAAATTCAATGGAACGTAGTATAGAGACGTGTGACACATTTAAAAATAGAAGATAATGGAAGTATTACTTCGTAAAAACAGAAGATAGAGGGTGCAGCGATGAAAACCACGGGATTCAATTACCGCCATTTGTATTTCTTTTGGGTCGTCGCCAAGGAAGGCGGCGTGACGCGCGCGGCTGAACGGCTGGGACTGGCAGTGCAAACCATCAGCACCCAGCTGGCCCTGCTGGAAAAGGAACTGGGCCGCTCCCTGCTGCAGCCGCAGGGACGGCGTCTGGTGCCGACCGAAGCGGGCCGCCTGGCGCTCGGCTATGCGGACCAGATCTTTTTGCTGGGCGAACAGATGCAGGATGCGCTGGCCGACACGGACGCGGAAAAGATGCGCCTGACGGTGGGTATTTCCGATTCCCTGCCGAAACTGATGGCCTACCGCATGCTCGACGCCACGCGCAGCCTGGACCAGCCCGTCAAGCTCGTGTGCCTGGAAGATGAGTTCGAATCGCTGCTGGCCGACCTGGCCCTGCACAAGCTGGACCTGGTCTTGACGGACCGCGCCGTGCCGGCCGGCGCCAGCCTGCGCGTCTCCAGCCACCTGTGGGGAGAGAGCGCCATGAAGCTGTTCGCCATCCCCGCGCTGGCCGCACAGTACCGCGGCAATTTCCCGCACAGCCTGCACGGCGCGCCGTTTCTGCTGCCCGCGCGCAACAATGCCCTGCGCGGGCGCATCGACGAATGGATGGTGCAGCAAGGCGTGCGCCCCGACGTGGTGGGCGAATTCGAGGACAACGCCATGCTCAACGCCTTTGGCCGCAAGGGCCTGGGCCTGTTCTTCGCCTCGGCCAGCCTGGCGGCCGACATCGAGGAGCAATTCGGCGCCGTGCTGGTGGGTGACGCCTCGTCCCTGCGCGAGCAGTTTTATGTGATTTCCAACGAGCGCAAGATCATGCATCCGGCGCTCGATGTCATTTTGGCCGCCATCCAGGGCCAGCCAAAGATTCACAAGGAAACCTGATAAATCCATTCGAAAATAACGTTTGAATAATCAATCAAAAGCGATTGTAATGAAGCCTGAGACAAACACGCACCCGTCCCTCGCTGGAAAGGCGCGATCACCATAAAAAAACAGGAGCGGCACCATGTCCACGGCAGGCAAGACGATCGATATTCCCGATCTCATCAATAACAACAGGATCGGCTCCTTCCAGATCGGCATGCTGATCCTGTGCGGGCTGTGCGTCATCATGGATGGCTTCGACGTGCAGGCGATGGGGTACGTGGCGCCCGCCATCATTGCCGACTGGCATGTCAGCAAGGCCAACCTCGGTCCCGTGTTTGGCGCGGGCCTGCTGGGCATGCTGGTCGGCTCGCTCGTCTTCAGCATCACGGCCGACAAATTCGGCCGCCGTCCTGTGCTGATCGGCTCGACCATCTTCTTTTCGCTGTGCATGCTGGTCACGCCGCTGGCCACCACCATCGAGCAATTGCAGCTGATCCGCTTTATCACGGGACTGGGCCTGGGCGCCGTGATGCCGAACGCCATGGCGCTGGCCGGCGAATACAGCCCCCTGCGCAAGAAAGTCACCTTGATGATGCTCGTCTCGTGCGGCTTTACCCTGGGCGCCGTGCTGGGCGGATTATTGTCCGCCGCGCTGATTCCCGCCTTCGGCTGGCAATCCGTGTTTTACGTGGGCGGCGTGGTGCCGCTGGTGATCGGCGTGCTGATGTTCTTCCTGCTGCCGGAATCGATGCAATTCCTGGTATTGAAGAAACGCAAGCTGGATAAAGTCGCCAAGTGGCTCAAGCGCATCGATCCCACCGTCACCATCACGGCCGACACGCAATACCTCGTGCACGAGAAGGAACACAAGGGCGCGCCCGTGCTGCAATTGTTTACGGGCGGCCGCGCGAAGATGACGATACTGCTGTGGGTCATCAACTTCATGAACTTGCTCAATTTATATTTCCTGTCCAACTGGCTGCCGACGATCGCCAGGGAAGCGGGCCTGTCGACGGCCAACGCCGTGCTGGCCGGCACGGCCCTGCAAGTGGGCGGCACCATCGGCACCCTCGTCATGGGCCAGCTGATCGACCGTTCCAGCTTCCGCCGCATCCTGCTGCCATGCTTCCTGGCCGCTGCCGTCGCCATTGCCCTGATCGGCCGTCCGGACGTGTCGCTGGCCTTCCTGTTCATCACCATCTTCATCGCGGGTTTCTGCGTGGTGGGCGGCCAGCCCGCCGTCAACGCCCTGGCGGCCAGCTACTACCCGACCACCCTGCGCTCGACGGGCATCGGCTGGAGCCTGGGCGTGGGCCGCATCGGCTCCATCATCGGCCCCGTGCTCGGCGGCGAGCTGATCCGCCTGAACTGGCCCAACAGCACGATCTTCCTCGTCGTCGCCATCCCCGCCATCGTCTCGGCCGTCATGGTCTTCGCCATGCGCGGCGGGCCGCAAACGGCCGCCAAAGCGTAATGCCACCGTCCGCGCGCCCGCCTGCACAGGCGGGGCGCGCGGCTAAATTAGGCTATGCCGGCCTTCGTCGTTTAAGATGACGTTTTAACAGCCCATCTTTTGCGCCCCCATGCACAATGTCTTGCTAGTCCTGCTCGCCCTCTTCCTGGTCGCGCTGAACGGTTTTTTTGTTGCCGCCGAGTTTGGCATCGTCACCTTGCGGCGCACGCGCATCCGCGCCATCGCCAAGACGCAAGGGCTGCGGGGCCGCATCCTGGCCAAGGTGCATGGCCAGCTCGACGCCTACCTGTCGGCCTGCCAGCTGGGCATCACGCTGGCGTCGCTGGGCCTGGGCTGGGTCGGCGAACCGGCGTTCGCCGGCCTGCTGGAACCGCTGTTCGGCGCCATCGGCGTCACCTCGCAAGAGCTGATCCACGGCGTGTCCTTCGTCGTCGCCTTCAGCGTGATTTCCTTCCTGCATATCGTCGTGGGCGAACTGGCGCCCAAATCGATGGCCATCCGCAACCCGGAAGCCGTCGGCCTGTGGAGCGCGATTCCCCTGTACGGCTTTTACTGGACCATGTATCCGGCCATCTACCTGCTCAACGCCAGCGCCAACTGGGTGCTGCGCATGGCGGGCCTGTCCGGCAAGGGCGGCCACGATGCCCATTACTCGTCCGAAGAACTGAAACTGATCCTGCGCACCAGCCAGCCCGGCGAAAAGTTTACGCGCGACGAGCGCAACATCCTGGCGCAGTCGCTTGATTTCGAACAGATGACGGTGTCGGACCTGATGCGCCCGATCAATGAAGTGATCGCCCTGCACGCCTCGAACACACTGGAAGAAAACCTCGACACGGTGCTGCGCAACCGTTTCAGCCGCTACCCGTATTTCGACACGAATGAAGACGACGTGTTGGGCGTGGTACACCTCAAGGATCTGTTCTTTGCCCAGCAGGCGGGCAAACCGATCACCTCGCTCACGCCGTTTTTGCGTCCCGTCGACATCATTTCCGCGCGCACGCCGGCCCTGGAACTGTTCCGGCGCTTTCGCGACGGCGCGCCGCACTTCGCCCTGATCGGCGAGAAGGGCAAGCGTCCGCTGGGTTTTATTACGCTCGATAACTTGCTCGGCGCCATGGTCGGTGAAATCCGCGACGAATTCCGCCGCAATGAAAACGACTGGCTCAAGCAAAGCGACGGCACCCTGATCGGCAAGGCCAGCCTGCCCATCTTCTCGCTCGAACGCATCCTCGGCATCGATATCGAAAACGAGGAACTGGGGCTGGACGACGTGGAATCGGTGGGCGGCTTGATCATGGTCAAGCTGGGAGACATACCGAAGCAGGGCCAGCGCATCACCTTCGTCGACTTCGACATCGTCGTCAAGAAGATGAACGGGCCCCGCATCGTGCTGATCAAGGTAATCCCGAAACAGGAACGGGACCTCGACGCGGACTTACGCGATTAATCTTTTTTCAAGGTAAGCGTATCCTTGCCCTGCGGCACGGTGGTCTCGCCCACCGTCCACGTTTGTAGCAAGCTGTACAGCACAGCCAGCAGGGTGGGGCCGATAAAGATGCCGACGAAGCCGAAGGCCAGCACACCGCCCAGCACGCCCAGCAGCACCAGCAAGAACGGCAGGCTGCTGCCGCGGCTGATCAGCATGGGTTTGACCACGTTATCCACGCCGCTGATCAGCAGCGCACCCCACACCAGCATGAAAATGCCCCAGCCCGTCTGGCCGTCTGAAAACAGCCAGATGGCGGCGCCGCCCCATATCAGCGGTGGGCCGACGGGAATCAGCGAAAAGATGAAGGTGGCCACGCCCAGCAGCGCGACGGCCGGCACGCCGGCGATCAGGAAGCCCAACACGGCCACCAGGGCCTGCGCCAGCGCCGTGCCCAGCAAGCCGTACATGACGCCGCGCACGGTGCGGCTGATGGTCAGTCCCACGCCGGGCGCGCTGTCGCCGATGATGCGGCCGGCGCCCATCATCAAGGCACGGCTCAGCTGCTGGCCGTCGCGGTAAAGGAAGAAGCTGACGAACACGGCCAGGCTGGTCTGCGCCAGGCCCGTGCCCAGCAGGATGCCGCCGGAAGCGAGGAAGTGGCGCGCCGGTTCCAGCATGGTCTTACCCAAATTCAATAATTCCTCGCGGTCGTCCAGCAGCCGGCGCACATAGCCGTCGATGGTTTCGCCCACCACGGGAATGCTGGCCAGCCAGGCGGGCGGATGCAGGCCGCCCGTTTCCAGCGCCGTGCGCAGCTGTTCATAGATGCGCGAGACATTGTCGGCCAGGTTGTAGGTGACGAGGGCCAGCGGCAGCACGATGACCAGGATCAATGACAGGGTCATGATGGCGGCCGCCCAGTTGCGCCGGCCTTTCAGCCGATCGAGCAGGAGGAGATACAGGGGCCAGCTGGAAATGCCCACGCAAGCGGCAAACAGCATGGCGGCGAGGAAGGGCCGCAAGACGAAAAAGCAGCCGATCAGCAAGAAGATGATGGCTGCCAGGCGGGCGTGCGGCTCGAAACGTTTATCCATGTACTGCGTATCCTGAAGATGGCGCCCGGGGGCGCGACCGGATCAGGATAGCAGAAGTTTAAGATCGTGCGCGATGGCGGCAGGCTTTTCGCCGTGGCGCACGAACAGGCGGATCTTGCCTTCGCGGTCGAACACATAGGTGCCGGCCGTGTGGTCCACCGTGTAGCTGCTGTCCGTTTCGCCTTCCACCTTGGCGTAATACACCTTGAATTCCTTGGCCACCTTGGCCGTCGCGGCCGCATCGCCATACAGGCCCACGAAGCGCTTGTCGAAAGCGGGCACGTACTGCGCCAGCAATTGCTGCGTGTCGCGCTCGGGGTCAACGGTGACGAACAGCACCTGCACCTGGTCCGCCTGCGGCCCCATTTCCCGCATCACCTGCGCCATGTCGGCCATGGTGGTGGGGCACACGTCCGGGCATTGCGTGTAGCCGAAGAACATCAGCACCAGCTTGCCCTTGTAGTCCGCCAGGGTGCGCGGGTGGCCCGTGTGGTCCGTCAGCGCGAATTCGCGCGCGTAGCCCAGGCCCGTCACGTCCGTATTCTTGAATGCCAGCTTGGGCGCGGCAGGCTTGCCGCAGCCGGCGAGGAGAACGGCCAGCGCGGCCGCCAGCAACAGAGTCAGGTATTTTTTCATGTTCCGAGGGGAATGTAATGGTCGACCAGCAAAGCCGCGAACAGCAATGCAAGATAGACGATGGAATACGTAAAAGCTTTGCGCGCGATCAAGTCCGTGTAGTGGCGGTACATCTTCCATGCATAGTACAGGAAGCCGGCATTGAGCAGCACGGCCGAGGCCAGGTAGATCAGGCCGCTCATGCGCACGGCGTACGGCAGCAAGGTGGTGGCGGCCAGCGCGATCGAATACAGCCACACGTGGAATTGCGTAAATTGCATGCCGTGCGTGACGGGCAGCATGGGCAGGCCCGAGCGCGCGTAATCGTCGCGGCGGTACATGGCCAGCGCCCAGAAGTGCGGCGGCGTCCAGACGAAAATGATCAGGACCAGCAGCCACGCCTGCATCGGCACGTCGTTGGCGACGGCCGCCCAGCCCAGCGCGGGCGGCATGGCGCCGGACAGGCCGCCGATGACGATGTTTTGCGGCGTGGCCGGTTTCAGCACCATCGTGTAGATCAGGGCATAGCCGACAAACGTGACAAAGGTCAGCCACATGGTCAGCGGATTGACGAGGTGATACAGGATCGCCATGCCCAGGCCGCCGATCACCAGCGCGAACACCACCGTCTGTTTCACCGTGATGTCGCCCATGGCCATCGGGCGGCGCGCCGTGCGGGCCATGCGCGCATCGATTTCGCGCTCGGCCAGGCAATTGACGGCAAACGCGGCGCCGGCCAGCAGCCAGATGCCGACGGTGCCGAACACCACCGCGTGCCAGTCGGGCAACTCCTCGCTGGCCAGGAACATGCCGATGACGGCGCAAAACACGGCCAGCTGCGTCACGCGGGGCTTGGTCAGCGCCCAGTACTGGGCGATGCGGGGGGAAGGTTTACGGCTGATGGTCTGAGTAGTCATTTATGCGGTACGGGAAGAACTGGCTGGTGCCGGGGGCACTGGCGCGGAGGCGCAAGCGCGCTTAGCATTGCGCGCTACATCGAGTTGGAATTTAGCCTTGTAGTTTAACATGGTCAGCAATAACACGAGCAGCGCCGCCCCGCCGTTATGCAGGACGGCGATCGACAGCGGCCAGCTCAGGTAAATCGTCGCCAGACCCGTGGCCGCCTGCAGGGCCAGCACCAGCGCCACCCAGCGGGCCGTGCCGCGCAGGGATGGCAGCTTCCATGCGCGCCACACCGTATAGCCGACGCCGGCCAGCACGATGAAGGCGAAGTTGCGGTGCACCCAGTGGATGGCCGTCAGCGCCGAAAACGGCAAATAATGGCCGGCGGCCGTCTTGCCCAGCTCGCGCCACAGATGGAAACCGTGTTCAAAATCCATCTCGGGAATGACCTTGCCGCCGCACAGGGGGAAATCCGTGCAGGCCAGGGTGGCGTAGTTGGTGCTCACCCAGCCGCCCAGCGCGATCTGCAGCGTCAGCAGCGCGAGCGAAAAAATCGCCAGCGCGCGCACGGGGCGCAGCACGGACTCTTCCGCGTCGGCGCGCTTGATTGGCGCCACGGCATGATCCTGGCGCCCGCCCAGCCACGTCAGCATGGCCAGCAGCCCCATGCCCAACAGCAAGTGGATGGTGACGATCACCGGTTGCAGCTTCAAGGTGACGGTCCAGGCGCCGAACGCGCCCTGCAGGCAGACGAACAGGAACAGCGCCGTCGGCAGCGCGGGCGCGAATTCCGCGCGCTTGCTCTTTCTCCACTGGCGCCACGCCTGCACCATCATCGCCACGATCAGCACGCCGATGGCCATGGCCAGGTAGCGGTGCGTCATTTCGATCCACGCCTTCACCACCGTCACGGGACCCGTCGGCATCAGGGTTTCCGCCGCCACGATATGCTCGTGCGCCAGGAAAGGATTGGCCGAGCCATAGCAGCCGGGCCAGTCAGGGCAGCCGAGACCGGAATCGGACAGGCGTGTAAAACCGCCGAACATGATCAGGTCGACCGTCAGGAAGACGGCGATCCACACGAGCTTGCGGTATTTATTGGCGTCCGCGGACACCCAGACCATGGTCAGCGGCAGCAGCGCCACCAGCAGACCCGTCAAGCCCAGCTGGGCCAGCGCGGAGAGATGCATCGTCGGCATGCGTTCCCCTTAACCGATCGCCGAAGCTTTAAGCAGCTTGGCGATGTCTTTCTTGATCTTGTTCGGGTCCGCGTCTTTCGGGAAGCGCATCATCAGATTGCCCAGCGGGTCGATCAAATATAAATGGTCGCTGGTCTTGCCGCCCGGCTCCACCGGCAGCCACGCCTTCAGGGCGTCGTTATTGACGCGCAGCATGCTGGTGCCGTCGAATTCGCGCATCACGAGCGTGTCGAGCGGCTGGCCATCCGTCACCAGCCAGACCCGCTCCAGGCGTTCGCGCTCCTTGCCTTGCATCAAACGCAGTTGTTGCATGTCAAACAATTGCTTCTTGCATGCTTCCTGACAATCGGACGGCCCTGTCTGCAACAGCACCCACTTGCCCTTGAACTGGGCCAGCGGTGCGGCCTTGCCGTCCAGTTCCGTCACCTGCAGTTGCGCCTCGGGTATCGGGTACAGGCGGGGGTCGATCAGGGCGCCATAGTTGTTGCGGCCCGTGGGCTTGATGATGTAATACGTGAAATACGAGGCGATGATGGGAAACGCGCACACGGCCACGACGGCCAGCAGTTTCCACCGTCCCGTATTCTGTGCCTGCTTGTTGCTGCTGTCTTGCGTTGCTTCAGGGTTGTTTGTTTGCACGTCGAAATCCTGTAAAGACAAAAAATAGAAAGGCCATCAGTGCCAGTGCATACCACTGGAATGCATAGCCGCGGTGCTTGTCGGCCCCCAGATCGGGCGCCGGCCAGTCGCGCACGGGAAGCTGGCTGGACGCTGGCGGATCAACTGCATCGACTGTTTGTTCGAGGATAAAAGGCTGCAGGGACAGGCCGCTGGCCTGCGCCAGTTGGCCGATATCGGCATTTTGCACGATGGCGTGCGGTGCCAGGGCCGGCGCCGTGCCCAGTTCCATCACATGGCCCGCGTTCAGGCGCGCGATACCAGTGATCGTCACCGTACCGGGCGGCGTGGCGTAATCGGGGATGCGCGTGCGCTCGGCATTGTTGCGCGGCAACCAGCCCTGCGCCACCAGCACGTGCATGGCGGAACCGTCGATTTGAAATGGCGTGAGCACGTGGAAACCGGCCTGGCCCTTGTACGGGCGGTTGTCCAGATAGACCGTCCAGGCGGGCACGAAACGGCCCGTGACGGTGACGCGCCGATATTCGATCGCTTGCGCATCGGCCGGCAGCAGCGGTGCGGCCGTCAAGGCCAGCGGCGCGGCCCGGTTGCCAGCTTCCAGCCGGGCGGCGCGCGCGAGTTTTTCATCGCCACGGCGCTGCTGCCATTGCGCCAAAGAGACCCCCAGCACCACCAGTAGCAGCATTACAACAAATGGAATCCATCTAAAATGGAAGCGGATACGCATTACAATGAAACCTCCTCAAGCCTGGCGCTACCATCCATGAAAATCCTCGTTGCCATCGCCTTCATCCTGATCCTGGGCAGCCTGGGCTCGGCCCTGTTCTTCCTCATGCGCGACAAGGGCAAGAGCAACCGCACCGTGCAGGCGCTGGCCCTGCGCGTGGGCTTGTCGATCACCCTGTTTTTGCTGATCCTGCTGGCGCATCATCTGGGCTACATCCAGCCGACGGGAATTCATTAAGGCCCGGCATTGCCTGATTGGCAAATTCTTCACGCTAAGAAAAAAGCCGTACCCAGGATGTCCCGGTACGGCTTTTTTTTTATGCTGCAGGCCGCCTAACAACCACGCGCGCCCTGCCCCGCCATTATAACCAATACACGACCACGTACAGGCCCAGCCAGACGACGTCGACGAAGTGCCAGTACCAGGCGGCGCCTTCGAAGCCGAAGTGGTGCTCGGGCGTGAAGTGGCCTTTCAGCACGCGGTACAGGATGACGGACAGCATGATGGCGCCCAGGGTCACGTGGAAGCCGTGGAAGCCCGTCAGCATGAAGAAGGTGGCGCCGTAGATGCCCGACGTCAATTTCAAGTTCAGCTCGCTGTAGGCGTGCACGTACTCATACACCTGGAAGCCCATGAAGATGGCGCCCAGCAAGATCGTGGCGAACAGGAACAGGGCCGTCATGCCGCGGTGGCCGGCGCGCAGCGCGTGGTGGGAAATCGTCAACGTGACACCCGACAGCAGCAGCAGGGCCGTGTTGATGGTCGGAATCCAGAACGGCGTCATCGTGGTGAATTCCTGCACCGTGCCGGCCGGGCCCGTATTGCCCCAGTGGGCGGCGAAATCGGGCCAGATCACCTTGTGGTCGAGGTCGGCCAGCCAAGGCATGGAGATGCTGCGCGCATAGAACAGGGCGCCGAAGAAGGCGGCGAAGAACATGACTTCCGAAAAGATGAACCAGCTCATGCTCCAGCGGAAGGAGTGGTCGATGCGCTCGCTGTACAGGCCCTGCTCCGATTCGCTGATGGCGTCGCCGAACCAGAAATACAGCACCAGCAGGATGCCGGCCAGGCCCAGATAGTTGACGTAGGGCCCCCAGGAGACGTCGTTGACCCAGGCCGAGGCGCCGATCATGGTCAGCAGCAGGCTGGCGCCGCCCAGCATCGGCCAGCGCGACGGGCCGGGCACGAAATAATAGGGTACGGCGGCGTGGTTGGAACTCATCATCATCTCCTCAAAAACTTGTAGGGTGGTTTTTTTGTAATTTATAAAACGACGAATTTAACAATTGAAATCAGGATGCCGATCAGGCAAGCCACCACCAGGAAGCCGGCGATGACGATGTGCACGGGATTGAGCTTGGCCGAATCCGTGTCGAAATCGCTCTTGCGGCGCAGACCCGTGAATGACCACACGACGGCCCGCAGCGAATACAGGAACGACGCTTTTTCCGGTTTGGCGGATTCGCCCATGGCACTCTCCTATTGGACGGCCGGCGTCTGAGCCTGGCTCAGACCGGCAATCTCGAAAAACGTGTACGACAGGGTGATGGTCTTCACCTCTTTCGGCAGGGCCGGATCGAGGAAGAACACCACCGGCATCTGTCGCGCTTCCTTCGGTTTCAAGGTCTGCTGCTTGAAGCAGAAGCACTCGACCTTCTTGAAGTGCGGCGTGGCGCTCTGCGGCGCGTAGCTGGGGATGGCTTGCGCGTTGACGACGCGGTTTTGCGTATTGACCACTTCATACATGACGGTCACCAATTCGCCCGGATGCACCTGCATGCTCGACACGGTCGGGCGGAAACGCCAAGGCCCTTGCGCATTGCCGTCGAACTCGACGGTGATGCTGCGCGTCGTGTCGACTTGCGTATTGTTGTCGTAGGCCACCGTGCCATCCTTCTGCGTCAGCACGTTGATGCCCATCACTTCGCAAATCTGCTTGTAGACGGGAATCAGGGCATAGCCAAAGCCAAACATCAGGATGGCAATGACGATCAGCTTGCCCAGCATCTTGCGGTTCAGGCCGCGTGTTTCCTGTGGGTGGGGCGTCGTCACGTCAGAGCCACATGCGCTTGACGAACACGGACAGGAAGAAGAAGGCCGCCAGGGCGGCCAAGATCAGCCCGGTACGCAGGTTGTTCGGTTTTTTACGCTCAGTTTTCACTTCGGTCATGACAGGCACTTTATTCAAGACGGGCCGCGCAACACGCCGGCCCGGGATACCTCACTTCACTGTCGGCGGCGTTTCAAACGTGTGGAAAGGCGCCGGGCTCGGCACGGTCCATTCCAGGCCTTCCGCGCCTTCCCATGGTTTCGCCGGGGCAGCCTTGCCGCCGCGGATGGTCGGCAAGACGACGAAGAACAGGAAGTACACCTGCATCAGGCCGAAACCGAAGCCGCCGATCGAGGCGATCATATTAAAGTCCGTGAACTGCGCCGGATAGTCGGCGTAGCGGCGCGGCATGCCGGCCAGGCCCAGGAAGTGCATCGGGAAGAAGGTCACGTTGAACGTGATCAGGGACAGCCAGAAGTGGATCTTGCCGCGCGTCTCGTTATACATATGGCCCGTCCATTTCGGCGACCAGTAGTAGAAACCGGCGAACAGGGCAAACAGCGAACCGGCCACCAGCACGTAGTGGAAGTGCGCCACCACATAATAGGTATCCTGCAGCTGGATGTCGATCGGCGTCACGGCCAGGATCAGGCCCGTGAAGCCGCCCATGGTAAACACGAAGATGAAGCCCACCGAGAACAGCATCGGCGTTTCGAACGTCATCGAGCCCTTCCACATCGTGGCGATCCAGTTGAACACTTTCACGCCCGTCGGCACGGCGATCAGCATGGTCGCGTACATGAAGAACAGCTGGCTGGTCACCGGCATGCCGGTGGTAAACATGTGGTGCGCCCAGACGATGAAGGACAAAATCGCGATGGAAGCGGTAGCGTAGACCATCGAGGCATAGCCGAACAATGGCTTGCGGGCAAACGCGGGCAGGATCTGCGAGACGATGCCGAAGGCCGGCAGAATCATGATGTAGACCTCGGGATGGCCGAAGAACCAGAAGATGTGCTGGTACATGACGGGGTCGCCGCCGCCTGCCGCATTAAAGAACGAGGTGCCGAAATGGCGGTCCGTCAGGGTCATGGTGATCGCGCCGGCCAGCACGGGCATGACGGCGATCAAGAGATACGCGGTAATGAGCCAGGTCCAGCAGAACATCGGCATTTTCATCAGGGTCATGCCGGGGGCGCGCATGTTCAGGATGGTGACGATGATGTTGATCGATCCCATGATGGACGAGGCGCCCATCAGGTGCATGGCAAAAATCGCCATGTCCATGCCGGGGCCCATCTGCGTCGACAGCGGCGCATACAGGGTCCAGCCGGCAGCCGTGGCGCCGCCCGGCACGAGGAAGGACGTGGCCAGCAGGATGGCGGCCGGCGGCAGCAGCCAGAACGAGAAATTGTTCATGCGGGCAAACGCCATGTCCGACGCGCCCACTTGCAGCGGGATCATCCAGTTGGCATAGCCGACGAAGGCCGGCATGATGGCGCCAAACACCATCACCAGGCCGTGCATGGTGGTCAGTTGGTTGAAGAATTCTGGGTGAAAGAATTGCAAGCCTGGATGAAACAGTTCCGTGCGGATCATCAGGGCCAGCACGCCGCCCGACAGCAGCATGATGAATGAGAACCACAGGTACAGGGTACCGATATCCTTGTGGTTGGTGGCAAACAGCCAGCGGCGGTAGCCGGTCGGGTGGTCGTGGGCATGGTCGTGATCGTGACCGGCGTGGTCCAAGGTGCTCGTGCTAGTACTCATATGCGGCTCCTAATTACTTGCGTGCAGCCACGATTTCGGCTGGTTGAACGATGTTCTCTGCGGCCTTGTTCGACCAGGAATTGCGCGTGTAAGTGATCACTGCGGCGATTTCCGTGTCGGACAGCTGTTTCCATGCTGGCATTTCAGCGGGATACTTGCCGCTCTTTTGCCCGTTCAGCAAGACGTGGATCTGATCGGCTTTCGGGCCGTTCACCACGGCCGAGCCGTCCAGCGGCGCAAACGCCCCCGGTACGCCCTTGCCCGTCGCCTGGTGGCAGACCACGCAGTTGGCCGCATACACTTTCTCGCCCTTGACCTTCAATTCGTCGATGGTCCACACCTTGCTTGGATCATCAGCCAATGCCGCCATTTCCTTTTGTTTTACATCAACCCAGGCCTTGTAGTCGTCGGCGGAGACGACCTTGACGACGATGGGCATGAACGCGTGTTCCTTGCCGCACAGCTCGGCGCAATTGCCGCGGAAGGTGCCGATATGGTCGGCCTTGAACCAGGTGTCGCGCACGAAGCCGGGAATCGCATCCTGCTTGACGCCGAAGGCGGGCACGGACCAGGCGTGGATGACGTCGTTGGCCGTCAGCACCACGCGGATCTTCTTGTTGACCGGCACCACGACTTCGTTGTCGACTTCGATCAGGTAGTTTTCGCCCCGTTTTTCCGTCGGCGGCGCGCCAGGCGCACCCACTTGCGAGCGCGGCGTGGCCAGGTTGGAGAGGAAGGAAATGCCTTCGCCCTCGCCTTTCAGGTAGTCGTAGCCCCATTTCCACTGCATGCCGGTGGCCTTGATGGTGATGTCGGCGTTCGAGGTGTCCTTCATGCCGACCACGGTGCGCGTGGCAGGCAGGGCCATGCCGATGACGATCAGGAAAGGCACGACGGTCCAGGCGATCTCGACGGTGGTGCTTTCGTGGAAGGTGGCCGGCTTGTGGCCCAGGGACTTGCGGTGCTTGAAGATGGAATAGAACATGACGCCGAACACGGCCACGAAGATCACCAGGCAGATGATCATCATCAGGGTGTGCAAATCGTAGATTTCATGGGCGATCTGTGTCGCCGGCGGTTGCAGATTCATTTCGAACGGCACGGGACCGCCGGTGCCGGGATAGGTGCTGGCAGCCGGTGCCGCCGTGGCCCATCGCCCGATGCCAAACGCTGTCAAAGACAGCCCGAGCAGCAACGATTGAAGTCGCTTTGCATGTGTCATGTTTTCCCCAACCACCCAAAAATAATGATATTTTAAACGGCTGCGGATTTCTCCGTACTGGACCGCTGCCGCTCCTCCATGAAAGCAACACGGCCGGAATGCGGCCATGTGCATCAAGCACCAGCGAATTCCATGCTGGCTGCGGCGGCAAAAACGGCGGCGCGCAACCATGCTGGAACCCTGTTTTTCTTCCCCACCTGGAAATGGCCTCGTGTGGAAGATGGTTACTATACTAATGCAGTAACTTCGAATAAGTCTCGCTTTGTTTTTTTTATTTTGTATGCAGCCCTTGTTTTTTTCAATTAACAAGCTGACAAACAATCAACGATTATAATCAAGTAAACTTGAATCCATCAAGCAATAATCGGCTTTGTGCGCGCCCTTCTCATGGCCGCCGCGCGCTTTGCAACGCTTGCCGCGATGGCAACGCGCGAATGGCGACCAAGTGTCGGTTTCTTTGGCCTTTTATTTAGGTTTTCGGGGCAAGTCAAAACGGATGATGGCCTCGCCATTGCGCGTCACGCGCGGCGCCGGACGGAAGGCGTGACCATAGATCACCTCGAAACTCAGGCCCAGCTTGCCGTCGGGACGGCGCGACTTTTCCAGCGCGGCCAGCATGCGCTGCCAGGCCGCCTTGCCCATCAGGCCGCGCCGGCGCGTGGTCAGCGGGTTGCCGCCAAAGGCGCGCACGTCCGCCAGCAATTTTTCCGCCGTGTCGTAGGTGACGGTGATGATCTCCATGTCCAGCACGGGCGTGGAAAAGCCTGTCTCGACCAGCATGTCGCCAAAGTCGTGCATGTCGACAAAAGGCAAGGCGTGCGGGTATAAATCCGCCTCGGCAAACGCGTCGCGCACTTCGCGGAAGGTGTCGGGGCCGAAGCAGGAAAACATCAGCAAGCCATCGAGGCGCAGCGCGCGCCGCCATTCGGCGAATACGCGGTCAGGCTGGGCATGCCAGTGCAGCGCCAGATTCGACCACACGAGGTCGATGCTGCCCTGCGCCAGCGGCAGGTCGCCCAGGTCGCCGCACAACAAATCCACGCCCGCCTTGGCCGGCAACAACTTGCTGAGGAACTGGTTCAGGCTGGCCAGTTTCGACGCGGGCGCGCGCGCCGCCTGCATCATCGCTTGAGCTGCATCGAGACCGATAATCTGCGCGGCGGGATAATCCTTTTGCAACTGCGCCAGGTCCGCGCCCGGACCGCAGCCGGCGTCAAGCACGCGATGCGGCGTGATTTTCACCAGCTCCAGGCGCTCGTGCATGCGTGCCGATACTTCGCGGCGCAGGAAATCCGACGGCGCGACGCGCGCGGGACGGGAAAAGAAATCGCGTACTTGCACCGCATCGATGGGCGCACTCATTTTGGGTGGATTGGCGGGAACTGGCATGTTGAAACCGGTGAGGTGAGATAATGTCGGCAGTGTACATGGAACGACGCCATCGCGATGCGGACCGCCACCCCGCCCCGCCTTGAGGCCGCCTGGCTGGCGCTGCGACTGTGGCTGGGCGCCACGCTGCTGCCGGCCCAGTGCGCGCTGTGCGGCATCGGCGGCCCGCAAGTGCTGTGTTCGCCCTGCCGCGCGCAATATCTGGGGCAAGGACGCGGGCAACTGCGCCACCGCTGCCGCCAGTGCGCCAATCCGCTCGCGGACATCGAGATGGCGCAGCTGTGCGGGCGCTGTTTGCGCCAGCGGCCCGCGTATGACGCCACCGTCACAGCGTTCGACTATGCGGCGCCCGTCGACCAGTTACTGCTGCAGCTGAAATTCGGCGCGCGCCTGGCGCTGGCGCCCCCGTTGGCCGAACTGCTGCATGTTGCCATTCAGCAACAGCAGGTGTGGCAGGCGCCGCAGCTGCTGTGCCCGGTGCCCTTGGGCCCGGTCCGGCTGGCCGAGCGGGGTTTTAATCAGGCGCTGGAAATCGCGCGCCCGCTGGCGCGCCTGCTGGACGTGCCTTTGCAGCCCCGGCTGGCGCTGCGGGTGCGCGAAACGCGGGCGCAAAGCGGCGTGGCGCCGCAGGAACGGCAAGCCAACCTGGCGCACGCGTTCGCCATCGCGCCGGACCATGCGCCGTTATTGCCAGGATGCCATGTCGGCATCGTCGACGACGTGATGAGCAGCGGCCACACCGTCAACGCGCTGGCGGCCGCCTGCAAGCGCGCGGGGGCGGCCAGGGTCAGCATATTGGTCGTGGCGCGCACGCCGCCGCATTAGATGAGCGACATATTAGATACTAGATACAGATAGACCCAAGGAGAGCATTTTGTTTCACGTTGTTTTGGTAGAACCTGAAATCCCGCCCAACACGGGCAACGTCATCCGCCTGTGCGCGAACACGGGCGCGCAGCTGCACCTGGTCGAACCGCTGGGCTTTCCCCTCGACGATGCCAAGATGAAGCGCGCCGGCCTCGATTACCACGATTACGCCAAGATGAAGGTGCACAAGAATTGGGCGGCGTTCCTGGCCGACACCCAGCCCGATCCGACCCGCATGTTCGCCATGACCACGCGCGGCTCGCGCCCGTTCGGCGACGTGGCCTTCCTGCCGGGCGACGTGTTCGTGTTCGGCTCGGAAACGAAAGGCCTCGATCCGGCCCTGCGTGATGGTTTCCCGGCAGAGCAACGCATCCGTTTGCCGATGCGCCCCGACAACCGCAGTTTGAATTTATCGAATACGGTGGCCGTCGTCGTCTACGAGGCCTGGCGCCAACACGGCTACCAGGGCGGCGCGTAGGTCGGATTAGGCCCAAGGGGCCGTAATCCGACAACATTGTTGGCGTTAGTGGTGTTGTCGGATTACGCGGGGCTTTACCCCGCTAATCCGACCTACGCATTTGCATACGACGATCAGCGCAGCGCCAGCTGCGCCGCGCCGCTATTGTCGTCCAGCATCACCAGCTGCGTGCGCAGGTCGCGCGTGGCGGCCAGCTTGCCGTTCACGTACAGATTCGTCTTGACGCCGTACACGCCTTGCGACACGCCGGCCGGCAAAGTCAGCTCGAACGAGTTCTCGAAGCGCCCGCCCGATTTGTTGTTGCTGGCCAAGGCTTTCGAGCCGGACTTGAAGGGCTGGCCTTGCGGGTCGAGCACTACCAGCTCTTCGCGCACGTCGTTGACGCTTTGCGCGCTGCCATTGACCAGCTCCACCACGGAGTTGACCTTGAACGGCTGGCCGCGCTTGACGGTCGACGCGCTCAGCTGCGGCGTGTACGACACCACTTGCGGCTCGCGCGGCAAGGCGCCGCGCGTGCGGATGTAGTCGCGGTCCGCCTGCGCCGCCGTCTTGGTCTGGCGCGAATTGACATTGATGGCCAGGCAACCGGCCGCCGCCAGGCCGCCGCCGATGGCCGCGCCCTTCAGCGCGCCATTCTTGCCGCCCGCCAGCGCTCCCAGCAGTGCGCCCACGGCCGCGCCGGCAGCGGCCGACGTGCCCACGCTGCACGGGTCCTCATCCGTGGCCGCCTGGGCGCCGCCTTGCGGATAGGTACTGTCCTGGCGCACGCCGTTCGGGTTCATAGTCGCCGTGGTGCAGCCGGCCAGCATGGCCGCGACGGTCAGCGCGGCGGCCGCGCGCAAGGTGGTGTGATTCAGCATGGTGACTCCCCAGATGGCTAATTGATCGTTGTTTCCGTCTGCAGCACTTGCCGTTCGCGCTCGCGGATGCGGCGCGACAGGTTGTCGATGCGCGCATTGCCCGGATCGACGCGGCGCGCGCTTTCCAGATAGGTCTTGGCCGCATCGAACTTGCCTTCCAGCAAAGAACGCTCGGCATCGCGCAGGAACGATTGCGCCATCTCGTTGCGCATGGCCGCGCCGCTATCGACGGGCGACGTTTCCAGAGGACGGCGTTCGGCCGCCGCTGGACGTTCGACCACGCGCGCGGGCGCCGGTTCCTGCTGTGCCGGCATTGCTGCCGGCGCCGGGGCCGGTGACGGGGCAGAAACGGGCGCCGGCATCGACAGCGCCTGCACGTCGGACTTCAGCTGCGGCAATTCCACCGCTTCGCGGTCGATCGCTTCCAGCCTGGCGATGCCATTGCGCGCTGCCGTCGCATCCTTGCCATCGAGCGCCTGGCGCACGCCGACCAGCACGGACGCGGCTGCCGCCTGCTGGCGCGCCAGCTGCTTGCGCAAGGAATCCACGCTGGCAGCGCCCGCGCAATCAACGTCAAGCCCGGCAATGCCCCTGGCGGCGCTTTGCAATTGATGGCCGTCAATATTGCGCTCGATGGCGCGCACGCCGCGCTGGCAACTGCCCGATGCGGCGCCGGCCTTGCCGATCGCCGCCTGCAGATCATCGGCCTTGGCGCTGGACTTGCCCGTGCACACATTTTTCGCCGTCGCCAGCTTCTGGCGGGCGCCGTCCAGGCTGCCATTCGCCACCAGTTTCAAGCCGCTGTCGATGGCGTCGTTGCACGCCGATTCGCTCTTGCCGCCCGGCTTGCCATTCATGTAGACGATGACGGCCGCCAGCGCGACGGCGCCGCCCAGCCAGCGCAGCCACTTGCGCGGCGGCGGCGGGACTGTCGGTGCAGGCGCCGGTGGAGGCACAGGCACGGGCTTCGGCGCAGCTGGCGGCGGCACCGGGACCGGAGCCGGTGCCGGTGCCGGCTTGGGCGGCGCTTTCGGCGCAGGCGCCGGTGTCACCGGCTGAGGCGGCGGCTTGGGCGCCACAGGCGGCGATACTGGCACAGGCGGCGGCACAGGCGCTGGTACAGGCGCTTGCACGGGCAGCGGCGGCGGCACGGCCGCGGCTGGCTTGGCTGCGCCAGCCTGCGCCTGACCGCAGTACGGGCAATGGCTGACAACGGTCCACAGGCCCGTCTTGCATTTGTTACAGATATCCAAAACTAATCCTTCATTCCAACGTCATTCCAGCACTCCAGCACTCAACCCAAGGGCGGCGGCATCAACGGTGGCGGCGCGCTGAGGAACAAGGGCGCCAGCTCGGGGAACTGGGCCAGCTCGGCCCAGGCCGGCAAACCGGCGCGCCACACCTTGGTGGTGCCGGGTACGACCTGCCCCGCCTGCACGTACTGCACGATCTGCTGGGCCGTGAACGGTCCCTGCTGCTGGCCGTTTATGCCCAGGAAATACTGGTATTCCACCAGGGGCGGCGGCATGCCGCCCAGCGGTGGCGGCGCCATGCCGAAGGCCGGCGCCACGCCAGCGGCCGGCGCGCTGGCCGGGCGCAGCAATTGCTCGAGCCGCCCCGCTTCCAGCATTTCGCCCTTGATCGCGTATTTCAGGCGCGGCTGGCCGTCCGCTTCCGGCTCGCGCACTTCCCAGTCGTAGGCGTCGCCGTCGGAGTCGCCGATGACGTTCGCCCACTCCTTCAGGCGTCCCAGCAGGGCTAGCACCGTGCGGTCGAGCTCATCGCTGGCCATGCCCTTGCGGCGCGCCGACTCTCGCAGGCGCGCGCCCACTTCGGCGGAAATGGCGCTGCCAAAGCCGACGTACGGCAGTTGCGAACCATCGGCCTGCGCCACCAGCTTGGGCGCATACACGGTGCGTTCGTAGTATTTTGCCAGCGCCGCCAGCGCCGCCGTCTGCACGGCGTCAAGCGCCGTCAATTTTTCCTCGATGCGCAGGGCGATATTTTTCTCGTACGAGGCGGGCATGCCGTTCTGGCGGATGGCCCGTTCGTTGCCGATGCGGCGCAGGTCGCCCGGTTCGACGGCGAACTGGTACTGGCCCGGCGGCACGACGCGGCCCGTGTGGCGCGTCAGCACGCCCAGCATGATCGCTTGCAGGAACTCGCCGAAATCCTCGGCCAGGCGTTTCATTTCATCCGTGTTCGGCGCGATCGGGTGCGTGAATTGCGTCGGATCGATATGCGTGTGGGTCGGCGCCTTGTCGTTGTCGCCTTCCTTGCGGTAGCTGGTGCGCCAGCCTTCCAGGCCCCGCAGCACCGTCATCGGTACGCCGGCCAGCTCACAATAGCAGACGGCGCGTCCGCGGATGCCCGTCTCGACGATTTCCAGCTGGCTCACCGTAATGCCCACCTGGGTCGGCACGCACGATTCGAGCTCGGCGCCGAACTTCGCCTTGAAGGCGGCCGCGTTGGCCACGCCGATCACGCACTTGAACTGGTCCGACACGACCGTGAAGTCGCCCGCCATATTGGCGTCGATCCACGGCATGGAGCAGGCCAGCAGCTTGCGGAAGCGGTCCAGGCGTTCGGACACGTCCATCTGTTCCAATGCTTCGAACAGCGGGTCGGGCGTGCTCGTCGCCCCTTCCGCCAGGCCCGCCGTGGCGATCATGTTCTCCGCCATGCGCGTGACCTTGGCCAGGATCAAACCGCGTTGCGCCGGTTCGCCCAGCATGGGGAACAGGGCTTTCGAGCCGCCCATGTCCTTGAACGCTTCATCGGCCCACTGGCGCAAGGTGGCCGCCGTGGGCAGCGCAATGTCTTTTTCCGTGACGGGAATGACGATCAGGGTCGCGTGTTCCTTGTCCAGGTCCTTTTGCAGGATGGTATTGGCCGTTTTCAATTCCGCCAGCATGGCCAGCACGCCTTCGCGGCCCGTTTGCAGCTCGCCCACCAGGCCATTCCACTGCGCGCGGCCTTGCGCATCGACGCCGATCCGGTTGCCCAGCCAGCGCGACAGTTCGCCCAGCAGGATGACGGACTCGTCCGCCGCCTTGGCGCGCAGATGGAATTTCAGCGCGTTCGCCATTTCCGTGCGCAGATGGTCCATCACCACGCCCGCCTGCTTTTCGCCATTGCTGAGGAAGCCGAAGGTGCTGCGCGTCTGCTCCAGGTTGTTCAGCAGGCGCTCATATTCGCGCGAGCGCACGGCTTCCTTGATTTCGCGGTAGCGCTCGGCATTCGCGCCGATCTGCGCCGTCAGGCCGCTGCCCGGCGCCTCGATGCGGTCCTTGATCTGTTCCACCAGCGACAACACGTATTCCAGGCCGCCGAATTCCTTATTATCCAGATAGCCGTACAGCTGGTCGCGCACGACTTTCTTGACGTCGTCGAGCACTTCGCGGCGGCGCTTGCTGATGCGGTCTTCCGTCGTGTCGGCCGTGGAATCCTGGTCGCGCACGGCATCGCGTTCCAGGTGTTTCATGGCGTCGCGCACCTGCGCCGGCCATTCGCTGCGGTCAAAGCCCGTGCGGATATCGTTGATGCGCGTATTGACGCGGTTTTCCACGCCGGCCAGCAAGTGGCCGTGGCGGTCTTCCAGCAATTCGTCGACGACGCGGAAATCGATGAAGTCGCCGCTGGAGCGCTTCAGTTCGATGCTCTTATCGGAAAACTCGGGGAAATCGCTGAACGGCGTACCCTTCAGGAACATATTTGCAGCCAGGAAATTATCGCGCTGCGTGTCCGTGGCGCGGTTGGCGCCCGCATCCGTGCCGCCCACGCCGAAGAACGCTTGCAGCATGGCGCCGGCCCAGCGGTGGGCCCGCTCGTCGCGCGCCGCTTCCTGGCGTGTATCGAGCACGGCCATGCCGAACGAGGAAAAGCGCTTCGAGAAATACAAACGCATGTCGCCGAAGCGGTCTTGCGGCACGGGCGCGTTGTACAGCGAATTCTTGTGCTGCGCCTGGTTGACGGCGATCGAGCGCTTGGCGCGGGCGAAGTCGGCCGAGGCGAAATCCTCGAACAGCGAGTCGGCCACCATGTGGTAGACGTCGCTGACATCCTTGGTGTGCTGCTGGGCAAGGTTGCCCGAATCGATCAGGTACACCTCGCTGTACGGCTCGCGCGTCAGCTCCGGACGGTCGTAGGCATCCCAGCGGCCCACATAGCCCTTGTTGCCCATCATCGCCGATTCCAGCTCCATCAGCGCCGCATAGCCGTTGGCCTCGACCCGGTCCTTGTTGGCCTTGGTGTAGCCGGTCGGCAAGAACAGCATCAGCTCCACGTCGGCCGCGCCCACTTCGCTGCGCGCCAGCCAGCGCGCCAGCAAGCCCATGTCGAGGAAGGAACCGGACCCCGTGCCGCCGGCCACGGAACCGACGATGACGATGCGGAAACGGTTCGTTTCCATGCGCAAACCCAGCTCGGCCAGCTGGCGCTCGTGCGACAGGCCCGCCTTCAGCGCTTTCAGTTTCAAGCGGATCTTGTCGCGGATCTTCGCGTATTTGTCGAAAAAATACAGGCGCGACACGGCGCGGATCTGCCCGGCGCCGCTGCTCATGTCGAAACGCAGCTCGCGGATGCGCTGCGGCGTCAGCGGCAGCCACTCCTTGATGTGCGGATATTTTTCCAGGGAATCTTCATCGCGGCTGTACTTGTCCATGTCGAACGATTCGACCACCTTGTCATCGTCCGTGAACTTCACCTGGTCGAACTGCAAGTCCTTCGCCTGCGACTCGCCGCTTTCGATCACGGCGCCATTGTCGAGGTCGAAATGGATGAATTGCGCGATGGGAAAATCGGCCAAGCCCTCGATGCGCGTGCGGTTGCCCGCGCCGCCCCACAGCGTGTTGAGGATGCGCCGGCGCACGCGCATCAGCACCTGCATGCCCGTGCCGCCGATGCCGATGAACAGGGTCGGGCGCAGTTCGATGATCTTGTCCTGCTTGCGCTCGCTGGCGCCGCCGGTGATGGTTTGGTTCAGGTTCTCTGCCATGGTGATTCCTTCGATGATGCGTGCAACGGCGTATTCTTAGCGGCGGCTGGAGGTGAACGTCAACAGCAACGCTACCAGGCCCACCAGTACCAGCGGTCCCATGAACAATGGCGCGAGGAATTTATGCGCGTTCACGGCCGCCAGCACGACGCCCGTCGCCAGGCTGGCCAGGAAGATGAACAGCCACCAGCCCGAGGCATTGGCCTTGTTCGGCGGCACGCGCTTGGCCACCAGGCCATTCGCATAGGCATTCTTGGCAAAGAAAAAGGCGACGAACAGCAGCAACAGCACGACGCCGCCGATCAGGGTGTCGCGCGACGAGGTGTCGGTGGTGGCGGCGGCGTCAAACGCGGGCGCAGCTTCGGTCGTTGCGGTGGTGGACGCTGGTGCGCCCGGCGCATCGGCGGCCGGCGGCGCGGAGGCCGGGGCCGGCAAAGTGAAACCTGTGTTGTCTTTGGGAGTGTCTTGCGCCATGGTATGCCTCTGATGGGTTTGAATAGTTTAAAAAGAAATACTTGTCAGGCCAGGCTCAGGGTATGGCCTTCGGCCACGCGCACGACGGCCGGCTTGCCCAGGCCACGCTTGAGTTCGCCAATATCGCGGCCCTCATCATCGCGGATCTGCACGCTTTTGAACGGTTTTAACAACACTTGCCGCTGCACGCCGTCGGCCATCACCTTGTAGCGCGTGGCGCGCGTGCCAAGCAAACCCAGCGCCAGCAAGCCCAGCACGAGCGCCAGCACGCCGCCGAGGATCACCAGCACGGGCAAGAGCGGATACTGTATGCGCACCAGCAAAGGGATCGTCGCCTGCGACGCGCGCACGCTGTCGGGCGGCGTGAACATGCCGGAGATCGGATCGCCGGGGAACAGTTCCTGCAAGTCCTTGCCGAAGCTGGACGCCAGCGCCAGCCGCTGTTGCGACAGGCCCACTTGCGCCCGCATCGGCAGCATCACCTGCTTGCCCATGGCGGCGATCGCCTGCGCCGACCACGGCGACGGAATCTGCGCCATCGGCAACGCGAACTGTACCTGCACGGACTGGCTGGCGCCCGGCTGCAGCTGGCGGATTTGATCTGGCGCAACGTGCAGCGGCGCGTTCTGGCCCGCCAGGCTGGCGTGCACCTTGGCGCTGTCGATCACGTACGGGAAAAACATGTTTTGCAAGGACGCCTGCAACACCACTTGCGGCACCAGGTTCGCCGCATCGACGTCGAGCACGATGGTGCGCCCGTCGCGGCCCAGGCTGGCGTGCACGTTGGCGCTGTTCTTGACGGACTGGGGCACGATGCGCACGGCATCCTGGTCCACCGGTTTCAATCGCGCGGGCGGACGCGTCAGCACTTGCGACAACCGGCCCTCGGCCAGGATGCGGGTCAGCGCCTCGGACGCGGGCTGGCCATATGCGAGCGCATACACCATCAAACCCTTGGCGCTGTACAGCTTGCCCTGCACGGGCATGCGCAGCGGAAACACCACCGTCTTGGTGATCGACGGTTCCAGGTGCAGCAAGCGGTAAAAATCGCGGTTGCGCTCGGCCGTCTGGCTGTCGTTGTTCGGGCTGTTCTTGTTATTGGTAAAGATCCACACGATGCCGGACGCGGACTGGAACGGGCCCGTGATGGTCTTGGTCACGGCTTCCTGGAAATCCGTGTCGGCCAGCGCGCCGCCGGCGCTCTTGCGCGCCAGGCCCAGATGGGCCAGCTGGCCCGTCACGCCGGCGCCGCCCTGCCCTTGCCCGATCAGCGACGGCGACACATTGCTGCCGCTGCTCTGGCTGAAGGCCAAGGTGTAGACCTTGTCGGACGGACTCGTGGCGGCCTGCGCCACGGCGCCCACCAGGGCTTTCAATTGCGAATGTTCATCCGTGTAAAACGGCTCCATCCAGCCCGAGTTTTGCACCAGAAACGCTTGCTGGATGCCGGCCGCCTGCGCGGCGGCGGCGCTGAAAAACGCGGCGCAAGCCACGGTCAGTAAGCGCGCCTTCATGCCTGCAAGGCCCAGCCATCGATGCGCGACAGCAAGGGGTGGTAGGCCCACAGCATGCCTTCATGGACCAACAGGCGCAAGCGCCACGGCTCGCTGACGGCAAAGGTGTGGAACACGGTTTCGCGCAACTCGTCGTCCTGCACCAGCTGGGCCGCCAGGCGTTCGTTCGAGCGCAGCACGCTGGACAGGCCGGCGCTGGTGGCGAACTTGACGCCAAAGACGCTGTTGCCAGCACCGGATTCGAGCAGCGGCATGACGGCCTGGTTCTTGCCGCCATCGTCGCCGTGTTCCGGTTCTTCCCACGGCGCCGTTTTCAGCTTGGCGGCGAAGCGGTAATTGAAGCTGCCCGAACACAGGCGCGGCGCCAGCGCGTCGGCCCGTTCGGATTGCGCGCCCAGTTTCACGTAGACATAGGTGCCGCGGCTACGCTCGAAGCACAACTGCCACAGGCCGCCGTCGCGCGACACGTACGGGCTGCCGAATTCGAAATGCGGCACCAGCCCTTCGGGCCAGGGCGTGAACGAAGCGGCCACGTTGCCGTCCGGCTGCAGCTGCAAGCGCAGCTGGCCGTTGGCGCAGGGCCACACGGCCATGCGGTTGTAGGCCACGGGCGCGCTGACGGTGCCCAGATCCATCATGCCGTCGAGCAACACGTCGCTGCCCGGCTTTTGCCCGGCGTCAAGGTTGACGAAGCGGATGCGGCCGTCATCGTCGCGCAGGGGCGCCCACAGGCGGTTCTGGAACCAGACGGGCGCGGCCACGCACGGCGCGCCGCCCACGTGCTCGACCACGTAGCTCAGCGATGGCACGTCGGGACGGATGCAGGCCAGGCCATGGCTGGTCGGCAAGACCAGCACGCTATTGAAGTCAGGCACCAGCTCGGCGCGCCAGGCGCCGTAGGCCAGGTCCGATTCGGCCAGCAAGCCGCCATACTCGGGGTCCAGCGCCAGCCAGCGTTTCGAGGCGGGCAGCCAGGCGTGCAGGACGGCCTTGCGCGGATCGAGCGCCAGCAACGCGGGCGCGCTGGTGCCGAACCGGGCGGAGAAGAATTCGTATTCGCCAGGCGGCGGCATGGGCAGCGAGGCATCGGCTTGCGCATGCTCGTCGCGCGCGCGCTGATCAGCCAGCTTCAGGGGCACGCTGGCCTGGCGCAAGCCTGCCGGGCCGGCCGGCGGCACGTCGCTGACGGGGTGCGCGCCGAAAGGAGGAACCCAGGGCGCCACTCCGGACGGTGCGGCGGCCGCCTCGGGCGGTACTTGCAAGGCGACGCCCGAGGCGGGGTCGAACGCAAATTCGGGCGGAAACTGCCGCACGGGTTCGCCGGCGGCCGCGGGCAGGCGCCGCGCCAGCATCAGCTTGCCGATATCGGCCTGGCTCACCAAGGGCGAGACGTTCTGGCCGTCCGCGCTGCGCTGCATGCTCCACGCGCCCGCGTCATCGACGTACCAGGCGCCGGAGGGCAGTGGCCAATCCCCAGAAGTTTTATGATCCATGTATTTTCTATGACAAGCAATGCATATCAGACGATGTAACGTGCTGGGGCGGCCGAAACGAAGTCGCAGCCCTGGCAGTTCTCATAGTAACGTCTTTTTATCTGTATGGAAACATTGACGGCGCTCCTCAGCCCTGCTGCGTGCGCACTTTCGTCAACAGCTTGGTGGTCGAGCGGTCGTGCGCGAAATCGATGGCCACGGCCTGGCCGCCATACGCCAACACGGCGCGCCCTTCGGGGATGGCCGCCATGTCGTAGTCGCCGCCCTTGGCATAGATGTCCGGTTCGATCTCCTGCACCACTTCCAGGGCGCTGTCTTCCGAGAACGGCACGACCAGGCTCACCGCCTCCAGCGCGGCCAGCACGGCCATGCGGTCTTCGCAGCTGTTCAGGGGACGGTCGTCGCCCTTGCCCAGACGTTTCACTGATGCATCAGTATTCACGGCAACGATCAGCGAAGCGCCCAGCGCGCGCGCCTGCGCCAAATACGTCACGTGGCCGCGGTGCAAAATGTCGAACACGCCGTTCGTCACCACCACCGGTTTCGGCAGGGCCGCGGCGCGGACGCGCAATTCGTCACGGCCGCACAGTTTGTTTTCAAATTCAGGCATGAATATCTCTTGTTGGGTTAAATACGGTCACGCTCAGGCGTGGCTATCGCCTTGGATGCCGCCGGCATCGCGGCGCCAGGCATCGATCAAGGCCAGAATGGCCGGATCCAGGCCCTCTTCGGCGATGCGATCTTGCCGGTAATAAATCATCAGCGCATACACGCCGGCCAGGCGGCTGACGGGTGGCGACAGCGCATATTCATTGCCGCGCGCCGGTTGCCTGGCACGCCAATAATTGATCGCCGCTTCCAGCGACTGTATGTGCACATCCATCGCCCTCTCCCTCCGCCGCCCGCTCCCGCATTATAGGGGGCGATCCGCTACAATACGCCATCGGCGCCACAGTTTCACGTTTGCGCCACCTTTCATTCATTGCAAGTAAGTACTTCCTGTGTTTCAATCAACCTATGACACTGACTGAACTGAAATATATCGTTGCAGTCGCGCGAGCGAAGCACTTCGGCCACGCCGCCGAAGCCTGTTTCGTTGCCCAGCCCACCCTGTCAGTGGCCATCAAGAAACTCGAAGACGAATTGGGCGTGGTCCTGTTCGAACGGGGCGGCGCGGAAATCTCCGTCACGCCCCTGGGCGCGCAGATCATCGCGCAAGCCGAGCGCGTGCTGGAACAGACGGCCGCCATCAAGGAGCTCGCAAAGCAGAACAAGGACCCGCTGGCCGGCCCCCTGCGCCTGGGCGTGATCTATACGATCGGCCCCTACCTGCTGCCGCCGCTGGTCAAGGCCATGATAGACCAGGTACCGCAGATGCCCTTGATTTTGCAGGAAAACTTCACGGTTCGCCTGCTCGAATTGCTGCGCCAGGGCGAACTGGACGTGGCCATCATGGCGCTGCCCCTGCCCGATCACGGCATGGCCATGCAGGAACTGTATGACGAACCGTTCGTCGTGGCCATGCCGCGCCAGCATCCGTGGACGGCGCGTGAAAAAATCGCCGCGCAGGATTTGAAATCGGAAACCATGCTGCTGCTGGGCAATGGCCACTGCTTCCGCGACCAGGTGCTGGAAGTGTGCCCCGAAATGGCGCGTTTTTCCTCGCCCGGCAACGGCATGCAGCGCACGTTCGAAGGTTCCTCATTGGAAACCATCCGCCACATGGTGGCCAGCGGCATCGGCCTGACGGTCTTGCCGCGCGCCTCCGTCGCGAATATGCACGCCACCGACGGCATGCTCGAATACCGGCCCTTCGCCGCCCCCGTGCCATCGCGCCGCGTGGTGATGCTGTGGCGCAAGAGTTTTACGCGCAAGGCGGCCATCGATGCCCTGTGCGCGGCCATCGCCAGCTGCAACTTGCCTGGCATCACCCCCTTGTGCGAAGACGACGAATAGTACATTTACATACTATTTGCGATAATCGACCTTTCTCTTCAACAAGATCGAGTCTTCCATGAACAAGCTGGCGCTGTATTTCCGCCTGATACGGCTGGACAAGCCTATCGGTACCGTATTGCTGCTGTGGCCTACCCTGTGCGCGCTGTGGCTGGCGCAGCAAGGGGTGCCGGACTGGCGGCTGCTGCTCATCTTCACTCTCGGCACCTTCCTGATGCGCTCGGCGGGCTGCGCCATCAACGACTACGCCGACCAGGATATCGACAAATTCGTCAAGCGCACGGCGGACCGTCCCATCACCAGCGGACGCATCAGCGGCAAGGAAGCGCTGGCCGTGGCCGGCGTGCTGACCGTGCTGGCCTTTTGCCTGATCCTGCCCCTGAATGCGCTGACCAAGCAACTGTCCGTGGCCGCCGTCATCATCGCCGGCACCTACCCGTACTTCAAGCGCTTCTTTGCGATTCCGCAAGCGTATCTGGGCATCGCCTTCGGCTTCGGCATTCCCATGGGCTTTGCCGCCATCACGGATTCCGTGCCCGTCGTCGCCTGGCTGCTGCTGCTGGGGAATGTCTTCTGGGCCGTGGCCTACGATACGGAATACGCGATGGTCGACCGCGACGACGATCTGAAGATCGGCATCAAGACCTCGGCCATCACCTTTGGCCGCTACGACGTGGCCATCGTCATGTTCTGCTATGCCGTCTTCCTGCTGCTGTGGCTGGCATGCGGCTGGTACCTGGGCTTGCGTTACTGGTTCGTCGCGGGCTTGCTGGCGGCGGCCGGCTGCGCCGCTTATCACTACACCCTGATCCGCGCACGCGAGCGTATGCCGTGTTTTGCGGCATTCCGGCATAATAACTGGCTAGGAGCAGCGGTGTTTGCGGGCGTGGTGCTGGACTTTGCTTTCCGTTAAGCAATGATCCTTGCGCCGCGGCAGCCCTTGAGGCGGCGCAAGACAGGCCTGGCCGCAGCTGCCTACACTGGTATTTCACTGTGCAGTTTCACTTCCATGAGGTAATACATGAGCTCGATACATACCGGAAAATCCAGCAGCGACAACATCCTCGCCGACGCCGACAAGGCTCGCGACAAACTGGTCGGCGACCTGAAAACCGTCATCAATGAAGCGGAAGGCTGGCTCGATGGCGCCAAGGATCAGACGGGCGAGAATGTCAAAGCCGTCAAGGACAAGTTCATCGCCACCCTGGAAACGGCCAAGAAAGACTTGATCAAGCTGGAAGAAGACTTGCTCGAACGTACCAAGAAGGCAGCCAAGGCCACCGACGAATACGTGCAGGACAATCCATGGAAAGCCGTGGGCGCGGGCGCCGTCGTCGGCGTGCTGTTCGGCCTGCTTCTCTCCTCGTCACGCCGCTAGCAGTACCGGCGGCGCTGGCCGCCTCCCCTGACGCGAAAGGCAGCATATGGCTATCATGCAGCATGTCGCCCAAGTCGCAGCGACCCTCGCCGCCATCGTCCAGACCCGTCTGGCCCTGGCGGCCGTGGAAATGGAAGAAGAGTCGCTGCGCTTCCTGTCCTATCTGGCGCTGGCCATGCTGGCGCTGCTGTGCCTGTTCGTCGGCCTGGTCTTGATCGTGTTCCTCGTCATCGTGCTGTTCTGGGATACGCACCGCATCGCCGCCATCGCCATCACGGCCGCCGTCTTCATCGGCGCCGCCGTCGCCACCCTGCTGGGCGTGCGCGCCAGTTTCCGCAGCAAGCCGAAACTGCTGTCCTTCACGCTTACCGAACTGAACAAAGACCTGGACGAGCTGCAACTGCTGGCCCGCCGGGGATCGGAGCGGCCATGACCACGCATCCCACCAAGTTGTCGCATGTGCACAATGCCGCCAGCCTGGCGCAGCGGCGCGACGCGCTGCTGGCCGAATGCGCGCTGCAGCGCCTGGCCCTGGGCGTGCAGACGCGCCAGCTGCTCGAGCCTTTGACGGGCGGCAATCTGCGCCACACCCTGGCCACGCGTTTTAAAATTCCCCTGATGGTGGGCGGCGCCGTGCTGGGCCTGGTGCTGGTGCGCCCGCGCCGCTTCCTGCCGCTGCTGCGGGCCGGTGGCGCCCTGCTCAAGCACGCCACCACCGCCATGCCCGTCGTGCTGGCGCTGGCGCAGCGTTTCAGCAAGAAAACACCACCGCCGTAAAATATTTTTGCATAGCTGCATCCAAATGGCAGGCCCGGGCGTAGTAATGGTATCAACCAGCCGGTTGAGCCAACTACCAGGAGTTCGCCATGCATGCCACCATCGCCCCACGCCATACCGCCCCCTCGCTCACCGTCCTGTGCGCCGCCCTGCTCGTGGCTGCCTGCGCACCGATGAGCGCACGCTACTCGCAGGAACAATTGCCGAGCGCCGTCAAGGTGCCCGATGGCCATCAGGTGGCCATGCAGACGGTAGGCGTGGGCAAGATCGCCTACGAATGCAAGGCGAAGAAAGACATGACGGGGCATGAATGGGTCTTCGTGGGACCGGATGCGGCGCTGAACGACCGCGGCGGCATGCAAGTGGGCACGTATGTGGGCCCGCCTGCCACCTGGGCCAGCCTGGACGGCTCGAAAGTGACGGCGACGCAAGTGGCCGTGGCGCCGGCCGGCGCGGGCAATATCCCGTATCAGCTGGTGAAAGCCAATCCCGCCACGGGCAGCGGCGCCATGCAGGGCGTCAGCTACATCCAGCGCGTGGCCACCAGCGGCGGCGTGGCGCCAAGCAGCCCCTGCGGCATGGAGTCCGTCGGCGCCAAACAATGGGTGCCCTACCAGGCCGACTACATTTTTTGGAAATCGGCATAAATCCTTTCAAGCGACGGTTGGCAAGCGGGTTTCTGACCTATACTCGGCCTTGAAAACTTGCTAACCGTTCACTCAACGATTGCGCCGACCTTGCCAGCCCAAGCCGCCCCTTACGATTACGATGCCGCCCTGCGCGCCTGCGCCAGGGGCGAGCAGCAGGCATTGCACGGCCTGTACCAGCAGGAAGCACGCTACCTGCTGGGCGTGGCCCTGCGCATCGTGCGCCAGCGGGCGCTGGCCGAAGACGTGCTGCACGACGCCTTCCTGAACATCTGGCGCCGCGCCGGCAGCTTCGACGCCACGCGCGGCAGCGGCAAGGGCTGGATCTATGTGGTGGTGCGGCACCAGGCGCTGAACGTGGCGCGCGCCCGCGCCCATGAAGTATCGGCCGACGAGGATACCGTGGAAACCCTGCTGCATGAACGCGAAGGCAACGATGCCGACGCCACCTCGGACGCCTACGCCCTGCAGGCGAACATGGGCAAGCTGCACGATTGCCTGGGGCACCTGGACGAACCCAAGCGCAACAGCATCCTGTACGCCTACGTCGATGGCTGTTCCCATGGCGAGATCGCGCAGCGCCTGCAAGCGCCGCTGGGAACCGTCAAGGCCTGGGTCAAGCGGGGCCTGGCTGCCTTGCGGGAGTGCATGGGATGATCACCAGCGACGAGGAATTGCAAAGGCTGGCCGGCGAATACGTGCTGGGTACTTTGGCGCTGGCCGAGCGCGTCGAGGTGGAACAGCGTTTGCCGCTTGACGCCGCCTTGCGCGACGCCGTGGCTGCCTGGGAACGGCGTCTGCTGCCCTTGACGACTTTGGCGCCGCCCGAAACGCCCTCGGCGCAACTGTGGCCGCGCATCAGCGCCAGCCTGTTCACGCCGAAAACCGTGCGGCAGGCGGGCGGCTGGCAAGCGTGGTGGAACAGCCTGGCCTTCTGGAGAATACTGGCCGGCGGCGGCTTGGCGGCCACCGCCGTGCTGGCCGTGCTGGTGACCGTGCAGCTGCAGGCGCCAGCCGGGCCCGGCTACCTGGTGGTGCTGGTGGCGCCGCAGGATAAATCGCCGGGCTGGATCGTGCAGGCTGGCGGACGCGGCGGCAAGAACCGCGACCTGAGCCTGATCCCGCTGGGGCCGACCGCCGTGCCGCAGCAGAAAGCCCTGCAATTCTGGACCAAGGGCAAGGACTGGGGCGCGCCCGTCTCGCTGGGCCTGGTCAAGCCGGGGCAAAGCGTCAAATTGACCCTGGACAAGCTGCCGCCGCTGCAGCCGGAGCAATTGTTTGAAATCACCTTGGAGCCGGAAACGGGCTCGCCCACGGGCCGGCCGACGGGGCCGGTGCTCTACATCGGCCGCGCCGTCAAGGTCATGTAATTACCTGCCCACTTATTTACCCAGCTCGTCACCCATCTCGCACCCCCGCTGCGCGGCCGCCTTGATGCCCTTGACGATGGCCGCCTTCACGCCGCTCTCTTCCATGCTGGTCAAGGCCGCGTAGGTCGTGCCGCCCTTCGACGTGACGCGCTCGCGCAACAGCGACACGGGCTCGCTGGAATTCGCCGCCAGCTGCGCCGCGCCCGTAAACGTGGCAATGGCCAGCTGCGTGCCCTGCTCCGGGGTCAAGCCCAGCTCGGCGGCCGCCTGCTGCATCGCCTCGATAAAGTAAAACACATAGGCGGGGCCGCTGCCGGAGACGGCCGTGACGGGGTCGATCTTCGCTTCGTCATCGAGCCAGACTGTCTGGCCGACGGCGCGCAGGATGGCGTCCGCCGTTTTCTTTTGCTCCGCGCTGACGCCGCTGCTGGCCACCATGCCCGTGATGCCCATGCCGATCAGGGCCGGCGTGTTCGGCATGCAGCGCACGATGGCCGGATAACCGCCGAGCCAGCGCGACAGGTCGGCCGCGCGGATGCCGGCCGCGATCGACAGGATCAATGGCGCCCGCTCGCCGTCGAGGAAAGGCAGCAGCTGCGCCGCCACTTCGCGCATGCTTTGCGGCTTGACGGCCAGCACGATCACGTCCACGCCGCGCAGCGCGTCACTGGCGGACGCCGCCGTCGTGACGCCGAATTGCGCCTGCAGTTTTTCCAGCGCGGGCGCGTGCGGGTCGATCACGTGGATGTTGCCGCCCAGGGTCAGCTTGCCCGCCAGGCCGGCGATCAGGGCCGCGGCCATGTTGCCGCCGCCTACAAAGGCGATATTCAATTCTGTCGTCATGGCTATGCTTTCTATCAATCAGTTAGGAGTAATTGCGGGAACCGAAGATGGCGCTGCCCACGCGCACGATGGTGGCGCCCTCGAGCACGGCGGCGCGCAAGTCGGCCGACATGCCCATCGACAGGGTGTCGAGCGCCAGCCCTTCAGTCTTCAATTGTTGGTACAGCGCGCGCAATTGCGCGAACGCACGACGCTGGAGGGTGACATCCGTTTCCGGCTCGGGAATCGCCATCAGGCCGCGCAAGCGCAGGCGCGGCAGCTGCGCCACGGCGCGCGCCAGCGCCGGCAAGTCCGCCGGCGCCACGCCGCTCTTGCTCGCTTCGCCGCTGATATTAACTTGCAGACAGATATTCAGGTCCGGCAAGCCGGCCGGGCGCTGCTCGGACAGGCGCGCGGCGATCTTTTCCCGCTCCACCGTATGCACCCAGTCGAAATGTTCGGCGATGGGGCGCGTCTTGTTGCTCTGGATGGGGCCGATGAAATGCCAGGCGGGTGCGCCTTGCGGCAGCGCAAGCTTGACGGCGGCGATCTTGTCGAGCGCTTCCTGCAGATAGTTTTCGCCAAACGCCGCCTGGCCCGCGCGCATGGCTGCCAGCACGGCGTCCGCGCCGAAGGTTTTTGACACGGCCAGCAGGGTCACGTCGGCGGGCGCACGCTGCGCCTCCACGGCGGCCTGCGCAATACTGTCGCGCACGGCTTGCAAGTTCTGTTCGATTGTGGACATAATCATTTTCTAGTGTATAGGGGCGGCGGCACGGTGCGCCAGCCCATCAATGCAGGCACAGGGATTATAAATGGACATCTCCGAACTTCTCGCTTTCTCCGTCAGCAACAAGGCTTCCGACCTGCACCTGTCTTCCGGCCTGCCGCCGATGATACGGGTCAATGGCGACGTGCGCCGCCTGAACGTGGCCCCGCTCGAGCACAAGGAAGTGCACAGCATGATCTACGACATCATGAACGACAGCCAGCGCAAGGCGTATGAAGAGGCGCTCGAGTGCGATTTCTCGTTCGAGATTCCCGGCCTGGCCCGCTTCCGCGTCAACGCCTACAACCAGGAGCGCGGCGCCTCGGCCGTGCTGCGCACGATTCCATCGAAGGTGCTGACCCTGGAAGACCTGAACGCGCCGCGCATCTTCGGCGAACTGGCCATGCGCCCGCGGGGCCTCGTGCTGGTGACGGGCCCGACGGGTTCCGGCAAGTCGACCACCCTGGCGGCCATGGTGAACCACGTCAATGAACGCCTGAACCACCATATATTGACCATCGAAGACCCGATCGAATTCGTGCATGAACCGAAGAAATGCCTGATCAACCAGCGCGAGGTTGGCTCGCACACGCACTCGTTCAGCAACGCGCTGCGCTCGGCCCTGCGCGAAGACCCGGACGTCATTCTGGTGGGCGAACTGCGCGACCTGGAAACCATCCGCCTGGCGCTGACGGCGGCCGAGACGGGCCACCTCGTGTTCGGCACCCTGCACACCTCGTCGGCGGCAAAATCGATCGACCGCATCATCGACGTCTTCCCCGCCGAGGAAAAGGAAATGGTGCGCGCCATGCTGTCCGAATCCTTGCAAGCCGTCATTTCGCAGAACTTGCTCAAAACCAAGGACGGCGCGGGCCGCGTGGCCGCGCATGAAATCATGCTGGCCACGCCGGCCGTGCGCAACCTGATCCGCGAAGCGAAAGTGGCGCAGATGTATTCGGCCATCCAGACGGGCAGCAACATGGGCATGCAAACGCTGGACCAGTGCCTGTCCGACCTGGTGCGGCGCGGCACGATCTCGGCGGAAACGGCCCGCTCGGCCGCCAAATCGCCTGAAAACTTCCCCGGATAAGCCATGCAGACGACGCACGAACACTATGGCGCCATGCACGCGCTGCTGGCGCAGATGCGCGCACGGGGCGGCTCGGACCTGTTCATCACGGCCGGCTTTCCGCCCGCTATCAAGCTCGACGGCAAGCTGACGCCGCTGGCGGGCGCCGCGCTGGCCGCGCAGCAGGCGGCCGGCTACGTGCGCGCCGTCATGAACGAACGCCAGACGGCCGAGTTCGAATCCAGCCGGGAAGCCAATTTCGCCATCAGCCCGGAGGGACTCGGGCGTTTCCGCGTGTCCGCCTTCGTGCAGATGGGCCAGGCAGGCATGGTCTTGCGCTTGATCAATACCGCCATCCCCACGCTGGATGGGCTGGGTTTACCCGCCATCCTGCAAGACATCGTGATGAGCAAGCGGGGCCTCGTCATCATGGTGGGCGCCACGGGCTGCGGCAAGTCGACCACCCTGGCGGCGATGGTGGGCCACCGCAACGCGCACAGCCATGGCCACATCATCACCATCGAAGACCCCGTGGAATTCATCCATCCTCATGGCAACTGCATCGTCACCCAGCGCGAAGTGGGCGTCGATACGGACGACTGGGCCACGGCCCTGAAAAACACCTTGCGCCAGGCGCCCGACGTGATCCAGATCGGCGAGATACGCGACCGCGACACCATGGACCACGCCATCGCGTTTGCCGAGACGGGCCATCTGTGCCTGGCGACCTTGCACGCGAACAACGCCAACCAGGCGCTGGACCGCATCATCAATTTCTTCCCCGAAGAGCGGCGCCAGCAGCTGCTGATGGATCTGTCGCTGAATTTGAAGGGCATGATTTCGCAGCGCCTGATCCCCAACAAGGAGGGCGGCGGGCGCAAGGCGGCGCTGGAAATCCTGCTCAATTCGCCGCTGATGAGCGACCTGATCTTCAAGGGCCAGGTGCACGAGATCAAGGACCTGATGAAGAAATCGCGCGAACATGGCATGCAGACGTTCGACCAGGCCTTGTTCGACCTGCACCAAGCGGGCGCCATCAGCCATGAAGACGCGCTGCGCAATGCGGACTCCGTCAACGACCTGCGCCTGGCGATCAAGCTCAAGGGCGCAACGGCGCCGGAAACGGCGCCGCCCTCAACCGCCACCAAACTGGGACTCCTCTGACATGACCAGCATCCACGATTTCCAGGCCGAGGCACTGGACGGCACGCCGATCGACCTGGCCCGCTACAAGGGCAAGGTACTACTGATCGTCAACACGGCCAGCGCCTGCGGTTTCACGCCCCAATACGAGGGACTGGAAGCGCTGTACCGCGCATTCCACGAGCAGGGCCTGGTCGTGCTGGGCTTTCCCTGCAATCAATTCCGCCAGCAGGAACCGGGCTCGAATGCGGAAATCAAAGCCTTTTGCGAAAAGAACTTCGGCGTCACCTTTCCCCTGTTTGCCAAGGTCGACGTGAATGGCCCGCATACGCACCCTGTCTTTGCGCAATTAAAACAGGCGGCGCCCGGCATATTGGGCACGCAGTCGATCAAATGGAATTTCACCAAATTTTTGGTGCGCAAGGATGGCAGCGTATTTCGCCGCTACGCGACGGCCAGCAAACCGGCCAGCCTGGCGGCCGACATTCGGCAATTACTACAGGAATAGCCATTCGACGATTTGATTAAAAACAATAACTACTGAAATCAATCAATCCACATTTATTTCATGCTTGATATCAATATTGTGTTTCCAATAGCAAATTTCGGTGATAATGTTTGCATAATTATTCGCAGATATCGATCAAAAAACGATGCCAGTCTTTGGGAAAATAATATCTTCATGGATGCGGATGGGCATTTATTCCCGCCTCTTCATTCCTATTTTCTTCCTGATACTCGCCGTTTCCGCCGTCCGCTATCACGCCCTGCTCGGTACGGAAACGGCGCTGGCCAATGCGCGCTACCAGAGCGATGCCCGGCAACTCGACCTGTTCCTCGCCAATAGCGTGCTGCCGCTGGCCGTGCACGCGGACGGCCACGCGATGCACGACAGCGTGCGGCAAGTGCTGCGCAGCGCCCTGCCGCTGAACCGCAGCCTCGTTTCCGCCCGCTGGGACACGGCTGGCGAGCATGTCGAGGTGCTGGCCGACAGCAAGCTTGCCGACACGCTGGCGACGGTGCCGGCGTGGTTCGCGCGCCTGGCCGGCATCACGGCCATCCGCAGCCGCCTGACGGTGGCGCTGCCGGACGGCGGCGACGGCACCCTCGACCTGCACTACACGCCCGGCCTGCCCCTGGCGCAGGTGTGGCACCGGGTACGCCAGCAGGCCGTGCTCAGCACCATCAATATCGTCCTCGTCTTCCTGCTGCTGGGCCTGATCCTGGCCGCGCACCGCAAGCTGCTGGCGCGCTTCGTGCAGGCGACCGACCGCTTCCGCGATGGCAACTTCGCCGTGCGCCTGGCGGCCGGCGCCACGCCCGAGGCGCAAGCCGTGTCGCAGTCGTTCAACGGCATGGCCGGCGATATCGAAGAACTGCTGACCTCGCTCAAGACCAGCCAGCGCCAGCTGGGCGAACAGCTGAACGAAACCGTGCACATGCAGCAGGCGCTGCAAAAGCTGTCGTGGCAAAACTACAATGACGTGCTGACGGGCTTGCCCAACCGTGCCGCGCTGGCCGCCCGCTTCGAACAGGAACTGTTCCTGGCGCGCGAACGCCAGCGCCTGCTGGCCGTCTGCCTGTTCGACCTCGATCACTTCCAGGCCATCAACGACCGCTACGGCGCCGAGGCGGGCGATGAAATCCTCAAGCAGGTGGCGGGCCGCCTGCACGGCTTTACGGGCCAGGTCCACTACGCGGCGCGCCTGGGCGGCGATGAATTCGTCCTGCTGCTGTGCGGCCAGGCCAGCATCGCCAGCATCGAACAGAACGTCACGCAGCTGATGGCCGAGCTGGGCCGCCCCTACCAGTGCGACCAGCAGGCGCTGCACATGACGGCCAGCGCCGGCATCGCCGTCTACGCGGGCAAGGACCTGAATACGGAAAGCCTGCTGCGCCACGCCGACCACGCCGTCTACCAGGCGAAGCTGACGGGGCGCAACCAGTACCATTTCTTCGACACCAACCTCGACGAGGAAGTGCGCACCCACCACAACCAGCGCACGGAAGTGCGCCAGGCCCTGATCAACGGCGAACTGCGGCTGTACTACCAGCCCAAGGTGAATATGCGCGCCGGCACGGTGGTGGGCATGGAAGCGCTGCTGCGCTGGCAGCATCCGCGCCGCGGCGTGCTGGCGCCCGCGCAATTCCTGCCGCTGGTGGAGCAGACGGATTTGATCATCGATATCGGCGAATGGGTGCTGCGCCAGGCCCTGTGGCAGATGCAGCGCTGGGTGGCCTGCGGCAAGCACTGGGTGGTCAGCGTGAACATCGCGGCGCGCCACTTCCAGCAACCGGACTTCGTCTCGCGCCTGGAAACCATCCTCGGCGAATTTCCCGGCGTGCGCGCCAGCATGCTGGAACTGGAAATCCTCGAATCGTCGGCCCTGCACGACATCGAGGACGTGCGCCGCATCATCCGCGCCTGCCAGGCGCTGGGCATCACCTTCGCGCTCGACGATTTCGGCACCGGCTACTCGTCGATGTCCTACCTGAAACGCCTGCCGGCGAATATCGTCAAGATCGACCAGAGCTTCGTGCGCAATATGCTCAACGACCGCGACGACCTGCACCTGGTGCGCGCCGTCATCGGCCTGGCCCGTTCCTTCAGCCTGACGGTGATCGCCGAAGGCGTGGAAAGCGTCGAGCATGGCGCGCGCCTGATCCAGCTGGGTTGCGATCTGGCGCAAGGCTACGGCATCGCCCGCCCCATGCCGGCCGACGCCGTGCTGGAGTGGGCGAACAATTTCATCCCGGCCCCGCAGTGGCGTATCGCGCAGTTCAGCGAGGTACCTATTTAGACGTCAGGGCCGAGTCGATCAGCTCGATCCAGTGCCGCACGGGCGTCTCGGTGCCCGACTGCAGATGGCTCAGGCAGCCGATATTCGCCGACACGATCATCTCCGGCTCGCACGCTTCCAGGTGCGCCAGCTTGTTGTCGCGCAGCTGCTGCGACAGGGCCGGCTGCAGGATCGAATACGTGCCGGCCGAACCGCAGCACAAATGGCTGTCCGCGCACAGGCGCACGTCGACGCCGACGGCGCGCAGCACCTGCTCCACCTTGCCGCGCACCTGCTGGCCGTGCTGCAGGGTGCAGGGCGGGTGATACGCCACTCGCTTGCCGATGCGCCCTTGCAGCAGCGCCGCCAGCTGCGCCTCAAACGCCGGCATGATCTCGGACAGATCGCGCGTCAGTGCCGCGATGCGCCGCGCCTTGTCCGCATACCGCGCATCGTGCGCCAGCAGATGGCCGTATTCCTTCACCGTGGCGCCGCAGCCGGACGCCGTCATGACGATGGCTTCCGCGCTGTCGACGTACGGCCACCAGGCGTCGATATTGCGGCGCATGTCGTCCAGCGCCGCTTCCTGGTCGTTCAGGTGATGGCGCAGCGCGCCGCAGCAGCCCGCCTTCGGCGCGACGATCAACTGCACGCCGAGCGCATCGAGCACGCGCGCCGTAGCCGCGTTGATGTTGGGCGACATGGCCGGCTGCACGCAGCCGTCGAGCAGCAGCATGCTGCGCGCATGCCGGCGCGCCGGCCATGCACCGGCTGCGGCGCCCGGGCGCAATTTATCCTGCAAGCTTTTCGACAGCAGCGGGCGCAGCGCCTGCCCCGCCTTGTACACGGGCGTAAACAGCCAGCGGCGCGGCAAGGCTTCCTTCAGGGCGAAGCGCAGCGCGCGTTCGCGCAAGGGGCGCTGCACGCGCTGCTCGACGACGTTGCGGCCGATGTCGACCAGGCGCCCGTACTGCACACCCGAGGGACAGGTCGATTCGCAGTTGCGGCAGGTCAGGCAGCGGTCCAGGTGCGTCTGCGTCCTGGCCGTGACTGGCGCGCCCTCCAAGACCTGCTTGATCAGGTAGATGCGTCCGCGCGGGCCGTCGAGTTCATCGCCCAGCAGCTGGTAGGTGGGACAGGTGGCCGTGCAAAAACCGCAATGCACGCAGGCGCGCAGGATGGCTTCGGCTTCGTCGCCTGCCGGCGTATTCTTGATGAAATCGGCGAGATTGGTTTGCATGCGCTCAAGTCATTCTGTGCGGGTTGAAGATGCCGGCCGGGTCGAACGCCTGCCGCAGGCGCTGGTGGATTTTTTCAACGGCCGGCGCCAGCGGATGGAATACGCCCACGGCCTTGTCGCCGCCGCGGAACAGGGTGGCGTGGCCGCCAAGCGCGGCCACGGCCTGGCGGATGTCCTGCGCCCCGGCCGCATCGGCGTCGCCGTCGAGCTTGAGCCAGCGCTGCGCGCCGCCCCACTCGATCAGCTGGCGCCCCTTGACGATCACGGCGCTGGCGTGCGATGGCAGCGACAAGCGCCACAGGCTGCCCGCGCCCGCAAAGAAGGCGTGCGTCTGCTCGCGCAAGGACAGCCAGAAGGCGGCCGCGTCATCGGGCGCCAGCACCTCGCCGCCCAGCGACTGCAGGGCCGCCGACACGGCTGCCTCGGCGCCGGACAGGCGCACGCTCAGGACGCCGTCGTGCCAGCAGCTGGCCGATATCGGCAGCGGTTGACCGGCCCATTCATTGAGCATGCGCAAGGCGGCGATTTCCGCGCACGCCAGGCGCAAGGTCGCTTCGCGCAGCGGCAAGGGCAGCACCTTCAGCGACACTTCCAGGATCAGGCCCAGGGTGCCCAGCGAGCCCGCCAGCAGGCGCGAGACGTCGTAGCCGGCCACGTTCTTCATCACCTGCCCGCCAAAGGCCAGGCGTTCGCCGTGGCCATCCATCAGCACGGCGCCCAGCACGAAGTCGCGCAAGGCGCCCGCGCTGGCCCGGCGCGGGCCGGACAAGGCGCTGGCGACGACGCCGCCCAGCGTGGCGCCGGGGCCGAAATGCGGCGGCTCGAAAGCCAGCATCTGATTGCGCGCGGCCAGCGCCGCCTCGATCTCGGCCAGCGGCGTGCCGCAGCGGGCCGTGATCACCAGCTCCGTCGGTTCATAGTCGATGATGCCGGCATACGCGCGCGTATCGAGCACCTCGCCATCGAGCTGCTGGCCATACCAGTCTTTCGTGCCGCCGCCGCGCAGGCGCAAGGGCTTGCCCGCCGCGCCGGCCGCCAGGATCTGCTGCCTGAATTGTTCCACGATTGCTTGCAAAGGAGTCTCCGGCGGTTAAAAACGGGGCAGGTTGGCGAACGGCAGCCGTCCCGCCGTCACATGCATCTTGCCGAATTCGGCGCAGCGGTTCAAGGTGGGAATCGCCTTGTCCGGGTTCAGCAGGGCATGGGGGTCGAAGGCGCGCTTGACGGCAAAGAAGGCATCGAGTTCGGCGCGCGTAAACTGCACGCACATGGAATTGATCTTTTCCATGCCCACGCCATGTTCGCCCGTGATGGTACCGCCCACGGCCACGCACAGGGCCAGGATGTCGGCGCCAAACGCCTCGGCGCGCTCGAATTCGCCGGGCATGTTGGCGTCGAACAGGATCAGCGGGTGCAAGTTGCCGTCGCCCGCGTGGAACACGTTGGCGCAGCGCAAGCCATGCGTCGTTTCCATGCCTGCGATGCCCGTCAGGACTTCGGCAAGGCGCTTGCGCGGAATGGTGCCGTCCATGCAGTAGTAGTCGGGAGAGATGCGCCCGGCGGCGGGAAAGGCGTTCTTGCGGCCGGACCAGAACTTCATGCGCTCCGCTTCCGACTGCGAGACGGCAATCGCGCTGGCGCCCGCCCCTTCCAGCACGGCCGTCATGCGCGCGATTTCCTCTTCCACTTCCTCGTGCGTGCCGTCCGCCTCGCACAGCAGGATGGCCGCCGCGTCGGTGTCGTAGCCGGCCTTGACGAACGGTTCGACCATGCGCGAGGACGTCTGGTCCATCATTTCCAGCCCTGCCGGGATGATGCCGGCGGCAATCACGTTGGCCACCGCATTGCCGCCTGTGACGACGTCGTCAAAAGACGCCATGATGACACGCGCCGTGGCCGGTTTCGGCACCAGTTTGACCGTCACTTCCGTGACGATGCCCAGCATGCCTTCGGAGCCGATGAAGACGGCCAGCAGATCGAGGCCGGGCGAGTCCAGGCATTCGCCGCCCAGTTCCAGCACGTCGCCATCGATGGTCACGACGCGCACGCGCAGCACATTGTGCACGGTCAAGCCGTATTTGAGGCAATGCACGCCGCCCGAGTTTTCCGCCACGTTGCCGCCGATGCTGCAGGCGATCTGCGACGACGGGTCGGGCGCGTAATACAGCGCGTGGGGCGCGGCCGCTTCGGAAATGGCCAGGTTGCGCACGCCCGGCTGCACCACGGCCGTGCGCGCATACGCATCGAGGCGCACGATGCGGTTCAGGCGCGCCGTCGACAGCACCACGCCGTCGGCGATGGGCAAGGCGCCGCCCGACAGGCCCGTGCCGGCGCCGCGCGGCACGATCGGCACCGCCAACTCGCGGCAGACGCCGAGGATGGCGATCACCTGTTCTTCCGTGTCCGGCAAGGTCACCACCATCGGCAGCTGGCGGTAGGCGGCCAGGCCGTCGCATTCATACGGCCGCGTGTCTTCCGCGTCGGACAGTACGCAGCGGGCCGGCAGCACGGCCAGCAGGGCCGCGACGACGGCTTGCTGGCGCGCGGCGGTCAATCCGGGTTCAGGGGCGGCATTGTGCATAAGATGGGAGGCAAATGGGCATGGGCGTGCAACGATTGTAAGCACAAAAGTGGCGCGCACCGCATTTTTTGTCCATTTCGAAGCCAAATCCGCGGCCAGTCGGCGCACAGTGTCGTATGCTGCCCCCATTCTTCTTTACAGGATCAGCATCATGGGCAACCGACTTTCGAAAATCGCCACGCGCACGGGCGACAATGGCAGCACCGGCCTGGGCGACGGCAGCCGCACCAGCAAGGACAGCGCCCGCATCCACGCCATGGGCGACGTGGACGAACTCAATTCCAACATCGGCCTGCTGCTGTGCGAAGCCATGCCCGACACCTTGCGCGAGGAGCTGGTGGCCATCCAGCACGACTTGTTCGACCTGGGCGGAGAAATCTGCATCCCCGGCTACCAGCTGATCAAGGAAGAGCACGTGCTGCGCCTCGACGCGCTATTGGCGAAATACAATGCGGACTTGCCCGCCCTCTCCGAATTCATCCTGCCGGCCGGCTCGCGCGCCGCCTCGCTGGCGCACGTGTGCCGCACCGTGTGCCGGCGCGCCGAGCGCAGCATCGTCGCGCTGGCCAATGCGGAGCCCCTGCACGAACATCCGCGCCAGTACGTGAACCGATTGTCGGACCTGCTGTTCGTGCTGTCGCGCGTGCTGAACCGCTTTGCCGGCGGCAGCGACGTGCTGTGGCGGCACGACCGCACGCGCGGGTAAGTAAGAACGGCGATGCTGATTGACAGGCATCGCCGTGTTGTATCCAGCTGACAGGCGCTTGCTAGCCGCAGGCCTGCAGACAGGCCTTATTGACACGCACGCAGTCAGGCACCTTGAACTCCATGACGCAGGCATCGCGCGCCATATAGCACTCGGACTGGCATTCCGAAATGTCGGCGGTACTGCTGGCCATGGCATACGAGGCGCTGACACCCATGGCAAACAAAAAGAAACCCAGTTTTTTAAACATAAGCACTCCTGTTGAATTGACAGACGATGACGGACATCCATGGCGCGCCGTCTCTTACACGCCATCCTGCAATCAGATTTTCTTCAGCGCCGCTTCCAGCGCGCCCGCATTGAAACCCTGGATCTTGCGGTTGCCGATCAACACCACGGGCACGCCGCCGCCGCCGAGTTCCGCATGGGCTTTTTTCGCCTCCGGTGATTTCTCGATATCGAGATCGACGAATTCGATCTTGTTCTCCTTGAAATATGCGCGCGTCTTGGCGCAATAACCGCACCAGTCCGTGCCGTACAGCACCACTTTTGCCTGGGCATTCGGGAAATACGCGGCGTAATTACCCTCCGTGTAATTCGACTTGAGCAAGCCGGGCAACAAGGACAGGCCATAACCGCTGCCCAGGCCGGCGGCCAGGATCAAGCCATACATGGCGATGGTTTTAATTTTCTTTTGCATCATGAAGCCACCTCGACGTCGTTACTTCCAAACCGGGGCGATTGTATCCCCCGGTCCACCCGGTTTTCTTCATTCACGCTGCATTCGGCCTTGCATGTATTGCTGGAATGGCCAGAAGATTGACGTAAAAAAGGAAATGCCACCTGCAGTACGATGCTTATTACTTTATCGAATTTACATCCTGCAAAATCGAATATAGACCGCACTTATTTTAGAGTCAACGTTTCCTTTCGATAAATTTCCAGTTTGAAAAATATATCGGCAAAGCCCATGCAATGTGGAATTTGGAGAGATTGGCAGGCGCGAAACGTCTATACAATAACAGCGCCGCAAGCAGGAGAGGCCGGTTGCGGGCGCAGCCGGCCGAGCGGCTACAGTCAGGCCGGTACAGGCAAGCTCGCGGGCCGCGCCTGCACATGTTCGCGCAATAATCCCCGCAACAGCTGCACCTGCGCCACCGCGTCGGCTTGCAGGGCAGTCAAGCCCTCTGCAGCGCAAGGGCCAGGCGCGCCGGCATCGGCTTCGCCGCGCAGCAGCGCATCGATTTCCCTGCTGACTTCAGCGATCCAGCGTTGCAATTCGGGCGCCGCCGGCTCGGCCTGCGGACTCAGACTGATGCGCGCCGTGCTGCCCGCCACGCGGCGCAGCAGCGGCAAGGTGCGCAGCGCCGCCAGGCCCACGCCGCTGCTGCGGTCCAGGCGGCGCTCGATGCGCAGGCGCTGCAGCACCTGTTCCGCGTTATTGCTGGCCAGCCCCGCCTCGCGGCGCAGGCGCGCGATGGCGCTATCCCATTTACCGCCCGCCGCCAGCACGGCCAGCAGGTATTTCAGGTTGGCCGACACGGCTTTCGCCAGGCGCTGGTCCAGGTCGTCCGCCTCGCGGTCCGGCCACAGGAAGAACGTGGCCAGCAGGGCCAGCAGGCAGCCGAGCACATTGTTGCCCAGGCGGCTAGCCGCATACACCATCTCGCTGGCGGGCGCCGCATAGTCGGCCACCAGCACGAAGGCGGGCGTCATGAACAGCACATGCAGGCTGTAGCTGACGCGGCGCAAGGCCATCGTGGCGACGATCAGGGGAAACACCACCAGCGAGATCGCCAGCGGGGTATGCACGGCCAGGCCGATCAGCACGGCCAGCAAGGCGCCCAGCACGCTGCCCGCCACGCGCTCGATGCCGCGCGGCCAGGTGGTCGACACGGACGGCTGCAATATCAACAAGGTGGCCATGGTGGCCCAGTAGCCGAACGGAATGTGCAAGGCTTCGACCAGCAAAAAGCCGGCCGTCGTCGCCAGCGACACGCGCGCCGCATGGCGCCAGCTCAGCGACTGCGGCGTGGCGTTGACTTTCGCCGTCTGCCACGCCTGCCCCAGCGCCAGGAAAGCCGCCTCGCGCCACGGCAGCTGCGCCGCGCGCGGCAAGCCCAGCTCCATGAAGTCCACGTTCAGGCGCAGCGGCAGCAAGGCGCCCAGCGCCGCTTCCAGGCGCCGTCCGCAGCCCGCCAGGCGGCGCTGCAATTCCAGGGGCGGCGCTTCCGGCTGGCGCTGCACGGCTTGCCCCAGGCGGCGCAGCAGCACGGCCATCACTTCCAGGCTGCGCCGCGCGCGCGGGTCCTGGCGCAGCCGCTGCTGCTCGCGCTCGCACGTATGCGTGACGGCGATCAGATAGGCGAAGATGCGCTCGGCGTCGCTGAGCGCCAGCAGCAGGTTGTCGTACAGGGCGCTGCGGCCCGCGCGCGCGGGCGGCACGGCGGCCAGCGCCACGCGCGCCGCTTCCAGCGCGGCGCGCGCCTGCGAACGGTAGCTGGCGCCATGCGCGGCCGCGTCCGGCAACGCCGGGCCCTGTTCCAGGAAGCGCGCATTGTCGCGCGCGATGCCGGCCAGGCGCGAATACGCGGCGCGGATGGCGCGCCGGGCGGGGCTGAACGGATGGATGCGCCAGACCGTAAAACTGAGCACGGTGGCGAACAGGCAGCCGAACATGTACAGCCCCAGAAACGGCGCCGTCTGCGTCATCGATGCCAATGGGTGCGTGACCATCACCACGCAGGCCGTGGCCGCCAGGATGGCCACTTGCGCCGTGGCCGCGCCCCAAATGCGCGCCAGCGCGCCGGCCCAGGAAAACAGCAGCACGGCGACGGCCGCCGTCGCAACGCCATGGCCGGCCGCCAGCGCCGTCAGGCCGCCGGCCACGGTCGACAGCAGGCCAAAGCCCACCATCGAGACAAAACGCATGCGCCGCGTGCCGGCCGCGTCGGCCAGGCACGTCCAGAAGGCGCCGATGGCGGCCCAGGAAAAATCGGGGTGGTCGAACAGCAGGCCCAAGAGCAGCATGGCGCTCGAGGCGCAGGCGGCCCGCAAGCCCTCGGACAGGTTCGTTTCGTCGATGGCCAGGCTGACCATCCACAGGGGACGGCGCTGCGCCAGCTTGTCGGTGTAGGCGTGCATGCCCGTCAGCCAGCGGCTTGCCAGCATGCGGGAACGGCGGTGGAGTTTCCTGAAATGCAAGATCGGCTTTGAAAGGGTATCAAAGCGTCATCGTAGCATTCCCGGACGAGAAATGCTGCAGTGCAGCGTAAAAACCCCGCAGGCGCAAAAAAAGCGGCACCGCAGTGCCGCTTTTCAGTCTGCAAGCCAACTTAGCTGACGACAGCCAGGCGCGGCTGGGAGCCGCCAAAACGCTGCTCGATCGACGCGGCGATGCCGCTGGCGTCCAGGCCCACGCTTTTCAGCAGCTGCACGGGGTCGCCATGGTCGATGAAGGTGTCGGGCAAGCCCAGCATCAAAATCGGCTTGACGATCCCTTCCGCCGCCAACGCTTCGGCCACGGCCGAACCGGCGCCGCCCATGATGCAGCCCTCTTCCACCGTCACCAGGTAGTCGTGGTCGAGAGCAAGCTGTTTCACCAGTGCCACGTCGAGCGGCTTGACGAAACGCATGTTGGCCACCGTCGCGTCGAGCTTCTCGCCCGCCGCCACGCTCGGCGCCACCATGGAACCGAAGGCCAGGATGGCGATGCGCTTGCCGTGGCGCTTGATCTCGCCCTTGCCGATCTCGATGCTGGTCAGTTCCAGCACGATGGCCGCGCCCGCACCGGCGCCGCGCGGATAGCGGATGGCGGCCGGGCCCGGGTAGTGGTAACCCGTCGTCAGCATTTGACGGCATTCGTTTTCGTCCGACGCGGCCATGACGACCATGTTCGGGATGCAGCGCAGGAACGCCATGTCGTAGTTGCCCGCGTGCGTGGCGCCGTCGGCGCCCACCAGTCCGGCGCGGTCCAGTGCGAACGTCACGTCCAGGTTTTGCAGCGCCACGTCGTGGATCAGCTGGTCGTAGGCGCGCTGCAGGAACGTGGAATAGATGGCCACGACGGGTTTCAAGCCTTCGCAGGCCAGGCCCGCGCCGAAGGTCACGGAATGCTGCTCGGCGATGCCGACGTCAAAGTAGCGGGTCGGGAATTGCTGTTCGAACTTGACCATGCCCGAGCCTTCGCGCATGGCCGGCGTGATGCCCACCAGGCGCTTGTCGTGCGCCGCCATGTCGCACAGCCAGTTGCCGAACACTTCCGTGTACGTCATCTTGGCCGGCGCCGTGGCCGGCTTGATGCCTTCCGCCGGATTGAACTTGCCCGTGCCGTGGTACAAAATCGGCTCCGCCTCGGCCAGCTTGTAGCCCTGCCCCTTCTTGGTCACCACATGCAGGAATTGCGGACCCTTCAGTTGCTTGATATTTTGCAAGGTCGGGATCAGCGAATCGAGGTCGTGGCCATCGATGGGGCCGATGTAATTGAAACCGAATTCCTCGAACATGGTGGCAGGCACGACCATGCCCTTGGCGTGCTCTTCGAAGCGCTTCGCCAGCTCCAGCACGGGGCCGGGCAAGACGGATTTTCCAACATTCTTGGCTGCCGCATAGAACTGGCCCGACATCAGCCGCGCCAGGTGGCGGTTCAGCGCGCCCACGGGCGGCGAGATCGACATGTCGTTGTCGTTCAGGATCACCAGCAGGTTGACGTCTTCCTGCACGCCCGCATTGTTCATCGCCTCGAAAGCCATGCCGGCCGTCATCGAGCCGTCGCCGATCACGGCGATCGCGTGCAGCGGGTCGCCCTTGATCTTGGCGGCCTGCGCCATGCCCAGCGCGGCGGAAATGGACGTCGACGAATGGGCCGTGCCAAACGTGTCGTATTCGCTTTCGTCGCGCTTGGGGAAGCCGGAAATGCCGTCCTTCTGGCGCAAGGTGTGCATGCGCTCGCGGCGGCCCGTCAGAATCTTGTGTGTATAGGTCTGGTGGCCCACGTCCCAGACGATGCGGTCGTGCGGCGTGTTGAACACATAGTGCAGCGCGACGGTCAGCTCGACCGTGCCCAGGTTGGACGACAGATGGCCGCCCGTCTTGGAAACGGAGTCGAGCAGGAAGCTGCGCAATTCCTGCGCCAGCGGCACCAGTTGCGAGCGGGCCAGCTTGCGCACTTGCGCTGGTTCATTGATGGTTTCTAACAGTTTCATTTATGCCTTCCGCTGCACGACCAGGTCTGCCAGCTCGCGCAGACGGCGTGCCTTGTCCCCGAATGGCGCCAGCGCCGCATGGGCGTCGCACCGCAATTGTTCTGCCAGGGCTCGCGATGGTTCCAGCCCCAGTATCGATACGTAAGTGGGCTTGTTGGCGGCCGCATCCTTGCCCGCCGTCTTGCCCAGGGTGGCCGAATCGGCCGTCGCGTCGAGCACGTCGTCGACCACCTGGAACGCCAGGCCGACGGCGCGCGCATAGGCGTTCAGCGCCGTCATGTCGTCGGCCGTCAAGTCCTTGCCTGCCAGCGCGCCCAGGATCACGGCCGCGCGCAGCAAGGCGCCCGTTTTGAGTTGATGCATCTGTTCCAGCTGCGGCAAGGTCAAGGCCAGGCCGACGCTGTCGAGGTCGATCGCCTGGCCGCCGCACATGCCTGCCGAACCGGAGGCGTGCGCCAGCAGCTTGATCATGGCCATTTGCCGCGCTGGAGGAATGGCCGCGCCGTCGGCCAGCAGCATGAACGCTTGCGATTGCAGCGCGTCGCCCACCAGCAGGGCCGTCGCCTCATCGTAGGCGACGTGCACGGTGGGCTTGCCACGGCGCAAGGCATCGTCATCCATGCACGGCATGTCGTCATGCACGAGCGAATACACGTGAATCATTTCCAGCGCGCAAGCGGCGCGCGCGAGCGTGTCTTGATCGGCGTCAAACAATTCGCCGGCCGCCATCACCAGCAGCGGGCGCACGCGCTTGCCGCCGCCCAGCAGCGCGTAGCGCATGGCCGCGTGCAGCTTGTGCGGCACGACGTCCGCCGCCGGTAGGAACTGGTCGAGCCGGCCTTCCACGCCGGACTGGGTACTTTGCATCCAGTCGCCGAAGGTGACGCCGTCTTGTTGCACATTGGCCATCATTGAGCGGCCTCGCCGGCATCCACGAACGGTTTCAGCATGTCGCCTTCCAATACTTTCACCTGCGCTTCGACACTGTCGAGCTGGGTAGCGCAATACTTGACCAGTTCCGAGCCGCGCTGGTAGGCCGCGACCGATGCTTCCAGCGGCAACTGGCCCGCTTCCATTTGCGTTACCAGCTGCGCCAGTTCCGCCATCGCCTCTTCAAACGAGGCCGGCGCTGCGGCAGCGGCAGTTAATTTCTTCGACATAGACTCAGATCTCTTCGTGGCACGAGGGGCTTGTAGGGAGACGCCGGGGACTCCCGGCCAGCATAGAAGCGTTATTTTAGAACAAACCACACTATTAAGTGAAAACTAAAGCGCAATCGGCGCGCTCAAAGTCAATAGCGTTGCCAGCTTGTCAGCGGATTTTAGCCGAATCGCCCCTCGCTACCGGAAATTGCGCGCCAAATGACAATGTTTCTCATTAAAGTAGCGTATTTACCGGGCAGGTTTGATAATGCCGAGGCCGATACGCGCTATAATCGCCGGTTCTGTCCGAAATACCGTTTCAACAAATTTGAATTCAGGTCTTTGCGGATTCTTTCTCTCTGTAGCGGTTGCCCAGGGAATGGCCTGGGGCACTGCTGACCGTTGTACATTTATGGGGGGTTGGGATGTCCGATCTGGCTACTCACGCCAAGCTGGCGCGCTCAAACGCGCAACTTCCGGTCCACGTCTATTTTGACGAAACGCTGTTGCAGCGTGAAATGCAGCAATTGTTCCAAGCCGGCCCGCGCTATGTCGGGCATGCGCTGATGGTGCCGGAAACCGGCGATTTTGCGACCCTGGCGTCTGAGAACGAAGGGCGCATGCTCGTGCGCAACGCCAATGGCATCGAAGTGCTGTCCAACGTGTGCCGCCACCGGCAGGCGCTGATGTTCAATGGCCGCGGCAACGCGAACCATATCGTCTGCCCGCTGCACCGCTGGACCTATGACCTCAAGGGTGAATTGATCGGCGCGCCGCACTTCCCCGAGACGCCGTGCCTGAACCTGTCAAAAACGCCGCTGCAAAGCTGGAATGGCTTGCTGTTCGAGCAAAATGGCTACAACGTGATGGAAAAATTGAAAGATTTGTCCGTCTCGAAAGACCTCGATTTTTCCGGCTACATGTTCGACCACGTGGAAATCCACGAGTGCGACTACAACTGGAAGACCTTCATCGAAGTCTACCTCGAGGATTATCACGTGGAACCGTTCCACCCGGGCCTGGGCAGCTTCGTCAGCTGCGACGACCTGCGCTGGGAATTCGGCAAGGATTACAGCGTGCAGACAGTGGGCGTACACCGCGGCCTGCAGCAGGCCGGCTCGCCTGCCTACAAGAAATGGCAGGAGCAGGTGCTGCAATTCCGCGGCGGCGAAGCGCCGCCGTATGGCGCCATCTGGCTGACCCTGTATCCGAACATCATGGTCGAATGGTATCCGCACGTACTGGTCGTCTCGACCCTGTGGCCCGACGGCCCGCAAAAGACGCGCAACGTGGTAGAGTTCTATTACCCGGAAGAAATCGTGCTGTTCGAGCGCGACTTCGTCGAAGCGGAACGGGCTGCCTACATGGAAACCTGTGTCGAGGACGATGAAATCGCCCAGCGCATGGATGCGGGCCGCAAGGTCCTGATGCAGCGCGGCGTGAACGAAGTGGGCCCTTACCAATCGCCCATGGAAGACGGCATGCAGCACTTCCACGAGTGGTACCGCAGCAATATCGAACTGTAATTTCCTCAAGGGGCCGCATTGCGCGGCCCTTTTCATTTTCATCGTCAGGATTACTCATGCAGTCACTTTGGATGCTGTTTGCCAGCTTTATGTTCGCCATCATGGGCGTGTGCGTGAAACTGGCCTCGGATCTGTATTCGACGTCCGAAATCGTCATGTACCGCGGCATCATCGGCATGATCGTCATGAGCTGCACGATTCTGTACCAGGGCGGCAGTTTTAAAACCACGATGCCGGGCCAGCATCTGTGGCGCGGCGTGGTGGGCGTGATCGCCCTGTGGCTGTGGTTTTATGCCATCGCCATCCTGCCGCTGGCCACGGCCATGACCCTCAATTACATGGCGCCCATCTGGATCGCCGTGATTTTACTCGCCGGCGGCTGGTGGAAAGGCATGCAACAGGTCGAGTGGCCGCTGGTGGCGGCCATTGCCATGAGCTTTGTCGGCGTGACCCTGCTGCTGCAACCGGTGTTCGAGACGGATCAGCTGGCCGGCGCCATCACGGCCTTGATTTCCGGCATGCTGTCGGCCCTCGCCTACTTGCAAGTGCGCAAACTGGGCTTGCTGGGCGAACCCGAATACCGGGTCGTGTTTTATTTCTCGGTCGTCAATTTCCTGGCCGGCGTGATCGGCCACGTGGCCAGCGCCGGCGGTGGCCCCGTCGTCTGGCACATGCACACGAGCGCCTACGGCATCGGCTTGCTGGCCGCCATCGGCCTGTGCGCCACGATGGCGCAGATGGCCATGACGCGCTCCTATCGCCTGGGCAAGACCCTCGTGGTTGCCAATTTGCAATACACAGGCATCGTCTTTTCCAGCTTCTGGGGCGTGGTGATCTTTGGCGACCTGTTCGACTGGCACGGCTGGACGGGCATCGCCATCATTCTCGCTTCCGGCATCGCGGCAACCTATTACAATACCCGCAACACGGCCCGTGGCGCGGCCATCGCGCGCACGGATCCCATCGCCAGCGAAGTGTAAAGGAGCGTTCCTGATGTACACCACCTTGATCCAGGCCAGCGAACTGGCCAGCCACCTGAATGACAGCAACTGGGTCATCCTCGATTGCCGCCACGACTTGCTCAACCCGACAGCGGGCAGCGACGCGTTTGCCGCCGGCCACATCCAGAACGCGCAATTCGCCGATATCGACACGGCCCTGTCCGGCCCCAAGACGGCGCGCGGCCCGGACTTTACGGGACGGCATCCCTTGCCGGATCGCAATGCCCTGCTGGCCACCCTGCGCGGCTGGGGCATCGATGACGACACGCAAGTGGTGGCGTACGATGGCCAGGGCGGCATGTTCGCCGCCCGTTTGTGGTGGCTGCTGCGCTGGCTCGGTCATCCGAATGTGGCCGTGCTCGACGGCGGCCTGGCCGCCTGGCAGGCACAGGGCTTGCCGCTGGTCACGCCCGTGGCGCCCCGCCCTGTCGGCCAGCTGACGGAAAAAGCCAGCCTGACGCGCACGGTCAGCGTGCAGGACGTCGTCGCCAACCTGGAAACCCAGGCCTTGACCGTCATCGACGCGCGCGCGCCCGACCGCTACCGGGGCGAAAACGAAACCATCGACCCCGTGGGCGGCCATATCCCGGGCGCGAAAAGCCGTTTCTTCAAGGATAACCTGCAGGCGGACGGCCGCTTCAAATCCGCTAAAGAACTGGAGCAGGAATTCGCGGGCCTAATCAGCACGGCTGAATCTACTATCCTGCAATGCGGCTCCGGCGTGACGGCGTGCCACAACCTGCTGGCCCTGGAAGTGGCGGGCTTACCTGGCGCGGCCCTGTATCCGGGTTCGTGGAGCGAATGGTGCGCGGATCCGGCGCGGCCCGTGGCGACGGGTAACTAAAAAAAAAGCGGACCTCGGTCCGCTTTTTCATGCCCGGTGGATAACTACGATGTTATCCCCAGCGATTGATTCAGCTGCGCCAATTCCGCCTGCCACGCCTGCTGGCTGGCCGGCTTCTGGTGCCGCGGTTTCCTCGCCAGGTCTTCCGCCAACAATTGCTCCAGTTCGCACAAGCGTTCCAGCTGCAGGTCGATGTCCGTCAGTACCGCAGACGCATTCTCCACGCGTACCACTGGCGCCGACGCCTGTCCATCCTCGGCACTCAACCGCGCATACGCGCTGGCAGCATCCGGCCACTCTTCCAGCCGGCCATCGGCCACTACCCAAAAACGGTTGCACGCCGTTTCGATCAGGTCGCGGTCGTGCGACACCAGCAGACAGCCGCCTGCAAAGCCGCGCAAGGCTTGCCCCAGCTCCGCCTTGCCCTGCATGTCCAGGTGGTTGCTGGGTTCATCGAGCAACAATAAATGGTAGCTGGCCAGCGACAGCCCCAGGAACAGCAGCCGCGCCCGCTCACCGCCGCTCAGGGTCGCCACCGTCTGGCCATGGCGCGCATACGGGAAACCGGCTGAAATCAAGGCCTGCCTGCGCGCCACCTGGCTGCGCGCAGCCTCGTTTTGCACGGCAAACGGGTACAGGGCGTCGGACAAATCGGCCGTATCGGCCAGTTGCCTGAGCGACTGGTCGTAATAGCCGATGTTGGCCGCGTGGTGGTAGCGCAAGTCGCTGCGTTCCTGCTGCGCCTGGATCGCCTGCCAGCACAGGCGCAGCAGGGACGACTTGCCGCTGCCGTTGGCGCCCAGCAAGGCGACCCTGTCGCCCGGTTTCAGCCACAGCTGGCCGACCTGGAACAGCACGGGAGAAGCGGGCACGGCGCGCACGTCCAGTCCGTCGAGCGCCAGCAGCTGGTCGGCCGCCAGCGGCTTGCCGCGCAAACTCAGGCGCCACGGTGCGCCATCGCTGACGAACGATTGCGCATCCTTCAATTTATCGATGCGCCGCTGCATGGTCTTGGCCTTGCGCGCCAGGTCTTCATTGTCATAGGTGCGCCCCCACAACGCCAGGCGGGCGCTGCTGGCGGACAGGCGGTCGATTTCCTTCTGTTCCGCCGCATGGCGGGCGGCAGCGGCCACGTCCGCCTCGGCCAGCGCCGCCAGCGCGGGGCCGCACGGCAAGTCGAAGTCGTACAGGCGGCTATCGCGCAAGATCCAGCTGCGCGTGGCCACGTTGTCCAGCAGGCGCTGGTCGTGCGAGACGAGGATGAAGGCGCCGCGCCAGCGCAGCAGGAATTGCTCCAGCCACAGCAGCGACGGCAAATCCAGGTGATTGCTCGGTTCGTCCAGCAGCAGCACGTTCGGCTCCTGCAGCAGGGCGCGCCCCAGCAGCAGCCGCGTGTGCTGGCCGCCGGACAGCGCATGCACGGGCACTTGCGCCGTATCAAGGTCGAAACCCAGTTCGGCAAGCAGGCTGTCGATCCTCCAATGCAGCTCGGGCTGCTCCAGCACGGGCGCCAGCAAGGCGTCGTACAGGCTCAGGCTGGCAAGTTCCGGCGGCAAGTGCTGCTCCACGTGCTGCAAGCGGCAGGCACGGGCATAGTGGATGGTGCCGGCAGTGGCTTCCCGCGTGCCGCTGAGCAAGCCCAGCAAGGTGGATTTGCCGCAGCCATTGTGGCCGATCAGGCCGATGCGGTCGCCCTGGCGCAAGGTAAAGGCGAGTTCGTTGAAGAGGAAACCGTCATGGGTATCCAGTTGTAAAGCTTGTGTCGATATCAGGGTAGTCATGGCTCTTGTCTTTGTTCGGGATGCAAGCATCCGCGTTAACAGGAGCGCTAACGACAACGGAGTACCAGGAAAGGACTCGTGTAGGAGGGTGACTTTGCTCTGGCCAGGTTATCGCAGCGCGATAGAACGTGGGCAAGAGCTGGCAAATGCGCTTAAAGAGCGTGCGCGCCACAAGGCGAGCAACAAGTTTTCTTCCATTATATTTTCCTCCTTTCTGTGCAAGTTAGTCAAAAAGGCAATATAACATAGCTGGCACTGCGCCGATAGTGCCGGGCATCAACCGCCGTGTTTGTGCCGCGTCAAAAACAGCACGATGCACACGCCCAGCGCGATCAGGAGCACTTGCGGGATGGTTTCGCGCAAGGTGGCGCGGCGCTGCATCTGCGGCATCAGATCGGACAGGGCGATATAGATGAAGCCGGACGAGGCGAACACGAGCACGTACGGGATCAGGTTGCTGGCGCGGTCCAGGGTGAAATAGCCGAGCAAGCCGCCGGCCACCGCCATCAGGCTGCACAGCAGATTGAAGATGTAGGCGCGCAGGCGCGAGAAGCCCGCGTTGAGCAGCACGATGAAATCGCCGATTTCCTGCGGGATTTCATGCGCGATGATGGCCAGGCCCGTGACCAGGCCCAGCTTCGGGTCGGCCAGGAAGGCGGCGGCGATCAAAATGCCGTCCGTGAAGTTGTGCATGCCATCGCCGACCAGGATCATCCAGCCGGCCTTGCCCGCCTCGTGCTTGTCGTGGCCGTGCGCGTGATGGTGGCCATCGCCTTCGTGGTGGTGCGAATGGCGCAGGATGGCGAATTTTTCCAGCATAAAAAAGGCCAGCAAGCCCGCCAGCAGGGTGGCGAACAGGCTGCGCGGGTCCGCCTGCGACTCGAACGCTTCAGGCAAGGCGTGCAGCAAGGACGTCGACAGCATGATGCCGACGGACAAGCTGACCATGCGCTCGACCACCTTGGACAGGAATGCAAACGAAAAGATCGCCGCCGCGGTAATGCTCAACACGCCCGCGATCGTGGTCGCGAGCAAAATGGATATAAGGACGGGATCGATGATTTTCTTACCTCAAAATGGCGCCGGGTCATGGGCGCCCGCTATGCTGGCGTCTGGCCTGATGACTATTGCTTATTATTTACATTTGCGCGTCTGGCGGCAGCGTAGCGCGATGAAGATGCAATTGTACTGCATTTACACGAACCGGGCATTTTACAGCCCGGTGTGCTTCTCGCGGCAACTTCTGGAAAATGCAGGTATTTTCTGTTGCGGTATTACGCCACGCCGTGGCTTTTGAACCAGGCCAGGCAGCGCGCATAGCCGTCTTTCGCATCGGCCGCCACATAGCTGGGGCGGTAATCGGCGTTGAAGGCGTGACCCGCATCGGCATACACGACGAATTCCGACTGGTTGCCGCCCTTGGCCAGCGCGTCTTTCATCTTGCCGATCGATTCCTGGCTGATGCCCGTATCCTTGCCGCCATACAAGCCCAGCACGGGCACTTTCAAGGTGGCGGCGATGTCGATGGGGTTGCTCGGTTGCAAGGCAGTCGCTTCGCCCACGAGGCGGCCATACCAGGCCACGCCCGCCTTGACGGCCGGATTGTGCGCCGCATACAGCCACGTGATGCGGCCGCCCCAGCAAAAGCCCGTGATGCCCAGGCGGCTCGTGTCGCCGCCATTCTGTTTCGCCCACGCAACAACCGCATCGAGGTCCGTCATCACTTGCGCATCCGGCGTCTTGGCGATGATGCCTTTCATCAATTCCGGGATGCTGGCCACCTTGGTCGGATCGCCCTGGCGCACGAACAGGTCGGGCGCCAGCGCCAGGTAGCCCTGCTTGGCGAAGCGGCGCGCCATGTCGGCAATGTGCTCGTGCACGCCAAAGATTTCCGAAATGACCAATACCACGGGCAAGCCCGTCTTGCCTTCCGGCTGGGCCGCATACACGGGCACGGCCTGGCCATCGACCATCACCGACATGGTGCCCGTGACGAGCCCGGCGGAATCCGTCTTGATGACGTTTTGCGCCGCCACGGGCAGCACGGCCACGGCAAAGCCCGCGCCCAGCGCCACCTTCAGGAAACCACGCCGGCCATCCGGCCCGGACACGCTGCTCTGGCCCAGCAAACTTTCACAATCGGTGATCATGTCGCTCATGCGCTTCTCCTGAAGGGTGTGTTGACAATCAATGTCGGCTTACGCTGCGCCAAGCCGACCTACGGTCATTGCTGAATTAAACATGTAGGTCGGCTTAGCGGGGCATGCCCCGCGTAAGCCGACACAGCATCAATGCGCTTCGTCCCAGTTCTTGCCGACGCCCACCTCGGCCGTCAAAGGCACTTTCAGCGCGGCCACGCCCGCCATCAGTTCCGGCAGCTTGCGCTTGACCAGTTCCAGTTCCGCGTCCGGCACTTCCAGCACCAGTTCATCGTGCACCTGCATGATCATCTTCGTCTGCAAGCCATCCTGCTCCAGCCAGCCTTGCACGGCGATCATGGCCAGCTTGATCAGGTCGGCGGCCGTGCCCTGCATCGGCGCGTTGATCGCCGCCCGTTCCGCGCCCTGGCGGCGCGGGCCGTTCGGCGAATTAATTTCCGGCAACCACAAACGGCGGCCGAAGACGGTTTCCACGTAGCCACGCGCCTTGGCTTGCTGGCGCGTGTCTTCCATGTACTGTTTCACGCCGGAAAAACGCGCAAAATAGCGGTCGATATAGCTTTGCGCGGCCGTGCGGTCCACGCCCAGGTTACCGGCCAGGCCAAACGCGCTCATGCCGTAGATCAAACCGAAGTTGATGACCTTGGCGTAGCGGCGCTGTTCGCTCTGCACTTCCGCGGCCGGCACGCCAAAGATCTCGGCGGCCGTGGCGCGGTGAATGTCGATGCCGTCGGCAAACGCGCGCAGCATGGCTTCATCGCCCGAAATGTGCGCCATGATGCGCAATTCGATCTGCGAATAGTCGGCCGACACGATGTGGCTGCCCGGCGGCGCAATGAACGCTTCGCGGATGCGCCGGCCTTCCGTGCTGCGGATGGGAATATTCTGCAAGTTCGGGTCGTTCGACGCCAGACGCCCCGTCACGGCCACGGCTTGCGCATAGTTCGTGTGCACCCTGCCCGTCGTGACGTTGATCATCTTCGGCAATTTATCGGTATACGTCGACTTCAGCTTGGCCATGCCGCGGTATTCCAGCAGCACCTTGGGCAGCGGATAGTCCTCGGCCAGCTTTTGCAGCACTTCCTCGTCCGTCGACGGCGCGCCCGTCGGGGTTTTCTTGACCACCGGCAGCTTCAATTTCTCGAAGAAGATTTCGCCGATCTGCTTGGGCGAACCCAGGTTGAACGGCTGCTCGGCCAGTTCATACGCCTTCTTTTCCAGCTCGAGGATCTTCACGGCCAGCTCGGCCGACTGGATGTTGAGCAATTCATCGTCGATCAGCACGCCGTTGCGCTCGATCTTTTGCAAGACCACGGCCGTCGGCATTTCGATCTTTTCATAGATGAACGTGAGTTTTTCATCGTTCGCCACATTGCCCCACATGGCATTGTGCAAACGCAAGGTCACGTCGGCATCCTCGGCCGCGTATTTCGCCGCCTGCTCCACCTCGACCTGGTTGAAGGTGATCTGCTTGGCGCCCTTGCCGCACACGTCCTCGAACGGGATGGTCGTGTAGTTCAGGTGGCGCAGGGCCAGGCTGTCCATGTCGTGTTTCTTGTGCGATTCGAACACATACGATTCGAGCAGGGTGTCGTGAGCGATACCGCGCAACGTCACGCCATGGTTGGCGAAGATGTGGCTGTCATATTTCAGGTTCTGGCCCAGCTTGGGTTTGTTTTCATCTTCGAGCCACGGGCGCAGTTTCGCCAGCACGTGTTCGCGCGTCAACTGTTCCGGCGCGCCCGCGTAGTCGTGGGCCAGCGGGATGTAGCAGGCGCTGTGTTCGGCGACCGAAAGGGAAATGCCGACCATTTGCGCCGTCATCGGTTCCAGCGAGGTGGTTTCCGTGTCCACGGCCGTCAGGGCAGCGGCATCGATCAGCGCGATCCATTTGTCGAGCTGTTCATCCGTCAGCACGGTTTCATACTCGGCTTTGACCGCTGGCGCGGCATCGGCAAACATGTCGCCCGTCGTGTTGACGGCGGAGGCGCCGGCGGCAGGCGGTGCGCCGACGGGCGACATCGGCGGCGGCGCCGCGCCCAGTTCGCGCAGCAGGGCCTTGAAGCCGTAGCGGTTGAAAAAGGCCAGCAGCGCTTCCTTGTCTTCGTGTTTCGCCACCAGCGAATCGGCAATCGTCGTCATGTGGCCGGACAGATCGCAATCGGTCTTGACGGTGATCAAGGCGCGCGCCTGCGGCAGCCATGGCAGGGCCGTGCGCAGGTTTTCACCCACGGCGCCGCCCACCTTGGCCGCGTTTTCCATCACGCCTTCCAGGCTGTCGTACAGGGTCAGCCATTTGACGGCCGTTTTCGGCCCGCATTTCGACACGCCCGGCACGTTGTCGACCGTATCGCCGATCAGCGACAGATAATCGATGATGCGCTTGGGCGGCACGCCGAACTTGGCCAGCACGGCCGCTTCGTCGAGCTTTTCATTGCTCATGGTATTGATCAGCATCACCTGGCTGTTGACCAGTTGCGCCAGGTCCTTGTCGCCCGTGGACACCACCACATTCATGCCGGCGGCGGCCGCCTGCACGGCCAGGGTCCCGATCACATCGTCCGCTTCGACGCCGTCGACCATCAAAATGGGCCAGCCCATGGCGCGCACGGCTTCGTGGATCGGTTCGATCTGCAAACGCAGGTCGTCCGGCATCGAGGCGCGCGTGGCCTTGTACTCGGGATACATGTCATCGCGGAAAGTTTTACCCTTGGCATCGAACACGCAGGCGATGTAGGCGGCCGGGTAATCGGCGCGCAGGCGGCGCAGCATATTGACCATGCCGTGCATGGCGCCCGTGGGGTAACCGTCCGGGCTGCGCAGGTCGGGCAGCGCATGGAAGGCGCGATAAAGGTAACTGGAACCGTCGACTAACAGCAGGGTGTTTTGCATAATGCCAATAAAATAAGGTGAGCGCGCCCGCCCAGTGAGCAGAGCGGCGGGCGGGTGGAAGTTCGCCCAATTATCGCAGAGTTTAGGGCCGCGTCACCGGCCGCAATGCGTGCCGTTCCTGGCGTTTTTGCCACCCTGGCAGCCCCGAACGGGCACGCGGGCCGCCGCTGCCAGCCATTTCCGCTCATTTAAACAGCATTGCCTACCAGTTTGTTACAATGCCTTATAGATAAATTGACGGCATTACACCACTGCACGCGCTGCAGTCCCACACATGGAAGCGAACCCATCATGATGCGTACATCGACACTCTGGACATTCCTCGCCCTGCCCCTGCTGGCATGTTCGGCCCTTGCCGGCGCCCAGACGCCGGCCAAACCGAGCGACGCGCCGCCCCAGCTCGAACGTATCGAGGAAATGGGCGAAGCCCCCATCACCGTGGCGCCGGCCGCCGCCAAGCAGCAGATTACCGAAAAACGCGAAGCGGGCGTCACCAGCGAAGTGAAAGTCACCAGCGGCGGCAGCACCTATTACATGAAGCCGGCCGCCGGCGCCGACCAGGCCAACGGCAACGCCCTGCGCGGCCCGCAATGGAAAGTGCTGGAATTTGATCTGGGCAAGAAAAAACAGAAACAACGCGATGAAGAGGCAGCGGACGCGCCAGCACCGCCCGCACCAGCGAAGTAAGCAGCCACTCTCTTCTGCCCTGCCCCGGCCATGCGCGGGGGCAGCCGGCTTTTTTTGACCTTTTAGACCATTCATTTCTTTCCCATGGCAGTTTTTACCGCGCTACACCTGGACGATATCGGCCAGTGGATCACGCAGTTTCCACTCGGCAAACCTCTGGCGCTCAAGGGCATCGCCTCCGGCATCGAAAACAGCAATTTCTTCCTGAGCACGGAGCGCGGCGAGTATGTGCTGACGATCTTTGAAAACCTCAGCTTCGAGCAATTGCCGTTCTACCTGCAACTGATGCGCCATTTGGCGGACCGGGGCGTGCTGGTGCCCGCGCCGATCGCCAATGCCGATGGCGAACTGGTGACGGCCCTGCAAGGCAAGCCGGCCGCCATCGTCAGCAAACTCGACGGCAGCTCGCAGATGGCACCGCAAGCCGTGCATTGCGCCGCTGTCGGCGCCATGCTGGCCAAGATGCATCTGGCGGCGCAGGACTTCCCCCTGCAGCAGCCGAATCTGCGCGGACTGGACTGGTGGAACGCCACCACGCCGCTGGTCTTGCACCACCTCGACGATGCCAGGGCGCACTTGCTGCGCGCGGAAATCCATTTCCAGGACGCCTTTGCCGCCTGCGATACGTATAAAGCCATCCCGCGCGGTCCCGTGCATGCCGACTTGTTCCGCAACAACGTCATGTTTGACGGCGAGCGCCTGACGGGCTTTTTCGACTTTTACTTTGCCGGCTGCGACACCTGGCTGTTCGACGTGGCCGTCACCGTCAACGACTGGTGCGTGGACCTGGCCACGGGCGTGCTCGACACGGTGCGCGTGCGCGCCCTGCTCGACGCCTACCAGGCCGTGCGCCCGTTTACGCATGAAGAACGAACGGCATGGCAGCCGATGCTGCGCGCCGCCGCGCTGCGTTTCTGGCTGTCGCGCCTGTACGATTATTACCAGCCGCGCGAAGCGGAAATGCTGACCCCGCACGATCCCACGCATTTCGAACGTATTCTGCGCGAACGTATCGCCACACCTGCTCCGGAACTGTTTTAAACATGGAAAAATTACCTGCAAGTACAGGTTGGCAATGGGTGAAACAAGGCTTCGGCCTGTTTCGCAAGCAACCTGGCGGCATGTCGATGCTGTTTCTCGGCTATATGTTCTGCATGCTGGCCGTCAGCATCGTGCCCGTGCTCGGCCAATTGCTGCCCGTCATCCTGGTGCCCGTATTCTCCGTCGCCTTCGTGCAAGGCTGCCTGCATATCGACCAGGGCAAGCGCGTCTTGCCCAGTTTGCTGCTCTCGGGCTTCCGCAAGCCGGCGTTTCCGTCCCTGTTCGGACTGGGCGTGCTGTACATCCTGATGGCCATCGTCGCCATCGGCGCCTCGACCCTGGTGGACGGTGGCTTGCTGTGGAAACTGGTCACCGGGCAACTGACGGAAGAAGCGGCGCGCGCCGCCATCCCCGACTCGCGCCTGGGCCTGGGCATCCTGCTGGCCATCGTGCTGTACGTGCCGGCCGCCATGGCCTTCTGCTTTGCCGCGCCGCTGATCTACTGGCGCCAAACCGGCCTGGGCAAGGCGCTGTTCTTCAGCTTTTTCGCCGTCTGGCGTTCGCTGTCGGCCTTCATCGTCTTCGCCGCCACCTGGTTTGCCATCAGCGTCGTCACCAGCCAATTGCTGGCCGTTATCTTTGGCCGCACGCCGCTGATGATGCAGCTGATGATGCCGCTGTCGATGATATTGACCATCATCATGCATTGCTCGTTCTACGCCGCCTACCGCCAGATCTTCGGCGTGCCCGTCGATGAGAGCAAGACGGTGTCGCTGGATAAGACCGGAGAGTGATCGCCGGCCAGATGTAAAAAGGGGCAGCCTGCGCAGGCTGCCCCTTTTTTATATATCGAATGCCTTGCAAGGCCAACAATGATGTCGGATTACGCTGCGCTAATCCGACCTACACGCTCTCGAATGCCTTGCAATGCCACAGCGTAGGTCGGATTAGCGGCGGCACGCCGCGTAATCCGACGCCATCGTTAGCCATCCCGCGTTCCACATCACCGTCCCAATCGTTCCAGCTTGGCAATCCCCAGGTCCAGCACCTTCATGCCGTGCTGGCCGAAGTTGATCTGCGCGCGCGCATTGCCGCCGCCGCCTTCGATATTCACGATCACGCCTTCGCCGAACTTGGCGTGCGCCACCGATTCGCCGATGCGCCAGCCGCCGCCCGTGGCTTTTTGCGCGATCTTTTGCGCAATCGCATTGTCCGAACCCAGGCTGGCCACCTTGGGCGCCTCGTCCCAGGCTGACTTGCGGTTGCCGAACCAGTTCGCCTGCACCTTCGGCGACAGCCATTTCAAGGACTCTTCCGGCAACTCGTCGAAGAAGCGCGACTTCATGTTGTAGCGCGTCTGGCCGTGCAACATGCGCGTCTGCGAGAAGCTCATGTAGAGCCGCTTGCGCGCGCGCGTGATGGCCACGTACATCAGCCGGCGTTCCTCTTCCACGCCATTGTCTTCCTTCGAACTGCTTTCGTGCGGGAACAGGCCCTCTTCCAGGCCCGTGATGAACACGTTGTCGAATTCCAGGCCCTTGGCCGAGTGCACGGTCATCATCTGCAGCGCATCCTGGCCCGCCTGCGCCTGGTTGTCGCCCGCTTCCAGCGACGCGTGCGATAAAAATGCGGAGAGCGGCGACATCACGGCCGGCAGCGGCGCGTCGGCATCGAGGATTTCGATGCCATCCTGGTTGGCGACGGGCGCGCCCGACTGCGCCTGGGCGGCTGGTCCCAGGTGGGCCGGTGCGCCCTGTCCAAAACCTTCCTCGGAAATGAACTGGCTGGCCGCGCTGACCATCTGCTCCAGATTCTCGATGCGGTCGGCGCCTTCCTTTTCATTCTGATAATGCTGGAGCAGGGTACTCGCTTCCAGCACGACTCTGACCATTTCCGGCAGGGACAATTGCTGCGTTTCGAAGCGCACGCCCTCGATCAATTTCACGAAACCGGCCAGCACGCTGCCCGCCTTGCCCGCCACATACGGCACGGAAGCGTACAGCGAAATGCCGTACTGCTCCGACGCGGCCTGCAATTGCTCGATCGAGCGCATGCCGATGCCGCGCGTGGGGAAGTTCACGACGCGCAGGAAGGCCGAATCGTTGTGCGGATTATCCATTAATTGCAAATAAGCAATCGCGTGCTTGACCTCGGCGCGCTGGAAGTAGCGCTGGCCGCCATACACGTGGTAGGGAATGGCGGCCGAAAACAGCGCGTGTTCGATCACGCGCGACTGCGCATTCGAACGGTACAGAATCGCGATTTCGCTGCGCGAGGCGCCATCGGCGATCAGGCTTTTCGCCTCTTCGATGATCCACTGCGCTTCCTGCAGGTCGGAACTGGCTTCATACACGCGCACCTGCTCGCCATGGCCCGCGTCCGTGCGCAGATTCTTGCCGAGGCGCTTGCTATTGTTCGCGATCAACACGTTGGCGCTGTCGAGGATGTGGCCGTGCGAGCGGTAGTTCTGCTCCAGCTTGATCAAGTTCTTGACCTGGAATTCATGCTCGAAGGCGCTCATATTGCCCACGTTGGCGCCGCGGAAGGCATAGATGCTCTGGTCATCGTCGCCGACGGCAAACAGGGCGCCGCCATCGCGGCTGCCATGGCCGGCCAGCAATTTCAACCAGTTGTATTGCAGGTTGTTCGTATCCTGGAACTCGTCCACGAGAATATGGCGGAAGCGCGCCTGGTAATGCTCGCGCAATGGTTGATTGCGGCTCAGCAACTCATACGTGCGCAGCAGCAATTCCGCAAAATCAACGACGCCTTCGCGCTGGCACTGGTCGTCGTACAGCTGGTACAGCTCGACCATCTTGCGCTCGTGCGCGTCATACGCTTCCACGTCCGTGGCGCGCAAGCCCTGGTCCTTGGCATTGTTGATGAAATACATCACCGTCTTCGGCGGGAATTTCTCATCATCGATGTTGTTCGCCTTCAACAAGCGCTTGATCACGGATAGCTGATCCTGCGAATCGAGGATCTGGAAGGTCTGCGGCAGGGCCGCGTCGCGGTAGTGCGTGCGCAGCAAGCGGTTGCACAGGCCGTGGAAGGTGCCGATCCACATGCCGCGCGTGTTGATCGGCAGCATGGCCGACAGGCGCGTGAGCATTTCCTTGGCGGCTTTATTGGTAAAGGTCACGGCCAGGATGCCGGGCGGCGATACCTGCTGGGTCTGGATCAGCCACGCAATGCGGGTGGTCAGCACGCGGGTCTTGCCCGAACCGGCGCCGGCCAGGATCAGCGCATGCTGGGCCGGCAGGGTGACGGCAGCCAATTGTTCGGGATTGAGGTTGTGAAGAAGATTTTGCATGCCGTGATTATACCGGCATGGCTAAAAATACTGTGCATTTGTCCAGCGGTCGCGCCATTTTACCCGCGCGCGCTACAATCGCTATCCCGACACAGCGGCCTGTATCCCCATGACACCCCCCACCCACCTCGACGGCGCCCGCGTACTGGCCTGGGCCTGGTCCGAGCTGCCCTTCGGCCACCTCACCGATGAGCATGGCGCCGCCCCCGCCGCCATCCACGGCCTGGCCGTGTGCCAGTATGCGGGCGAGGCGCGCGTCTACCGTTTCAGCTGCGACGCGCGCTGGGAAACGCTGCAGGACGAGGTGTATGCCAGCGAAGACGAGGCCAGGGCGCAGCTGCCGTCGCAATACCGCGCCGTGGCCGCCAGCTGGAACCAAGTCTAGCGCACCGGCTTGGCCTTGCCCTCGCTGAGCGCCTGGGCGATCACCTGGCGCGTAGCCTTGTCGGCTGCCTTGGTGGCCTTTTCCTGCTGGCGTCCCAGCGCTTCCATCTGCTTGCCCAGGGTTTCCATCGGCTTGCCGCGCTGATCCATCTGGCGCGACAGCGCATCCACCTTGTCCGCCTCGCGTTCTTGCGCGGCGGCAATGCGGTCGTTGACTTCTTCCATGGCATCCTGCGCATCTTCCATCTGCTGCTGCAGGCGTTCCACCTCGCGTCCGGCCGCGTGGCGCGCCGTCTCCGTGGTGGCCTGCGCCTGGCGGCGCGCCGCCTCGCCCATCTTGCGGCCCAGTTCCTGCTGCTGTCGGCCCAGCGCCTGCAGTTGCGCCACATCGCGCGCCCCGACGTTTGCCTGCGCCGCGCCATGGGCGCCCATCTTGCTGCCCAGTTCGCCCATCGCCTTGCCATGTTCGCTCATCTGCTTGCCCAGGCCGCTCATCTGAAAACCCAGATCTTGCGACGGCTTCCAGGCGTCGCGCACGCGGGCCAGCAGCGCGGCATCCTGCGTCACATAGCCCTTGCCCTGGTCGCGGAACCACAGGAACTGCCCCTTGAGCGAACGCTGCAGCTGCTTGATCTGCTGACCGTCGACATCGGTGCCGGCCATGGTGACGCTATCCTCGCTGCTGTCGACGAGCGCATAGCCATCGCCGCTGCCCATGGAAATATTGATCTGCTTGCTCGGCGCGGCCGGTGCGGCCGGCGGCGCGGGCGGCTGCGGCGGCTGTACGGCCAGCGCGCTGCCGCCAAGCACGATACCGGCCAGGCTGAGGATCAAACGGTGGGAAGTGGACATGGCTGCCTCGTCGCAAAAGTAATGGAGCATTAACTGTAGCGGCAAGCGGACCTGGCCTCCAGCGCGCTGCGACAGGCTGCAAAAAGACCTGCCTGGATGGCAGACACGGACGATGGATGGCACGCGGGGCAAAAAAAACGGAGGCCTAAGCCTCCGCAAAAACGCCGTGGTACGGCGTAATGTATTAGTACAGCACGACGGAGCGGATCGATTCGCCGCTCTTCATCAGGTCGAAGCCCTGGTTGATGTCGTCGAGCTTCAAGCGGTGCGTGATCAAATCGTCGATATTGAGCTTGCCTTCCATGTACCAGTCGACGATCTTCGGCACGTCCGTGCGGCCGCGCGCGCCGCCGAAGGCGGAACCTTTCCACACGCGCCCCGTCACCAGCTGGAATGGACGGGTGGAAATTTCCTGGCCGGCCGCCGCCACGCCGATGATGATGGACTGGCCCCAGCCCTTGTGGCAGCACTCGAGCGACTGGCGCATGGTGGTGGTGTTGCCGATGCATTCAAACGAATAGTCGGCGCCGCCGTCCGTCAGCTGCACGATGGTGTCGACCACGTTTTCCACTTCGTTGGCGTTGACGAAATGCGTCATGCCGAACTTGCGGGCGATGTCCTGGCGCGCCGGGTTGATGTCGACGCCGATGATTTTATCGGCGCCGACCATCTTCGCCGCCTGGATCACGTTCAGGCCGATGCCGCCCAGGCCGAACACGGCCACGTTGGCTCCCGCCTCGACCTTGGCCGTAAACAGCACGGCGCCCACGCCGGTGGTGACGCCGCAGCCGATGTAGCAGACTTTATCGAATGGCGCGTCTTCGCGGATCTTCGCCAGGGCGATTTCCGGCACCACGATGTAGTTCGAGAAAGTGGACGTGCCCATGTAGTGGAAGATGGGCTTGCCGTCGATGGAGAAGCGCGAGGTGGCGTCCGGCATCAGGCCGCGGCCCTGCGTCGAGCGGATCGATTGGCACAGGTTGGTTTTTTGCGACAGGCAGAATTTGCACTGGCGGCACTCCGGCGTGTACAGGGGGATGACGTGGTCATCCTTCTTCAGGCTTTTCACGCCCGGGCCCACGTCGACGACGATGCCGGCACCTTCATGGCCGAGGATGGACGGGAAGATGCCTTCCGGATCGGCGCCCGACAGAGTGTAGTAATCGGTATGGCAAATGCCCGTGGCCTTGATTTCGACCAGTACCTCGCCCTCGCGCGGGCCGGCCAGATCGACTTCTTCAATGGTCAACGGGGCGCCCGCCTTCCAGGCAATCGCTGCTTTGGTTTTCATGTGTGTCCTGTCTATGGTTGAACCAGGCGCGCCAGCGCGCCGTATCGCCACATCATAGCAAGGCAGGCATGCGGGCGCGAGAGGATACGCTTACTTGGTCTTTGCCCGGTTCAAAAATGCGCCATGCAAGCCGTTCAGGGTTTCCTCGGCCAGCAGCAGCTGGCTGGCGATTTCATTGATCTTGCGGCGGCTGGAACGGGCGTGGTCGCGCAGCACCTCGAACGCCGTGTTGCGGTCCGTCTGGAATTTGCCCATCAGCAAACCCACGGCCAGGCTCGTTTCGCGTCCCGCGGCCAGCGCCGCGTTCAGGTTCAGCTCGGTGCGCCGCAGCTGGCGGATCTCGTCCGCACGGGCCAGGCCCGCTTCGAACGCGGGCATCAAACGGCCTTCATCGACGGGTTTGACGACATAGCCGACGGCGCCGTAGGCGGCCGCCTGCTTGCCCGATTCGCTGTCGCCGCTGCCGGACAGGAACATGAACGGCACGGCCGTCTCGCCATGCAGGCGCTTGGCCAGTTCCAGGCCGGACATGCCCGGCATGTGGATGTCGAGCAAGGCCAGGTCCGGCTCGCGCTGGGCGATCAGCTGCAGCGCCACTTCGGCCGAATGGGCCAGGGCCGTTTCATAACCGGCATGGCGCAGGACTTCGCCGAGGAATTCCAACAGGAGCTGGTCATCGTCAACGATCAGGATAAGGCGTTTCGCGGCGGCTGGCTGACTCATGGGTGGGGGACCTCGGTAATGAATGATGTTCTTATTATATGCCGATTATTGCCCCAAACCAGCCCTGCACGTCCATGCTCATACCGCGAACAAGTGGTTGAATTGCTGCACCGCAATATTCACATCGTCCGCCTCGTATGCATTGTTAAAGACGCTGCTGATGGCGGCCACCATGTCGGCGCCACGCGCCACCAGCGGCGCCGCGTTCTCCGGCGTCATGCCGCCGATCACCACGCACGGCAAGGCGATCTCGCGCTTGGCCTGCAGCACGATATCCAGGGGCGTCGTCACCGGATACTTTTTCACCAGCGAGGGATAAAAACCGCCGAAGGCCACATAGCTGGCGCCGCCCGCCTCAGCCGTCCGTGCCAGGGCCATGTCGCCATAGCAGGAAGCGCCGACGATCTTGTCCTTGCCCAGGCGCGCGCGCGCCTGCGCCACGGACGCGTCCGTGCCGCCCACGTGCACGCCATCGGCGTCGAGCTCTTCGCACAGTTCGATAAAATCGTTGATGATGAAGGGCACGCCATACTTGCGGGCCAGGGCCAGCAAGGCGCCCGCCTGCTCGCGCCGCTGCGGCGCCTCGGCGCTCTTGTGGCGGTATTGCAGCAGGGCCACGCCTGCCTGCAAGGCTTGCTCGCTCACGTCGAGCAGGCGGTCGGTCTCATCCCAGTTCGGGGTGACCAGATACAGTCCACGCATGATATTTCCTTATTGAATGAATCGTTGCGGCATGAGTTGACCTGGCGCAATCGCATACGCGCCGGCCAGGGCCGCATGGCAATAGCTTTGCGCCAGATCCAGCGCTTCAGGCAGCGCCTGTCCCAGCGCCAGATGCGCCGCGATGGCCGAGGCCAGGGTGCAGCCGCTGCCGTGAAACTCGCCGGACAAGCGCGGCCAGCGCCATTCGCGCTCCCCGCCGACGCTATCGAAGCAGCGGTTGACGACCGTCTCGCCCTCGCCGTGGCCGCCCGTCACCAGCACGTGCTGGCAGCCTTGCGCCCGCAAGGCTGCTTCGCCGCCGAGGGCCGCCGCCTCCGGCCCGTTCGGTACGATCACGGTCGTCACCGGCAGCAAGGGCGCCAGCGCCAGCACGGCATCGTCCCGGCTGAGCACGTCGCCATGGCCGCTGGCCAGCACGGGATCGAGCACCACGGGCAAGCTTGGGCGGGCCAGCCGCAATTGCGCGATCAGCTGCGCAATGACGGCAGCGTTCGCCGCACTGCCCGGGATACCGATCTTCACGGCATCGATGGCGATCTTGTCGATCAGCGCCAGCGCCTGCCGGCGCAGCAGCTCCGGCGCCACAGGCTCGACAGCAAACACGCGGTCATTGTCCTGCACCGTCAGCGCCGTAATCACGGGCAAGGCATGCGCGCCCTGCGCCGCAATCGCGACAATATCGGCGGCGATGCCGGCCCCGCCCGACGGGTCGACGCCGGCAAACACGAGCACGGTGCGGTGCATCGGCACCATCACGCCAGGCGGCCCGCCATCGGCGACGATGGGGAAGCGGCAAATTTGCGAGGCATGCGTCCCGCCAGGAACGCTTCGCGCCCGGCCCGCACGGCCAGCTTCATGGCGCGCGCCATGCGCACGGGGTCGCGCGCGCCGGCAATGGCCGTGTTCATCAGCACGCCATCGCAGCCGAGTTCCATGGCAATCGCTGCATCCGACGCCGTGCCCACGCCCGCGTCCACCAGCACAGGCACCTTGGCCTGGTCGATGATCAAGGACAAATTCCACGGATTCAGGATGCCCATGCCCGAGCCGATCAGGGACGCCAGCGGCATGACGGCCACGCAGCCGATGTCTTCCAGAATCTTCGCCTGGATGGGGTCATCGCTGCAGTAGACCATCACGTCAAAGCCATCCTTGACCAGCGCCTCGGCCGCGATCAAGGTTTCCGGCATGTGCGGGAACAGGGTCTTTTCATCGCCCAGCACTTCCAGCTTGACCAGGTTGCGCCCGCCCAGCAGCTCGCGCGCCAGCTGCAGGGTGTACACGGCATCTTTCGCGTTGTAGCAGCCGGCCGTGTTCGGCAGTATCGTGTACTGGTCCGGCGGCACGAAGTCGAGCAGGCTGGGCGCGTTCGGGTCCTGGCCAATGTTGACCCGGCGAATCGCCACCGTGATGATCTGCGCCTCGGCAGCGTCCGTCGCTTCGCGCGTCTGCGGCAAATCCTTGTACTTGCCGCTGCCCACCAGCAAGCGCGATTGATATTGCTTGCCTGCGATGGTCAGCAGGTCGTTGTTATTATTACTGTTCATTGCTTTTTCCTTAGTTCAGCCGCCGCCGATGGCGCGCACGATCTCTACTTGGTCTTGCGTTTGCAAGACCTGTCCCGGCCACGCCTTGCGCGGCACGACGTTGCGGTTGACGGCCAGCGCCAGCGCCTGGTTTTCCAGCGACAGCGCGGCAATCAATTGATCGAGTGTCTGCCCGGGCGGCACCTGGTGCGGCGCGCCGTTGAGCGTGATGGATATCAATGCAGGCATCACGCTCTCCTTCAGACCTTGCGGTACAGCTCGGCGCCGTTCTTGATGAACTCGATGGCCTTGATTTCCATGCCCTGCTGGAGCGCCTTGTCTTCCGCGATGCCCATGCCGGCCGCGTATTCGCGCACTTCCTGCGTGATCTTCATCGAACAGAAGTGGGGGCCGCACATGGAGCAGAAATGCGCCACCTTGGCCGAATCCTTGGGCAAGGTTTCATCGTGGAATTCGCGCGCCTTGTCCGGGTCCAGGCCGATGTTGAACTGGTCGTCCCAGCGGAATTCGAAGCGGGCTTTCGACAGGGCATTGTCGCGGATCTGTGCGCCCGGATGGCCTTTCGCCAGGTCGGCCGCATGCGCCGCAATCTTGTAGGTGATGATGCCATCCTTGACGTCCGCCTTGTTGGGCAAGCCCAGGTGCTCCTTCGGCGTCACGTAGCACAGCATGGCCGTGCCGTACCAGCCGATCATGGCCGCGCCGATGCCGGACGTGATGTGGTCGTAACCGGGCGCGATGTCGGTCGTCAATGGCCCCAGCGTGTAGAACGGCGCTTCGCCGCACTGCTCCAGCTGCAGGTCCATGTTTTCTTTAATGAGTTGCATCGGCACGTGGCCCGGGCCTTCGATCATCACCTGCACATCGTGTTTCCAGGCAACCTGCGTCAGTTCGCCCAGGGTCTTCAGTTCGCCCAGCTGCGCTTCGTCGTTGGCGTCGTAGATGGAGCCGGGGCGCAAGCCGTCGCCCAGCGAGAACGACACGTCGTACGCCTTCATGATTTCGCAGATCTCTTCGAAATGCGTGTACAGGAACGATTCCTGGTGGTGCGCCAAACACCATTTCGCCATGATGGAACCGCCGCGCGAGACGATGCCCGTCAGGCGCTTGGCCGTCATCGGCACGTAGCGCAGCAGCACGCCCGCGTGGATGGTGAAGTAATCGACGCCCTGCTCGGCCTGCTCGATGAGGGTGTCGCGGAAGATTTCCCACGTCAGATCTTCGGCCTTCCCGTTGACCTTTTCCAGCGCCTGGTAGATGGGCACGGTGCCGATGGGCACGGGGCTGTTGCGCACGATCCATTCGCGCGTCTCGTGGATGTGTTTACCCGTGGACAGATCCATGACGTTGTCGCCGCCCCAGCGGATGGCCCAGGTCATTTTTTCCACTTCCTCGCCGATCGACGAGGTGACGGCGGAATTGCCGATGTTTGCGTTGATTTTCACCAGGAAATTGCGACCGATGATCATCGGCTCGACTTCCGGGTGGTTGATGTTGGCGGGAATGATGGCGCGGCCGCGGGCGATTTCCTCGCGCACGAATTCCGGCGTGATTTCCGCCGGGATGCTGGCGCCGAAGGACTGGCCCGGATGCTGGCGGCCCATCAGGTCGGCCAGGCGCTCACCCATGGGGCCGGAAGCTTTCAGTTCGCGCAAATACTCCTGGCGGCGCATGTTTTCGCGGATGGCCACGAATTCCATTTCCGGCGTGATGATGCCTTGGCGCGCGTAATGCATTTGCGTGACGTTCTTGCCGGCGATGGCGCGGCGCGGCTTGCGGTGCAGATTGAAACGCAACTCGGCCAGCTTCGGGTCCGCCAGGCGGGCGATGCCGTAGTCGGAGGTGGGGCCGGGCAATTCTTCCGTGTCGGCCCGCTCCATGATCCACGGCAGGCGCGGCGTGTCGAGGCCGGAGCGGATGTCGATCTGCACGTCCGGGTCCGTGTAGGGGCCGGAGGTGTCGTAGACGTAGATGGGCGGATTCTTTTCGCCGCCGAACGACGCTTCCGTGTCGGACTGGCTGATTTCGCGCATGGGCACGCGGATGTCGGGGCGGCTGCCTTCGACGTAGATCTTGCGCGAATTGGGCAGCGGCGCGATGGCGGCTTCGTCGACCGTGGCGGTGGCGGAGAGGAATTTCGGGTTGGCGTTCATTTTGGCTCCTTGGCTAGACTATTTTTAAGCCTGGAGCCAGCTAAGGAGGTTCGGAATTACGCACGCGGAAAGGCGGGGTGCGTTCATCCTAAAGCTTCCCTTCGCTGGCATTATCCAGATCAGGTTCGGAGGGTATTTCTCACCCGCGCTTGCACTGTGTTTTCACAGCGAAAGGCAGGACCCCTAGCGTTTGCCGCCTTGCGGCAGCGAGCCAATTATACGCGGTTCGCGCCGCGTGGCCAGATGATTTCTTGCCGGTGTCGTGTTTGCGCATCTGCTGCAATGCAGCAGACGGCGTCGCGCTTATTTCTTCTTGCCCCAGCGCCAGGCGGTCGGTTCGCCCTTCAGCTGGCAGATGAAAATGAGCACGGCGACGATGGCCACTTCATACACGATATAGCCGACGAGCATGGTTTGCGGCGGGAACAGGAAGGCGCCGCAGGCGAACAGCGCCAGCGCGGCCAGAAACACCAGCCAGCCCTGCCAGGTGATGGGCAAGCCCCAGCCCCAGCCATAGGTCTTGGCGGGGAACCAGTAGGAGGGAGATTTGTCAGTCATGATTTTTCCTGGTCAATATCAATACCGCCAAGTATAAATCACGCTCCCCGCAAGCGCTCCGTGACATCGAGGCCGATGCCGCGGTAGCCGATGAAGCGGCTGCCATTGTCGAACATCGGTTCGCCGCTGACCTGCAGATACTGCGTGCTGCCGTCGAGGTTGGTGCGGCTGTAGATGAAATCGAGGAACGGTTCGCGCGCGGCGATCTTGGCGTCGAGCAAGGCGCGCTCGGTGGCGTTCCAGCGCTGCGGCTCTTCCTCGCTGCCGATGCCCAGCATTTCAGCCACGGGGCCGGAAAAGCGCGTCAAATTGCCCTGCGCATCCTGCTCCCAGTACCAGTCGGACGACAGTTCCGTGAAGCGCTGGAAGCGCGCTTCGCTTTCGCGCAGCTCCGCCGTGCGGTCTTCCACCATCTGTTCCAGCGACTTGTTGTATTCGGCCAGCTTCTGATACAGCAAGCGCACTTCCAGCATGTTGTGGATGCGCGTCTTGACTTCCACCAGGTCGAAGGGCTTGCTGACGAAATCCTTGGCGCCCGCCTGCAGGGCGCGCAGCTTATGGCCGGGCTGGGCCGTGATCACCAGCACGGGCAGGTAGCTGCCCGCCTCGATGTCGCGCAAGCCTTCCATGACTTCGAAGCCATCCATTTCCGGCATCTGCAGGTCGAGCAGGATCAGGTCGTAGCGGTGCTGCTGGTGCAGCGCGCGCACGGCTTGCGGGTCCATGGTGGAGGTGATGCGCGTGTAGCCGGCATTGCGCAGCACCTGTTCCAGCAGCATGACGTTCGCCTCCTGGTCATCGACGATGAGGATGCTGGCGTTCAGGATCTCGGTGGCTTGAAGCATGGCGGTATTCCTAAAATTGAGTGCTGAATCAGCGTATTGCGTGAGTGTCGTCGGCCAGGCCGTGCGCGGCTGCATGGTGCAGGGCCACGTCGAGCGCGTCCATGAATTCGACGACCTTGATCGGCTTGGTCAGATAGCGGAAGAAGCCCGCTTGCAAGCCTTTTTCGATGTCGCGCGGCACGGCGTTGGCCGACAGGGCCATGACGGGAATGTGGCGGGTGAGGGGATCATCATGCAGGATGTGCAGCGCGCCGTAGCCGCTGATGCCGGGCAGGTTGATATCCATCAGGATCACGTCGGGCTGGTAGGTGCGCGCCAGGTCGATGCCCAGGTGCGCATCGATGGCCGTCAGCAGTTTCAAGTCGCTGCGGCGGGCGATCAATTGCTCGACCAGCGCCAGGTTGGCGGGATTGTCTTCCACGTACAGCAAGGTGCGCAGGCTTTCCTGCGGCTCCTGCACCTGCGGCAGCGCATCGCCGTCGCCCAGCACCAGTGCCGGCGCGCTGCTGGCGGCCAGCTCGAACCAGAACGTGGTGCCCACGCCGACGGCGCTGTCGACGCCGATGGTGCCGCCCATCAATTCGACCAGTTGCTTGGTGACGACGAGGCCGATGCCCGTGCCCTCTTCCGTGCTGTTTTCCTGTCCCAGGCGATTAAACGGCTGGAACAGCTGCGCCACCTGGGCCGCGTCGAGGCCGGCGCCGCTGTCGCGCACGCTCACGCGCACGCGTTCGCCATGCCCGCTGCATTCGACGGTGACGGCGCCGCCGCCCTGGTTGTATTTGATGGCGTTCGACAGCAGGTTGATCATCACCTGTTTTACGCGCGTGCGGTCCGCATGCACATAAAAAGCCTTGCCGCAGCGGGGGAAATGCATGCGGATGCCGCGCTTTTCCGCCTGCGGCGCGATCATGGCCTGGCAATCCTGCAGCACGTCGAGCAGCGACATCGCTTCCTGCGACAGGGTGACCTTGCCCGATTCGATCATGGCCAGGTCGAGGATTTCATTGATCAAGCGCAACAGGTACCAGCCGCCCTTGAGGATTTGCTCGATCGAGCGCTGCTGCGGCGGGCTCGGCGGCGGCACGTCGGACGCCATCAGCTGGGCGAAACCCAGCACGGCGTTCAGGGGCGTGCGCAATTCATGGCTCATGCTCGACAGGAATTCGGACTTGGCGCGGTTGGCCTTTTCCGCCACCTGGCGCGCCTTCTTCAGCTCGGCATTGTTGGTTTCGACCAGCGAGCGCGTATATGCCTGCTGTTCGCGCAGGCGCTGGTCCAGTTGTGCCTGTTCCGCCTCGACCTGCTTGCGCACCGTGTTGTCGGTGCCGATCAGCAGATAACCGATGACCTTGCTCTGCGCATCGCGCAAGGCCGTCACGGAGACGATGGCGGGGAAGCGGCTGCCATCCTTGCGGATGTAGGTCAGCTCATAGATGTCTTCGATGCCGCGCGTGGCCTTGAACACGAGCGCTTCCACGCCCGGCGTGATGACGGTGTCGAGCTCGGCGCTGAGGGCCGCCGCGCGGGTGACGATTTCTTGCGCGTCAGAAATACCGGCCGGCGTCAGCTTGTCGACCACGTCGCTGGCTTCATAGCCGAGCATGCGTTCGGCGCCCACGTTGAATATCTGGATCACGCCCTGCGCATCGGTGGCGATGCACGAGAAGTTGGCGCTGTTGAAAATCGCATCCTGCAAGGCACCCGCCTTGAGCAGCTGGCGCGGCAGGCTGGCCGCCGCCGTGCGCCGGTACAGCGCCACCAGCATCAGCAACAGCAGGCATACCAGGGCCTCGATCAGGATCGCCGCATCAAAAGGCGGCGCGCGCCAGACCAGCACGCCGATGACCACCAATACGATGGCGCTGAACGCAAATGCCAATGCCATGGGCCAGCGCGACGGGGCGCGGTTAGGGTTATTTTCAACTGAGTGCATGGGTAGCCTGGGCTGGGACAACAATAAAAAAATGGGAAATGCGGCGCCTAGCGGCCTTGGCGCTGGCGCACGTCCGACAGCAGGCGCGTAAATTCCTTCTTGACGACGCCATAGCATTCGCACACCTGGCCTTCGAGGCCGGCGCGGTCCTGCACCGTGATATGGCCGCGCCGGTAACTGATGAGGCCGCGCGCTTGCAATCGCCCCGCCGCTTCCGTCACGCCTTCGCGGCGCACGCCCAGCATGTTGGCGATCAGTTCCTGCGTCATGGTCAGCTCGCGGTTCGGCAGGCGGTCCATGGTCAGCAGCAGCCAGCGGCACAGCTGCTGCTCCACCGTATGGTGGCGGTTGCATACGGCCGTTTGCGACATTTGCGTGATCAGGGCTTGCGTATAGCGCAGCAGCAAGCGCATGACGGGGCCCGCGCGGTCGAATTCTTCCATCAGCAGATGGGCCTTGAGCCGGTAGCCGACGCCGCCCGTCTGCACGACGGCGCGGCTCGGCGTCGAGTTGCCGCCCATAAATAGCGACACGCCCACGATGCCCTCGTTGCCGACGCCGGCAATTTCCGACGAGCCGCCGTTTTCCAGCAAATAATGGATGGAAACGATGGCCGTGGTGGGAAAGTACACGTGCTGCAGCTTGTCGCCCGAGTCGTAGATCACGTCGCCCAGCAGCATGGAGACTTGCTCCAGATGGGGAGCCAGGCGCGCGAAATCGGCGTCGAGCATGGCGGCGAGCAAATGGTTTTGATTCGGGTTGTGCAGCTGGGCATGCGGACTCGACATGGGCAGTTTTCCTGGTTTCCAGTCGTCAGCTAGGGGGGAGATGAAAGGCGTCCGAACGAGGGTCGCCATGGTGTGCAGCGTAACACACTGCTTGCACGGTGGCCCGACTATATTTCTTGTTGGCATCAACGTCCGTTCGGTAGCGAACGGACCCTGCGGCGCCTGCCGCCCTACAGTCAGTCACTGCCCGGCCTGCCTGATCATGGATCGGCACCGGCGCCGCCACGGGACTCATCATGCAATCATTCTTCAAGCGCATCTCCATCTCCGTCTCCACCTCGGCCCTGATCACCCTGGCGGTCGGCCTGGGTCTGACGGCGCTGTGCTACGTCTCGGCGCGCCAGATCGAAGGGGAAAGCGCTCGGCTCCTGCTGCAGTACCACGCCAGCGGCCACACGCTGGGCGCTGCCCTTTTGCCGGCCAAGGGTATGACCTTGGATGCCAACCATCGCGGCTCGCTGTACGTGTTGCTGGGTGGAATGTTGTCGAGCCTGCTGGCCACGGCGTATGTATACCAGCTGGTGTCGCGCAATTCCGTGATTGCCCGCATCACGGGCGAACGCACGGCGGCCTTGCAGTTTGCCAATTTGCGCCTGTCCGAGGACATCGCCGCGCGCATGCGCAATGAAAAGTCGCTGCGCTTGCGCGAACGCATCATCGAAGTCTCGGCCAACGCCATCATCCTGTGCAGCGCCGACGCGCCCGGCTACCTGATCGAATACGTCAATCCCGCCTTCGAACGCATCACCGGCTATGCCGCCGGCGAGGTCATCGGCCAGCGCCTGGAAGACTTGCAGGGGCCGGAGCATGCGCGCCAGGACATGCATGCGATCAGCGCGGCCTTGAGCGAACAGCGCGAAGGCAAGGCCATCGTGCGCAATTTCCGCAAGGACGGCAGCACCTATTGGAGCGAGCTGTTCGTCGCGCCCGTGCGCGACGATGGCGATGGCCCCGTCAGCCACTTTGTCGTGGCGCAATACGACATCAGCACCGTCATGCGCTTCGAGCAGGAACTGGAATTCCAGTCGCGCCACGATATCCTCACGGGCCTGGCCAACCGTCTATTGCTGCGCGAGCGGCTGGAACAGGCGATGGCCGTGGCGCGCCGCAGCACCCTGCCCCTGTGGGTGGTGTTCATCGACCTCGACCGCTTTAAATTCGTCAACGACACCCTGGGCCACGACGCGGGCGACACCCTGCTGAAACTGATCGCCGACCGCCTGCGCGCCGCCACGCGCGAAGTCGATACGGTGGCGCGCCTGGGCGGCGACGAATTCGTCCTGCTGCTGCCGCAACACGCCAACAGCGACCCGGGCCAGCTCATCCTGCAGCGCGTGCTGGACGCCGTGGCGCAGCCGCTGCTGGTGGGCGGCCATGAATTCTTTCTCACGTGCAGCATGGGCGTGGCCAGCTATCCCGACGATGGCGACAGCGCGGAAACCCTGATCAAGCATGCCGACATCGCCATGTACCGCGCCAAGGAGCAAGGCCGCAACCACTGGCAAAGCTACGCGCCGGCCATGAATGCCGACATGCTGGCCCGGCTGGGCCTGGAAAGCGAGTTGCGCCATGCGCTCGAACGCGACCAGTTCCACCTCGTGTACCAGCCGCAGGTGGAGCTCGACAGTGGCAAGATCGTCGGCATGGAAGCGCTGCTGCGCTGGCGCCACCCCACCCTGGGCGCCATCGCGCCCGGCGAATTCATCCACCTGGCCGAGGAAATGGGTTTGATCGTGCCCATCGGCGCCTGGGTGCTACAGACGGCGTGCGCGCAAGCGCGGGCGTGGCAACGGGCGGGACTGGGCGGCTTGCGCCTGGCCGTCAATTTGTCTGCGCGGCAATTCCGGCAAAGCGGCTTGCTGCAATCGGTGCGGGAAATATTGGCCGTGACGGGCCTGGAAGCGCGTTTCCTGGAGCTGGAACTGACGGAAAGCATGATGATGCAGGATGTGGAACAGGCGATCGTCACCATGGGCAAGCTCAAGGCGCTGGGCTTGCAGCTGTCGATCGACGACTTCGGCACCGGTTATTCGAGCCTGGCGCACCTGCGCCGCTTCCCCATCGACGTATTAAAAATCGACAAATCCTTCGTCAGCGACCTCACGCACAGCGACGACGACGCGGCCATCGTGCAAGCCATCATCGCGCTGGCGCACAGCCTGCGCCTGGACGTCATCGCCGAAGGCGTGGAAACGGCGCAGCAGCTGGCTTTCCTGCGCCAGCACGGCTGCGACCAGATGCAGGGCTATCTGTTCAGCCGCCCGCTGGCCGCGCCCGCCTTTGAAGAATTATTACGCCAAGGCAGCATGTTGCCTGCCCTGGCGATGGTTTGAGCAGGCGTTAAAACGCGTGGCGCAAGCCGATGTTGAACGCGCGGTTGCTCGTGCCCACTTCCGTGGCGTTGCCCACCATGTAGGCGGCGTCGTTGCGGTTGCGGATATGCGCGTAGGCAAGATACACCTTGCTGCGCTTGGACAAGGCGTACGTGGCGCCGATGGCCAGCTGCTGCGCATCGCGGTTGGCGCTATCGCGGTCATCCTTGCGCACATACGAGGCCAGCAAGGTCGTCGCACCGAGCGGCACGGACACGCCGACGATGGCGTCGCGGCTGTCGCTCGACTGGGCCGGCGCCTGGGCCGCGCCATATGGGTTTTCCGCGAAGAACATGCTGCTGCCGTCGCCCGTGTTGCGGCCATAGCCGGCAAACGCCGTGGCCACGCCAAAGTTGTAGTTACCGGCCAAAATCGTGTTATTCACGTCGGCCTTGCCCGGCTCGCCGGCACGGCTCTGGCGCGCCAGGCGCAAGGTCAATGGACCGTTGACATAACCCAATGCCAGGCCCAGCGAGCGCTGATCCGCCGCCACACCCGTGTGTTCGCCGGCGCCATACATGACGGTGGCCGTCACGCCGCGCAGCTCGGGCGAAGTGTAGCGCACGGTATTGTCGATGCGCGTGGCCGAATAGCCTGCCAGGTTGGTCGCCGCGCCGGCCAGGCCGCCCTCGAACGGGTCGGCCACGTCGGTCAGCGCCTGGCTTTGCAGATTGTACTGGCGGCCCACGGTCAGCATCCCCAGCGGGCTGTTGAGGCCGACAAAGGCCTGGCGGCCGAACAATTGCCCCGCCTGGTCCGAGCGGCCCGTGTCGCTCAGGACGCCCGCTTCCAGGGTGAACACGGCTTGCCAGCCGTCGCCCAGCGACTCCGTGCCGCGCAGCCCCAGGCGCGAACCGGCCGAGACGCCGCTGGTGAGCTTGCTGACGCCGCCTTCCTGCACCAGGCCCGCGTCCATCAGGCCATATACTTCAACGGACGACTGGGCGTGGGCGGCGGGCATGGCGCCCAGGGTGGTGGCAAGGCCGGCAACGATGGCGATTTTTTTCATGATGATTTCCTTGTAAAAGCGAAACCAGGAAAGCGGCGGCCACGGCAAGGCCGCAGGCGGCAAGGCGCCAAGCGGGGTGTGCCGTATCAAAAGACGACGCGCCGGACAACAGATCCTGGCTAAGCTGTGGCGGCGCGGCCCATAGAGACGATGGCGCGCGGTGGTCCGCCGTGAATGGTGCACCGCTGGCGGTGCGCGTGGCTCAGGCGCCCGGCCCGCAGGGGACGCGCTGAAAGTGGCTGGCATCGCTGATGCGCTGGCCGTGAGACGCGGACGAGTGCTGGATATGAAACTTTAATGCAACCGCGTCTGCTGGCGCCGTCCGCAAGGATGGGGCAGGAGGCGCCGAGGCCGGCATTATAACATCGGCAGCACGCTTATCTCCGTTCTGTTGCGGCCAAACGGCCCGCAAAGCCGCCAAAACACTGAAAAAGGCCGCTTGCCACGCTGCAGGCGTTGCCGCGTCATCTATAATGGTTCCTTTTGCCAATCACACGCCAAATCATGGAATTAGCCAAGTCTTTCGAGCCCGCCGACATTGAACAATTCTGGCGCACCGAGTGGGAACAGCGCGGTTACTTTACCGCCACCCTCGATGCCGGAAAACCTTCCTTCAGCATCCAGTTGCCGCCGCCGAACGTCACCGGCACCCTGCACATGGGCCATGCGTTCAACCAGACCATCATGGATGGCCTGACCCGCTACCACCGCATGCTGGGCCACAACACAGCCTGGATTCCCGGCACCGACCACGCGGGCATCGCCACGCAAATCGTCGTGCAACGCCAGCTGGACGCGCAAAAGATTTCGCGCCATGACCTGGGCCGCGAGAAATTCGTGGAAAAAGTGTGGGAGTGGAAAGAAAAATCCGGCTCCATCATCACCGGGCAGATGCGCCGCCTGGGCGCCTCGGCCGACTGGCAGCGCGAATACTTCACGATGGACGAGCCGCGCTCGAAAGTCGTCACCGACGTCTTCGTGCGCCTGTTCGAGCAGGGCCTGATCTACCGCGGCAAGCGCCTCGTCAACTGGGACCCCGTGCTGGGCACGGCTGTGTCCGACCTGGAAGTGGTGTCCGAAGAAGAAGACGGCTCCATGTGGTACATCAAATACCCGCTGGCCGACGGCAGCGGTTTCCTGACGGTGGCCACCACGCGTCCTGAAACCATGCTGGGCGACGTGGCCGTGGCCGTCGATCCGACGGACGAGCGCTACACGGCGCTGGTGGGCAAGATGCTCAAACTGCCGCTGACGGACCGCGAAATCCCCATCATCGCCGACGAATACGTCGACAAGGAATTCGGCACCGGCTGCGTGAAGATCACCCCCGCGCACGACATGAACGATTACGCCGTGGGCCAGCGCCACAAACTGGCGCAGATCGTCATCCTGACCCTGGACGCGAAGATCACCGACGACGCGCCGGAAGCGTATCGCGGCATGGACCGCTTCGCCGCGCGCAAGCAGATCGTCGCCGACCTCGACGCGCAAGGCTTGCTGGAACAGGTCAAGCCGCATAAATTGATGGTGCCGCGCGGCGACCGCACGGGCGTCGTCATCGAGCCGATGCTGACGGACCAGTGGTTCGTCGCCATGAGCAAACCGGCCCCGGAAGGCACCTTCTTCCCAGGCAAATCGATCGCGGAAACGGCGCTGGACAAGGTCGCCAATGGCGAAATCAAGTTCGTGCCGGAAAACTGGAGCACCACCTACAACCAGTGGCTCAACAACATCCAGGACTGGTGCATCTCGCGCCAGCTGTGGTGGGGCCATCAAATCCCGGCCTGGTACGACGACGCGGGCAATATCTTTGTTGCGAAAACGCAAGCAGAAGCGGAAGCCAAGGCCCTGGCCGCCGGCAGCACGGGCCCCTTGAAACGCGACGACGACGTACTCGACACGTGGTTCTCGTCCGCCCTGGTGCCGTTCTCGACCATGGGTTGGCCTGAAGAAACTCCGGACATGAAGGCCTTCCTGCCGTCGTCCGTGCTGGTGACGGGTTTCGACATCATCTTCTTCTGGGTCGCGCGCATGGTCATGATGACGGCGCACTTCACGGGCAAGGTGCCGTTTGAAACCGTCTACGTACACGGCCTGGTGCGCGATTCGACGGGACAGAAGATGTCCAAGTCGAAGGGCAACACCCTGGACCCGATCGACCTGATCGACGGCATCGACCTGGAAGGCTTGATCGTCAAGCGCACCACGGGCCTGATGAACCCGCGCGACGCGGAAAAGATCACCAAGGCGACGCGCAAGGAATTCCCGGAAGGCATTTCTGCCTACGGCACGGACGCCGTGCGCTTCACCATGGCCAGCTATGCCTCCCTGGGCCGCAACATCAATTTCGACCTGGGCCGCTGCGAAGGCTACCGCAACTTCTGCAACAAGATGTGGAACGCCACCCGTTTCGTCATGATGAATACGGAAGGCAAGGATTGCACCCCGAACGATGTTGATCTGTCGCAAGCGGACAAGTGGATTATTTCCCTGCTGCAAAAAGCGGAACTGGACGTGGCCAAGGGCTTCGAAGACTTCCGTTTCGACAACATCGCCGCCACCATCTACAAGTTCGTCTGGGACGAGTATTGCGACTGGTACCTGGAAGTAGCCAAGGTGCAAGTGCAGCAGGGTACGGAAGGCCAGCAGCGCGCCACCCGCCACACCCTGCTGCGCGTGCTGGAAGTGGTGCTGCGCCTGGCCCATCCGATCATCCCCTTCGTCACGGAAGCGCTGTGGCAGACGGTGGCGCCTTTGGCCGGCAAGACGCTCAAGGCGGAAGGTGATTCAATCATGATGCAGCCGTATCCGATCGCCAACACCGACAAGATCGACGAGTCGGCCGAAGCGTGGATGCAGCAGCTGAAAGCCTTGACGGACGCGACGCGCAACCTGCGCGGCGAAATGCAGATTTCGCCATCCGTGCGCGTGCCGCTGATCGTCGAAGCGGGCAATGCGGCGGAAAAGGCTGCGCTGGCCTCGTACGCACCGTACATCCAGTCGCTGGGCAAGCTGGCCGACGTGCAGATCGTCGACGCGCTGCCGGACTCGCCAGCGGCCGTTGCCATCGTCGGCACCACCAAGCTGATGCTGAAAGTGGAAATCGACGTGGCCGCCGAACGCGAGCGCCTGGGCAAGGAAATCGCCCGTATCGAAGCGGAAATTGCCAAAGTAAATAGCAAATTAGGCAATGAAAGCTTCGTCGCGCGTGCCCCGGCCGCCATCGTTGCGCAAGAAAACGAGCGTTTGCTCAGTTTTTCGGCGACAATTGAAAAACTGCGCGAACAGTTTGCTAAACTAGCCAGCGCATAAGGCAGGTTTGGAAGGATTGCGCGGCGTCATCCGTGACGCCGCGCAGTACCGCTGGTCTTGCCTTGGTATATAACTGTTCGTGACCCGATCAAAAAAAACCATTGGAGACTGGCAATGCATAAGATATTCAAAGCAAGCGTCACAGCAAGCGTCATGATGGCCGCCCTGGCCATCGCCGGCAGCGCCACCGCGCGCGACGATAACCACACGCCCGTGGGCACGTGGAAAACCATCGACGACGCCAGCGGCAAGCCGAAATCCCTCGTCGTCATCACGGAAAGCAACGGCGTCTTGCAAGGCAAGATCGAGAAGCTGTTCCGCGGCCCGGACGAAGACCAGAACCCCAAGTGCGACAAGTGCACGGGCGCGAAGAAAGACCAGCCCATCGTCGGCCTGGTGATCCTGTCCGGCCTGAAATATGACGGCAAGGAATGGACGGGCGGCGAAATCACGGACCCGGCCAATGGCAAGACCTACAAGAGCAAGGCCGAGCTGACGGAAGGCGGCACCAAGCTGCAAGTGCGCGGCTATATCGGCGTGCCGATGTTTGGCCGCTCGCAGACGTGGGTGCGCGAAGACTAAGCAACGCCCCCTGCCCGACCGAAGCCGGCCTCGCGCCGGCTTTTTTGCGTCCGCAAGCCCTCGCTGCTGTTGTTTTCCAGGCCGAATCGCTCCCTTTTGAACCTATCTGCAAGCGCCATCAGCCTATGCGCGCCACCGAACATACTTGAAGTTTCCTAAATGAAATAGTGCATGCCTGTGACGCCATCGCCCGTAGCGAAAGGCGGCATGGCTCTGCCGGATGACCTCATCAGCGGATGCCCGGCAATGATTGCCATGCACAAAGGAACTATATGAATCTCTTCAAGCGATATCTGAACCCGCTGCTCGTCTCGGCCGGTTTGCTGGCCATGGCGGCCCTTGCCGGTTGCGGCGGTGGCGGCGACCAGGGACGCGATCCCATCCTCGGCTTGCCGGGCGCCACCTTGTCCAGCCTGGCCGTCACGCCAGCCACAGCCACGGTCGCCATCGGTGCCGGCCAGCAATTTACGGCCATCGCCACGTATAGCGACGGCTCGTCGCAAGACGTCAGCGCCAAGGCGGCCTGGACGTCGGCCACGCCGGCCAGCGCGACAGTCAATGCCGCCACAGGCTTGAGCACCGGCATCGCTGCCGGCGGCAGCAGCATCAGCGCCGCGTTCGACGGCAAGAGCGCAGCGGCCCAGTTGACCGTCTCGCCGGCCACCTTGACGGCGATCGCCATCACGCCGCTCGCGCCATCGATCGCCATCGCCGCAACACAGCAATTCGCGGTGACCGGCAGCTTCAGCGACGGCGCCACGCGCGACGTCACGGCCGTGTCGGCCTTTGCCTCCGCCAACCCGGCCACCGCCAGCATCGCCGCTGGCGGCCTGGCGCTCGGCAAGATTGCCGGCACCTCGCAGATCACGGCCACCACGGGCACGCTGACGGCCAGCACCGTGCTGACCGTCACGCCAGCGACCCTGCTGTCGATCGCCGTCACGCCGCAAAACCCGATCATCCCCGTCGCCGCGACGCGCCAGCTGGCCGTCATTGCCACGTATTCGGATAACAGCACCGCTGACGTCACGGCCGGCAGCAGCTTCGTTGCCGTCACACCCGCTTTTGCCAGCGTCGCCAGCGGCGGCCTCGTCACCGGCGTTGCCTTTGGCAGCAGCGTCATGAACGCCAGCTTCAACGGCAAGACGGCCAGCACCACCGTCACGGTGCCTGCCGCCACCCTGGTCAGCATCGCCGTCACGCCAGCCAACGCCAGCATCGCCGTCGGCGGCGTACAGCAATTCGTTGCCACGGCAACTTATTCGGACAGCTCGAATGCCGTCATCACCAACAGCGCCGCCTGGACTTCGGGCACCATCGCCACCGCCACGGTACTGAACACGGGCATCGCCACCGGCATCACGGCCGGCACCAGCAATATCACGGCCACGGCCGGTGGCCAGTCGGGCAGCGCGCTGCTGACCGTCACGGCTGTCGCCATCCCGCCCGTCCTCAACCCGATCATCCTGGGCCGCGCGGCACCGTTCGGCGTGCTGGCCGGCACTTCGATCACCAACAATTCGGGCGGCACCACCCTGATCACGGGCGACGTCGGTGCGCCATCGCAAACGGTCGATCCGACCCAGGCGGCTGGCTTTACCAATTACAAGTCGGGCGCCATCCTGGCCGGCGCCATGACGGACCTGCAAGCGGCGATCACGGACGGCAATAGCCGGGCTTGCGACGTCAGCTTTGCCGGCGGCATCGACCTGGGCGGCCAGACCTTCGGTCCCGGCGTGTATTGCTATGCGGGCGCCATCAGCATCACGGGCACCCTGACCCTGAACGGTCCCGGCGTGTACATCTTCCGTACGGCATTGACGCTCGATTCGACCGTCAATTCGGTGGTGGCCCTGAACAATGGCGCCACGGCCGACAACGTCACCTGGCTGCCTGTCGGCCCGACCACCCTGGCCGCCAACAGCGTCTTCAAGGGCAATATCCTGGGCCAGTCGGCCGCCATCACGGTGGGCGACAACACGACCCTGCTCAATGGCCGCGTGCTGACGGCTGCCGCCGTTACCCTGCGCAACAACCAGATCACCAAATAAACGGGACATGACCATGACTATCGCACACACACTGGGCGCGCTGAGCGTGATGACCGGCGCCTTGCTGGCGGCGCAATCGGCGCAGGCGCAGGACAACACCTTCATCAACCCGGACTGGGCCAACAGCGCCTGGTACATCGGCGCGGGCGTGGGCCAGTCGCGCACCACCATCGACGAGCCGCGCCTGCGCGCCAGCCTGGCGGCGAACGGCGAAAGCGTCACCGGTTTCAGCAAGGACCAGCGCGACACCGGCTATAAATTGTTTGTCGGCCGCCAACTGAACCAGTATGTCGCCGTGGAAGGGGGCTACTTTGACCTGGGCAAGTTCGATTTCCAGTCCACCACCAGCGGCAACGGCGTGCTCAACGGACAAGCGGCCTTTCGCGGCGTGAACCTGGACTTGCTGGGCCAGCTGCCGCTGTCGCAGCGTTTGTCGTTGCTGGGCCGTGTCGGCATGCATTACACGAAGACGAACACGGAATTCAGCGGCAACCGCCTGCTGGGTTCAACGAACACGCATGCCAGCGAGCGCAAGCTCAATGCCAAGCTGGGCCTGGGCCTCGAATACAAGTTCAGCGAAGCGCTGGCACTGCGCGGCGAAGTCGAGCGTTATCGCTTGAACGATGCCGTCGGCAACCGCGGCGATGCGGACCTGTATTCCGTCAGCCTCGTGTATAAACTGGGCCGTCCGGCCAGCGCCATGCCAGCCTACCAGCCGGTGCCGGCGGCATTGCCCCCCATCAGCGAAACCATGCCGGCCCCTGTGGCCGAAGTGAAGCCGGCGCCGGCGCCCGTGTCGGAAAAAGTATCGTTTGCTTCCGAAGCGCTGTTTGATTTCGATCAATCGACGCTCAAGCCGCAAGGCAAGGCGGCGCTGGAGCAGCTGCTCGGTCAATTGACGGGCATGGATCTGGAAGTGATCGTCACGGTCGGCCATACGGATGCCGTCGGTCCGGATGCCTACAACCAGAAGCTGTCTTTGCGCCGCGCCGAAGCCGTCAAGGCTTATCTGGTGGCGCAGGGTGTCGAGACGAGCCGCGTCTACACGGAAGGCAAGGGAGAAACCCAGCCCGTGGCCGACAACACGAGTGCCGCCGGCCGCGCCAAGAACCGCCGCGTGACGGTGGAAGTGGTGGGCACGCGCAAAGTCATGCGTTAAGCTGCATGCGCATGAAAAAACCGGCTTGCGCCGGTTTTTTTACGTCTGCGGCGCTGCCGGCTTGCGGTGATGCTTGCTCAGATGCCGGTCCAGGCTGTTGGCGAACTGTTGCCGGTCCGACTGGCTGAAGGCGGCAGGGCCGCCCGTATCGACGCCGCCGCTGCGCAATTCTTCCATGAAGGCGCGCATCGTCAGTTGCTGGGCGATATTGTCTTTCGTATAGAACTCGCCGCGCGGGTTCAGCGCAAAACCGCCCTTGGTGAGCACATCGGCAGCCAGCGGAATGTCGCCCGTGATGACGAGGTCGCCGGGATTGAGCAAGCGCACGATTTCCTGGTCGGCCACGTCGGCGCCGGACGGCACTTGCACGGTGCGGATGAAACGCGACGGCGGCACGCGCAAGCCCTGGTTTGCCACCAGGGTGAGCGGCAATTCCAGGCGGTCGGCGACGCGGTACAGGATTTCCTTGATGACCACGGGGCAGGCATCGGCGTCGATCCAGATCTGCATACCCACGCTCGCTTGCTCACCAGCTTCCGCCATCACAGTTCCCACGCTTCGCCGCCCGGGCCCATGCGCGGCGCGCTGACGCCGAAGTGCAGGTAGGCAGCCGGCGTGGCGACCCGGCCACGGGGCGTGCGCTGCAGGAAACCTTGCTGGATCAGATACGGTTCCAGCACGTCTTCGATGGTGTCGGCCGCCTCGCCGATGGCCGCCGCCAGATTCCCTATGCCGACGGGGCCGCCGCCGAACTTGAACAGCACGGCTTCGAGCAATTTACGGTCCATCACGTCGAAACCGGCGGAATCGACGTCGAGCATGGCCAGCGCGCGGTCGGCCACCACCTTGGTGATGTCGCCATTGCTTTTGACCTCGGCGAAATCGCGCACGCGGCGCAGCAGGCGGTTGGCGATGCGCGGCGTGCCGCGCGCGCGCTGGGCGATCTCATGCGCGCCTTCCGGGTCGATCGGCGCCTTCAGCAGGGCGGCGCTGCGCGTGACGATCTTCGTCAGTTCGCCCGTGTTGTAGAACTCCAGCCGCGCCACGATGCCGAAGCGGTCGCGCAGCGGATTGGTCAGCATGCCCGCGCGCGTGGTGGCACCCACTAATGTAAACGGTTGCAGATCGAGTTTGACGGAGCGGGCGGCCGGGCCTTCGCCGATCATGATATCGATTTGATAATCCTCAAGGGCCGGATACAGAATCTCTTCCACCACGGGCGACAGGCGATGGATTTCATCGATGAACAGGACGTCGTTCGCTTCCAGGTTCGTCAGGATCGCCGCCAGGTCGCCCGGGCGCTCGAGCACGGGGCCGGACGTCTGGCGCAGATTGACGCCCATTTCGCGCGCGATGATGTGCGCCAAGGTCGTCTTGCCCAGGCCCGGCGGACCGAACAGCAAGGTGTGGTCGAGCGCTTCCTTGCGCTGGCGCGCGGCCGTGATGAAGATTTCCAGCTGGTCGCGGATCTTTTCCTGCCCCACATATTCGTCGAGCTGCTTGGGGCGCAGGGCCCGTTCGATGGCCTCTTCGTTGTGCGAGATGGGCGCCGCGTCGATGATGCGCTGTTCCGTGAAGCTGTCGGTCTGGATGCTCATGCGTTATCAGCCTTTCGACAGCGCTTTCAGCGCCAGTTTGATGCCGTCCGACACGCCGCTGCCAGCCGGCACGTTTTTCACGGCGGCCAGCGCTTCCTTGTCCGAATAACCGAGAGCGACCAGCGCATTGAGGATGTCCGATTGGGCATCGGGCGCCGCGTGCGCACCCAGCGGACCGAGATCCGCACCGATCTTGCCCTTCAATTCCAGCAGCAGCCGTTCGGCCGTCTTCTTGCCGATGCCAGGCACTTTCACCAGGCGGCCGGAATCCTGCAGGGTGATCGCCTGCGCCAGGTCGGCAATCGTCATGCCGGACAGGATGGACAGCGCCATGCGCGCGCCCACGCCCGTGATCTTGATCAACTGGCGGAACACGGCGCGCTCGGCCGCATTGCCGAAGCCAAACAGCAAATGCGCATCTTCGCGGATAGCCTGGTGCGTAAACAGCACGACTTTTTCGCCCACGTGGGGCAGGTTGTAAAAGGTGCTCATCGGCACGTCGACTTCATAGCCAACGCCCTGGCAATCGACCAGCAATTGTGGCGGATTTTTTTCAAGCAAAATACCGGAGAGACGGCCTATCATCGCGTGTTCCTAATGTTGTGTATCGTAGTTTTTATTGATTATGAGGGCCATGTCGCAGTTAACCTACTAAACGGCCGCGCTTCATGCGCAAGCCCTGCAGCTGTGGCGCCAGCGCGCCGAGCATGGCCAGCGCATCGATGCTGTTGGCGTGGCAAATGGCCACGCCCAGCGCATCGGCCGCATCCGTGCCGGGTAAACCAGGCAAGGACAGCAGCCGGGATACCATCTCCTGTACCTGCTCCTTGGCCGCCTTGCCATGGCCCGTGACGGCCTGTTTCACTTGCAGCGCCGTGTATTCGGCCACCGACAGGTCGGCGTGGACCAGCGCGCAAATGGCCGCGCCCCGTGCCTGGCCCAGCAGCAAGGTCGATTGGGGGTTGACGTTGACAAACACTTTTTCGATGGCCGCGCAATCGGGCTGGTAGGTGCCGACGATTTCGCTCACGCCCCGCAGGATGACTTTCAGGCGCGGCGGCAATTCCCCTTCGGAACCCGTCTTGACGGTCCCCGACGCGATATAGCGCAGCTTGTTGCCGTGTTTTTCAATGACCCCAAAGCCGGTCGTGCGCAGGCCAGGATCGATGCCAAGAATAATCATCGCCAGATTCTATAATGAATACGGCAGGCACCGGTGAATAACCGGTGCCTGCCGCTGAGTACCTTATCGAGAAGCCGCATGTCGGATTACGCTTACCGCTAATCCGACCTACTCTTCACTATCAATGACGGAAGTGACGCGTTCCGGTATACAACATGACCACGCCGCGCTCGTCCGCCGCATCGATCACTTCCTGGTCGCGCATGGAGCCGCCCGGGTGGATGACGCAGGTCGCACCCGCGTCGACGACGACGTCGAGGCCGTCGCGGAACGGGAAGAAGGCGTCCGACGCCACCACGGAACCGGTCAGCGACAGGCCCGCGTTTTGCGCCTTGATGGAAGCGATGCGGGCGGAATCGATACGGCTCATCTGGCCGGCGCCCACGCCCAGGGTCATGTTATTGCCGCAGAAGACGATGGCGTTCGACTTGACGAATTTTGCCACTTTCCAGGCGAACATCAGGTCGGACAATTGCTGCGGCGTCGGCTGCAGCTTGCTGACCACGCGCAAGTCGCCGATGCCGACGTTTTTCGCGTCCGGCGATTGCACCAGCAGACCGCCGCCCACGCGCTTGAAGTCCATGGCGTTGACGCCGCTGCCCAGCGGAATTTCCAGCATGCGCACGTTTTGCTTGCTCGACAAAATCTGTTTCGCTTCGGCGGAGAACGACGGGGCGATCAGCACTTCGACGAACAGCTTGGCGATTTCGCCGGCGGTGGCGCCGTCCAGTTCGGTATTAAACGCGATGATGCCGCCGAATGCCGAGGTCGGGTCCGTCTGCAGGGCGCGCGCATACGCTTCAGCCGCGTTCTTGCCCAGGGCCACGCCGCATGGGTTCGCGTGCTTGACGATGACGCAGGCGGCGCTTTGTTCGAAGCCGCCCAGGCTCTTCACGCATTCCCAGGCCGCATCGGCGTCGGCGATGTTGTTGTACGACAATTCCTTGCCTTGCAGCTGGCGGTAGTTGGCCAGCGCGCCATCGGTGGTGACGAGGTCGCGGTAGAAGGCGGCGCTCTGGTGCGGGTTTTCACCGTAGCGCATGTCTTGCACTTTCTCAAATGCAACGTTGAGGATTTGCGGATAGGCGCCGCGCTCGGCGTGCACCTTCGTCGGGCCCAGGCTGGTCAGGTAGTTGGTGATGGCGCCATCGTATTGCGCCGTGTGCGCAAAGACTTTTTTCGCCAGCATGAATTTGGTGTCGTAGCTGACGTCGCCTGCCTTGCCGTCGGCCGAGCGGATTTCCGCCAGCACCGCGTCGTAGTCGGTCGGATCGCAGATGACGACCACGTCCTTGTGGTTCTTGGCCGCCGAACGCAGCATGGTCGGGCCGCCGATATCGATGTTTTCGATCGCGTCTTCCAGGGTGCAATCGGCCTTGGCGACCGTGCCCTGGAACGGGTACAGGTTGACCACCACCATGTCGATGGTCGGCATGTCGTGCTCGACCAGTTTCGACATGTGCTCAGGGAAATCGCGGCGCGCCAGGATACCGCCGTGCACTTTCGGGTGCAGGGTCTTCACACGGCCATCGAGCATCTCCGGGAAACCCGTGTAATCGGCAACTTCCGTGACGGGAACACCGTTGTCTGCCAGCAATTTGGCGGTGCCGCCGGTGGACAGGAGGTTGACGCCGAGGGCGGACAGGGCGCGGGCGAAGTCGAGAACGCCGGTCTTGTCGGAAACGGAGAGGAGAGCTTGTTTGATCATGGCTGTGGCTAGGTGGTTAAGTGTTCTTGGCGAATGGCGCAGCAGTCAGCTATCAGGCTGGGGCCGCGGCGGCGGATTCAAATCTTGGCGTCACTTGCATGCCGGCATTACAGCAAACCGTGCTCCTGCAATTTCTTGCGCAGGGTATTGCGGTTGATGCCCAGCATCTGCGCGGCGTGCGACTGGTTGCCATCGGCGCGTGTCATCACGACTTCCAGGATGGGCTTTTCCACGGTCAGCACGACCATGTCGTAGATATTCGATGCTTGCTGTTCGCCCAGGTCATTGAAGTAATCTTCTAGACTTTTCTGTACGACTTCCTGAATGCTTTCTTTGCTCATTTTTATGCTTCAACCGGCTGAACACCTGGCCATCCGGCGCCGCGTCGCTCATGCGGTCCGCGTGCTGCCCTCTTGCCTCGGTGTTGTAATTAATATTGCATGACGCTCTGTATAGGCGCTCGCCCTTGTACTGCTGCTAACTGGTTTACCCTGCTTGTTGCTATCTGCTCATGCTGCCGTGGCCGTTTCTACCAGGCCACTTTCACTGGATTCGGAGAGGCGGTATTGTAACCGTTCGCCAAATTTCCATTGCGACTCAAAAAATTGATCGACGGCCAGCAATTGCGCGTCCGTCGACTCCAGCAAGTTCATTTCCTGACGGAACGCTTCGCCGCCTTCCAGATCCTTGACGTACCAGCCGATATGCTTGCGCGCCGTGCGCACGCCGAGGAACTCGCCATAAAACGCGTAATGGGCGCGCAAATGCTCATCCATCAAGGTACGCACTTCATCCACGTACGGCGCCGGCAACAAGGTGCCGGTGCGCAGGAAATGGTCGATTTCGCGGCAAATCCACGGCCGACCCTGCGCCGCGCGGCCGATCATGACGGCATCGGCGCCCGTTTGATCGAGCACAAAGCGGGCCTTTTCCGGACTGGTAATGTCGCCGTTGGCCACCACGGGGATGCCCACCGAGGCTTTTACGGCGGCAATGGTTTCATATTCGGCATCGCCCTTGTAGCCATCGGCGCGCGTGCGGCCGTGCAAGGTCAGCATCTGGATGCCCGCTTGCTCGGCGATGCGGGCGATGGTGAGAGCATTCTTGTTGGAACGGTTCCAGCCCGTGCGAAATTTCAGGGTGACGGGCACGTCGACGGCATTGACGACGGCGTGCAGGATCTTTTCGACCAGGCTTTCATCTTGCAGCAGGGCCGAACCGCACCAGCTGTTGCACACCTTCTTCACGGGGCAACCCATGTTGATGTCGATGATCTGCGCGCCACGGTCCACGTTGAACTTGGCGCAGTCGGCCAGGTCTTGCGGATCGGCGCCGGCGATCTGCACGGCTTTCGGCTCCATTTCGCCGTCGTGGTCCGTGCGGCGCGCGCTTTTTTCCGTTGCCCACAGGCGCGGATTCGACGCCGCCATTTCCGACACGGCATAGCCGGCACCCAGCTGCTTGCACAACTGGCGGAAAGGCCGATCCGTCACGCCCGCCATGGGAGCGACGAAAACATTGTTGCGCAGAATGTGAGGGCCGATTTGCACTGAAGAACCTGGAATGGACGGAGGAACCTGCTATTTTAACCGATTCCCTGCCTAATTAATAAGCACTATTTTTTTGGCTCAGTGCGTCAGAGTGAGGATGGGGCCTTAGCCCAGCTCGTCCATCGCGGGCGCGCTCAGGTGCTCGATGTTTCCCCAGTGCACCAAATGCAGCTTGCCGTCCGCATATGAAAACCGGTTGACGCTGGCATTCTTGACCTGGAAGTCGCGCGGGCTGTCGAGCGTCATGCCGACCGCCTCGCGGTAAGCGCACTCGAGTACGCCGCCGTGGGCGACGATGGCGATCGTCTGGCCGTCGTATTGCCGGGCCCAGCGGGCGATGGCGCCATTCGCGCGCGCATAGAACTGGCGGAAACTCTCCGCGTCGCGCTCGCCCGACGGCATCACGGCATCGATCTGGCGCGATTGCCACTGCGCATACTCGTGCGGATAGCGCGCGGCGATGTCCGCGTACAGCAAGCCTTCGAAAGCGCCATAGCAGCGCTCGCGCAGCAAGGGGTCCGTCTGCACGGGCAAGTCTTGCACGTCGGCCACGGCTTGCGCCGTCTGCTGCGCGCGCTGCAAGTCGCTGGCGATGATGGCGGCCAGCGGTTCGTCCGCCAGCGCCTGTCCCAGTGCGGCCGCTTGCGCCAGGCCCGCCTCGTTCAGGGCGATGTCGATATGGCCCTGCAGGCGGCGGCCCGCATTCCAGGCCGTTTCGCCATGGCGTATCAATAAAATCGTGGTGCTCATGCTTTATTTCTTCAGAGTAAGTGCCAGCTCGGGGTTGAGCGAGTAGGCGACGACGAGCTGGGCTTCGTCGAGGATGTGGCCGTAGAGCGCGGCATGCGCTTGCTGCCCCGTAAAGCGCTCGGGCAAGGCCAGCTGCGGCACGTCGAGCGCATACAGGCGGAAGATGTAATGGTGGATGCGCTCGTCATTCCACGGCGGGCATGGGCCATCATAGCCGTAATAGTCGCCGGCCATGGCGGCATCGCCGGCAAACCAGGCCGTGTAGTCGTTGATGCCCTGGCGTAGCCCAGCACTTGCGGCCTTGCCGCGCGGCGTGATGCCGCTGGAAAATTCTCCGGCAGCAATAGAACGCATGGCGGGCGGCAAGTCGAGCAAGCTCCAGTGATAAAAGTCGCCGCGCGGCGCCGTCAGCGGCAGGGATTGGTCGTCGCGGTTGACCAGGCTGGCGTCTTGCGGCGCATCGGGGTCGATGCAGAACAGGGCCAGCGACTCGGTGCCGTTGGGCACCTCGTCCCAGGCCAGGTGGGGATTGCGGTTGCCGGCGAGGCGCACGCGGTTGGCCGGATCGATCTCGGCAAAGGCATGGTCAGCCGGCATCAGGCCGCCATCACGAAACGTCTCGCTCCACAATTTCATCGCTTGCTCCCCTTGTAGTTATTGTTTTGTACTTATTTAGCGTTCACTTGCAGCCAGAATGTCACGGGCCCGTCATTCGTCAGCGACACCTGCATGTCGGCACCGAACTGTCCCGTTTGCACGGTCGCATGGCGGCCGCGCGCCTGGTCCACGAAATGCGTGAACAGGCGCAAACCATCCTGCGGCGCGGCCGCCGGCGTGAACGACGGGCGCGTGCCGGACTTGGTGTCGGCCGCCAGGGTGAACTGCGGCACCAGCAGCAAGCCGCCGGCCACGTCCGTCACGCTGCGGTTCATCTTGCCCGCCTCGTCGGCAAACACGCGGTAGCCGAGCAGTTTGGTCAGCAAGGCGTCCGCTTCCTTCTCCGTATCGCCCCGCTCGGCGCACACGAGCACCATCAGGCCAGCGTCGATGGCGCCGACGGTGGCGCCGCCGACATCGACTTTCGCCTGGGTAACACGTTGCAGCAGCGCGATCATGCCGTCAAGGTGACGCGCGCGAAACTGCGCTTGCCAACTTGCAACACGAACTGACCGGCTTCCACTTGCAAGCCCTTGTCGCTGATGACGGTGCCGTCGATGCGCACGCCGCCCTGGTCGATCTTGCGCATGGCTTCCGACGTGGACGGGCACAGGCCCGCCTGTTTCAGCAATTGCGGGATGCCCAGCGGGGCGCCGGCCAGGGTCACTTCCGGGATATCGTCGGGAATGCCGCCCTTCGAGCGGTTGACGAAATCGGCCAGCGCATCTTCGGCCGCCTGCTGCGAGTGGAAGCGGGCGACGATCTCTTGCGCCAACGCAACCTTGGCGTCGCGCGGATTGCGGCCTTCCTCGACTTCGCGCTTCAGCTGGGCCAGTTCGGCGATCGAGCGCCACGACAGCAGCTCGTAGTAGCGCCACATCATGACGTCGGAAATACTCATCAGCTTGGCGAACATGGTGTTGCCCGGTTCCGTGATGCCGATATAGTTATTCTTCGACTTGGACATTTTTTCCACGCCGTCCAAACCTTCCAGCAGCGGCATGGTCAAAATACACTGCTGCTCCTGTCCGTACTGCTTTTGCAGTTCGCGGCCCACCAGCAGGTTGAATTTCTGGTCCGTGCCGCCCAGTTCCAGGTCCGATTTCAGGGCCACCGAGTCGTAGCCCTGCATCAGCGGGTACAGGAATTCATGCACGGAAATAGGAATGCCGCCCTGGAAGCGCTTGGTGAAGTCGTCGCGCTCGATCATGCGCGCCACCGTGTAGTGGGAAGCGAGCTGGATGATGCCGCGCGCGCCCAGCGGATCGCACCACTCGGAGTTATAGCGGATTTCCGTCTTGCTGGCATCCAGCACTAAAGATGCTTGCGCGAAATACGTCATCGCGTTAATCTCGATCTGTTCCTTGGTCAGCGGCGGACGCGTGACGTTGCGGCCCGAAGGGTCGCCGATCATGGAAGTAAAATCGCCGATCAGGAAAATGACTTGATGGCCCAGGTTTTGCAGCTGGCGCATCTTGTTCAGCACGACAGTGTGGCCCAGATGCAAGTCGGGTGCAGTCGGGTCCAGGCCCAGTTTGATGCGCAGTGGAACACCGGTTTTCTCGGAACGCGCTAATTTTTGCGCAAATTCGCTTTCGATCAAGAGTTCGTCGACGCCACGCTTGGTAATCGCGAGGGCTTCTTGTACTCTGTCCGACAGCGGAAGCGCGGTCTGAGCGGCGTTAGCCTTTGTAGGCGATGCGGTGGTGTTGATTTCCATAAAATTTGACTGTAGATCTCAAAATGGTAGTAGGTTTGCGGAGTTTGTTATAATGCTCGATCCCATCAATCTTGCCGTATGAAAACGAACCAAAATAACAATAACAAAGAGCACTAGTTCACGAATCGTTCAAGGGCAAATTTTAACTGATTGCATGAACCCTATACATAAAATCACAGGCTCACGCTTGTACACACAGCTGACGACGACACGCAAGGCACGCATTATCGGCGCGTCCGCAGTGCTGCTCGCCGTGGCCGCCTTCGGCGCGGTCGCTGTGTCGCCCATGGCGCCAGACGCATCGGACTTGCCGGTCACGTCCATCGCGCAAAACCTGGAAATGCCTGATCTCGCCTCGCAAATTTCCGCGATGGAACAGGTAGACCAGAATTTCACCCACGAAGAAAAAGTCCGCGCTGGCGATACCCTCGCCACCCTGCTGACCCGTCTCGGCGTGGATGATCCGGCGGCCGCCAATTTCATCAAAACCGACAAGATCGCGCGCGGCGTGATGTTGCTGAAATCGGGCAAGCGCGTGCAAGCGCAAACGACCGAAAACGGCGACCTCAACTGGATGCGCGCCACCCTCGTCGACGGTACCGACAAATCGGTCAAGAACATCCTGATCACCCGCAAGGGCGACAAGTTCGTGGCCACGGAAGTGGCAGCCCAGCTGGAACGCCGCGTTGAAATGCACGCGCGCAAGATTACTTCCACCCTGTTCGCCGCCACCGACTCCAGCCTGGACGGCACCCGCCTGCCAGACTCGATTTCCGCGCAAATCGTGGAAATGTTCTCGACCAATATCGACTTCCGCTCCGATCTGAAACGCGGCGACTCGTTCAATGTGGTCTACGAAACGTTCTGGCAAGATGGCGAATTTGTCCGAGCGGGCCGCATCCTGGCCGGTGAATTCACCAACCGCGGCACGACTTACCAGTCCGTTTGGTTCGAAGACCCAGCCAGCAAGCAAGGCGGCGGTTACTACAGTTTCGACGGCAAGTCCCTCAAAAAAGCCTTCCTGAAATCCCCCCTCGAATTTTCCCGCATCTCGTCCGGTTTCTCCATGCGCGTGCACCCGATTTCCGGCAACTGGAAAGCGCACAAGGGCATCGATTTCGCCGCAGCAACGGGCACGCCCATCCGCGCTTCCGGTGACGGCGTGGTCGATTCCGTCGGCAGCCAGAACGGCTACGGCAATGTTGTCGTCCTGAAACACTGGGCCAACTACAGCACCGCCTACGCCCACATGAGCCGCTTCGCTTCGGGCTTGAAAAAAGGTCAAAAAGTCAGCCAGGGCGACGTGATCGGCTACGTCGGCACCACCGGCTGGTCCACGGGCGCCCATTTGCACTATGAATTCCGCGTCGGCGGCGTGGCACAAGACCCAAGCAAGCTGAACGTGCAAGCCCAGGCGCCGCTGACGGCTGCCGAGCTGAGCCGCTTCCGCATGGTGTCGGCCGACATGATGCACCGCTTCACCCTGCTGCGTCCGAACGACACGGCACTGGCGTCGCGTTAAACGACATCGCAACACTGCCTTCGGGCAACATATAAAGGCACCGCCCATGCAGATGGCCGGTGCCTTTGTTTTTTCCCGCGTGCGTACGGCACAAATGCGGCACAATGCATCCCATCACTTACGCACTCAAGGACAACCCCATGCTGTATATCGGTCTGATGTCTGGCACCAGCCTGGACGGCGTCGACGGCGCGCTGGTCGACTTTTCCGACGATGGCGGCGTGCGCAGCCTGGGCGACGCCTACATTCCCTTTCCCGCCAGCCTGCGCGACGACCTGATGGCCTTGCAAAGTGCTGGCCAGAATGAAATCGAACGCGAAGCACTGGCAGCCAATCAGCTCGTGCGCCATTACGCCGACTGCGTCGCCCTGCTATTGAACGACGCGGGCATCGGCCCGGACGCCATCGCCGCCATCGGCGCGCATGGCCAGACCATCCGTCACCGCCCCGAGCTGGGCTTTACGCGCCAGTTGAACAACCCGGCCTTGCTGGCGGAACTGACGGGCATCGACGTCATCGCCGACTTGCGCAGCCGCGACGTGGCGGCCGGCGGCCAGGGCGCGCCGCTGGTGCCCGCTTTTCACCAGGCCATCTTCAACTTGCCCGGCCACACGCGCGTGCTGGCCAATATCGGCGGCATCAGCAATATCAGCGTGCTGCACGCGGACGGCACGGTGACGGGCTACGACACGGGCCCCGGCAATGCGCTGATGGATGGCTGGGCATTGCGGCACCTGGGCCAGCCGTATGACGCCAACGGCGCCTGGGCCGCCACGGGCAAAGTCTTGCCTGCCCTGCTGGCGGATTTGCTCGACGATCCCTATTTTGACTTGCCGGCACCGAAAAGCACGGGCCGCGACCTCTTTCACGCCGACTGGCTGCAAGGCAAGCTGGTGAATCACCGTGGCGCCCGGCCGGCCGACGTGCAGGCGACATTGACCCAGCTGACGGCCGCCAGCCTAGCACACGCCATCGCGCGCGACGGAGCGCAGGCGGAAACCGTGTACGTATGCGGCGGCGGCGCGCAGAACGCCAGCCTGATGGCGGCCCTGGCCGGGCAATTGCCGGGCATGGCGGTGGCATCGACAGAGGCGCTGGGCGTGGCGCCCAGCCAGGTCGAGGCGCTGGCGTTTGCCTGGCTGGCCTGGCGTTTTACGCAGCGCAAGCCGGGCAACTTGCCGGCCGTGACGGGTGCGGCGGGCTTACGCGTGCTCGGTGCGCTGTATCCGCGTTGAGCAGATGTAGAAACACAAATAGCGGATCAATGATCCGCTATTTTCTTGCTTGCCCCGTTTAGTACTTAAACGGAGAAGGACGAACCGCAACCACAGGTAGACGTCGCGGTAGGGTTTTTAATCACGAACTGCGCGCCTTCCAGGTCATCCTTGTAGTCGATTTCCGCGCCGACCAGGTACTGGTAGCTCATGGAATCGATCAACAGCTGGACGCCGTTCTTGACCATGGTGGTGTCATCTTCGTTGACGATTTCGTCGAAGGTGAAGCCGTACTGGAAGCCGGAACAGCCGCCGCCCTGCACGAACACGCGCAATTTCAGGTCGGGATTGCCTTCTTCTTCGATCAGCTGCGCGACTTTTTCGGCGGCGCTATCGGTAAAGATAATAGGGGAAGGGATCACATCTTGCATTTCAGCGACGGCATTCATATCAGGCACTCCTACTAGAAAACATTAAGTCATTATAGACTGTTGGCGCAACTCGCGCTGCGGCCGCCGCTGGCACGGCTGGCCGGTGTTGTTCCTGCTCACATTTCCGACACGGCCAGGTGCAGCACGGGGTCGGCGCTGTCGTGGCGACTGAGCTTTCCTTGCACCAATGCGCCGCTGTGCATTTCCAGCACTTTGTAGTAGACCTCTCCTACAATGCGGGCTTTGGGCTGGATTTCAAGCATTTCGGACACATACACGGGGCCGTTGATCTCGCCGCTGACGACCAGGCTCGAACAGCGCACCTCGCCATCGATGCGCCCTGCCTCGCCCAGCACCACATGCGTGGGCTCGCCCGCCTCGCCCGTGACGTTGCCGCGCACATGGCCATCGATGCGCAAGCCCCCGCAAAACAGCAAGTCGCCCTCGATCCGCGTGGAAGCGCCGATCAGGGTGTCGATGGGATTTTTCGCGTTGCGCTCGAACATGAACGTCATCCTGTCGGGGTAGGTGGCAGTCCAATTTAGCACAGGTCCGGCAAAAAGGCGCCGGACCTGCGCAAGCCCGGGCGCCTATTTTTATGGCAGCAGGGCGATGTGTTGCAAACCGGCCGTTTCTTTCAAGCCAAACATCAAGTTCATGCACTGCACGGCCTGGCCCGATGCGCCCTTGACCAGGTTGTCCTGCACCACCAGCACGATGACGGTATTGCCGCCTTCGGGACGGTGCAAGGCCAGGCGCAGCATGTTCGAGCCGCGCGTGGAGCGCGTTTCCGGATGCGCGCCGAATGGCATCACGTCGACGAACGGCTCGTCCTTGTATTGCGCTTCGAACAAGGCTTGCAGTTCTTCATTGCTGACATCCTTGTTCAGCTGCGCGTACAGGGTCGAATGCATGCCGCGGATCATCGGCACCAGGTGCGGCGTGAAGGTCAGCGCCACCTTGTCGTCCGTGAAACGCTGCAGCTGCGCCGTCGTTTCCGGCAGGTGGCGGTGGCCGGCCACGCCGTAGGCCTTGAAGCTGTCGCTGCTTTCCGAGAACAGGATGCCGATTTCCGCCTTGCGGCCGGCGCCGGACACGCCCGACTTGCAGTCGGCGATCAAGCCGCCCGCATTCACCAGACCCGCCTTGAGCAGCGGATAGAAGCCCAGCTGCATGGTGGTCGGGTAGCAACCGGGGTTGGCGATCAGCCTGGCCTGCCTGATGTCTTCGCGGTTCAGTTCCGGCAAGCCGTACACGGCCTCGGCTATCAGTTCGGGCGCCGTATGGGGAATCTTGTACCACTGCTCGAACTTGGCCTGGTCTTTCAGGCGGAAGTCGGCGGCCAGGTCGATGACCTTCACGCCGGCGGCCAGCAAGGCAGGAGCTTGCGCCATCGCAACACCATGCGGGGTGGCGAAAAACACCACGTCGCACTGTTCCAGATTCGCCTTGTCCGGCGAGGAAAACGCCAGCTTCACGTGGCCGCGCAGGGAAGGATACATGTCGGCAACGGGCAAGCCATCTTCCTTGCGCGAGGTAATCGCCGTCAACTCGACATCTGGATGGGTAGCGAGCAAGCGCAGCAATTCAACGCCCGTGTATCCAGTGCCGCCGACGATGCCAACTTTGATCATGTTCTTTCCTTGTGTATAGATTGCATAAAGATGAAGGGAAACGCTGCCCCTGCGGGTTTTCCGCGTATTTTACAGCGCAACGCAGAGTCACGCTGAAATGCAAAAAAGCCGCGGGACCGAAGTCCAGCGGCTTTTCGACCAGCACCCCGGAAGGCGCTGTAGCGTAGAAATTAACGCTTCGAGAATTGCTTTGCGCGACGTGCTTTGCGCAGACCAACTTTTTTACGCTCGACTTCACGTGCATCGCGGGTCACGAAGCCGGCTTTCGCCAGTTCCGGTTTCAGCGCTGCATCGTAGTCGATCAGAGCGCGGGTGATGCCGTGACGAACTGCACCAGCCTGGCCCGACTCACCGCCGCCATGGACGTTGACTTTGATGTCGAAACGCTCGACATTGCCGGTCAGTTCCAGAGGTTGACGGATGACCATCAGACCCGTTTCGCGCGAAAAGTATTCGTTTGCTGGTTTGCCGTTAACAACGATCAAGCCTGTGCCAACTTTGATAAAAACCCGAGCCACTGCACTTTTGCGACGGCCGGTTCCATAATTGTAATTACCGATCATGTCAGTTCCTTAGAGAACAAGTGCTTTAGGTTGCTGAGCAGCGTGCGGATGGGAACCTTCCGCGTACACTTTCAGCTTCTTGATCATTGCGTAGCCGAGTGGGCCTTTAGGCAGCATGCCCTTGACCGCTTTCTCAAGCGCGCGACCTGGAAAACGCTGTTGCATTTTCTGGAAGTTGGTTTCGTAGATGCCGCCTGGATAGCCAGAGTGACGGTAGTAAATTTTCTCAGTTGCTTTGGTACCGGTCACACGCAGTTTGCCTGCGTTGATGACGACGATGAAGTCGCCGGTATCGACGTGAGGAGTAAATTCTGGTTTGTGTTTGCCGCGCAGTCGGAGTGCCACTTCGCTGGCAACACGTCCGAGGACTTTGTCCGTCGCGTCAACCACGAACCAATCGCGCTGGACTTCATGTCCTTTAGCGGAAAATGTTTTCATGTTGACTTCCTAATAGATTACACGCTCAAATGGTGGTTCCGCCGATGTTGCTGTGCGGACTCTGCCTTATTTACTTTTCCTGAGCGAACGGAAAGCCGACAAGTATAAGCGGCTTTGCCGTGCCGCGTCAAGCCGCAATCCAGGCAGGCTGCGGGCCGGCGGCCGGCACATGGATGGGCATTCCTCTATTACAATACAAAACGCTTACAATTTTCGGAGAGTACGATGGAATGCAAAGTCAGCTGGAATGGCCCGTCGGGCATGAGTTTTCGGGCAGAAACCGGTTCCGGCCACATGGTGACCATGGATGGCGCGCCCGAAGGCGGCGGCCACAACCTGGCGCCACGCCCCATGGAAATGGTCTTGCTGGGCACGGGCGGCTGCACCGCCTATGACGTGGTGCTGATCCTGAAACGGGGCCGCGAAGCCGTCAACGGCTGCGAAGTGACCCTGAAGGCCGAGCGCGCCGATACCGATCCGAAAGTATTTACCAAGATCCACTTCCACTTCACGGTGCGGGGCAAGGCCCTGAAACCGACGGCCGTGGAACGGGCCGTGGCTTTGTCGCATGACAAATATTGCTCGGCGTCCATCATGCTGGCGAAGACGGCGGAAATCACTCACTCGTTCGAAATCATCGAGGAGTAGGTCGGATTAGCGCGTGAGCGCGTAATCCGACGACACCCACGGCGCCAACAATGTTGTCGGCTTACGCGCTGCGCGCTAAGCGGACCTACCCCGAGCGATGCCGACGTGTTAGATGTAATACGCGGTCTTCGTCATCACTTTCCCCATGATGCCCATCAACGCCTTGACGGGCGCCGGGGTGTCGATGGCGCCCAGTCGCTGGGCGGCGGCGCCGTGTTCCACCTCGTCGATGGCCATCTGCTTGACGATGGCGCGCGACTTGGCGTCCTGCGGCGGCAATTCCTGCAGGTGGCTGGCCAGGTGCGCTTCCACCTGGCGTTCCGTTTCCACCACAAAACCCAGGCTGCGGCCGTCGCCCATGCGCGCGGCAATGGTGCCCAGCGCAAACGAACCCGCATACCACAGGGGATTGAGCAGGCTCAGACGCGAGCCCAGCTCCGTCAGGCGCTGCGCCGTCCAGGCCAGATGGTCTTCCTCTTCGCGTCCCGCCTCATCGAACTGGGCGCGGATGGCCGGGCTGTGCGCATAGCGCGCCTGCGAGTTGTACAGGGCTTGCGCGCACACTTCGCCCACATGGTTGACGCGCATCAAACCGGCGCTGTGGCGCTGTTCGGCCGGGCTCAGCTCCGCATCGGGCGCGTGCGCGGCCGGCGTGGGGCGCGAGGCCGAGGCCACGCCCGCGATGACGCGCAAGGCCTTGTCGGCGCCGACAATCAAACGATCCAGGGGGTCAAAATGGCGGTTCGCGGTCATCGTGGCTATGCTCATGAGTAGTAAAACATGAATTATAGGACGATCAGGGCCAGCCGTCCCCACGCCGCGCGCAGGGCGAACGGGGCTTTATTGACCTGTGCGCGCTTTTTCCTGCTCGATCCAGTCCACCACGGGGCCGACGGCGTCGAGGCCGGACAGGCTTTTCGCCACGCCCAGGTTCAGTGAAATCAGAAAAGAAATGCTGTCGACGGGAATGTCCCGGCAGTATTCGGCAAACGCGGCGCGAAAACGCTCCGATTGCAGCACGCGCAAGACTTTTTCGCCGCTCATGAATTGCAGCACGCTGGCGATGCTGTGTCCGCCGCCTATCGAGTGGTAGATAAAACGGTTGTACTTCGCGTCGATCTGCTTGAAATCGAGGGTTTCTTCCGTCATCAGGCCGGCCAGATAGTACAGCCCCAGGCTGACGCGGAAGAAACCGATGGCTTCGGCACTGGTCATGCCGGCGCGGGCCACGGCCAGTACCTTGTCCTGCATCGCCTGATCGATCGTTTGCATTGCGCTCTCCCGCGCCGTCCGCCGGCGCCCACCGGGCCAGCTTGCATGAAGATGCTGTTTTTTTCAATAGACCAAACGATATTTCCACCTTGCAAGTTACATTTTTTGCATGCTACTCTCGTTCTTCACCGTTGAATGGATGAAGCACATGATAGAGGTCAAGCACCTGGCAAAACGTTTCCGCATGCCGCCCCACAAGGGCAAGGGCGTGCACGTCAGCGATCCGCGCGAACACGAGGGCTGGTTCCACGCCGTGCGCGACGTCAGTTTCAGCTGCGCCCCGGGCGAAGTGCTGGGCTTGCTGGGGCCGAATGGCGCCGGCAAGACCACCACCCTGCGCCTGCTGTCGACGGCCTTGCAGGCGGACGCGGGCAGCGCCCTCGTCAATGGCGTCGACGTGCTGCGCCAGCCGCTGGTGGCGCGCCAGAGCATCGGCTTCCTGTCCGGCTCGACGGGCTTGTACGGCCGCCTGACGGCGCGCGAGAACGTCGAATACTTCGGCCGCCTGCACGGCATGCCGGCCGACCAGCTGAAACGCCGCTGCGATGAACTGTTTTCCCTGCTGCAAATGGAGGAATACGGCGGCAAGCGGGCCGATCAGTTGTCGACGGGCATGAAACAGAAGTGCGCGATCGCCCGCACCGTCGTGCACGAGCCGCAAGTGGTCATCCTCGACGAGCCGACGACGGGCCTGGACGTGATGTCGGCCAAGATCCTGCTCGACTTCATCGCCAGCTACAAGGCGCTGCGCGTGCCGCTGATCTTTTCCACGCACCACCTGCACGAGGTGGAAAAGCTGTGCGACCGCGTCTGCATCATCAACCGCGGCACCACCGCCTTCCATGGCACGGTCGACGAACTGCGCCACCTGGGCGGCAGTGCCGATCTGTACGACGCCTTTGTCAGCGTCATCAACCAGGGAGCCTGAACCATGTGGACCATTTATCTGAAAGAGTTGCTGGAACTCACGCGCGACCGCAAGACGCTGATCTTCACCATCCTCATCCCCATCTTTGCCATGCCGCTGATCTTTGGCGGCTTCGCATATGTCTCGAACAATATGTTCAAGAACGCCAAGACGGCGGAAATGCGCTACGCGCTGTTCGGCAAGGACCATTCGCCGGGCTTGAGCGCGCGTTTTGCGCAGCAGCACAACCTGCGCGAAGTGCCGCTGGCCAGCGAGGGGGAGATCCGCCGCGCCATCGGCGACGACAGCATCAAGTTCGCCGTCGTCATTCCGCCCCGCTTTGAAGAGGCGCTGCGGCAACAGCAGCAAGCCAAGGTCACCTTGCACTACAACAGCGCCAGCACGGTCGATGTGACCCAGCAGCGGGTGCGCGAGATCGTCGATGCCTACAACGCCAGCCTGCGTGAAAGCGCGTTGTCGGACCTGAACCTGAGTCCGGCCCAGCTGGCCTTTGCCCTGCATCCCATCGTGCTCGACAAGCAATCGACGGCCAACGAGCGCGAGCAGATGGGCGCCATCGTCGGCGGCATGCTGCCCTATCTGCTGCTGATGGTGTGCCTGACGGCGGCCATGTATCCGGCCATCGACCTGGGCGCCGGCGAAAAGGAGCGGGGCACCCTGGAAACCCTGCTGCTGGCGCCCGTGCCGCGCAGCGCCATCGTGCTGGCCAAGTTCCTCGTGCTGTTTACCGTCGGCATGACCTCGGCCGTGCTGATGGTGGGCAGCATGGGCGCGCTGCTGGCCATCTTCGGCAGCTCGCTCGAAGGCAACATGGCCGTCATGGTGCGCAGCATCGGCTTGCCCGACCTGGCCATGGTGACCCTGATGCTGGTGCCGACGGCCGCCATCTTCGCCTCGCTGCTGCTGTCGATCTCGATCTACGCGAAAAGCTACAAGGAAGCGGCCGGCATGATCACGCCCTTGATGCTGTTCGTCATCCTGCCCACGGTGGCGGCCATGCTGCCCGGCGTCGAGCTGAACTGGATATGGGCCATGGTGCCGCTGACCAACGTGTCGCTGGCCATGAAGGAACTGGTGAAAGGCACCATGGATTACCGCATGTTCGGCGTGATCCTGGCGTCGACCACGGTGATCGCGGGCGCCCTGCTGGCCCTGTGCCGCTGGTGGTTTAACCGGGAGTCGGTGCTGTTTCGCAACTAACACTTGCACGGCGCGCCGTCTGCCCCGTCGAACTGCACTCTGGGCACGCGAAAATGCCGTGTATCGCATGCAACTGCCCAGTGCGTCTTAAATTCAATACAATGCCAGCATAGAGTAGCCCTGTCGCATCGGGCAGCAACGCATGAGTTAGGAGTTGTATGGAATTGCAGATTCGCAAATTGTCGAAGACCTACGCGAATGGCGTGGTAGCGCTGGACAACGTTTCGCTGACGATACCGCCCGGGATGTTCGGCTTGCTGGGCCCGAATGGCGCCGGCAAGTCGACCCTGATGCGCACCCTGGCCACCCTGCAGGAATGCGATTCGGGCTCCATCTTCTTCGGCGACTATGACGTGCTCGACGACAAGGACGAAATCCGCCGCATGCTGGGCTACCTGCCGCAGGACTTCGGCCTGTACCCGAAAGTGACGGCCTACGAGCTGCTCGACCACTTCGCCATGTTGAAAGGGCTGTCGCAGCGGACGCGCCGGCGCGAGGTCGTCGATGGCTTGTTGCAGCAAACCAATCTGTTCGACGTGCGCCACCAGCGCCTGGGCGGCTTTTCCGGCGGCATGCGCCAGCGCTTCGGCATCGCGCAAGCCCTGCTGGGCGACCCGAAACTGATCATCGTCGACGAGCCGACGGCCGGCCTCGACCCGCAGGAGAGAGTCCGCTTCCACAATCTGCTGTCCGACATCGGCGAAGACAAGACGGTGATCCTGTCGACCCATATCGTGTCTGACGTGGCCGACCTGTGCGCCAACATGGCCATCATCAACAAGGGCCATTTGCTGCTGTGCGGCAAGACCCAGGAACTGATCGATGAAGTCAGCTGCAAGATCTGGGCGCGCTTTGTCGAAAAGAAAGAACTGGCCAGCTTCCAGCAACGCCACGCCGTCATTTCCACGCGCCTGCTGTCGGGCCGCACCCTGATCCACGTCTACAGCGACGACGACCCGGGCGACGGCTTCGAGGAAGCCATCGGCGACCTGGAAGACCTGTATTTCGCCACCATTGCGGGGCGCCACCGCGTCGCCCCGCAGTGCGACTGAGGGGGCGGCCATGTTTGCCATCGCCCGCTTTGAAGCGCGACAGCGGCTCAAGCTGCTGTCCACCTGGGTGTATTTCGCCATGTTTCTGGCGCTGGCCATGCTGTGGATGGCGGCCGCCGGCGGCGTCTTCAAGGAAGCGAGCATCAGTTTCGGCGGCAAGTTCCTGATCAACGCCCCCCGTTCGCTGGCGTTCACGTGCAGCCTGCTGGGCTGCTTCGGCGCCGTGGTGGTGGCCGCCATGATGGGCCGCTCGGTGCAGCAGGATTTCGAATACGGCATGCAGCATTTCTTCTTCAGCGCGCCGATCAGAAAATACCAGTACGTCTTTGGCCGCTTCCTCGGCGCCTACCTGGTGCTGGCCGTGGTGTTTTCCAGCATCGTGATCGGCGCCTGGCTGGGCGCCTGGCTGCCCGGCATCGATCCGGAACGGCTGGGACCGCAGCGGGCGCTGGCCTACCTGATGCCCTACGTCTTTACGCTGCTGCCGAACCTGTTCATCTTCGGCGCCATCTTCTTCGTCATCGCCGCGCTGACGCGGCGCATGCTGCCTGTGTACATCAGCTCGGTGGTCATGCTGATCGGCTACCTGGTGGCGCCGTCGCTGGCGCGCGACCTCGACTACAAGACCCTGGCCGCCCTGATCGACCCCTTCGGCACGACGGCGCTGATACGCCTGACGGAATACTGGCCGAACGCGGAGCGCAACACGCGCCTGGTGACGCTGGAGGGCGTGTACCTGCTGAACCGCGCCATCTGGTCCGGCTTCGCCCTGGTGGCCTTGCTGCTCGGCTACTGGCGCTTCCAGTTCCACGCCACGACGGACGCGGGCGCCACCCGGCGCCGCAGCGAGGGCGAGGCGCCGCAGCGTCTGTCGAACGCTTCGCTGTCCACGCAGGAAACGCCCGACTTCGTGCAGCGCAACCTGGCAGCCCTGCTCCTCAAGATGAGCTGGCTGAACCTGCGCGAAACCATCAAGAACATCTATTTTGTCGTTATCGTGCTGGCCGGCGTGCTGACCATGTATGCGGGCGCGCTGGACATGGGCTCCATCTACGGCACGAATACCTATCCCGTGACGGAAAAGGTGCTGGAGATGGTCAGCGCCTCGTTCGCCCTGTTCATGCTGATCATTACCACCTTCTACGCGGGCGAGCTGGTGTGGCGCGAACGGGAAGCGGGCACGTACCTGATGCTCGACGCCCTGCCCGTGCCGAACTGGCTGCCCCTGCTGTCGAAACTGTTCGCGCTGGTCGGCCTGCAAGCCTTGCTGAGCCTGATCATCATGCTGTGCGGCATGTCGATCCAGGTCTTCAAGGGCTATTACCGCCTCGACCCCGGCCTGTACGTGGAATCGCTGTTCCTGTCGCACCTGCCCTACTATGCGCTGGTCGCCGTGCTGGCCATCTTCGTGCAGGTATTGATCAATCACAAATACCTGGCGTATTTCGCCATGATTCTGTACCACATCGCCAGCATCAGCTTTTCCTCGCTGGGCCTGGGCGACCCGCTGCTGCTGTACGGCAGCACGCCGGATGTCGTATATTCGGCCATGAACGGCGCCGGCCACTTTGTGTTGCGCGAGCGCTGGTACTTGCTGTACTGGAGCGGCGCGGCCGTCATGCTGACGGTGCTGTCACTGCTGTTCTGGCCCCGCGGCGCGCAGGACAGCTGGCGCATCCGCCTGCGCCTGGCGCGCCACGGCCTCACGCATGGCGTGCTGGCCAGCTTTGCCGGCGGCGCCGTGGTCTTCGTCGGCGCCGGCGGCGTGCTGTTTTACGTGTTCCACGTGGCCAACGATTACCAGTCCGAATTTTCCCGCGACGGGGACCGCGCCAGCATCGAGCGCCAGTACCGCAAGTTTGCCGCCACGCCGCAGCCGAGAATCACCGACGTGAAACTCGACGTGGCCATCTACCCGGCGCAGCGCACCCTGGCCGTGACGGGCCGCTATGTGCTGCAAAACAAGACCAGCTTGCCGATCAGCCATATTTTTGTGCAACAAGACCCGACCGCCACCATGCGCCTGCGTTTCGATACGCGCGTGCATCCCGGCCTCGATGACGGCAAGCTGGGCTTCTACAGCTACCGCCTGGCCGCGCCGCTGGCGCCGGGCGCCACCCTGGGCCTCGATTTCGACATCCGCTACGCGCCGCGCGGCATCTTCGGCCTGGGCCAGGACACGCCCGTGGTGGCCAACGGCACCTTCTTCACGAATGCCGTGCTGCCGCACATCGGTTACCAGCCGCAACAGGAATTGACGGACCCGCGCGACCGCAAGAAACACGGCTTGCCCGCGCGCGAACGGGCCTTGCCGCGCGACGACCCGAAGGGATTGGCCGACAACTACATCAGCAACGACGCCGACCGCATCAACTTCGATGCCACCGTCAGCACCGTCGACGGCCAGACGGCCATCGCACCGGGCATGCTGGACAACGACTGGATCGCCAAGGGCCGCCATTACTTCCATTACACGATGGACCAGCCGATCCTGAATTTCTACGCCTTCCAGTCGGCCCGCTACGCCGTCAAGCACGAGCGCTGGCAAGACGTGGCCATCGACGTGTATTACCATCCTGGCCATGAATACAACCTCGAGCGTTTCGTGCGCGGCAGCAAGGAAGCGCTCGAGTACTACACGAAGAACTTCGGCCCCTACCAGCACAAGATCCTGCGCATCGTCGAATTCCCCCGCTACGCCACGTTTGCGCAATCGTTCCCGAACACGATACCGTACTCGGAAGGCCTGGGCTTCATCGCCAAGGTGGACGACAAGAACCCGAAGGACATCGACTATCCGTTCTACATCACGGCGCATGAAGTGGCGCACCAGTGGTGGGCGCATCAATTGGTGGGCGGCAATACACGGGGCGCCACCGTGCTCAGCGAAACCCTGGCCGAATATTCGGCCCTGATGGTGATGAAGAAAACCGCGGGGCCGGCCAAGATGCGCCGCTTCCTGCGCTATGACCTGAATCAATACCTGATGGGGCGCAGCGAGGAACGCAAGAAGGAACTGCCGCTGGCCGAGAATGAAAACCAGGCCTACATCCATTACCACAAGGGCAGCCTGGCCATGTACTTGCTGCAAGACATCATCGGCGAGGACAAGGTCAACGGCGTGCTGCGCGAGCTGCTCAAGACCTACGGCCAGAAAGGCCCGCCGTATGCGAGCGTGACGGCCCTGATTGCCGGCTTGCGCCAGGTCACGCCGCCCGAGCAGGCTTACCTGATCGACGACCTGTTCGAGAAAATCGTGCTGTTCGACAACCGTGCCCTGTCAGCCACGGCCACGAAACGCAGCGATGGCAAGTATGCCGTCACCATCAAGGTGCAGGCGGGCAAATTGACGGCCGGCGAACAGGGCGAGGAACACGACGCACCGCTGCACGACTGGATCGAGATCGGCGTCGACGACGCGAATGGCCATCCGCTGCTGCGCGAACGGCTGCGCATGACGGCGCGACAAGCGAGCTACACCGTCATCGTCGGCAGCCGTCCCGGCAAGGCGGGCATCGATCCGGACAACAAGCTGATCGACCGCAAGCCCGATGACAATATGGTCACCGTCGAGCTCGACGAACCATGACGAAAAATGGCCGCCCGTTTCAATGATGGGCGGCCATTTTTTTGCGTGTCACACGGGCATCAGGCTGCGGCGCAGCGCGTCACTAGGCTCAGGCTGATACCCATTTCCGTCAGGTGCTGCATGTCGGCCAGCGACAGGTCGAGCGGCGCATCGACCGTGTCGTCGCCATTCAGCTCCAGTTGCAGCTCGGCCACGATGCGCGGCATGGTGAACGTCACGCCGCGCGAGCGACATTCGGCCAGGTAGCTGCGTATGCGCGAGGGCAACACTTGCAACTTGGGCGCCTGCGCGATCAGCACTTCGAAGCCGGAATCGAGATGTACGCGATTCGCCCCCTTCGCCTCGCCCTTGCGCCATTGCCGTTCCGGCTCGGTGGGCAAGACTTCGAGGATGGATTTGAGCGTGGGGTCGTCCCCATGCACCGACAGCTTCGCCATATTCATATTACAAGACTTTCTAGTCAGGACGCCGCCAGGAAGGCGGCGCGATCATCAGACCGACAAGTCTACGCATGGATATCAAATATGTCCATACGGCAATATTTGATATCAACCTCTAATTTGTGCCATATCAATAACAGGCGGAACAAGCAAGTTCCGCCTGCAACACGCAATTACAGCGCCACGCCACGCGCCTGCAGGGCGGCCCGCACGCCGGCGCCATAGGCCGGGTCGGCCCGGTCGAAGTGGCCGAGCTGACGCTGCAAGGTTTCCGCGCGCACCTGGCTCAGGGGACCGGCCAGGTTGTCGAACAGATTTTGCCTGGCCTGGGCCGACATCAGACGGAACAGATTGCCGGCCTGCGTGTAATCGTCTTCCACGCCGCGCCCGTCGTAACGCGCCGCGCCGCCAGCCAGCGCCAGCGCCGGCTCGCCATGGCCCAGCCCCTGCGGCGCACTGCCCGCCGCCGCCACGTTCGCATAGTTCTGCGCCGAACTGCCATTGTGGATGGCCATGCCGCCGTCGCGCTGCTGATTATGGAAGGGGCAGCGGGCCGCATTCACGGGCAGATGCTGGTGGTTCGTGCCGACGCGGTACAGCTGGGCGTCGTGGTAGGCGAACAAGCGGCCTTGCAGCATCTTGTCCGGCGAGTATCCCATGCCGGGCACGGCGTTGGCCGGCGAAAAGGCTGCCTGCTCGACTTCCGCGTGGTAATTGTCCGGGTTGCGGTTCAGCTCGAAAATACCGACGGGCAGCAGCGGGAAGTCCCCATGCGGCCACACCTTCGTCAGGTCGAACGGGTTCCAGCCCGTGCGCTGCTCCCAGGCATCGAGCTGCTCCTGCGTCGCCACCTGCAGTTTGACTTCCCACTGGGGGAAATCGCCGCGCTCGATGGCGCCGAACAGGTCGCGCTGGGCGTAGTCGGGATCGGCACCGGCCAGGCGGCCCGCTTCCGCTGCAGGCAAATTCCTGATGCCCTGGCGCGTCTTGAAGTGCCACTTCACGTACACGCGCTGGCCATCGGCATTGATCAGGCTATACGTGTGGCTGCCGAAGCCATCCATGTGGCGGTAGCCGTCCGGCGTGCCGCGGTCCGAGAACAGCATGGTGACCTGGTGCAGGCTTTCCGGCGCATGGCTCCAGAAGTCGAACATCATCTCGGCCGATTTCAGATTGCTTTGCGGATCGCGCTTTTGCGTGTGGACAAAATCGGGGAACTTGATCGGGTCCTTGATGAAAAACATGGGCGTGTTGTTGCCGACCAGGTCCCAGTTGCCCTCTTCCGTATAGAAACGCACGGCGAAGCCGCGCGGGTCGCGTTCCGTATCCGCACTGCCGCGCTCGCCACCGACGGTGGAAAAGCGGGCGAACGTGGCCGTCTGCTTGCCCACTTCGCTGAACAGCCTGGCCTTGGTGTAGCGGGAAATATCATGCGTGACGGTAAAGGTGCCGTAGGCGCCCGAGCCTTTGGCGTGCACGACGCGCTCGGGAATGCGCTCGCGGTTGAAATGCTGGAGTTTTTCGATCAGGTGGAAGTCTTGCAGCAGCAGGGGGCCGCGGGGACCGGCGCTGATGGAATTCTGGTTGTCGGCGACGGGAATACCCGAGGCGGTACTGAATGGCGGCTGTTGGCTCATGGCTGCTTTTCCTTCGTTGTTGACTAATGAAACCAGTGTAACGAGGTCAACAGCAAAGGAAAAGATAATTGATTTTATCGAACCGATAGCTATTTACAATGCACAACCATGGGCATCGCACACGCCGCCCAGTTGCGCCTGCAACTTCGCCGGCTGGCCCAGGAAGCCGCCGATATCGATCACGGACAGCTTGCCGCTGCCATCGTCGAGCACGAACGTGGGAAAGCCCTGGCCGCCCACCTGCGCCAGCAAGGCGCGGCTGGCGTCGATGTGCCGCTGCGTGGCGGCGCCCGCCTGCTGCGCATACGCGGCCTGGAATGCCGCCCCATCCATGCCCAGCTCTTGCGCCAAGGTCACCAGCACGGGCACGTCGGCGATGCGCAAGCCGTCCACGTAATGGGCGTGCTGCACGCGCTGCAGCATGTCCAGGCCCTTGCCGGCCACGGCTTCCGCCGCCAGGATGGCCGTGATCGGCGGCTCGGAATCCATCATGGCCGTCGTGTCGTTCAGCAAGCCGTCGATATAGGCGTCGCCGAAGGGCTGGCCCGACAATTGCTCGATGCGCCGGTCATGCGGCAGCACATAGCCGCGCCAGGCGGGCGTGATCTGGCGGCGATTGCTGCCCGTCATCATGCCGCCGCCGTGGAACGCCACCGTCAGTCCGGGCACGGCGCGCGCCGCCTCGACCAGCGGCGCGGCGCCGTAGCACCAGCCGCACAGGGGGTCGAAAATGTAGTGCAGTGTGGGCATGCCGGCCTTGCCGCTTACCATTGCATTTCACCCTTTGCCACCTTGGCGCTCGTCTCCAAAGCGCCATCCAGGCCCAGCTGCGGATAGCGCGTTTTCATCGCTTCGATCAGGGCGGCCGAGTTGGCGGCCTTGGCCGTTTCCCCTTCAAACGTCACCAGGTAGTCGCGCGTAAAACCGATGCTGTCGGGCGTCAGGGACGAACCGACCTTGAAGTGGCCGGGCACGACGGTGACGGGTTTCAGCGCCGCGATGCCGTCCAGGGTCTTGAGCCAGTCCTGGCGCGATTGTGCGCTTTGCGTATCAGCCGTCCACACGTGCAGGTTACCAAACAGCACGACGCCGCCGACGACGGCCTTGATCGATGGAATCCACACATAGGTGCGCGCTGGCGTCGGGCCGGCGATGTCCAGCGCCTGGCCTTCCAGACTGATGCGCTTGCCTTTCAAGGCTTCGGGAATGACGATGGCGTGCGGCGCATTGTCTTTCAGGATAGGCCCCCAGTAGGCGACCTTGGCGTCGGCCTTGCGGCGGATCTCGGCCACGGTTTCCGGCGTGGCGACGATCTTTGCCTGCGGGAAAGCCGCCTTGATCACGTCCAGGCCAAAGTAAAAATCGGGATCGCTATGGCTGATATAGACCGTCGTCAGTTTCTTGCCGCTGGCGCGGATCTTCTCCACCAGCTTTTGCGCCTCGGCGCGCGAAAACTGCGCATCGATCAGCACGGCGTCATGCTTGCCCGCGACCAGCACGGAAGCGACGGGGAAAATCGCCGCCTCGCCCGGATTGAATACTTCCAGGCTCAAGGGAGCGCTGGCGGCGGCCGAGGCGGCGCCGGCGGCAAACAGGGTGGAAACGAGAACGCTGCGGATGGATTGGGAGAACATGAAGTGCCTTCACAAGATGATTGGGATGACGGCATCTTACGTTGCTTTATTCGGTAGAAAAACCCGATAAACCGCAATAATTTGTTGCATTTTTCGATGCAATCTCCGGCCATCGAAGACCTAATGTTTCACAGCGTCATCATGACGTCACATTGAATTGTTATCTTGCCAGCTCTTTCAAACCTAGCCGGATGAACCACATGACACGCAGAAAAATTTCCGTCGCTGGCTGCAGCGTCGCCATCACCCTGATGCTGGCCGCCTGCGGCAGCGACGCCAAAAAAGAAGAGGTAGTGGCTGAAGCGCCGCCGAAAAACGTCATCTTCTTCCTCGGCGATGGCATGGGCCTGACCACCATGACGGCCGCGCGCATCTATGCGGTGGGCGAAGACGGTGCGCTGACCATGGACACCCTGCCGGAAACGGCCTTCGTCAAGACGTTCTCGAACGATGCGCAAGTAACCGACAGCGCGCCGTCGATGGCCGCCTACATGACCGGCGTCAAGATGAACAATGAAGTCATCTCGATGTCGGCCAACACGGTCGCCATCGATCCGGGCACGGATGCGAACGGCAACAAGCTGGTCAACAAATGCGGCACCGGCAACGGCACGCCCGCCACCACCCTGCTGGAACTGGCCAAGGCCAAGGGCTTTGCCGCCGGCGTCGTCAGCACGGCGCGCGTGACGCACGCCACGCCGGCCGCGACCTACGCGCACATCTGCCACCGCGACCTGGAAAACGATATCGCCGCGGCCCTGGTGCCAGGCGGCACGGGCTACAACAGCGCCCTGGGCAGCACCGGCCTGGAAGTGGTCCTCGGTGGCGGCGCGCAATTCTTCAAGCCGTTCAAGGATGGCGGCAAGCGTTCCGACGGGCGCGACCTGGTGGCTGAACTGAAAGCGAAGAGCTACACGGTCGCCAACACGGGGGCCGACTTCAAGGCCGTCGATGCGGCCAAGACGGAGCGCCTGTTCGGCGTGTTCACCTCCAGCCACATGAGCTACGACCTGGACCGCGATGCAGCCAAGGAACCGAGCCTGGCGGAAATGACCACCAAGGCCATGGACGTGCTGGCCAAGAACAAGAAGGGTTACTTCCTGATGGTCGAAGGCGGCCGCATCGACCATGCGCTGCACGAAACGACGGCCAAGAAGGCGCTGCAAGACACGGTCGCCTTCGACAACGCCATCAAGGCCGCCATCGAAAAAGCCAAGCTCACCGATCCGACCCTGGCCAATACCCTGATCGTCGTCACGGCCGACCATGACCACACCCTGGTGCTGAACGGCTACGCCAAGCGCACGGGCAAGACGGCTGCCGGCAACCCTGGCGTGCTGGGCGTGGTGAAGAACTACGTCACCGGCGCGGTCGAGAAGGACCTGGACGGCGCACCGTATTCGATCATCGGCTTCGGCAATGGCGAGAACCGCACGCAAGCGAGCCGCGCCGCCATGGCCAGCCTCGATGAAACCGTCACCAGCGCCAATAATTACCACCAGGAAGCGGTGATCCGCACCACGGCCGGCAATGAAACCCACGGCGGCACCGACGTCTTCCTGGGCGCCATCGGCAAGGGTTCGGAAACCTTCCTGGGCACCATCGACAACACCAAAGTATTCGGCCTGGTCAAGACCGCCGGCGGTCTGTAATCCCCAAGAGACAAGAATTGGACAAGCACATGAAACTCGCATCGACACCCGCCGCACTGAAATCGGCCCTGAAACTCTCCTTGCTGACCACGCTCGTGGCCGCCAGCGTCGCCAGCGCCTACGCCGCCGACGCGAAGAACGTCATCTTCTTCCTCGGCGACGGCATGGGCCCGTCCGTCGTGACGGCCGCGCGCATCTACCAGTACAAGGAAGACGGCAGCCTGACCATGGACACGCTGGAACGCACGGCGCGCATCAAGACGTTCTCGAACGATGCGCAAACGACGGACAGCGCGCCATCGATGGCCGCCTACATGACCGGCGTCAAGATGAACAATGAAGTCATCTCGATGGCGCAGGATACGATCGCCAAAGAACCCGGCCGCGACGCCAACGGCAACCTGGGCGTGGACAACTGCCCGGCCGGCGGCAAGAGCGTGCCGACCATCCTGGAACTGGCGAAAGCCAAGGGCAAGGCTGTGGGCGCCATCACCACCACGGAACTGACGCACGCCACGCCGGCGACGACGTTCTCGCACATCTGCAACCGCAATGCGCAATACGCGATCGCCGCGCAAGCGACACCCGGCGGCGCCGGCTACAACGCAGCCCTGGGCGACGGCGTCGACGTGCTGATGGGTGGCGGCCGCAACCATTTCACGCCTTGGTCGGCCAGCAACAAATACGGCCGCGCCGATGGCCGCAACCTGCTGACGGAATTTGCCGCCAAGGGCTATACCGTGGCCGCCAACAAGACGGAAATGGCGGCAGCGCCGAGCGGCAAGAAATTCATCGGCCTGTACAGCACCCGCAGCCACCTCGAATATGAGCTGGACCGCACCGCCACGCCGCCGCTGGGCGAAGGCGCGACCCAGCCTAGCCTGTCGGAAATGACGCTCAAAGCCATCGACTTGCTGTCGAAAAACGCGAACGGCTACTTCCTGATGGTCGAAGGCGGCCGCATCGACCATGCCTTGCACGGCATCAACGCCAAGCGCGCGCTGACGGACACCATCGCCTTCGACGACGCCATCAAGGCGGCCATCGCCAAGATCAGGGAAACCGATCCGACGCTGGCCAACACCCTGATCGTCGTCACGGCCGACCATGACCACACCCTGGCCTTCAACGGCTACGGCAAGCGCGGCAACCCTATCCTCGACATCAACCGCGGCTACAAGGATAACCAGCCGAGCAAGGATGCCGATGGCAATACCTACACCACCCTGGTCTTCGGCAACGGTCCGAACCGCCCTGCCCTGCGCAGCAACGTCGACAGCGCCACGGCCCTGAAAGACAATTACCTGCAAGAAACAGGCGTGCGCCTGGCCAGCGAAACCCACGGCGGCGGCGACGTCAAGCTGCTGGCCACGGGCGCCGGCGCGAAAACCTTCAAGGGCACCCTGGACAACACCAAGGTGTTTGACCTGCTGAAGGCGGCCTTCGGCTTCTGATCCACGTCAACACGGTAACCCCACCGGGGCGGATGGCGTATGCCCTCCGCCCCTCTGCACGTAAAGGCAACACAATGAAATCGTCCCTGATCGCCATCCTCCTGGCCGCCGGCTTTGCCGCCAGCGCCCAAGCCGCTCCGCCTTCGGCTCCTGCCGACCTGGACCTGGGCATCACCTATTACAGCCGCGTCCTGACGCCGGAAGGCGTGACGCGCGAGAGCCGCTACGCAGAAAAGATGCTGCGCCGCCCCGGCCACGTGTGGGTCGAGCGCGTGCTGGCGCCGTCAACGGACGCGCATGCGGGCCACAACCATGGCGAAAACAAGAAAGTGGCATTGAAAACGTCGACCGCGGCCACGCAGCATGAACACAAGCACTTCAATCCCGTGCTGATCCCCCGTCACGTGATGCTGGAAAAAAATACCGTGCGCGTGGAATACGTCGACGCGCATGACAAGATCGTCGTCTCGATTCCCAAGGCCGAGTACGAAAACGTCAATTTCGACGGTTCCTGGGAAAACAGTTTTTATCTGCTGGACCCGAAACTGGTGGCCGCCATGCCCCTGTCGAAACAGGCATCGGGCGTGACGGGCGCGCGCTGGCGCGAAGTGGAAAAGAATGGCGTGTTCCAGCGCATCCTGTGGGATGAGCAAAAGCAGATTCCCCTGATCATCGAAAGTGGCGACCGCGCGAATACCTTCTATCGCCGCGTCGACGTCAAGCTGCAGCCGACCATCAGCAAGACGCAGCCGTGGGCGAATTTGCAGAACTACGCGCAGCGCGAATATTCGGACTACCTGGACTAAGCTTGACCACCGCATGCCGGCTCGCTAGTATCGAAAGCGTACAGCAACGGGAGCGCGGCATGGATGAACAATTCGAGAATGGTTTGCGCATGCGCAAACAGGTGATGGGCGACGCCTTTGTCGAACGCGCCTTTGCCCAGGTGGACGCCTTCACGGCGCCCTTGCAGGACTTCGTCACGCGCAACGCCTGGGGCACGACCTGGTGCCGCGACGGCCTGGATTTAAAGACGCGCAGCCTGGCGACGATCGCCATGCTGACGGCCCTGGGCCGCGCCCAGGAACTGCGCGGCCACGTGCGCGGCGCCGTCAACAATGGCGCCTCCATGCAGGAAATCCAGGAAGTGCTGCTGCACGCCGCAGTGTATTGCGGCATGCCGCTGGCCATCGACGCCTTCCGCTCGGCGCATGAAGTACTCAAGGAAATGGGCCTGGTGGCGCCGGCCGCGCCGCCAGCCTGAGCATTGCCCCATCAAATCGAGACGTAAAAAAAGCCAGGGAAATCCCTGGCTTTTGTCTGGCTGGCGCGCAATTACTCCGCCGCTGCCGCCTTCTTCGCCGGCGCCTTCCTGGCGGCCGGCTTTTTCACGGCCGTGGCCTTCTTGACCGGCGCCTTCTTGACGGCTGCCGCTTTCTTGACGGCCGTTTTCTTCGCTGGCGCCGCGCCTTCTTCGCCTTCGACCTCGGCAGCTGCCGCTTTGGTCTTGGCGCCCGGCTTGGCCTTGCGCTCTTCAAACTCGAAGCTCACCTTGCCATCCTTGCCCCGTACGAGGAAAGCCTTGAACGGACGGCGCGTGCGCTGCGATACAAAGCCCGGCAGCAAGTCCGTCTTGCCATCGTTGAGCAGCTTTGCCATTTGTTCCGGCAAGATTTCCTGCTGCAAGATGATGCGGCCGCTGCGGAAATCGCACGTCTTCGGCTTGGCTACGCTGTGTTCGCACACATAGGCCAGGCCCATTTCATACACGCCGGCATTGCACTTGGGGCACGGTCCCACGGGCGTCTGGCCCGTGAAATCGACGCCTTCGCCATCTTCGCTCTCGTCGTTCTGGCCGAAATCGAATTCCAGCTTGAAGTTCTTGATCTCTTCATCGCGCACGATGCGCAGGATGGCGGCGAACGGACGGCCCATCTTCGAGCGGAAGCCTTGTAGCGGGCCGATGGTGCGGTCCTTCAGCAATTGCTCCACTTCGGCGATTTCGAACTGGCGCGAACCCGGTGTCTTGCTCATCGAGAATTCGCACTTGGTGCAGGCGAAACGGCGGTAGTTTTCCTTCACCACGCCGCCGCAATTCGGGCACGGCGTTTCCAGCGTCGCATAGTCGCCGGGAATCGTGTCGTTGTCGTATTCCTTGGCGCGCTTGACGATGATTTGCGTCATCTGCGCGATTTCACGCATGAATTCTTCGCGCGAAATCTTGCCTTTTTCCATCTGCGACAGCTTGTATTCCCACTCGCCCGTCAGCTCCGGCGCCGTCAATTCATTGACGCCCAGGCCTTTGAGCAAAGTCATCAGCTGCGACGCCTTGGCCGTCGGAATCAGTTCGCGGCCTTCGCGGATCAGGTAGCGTTCCGTCAGCAAGCCCTCGATGGTGGCCGCGCGCGTGGCCGGGGTTCCAAGACCCTTGCCGGCCATCGCATCGCGCAGCTCGTCGTCGTCGATCAGCTTGCCGGCGCCTTCCATGGCCGACAGCAAGGTCGCTTCCGTGAAACGCGCTGGCGGTTTCGTCACCAGGCCGTTGGCGCTGACGCTTTCCGTCTGCACCTTCTCGCCCTTGGCGACGGGCACCAGGTTGCCGTTGCCATTGCTTTCCTTGTCGGCGTCCGTCGACGCTTCCTTGCCGTAGATGGCCAGCCAGCCCGGATTGGTCATGACCTTGCCTTCAGTCTTGAACTGATGGCCCGACACTTCCGTGTAGCGCGTGGTGACCTGGAATTCGGCAGGCGGGAAGAACACGGCCATGAAGCGGCGCGTGACGAGGTCGTACAGCTTCTGTTCCGGCTCGGACAAATTCTTTGGCGCGATCGTCGTCGGGATGATGGCGAAGTGATCCGAGATCTTCGTGTTGTCGAAGATGCGCTTGTTCGGCTTGACCCAGCCCTTGTCGATGATCTGCTTGGCGAACTGGTGGTAGTTGCTGTTTTCCTTGACCGTTTCCAGCGCCTGCAGCACGGTCGGCATGTAGTCTTCCGGCAAGTGGCGCGAATCGGTACGCGGATACGTCAATACCTTGTGCTTTTCATACAGCGCCTGGGCCAGGCCCAGGGTGTTCTTGGCGGAGAAACCGAAACGCGAGTTCGCTTCGCGCTGCAGGCTGGTCAGGTCGAACAGGCCCGGCGCCATCGAAGTGGTCGGTTTCGATTCTTCCGTGACGATGCCTTGGCGGCCGCGGCAGGCGGTGGCGATCGAGTCGGCAGCCGTCTTGCTCCACAGGCGCTCGGCGCGCTTCTCGGGATCGTTCTCGTCCTTCTTGAACTTCGTGTCGAGCCAGCGGCCTTCATAGATGCCGGCCGCGCAGACGAATTCGGCGCGCACTTCCCAGAAGTCGCGCGGCACGAATTTCTTGATCTTGTCTTCGCGTTCCACCACGATGGACAGGGTCGGCGTCTGCACGCGGCCCACGGTGGTCAGGTAGAAGCCGCCTTCTTTCGAATTAAACGCCGTCATGGCACGCGTGCCATTGATGCCGATCAACCAATCGGCTTCCGAACGGCAGCGGGCCGCGTCGGCCAGCGGCAGCATTTCTTCGTCGCTGCGCAGGTGCGAGAAACCGTCGCGGATGGCGCCCGGCGTCATCGACTGCAGCCACAGGCGCTTGACCGGTTGCTTGGCCTTGGCGTTTTGCGCGATCAGGCGGAAAATCAGCTCGCCTTCGCGCCCCGCATCGCATGCGTTGATGAGGGTGCTTACGTCTTTGCGTTTGATCAGCTTGTTTAATACTTTGAGGCGCGCTTCCGTCTTGGCGATCGGGTTCAGCGCGAAATACGGTGGAATCATCGGCAAGTGCGCGAAACTCCATTTGCCGCGCTTCACGTCGAATTCTTCCGGCACGGCGATCTCCAGCAAGTGGCCGACCGCCGACGACAGGACGTATTCATCCGATTCAAAGTACTCATCGTGCTTGGTGAAGCCGCCAAGCGTCTTCGCGATATCGTTCGCGACAGAAGGCTTCTCGGCGATGATGAGGGTTTTTGTCATATTTTTTGGTCTCGAAAAATGCTCTAGGATAGTTTCAGCATGCGCATCATACAGTGCATTGCCAGGCGCCGACGCTTTTGTCTGCGCAAGGCCTTGTGACTTGTGGTCTTGTCAAGCGGCCAATGATAAGCGCCTATTGAAGAATTCGGCAAGTTATCTGCAAGCAAGAATGCGCCAGCGCAAACACAATCGACTGGCGTGCGCGGTGCCGCAGCATATAGTAAGGGAGATGGCGCGGCAGCGGCGCCAGGTGCGGCCAGGGGCGTTTATCGACTAGTGCAGCAAGCGCGGCGGGAGATCTTCGTCGTCGACAAACAAGTCGTCGAACATCAAGGCGTCCGGTTCCTTGCCCTGGCTCCATAGCAGCATCAGCACGATGACTTTCAGCTTGCCCAGCGAGACGGGCGCCTCGTCGAGCGCCAGCGCCCGTTCGATGACGATTTCGCGCTGCAGCGGCGAGAGCACCTTGGCGCTTTCCAGGAACTGGATGAAACCGATGGCGGCCGTGCCCAGCACGTCGCTTTCCTGCTGCACATAGAAACGCGTGCCCGTGGAGCTGGCCGTCAGGGTTTGCTCGGCGCCTGCCATGGCGTTCAAGTCCGTCAGCCACACGAGCGCTTCGGAAATCTCCACGTCGTCGAAACCGACGGCCGACAGTTTGCGCGCCAGGACGGCCGGCTCGGGGCAGGCATCGGGGCGATAGTAAGTCTCGTAGAGGTACACCAGGATATCGAACATGGCTCTACTCTAGCAGCTAAGCTCGCTAAGACACAAGGGTGCGCGCAGACAAAGCGCCCCCGTGCGGCAAGGCCGCCACACAAGTGACAAGCTGTCATTTGCAGCGTTGAAACAGTCCTCCCGGCAAGCGTTCCACCCGGCCCGCCAGCTCCAGCGCCAGCAATTGCCCCATCAGTTCACCCATGGCCAGGCCGCTGCGCGCGGCCAGGGTATCGGCATCGTGCGGGTCGTGGCCCAGCGCGGCCAGCAGCGGCGGTTCGTCTTCCACCGCGGCCTGCACGCTGGGGACGCCGCCCAGCCATTGCAGCTCCTGCAGCACGTCATCGGCCGATTCGACCAGCTTGGCGCCCTGCTTGATGAGTGCATGGCATCCCTTGGCCAAAGTCGCATGGATGGAGCCGGGCAAGGCATACACGTCGCGTCCCTGCTCGCCGGCCAGGCGTGCCGTGATCAGGGAACCCGACTGGGCCGCCGCCTCGATCACCAGCACGCCGCGCGCCAGGCCGCTGATCAGGCGGTTGCGGCGCGGAAAGTTCCCTGGCATGGCGGGCAAGCCCAGCGCGTATTCGCTGACGATGCAGCCTTGTTCGGCAATTCTTTGCGCCAGATCAAGGTTGCGTCGTGGATACACCAAATCGGCGCCCGTGCCGATCACGGCGACGGTGCCGCCCGCGCCGCGCAAGCCGCCCTCGTGCGCGTGCGTGTCGATACCGAGCGCCAGCCCGGATATGATGGTCAGGCCCGCCATGCTCAGCGCGTGGGCAAAGGCGGCCGCATTCTGCATGCCTTGCGCGCTGGCATTGCGGCTGCCGATGATGGCCACGCCGGGACGCGACAGCAGTTCCGCCCGCCCCCGCACATATAACAACAGCGGCGGATCGGCGATTTCCAGCAGCAGGGGCGGATAGGCGGCATCGGCCAGGGTCAGCACGGCATTGCCAGGCCGCTGCAGCCACTGCAGGGTAAGCGCCAGCTGGCTGTTGGCCACCGGCTTGGGCGGCTGCCCGATGGCGCGCGCCACGCCGGCCGGCACCACCTCGCGCAAGGCCTCGAACGGCGCGGCAAAGATATCCGGCGGCAAGCCGAAGCGGGCCAGCAAGGCGCGCGCCGCCACCGGGCCCACGCCGGGCAGATGCTGCAGGCGCAGCCAGCCCGCCAGTTCCATGGCCGGGTCCGCCGTCGTTGCGATTGCATGCATGACAACCTCGTTGTGTACTGTGCCATCCCATGCTAGCGCCATGGCGCGCACGCGATACCGACGCGCGCAAGGATGCGTGCAATGGCGCCGCAAAACGGCCCGCCGTCCACAGGGCCATGGGCGTCTGTGATAAAATTTCCCTTTGCAGCAAACGAATAGCGCACTGGCAAACGCATCTGCCGCGCCGTTGCGCCATACGCGCCCAACCGTAGCGTACCCAACATAAAATAGCCCTGCCATCGTCCGCATGGCCCGGCATGAATAATCCGGCGCACCGGCGCCCACCTTAACCAGTCGAATCCGTATGTCCATATTAAATATCCTGCGTTACCCCGATCCTCGCCTGCACACGATCGCCAAGCCCGTCACCGAATTTGACGCGCGCCTGCAAACCCTGATCGACGACATGGCCGAAACCATGTACGACGCGCCTGGCGTCGGCCTGGCCGCGTCGCAAGTGGACGCGCATATCCAGATGATGGTGATCGACATCACCGAAGAGAAAAACCAGCTGCAAGTGTTCATCAACCCGGAAATCACCTGGGCCAGCGAAGAAAAGCAGGTCTACGACGAAGGCTGTCTGTCCGTGCCCGGCGTCTACGATGGCGTCGAGCGTCCGGCCCGCATCAAGGTGCGCGCCCTGGACCGCCACGGCAAGCAGTTCGAGCTGGAAGCCGATGGCTTGCTGGCCGTCTGCATCCAGCATGAGATGGATCACTTGCTGGGCAAGGTATTCGTCGAATACCTGTCGCCGCTCAAACGCAACCGCATCAAGACCAAGATGATCAAGGAAATCCGTGGCCTCGAGCGCGAAGCGAGCCTGCGCGCACAGAACCGTCGTTTCTAAGCCGCTGCTGATAGACTAAGCAACAATAGTCATAACACCATGCCAGCCTGGCGCCTCCGGCCCGGGCCTGCGCACCTCACGTCAAGGAACGCTATGAAAGTGATCTTCGCAGGCACGCCTGAATTCGCCGCCACGGCCCTGAAAGACTTGCACGAAGCGGGATTCGAGATTCCGCTGGTGCTGACCCAGCCCGACCGCCCTGCCGGACGCGGCATGCAGCTGCACGCCTCGGCGGTCAAGCAGTACGCGCAGCAGCATGGCATCGACGTGCTGCAGCCGCTGTCGCTGCGCATGGACAGCAAGGACCCGCAGCGCGCCGCCGAGGCAAAGGCGGCCCACGAACGCCTGCTGGCCACCGACTACGACGTGATGGTGGTGGCGGCCTACGGCTTGATCTTGCCGCGCAGCACGCTCGACATCAAGCCCTGCATCAATATCCACGGTTCATTGCTGCCGCGCTGGCGCGGCGCCGCGCCCATCCACCGCGCCATCGAGGCCGGCGACGATGAAACGGGCGTGACCATCATGCAGATGGAAGAAGGCCTCGATACGGGCCCCATGCTGGCCATCGAGCGCACCCCCATCGAAGCGGGCGACTCCACCGCGACCCTGCACGACAAATTGGCCAAACTGGGCGGCAAGATGATCGTCGAGACCCTGCGCAAGATGCAGCAGCAGCCCCTGGAAGCCGTGCCGCAGCCGGAAGCGGGCGTCACCTATGCGGCAAAGATCGCCAAGGAAGAAGCGGCGCTCGATTTCAGCCAGCCAGCGCTGGAACTGGGCCTGAAGATCCGCGCCTTCAATCCGTTCCCCGGCGCCTGCGGCCAGGTCGATGGCACCACCATCAAGATCTGGACCGCCGAGGTGCTCGACGCGGACAGCAAGGAAGCGCCGGGCCAGGTGCTGGCGGCCGACGCCCAGCACGGCATCGTCGTGGCTTGCGGCAATGGCTCGCTGCGCCTGACGGAACTGCAAAAACCGGGCGGCAAGCGCCTGCCCGCGGCCGAGTTCATCAAGGGCTTCCCGCTGGAAGGCAAGCGTTTCGCATAGTTTCGCTTGAGCGCACCGTGCCGTCATGTTGACGGCCATAAAAAAAGGGCTTGCCGCGGCAAGCCCTTGTTGCATCCAGCCCCCTGGTTTAGCGGCGCTGCACCTTCATCAAACGTCCTCCCACGGACGACGACAGGCTGACCTCGAAGCGGCCACCGGCCGGCAAGGCGCTCACGTCGACGCTGGCTTTGCCACCCGTCAAGTCACTGGCGACCACCGTCTTGCGGCCATCGGCGGCCACGTGCAGCACGGCGGCGTAGGGTTCCGCTTCGGCATTCCAGACCAGCGCCAGCTTGCCGCCGCTTTGTACCGCATCGAACGTGGCATCGTTGGCGGCGGCCCTGCTGCGGCGCGCCGGGCGCTCCAGCTTGGCCAAAGCCTTGCCATTTTGCAGCACTTGCACGTCGCTGATGTCGCCCGGATTGGCGAAGCTGACGCGGAAATGGCTCATGGCGTTGCCGCCATGGTCGGCCACGGAGACGCCATCGAAGGGCAAGTCGATAGTCTGTCCCGACGCCGTCAACACGCGCAAGGTATACGCATGGCCGCTGCCGCTGGCGGCGGCGCCGCCAGTGCGCACCGACGAGGCCACGGCAGGACGCAGCCCCACGCCAGCCGGCGTGATGCGGCCGGAAATGGTCAGATAGCCATTCTCGGCCACGGCCATGCTGGCGGCCAGCACATTGCTGCCCGTCACCTGCGTGCTGCGGCTTTCCAGGAATTGCTGCACCCGCACATAGCTGTAGTCGGAGAACCAGGCGCCACTGCAATAGCTCATCACGTCCTTCATCGGCGTGCTGCCATAGACTGCCTTGCTCAACTGGCCGATGGTGCCCGCATAGCTGCTGTTGTACAGCGGTTGCGGGCCCAGGTCGCCATTCGCATACGGATAGTCGGTGACCGCACCAGTCGGGCCGCCGCAGGCGACGTGCTTGAGCGAATGATTGTGGCCCAGCTCATGCACAAGCGTAGTCAGCCATTCAGGCCAGCTGTTGCCGAACGGATCGACGGAGGCAATGCTGTTGAACCTGGCATCGAGGCCGATGGCCGCCGTGAAAGCGTTGTTGCTGCCAGTCGGGTTGACGTAGGCCAGGCCGGCGGCACGCGTGGAGGACATTTTCGGCACGAAGCCATAATAATAGGCGCCGCTATCTTCCTGGGCGCGCTTGCCGTTCAGGGTTTCCAGGGTCGTGCTCCACCAGCTGTCGGCCGTGCTGCTGCCCGGCACGCTCAGCGGGGCGCGCGTGGTGATACTGATATTTTCCGCCGCATACGGATAGACGCGGGTCAGCGCGGTGCGGATCACCTCGGCGTCCGGCAGTTGTGCCACGCCATCGTCGGTGCTCAGCGGTACCAGCACCAGGTGGATTTTCGCCGCGCTGGCCACGACGGGCGCCGCTTCCTGGCTCACTTGCGTACCGTCATTGCCCACGGCCGTCACGCGCACGCGCACGCCGGGCAAGATCCAGGCTGACGGCAGGACGGCGCTGAAGTTGCCGTTGAAACTGTAATCGCTTTTCGCCGTCGGCAAGACCGATGGACCGCTCATGCTGATGCTGCCCAGGTTGCTGCCATTGGCGGCCGTCGCATTCAAGACCACGGCCGGGCTGGCCTGGCCTGCTTGCATGGCCAGCACGGACACGCGCACGGCGGCCGACTTGCCGCGCGTCAGGCGCAAGGCTGCATCGCTGGCGTTCAGGTTCAGTACCTGCGCGAAATCAATGCTGCCCAAGGTAAAGGCCGACACCGTGCCCGCATTCACGGCGATGCGCGAAGCGGCCGACAGCATCACGCTGCCCGTTGCCGACGCTGGCGCGGACAGCAGCAGCTGGCTGGCGCTGGCGCTGACGATGACGGCTGGCGTACTGCCCACCGTGGCCGCGCTGACCTGGTCGAGATTGCTGCCCTGCAGCGTCACCGACAAGGTCGCGCCGTTGACGGCCGACGTGATCGACGTCACCGCCACGCTGGCCAGGAGCGTGTACGTGTCGCTGCTGATGACGTCGTTGTACGGACCGCGCACCGTCAGCGGCCCCGTTGCCGCGCCCGCAGGCACCAGCACCGTCACGCTGCCGGCCGTCTGGCTTTGCGGCGTTGCCACCGCGCCATTACCGAACTGCACCGCCGTCACGGCGCCCATGCCGCCGCCCGCGAGCGTCACGCTGGAACCGACGCCGCCCGTCGCCGGCGCGACGCTGCTCACGCTCAGCGGCAGGTACACGTTCACGTTATAGCTGGTGGCGGCCGTGCCGCCGGCGCTGACCAGGCTCAAGGCGCCCGTGACGGGTACGCCCGGCATGACCAGGGTCGCGCTGGTGTCGCTGACGGCACTGCTGGCGACCGTCACGCCGCCGACCTGGAAGGCCGTCACACGGCTCAGATTCGTGCCCGTCACCACCAGGCTGCCGCCCACGGCGACGTTCGCCGCCGAGACGGCCGTCACGGCAGGAATCACGGCAGGATTGCCCGACGTGGTCGCCACCACCGTATCACCACCGCCACCGCCTCCCCCGCCGCAAGCGGACAGGCCCAGCACGACAAACAATGCCACAAGCAGATGGTTTTTCATGGCTGGCAACCATGTTGGTGCAGCGCGATGCCGGGGAGGACACGAGAGAAATGTGACATATTGGTGACTTTTGGTGAGAATTTAGTTTCGAAGAACCAATATTATGGGTTAATTCGATTCCTAAAGACAACTATTAATGCTTTTGATTCAATTGGTTTTGATAATAATTAAGATATCTGTTTGAAAAGCTTTATTTTGGGAATTATCCGCGCCACTCTGTATTGTCTTAAATCAAAATTATTTTCCTTTGCAGCTATTGCCATTCAATTCATTAAAAATTTCTTGAGCCAGCACAAATAATGTGGAAATTTTTCCACAGCCTAGACGTCATGCCTTCCTGCCAATTTTGGTGGAAGAATTAACGTTTTGAGTAAGATTTTCAGGAATGTAATTTTCAGCAGGCGGTGCGGTGCAAGGCGATGTGTTGCAAGAAGGCCTGCCGTGGGACGAACGGCCGCTTTTGCTTAAAACCAAAGCAGCCTGATGCCGTATAATTTTAGACCCGGTGAAATCAGGCGATTGCCACCTTCTGCCTGCCCTACCCGGCCGGCACTCTCCGTCAGCTGATCCTGCTGGCCCGCAACCGCCCCCGTACAGTCCTGTCGCCGCGCCGCCGCCCGTTTGCCTATTGAAAGCATGAAATGAACGATACCGTGATCCCCGCCATGTCCCCGACCGAAGCCACCTTGCGCGCCATCCTGGCGCAGCGGATCATGATCCTCGACGGCGCCATGGGCACGATCATCCAGCAATACAAGCTCGACGAAGAAGCCTACCGTGGCGGTCCCGCCGGCCGCTTCATCGATTTCGCCGCGCCGGCCGACAGCGGGGCGCGCGAACTGTTTGTCAAAGGCAACAATGAGCTGCTGACCCTGACGCAGCCGCACATCATCCAGGAAATCCACGAGCGCTACCTGGCGGCTGGCGCCGACCTGATCGAAACGAATACCTTCGGCGCCACGACGATCGCGCAAGACGATTACCACATGGCCCACCTGGCCTATGAAATGAACGTGCAAGCGGCAAAACTGGCACGCGCCGCCTGCGATAAATATTCCACCCCGGACAAGCCGCGCTTCGTCGCCGGCGCCCTGGGACCGACGCCAAAGACGGCATCGATCTCGCCCGACGTGAACGACCCGGCCGCGCGCAACGTGACCTTCGACCAGCTGGTGGCCGCCTACCTGCAGCAGACGCAGGGCCTGGTGGAAGGCGGCGCCGACGTGCTGCTGGTGGAAACCATTTTCGATACCTTGAACTGCAAGGCGGCGCTGTTCGCCATCGACCTGTACTACGAGCAAAACCCTGGCGTCGTGCGCCTGCCTTTGATGATTTCCGGCACCGTCACGGATGCCTCGGGCCGCATCCTGTCGGGCCAGACCGTGCCCGCCTTCTGGAATTCCGTGCGCCACGCGAAACCGCTGACCATCGGCCTGAACTGCGCGCTGGGCGCCGCCCTGATGCGTCCGTACGCGGAAGAACTGGCCAAGATCGCCGACACCTTCGTCTGCATCTACCCGAACGCGGGCTTGCCCAACCCCATGAGCGACACGGGCTTCGACGAGTTGCCAGCCGACACGTCCGCCCTGCTGCGCGAATTTGCCGACGCGGGCTTCCTGAACATGGCGGGCGGCTGCTGCGGCACCACGCCCGAGCACATCGCCGCCATCGGCGAGTTGCTGTCGAAAAACACCCCGCGCACCGTGCCGGCCCCGTCGCACGACTTGCGCCTGGCCGGCCTGGAACCGTTCGTCGTCAACGACGAATCGCTGTTCGTCAACGTGGGCGAGCGCACCAACGTCACGGGCTCGAAGGCGTTCGCGCGCATGATTCTCAACGAGCAATACGACGAGGCGCTGTCCGTGGCGCGCCAGCAAGTGGAAAACGGCGCGCAAGTGATCGACATCAACATGGACGAGGCGATGCTCGACTCGCTGGCCGCCATGACGCGTTTCCTGAACCTGATCGCCTCGGAACCCGATATTTCGCGCGTGCCCATCATGGTCGACTCGTCGAAATGGTCGGTCATCGAAGCGGGCCTGAAATGCGTGCAGGGCAAGGCCATCGTCAATTCCATTTCCATGAAGGAAGGCGAGGAAGAATTCCTGCGCCAGGCAAAGCTGTGCCGCCGCTACGGCGCGGCCGTCATCGTCATGGCATTCGATGAAAAAGGGCAAGCCGACACCTTCGAGCGCAAGATCGAGATCTGCGCCCGCGCATATCACTTGTTGATCGATGCGCTGGACTTCCCGCCGGAAGACATCATTTTCGACCCGAACATCTTTGCCGTCGCGACCGGCATCGAGGAGCACAACAACTACGCCGTCGATTTCATCAATGCCACGCGCTGGATCAAGGAAAACTTGCCGTACGCGAAGATCTCGGGCGGCGTGTCGAATGTGTCGTTCAGTTTCCGCGGCAACGATCCCGCCCGCGAAGCCATCCATACCGTCTTCCTGTACCACGCCATCAAGGCCGGCATGACCATGGGCATCGTCAACGCCGGCATGGTGGGCGTGTACGACAACCTGGACCCGGAATTGCGTGAACGCGTGGAAGACGTGGTACTGAACCGCCGCGAAGACTCGACCGAGCGCATGATCGAATTTGCCGGCACCCTGAAGGCGGGCGGCAAGGCCGAGGCGCAAACCCTGGCCTGGCGCGAAGGCACGGTACAGGAACGCCTGTCGCACGCGCTGGTGCACGGCATCACGCAATTCATCGTGGAAGACACGGAAGAAGCGCGCCAGCAGCTGCTGCACAATGGCGGGCGCCCCATCCACGTGATCGAGGGGCCGCTGATGGCCGGCATGGACGTGGTCGGTGATCTGTTTGGCCAAGGCAAGATGTTCCTGCCGCAAGTGGTGAAATCGGCGCGCGTGATGAAGCAGGCCGTGGCCCACCTGATTCCGTTCATCGAGGAAGAAAAGCTGCTGGAAGAACAGCGTACGGGCATCGTCGCCAAACCGAAGGGCAAGATCATCATGGCGACCGTGAAAGGCGACGTGCATGACATCGGCAAGAATATCGTCACGGTAGTCTTGCAATGCAATAACTTCGAAGTGGTGAACATGGGCGTGATGGTGCCGTGCTCGGAAATCCTCGCGCGCGCCAAGGTGGAAAACGCGGACATCATCGGCCTGTCGGGCCTGATCACGCCGTCGCTGGAAGAAATGGCGTATGTCGCCAAGGAAATGCAGCGCGACGAACATTTCCGCATGCTCAAGATTCCCCTGCTGATCGGCGGCGCCACCACCAGCCGCGCCCACACGGCCGTGAAAATCGCGCACAACTACGAAGGCCCCGTCATCTACGTGCCGGACGCTTCGCGTTCCGTGTCCGTGGCGCAATCGCTGCTGACGCCGGAACAGCGCGACAAATACGTGGAAGACATCGAACTCGACTACGCGCGCATCCGCGAGCAGCACGCCAACAAGAAGGCCCTGCCCATATTGCCGCTGGCGCAGGCGCGCGCCAACAAGATGGTCGTGCCGTTCGACGGCGCCTGCAAGCCCGTGAAACCGAAATTCATCGGCCGCCGCGTGTTTAAAAATGTCGACCTGGCCACCCTGGCCAACTACATCGACTGGGGTCCGTTCTTCCAGACCTGGGACCTGGCCGGCCCCTTCCCCGCCATCTTGACGGATGAAGTGGTGGGCGACGCGGCCACCAAGGTATACGCGGAAGGCCAGACCTTGCTGAAAAAACTCATCGACGGGCGCTGGCTGACGGCCAACGGCGTCGTGTCCCTGCTGCCGGCCAATAGCGTCAATGACGACGATATCGAGGTGTACACGGACGATACGCGCAGTACGGTGGCGTTCACCTACTACGGCATGCGCCAGCAAGGCGTCAAACCCGTGGTCGACGGCGTACAGCGTCCGAACCAGTGCCTGGCCGACTTCATTGCGCCGAAGGCATCGGGCGTGAAGGATTACATCGGCATGTTTGCCGTGACGTCCGGCCTGGGCATCGAAAAGTATGAAAAACGCTTCGAGGATGCGCACGACGATTACTCGTCCATCATGTTGAAGTCGCTGGCCGACCGCCTGGCCGAGGCGTTTGCCGAATACCTGCACGAGCGCGTGCGCAAGGATTTGTGGGGCTACGTGCCCGATGAGCACTTGAGCAACGACGACATGATCGCCGAGAAATATGTCGGCATCCGCCCGGCGCCAGGCTACCCGGCCTGCCCCGAGCATACCGTCAAGAAAGAGATGTTCGAAGTCATGCAGGCCGAGGAAATCGGCATGCAGCTGACGGAATCGTATGCCATGTTCCCCGGCGCGGCCGTCTCCGGCTTCTATTTCGCCCACCCGGAGTCGAAATACTTCGTCGTCGGCAAGATCGGCATGGACCAGGTGGAAGACATGGCCAAGCGCCGTGGCGCCAGCATCGAGGACGTGGAGCGCTGGCTGGCACCCAATCTGTCATAATATAAGCACAAGGCGCGCGGAACTTTTCGCGCGCCGCAGCGCACTAACGCAGTATGCCGGCCGGCATGCTGCATGCCCGCTCCGGCCCGTTCCCCAACTGGCAAGGAGGTAATATGGCAACCAACTTCAAACTGAAACGCTGGCAGGACCAGGTGATCCTGTTGCTGGGCCTGTGGCTGCTCGTCTCGCCCTGGGCCTTTTCCTATCCCGAAGGCTCGCCGCAGATGATCAACGCCTTTGTCTCCGGCCTGGTGATCGCCGCACTGGCCGCCTTCGACCTGTACAAGACCTATTTCTGGGCCGTCGTCGTCAACCTGCTGGTGGGCGTCTGGGTCGCCGTTTCGCCATGGGTACTGCGGCTGGCCGATCAGCGTGTCGTCATGTGGAACGAGCTGATTGTCGGTATCGCCGTCGTCGTGCTGGCCCTGTGGGAATTGCGCACCGACCCCGAGCTGCACAAGCACTGGCCCGGCGCCGCCGCGTAGCGGCGTAAAAAAGCCCTGTCACGGCGATGCCGTGCAGGGCTTTTGAAGAACGCGCCAACAATGTTGTCGGATTACGCGTGGCCTGACGGCCGCGCTAATCCGACCTACAGCGCATACCTGACAACGTTGTCGCTCCATTCATAGGCCGCCATTTCCAGCTCCACCAGGTCGTCCGGCGACATGGCCAGGTCGCGCAAGGTCGGCACGATCTCGCCTTCCATGTCTTCGATGCGCTCAATGCATTCGGCCAGGCGCAGCAGGTCGCCGTAGAAGCCTTCGCGCGACAGCAGCGCTTCGGCCACTTCGTCGATGACTTCGATCTGGCTGAGGATTTCCGACATCGGCACGCCGAACAGGGTATCCATCAGGGACATGATACCGACCGTAAAGGCGATATCGGCCGAATGGGCATGGTTCGGGCGCAGTTTATGCGCGAGCAATTCGAGCAGGCGGCCCCGCGTGGTGGCCAGCATCAGCAGCGGCGTCATGCTATGGCCGCGCTTGCTTGGCTCCGCATACAGCATGATTTGCAGCCAGCGCTGCAATTGGCGGCGGCCCAGCACGGTCACGGCCTGGCTCAGCGAATCGATGCGCTGGCGCGCGCCCACGGCCGGCGTATTGACCAGGCGCAATAGGTTCAGGGCCAGCGAGACGTCGCGCTTGATGGCACGCTCGATGTCCATGTTGTCGGCATCGGACGTCACCAATGTCATCAGTTCCATGACGGCCAGTTGCGACGGCGACAGCTTCTTGCCCGTCATGATGGCGGGCTTGGCAAAGTAATAACCTTGGAAATAATCGAAGCCCAGGTCCAGGCCCGACTTGAATTCTTCGCGCGTCTCGACCTTTTCCGCCACCAGTTTCTTGTTTTCCTGCTTGAAACGGGGCGCCAGCGCTGCCAGCACTTTCGGGTCGACCGTGCTCATGTCCATCTTGACGTATTGCACCAGCGGCAACAGCTCCTGCACTTGCGACGTATCGGAGACGACGTTTTCCAGCGCGAAGGTAAAGCCATGGCCCACCAGTTCGCTGATGCGTGCGCGCACTTCCGGCGTGACGGGCATCGATTCGACGATTTCCAGCACCACTTTTTCACGCGGCAGGAAGACGAAGATGTCGCTCATGATCACGTCGGCATCGACGTTGACGAAGCCGAGCGCGTCGCCGATGACCTTTTCCATGCCCAGCTGGGAAGCGTGGGCGATCACGGATGCCGTGGCGGACAGGTCGCTGGTAATGTTGGCGGGGCCGACCGGAGCGTTGCGGAATAGCAACTCATAGCCGAACAGGGCCTGGTTGCGGTCGAGGATAGGTTGTCGCCCCAGATAGAACTCGCGCACGCGCAAGGGTTTCGGGGTGATGTCGTTGCTGGAAATATCGATCATTAACTCTTCATCAATCACGTCGAGTGACACCGGCCGCGCGGCGCCCGCATCAAGGTTCACTATTGACAATACTTTAGCTGAATTTCGCCCGCGCTGTGGGTATTTTGGCAGCAATCCAGCGTATTGTCGTCAACAAATTAGGCCGCTGGCGTGTCTTGCACCACCCCGTCGACAAATAATTTCAATTCGCCCGGCGCAAACGCCGTCCATTGCTCATTCGTCGTCAGCGGCTGGGTAACGATCACGGCCACGCGGTCCTGCGGCGTCGTCACCTGGGAAAAGTCCACGCTCAGGTCTTCATCGGAGAGTTTAGCAGTTGGAAACGGATGTTGTCGCACCAGATAGTGCAAGCTGGTCGAGCAATGGGCAAACAGCGCCTCGCCGCTCGACAGCATCATGTTGAACGTGCCGTGGGCCGCGATGCCGGGCAACAGCTCCGCCAGGGCGGCATGCAGTTGCGGCAAGGCCGGCGGAGCATCGCCAAAGCGCGCGTGCAATTCCTGCAGCAGGTAGCAGAAGGCCAGCTCGCTGTCCGTGCAGCCGACGGGGCGGTAGCTGCCCGTCAGCACGGGATGGAACTCCTTCAAGTCGCCATTATGGGCAAAGACCCAGTAGCGGCCCCACAGTTCGCGCACGAAGGGGTGGCAATTTTCCAGCGCCACCTGGCCTTGCGTGGCCTTGCGGATGTGCGCGATGACATTGCGCGACTTGATGGGATAGCGTTTGATCAGTTCGGCCACGGGCGAGGCGATGGCCGCCTGGTGGTCGACGAAATGGCGCACGCCGGCGCCCTCGAAAAAGGCGATGCCCCAGCCGTCATGGTGGGTATCGGTATGGCCGCCGCGCATGGCGAAGCCGGTAAAACTAAAGACAATGTCCGTAGGGACATTGCAATTCATTCCGAGAAGTTGGCACATGGTCTGTTTGCAGCGGGATAACACGGCCACCATACCACGCCGCCAGGCGGATTGGTATGGCGGCGATCGCCATCAGACAGCCAGAATCAGTGCAACAGGACCGGCTGGCTCATGAGGGAATCATAGCTGCCCAAAAATTCATCGATCTCTTCCATGCTGGGTTCGCTGGCGATCAGCTCCGTGACGTCGCGGCGGAAATGCTGGGCAAGGACTCCCGCGATGAAAGTCTCGCGTTTGCCGCCCTTGTCGACGATTTCATAGCCGCCGAAGCGCAGGGCTTCCAGGTCGACGTCGGCGCCGAATTCCACGACGCTGTATTGCTCGCTGTTATAGATCAGGTTCATTTTGCATCCTTCGCTCAAGCAAGAGAAACTCTTGCGGTTTCAGGACAGAGGTGGGGTTCCCACGCCGCCATTTCAAGCGGCCAGGCCACCCTGCGGGCTACAGAGTTGTAACGAGATGCAAACTGCGACTGCGGTAATACCGTCAGGCAACCACGTTCAGGAAACGAGCAGGTCTGGTTCCAGCGCCAGCAGGACATCGTAGGGACTGGCCGTCAGCCAGGTGCGCAGCTGTTCGATATGCGAGGCGTCAGCCAGGCTGATGAACAGGCGCGCGGGTGGATGGCGCAGCAGACGATTTAATGTTACACGCAATACGAGATTGCCGCTGCAGCACAGGCAACCGGGCGCGATGCGCAACAGTTGCAGTGGAAACGATGGAGAAGGGGAAATTTGCTCGGCCAGGTCGGCCAGGATGGCGTTGCCGTCAGCAAGGCCTTCGAGAATCACGGCGGCCGGCTGGCCAGGCTGCAAGGCTTGCGCGATGGCCGCCTCGCGCCCGGCGGCGCGTCCACCGCTGACCAGGGTCAGCGGCGTCGGACGCCGCACGGATGCCGTCACAGGCCTTTCTTGGCCAGCTTGCCCGGTTCGACGCCCAGCTGTTTCAGCTTGCGGTACAAATGGGTGCGTTCCAGGCCCGTTTTTTCCGCCACGCGGGTCATGCTGCCACCTTCGCGGCCCAGGTGGTGTTCGAAATACATGCGCTCGAAGGCGTCGCGCGCCTCGCGCAGCGGCAAGTCGAATGACAGGTTGTAGCCATGGCCTTCGGCCACCGCCGGTACGGCGATGCCTGGGCGCACCATCAGCTGTTGCGGCGCGCTGCCGCCAAAGCTGGGCACGGGATGGCTGCTTTCCTCGGCCACCACGGGCGCCACGGGGCGCGGCGCCACGCTCGGCGCGCGCACGGTTTCCTGTGCCCGCGTCAAGCCTTGCTGGACTGCCTTCAGCAGTTTTTGCAGGGCAATCGGTTTTTCCAGGAAGTTCATGGCGCCGATGCGCGTCGCCTCGACCGCCGTATCGATGGTGGCGTGGCCGGACATCATGATCACCGGCATGGTCAGCAAGCCATCGCGCTGCCATTCCTTGAGCAAGGTGACGCCATCCGTGTCGGGCATCCAGATATCCAGCAATACCAGATCCGGCGCACCGGCGGCACGCGCTTCGCGCGCCTGCTGCGCATTTTCGGCCAGCTGGATAGCATGTCCTTCGTCGCCCAGAATTTCCGAGAGCAACTCACGGATACCCATTTCATCATCCACTACGAGTATGTTTGCCATTCGTGTCTTGCCTTCCTCATTTCGCCGGCCGTCGCGCACAAGATGTACACGGCGGACAACTATGATTTTATTAGTGTTTTAAATACTAAACCAGACCCTCACGCCAGGAATTCCTGGGCACGAGTGTCGGGAGCTAACTTTAACAGCAAAATGACCACCGAAGCGCCATTGCCGTCGACCCGGTTCTCGATATCGATGCGTCCGCCGTGTTCATCGATAATTTTCTTTACCATCGCCAGGCCCAATCCCGTGCCGCGCGCCTTTGAGGTCACATAGGGTTCGAAGGCGCGCGCCAGGATTTTTGGCGCAAACCCAGGACCATTGTCGGTGATGGCCAGCCGTACGGCGATATTCACGCCGCCGTCCGCACTGCGATAATGAATTGCTTCCGTCCTTACGTCAATCCGCGGATGCGGCGAGTCCGGCGGCAGGTCGGTCATGGCGTCCTGCGCGTTCTGCAGCAGGTTATGGATCACCTGGCGCAACTGGGTCGGATCGCCCATCACCATCGGCAGATTCGGCGCCAGCTGCGGGTGGATGATGTCGCCATCGTCGCCGCGCAGGTACAGGTTCAGTATCTCTTCGATCAGCTCGTTCAGGCGCAGGGGAACGAGCACGGCCGGCGGCGTGCGCGCATAGTCGCGGAAATCGTCGACCATGCGCTTCATCGCATCGACCTGCTTGACGATGGTGGTGGTGGCGCGGCTGAGCAGTTCGGCGTCGCGCGGCTCCAGCTTGTCTTCGAGCTTCATCTGCAGGCGCTCGGCCGACAGCTGGATGGGCGTGAGCGGATTCTTGATTTCATGCGCCAGGCGGCGCGCCACTTCACCCCAGGCGATCGAGCGCTGCGCGGATATCACGTCGGAAATATCATCGAACACGACGATGTAGCCGCTGCCGGACTCCAGCGGCAGGCGCGAGCCGCGCGCCAGCAAGGTGATGTCATGCTCGTCGGCACTGCTGCCCAGGCGGCGCGGAATCTCGATTTGCCGCTGCCAGTGCAGGCGCTGCTGCCGGCCCGACGCCGATTGCGCGCTTTGCGCCGTGAAGGCGCTGATGATGGCGCCGCCAAACTCTTCCATTCCGGCAATCTGCGCCAGCGGCTGGCCCACCATGCTCATGCCCGAATGCTGGAGGATGCGCTCGACGGACTCGTTGCAGGTGACCAGCTTGAAATCGCCGTCGAGCACCATCACGCCGGCCGACATGTTGGCCAGCACCGATTCCAGGTGGGCCTTGGCGTTTTGCAGCGCAGCGCGGTTGCTTTCCACGGCCGTGCGCGCATCGAGCAGCTGGCGCGTCATGATGTTGAACGATTGCGTCAAGGTACCCAGTTCATCCTTGGTGGCGACGATGGGACGCGGCGACAGGTCGCCCTCGGCCACGGCGCGCGTGCCTTCCGCCAGCAGCAGCAGGGGCTGGGCCAGGTTGCCGGCGATCAGGAATGCGCTGCCGATGGCGCCAAAGATGGCCAGCAGCAAGGTCAAGGTGAGGATTTCCATGTACATCTTGCGCAATCCCACGCGCGCGACGAAACGTTCCTTGTATTCGCTGTAGGCGGCGCGCAGCACTTCGCCATTCGTCGCCAGCTTGGGCGGCACCGCCTGCAGCAGTTGCAAATAGCGGGGCGAGACGGAGGGGCCCGGCACGGCCACCAGCACCCGCAGGCGCAGGCTGGCCGCCGTTTCCAGCGACGCCGGCAAGCCCGAGCGGAAACCGCCGCCGCCCGACTCCGTGCCATCGTCATGCAATTCCAGGCCCCCTTCAGCGGAGGCATAGCCGGCCGGCAAGGCCGCCTGCACCAGCATGGCCGGCGTCGGCAAGTCGGCCGCGCTGTGCGGCCCGGCGCTGGCCAGCAGCACGCCGTCGCCGCTGACGAGCATGACATTTTGCATGCCCTCTTCGCGCAGCAGGCTGGTCAGCACGGCCGGACCGGCCACCGGGTCGGAGCCCATTTCCTCGACGGCCTTGCGACCCCGGTGGTCGAGCTCGACCAGGGCCGCATCGAGGCCGGCACGCCCCAGCTCAATCCCCGATTCCAGCGCCGCTTCGATCTTGACGTTGAACCAGGATTCGATGGAATGGGAGACGAATTGCACGGAAACAAGGAAAATCACCAGGCCCGGCAGGATGCCGACGGCGGCGAACAGCATCACCAGGCGCGTCATCAGCTTGGAGCCGAACTTGCCGCTCTTGTAACGCGCATACAGGCGGGCCAGGGAAATACCCACCAGCGCCAGCAGGGACACGGCCACGGCCGCGTTCAGGCCCAGCAGCCAGGTGTAGTAACGGTCGAAAAAGCCGGAATTGTCGGAAGCCGACGCCAGCAGGAATAGCAGGATACTGACTATGCCGCCGCCCACCACCAGCAGATAGCGCAATGCTTGACTCACTACTCCGCCGTATACAAGAAGGTTTTTTTATTCGAAGCCAGGCGCCAGTCGCTGTTATTGAAGGCATTGACCTGTATCGGCTTGGGCAGGTAGTCGCGGTCCATGCCCATGCGCAAGGTGACGTTATACGTCTGCCCCACTTTCAGCTCGCCGCGCCGCGCCACCAGCCAGCGGCTGGGACGGCGGATCAGGAACAGTGCATCGTCGAGCGTGGGAAAGCTTTGCTGCAAGCCGCCGCCCGACACATGATATTGGCGCGTGAGCACGTTGTATGACAGCTTGCTGGTCTGGCGCGCCACGATGGCTTTTTCATCGAACCAATACCAGCGAGGCCGGGTCAGTTCGATTTCCGTCGTGAAATACAGCGGCACGCCATGCTGTACCGCATCATCGAGGTCGTGATTGAGCTCGAAGGAATATGTGGCGGCCAGCTTGTAGCCCTCTTCGCTAGCCTCGATGTAGGCACGGGTGATCTCGACCATGTCGGCGGCATGCGCGCGTGGCATGGTACATGCCAGCATCAGCAGCAGGGCCAGGAGTCGGAAGAGTCGTGTTGTCACAAGTGAGCCGGTAGTGTCCGTAGGAAAAGGTTCGACGAATCGCTCAAGCCGCATTTTTTTGGAATAGCGCATAGAACAAACCGTCGTGGTCCTGCTCCGCGCTGCCAGTTGGCAACAGCTGGCCAGGCGCTGTCAATCGGGTCGCATTATTGCGCACCGCAAATGCCGCCGCCTGTGCCTCGGACTCTTGCGGCCACAATGAACAAGTCACGAACAGCAATTTACCATCGGGGCGCAGCATCTGCCACAGGTTGTCCAGAATTTTGGATGAAAGTGTTGCAAGTTGGAACGCGTCGCCCTTGCGGCGCAACCAGCGGATATCGGGATGGCGGCGCACAATGCCCGAGGCCGTGCACGGCACGTCGGCCAGGATGCGGTCGTACTGCTGGCCGTCCCACCACGCGCTCGATTGCGCATCCTGCGCCTTCAGGGTGGCGTCCAGGCCCAGGCGCTCGAGGTTTTCCGCGATGCGCGGCAGGCGCTTGGCATCCGCGTCGATGGCCGTCACCTGCACGTCGGCCAGCTCCATGATGTGGCACGTCTTGCCGCCCGGCGCCGCGCAGGCGTCGAGCACGCGCATGCCGTCCTGCAAGTCCAGCAGCGGCGCGGCCAGTTGCGCGCCGGCATCCTGCACCGAAACGACGCCCTGCTCGAAGCCGGGAATCAGCGCCACGCCGATCGGCTTGTCCAGGCGCACGGCGAACGGTCCCACCTGGCGCGCGGCAATGCCCGCATCTGCCAGCACGGCCAGATACGCCTCGACCGTGCTCTTGCGGCGGTTCACGCGCAAGGTCAGTGGCGGCACGGCATTGCCGGCCGTCAAAATGGCTTGCCAGTCGCGCGGATAGGCCAGGCGCAGCGAATCGATCCACCACTGCGGATAATTCCATTGCGCCAAAGGTTGCTGCAGGGCCGCTTCCAGCAAGGACTTGCGCTCGCGCAAGAATCGGCGCAAGACGGCATTCACCATGCCCTTGGCATGCGCCAGGTCAGGATGCGAGGTGGCCACCGTGACAGCCTGGTCGACCACGGTGAATTCTTCGTACGGCTGCTCGCCCGGCTCGGCCGACATCAAGGACAGCGCGCAGCACAGCAGGGCAGCAAGCATCGGCGGCTCCGGCGCCTTCGACGTCATCAGGCCGACCAGGGTTTCGCTGCGGCCCAGCTGGCGCATGGTGCGGTAGGAAATATCCTGGATGGCGCCGCGCGCCTGCGGGCTGGCGTTCGATTGCGCAAACACCTTGGCCAGCGCCTGCGGCAGGGCCGTGCCGGTGCGCACTTGCGCCACGGCATTGGCGGCGCCCAGCAGGCAAAACGCCAGCGAGTCGGCGCGCAAATCGGGCTGGAAGCCTGGCTGCAAGACGGGCTTCAGGTCGGGATGGTAGCTGGGACGCAATTTCGGTGCGGCAGGCGCCTGGCCTGGCGCCGGCTTGGTTTTCAATTTCAGCGTGGGGCGCTTGTTCATAGTTATCCGGTGTGGCTGCGCGCGGCGGGCTGCATGGTGGCAAAGTCGCGGCCGCGCGTCATCAATAAAGGGTCGATTGTAGCGTTTGTGGCGCCCTCTGGCCCAAGCGATTGCAGCGATACCTGTAAATTGCGGCAAAAAACCGCATATATACAAGCAGAATGCACCACGCTGATGTTTTCGCGCACCAACATGGGCATGCTGTCCTGATAATATCGTGAAATGCGCCGGCACGGGAAGCTTGCCGGCAAGCGTATTGTTCCCGGCGGCAAACCAGTATAATTAACGCAGTCTGGGCGGCTTGGGTACTTGCCGTCCGTTTTGCTTTTTGATTCATTCTATTCATTCTTAACGCGGTTCCACCGCCATCCCGCTCATGCTCGCCCAACAGAAACAAGAAATCATCGCCCTGTTCCAGGCCGCCCTCGCTCCCGTCCTGGCCGGCACTTCGCTGACGCCATCCGTGGTGCTCGAGCGACCACGCGATGCATCGCATGGCGACGTCGCCTGCAATATCGCCATGCAACTGGCCAAGCAGCTGAAACAGAACCCGCGCGAACTGGCGCAAACCATCGTGACGGCCGTGCTGGCCAACCCGGCCGGCAAGGGATTGATCGAGGCAGTGGAAATCGCCGGTCCCGGCTTCATCAACGTGCGCGTCTCCGCCGCCGCCAAGCAGGCCGTCGTAAACACCATCTTGAGCGAAGCCGGCAGCTATGGCCGCAGCACGGCAGGCGCCGGCAAGCAGGTCATCCTGGAATTCGTCTCGGCCAACCCGACCGGTCCGCTGCACGTGGGCCACGGCCGCCAGGCGGCCCTGGGTGACGCCCTGTCCTCGCTGTTCGACGCGCAAGGCTACCAGGTGACACGCGAGTTCTATTACAACGACGCGGGCGTGCAGATCCAGACCCTGGCCAACTCCGTGCAGGCGCGCGCGCGCGGCTTCAAGCCCGGCGACGCCGAATGGCCCGAGTCCGCCTACAACGGCGACTACATCGCCGACATCGCCAACGACTTCAAGGCCGGCAAAACCGTGTCGGCCAGCGACGGCTTGCCGGCGACGGCCAACGGCGACGTGGAAGACATCGATTCGATCCGCCCGTTCGCCGTCACCTACCTGCGCAACGAGCAGGACATCGACTTGCAGGCCTTCGGCGTGAAGTTCGACAATTACTACCTCGAATCGTCGCTGTACGCGGACGGCAAGGTCAATAGTGCCGTCGAAACCCTGATCAAGGCCGGCCACACCTACGAGCAGGATGGCGCGCTGTGGCTGCGCACGACCGACTTCGGCGACGACAAGGACCGCGTCATGCGCAAGACGGACGGCACCTACACGTATTTCGTACCCGACGTCGCGTATCACCTGGTGAAATGGCAGCGCGGTTTCGTGCAGGCCATCAATATCCAGGGCAGCGACCACCATGGCACCATCGCGCGCGTGCGCGCCGGCCTGCAGGCCGTCGATATGGGCATCCCGCAAGGCTACCCCGACTACGTGCTGCACAAGATGGTCACCGTCATGAAGGACGGCGAGGAAGTCAAGATTTCCAAGCGCGCCGGCTCCTACGTGACCGTGCGCGACCTGATCGAATGGTCGGGCGGCGGCGACATCGCCAAGGGCCGCGACGCCGTGCGCTTCTTCCTGATCTCGCGCAAGGCCGACACGGAATTCGTCTTCGACGTCGACGTGGCGCTGAAAACCACCGATGAAAACCCGGTCTATTACGTGCAGTACGCGCATGCGCGCATCTGCCGCATCCTGGAAAACTGGGGCGGCGATGAAAGCACGGTCGCCGGCGTGGACTTGTCCCCGCTGACGGCGCCGACGGAAGCGACCCTGCTGGCGACCCTGGCCGCCTATCCGGAAATGCTGGCGCGCGCGCAAGCGGAACTGGGACCGCACCAGGTCGCCTTCTACCTGCGCGACCTGGCCGCCAACCTGCACAGCTTCTACTTCGCCGAAAAAGTGCTGGTCGAGGACGAAGCCGTCAAGATGGCCCGCCTGGCCCTCGTCGTCGCCGCGCGCCAGGTATTGCGCAACGGCCTGGCACTGATCGGCGTGTCCGCGCCAAACAAAATGTAATCGCGAAGGTCTAATCGTCAATGAATCATGCTTCCCGCTTCTCTTCGACCCGGCGCCAGCAGGGCAATACCCTGGTCGGCATCATCATCGGCCTGGTCATCGGCCTGGGCATCGCCGTGGTGGTCGCCCTGGTGATCACCAAGGGCGCCTCGCCCTTCACCGACAAGTCGGGCAAGGCCGGCAAATCGACCGAACCGACGGCCGGCCAGATCGCCGACCCGAACAAGCCGATGTACGGCAACAAGGAAGCGGCCAAGGAAGCGGCGCGCGACTTCTCCAAGGAGCCGCGCGAGATCGTCACGCCGACGCAGCCAGCCGCACCGGCGCCGGCGCCAGCACCCGCGCAGCAGCCGAAGGCGCCGCCGCCGGACGCGCTGCAGGAATTGATCGGTACCTTGAAGGACAAGCCGGCGCCGAAAACGCCGGCGGCGGCACCCGCGCCGCAAGCCAAGGCCGACGTAAAAGCCGAAGCCAAGGCCGATGCAGCCAGCGACAAATGGATTTATTATCTGCAGGCCGGCGCCTTCCATGACATGTCGGATGCCGAAAGCACGCGCGGCAAACTGGCGCTGCTGGGCTTCGAAGCGGCCATCAGCGACCGCAGCACCGATGCCGGCGTGCTGCACCGCGTACGCATCGGGCCGTTCAACCAGCTCGAAGCGATGAACCGCGCGCGCACCAAACTGTCTGAAAACGGCATCGATGTCGCCGTCGTCCGCAACCAAAAATAAGGAACCAGCATGCGTTTTCTGAAGAAAATCCTGTTCGCCGCCGCCCTGTGCAGCATCGCCCTGGGCGCGTCCGCCTCGCCGGCCGAGCCGAAGAACGGCGTCGAATACGAAACCCTGCCAGCGCCGCAGGCGACGGAATCGGGCAAGAAAATCGAAGTGACGGAATTCTTTGCCTATTACTGCCCGCACTGCAACGTGCTCGAGCCGCAGCTGGCGGCCTGGGTCAAGAAGCAGGGCGACAACATCGTCTTCAAGCGCGTGCACGTGTCCCGCGACGAGAGCGTGGCGCCGCAGCAGCGCCTGTTCTTCACCCTGCAAGCCATGGGTCTGGTCGACAAGCTGCATACCGGCGTCTTCCACGCCATGCACGTGGAGCGCAACCGCCTGAACACCGACGACGCCGTCTTCGACTTCGTCGCCAAGCAGGGCGTGGACCGCCAGAAATTCATCGATACCTACCGTTCGATGGGCGTCTCGGCCCGCGTGCGCCGCGCGGACGCCATGATGCAGGGCTATAACGTGACGTTCTGGCCCATGATCGCCATCGACGGCCGCTACATCACCTCGCCTTCGCAGGCCGACCAGGGCAGCAAGTCGGCCAAGAACGAAGAGCAGCTGAACGCCCAGGCGCTCAGCGTGATGGACGTGCTGGTCGCGAAAGCCAAAGCGGAAAAGAAATAAGCATGACCACTTCCCTGGCGCGCCCGGGCATCGCCTGATGCACAGCGTTTTCATCACGGGCGCGTCGAGCGGACTGGGCGCCGCCCTGGCGCTGCAGTACGCGCGCCAGGGCGCCCAGCTGGGCTTACTGGCCCGCCGCGGCGACGCGCTGCGGCACCTGATCGCTTCCCTGCCCCACCCTGAACGCCACCGCGCCTACGCCGTCGACGTGTGCGACCACGCGGCGCTGAAACAGGCGGCCGATGACTTCATCACCCATGCCGGCCGCATCGACGTCGTCATCGCCAGCGCCGGCGTATCGTACGGCACCTTGAGCGAACACGCGGAAGACCTCGACGCCTTCGCGCGCCTCATCGCCATCAACGTCACGGCCACCGTCGCCACCTTCGCCCCCTTCATCGCCGCCATGAAAAGCCAGGGCGGCGGACGCCTGGTGGGCATCGGCAGCGTGGCGGGCATCCGCGGCCTGCCCGGCGCCGAAGCCTACAGCGCCTCGAAGGCGGCCGTCATCAGCTACTGCGAATCGCTGCGCCTGGAATTGAAACCGGCGGGCATCAAGGTCGTCACCATCACGCCCGGCTACATCGACACGCCGATGACGCGCCATAACGCCTACCGCATGCCCTTCCTGATGCCGGCCGAAAAATTCGCCGTGCGCGCCGCGCGCGCCATCGCCGACGGCGACAGCTACCGCGTGATCCCGTGGCAGATGGGCGTCGTCGCCAAGCTGCTGCGTGCATTGCCCAATGCCGTCTACGACCGGGCCTTCGCCAACGCGCCGCACAAGGCGCGCAACTGAACAGACCAACATGACGAAGCACGCAGACCTGAACAGCGCGGCCATCGCCGCCCATTGCGCCACGGGCGCCTCGCACGTTGCCATCGAAGTGGTCGATGAAACGGGATCGACCAACGCCGACCTGCTGGCGCGCTGCACCACCCTGGCCGGCCCCACCCTGCGCATCGCCGGCCAGCAGACGGCCGGACGGGGGCGCGCCGGACGGCCGTGGGTGTCGCAACCGGACGCCAGCCTGATGTTCTCGCTGGCCTGGCGCTTCAAGGGGCCGCTGCACCAGCTGGTCGGCCTGCCGCTGGCCGTCGGCGTGGCGCTGGCCGAAAGCATGACGGCGCTGGGCGTGCCGGTGCAACTGAAATGGCCGAACGACCTGCTCAAGGATGGCCACAAGCTGGCCGGCATCCTCGTCGAGACGCAACAGGCACAGGGCGACGATAGCGGCGGCGTATGGGCCGTGATCGGCTGCGGCATCAATCTCTTGATGCCCGATGCGCTGGAGCGGCAGATCGGGCGCAGCGTCTCGGCCGTGCCCTGGCTGGCGCAGATGGAGCGCAATACCCTGGTGGCGGCCCTATTGAGCCGCCTGGCAGGCGTGCTGGCCGAATTCAACGACACGGGCTTCGCGCCGTTTGCGGAACGCTGGAACCTGCTGCATGCGTGGCAGGGCCAGCACGTAAAAATCCTCGACAACGGCCAGCTGCTGCAGCAAGGCGTGGCGGCCGGCGTCGATCACCTGGGCCGCCTGCTGCTGCGCACCGATGGCGGCCTGCAGGAAGTCATGTCCGGCGACGTGTCCTTGCGCCTGGCCGGGGAGTAAGCGCATGCTGCTGCTGATCGACGCCGGCAATACGCGCATCAAATGGGCGCTCGTCGCCGCCGACAGTGCCGCCGGCGGCTGGCTGGCCAGCGGCGCCGTCGCGCATGCGCAGATCGACACCCTGGCCGCGCAGTGGGCGCCACTGGCCATCAGCGAGGCACTGCTGTCGAATGTGGCGGGCGCCGTCATCGGCGCGCGCCTGCGCGCCATGCTGCCGGTCGTGCCACGTGACTTTGTCTCGCTGCCGCAGCTGGCGGGACTGAGGAACGGCTACCGCGCGCCGTCGCAGCTGGGCTGCGACCGCTTTGCCGCCGCCATCGGCGCGCACGCGCTGGCGCCTGGGCAGGCCGTCATCGTCGCCAATTGCGGTACCGCCACCACCATCGACGCCATCACGGCCGATGGCGTGTTCCTCGGCGGGATGATCTTGCCGGGACTGGGATTGATGGCCAGTTCGCTGGCGCGCAACACGGCGCAGCTGCCGCACATCGCCAGCGGCGCCATGCTGCCGGCCGGCTTTGCCGACAATACGGACGACGCCATCCTCTCCGGCTGCCTGGCGGCGCAGGCGGGCGCCATCGAACGGGCCGTGCGCATGCACGGCGCCAGCGCCTGCCTGCTGTCGGGCGGCGCCGCAGCGCGCATCGCACCGGCCCTGGCGCTGGCGGTGCCGCTGCACCTGGTGGACAATATCGTCATGCTCGGCCTGCAGGCGGCCGCGCGCGCCGGGGCTGCAGGAACACAAGGAAACCACGTATGCTGAAATTCGTCTTCTGGCTGCTGGCCGGCGTCAACCTGCTGGTGCTGGCCATCGGCCAGGGTTATCTGGGCAGTTTTCGCAGCGAGACGCGCGAACCGGCGCGCCTGAAAAACCAGCTGCAGGCGGGCAAGCTCACCTTGCTGACGCAGGAGCAGGCCACGGCGCCCGCCGCGCCGCCGGCTGCCGAAGAAGCTGAGAAGCCGGCAGCGGCCACGCCGACGCCGCCGACCACGTATGCCTGCACGGAAGTGGGCAATTTCCTGCTGGCCGACGGGCGCCGCTTCGAAGCGCAAGTGGCGGCGCTGGACCTGGGCGACCGCCAGTCGCGCCGCAACGTGGCCGGCCAGGACATTTCCAGCTACATGGTGTACATCCCGCCGCAAGGCAGCAAGGAAGGCGCCGACCGCAAGGCCGGCGAATTGAAGCAGCTGGGCGTGACGAATTACTTCATCATGAATGAAAGCAGCCCGCTGCGCTGGGGCATTTCATTGGGCGTATTCAAGTCGGAAACGAGCGCGCAAAGCCAGCTGGCATCGCTCAACAAACAGGGCGTGCACAGCGCCCGCGTCGCGCCGCGCTACAGCGCCAGCAAGCAGTTCGCCTACCAGTTCCGCGGCCTCGACGCCGCCACGCGCGCGCGTCTCGAGAAGATCAAGGCGCAGTTCCCGGAACAAGACCTGCGCACTTGTAAATAACTACCTTTGGATCACGATGGGCTTGATGCCCGTCGATTCCGGCAAATTCGCCGCCGCCCGTGCCGCCTCGGCGCGGCTGGCAAACGGTCCGCCGTACAGGCGGAACAGGTTACCGGCCTGCACCACGCCCAGGGTACCGAGCGCCGCCGCGTACGGCGCCAGGCGCGAACGGCCCGATTCCGCATTGTCGGCGCGCGAATAGGCGCCCAGTTGCAGATAGAAACCGCTGGCCAGCGCCGCCGGTGCCGGCATGGCCACCGTCGCATCGACGGGCAGCATCTGCGACGACACTTCCGGCTGCACCACGGCGCCCGTTTCCACGGGCGTGTCGATGGAGATGGCCACCACCGACGGCACCGGCTTGGGTGCCGCGCGGGCGGCCAGGATGGCGTCGATATCGGCCGGCAGCAGGCGTTCCACGACCACCTGGTGGCTGCCCTTGCCGAGGAAGCCCAGTTTCAGCGCCGCCGTGTAGGATACGTCGATGACGCGCGTGGCGTGGAACGGACCGCGGTCGTTGATGCGCACGATCACCTGCTCACCGCTGTCGATGCTCGTCACGCGCGCATACGATGGAATCGGCAAGGTCGGGTGGGCCGCCGTCATCTTGTACATATCGTAGATTTCGCCCGACGAGGTGCGCTGGCCATGGAATTTCTTGCCATACCAAGTGCCCGTGCCCTTCTGCGTGAACGGTTCGTTGTCGGTGATCGGCGTGTACGTCTTGCCGAAGACGACGTAGGGACGGTTCGAGCGCGTCGAATACGGCTCGTTGCGCACTTCCGCGTCGGGCACGTCACGCAGGTTGGCAGGCGGATTGTCGCCCGGGCCATCGTCCTTGTAGTAGCCGCCGCGCCCGGAGCCGGCCGCCGGCAATGCCGGCAAGGTGGGATCCTGGCGCACGGGCACCTTGACCTTGCCGCCGGAGGGCAGCGGCACGTTGTTCGATGCGGGCTTGTGCGGCGCGGTGCCGCAGGCGGCCAGGGTCAGCAGGACGACAAGGCTCAGCCCGCGCGTGGCGAAGGTATCGAAAGGCGCCCGCATCAGGTCTGCACCAGCTTGCGGTGGCGCTGAATGCTCATCAGGATGCCGGTGGCCACGCCCAGGGTCAGCAGCGCGGTGCCGCCATAGCTGAGGAATGGCAGGGGGACGCCGACCACCGGCACGATGCCGCTGACCATGCCCATGTTGACAAACGCATACGTAAAGAAAATCATAGTTATCGCTCCTGCCAGCAGGCGAGTGAAAAAACTGGGGGCGTTGGCGGCGATCATCATCCCCCGTCCCACCAGCAGCAAATACATCAGCATCAGAATCAGATTACCCACCAGGCCGAACTCCTCCGAATACACGGCGAAGATGAAGTCGGTGGTGCGCTCCGGAACGAATTCCAGGTGGGCCTGCGTGCCGTGCGTCCAGCCCTTGCCCGTCATGCCGCCGGAACCGATGGCGATGATGGACTGGATGATATGGAAGCCCTTGCCCAGCGGGTCCTTGGTCGGGTCGATCAGCATCATCACGCGGTCGCGCTGGTAATCATGCAGGTGCGACCAGGCGATCGGCAGGCAGGAAACAAAGGTGATCAGCAAGCCGGCCAGCACCTTCCACGACAGGCCGGCCAGGAAGATGACGGTAAAGCCGGCCGCCACCACCAGCAGCGCCGTGCCCAGGTCGGGCTGGCGCGCGATCAGGTACACGGGCACCAGCAGCAGCACGGCCGCCATCAGGAACGATTTCCAGCGCAGGGCGCCCGCATTGTGCTGGAAGAACCAGGCCAGCATCAGCGGCGTGGCGATCTTCAGGAATTCGGAAGGCTGGATGTCGATCACGCCGATATGCAGCCAGCGCCGCGCACCGAGCTTGATGGTGCCGAACAGCGCCACGGCCACCAGCAAGATCACCGACACCGTGTACACCGGCACGGCGATGCGCATCATCATCTGCGGCGTGACGTTGGCCGCCACCCACATGACAAAAAAGCACAGCAGGATATTGCGCAAATGGTCCTCGATCTTGCCGGGGATGCCGATGCTGGCCGAATACAGGGTCAGCAGGCTGGTGCACAACAGCATCAGGATGATGATCATCAGCGGCGGATCGAACACCGCCAGGTAGGGTTTGGCGCGCCGCCACAGCGAGCGCCTCTCGTTAATGGGCATGTGCTTCCTTATTGCCTGGCAGGCGGCGCCGGGGCGGCCTGCTCGTCGGTGATTTCTTCCAGGGTGCGCACTTCGTCGACATCTTCCTTGGGCACCTTGGTGGTGTCCTTTTCCTTGTCGCTCGGGCGCTTGCCCAGCAGGTAGTAGTCGAGCGCCTTGCGCGCGATCGGCGCGGCCACGCCGGCGCCGAAGCCCGCGTTTTCCACTACGATGGCGATCGCGATGCGCGGCTTGTCGGCCGGCGCGAAGGCCGTAAACAGGGCGTTGTCGCGCAGGCGTTCGGCCAGCAGCTTGGCATTGTACTTCTCGTTTTTCTTGATGCCCACCACCTGCGCCGTACCCGTCTTGCCGCCCACCGTGTACTGCACGCCGGTGAAGATGCGCGCGGCCGTGCCGCCCTGCTCGCTGGTCACGCCCACCATGGCGCGCTTGATGATGTCGATGTTTTCCTGCTTGAGCGCGATGCGGTAGCTTTCCTTGGGCACCGTCAGGGTGCGCGCGCGCGTGGCCGCGTCTTCGATGATCTTCACCAGATGCGGCTTCATCACCACGCCGTTATTGGCCAGGTTGGCCGTCGCGTGGGCGATCTGCAGCGGCGTGTAGGAATTGTAGCCGGAGCCGTTACTCACCGAAATCGTGTCGCCGCCCACCCATTTTTTCTGCTGCGGCGTCTTGAAGCGGTTGCGCTTCCATTCCGTCGACGGCAGCACGCCCGTCTTTTCGTTATTCAGGTCGATGCCCGTCAGCTGGCCGAAACCGAACGGCTTCATGAAGTCGTGGATGGCGTCGATGCCCATGTCGCGGCCCAGCTGGTAGTAATAGGTGTTGCACGAGACGACGATGGACTTGTGCATGTCCACCGTGCCATGGCCGCCCACCTTGTCGTCGCGGAAGGTGTGGCCGCCGAGGATGAAGAAGCCGGGATCGGAAATCGACTGGCTCGGCGTGCGCTTGCCCAGTTCCAGCGCGGCCAGCGCCATGAAGGGTTTGAAGGTCGAGCCGGGCGCGTAGGTGCCCGACAGGGGACGGTTGACCATCGGCCGGTCCAGCGAGGTATTGAGTTCGTTCCAGCTTTGCTGGTCGATGCCGTCGACGAACAGGTTCGGGTCGTAGCCTGGCTTGGAGACGTAGGCGAGGATGTCGCCCGTGGCAGGATCGATCGCCACGGCCGCGCCACGCCATTCGCCGAACGCTTCCTCGACCACCTTCTGCAGTTCGATGTCGATCGACAGGATCAGGTTGTTGCCGGGGGTGGCCGCCGTGCGCGACAGGGTGCGCATGGCGCGCCCGCCGGCCGACACTTCCACTTCTTCGTAGCCGGTGGTGCCATGCAGCTGCTTCTCGTAGCTTTTTTCCAGGCCCTCCTTGCCGATATGGTCGGTGCCGTTGTAGTTGGCCGCGTCCTCGCCCTCTTCCAGCGCCTTGGCCTCATTGCGGTTGATGCGGCCGATGAAGCCCACCACATGCGAGGCGATTTCGCCCATCGGATACTGGCGGAACAGGCGCGCCTGCACTTCCACGCCGGGGAAGCGGAAACGCTGCGCCGTGAAGCGCGCCACTTCCTCATCCGTCAGGCGCGTGCGCAGCGGCACGCTGACGAAGTTCTTCGATTCTTCCAGCAGCTTCTTGAAGCGGCGGCGGTCCTTGACGTCGATCTGCACCAGGGTCGACAGCTCGTCGATCACCGAATCGAGGCTGGCGCTCAATTTCGACGGCGTGATTTCCAGCGTGTAGGCCGAGTAATTGCGCGCCAAGACCACGCCGTTGCGATCGAGGATCAGGCCGCGCGTGGGCACGATGGGCACCACGGCGATGCGGTTGTCCTCGGCCTTGGTCGCGTAGTCCTCGTGCTTGATCACCTGCAGCCAGATGAAGCGCGCCAGCAGCAGCGAAAAGCAGACGAAGACGAGCGCGCCCAGGATGGTCAGGCGCATGCGGAAAAAATGCAGTTCGCGCTCGGTATTTTTCAGTTCGGTCATGGCAGGCGCCCGTCAGATCGGCCGGTTATGGTCGCGGTCCACGGCGCGGCGCTGCGGCGCCAGCAGGATCCACGTCACTAAAGGCCACAGGGCGACGGCGACGAAGCTCTCGATGAAATTGAGCCAGCCGGGGAAACGGCCCGAGACGATCAGCCGCGTCAGCAATTGCAGCGCCTGCGTCAGCAGCAGCAGCGGCAGCACGTGCAGCGCCTGCGTCAGGATGGGGAACCACAGCACGCGGCGGTGCATCATGATGGCGAAATACGACAGCAAGGTATAGGCCAGCGCATTCTCGCCCAGCAGGGTCGAGTCGTGCACGTCCATCATCAGGCCCATGAAGAACGCCACGCCGATGCCGACCTTGCGCGGCTGGTGGATGCCCCAGAAGACCAGCACCAGGGCGACGAAATCGGGCACGCCGACGAACTGCCCCCATGGCAGCAGGTTCAGCAGAAAAGCGCACAGCAGGGAAAAACCGATGAACAGGGGGCTGACCGGCAGCAGGATGTAATGCGGGCGGTTCATCGTGTCGCTTCCTTCGGTGGCACGGCGGCAGGTGCTGGCGTTGTTACGGGCGTTGGTGCAGGTCCTGCCGGCGCCGCCGGTTTCGGCGCGGCGCTGGCGGGCGGCTTCGCGGCGGGGGCTGTCGCGGCGGCGGCGGCAGGCTCCTTGGCCGGGTCCTTGATCGGCGCCATCTTGCCGGCGATCTTGCGGCCCGTCTTGACTTCCTCGGTCGGTGGGCGCGGCGGAATCTCGGGCGACGTCATCAGGATGAGCAGCTGGGTGTTGCGTTCGATGCCGGCCAGCGGCTGGCACACCACGCGGCCGAACGGGCCATGCGCATTGCGCTCGACCAGGGTCACGCGCGCCACGGCCAGGCCGGCCGGGTACAGGCCGTCGAGGCCCGAGGTAATGACGATGTCGCCGATCTGGATGTCGGCGCTGGGGGCCGTGAAGCGCAGTTCCATGGTGCCGGACTTGCCGCGCCCGATGGCCACGCTGCGCACGCCATTGCGCAGCAGCTGCACGGGAATGGCCTGCTCTTCGTCCGTCAGCAAGGTCACTTCGGAGGTGAACGGGAACACGCGCGTGACCTGCCCCACCACGCCGAGATTATCGATCACGGGGCGGCCCAGTTCCACGCCATGCTGGATGCCACGGTCCAGCACGATCTTACGCGTGGCCGAGTCGCGCGTGTCATACAGCACTTCGGCCATCATGGTCTTGACGGGCACGCGCTCGCGCGCTTCCATCAGCTTGCGCAAGTGGTTGTTTTCAACGATGTTGAGTTGCGCCTGCTGCAGGATCTGCGCCGAGGCGATCTGTTCGTGCTTCAGGTCGCGCACCTGTTTTTCCAGGGCGGACAGCGAAGAAAAGTAGTTGCCGACGCCCAGCGCCACGTCGCGCGGCACCAGGGCCGCCATCTGCACCGGATACAGCACGGTGCCGACGGCCTGGCGCACGGCCGTCAGCGCGTGCATGCGCGAATCGACCAGCAGCAGGGCGATAGAAATGCCGGCGAACACCATCATCTTGACGCGGGCGGAGGCGCCTTGTTTGAAAAGTGGCGGAGGACTGTATTCCATGACATCCAGTAATCAGGCGCAGTGCGCCAACGTGCGGGCCCCGGGCAAACGCCGGTGCCAAAACCAAAAAAAGGCCGGAAACTGAAGTTCCGGCCCTTCTGTCAGATTATTCGTAGGAGAAGATCGAGCCGAGCTTGTCCATACGTTCCAGTGCCATCCCGGAACCGCGCACCACGCAGGTGAGCGGGTCCTCGGCCACCAGCACCGGCAGGCCGGTTTCCTCCATCAGCAGGCGGTCCAGGTCGCGCAGCAGTGCGCCGCCGCCCGTCAGCATCATGCCTTTTTCGGCGATGTCGGCGCCCAGTTCCGGCGGCGTCTGTTCCAGCGCGTTTTTCACGGCCGAGACGATGTTGTTCAGCGGATCGGTCAGCGCTTCGAGGATCTCGTTGCTGGAAATGGTGAACGAACGGGGGATGCCTTCGGACAGGTTGCGGCCCTTGACTTCCATTTCCTTCACTTCCGAGCCAGGGAAGGCCGAACCGATGGCCTTCTTGATGGCTTCGGCCGTCTGTTCGCCGATCAGCATGCCGTAGTTGCGGCGGATGTAGTTGACGATGGCTTCATCGAACTTGTCGCCGCCGACGCGCACGGAACCCTTGTAGACCATGCCGCCCAGCGAGATGATGCCCACTTCCGTCGTGCCGCCGCCGATGTCGACCACCATCGAGCCGGTCGCTTCCGACACGGGCAAGCCCGCGCCGATGGCCGCTGCCATCGGTTCTTCGATCAGGTACACCTGCGAGGCACCGGCGCCCAGGGCCGATTCGCGGATCGCGCGGCGCTCGACCTGGGTCGAACCGCACGGCACGCAAATGATGATGCGCGGCGATGGACGGAAGAATTTCGAGTCGTGCACCATGCGGATGAATTGCTTGAGCATCTGCTCGGTCACGGTGAAGTCGGCGATCACGCCATCTTTCATCGGACGAATCGCTTCGATATTGCCCGGCACCTTGCCCAGCATCTGCTTGGCTTCCTTGCCGACTGCCTGAATGGTCTTCTTGCCATTCGGACCGCCTTCCTGGCGGATGGCGACGACGGATGGCTCGTCCAGGACGATACCGAGGCCGCGTACATAAATAAGGGTGTTGGCCGTGCCCAAGTCAATGGCCAGATCGGTGGAGATATACCTGCGTAAAAAACCAAACATGAGTGTCCTGTAGCGCATCGAGCTGCGCAAAAGCTGTTTATGGGGAGTTTCAAAGCGGGCGCTTTCAGGCACCCTGAAAATCCGTGGAGGCGATTTTTCCGGGTTTCGCTTGGCGCTTGCGCAATCTTTTCTATGCTGCGGCAGCGGTCCATCAGCGCCGGCAACGCATTAACCCGCCATTCTACCTTATAATTTGAATGCGATTTGCTCAAAAACCATGGAAAAGTGCGACTCTTGCAGCCGCGAGTTACGCGGCATTCCTCGATTTTTGTGAGCAAAATAGCAGTAAATACCCGCGTTTTATCAAAACGCCAACTTAATACTAATGCGCGGCACTCCGCGCCATTCGCCATGTCCCTGACACTCTCCGACGTAAAACGCATCGCCCACCTGGCCCAACTTGAAATGGCCGACGACCAGGCCGTCACGTCTTTGGCCCAATTGAACAAGATTTTCGCACTGGCCGAACAAATGCAAGCCGTCAATACCGATGGCGTGGCGCCCCTGAGCCACCCGCTGGCCGCCCACATGGACAATATCGCCCTGCGCCTGCGCGAGGACGTCGCCACGGAAACGAATCGCCGCGACGCCTACCAGGCCGTGGCACCGAAGGTACAGGATGGCCTGTACCTGGTGCCCAAGGTTATCGAATAAACACGCCGTTGCGCCGTTCCCGCCTTCTTGCCGAATATCAAAATAGAAACGCCATGCATACAAAATCCATCAAACAGCTGTCCACGCTTTTGCAGAACAAGGAAATTTCCGCCGTTGCACTGGCGACGCATTTCCTCGACCGCATCGAAGCGGACAACTCGAACGCCTTCCTGCACGTCGACCGTGCCCTGACCCTGGCGCAAGCTGCCGACGCCGATGCGCGCATCGCCGCCGGCACGGCCACGCCGTTGACGGGCGTGCCGATCGCGCACAAGGACTTGTTCGTCACGAAAGGCTGGCGCACGACGGCCGGCTCGAAAATGCTGGCCAACTACGCCAGCCCGTTTGACGCCACCGTGGTGGAAAAATTCCAGGCGGCCGGCATGGTCACCTTGGGCAAGGTCAACTGTGATGAATTCGCCATGGGTTCCGGCAACGAGAACTCGGCCTTCGGCGCCGTGCAGAACCCGTGGGACAAGACGGCCGTGCCGGGCGGCTCGTCCGGCGGCTCAGCCGCCGCCGTCGCGGCCGGCCTGGCGCCAGCGGCCACCGGCACCGATACGGGCGGCTCGATCCGCCAGCCAGCCGCCTTCTGCGGCATCACCGGCATCAAGCCGACGTATGGCCGCGTCTCGCGCTTCGGCATGATCGCCTTTGCCTCGTCGCTGGACCAGGGCGGCCCGATGGCCCGCTCGGCCGAAGACTGCGCCCTGCTGCTCACCGCCATGGCCGGCTTCGACGAACGCGACTCGACCAGCCTGTCGCCGGAACAGGGCGGCGTGGCGGAAGATTTTTCGCGCGACCTGGAGCAACCCCTGACGGGCTTGCGCATCGGCGTGCCGCGCGAGTACTTCGGCGAGGGCCTGGCCAAGGATGTGGAAGCGGCCGTGCGCGGCGCGCTGGCGCAGTATGAAAAGCTGGGCGCCACCCTGGTCGACATCTCGCTGCCCAACACGGCCCTGTCGATTCCCGCCTATTACATGATCGCGCCGGCCGAAGCGTCGTCGAACCTGTCGCGCTACGACGGCGTGCGCTACGGCCACCGCGCCGCCGAGTACAAGGACTTGCAGGACATGTACAAGAAGTCGCGCGCCCAGGGCTTCGGCCCGGAAGTGCAGCGCCGCATCATGGTCGGTACCTATGTGCTGTGCCACGGCTACTACGACGCCTACTACCTGAAGGCGCAAAAGATCCGCCGCCTGATCGCGCAGGATTTCGACGCCGTACTGAATGGCCCGGACGCCGTCTGCGACGTCATCATGGGCCCCGTCGCGCCGACCGTCGCCTGGGACCTGGGCGACAAGACGGACGACCCGGTGGCGAACTACCTGGCCGACATCTACACCCTGTCGACCAGCCTGGCCGGCCTGCCCGGCATGTCGATACCGTGCGGCTTCGGCGCAGGCGAGAAAAACGGCAAGCGCCCCGTCGGCCTGCAAATCATCGGCAATTATTTTGGCGAAGCGAAGCTGCTGAACGTGGCCCACCAGTTCCAGCAAGTGACGGACTGGCATACGCGTGCTCCAGGCAACGCAACTGCCGGCATCTAAGAAAAAAATTCGCGCCGCCCAGGCGGCGCCACCAAACTAAGCGAGAACACTATGCAATGGGAAGTCGTCATCGGTCTTGAGAACCACGTGCAGCTCACGACCGAATCCAAAATTTTCAGCGGTTCGCCGATCAAGTACGGCGCCGAAGCCAACACGCAGGCCAGCCCCGTCGACCTGGCCCTGCCGGGCGTGCTGCCGGTGATGAACAAGCAAGCCGTCGACCGCGCGATCCGCTTCGGCCTGGCCGTCGGCGCCACCGTCGCGCCGCACTCGGTCTTCGCCCGTAAAAACTATTTCTATCCCGATTCGCCCAAGGGTTACCAGATCAGCCAGTTCGAAGACCCCGTCGTCATCGGCGGCGCCCTGACCTTCGGCTACGAAAAGGATGGCGAATTCGTCACCAAGACGGTGAACCTGACGCGCGCCCACCTGGAAGAAGACGCCGGGAAGTCCTTGCATGAAGACTATGCCGGCATGAGCGGCATCGACTTGAACCGCGCCGGCACGCCGCTGCTGGAAATCGTCTCGGAGCCGGAAATCCGTAGCGCCGCAGAAGCCGTGGCCTACGCCAAGGCCCTGCACTCGCTGGTCATGTGGCTGGGCGTCTGCGACGGCAACATGCAGGAAGGCTCATTCCGCTGCGACGTCAACGTCTCCGTGCGCCCCGTCGGCCAGAAGGAATTCGGCACACGCTGCGAGATCAAGAACCTGAACTCCTTCCGCTTCATCGAGGAAGCCGTGCACGTGGAAGTGCGCCGCCAGATCGAACTGATCGAGGACGGCGGCAAGGTCGTGCAGGCGACGCGCCTGTACGATCCGGACCGCAAGGAAACGCGCGAAATGCGCAGCAAGGAAGACGCCCAGGACTACCGCTACTTCCCGGACCCGGACCTGCCGCCGCTGGTCATCTCGCAAGAATGGATTAACACGGTCAAGGCATCGATGCCGGAACTGCCGGCCGCCATGCGCGCCCGCTTCATCAGCGAATACGCGCTGCCGGACTACGACGCGCTGGTGCTGACGCAGTCGAAGGCCATGGCCACCTATTTCGTCGCCGTGGTCGAGAAGGCCGGCAAGGAAAACGCCAAGGCCGCCGCCAACTGGCTGATGGGCGACGTGTCGTCGACCCTGAACCGCGAAGGCGTGGACCTGGACGACTCCCCCGTCTCCGCCGCCCAGCTGGCAGCCATGCTCAAGCGCATCGCCGACGGCACGATCTCGAACAAGGCGGCAAAGGAAGTCTTCGCCGGCATGTGGGAAGCGAAGTCAAACGACGAGCACCTGGTCGACGCCATCATCGACGCCAAGGGCTTGAAGCAGATCTCGGACTCGGGCGCGCTGGAAGCCATCGTCGATGAAGTGCTGGCGGCCAACGCCAAGTCGGTGGAGCAGTACCGCGCCGGCAAGGAAGCGGCCATCAATGCGCTGATCGGCCAGGCCATGAAGGCGTCCAAGGGCAAGGCCAACCCGGCCCAGCTGACGGAACTGCTGAAGGCCAAGCTGGCGGGATAATTTTCACTCGCCCCAAAAAAAGACGCTGCGGCGTCTTTTTTTTGCCTGCCGGGTCTCCTCATAAACAAGCTTGTCTACGTTTTATGTCACGTCTGACAGGCGTTTATACGCCACTGAAAATTAAAGTATACATTTTTGTCTACAAGGTTTAATCTAGCCCTATTGAATTTCAGGCAAGAGGAAAACCGCATGACCAAGACGCACGACATCCCGAAACCGACGGCAGCCGAACTCGATCTGCTGCAGGCGCTGTGGCCGCTGGGTGCGGCCACAGCCAAGCAGGTGCACGAGGCGATGGCGCTGGCCAAGCCGGCCATCACGTATGGCACCGTGCTGCGCCTGATGCAGATCATGCACGGCAAGGGCTTGCTGATCCGCGACGAAAGCCAGCGCTCGCACGTGTATGCGCCGGCGCAGGCCCAGGACAGCCTGCAGACGAATTTGCTCAAGGAATTGATGCAGAAAGCCTTCGCCGGTTCGGCCAAGGCGCTGGTGCTGGCGGCGCTGCGCACGGGCGTGTCGCGCGCCGAACGCGCGGAAATCGAAAAAATGCTCAAGGACGATCCATCATGAGCGGCTTCGTGCCGGCGCTGGGCTGGACCCTGCTGCACTTCCTGTGGCAAGGGCTGCTGATCGGCTGCGCCACGGCGCTGGCGTGGGCGGCCCTGCGCAATGCGCGTCCGGAGGCACGCTACGCCGTCGGTTGCGGCGCCCTGCTGGCCTGCCTGGCGTGGCCGGCGGCGGGCTTGTATCTGCGCCTGGCCGGGGCCGATGCCACGGGCGCGCTGTACTCCAGCGCCTTGCTGCCCGCCGCCCTGCTGGCGCCCGACAGCCTGCCCGACCTGGACCTGCTGCTGCGCGCCGTCGTCGGCGTGTGGGCCCTGTGCGCCGCCGTGCTGGCCGTGCGCATGGCGCTGGGCATGCTGTGGATAGAGCGCAGCGCCAGGAACACGGGCACCGCGCATGCAAAACTGCAGACAAGGCTGTCGCGCATGGCGCACGATGCCGGCGTGGCGCGGCCCGTGCGGCTGCGCGTGCTCGACAACATCGCCAGTCCGCTCACGGCCGGCATCTGGCGCCCCATGGTGCTGGTGCCCGCGGCGCTGCTCACCGGCATGCCGCCGCACCTGCTCGATGCGCTGCTGGCGCATGAACTGGCGCACATCCGGCGCCACGATTATCTGCTCAACCTGCTGCAAAACGCCATCGAGGCGCTGCTGTTCTTCCACCCTGCTGTCTGGTGGATTTCACGCGGCGTGCGCCTCGAACGCGAACATATTGCAGATGATTTCGCAGCAAGACAACTGGGCGAACCGCGGCGTCTGGCTCTTGCACTCTCGGAACTGGAACGTCTCCAGTTCTCAACCCACCACCTGGCCCAGGCGGCCAACGGAGGAGATCTTATGTCACGTATCAAACGATTGCTGCGCCCCGCACCACAAGCCCTGAACTGGAAGGCGGCCGTGCCGCTGCTGGCATTGGCCGGCGCCTGCCTCGGCATCTACGGCCAGGCCGTCGCCGCCGACAGCGCACCCGTGCTGGAGCGCCGCCCCGTCATCGACTTTGGCGTGTGCGGCAAACCGGTCTACCCGGCCGCATCGCTGCAGGCGAAGGAAGAGGGTACGGTCAACCTGTCCTTTGACGTGAGTGCCGCCGGCAAGGTAACGGGTTCAAGCGTGGTCAAGAGCAGCGGCCATCCGGCCCTCGACGAAGCGGCGCGCAGCGGCATCGCCAAGTGCACGTTCAAGCCGGCCCTCGCTGGCGACAAGCCGGTCAGCGCCAGCGTCAAGGTGCAATACGTCTGGCGCCTGAACTAATGTCTGCGCGGCGGCAGGCAGCAGCGCTACCGCCGCCCGCTTGCGGGTATGATCATGGATTCTTCCACGCACCTGTGAACACGCCATGAACAAGATCAAAACCGGCCTGGTCGGCTACGGCTTTGCCGGCTCCACCTTCCACGCTCCCGTCCTGTCCGCCATCGATGCCCTGGAACTGGCGGCCGTCGCCTCCAGCAAGCCCGAGCTCGTGCACAAGGATTGGCCGCACGCCACCGTGTATGCGGAAGCGGCGCAGCTGTTTGCCGATGCCTCGATCGAACTGGTCGTCATCGCCGCACCCAACGAGGCGCACTTCAGCCTGGCGCAGGCGGCCCTGCAGGCGGGCAAACACGTGGTGGTCGACAAGCCCTTCACCATTTCCAGCGCCGAAGCACAGAGCCTGATCGCGCTGGCGAAAGAGCGCAAGCTGGTGCTCAGCGTGTATCACAACCGGCGCTGGGATGGCGACTTCCTGACCCTGAAAGCACTGCTGGCGCAAGGCACCCTGGGGCGCATCGCCAGCGTCGAATCGCACTTCGACCGTTTCCGCCCCGAGATCCGCCAGCGCTGGCGCGAATCCGGCGCGCCGGGCGGCGGCTTGCTGTACGACCTGGGTCCGCACATGCTGGACCAGGCCATGCAGCTGTTCGGCCAGCCGGAAAAGCTGTATGCCGATATCGTCCTGCAGCGCGATGGCGCGCAAGCCGTCGACTACATGCACATCGTTTTGTATTACGAGCGGCTGCGCGTGGTGCTGCAAGCGGGCTGTCTGGTGAAGGCGCCGACGGCGCGCTTCGCCGTGCATGGCGACAAGGGCAGTTTCGTGAAATTCGGCCTCGATCCGCAGGAAGATGCCCTGAAGGCGGGCGGCAGGCCGGGCCAGCCCGGCTGGGGCGTCGATCCCGTGCGCGGCGCGCTGCACCTGGGCACGCAGCCGGACGGCCATTGCGAACACCTCGAAATGCAGGCGGGCCGCTACCAGGACTTTTACCAGGGCATGGCCGACGCCATCCGCCACGGCGCACCGGCGCCCGTGGCGGCCGAGGATGCGGCAGCGACGATACGCCTGATCGAACTGGCGCTGCAAAGCGCCGCCGAAGGGCGCGTGCTGGCGGTCAGCTGATCGGGCTGCCGTCGCCGCATCAAGGCCGGCCCTGGTTCGTTCCCGCCGGCCAGACCAGCTCCACGCGCGCGGAACTGCCCGCCTTGATCTGTACCTTGCGCTCCAGCGTCTTGCCAGCCAGGGTGGCGCGCAGGCTGTAGCTGCCGGGCGCCAGTTTTGCCAGCAGGAAGGGGCCGCTGGCCGTCGTGTCCAGCACCGGATTACCCTTGGCATCGCGTATTTCCAGCTTCACGTCGGAGGCAAATTCCGCCTTGCCCGCCGCCTGCACGGAAAACACGAGACTCAAAGGCCAATGCCGGCTGGCGCTCTTGATGGCCGTCGACTCATCGAGGCCGATGCCGCCGCTCAGGTACTCCACCGCCCCGCTCTTCTGCACGGGCGGCAGTGCGCCGTCGGTTTGGGCCTGCGCCGCACTTCCCAGCAACAGCCCGGCGGCCAGCATCGCCGCCGCCAGGCCCAGGGTACCGCATCTGTTCAATGCCATCTCACTCTCCTCATGTCGGTTGAATCAAGATAGGAAGCGCAGCTTAAACAGGACTTAGCCCCACATCAACGCCGGCGCATGGCGTCGGCGATCTTCTGGTCCGTCTTGTACTGGCTCAGCGCATACACAGCCCAGATCGTGGCCGGCAGCCAGCCTATCACGGTGATTTGCAGGATCAGGCAAATGATGCCGGCGATCGGGCGGCCGATCGTGAAAAAGGTCAGCCATGGGAGTAACAGGGCAATCAGCAAGCGCATCGTTCGTTCCTTGAGTATTCCCCTGTGCCGCGGGGACCGGGCCGGCATGCGCCGGCGGTAAATTCAGTTAATCCGATTATAACGATACCCGGCCCTCACGCCTGCACGGGTGCCAGCAGTTTTTCCATCCAGTCCAGGATGGCGGCAAAGATCGCCTCGCGGTTCACTTCATTGAAATTCTCGTGATAGTTGGCCGGATAAAAATGATAGTCGAGCAGGCCATCGGGCACGCTGCGCAGCAGGCTTTCCGTGGCGCGGCTGTCGGCCAGCTTGTCGTCGCCCGCCACCGCGGCGAACAGGGGGAAACGCCAGTCTGACAAGCCGCCCGCCAGCGCCTTTTGCGCCGACGTCAGCGCATGGGCGAAACGTACCGACGCGGCACTGGCGCGGATGCCATCGCGCTCGTCCTGAAAATGGCGCGCGGTGATGGTCTGGTCATGCGTGAGCAGCATGGTCAGGTTACCCAGCGGCACTTTCATCGTCGGGAAGCGCTGCGCCAGCCAGCCGGACAGCATCTGCAACACCTTCGGCACGGGTATCGCATTCACGTAATACGGCGATGAAATCACAAATCCCTTGATGGCCAGGTCGCCCGCAAAGCGCCACAGCCCCAGGTGCGTGGCGATCAGGCCGCCCATGGAGTGGCCCATGACGAATACGGGCACGCCCGGATACGTCTGCTTGACCCAGGCGAGGAACAGCTCCTCGTCGTCGAGGAAGGCGTCGAACGAGGGGATGTCGACCTTGCGCTTGCCGTCGTGGCCCACCATGTCGAAGCTGACGGTGGCGATGCCGTGCTGGCGGAAGTATAGCGCCGGCGTGACGTAGTCGCCCGCATGCGCCATGCCGCCGTGGATCGCCAGGATCACGGCGCGCGGGGGCTGTGGCGGCTGCCAGATGTGGATGGGCCGCTCGACCCGGTCGCTGCACAGCAGGCTGGCCATCTTGTCTTCTGAAAAACGCATCGCTGCTCCTGTCATGCCCTGTCACGCCTTCAGATGATCGATCAACTGGCGCGCATACAGGGGTAATTCACTGAACTGGCGCACGCAGATCGTCAGATTGCGTACCGACCAGGGATCGGATAATTCCAGGCAGCGCAGCGCCATCGTCTGCTGGCAGCGGCTGGCCGCCGCCAGCGGCACCACGCTGATGCCCACGCCGCTGGCCACCATGCGGCACACGGCATCGAAGCTGCGCAGGCGCACGCGCACCTTCAAGGGGCGTCCCAGGCGCGCCGCATGCATGCCCAGGTACTGCTGCATCGCGCTGTCGTCGGCCAGGCCGATGAAATCGTGATCCAGCAGCGTGGAGAACGCGACGACGCCATCCTGGCCCAGGGCGCGGTGATGCACGCCGTCGGCCGCGGCGATCACCACCAGCCGGTCGGGGCGGAACAGAAACGTCTGCAAGCCGCGCATGTCGACCGAGTCGGACACGATGCCCATGTCGGCCAGCCCTTCCGAGACGGCCTTGACGATATCGTAACTGAGGCGCTCTTCCAGGTCGATGGTCAGGTTCGGATGACGGTCGAGAAAAGCGCCTAGCGCCTCGGGCAAAAATTCGCTGAGCGCGGCCGTATTGCACAGCAGGCGCAACTGCCCTTTCAAGCCGCGTGCAAATTCGCCGAGTTCGCCACGCATTTTCTCCATTTGCAGCAATACGAGGCGCGCGTGATGCAGCAAGGTCTGGCCCACGGGCGTCGGCTCCACGCCGCGCCGCCCGCGCAGCAGCAAGGGCATGCCCAGCATCTCTTCCATGCCGCGCACGCGCGCACTGCTGGAGGCCAATGCGAGATGGCTGCGCGCGGCGCCCGCCGTCAGGCTGCCCGCTTCCACCACGTTGACGAACAACTGCAAATCGACCAGATCAAAGCGCATGGCGGCTCCCCTTTTCAGCATCTTACCAGCCTTCGTATTTTACTGAGGCTGACTCAAAATAATCCACCTTGGCGAAACCGCCCAGCGCGCGCAGAATCCACGCAATTCACTGTGGAATAGAAAAAATGGAGACGTCATTCCTGCTGGCCGTCGGCGCCAGCTTCCTCGTCGCTGGCTTCGTCAAGGGCGTAGTCGGATTGGGCTTGCCGACGGTGGCCATGGGCACGCTCAGCCTCGTCATGCCGCCCGTGCAGGCGGCGGCCCTGCTGATCGTGCCGTCGATGGTGACGAATGTCTGGCAGCTGGCGGCCGGCCCCGGCCTGCGCGCCCTGCTGCGGCGCCTGTGGCCCATGCTGGCGGGCGTCATGGCCGCTACCGTGGCGGGCGGCGCCCTGCTGCCGGCCGACAGCGGTGCCTGGGCCGGCGTCGCGCTGGGCGTGGTGCTGATGCTGTACGCGCTGGCCGGCCTGTTTTCGCTGCAGCTGCGCGTACCGGCGCGGCACGAAGCGTGGCTGGGGCCATTGGCGGGCGCGGCGACGGGACTGGTGACGGCCGCCACGGGCGTGTTCGTGATCCCCGCCGTGCCGTATCTGCAGGGACTGGGCCTGGCGCGCGATGCGCTGGTGCAGGCGCTGGGCCTGGCCTTTACGGCATCGACCGTGGCGCTGGCGGCCAGCCTGGCCCTGCACGGCGACTTCAGCCTGGGCGCAGCCGGCGCTTCCGCGTATGCGCTGCTGCCGGCGCTGGCCGGCATGCTGGCCGGTCAATGGCTGCGCGGACGCATCGCGCAGCTGGTATTCAAGCGCTGCTTTTTTATCGGCCTGTTCGCCCTGGGCCTGCATGCGGTGGTCAAACCATGGCTGGCGTGATCCAAGTAACGGCTTTGGGAGAGCATGCGCTGTCGGCCTGCATCGACGGGCAGCAGGTGGCCATGCTCGATTTCAGTCCCTGCGGGGCGCAAGCCACGCTCAATATGCTGTTCGTGAAACCGCCGTTTCGCCATCGCGGCGTGGCCAGGGCATTGATGCGCGAAATCCAGCGGCGCTATGCGCAGGTGCGCTGGGTCAATCGAGGCCGAGAATGGACGCGACCGACAGTTCGAGCTGCTCGACCAGTTCCGGCTGCATGAATTGATACTCGTCGGGGATATCGAGCACGTGGATGGTCTTGTGCTCGAGCAGACGGCCAAACTGCGCGCGCAGGCGCGACTTGTGCTTCTCTTCCATCACGAAAATCACCTCGCACCAGGCCAGGTCATTCGCATTGACGGGATGGCGCGCGTTCGTGCTGGTGCCGCCCGAACGCACGGACAGGGCGGGATGGCTGCGCCATACCCGCTCCGCCGTGGGACTGCGCCACTGGTTGCGGCTGCAAACGAACAGGACGTTCAAGCGCGCCTGAGCCTTAGATACCGTAGCGCGCGCGGTAGGCGGAGACAGCTTCTTTATGTTTCAGCAGTTCCGGATCGGCGCCCGCGCCGTTCAAGTAGCCGAACAAGTCGTCCAGGTTGCCGATCGAGATGACGGGAATGCCGTACTGTTTCGACACTTCCTGCACCGCCGAACTTGGCGACAGCTGGCCGTCCGGGCCCGAGCGCTCCATGCGGTCCAGGGCGATCAGCACGGCGCATGGCTCGGCGCCGGCGGCGCGGATCATGTCCACCGATTCGCGCACCGAGGTGCCGGCCGAGATCACATCGTCAATGATGACAACTTTGCCATGCAGCTTGGCGCCGACGATGGTGCCGCCTTCGCCGTGATCCTTGGCTTCCTTGCGGTTGAAGGCGAACGAGGTGTTACGGCCCTTGCCGGCCAGCGCCACGGCGGTGGCCGACGCCAGGGTGATGCCCTTGTAGGCGGGGCCGAACAGCATGTCGAACTCCACGCCCGAGTCGAGCAGGGTCTGCGCGTAGAACTGCGCCAGCTCGGCCAGGGTGGCGCCGTCATGGAACAGGCCCGCATTGAAGAAGTACGGCGATGATCGCCCGGCCTTGGTGGTGAACTCGCCGAACCGCAAGACTCCCTTGGATACTGAAAACGCGATAAACTGCTGGCGTAAATTATTCACATTAGCCTCATTTTTTAAAAGTCCCTGTATTTTAATCCGCGCGCAGCGGCGAGACAATCGCCATGCCGCGCCCGCCGGCCCCGTCCAGCGCCCTTTTCACTTTCGACCTATGCCAAAAATTATCTCCGCCAACCTGAACGGCATCCGTTCCGCCGCCAAAAAAGGCTTTTTCAACTGGATGGGCACGCAGACGGCCGATTTCATCTGCGTGCAGGAATTGAAGGCGCAGCTGCCCGACATGACGCCTGAATTCCTCAACCCGCACGGCTACCATGGCCATTTCCACTATGCCGAGAAAAAGGGTTACTCCGGCACGGGCGTGTACAGCAAGGTGGAACCGGACGCCGTGCATATCGGCTTCGGCAGCCCCGAATTCGACGCCGAAGGCCGCTACGTGCGCTGTGATTTTGGCAACCTGTCCGTCATTTCCGTGTACTGCCCCTCCGGCTCGTCCGGCCCGGAGCGCCAGGAAGCCAAGTTCCGCTTCATGGAACTGTTCCTGCCGCACCTGCTGGAATTGAAGGCGCTGGGCCGCGAAGTGGTCATCTGCGGCGACTGGAACATCGCCCACCATGAAATCGACCTGAAAAACTGGAAGGGCAACAAGAAGAATTCCGGCTTCCTGCCGGAAGAGCGCGCATGGCTGACGCGCGTCTTCGACGAAGTGGGCTTCGTCGACGTGCACCGCGGCCTGGACAAGCGCGAAGACCAGTACACGTGGTGGAGCAACCGCGGACAAGCCTACGCGAAGAACGTGGGCTGGCGCATCGATTACCACGTCGCCACGCCAGGCATCGCGGCCCAGGCGCATACGGTCAGCGTCTACAAGGACGAGCGGTTTTCCGATCACGCGCCGCTGATCATCGACTACACGCTCAAGGGCTGATCTTTGACACATCGCGGGTGTTGTCGGCTTACACGCTTGGCGCTAAGCCGACCTACGCCAGCACGCGCCGGCTTTCAAATTTGTCGGATCTGCCGTAGGTCGGATCAGGGCCGCAGGGCCGTAATCCGACAACATGGTTGACGCGCCAATCAATGGGGGTGTCTGGTTATGCCAGCATGCGCCGGCTTTCGAAATGGCGCGCCTCGCCGCTCAAGGGGTCGGTGAACTCGATCGCGCGCGCCAGCAGCTGCAAGGGCTGCGACATGTCGTCTTCCTTGCACGGCAGCGCCACCGGGTAAAACGCATCGTTGACGATGGGGATGCCCAGCGAGGCCAGGTGCACGCGCAGCTGGTGCTTGCGCCCCGTGTGCGGCTGCAGGCGGTACAGATTCACGCCGCCACGCTCTTCGATCACGTCGATGACGGTTTCCGAATTCGGCTCGCCTGCTTCCTCGCGCATGAGGAAAAACTGCTCACCCTCGACCATGCGGCTGCGGTACGTGAATGGAAAATCGCGTCCCGCCAGCACGGGCGCCAGCGCCTCGTACGTCTTGCGCACTTCGCGGCGCTGGAACAGCGACTGATAAGCCCCACGGCTGGCGATCTGGCACGAAAAAATCACCACGCCGGCCGTCTCGCGGTCGAGGCGGTGGATCGGCGTCAGCTCGGCGCAGTCCAGGTTTTTCTTCAGGCGCGTCAGCAAGGTCTCCTGCACGAAGCGCCCGCCTGGCGTCATGGGCAGGAAATGCGGCTTGTCGACGACGATCAGATGCTCATCCTGGAACAGGATCTCCTCGTGAAAAGGGATCGGCGTTTCCCGTTCCAGCTCGCGGTAGTAAAAAATGCGCATGCCGCGCTTGTACGCGCTGTCAGGCGTCAGCACGGCGCCGTCGCCATCGACCACTTCGCCGCGCGCCATGCGGTCCCGCCATTGCGCGGCGCTGATGTGCGGGTAGCGCTCGACCAGGAAGGCGAGCATGTCCGGCCACTGCCCCTCCGGCAGCCACAGGTAGCTGGCTGCCACGCCGTCGCGCATGGGCAACGGTGCGGCCGCGTGACGCTTGGCCATCCTAGCGCTGCGCGATGGCGTTGCTGCGGTACGGCGGCAAGGCGTCCACGCTGACGCCCTTGCTGCGCGCATACAGGGGCAGCACTTGCGCCATGTGGCTGTTCATCTGCGAGATGCGGTCCTTGCCCGACGGGTGCGTCGAGAGGAATTCCGGCGGCGCGCCCTTGCTCACTGCCGCCATTTTCTGCCACAGGATGACGCCGGCGCGCGGGTCGAAACCGGCGCGCGCGGCCAGATCCATGCCGATCAGGTCCGCCTCGCGTTCATCATCGCGCGAAAACTTCAGCATCACGCCCTTCGCCGCCATATTCGTGGCGGTACTGGTCAGATTCGGGTCAACGCCGAGCCAGGCCGACAGGCCCGCGCCGGCCAGCTTGGCGCCCACGGCGGCCAGGTTGCCCTTGCCCGCCTGCGCCTGCGAGTGTTCGCGCAAGGCGTGGGAAATCTCATGGCCCATGACGATGGCCACTTCGTCGTCGGTCAGATTCAGCTTGCTGATGATGCCGCTGTAAAAAGCGATCTGCCCGCCCGGCATGCAAAAGGCGTTGACCTCATCCGAGTTGAGCAGGTTGACCTGCCAGTTCCAGCTGGCCGCCGCCTCGTTCCAGCGCGTGGCGAACGGGATGATGCGCTGGGCGATGGCGCGCAGGCGTTTGACCTGCGGGTCACTGTCGGGCACCAGCGCATTTTTTTCCTTCGCCTCGTTGACCAGCTGCGTATATTGCTGCTTCGACTGTGCATTGAAATCGGCGCCGCCGGCAAAGATGCGCGAAGTCGACAAGGGACGCACCTCGATGCCATCCTGTACCGTCGCCTGCTGGGCTTGGACGGACAGGGGCGCCAGCGCGGTGGCCGTGCACAGGCTGGCTAGGATGGTGTAACGTTTAAGGGATATTGGTGCCATTGGCAGACCTCCATGGAGCGATTTTAGGCAGCATCATCATGGCCGGGAAGGCCAGGAAGAAGCACACGATGAAAAACGAGAACCAGCCCAATTCCGCGACCAGAAAGCCCACCGAGGCATTGATCAGGGTGCGCGGCACGGCGCTCAGGCTGGAAAACAGGGCATATTGCGTGGCCGTGTAGCGCGGGTCCGTGCTGCGCGACAGGAACGCGACAAAGGCGGCCGCGCCCAGGCCCAGGCTGGCGAACGCTTCAAAACCGATCACGGCGCTGAGGAGCATGGTGTTCGGCCCCACCTGCGCCAGCCAGGCGAAACCGAGAATGGCGATCGCCTGCAGCGCGCCGAATACCCACAGGCCCCGGTTGATGCCCAGCTTGAGCATCCACACGCCACCCACCACGCCGCCGGCCAGGCTGGCCCAGAAACCCGTGGTATTGGCGGCCAAGCCGATCTGCGTCATGCTAAAACCCAGGTCCAGATAAAACTTCGTCGCCAGCGCCGTCGCCATGCTGTCGCCGATCTTGTAGAGTAATACGAAGGCGAGGATCCACATTGCGTTACGCCAACCATCGCGCGCGATGAATTCCTGGAACGGCAGGATGATCGCTTCGCGCATGGTCTTCGGCGGCGAGCCGTACACGGTCGGCTCCCTGATCAGCAAAGTGCACACGAGACCCGGCAGCATGAAGGCGGCCGTGATCCAGAAGACGGGCTGCCACGGCATGCGGTCGGCCAGGATCAGCGACAGCGCGCCCGGCACCATGCCCGCCACTTTATACGCGTTGACGATGACGGCCGCGCCCAGGCCCTGCTCGTTATCGGACAGGATTTCGCGCCGGTAGGCGTCGATGACGATGTCCTGGCTGGCCGACAGAAAGGCCACGCCGCCGGCGGCGGCCGCGATCAGGCCGATCTGCGTGAGCGGGTCCAGCATGCCCATGCCGCCGATGGAAAAGAACAGCGCCACTTGCGTGAGCGCCATCCAGCCGCGCCGGCGTCCCAGTCCCAGGATGCGGTAGCGGTCCATCAGGGGCGCCCACAGGAATTTCCAGATGTACGGGAACTGCACCAGGGCGAACAGCCCCAGCGCCTTGACGTTCAAGCCCGACTTGGCCAGCCATGCCTGCAGCAGGTACAGCAGGATGAACAGGGGCAGGCCGGAACTGAAGCCCAGCACCAGCACGGCCAGCATGCGGCCATTGGCATAGGAACGCCATCCTGGCGCCGGGCTGACATTCATCAATGCACCGCTTTTTTACGCAGGCGGAAGACGGCCAGATCGCCGCGCAGGTTGGGCAGCACGGAAACCATCTTGCCTTCGGCCAGGGCCACGCAGTCGATCACTTCCAGGCCGCATTCCTCTGCCAGCTCGCGGAAGTCGTTGATGGTGGCGCAGCGCACGTTGGGCGTGTCGTACCATTGGTAAGGCAGCGACTTCGACACGGGCATGCGGCCTTTCAGCAGTGCCACGCGGTGCGGCCAGTAGGCAAAGTTGGGAAACGAGACGATGGCCTCGGCGCCCACGCGCACGATGTCGCGCAGCAGCGGCTCGACCTGCTTCATCATCTGCAGCGACGACAGGCACAGCACCGTATCGAAGCTGTTGTCGCCGAAGATGGCCAGGCCCTTTTCCATGTCCTGCTGGATCACGTTCACGCCGCGCAGGGTGCTGGCCAGCACCTTGTCGTCGGCGATCTCGATGCCGTAACCGCTGCACTCCTTGTCGCTTTGCAGATACTGCAGCATCACGCCTTCACCGCAACCCACGTCCAGCACGTGCGCGTTGTCCGGCACCCAGTGGGCGATGAAGGCCAGGTCGGGGCGCAGCGCGCTCAATTCGTCAAAAGTCATGCTGTCTCCTTCGCGCCCTGGCGGACGGCGGTGTTCTGTACTGCGGCGGACGCGCCCGCGCCGATGTCGTTCCAGACCTGGCCATAATAGGCGCGCACCATGTTCATGTAGCGCGGATCTTCCAGCAGGAAGGCGTCGTGGCCGTGCGGCGCGTCGATTTCGGCATACGTGACCTGGCGGCGGTTGCAGACGAGCGCCTCGACGATTTCGCGGCTGCGCTCGGGCGAGAAGCGCCAGTCGGTGGAAAACGAGGCGAGGAAGAACTTGGCCTTCGTGCCCGACAGGGCCTTGGCCAGGTCGCCGCCATGCGCGCGCGCCGGGTCGAAATAGTCGAGCGCCTTGGTGATCAGCAGATAGGTGTTCGCGTCGAAGTACTCGGAGAACTTGTCGCCCTGGTAGCGCAGGTACGATTCGATCTCGAAATCGATGCCGAAGCCGAATTTGTAATCGCCCGTCTGCGCCGCGTCGCGCAGCTTGCGGCCGAATTTTTCGGCCATGTCGTCATTCGACAGATACGTGATGTGGCCCACCATGCGCGCCACGCGCAAGCCGTTCTTCGGCACCACGCCGTGCGCATAGAAGTCGCCGCCCCGGTAATCGGGGTCGGACAGGATGGCCTGGCGCGCCACGTCATTGAAGGCGATGTTCTGCGCCGACAGCTTGGCCGTCGAGGCGATCACCACGCAGTGACGCAGCCGTTCGGGAAACATGATGCTCCACGCCAGCGCCTGCATGCCGCCCAGCGAACCGCCCATCACGGCGGCGAACTGCTTGACGCCCAGTTCATCGGCCAGGCGCGCCTGGGCGCTGACCCAGTCTTCCACCGTGACGACGGGGAAGCTGGCGCCATACGGCTTGCCGGTGGCGGGATTGGTGTGCATGGGGCCCGTCGAACCGAAGCAGGAGCCGAGGTTGTTGACGCCGATGACGAAGAATTTGTCCGTGTCGAGCGGCTTGCCGGGACCGACCATATTGTCCCACCAGCCCGTGCTCTTCGGTTCGTCCGCGTAGACGCCGGCCACGTGGTGCGAGGCGTTCAGGGCATGGCAGACCAGCACCGCGTTCGATTTGTCGGCGTTCAGGGTGCCGTAGGTTTCATACATCAACATATAGTCCCGCAGCGATGCGCCGCTTTGCAGCTGCAGGGGTTGCGCAAAATACATGGTTTGCGGCGAAACGATTCCAATGGATGACATGTGTGTCGGTTTATAAAAGGGGGGCGGCCCCACGGGCCATGGTCGATGCAGCACCGCGATGATAGGTACTGCAACTTTAACATCAGGACACCTCTTGCCGCGCGCGATGTGTCCTGATGCCTAAGGTGACAGTTTACATGAGCTGAAGTTGATGGACGGCTTCCGCGATCACATTTGGTTCCATGGAACGCATAATTTTGCGCATTTGTGGCGCAATCAGCCCCAGATCGCTGTTGAGGATCTCTTGCTTGACCGCCAACAGCTGGGCCGGATGCATGGAAAACTCGCGCAAGCCCATGCCCAGCAGCAAGCGCGTGAGCTTCACGTCGCCCGCCATCTCGCCGCACACGGCCACGTCGATGCCCGCCTTGTGACCGGCCGCGATCGTCATCGAGATCAGCTGCAGCACGGCCGGATGCAGCGGATTGTACAAATGCGCCACTTCGTAGTCGACCCGGTCGATAGCCAGGGTGTACTGGATCAGATCGTTCGTGCCGATCGACAGGAAATCCATGCGTTTGACGAACATGGGCAGGGCCAGCGCGGCGGCCGGAATCTCGATCATGGCACCCACTTCGACCTCGTCGTCGAACTTGACGCCCTCCTCGCGCAGGCTGGCCTTCGCCTGCGCGATCATGGCCAGCGACTGGTCGATCTCGAACGCATGCGCCAGCATCGGGATCAGGATGCGCACCTTGCCGAAGGCGGAGGCGCGCAGGATGGCGCGCAGCTGCGTCAGGAACAGCTGCGGCTCGGCCAGGCAGTAACGGATGGCGCGCAAGCCCAGGGCGGGATTCAAGGCCGTATGGTCGGACTGGTCGAGCGGCTTATCGGCGCCGATGTCGAGCGTGCGGATGGTGACGACTTTTCCCTTCATCGACTGCACCGTGTTGCGGTAAGCCTCGAACTGCTCGTCCTCGGTGGGAGTCTTGTGGGCGCGGCCCATGAACAGGAATTCGGAGCGGAACAGGCCCACGCCGCTGGCGCCCGACTCCAGCGCAAACGCGCAATCCTCGGGCAATTCGATATTCGCCAACAGGGTGACGGGCGTGCCGCACTTGGTCACGGCCGGCGTCTTTTTCAGCTTGCCCAGCTTCTTGCGCGCGCGCTGCATGGCCGTCTGGCGCTCGCGGTACTGTTCCAGCACCAGCGCGCTGGGGTTGGCGATGACGACGCCCGCGTCGCCGTCGATGATCAGCCAGTCATCCTGCTCGATCAGCATCGACGCCTGCGACATGCCGACGGCGGCGGGAATATCGAGGCTGCGCGCGACGATGGCCGTGTGCGAGTTCTGCCCGCCCACGTCGGTGATGAAACCGATGAAGGAGCGGTCGCGGAACTGCAGCATGTCGGCCGGAGAAATGTCGTGCGCGACGACGATCATCTGCGCCATCAATTCGTCTTCGGCCGCGGCCTTGGGCAGCAGCTGCTCCGTGCCCAGCAAGACTTTCAATACGCGCTCGGCCACCTGCTGGATGTCGGCCTTGCGCTCGCGCAGGTACGGGTCTTCGATTTCATCGAACTGCGCCGACAATTCATCGATCTGCGTCAGCAGCGCCCATTCGGCGTTGTAATGGCGCTTGCGGATGATGTCGAGCGGCGCTTCGGAAATCATCGGGTCCGACAGGATCAGCGCATGCACGTCGATGAAGGCGCCCAGCTCCGTGGGCGCATCCTTGGGCAGCTCGTTCCACAGGGTCTGCAGTTCCTTGTGGACGGTGGCGATGGCGCTTTGCAGGCGCTGGACTTCGGCTTCGATCTGTTCCTGGGCGACCAGGTAATGTTTGACGTCAAGGGCGGCCGGCGCCAGCAGATGCGCGCGGCCGATGGCGATGCCGCGGGAAACCGGGATGCCGTGGAGCGTGAAAGATGCCATGGGTTGACCTGTCGGAATGCGGCTGCGGCTGCGTTCGGCGGGCATTACTCGCCTTCGCCAAACCTGTCATTAATCAGGGCGGTGAGCGCATCGACACATGCCTGCTCATCATCGCCCTCGGCTTCCAGGGTCACTTTCGCGCCCTTGCCGGCGGCCAGCATCATCACGCCCATGATGGACTTGGCGTTGATGCGGCGCGCGTTGCGGGTCAGCCAGACGTCGCTCTTGAACTTGGCAGCGAGCTGGGTAAATTTGGCGGAGGCGCGTGCATGCAGTCCCAGCTTGTTGATGATTTCGAGTTCTTTTTGAATCATTTTTGTATGGTCTCTATCCCTGAATGCACTGCATTGTTGCCAGCCCTAGCTATAAAACCCGCCGCCTTCAGGGCGGCGGCCATGTCACTCTTTACTCGCCCACGCGGATGCGGTTATCGACGCGCACGGCGCCGCTTTGCGCACCGGCCAGCGCCATCTCCACCACTACGTCGAGCGTGTCGCGGCGATACGTGATGGCGCGCAGCAGCATCGGCAGGCTGATGCCGGCGATGACTTCCACCCTGCCCGCATCGGCCAGCTTGTTGCAGCAGTTCGACGGCGTGCCGCCCTTCACGTCGGTAATCACCAGCACGCCGGAGCCGTCGTCGAGGCGGCAGATGGCTTCCGAGGCCAGCTTTTGCACTTCCGCCAGGTCCTGATCGGCGACGACGTCGATGGCTTCAAACCGTTCCGTTGGCCCGCGAAACACATGCGCGCAGGCGGCGATGAAAGCCTGTCCCAGCGGTGCATGTGTCATGAGCAAAATCCCTACCATAGTCAGTCCACCTTCTAGCGCTGCTGCGCTTGCGCAACGCCATGCTCGACGGCGTCGACAAACATGGCTGCCACGTCAAAACCCGTCTGCTGCATGATTTCCTGGAAGCAAGTCGGGCTGGTGACATTGACTTCCGTCAGATAGTCGCCGATCACGTCCAATCCTACCAGCATCAGGCCACGCGCGGCCAGGATGGGGCCCAGCTTTTCTGCGATTTCCAGGTCGCGCGCCGTCAATGGCTGCGCCACGCCCGTGCCGCCGGCCGCCAGGTTGCCCCGCACTTCGCCCGCCTGCGGGATGCGCGCCAGCGAAAACGGCACCGGCTTGCCGCCGATGACGAGGATGCGCTTGTCGCCCTTGACGATGTCGGCGATGAAACGCTGCGCCATGATGGTCTGCGCGCCGTTCTCGCTCAAGGTCTCGATGATGGCGCCCAGATTCAGGCCATCGGCCTTGACGCGGAAGATGCCCGTGCCGCCCATGCCGTCGAGCGGCTTGAAGATGACGTCCTGGTGCTTGGCGTGGAAGGCGCGCAGGCGCGCCTCATCCGACGTCACCAGGGTCGGCGACGTGAATTCGGAAAACTGGGCAATGGCCAGCTTTTCATTGTTGTCGCGGATGGCGGACGGCTTGTTGAAGATGCAGGCGCCCTGCTTTTCCGCCAGTTCCAGCAAATACGTGCCGTACACGTATTCCATGTCGAACGGCGGGTCCTTGCGCTCGATGATGGCATCCAGCGCCGACAGGCGCATTTCCTCGGTGGAAACGACCTTGTACCAGTCGTGTTCATCGCCCGTCAGCTCGATGTGGTTTACCCGTGCCGTGACGATGCCTTCTTCCAGCGCCATGTCCTTCTGTTCGAAGGCGTAGACGGCGTGGCCGCGCCTGGCCGCCTCGCGCATCATGGCGAAGGTGGAATCTTTGTAAGTCTTGAAGCCTGCCAGCGGGTCGGCAAGGAATGCAATTTTCATGGTGCGTCCAATCGGGGAGCCTGATAAGGAATGCTTGATTCTAGCCGAGATCGCCAGGCGCAGTGGTCACCGCGCCCGGCAAGCTGCGGGGAGGGATCAATACACCTCGGGATTCGGGTCCGTGCGCTCCATTTCCAGCGACGCGGCCAGCAAGGCCAGGCGCGCCACCACGCCATACACGTAGAAACGGTTCGGCGCGGCCGTGCCTGGCTTGGCCTTCAAGTCCGGCACGGCATGCTGCTGGGCAAACGCCAGCGGCACGTACTGCGAGCCGGGCGCGTTCAGGTTCTGGTCCACGCCCTTCTCCGCGTGCACGCGGTAGAAGCCGCCCACCACGTAGCGGTCGATCATGTAGACGACGGGTTCGGCCACGGCATCCTTGATGCTCTCGAAGGTCGGCACGCCTTCCTGGATGATGACGTCAGTGACCACTTTTCCGTCCTTGACGATGGACATCTTGTCGCGCTGCTTGCGCGACAGGTCGCGCACTTCGCTGGCGTCGCGCACCGTCATAATGCCCGTGCCATACGTGCCCGCATCGGGCTTGACGATGACAAACGGCTTTTCCTTGATGCCGTATTCCTTGTATTTCTTGCGGATCTTGGCCAGCAGCACGTCGACGCTGGCGGCCAGCGCATCTTCGCCCTCGCCTTCCTGGAAATTGACGTCGCTGCACTTGGCGTGGAAGGGATTGAGCATCCACGGATCGACATCGATCATCTTGCCGAATTTTTTCACCACTTCATCGTAGGCCGTGTAATGGTTGCTCTTGCGGCGCAAGGCCCAGCCCGCGTGCAATGGCGGCAGCAGGCTTTGCTCATGGATGTTTTGCAAGATATCGGGAATGCCGTCCGACAAGTCGTTATTCAGCAGGATCGTACACGGGTCGAAATCCTTCAAACCCAGGCGGCGGCCATTGTTCAGGCGCACGAGGGGCTCGATGACGAGCATGTTGCCATCTGGCAACGCCAATGGCGTCGGCTGGGTGATGTCGGGCGACCACGAACCGAAGCGCACGTGCAGCCCCGTCTGACGGAAGATTTGCATCAATCGCGCCACGTTCTGCAGGTACTGCGGCGTGGTGTTGTGCAATTCCGGCACGATCAGCAGGTTGCGGGCGTCCGGGCAATACTTGTCGATGGCGGCCATGGCGGCCTGCACGGACAGGGGCAGCATTTCCGTGGCCAGGTTATGGAAACCGCCAGGGAACAGATTGGTATCGACGGGCGCCAGCTTGTAGCCGGCGTTACGCAAGTCTACCGAGCAATAGAAGGGCGGCGTGTGCTCTTGCCACTCCATGCGAAACCAGCGCTCAATGGCCGGCGTCGCGGCCAGAATCTTTTTTTCGAGGTCGAGCAGCGGTCCGGTCAGGGCCGTGACGAGATGGGGAACCATAGTTACATCCTTAAATTATGTGCAGTATTCAAAAAAGCACACAGAACTGCCGACTATATTACCGTGTAAGTACCCCAAATCGGGGCAAAAGCCTTGTTTTAAAGACCTTTTCCATTCCCACAACGAAAAAAAGGCACCTCGATGAGGCGCCTTTTCAGACAAGGCACGCCGCGCCGGGGCGCTGGCATGCCAGATCCTTGCTATTTAGCCATGATACGCTTGCTCGCCGTGGCTGGTGATGTCGAGGCCTTCGCGCTCCTCCTCTTCCGGTACGCGCAGACCGATGACGATGTCGACCAGTTTATAGGCGACGACGGAGACCAGGGCCGACCACAGGATGGTGGTGCCGACCGCTTGCGCCTGCACCCACACCTGATGGCCGATCGAGTACGGGTCGGCCGACATCTTGTTGGTGACAAAGTCGAAGATGCCCTGACCGCCCAATTGTGGTGCAGCAAACACACCCGTCAGCAAGGCGCCGAGGATGCCGCCCACGCCATGCACGCCGAACACGTCGAGCGAATCGTCGGCGCCGATCAGGCGTTTCAGACCATTCACGCCCCACAGGCAGACGATACCGGCCAGCAAGCCGATGACCAGGCCGCCCATCGGGCCGACAAAGCCGGCCGCCGGGGTGATCGCCACCAGGCCGGCCACGGCGCCCGATGCGCCACCGAGCATGGAGGGCTTGCCTTTGCTGATCCACTCGCCAAATACCCACGACAGGGTGGCGGCGGCAGTGGCCAACAAGGTGTTGACGAAGGCCAGGGCTGCCACGTCGCCCGCTTCCAGCGAGGAACCGGCATTGAAACCGAACCAGCCCACCCACAGCAGGGAAGCGCCGATCATGGTCATCGTCAGCGAGTGCGGTGCCATCGATTCGCGGCCGTAGCCAACGCGCTTGCCGATCATGATCGCGCCCACCAGGCCGGCGACGGCGGCATTGATGTGCACCACGGTGCCGCCGGCAAAGTCCAGCGCGCCTTTTTGCCAGATCCAGCCCGCTTTCAGGGCTTCGCTGGCCGAGGTGGCGGCATTGGTGATCAGGTCAGGACCGGTCCAGAACCACACCATATGGGCCGCTGGCAGGTAGGCAAACGTGAACCACAGCACGACGAAGGCCAGCACGGCGGCAAACTTGGCGCGCTCGGCGAAGGCGCCGACGATCAGTGCGCAGGTGATGGCGGCAAACGTGCCCTGGAAGGCGACGAAGACGAACTCGGGAATGACGACGCCCTTGCTGAACGTGGCGGCGGCGGCAAACGTGCCCTTGGCCGGGTCCCAGATACCGTTCAGGAACAAGCGGTCGAAGCCACCGAAGAAGGCGGTTTTTTCCGTGAAGGCGACCGAGTAGCCGTAGATGCACCACAGCACGATGACCAGCGCGAACACCATGAACACTTGCATCAGCACCGACAGCATGTTCTTCGAGCGCACCAGGCCGCCGTAGAACAGGGCCAGGCCGGGGATGGTCATCAAGATCACCAGCAAGGTGGAAATCATCATGAAACTGGTATCGCCCTTGTTGGCGACGGGCGCGGCGGCTGGCGCGGCAGCGGCCGGGGCCGGCACGGCGGCAGCCGGTGCCGTTGCGTCAGGCACGGGCGTGACGGCGGGCGCGGCGACGGCCGCGGTCGTGGCCGCTTCCGTCTTGGCAGGGGCATCGGCAAAGCTCGGCGCGGCGACGCCAAACGCACACAGACAGGCAAACCCAGCTAGCAATTTTGTTATATTTTTACGCATCAATATTCCCCTTAGAGCGCTTCGTTGCCGGTTTCACCGGTACGGATGCGGATGACCTGTTCCAGGTTGTAGACGAAAATCTTGCCGTCGCCGATTTTACCGGTACGCGCCGCGCCTTCGATCGCTTCGATGGCCTGGTCGACAATGGCGTCATCGACGGCCGCTTCAATCTTGGTCTTGGGCAAAAAATCAACGACATACTCGGCGCCACGGTAGAGTTCCGTGTGGCCTTTCTGGCGGCCGAACCCCTTGACTTCGGTAACGGTAATGCCTTGCACATTGATAGCCGACAAGGCTTCGCGTACTTCGTCCAGTTTGAACGGTTTAATGATTGCAGTAATCATTTTCATGGCAGTCTCGCTTAAAAGGTTTTGGATACGGTCAGCACGAGACCGGATTTCGCCAGATTCTTGCCATTCGGTGCCAGCGACGTGATATTGGCTTTGACGTAGGCCAAGGCGACAGTTGCCACGCCAAAATCCTTGGTGACGCCCAGCTTGTAATCGGTATAGCTGAGGGCATCGTTATGTTCGACTTTCTGGCGGCCCACATGCAAGTTCAGCAGATAGCCTTCGTACATATCGATATTCGCGCCCACGTCGAGGTAGCCGCTGTTCTTGCTGTCGGCCACGCCGAACAGATTGGTGGTCGAGTGCGAGTACTTGATGTAGGCCGGGCCATAGCCGAGCTGGCCGTACAGCTCGAAGGTGTTCGCATTCGTGCTCAAGCCATTCGATGGGTAGAAGTAATACAGGCCGCCCACGTCATAGGTAAAATCCTTGCTGATCTCGCCCCGCTTGCCGGCATAAATATCCCATTCCAGGTTCGTATCGCCGCCGCCGTCCTTGATCCATTTGATGCTCGACAGCCAGGTTCCCACGTACAGCCCCGTCGGATTGTGGGTATAGTCGGCGCCGCCGCTGATGGCAGGGTCGAGACGGCTTTGCGACACGCCACGGTAGCGGTAGTCGCTGGTCAGCGCCACGTTGTAGCTCACCACGTTATCAGGTGCGGCAGCAGCAGGCGCCGCCACCGCATCCTGGGCCATGGCGCTGCCGCTCAAGGCGGTCATGGCCAGCGTCAACGCTGCAGCTAAAGTCATGTTCTTGGACAGATTCTTCATGGCGATTCCCTTTTATTGAACTTTTAAAGCGGTTGAGGTTTAAAATCTTGGCTGGAGATCACAAAGCGTTCATACCTTCTTTAGCAGAATACGTGCCAGCTCTCTTGCCACCTTGACAGGTGCGTTTCCGGCCATACATACCCTGCAAGCCGCTGGGCATGCGGGAATACGCTGCTGAAGCGTTGTGGATTTGCCTATTTTCGCACCAGATTAACACCGCTGTGCACCGCAATGGTGCGATGCACATGCCGCACCATAAAAGGACTGAACATGGACATGAATACCTTCTTTAACGACTTGCAAGGCAAGATTCACCAAGCCATCGAGAACTCGCCTGCCAAGGATATCGAGAAAAACGTGAAATCGATGATGACCCAGGGCTTCGCCCGCCTCGATCTCGTCACGCGCGAGGAATTCGATATCCAGGCGCAAGTGCTGGCCAAGACCCGCGCCAAGCTCGACGCACTGGAATTGCGCCTGATCGAACTGGAAACGCGCCTGAACGAATCGAAGGCCAAGGTGTAAGGTGCCGTCAGCGAGGCGCCGTTATTGACGGCCTTGCTGGCATACCTCAAGCCTGACGGCATTTCAAGCGCTAGACTGATCCTGCCCGCCCCAGGGCACAGGGGAGTCTGATGAGTCTGGCCGTCCTGAAAAGCCGCGCCCTGGCCGGCATGGAGGCGCCCGAGGTAAGTGTCGAAGTCCACCTTGCCAATGGCTTGCCTTCCTTTACGATAGTCGGCCTGCCGGATACGGAAGTGAAGGAATCGCGCGACCGCGTCCGTGCCGCGCTGCAAAACTGCGGCTTCGAGATGCCGGCGCGGCGCATCACGGCCAACCTGGCGCCGGCGGACCTGCCCAAGGAATCAGGCCGCTTCGACCTGCCTATTGCCTTGGGTATCCTGGCCGCCTCCGGCCAGTTGCCGGGCGACCAATTACATCATTACGAATTCGCGGGCGAACTGTCGCTCTCAGGCCAGTTGCGTCCCATCCGCGGCGCGCTGGCCATGACCTTTGCCATGCAGCGCAGTCGGGCGGGCGCGCCACGCGCCTTCATCCTGCCGCAGGCGAACGCGGACGAGGCGGCGCTGGTCAGCGACGCCTGCATCTATCCCGCCCACAGCCTGCTCGAAGTCTGCGCGCACTTCTCCGCGCACGCCGGCCACACGGCCCTGCAACGTCATCAGCCCATGCTGGCAGCGCACGCTCTGGCCTATCCCGACTTTGCCGACGTGCAAGGACAGCAGCAGGCGCGGCGGGCACTGGAAGTGGCTGCCGCGGGCGGCCATAACGTGCTGATGGTGGGGCCGCCGGGCGCGGGAAAGACCATGCTGGCCAGCCGCTTCCCCGGCGTGCTGCCGCCCATGAGCGACGAGGAAGCGCTGGAATCGGCTGCCGTGCATTCGCTGGGCGGCCACTTCAAGGTGGAACACTGGAAACGCCGCCCCTACCGTGCCCCGCACCAGACGGCGTCCGGCGTGGCCCTGGTGGGCGGCGGCAACGTGCCGCGCCCGGGAGAAATCTCGCTAGCCCACTGCGGCGTGCTGTTTCTCGATGAAATCGCTGAATTCCAGCGCCGGGTGCTCGATGTGCTGCGCCAGCCCATGGAATCGGGGGTGATCAGCATTTCGCGCGCGGCCCGCCAGGCCGAGTTTCCTGCCCGTTTTCAACTGATCGCCGCCATGAATCCCTGCCCGTGCGGCTATCTGGGCCACGCTTCGGGACGTTGCCGCTGCACGCCGGACGCCGTGCTCCGTTATCACTGCGCATCACCATAGTTAAACGGAAATGTCGTCAAAGTTCCCGGGAAACTTTGATGATTCCCGCCCCGCCTTTACTTTCCCCACGAGTCAGCCATCATTGAGTTACGTCCTATACCAATAGAACGTAACTATATGTTTTTAAAGGAATTTAATCTTGCAAACCCCTAGAATGACATGCTATCTTGAAAAAGAATGCTGGTCCGGCGGGGACCTATGAGCGCCACTGTTAAAGATGAGTTGACGTTCGGCTCGGAGCTATACAGGCTGAGAAATAGAGCCGGCATGACTCAAGCGCGAGTAGCCGACTCAGCAGGAATAACTCGAGGCTACTACTCTCAACTCGAGAACTCGAGACGCCCACCGCCCCCCTTGGAAAAAGTTCGGCGAATTGCTGAGTCCATGGAATTGCCTCCTAGCGACCTTCGCCTGCTTTGGGGAATTGCCGCTATTGAACGGATAAATGCACCAGGAGGAGACCCAGAGCAAGTTCAGCACGGCCCAACTGGGCTGTATGTGGTGTGGGATGGTCTAGCAATTGATGTCCCGAAAGAGGAACAGGACGAAATCATTGCTCTTTTAAGAAGGAAAAATATTATGTAGATGAACTAACCGATCGTCGAAAAAGAATGCGACGAACCCACAATTTGTAGATCCGCCGCCCTTCCGGTCAAGGATTAAGTATCCCTAACAGTTCTCAAACTCAAAGATACTTATCTACGACAGGAAGGTCAATCCCCTATTTACTTCACGCTGCGCCATAGCAGCACTGGGAGAGATCATGCCAGATGAAATACCGGTCCTTATGGGATCCAGGGAATGGCTCAGCTACGTCCTTTCCGCCCCGCCAGTTCGGAAACTCAAGGGCCGCACCAAGTCCACGCAATACCATGAGCTCTGGTCAAACCATGCTAACCGCTTCGTAGGCGCTCAGGGACGCAACGAAGCTGTCGCACTAATTTTGCTGGAATACCTTGCCTCGCTCGGTCAGATTACCCATTTCAAAGAACAGCCATTCAGAACCAGTCTCGATGAATTTGGGTGCGAGATCGTCCCTGACTATCTTGCCGTAGGTGCGGACAAGACGATCTACGTTGTAGAGGTGAAGAATTCCCGCTATATCACGGCGATCGTTCAAGCCAACCTGGATCGTAATAAGGCCCGCTTCGCAGAATATGGCATTAAGTACTTATGCTGGACCGATCGATATCCGCTTTCGCTTCATCTTCGGCACAACTTGATTGAAATGCGCCGCACTGCACAGTGCGTGCCTAAAGAAGAATCATCAGAGCTAAAGTTCTATGTCGCGACCAGCGGCGCGAAGAAATTTTCATCTCTCGTGGACGCAGGCTTCGACCTAGGTTGTGTCTATGCCGCGGCCTGGAGAGGAGAGGCCTTTTTTGCACCGAATCAGGCATTTGGTCCAGATTCTCCTGTCTCACCACTTCCTCTTATCGATCTTCCGGCGATCGCGCTCGGCTCATCGACCAGCGGCCACAGCTGGTGGGAACAGCTATCGAGGGTTTGATGCCATGACCAACTATAAATCCGTAGCTGGGGTGGCCCTGCCACCGAGAGAGTTCATGCCGAAGATGTTCACGCTGGAATCCGGACAGAAGCTACAACATGGTCTGACTAAATTCGAAGTTGTCCGTGTCGTGGGTGTGCAAGTCATCCTGCGTAATCTCGAGACAATGGAAGAGCGTTTCACGACTGCTGCGTCAATTTATGACGAGTACGCTGCACGCCGCCTAGTACCAGCCGCCGGCAGGGAACAAGTTGCAGAAATATCTGCACTCCCCTATGAGCGCACTTCGTTCGCAATTTTTGGCACAGACTTAAGCGAAGCTGCCAGGCGGCACGCATACAGCCTGTTCAAATACATCACTGAACTACGCAAGCTTGGTTATCAATGCTTAAGGTCGACACCGCTACTTGAACTGGACTTCTCACGTTTAAAAGATCGAATGCAGTCCGAAGACCGTGAGCTGATCAACTTCTCATTGCGAACTGTGTATGAATGGTCTCTCAAGTACGACAGACTTCAAGGAGACTACCGCGCATTAGTTCCTAATTTCGCAGACCGCGGTGGGAGTGGCGCGGGCAAGCGGTTACCTCCGGCATTGCTTGAAGCTGTGCGCAAAACATTTCTGGACATCCGGGCAAATCCGATAAGAAAAATTCGTACGTTCGATGTTCTGCTTGACGTACAAGCTGAGCTTCAGAAAGCAATGCCCGCAGATCAGGTGAGTCTTGTACAACCTAGCTGGTCAACTTTAAACCGAATAATCAAAAGCGAATTTTCGGCTTACGAAATCTGCTTACGCAATAAAGGGATAGCGAATGCAAACAAACAATTTCGCTCACACTATCCGCGAGACAAGGCACAACGCCCTCTTGAGGTTGTGGAATTCGATGACAAGGATACTCGCATCTTCTTGATCGATGAATTCACAGACTTGCCGATGGGACGGGGCTTCATCACGGCAGCAGTGGACCAGTTTAGTACGCGCCCATTAGGACTCTCTATAAGTCACCGTCATCGTAGTACTGCCTCCGCACTAGCGGCGTTTCGAGCCACTATGCTACCCAAGGGGCCGAGTATGCATCATGCAGGTCTTGAGCTCAGCGTTTCTGACGCTTTTGGTAACCCGGGGATTGCGATCTTCGACAATGCGCTTTACTTTCACGCCGCAGCTTTGGAGTCAGCAATACACGAGGCCAGTAGCGGTATGTGTGCTTGGGCGAAACCGCGCACGCCGACCGAGAAATCCGTTGTAGAGAATTTTAACGGAGAGTTAGTTGAATATCTACTTAGTGAGCTACCTGGCTTTGGTGGTGCGAAAGAAGATAAATCCCAACTGAACGAAGGCATGGCTTCTGCATCAATGGGCGTAAATGACTTCAAATCCATCGTCATGCAGTGGGCATATAACATTCAAGCAAACAAGCCACGTGAAAACGGACTGACACCCGCACAGACGTGGGATGCCAGCATGCGCCATACCCGAAGCCGCCTTCCAATGAACCTGGATCAATTTGACGCATATTTTTCTCTTTCCCACGAGGTTCAACTAAGGCCTGAGGGTGTGCGATTTCTTGGTCTCATCTATCAGAGCGACCAGTTGATTCACTTGCGGCACCGCCTGGGAAGCTGCGCCAAAATATTCTTCAGATATCCAGCAGAGGAGACCCTGGACCGAATTTTCGTTCGCGATCCATTTGAAAAGCGATATTTCATGGTACCTAGCGTTCAGCGGGAATACACGGAACGAACCACGATATATCAGCATCGGCTTATCAGGAAGATGACCAGAGACCGCATGATCAAAAACCCGTCCTTGCCGGACCTATTGAAAGCTAGGGCTGACCTGCAGCAACTGATCAGGCAGTTGCGATCATCTTCTAAGCGCCGCGAGCGCTCTTGGGCAAATAAGGCATCCTCTAACGAGGTGGAATCCTCAACTGTACATGCTACCGACACGATTACGGTTGAGTCGGTAACCGATCTCGAGTACCAGGTCTGCCAGATCGACGAGACCCTGCTGGAAGTGATCGATGAGCATTGGGATATCCCGGAGGATTTTTGAAATGGAAAAGAAAGAAAAACCTAAGTCTCGTTGGCATGGTGTAGCGCTTGAAGAGCGACTGCAGTACATGACCAAAGAGATGCATGTACAACATCCGATGTTTGTACGTGCTCTGCTGGAAATCAAAGATCAGGTCTGCATCTGCGAACAATTAGACAAAGGAGCTGGACTATTGGTGCTGGCACCATCCGGCTCTGGAAAAAGCCACCTATCTCGCTACTTAAAACGTCTTTGGCCAGATGATCATGAAGGATGGAAATCAAAAGTCCCGGTCGTCAGCTTCACCTTGCCATCAGTCATGACAAAGCGAAGCATCGCCGTGGAGTTACTGCGATCGATCCAACCAGTGATCGGCAGTACACAAGGGGATGAATCCTTAGAAAGTAGGATTCTGAAGCTACTTAGTCACATCGGAACTCGAGTCATTGTGATCGACAACGTGCACGACATTACCGCCAGACGTAAAGCTGGAGGTGTCAAAGACATCGGCGACTGGATCCGGGATCTGATCGATAGCTCCAGAATTCTTGTCGTTCTTCTCGGTGCGCCTTCAGCTCTGGAAATCATTCAACGCAATCCACAATTAAGGCGGAGAGCCGCGCGTCAGGTAAAAATGGATTATTTCAAGATCGATACATCAAAAAGGTTTTCTGATTTTCAGGAGTTCCTTAAAAGACTTGACGCGGAACTTCCGCTTGCTCTTACTACCGAAGTGACAACAGACATTACCAAGAGAATTTATTTCTCGACCAACGGGATATTCGACTACGTTTTCTCTCTGTTCAGCCGAGTTGTTGGGATTGCTGTCGCCGCTGGACGAGAGCAATGGAACCAAGAGGATTTAGCAAAAGGATTTCAAGTCATGATGGGGGACTCAATCAAGAGTTCACTCAACCCGTTCTTGGCCAACGGACCGAGTCGGCCACTTGACCAAGTGGGTGAGCCATATCACGATTGGTGCGACACGTGGGACAACCCAGCAAGGAAGGATTGAAATGATTCCGACGAACGTCCGAAGAGCGCTGTATCTCGAACCTGTTGGACAAGGAGAAAACACAGCAAGGTTACTTGTCCGCCCTGCGCGAACAAGTAACCAATGTCGGCAGGATCATATTATGCAGCTAGCCGAGATGAATACTTTCGGCAGTCTGCGTAATCTTCTTCGAACTTACAACGCTTCCTTTTCGGCCCTAATGGTTCTTAGTGATGATGAACTTCAGCTGTTCTTCGAAGGGAAGCTCACATTAGGAAGGAGACGTATGACATCGGTTCTTTATCTCAAAGCGTTCGGACTCGGTTTGCAGGGAAGGATATGCTTAGTCTGTATGAACAAAGGAATGATCGTTCCGCATTACTTCAACTATTCCTTGTCGCTCATCTGCCCAATTCATGACATAGCTCTTCTCGATGTGTGTGATAGATGTGAAAAGCCAATTTTATACACAAGGACACACCGCCTAAGATGCGTCGGGTGTCGACGTGACTTTCGTGAAAGCGAGCCCAATCCAGCAGCAGAGTGGACAAAAGAGTTCAGGCGCCGCTTCTCGCCAGGCCTAGAGCTCGGCTTTTGTAGTGTAAAAAGTCACAGCGATCTAGCAATTTCCAGGCTACTGTTATGGCATCACACGCCCAGAAATTATCGCTCCAAGTACAACTATCCATACTTGGGGGTTGGGTGTTATCCGTGGTTAGAGCAGGCGGCCTACATGCCAGATCACATGATCGAACAAGTAGTGGAAGAGTTTCGAAATAAGCATCCTAAGCACCTCAAAGACCTGATCGCTTGGACGCGCTATCCAACCCCGGTCAATTCGATTATTCAAAAAATACTTGGCAATTCAATATAGGAGAGGGTCGATCATGTTCTTACTTCGCCCGCCACCGCTGTCCGGTGAATCGTTATCGTCATGGCGACAACGTGCGGGTGAAATGAACGGTTTTTGGCGTTACCCTCGTCCACCTGGGAAGTCCCGGCACAAGGACCCAGATCGATTGCGTGACGATCAAGAGGCTCGTTGGCTGTGCAATGAATTTTCTCTCTCTGAAGATGCACTTAGACGCCTTACGCTAGAGCACAGACTGCACGCGTTAGGGATTACAGTTCAGGAGACCACGAAGCTGCGCTGGGTGCTGCCTCTCAATGTATCGCCGTTGGGAAGCAGTGGCCGCTCAATGTATTGCCCACACTGCTTATTGGAAGATGAGACCCCATACTTCCGACTTGACTGGCGTTTTGCATTTACTACTCAATGCGAGCGGCATAGATGTGCGTTGAAAGAACAGTGCCCGACGTGCGGATCGCCAGTTTGGCCTACATCCGACCGAACCAATTCGCTGACCGCCTGGTTACCGCTTACTGCGTGCCGAGTGTGTCGTTCATCTCTTGTACCGAGAACCTGTGCAAAAAATAGACTCATCCTGAAATGTGAAAGCCACTATTCAAATATCGAAATTGAAGGAAAATCACTTGACGGACTCTGGTACTTGGCCCAGCTACTGCTACGCTCTCGCTCGCGGCGTCTTCAGAAGTATGTCTTTGAACGAGCGCACATAAATCATACCGAGGTTGTCAGTGCCTGCACGATAGAGCACCTTCCCCTGTCCCAGCGTGGTGCGATCATCGCCGCCAGCGCTTGGTTGCTTCAAGATTGGCCCGTGAACTTTCTTTCCGCAGCTGACGATTGCGAAATTTCTCTTGAAGCATTCAGCGGAACTTTACACTTGGCATCGGCCTGGATTCAGGATGTGGTACGAAGCCGCCTTGTAAAGCGAGATCGAAATAAGGTGACGAACGAAGCGATCGGGCATGCTATCGCAAAGATAAACAGGGAAGGAGGGACGATATCAAAATCTGCAATTCGGCGGATACTTCAAGTCTCCGAAAGCTCACTGTTGAATCGTATGATTGCCCGCCGTCGGCGAGCTACCGTTGACGAGGCACAACAACTACTACTTACCATTGAGAACGCAGTTACTCATGCTAAGGCCAGCCGATCGCATAGATCGGCACTGCTACGCGACTGCTTCATTTTTTTGCTGTCGATGATATCTGGTGAGCGGATCGAAGAACTTTGCAAAGTGACCAGAGCCCAGGCCGACTACATTCTATCCAACGCCACTAGCACAGAAATTGATATGCCAGCAGGGGCGCACGCCCTTGCAATTTACATCTATGAAGAAATTATGAGGACTTCACCAAATGAAGAACGCAGCTCCAATGAACCATTGTTGCTCTCTCGCTGGGGAGAACCCATATTGGGCCATGGTGTTCGCCAGCGAATCTCCTTCTTTTTACGGTCAGGCTTTCCAGACGATCTCTGGCATAGCGCAGACGCATTTCGTTGATCGTCAGGGAACCGCCCAATAACACTATTTGTCGAGGCAGTGTGTGGCGCGCCTCTATTTCGCATCGGGCAGTGCGGCCACCGTCGCAGGGTGCGCCATGATCGCCTTGCAATGTCTGGCAATCTCCAGCGCATCCCGGAACGGACCGGCCAACGACCCATTAAGTCCGGCATGCTGCTCCAACAGCAGTCGCTTCTCGCCCTCGCTCAGCGCGCCATTAAATTCAAGCCAAGCCAGTAAGTGAGGAGTGGTTTGCGTCTGAGAGTGCCCAGTGTCACGAGCAAGCTTGGTGGCTTTTCGATCATCAGTGATGACGGCCATGTAGAGCCGCATGGCGAGGGCGATCGAAGACAGCTCGCCTTTGCCTAATTTTTTCCTGGCTTCCAAAGCGCTGACAACGCGGAGGTCATCGATGGAGCATGCGATGCTGGGAAAGCCGCCCGAGGCTTGCTCTTTCGACAGCCGCTCTCGAAGTTCGATGTCCGAAGCCTTGCGCTCGGATCGGGGCTTGATCGCCAACTCGTATTGCACAACGCCAGTGACGCAGAACGAGCAGCCGGCTTTTTTTGCCGCCGAGTGCAAGACGTCGGAGGACAAGATGTTCCAGACGGCGCAGGTGTCGGCCACGTTCAGCAAATGGAAGAGCGAAGGATCAATGGACATGCAGAGCTCTCCCATACAGCGCGGCCACCTCTTGAAGTTCACCATGGCTGAGCAGGAGCGCCTCCGCCAAGCGCCCCGTGCTTATCATTTCGTTGCGATGTGCTTCAAAACACAGTCCGACATAATGATCCGACAGGCCCATATTCAGCAGCGCCACCTTTTGGCGGTGCTGCGACTCACTTAGGGTCGAAGGAAGCTCGGGGTCCACTTTATCGGCGAAGGACACGCGCAAGCCCCTGATGTGGCTGCTCGCCACATAGCTCAAAAGCCTGGCCTTGTTCAACGCGATCCCAAAGGCGTCGCAGCTCACCTTGAATTCGTTAGCCCAACGCCTCGCGTCTTCGTCCGACCACTTCTCAGGGGAAGGAAGACGGCGAAGAAGGTGGGGCGGCATGAGGAACGCCGAGGCAAAGCCATTGGCCCGCCGTTCCAACGGCTCGCCCTTTTCTGATCGCAAGGACACTCGAGCGACCTCATCGGCATCGAAGAGCGCGTGCGCCAATTCGTGCGCCGCGCTGAATCGTTGGCGATATGCGTCCTCGCTGGAATTCAACAAGATGCACTTGCCTGCGACGGGGTGAACGATGAACAAACCCGATATGTTCGAGTCGCCCAAACTGCGGCGGAAGACGCGCACACCCAATTTGCGGCACGCGCCAAATACGTCGAGTGGCAGTTGGCGTTCGTCATAGCCCAGTCGTGCGCGAACCACCGATACTGCGGCATCCGTGTCGCCCCGCATCCGAATTTCAAGGGGCAATTCAAAGGCAGTGGGAAGCCTCCCAAGATCCTGCTCGAGCTCATGCTCGGTTTCGCACAAGTAAATAAAGTCGCGAATCGATCGGCGATCCTCTTTGCCGAAATCGGCGCTTTTGGCCCGATAAAGCGTTTGGGCTGGAGGCGCATTCGGCAGTGCGTCATCAGTGAGAAAAACCTTATAGTCGCAGCGGAAGTAGTCGCTGAGAATAAGTATCTCATCCCCGTTTGGCTCTACCTCTCCCGCCTCGATAGCCGCTATTCTTTCGATAGCGACCCCAGTGGCCGCAGCGACTTCTTCGACGGTATCGCTAATGTCTCTGCGATATGCGGCTAGCTTTCCACCCAATACGGCAAGATTGAGGCTCATGCATGCATCTTAGATAAGATGTTTTCCAGCGTCAATTTATTAAAACGAGAAAAACCTCGCCTGGCTTAATGCGTGGTAAGGATGCGTCAAGGATCGAGAGTTCGATCGCGCAATCAATCAACTTGCGGTGGCAGCGCTTTAAACGGTTGCCCATGCGCGCCCGTCATGGGAGAGCTGTATGCACCTTCAAATTCCAGCGCGGCCAAGACGAATCGCACCACTAATTCCCGCGTAAGCCGCACGTGACCCATCAAATCTTCCGAAGGATCCACCGGTTTGTATTGACCTCGGTGGACGATGTGGTCGCGCGCCTGCTTTGCCTTGCCCAATGCCTCGTCCGAGATGCCATCTAAAGGCACGCCCCACCGCTTGGCCAAAAGATGAATCTTATCTTTTAGCGTCCTGCGGTTCAGATCATTCAGCTTCGGGCGCAAGACCGCCATCTCATCGTTGATGTCTTCTTTCGCTACGCTCAGGTGCTCAAGCTGGCGACGGGCAGCCGCCAAGATTTCATCGCGCAGCTTTTCGAATTGTTTCTTTGGGCGAAGCGCGAGGTCGCTTGGCTGGAGATTTGTAGTGAGCAAATTTTCCAGAACGGTCATGGCCGAGGTCAACTTTGCTTCGCGATATCCGGACGGCATCGTGAACCATTCGATCGCGACGGCGATATTCTTTGCGCGCCCTGGCTCAAAGAAATGGGAAGCCACGGCCTGCCGGAAGATGGGTGAGTAATCGAATGAGGTGAAGGCTCCAGACCCGCGCCCGTTTTCGTTGGCCACCATCCTCACCATCAATTCCGTTTGGCCATTCCAAACCGTCTCCACGATCGGCGCCACCAACCGCTCGCCGCGCGCGAAGGACATAACGGACTGAACATGTTTGAAGAGGCTCTCCACCTCCTCTCGCCATGGCTCAAAGTCGACGCCGTGCTCTGGCCCTTCGATGACAATTGCACTGGTCAGCAACTCGTTTTCCGATGCCTTCAATGTCATCGGGGCACGCAACTCCAATGAGCCCAAGCGACAAGTGGCGTAGACGATGTGCATGCTGTTAAACCCACGTAAAAGAGTCTTCAAGCAGGGCTTAGCCACAAGAGTTCCAGGCAAAACAATTTTGCACTCTAGACACCATGATGCAGGTTTGAAGCTAGAAGGGGCAGTGTTGGAGAAAAAACTACCCAGCGAGTAGATATTGACCGTGGCGCTGTGAAATGTCGAACCGTCTCGCGCTTTTCCCCTCAAGAGAAAATTGAAAAACCGCTGGGCCTTTTCTTGCTCGTAAAAAGCATCTGGGATGAACTTCGTAGACATGTCCCACGGCATCCGATCCAGAGCTAATTTCGCCACGCCGGTTTTTGAGACTTTAACCGAGAATTTTATATCAACGCGTTTTTCTTCAAACTCGATCTCTCCGACAAACCGCTTCGGCTTCATATACCATCGATCCATTCCTATCCCTCCTCAGTCAACCCAGCCATTGTGAGCGCAGTCTAAAGGCGACCAGGAACCCACCTATCATGCCTTCACAGGCATCGCCAACAGTAGCTGATCATTGTGCGTTTAAATGTCTTATTCAAGGCGATTCACAAGCTAAGAATGCCCAGTCGTTGAAGAACGGATAGTCAGAGTGGCTGCTAATGCAAGCGAGGTGACGACATGACCTATAGAGAGGTGGCGGGCTTGCACGAGTCGATGGTCTGCAAACCTTCTTGGAGTTACTCTAGTGGTTACGTCTACGCGATAGAGACCAAGTACCGTGCTAGAAGTACACAGCATTTGAGATAGCTCTACTAGCTATTCTGCCGGTTCTATGTCAAGTGTCCTGCTACTTGCTATCCAACTCTAGAATTAAATTCGGATCAAAGGAAGGGTTCTCAGCATTGCCGCCCTTCTTCATATATCCCAAAGGATTCGCAACAACTCGGCAGTGCCCAATGAGGTAGTCAAAGCTCGTGTGTGTATGTCCGTGAATCCAAAGCGTTGCCTTACTAACTAGGTCGTCAAGGCAGGATGCGAACGCCGCTGAAACTGGATCTGAAGCATATTCAGGCGCCACAGACTGACGAGATGGAGCCATATGGGTGACAACAACGGTCGAGCCTACGAACGGCTCGTCGAGCTTCTTTGCAAGCCATACTTTCTGCTCAGCGTGCAACTTCTCCGTATCGCCCGGCCGCAGCTTTCGATAACCAGCTGATGCTAGACGGACACGCTCATAATCGTTCATTGCAAGTCCAGCGTCGATCATAGCACCACTTCGATTTTCTGCACCGAACAATGAAAAGTCGGTCCAAAGTGTTGCCCCCAAAAAACGCACCCCCTTGAAAATGAACTCCCCGCAATCGAGATAGTGGACATTCTTAAGGTTTTCACATTTATCCCGTATCGCAACGTTTGTCTGGTCGAGCGTACCACCGTAAAACTCATGGTTACCAGAGACGTACACCACGGGAATTTCCGGAAAGGTCAATGCTGCCCAATCAGGTCCGCGCGCGCTCGTATGAATGTCTCCAGCCAACACGACGACGTCTGGTTTACTAGCTGATGTGTTGAACGTTGGGGCGAATTCTCGCCACACTTCGAGGTGAAGATCCGATAGAACGAGCAAACGCATCTGGTTCCTTACATGGTGAAAAATGTTCAAAAAGTCGAGTACTTAGCTAGCGGACACAGCAACTGCCATCGACGAGCAACCTGCCTCCGAGGATACCAGAAGTATCAACATACATCCCATCGCTATCATCTCTCCCCTCCTGTCCGCCAAGCGACGAAAAAAAAAGACACCACCTTCCGCACAACTTCCAATAACGAAAACACCTTCAGCCGTCATTTATCAATATTTCTATATTCCAAATTTCTCCTAATAGGTCTGACTCCGTTGATCTCAATCCGATGTTTGTTCGCTATACGTGTAAAGCCGCCATATTGTATTTTTTCCCCTGCCAGACGAAATGCCGTCCTTAACCTTAGTAATCACTTCCTGTTGGTAAAGGCGACTCAATGCGTTTGCTAAATGCCGGTGCCACGCGGCGCGATCTATGCTGAGGACATCAAAATCACGATGCCACGTTTGCTCTATAAGTTCGGGCAATGAGAAGGATTTACTTGATCCACATAGATGTGCATAGGAATAAGCGAGCGCAACGGCCGCCCTATATGTCGATACCGTACCAGGCAAACTAGGGGGCATTTCTACATTCATGGTTCGCCAGACGTGTCCGCCGACAGCAGCAGCGCCTAACAAGAATGGCAGTTGACGATAGATCTCCATCGCTTCATCAACTGAGGTGGACATTGGAATCGAAACCACAGCTCTATCAAGTTCCATTAGACTCTTGACCTCACCCGTCCTAAGGATCCTCGCGTCACCACCCAGCACATCATTACAAACCAAGCATGAGTTTGATGGGAAATAGTAATGCGGAGTAATCATTTCACACTTCGTACAGTCCTTTAGCCGGATGCCATGCTCTGCGTTATGGCCAGGTAGAGCAATCGCAATCTGATTGGGTTCTTCGTGAGTAATAATCAAGGTGGGCCAATTTTTAATCTCATTGAGATAGTCAATCCAAAGCGCCGCAGGGGTCTCGCGCGGCAGTTGCACCAAAAAGGTCTTCAACGTCCTCGACCAAGTGAGATCTATCGACTTAATTCCGTCCAACTTTTTCATGTCGTGGCCGCCTAGTCGGTAGGCAGAAGTTCGGCGGAGCTTCACTTCTCGGATAACGTTCTGATTCGCTGGCGATCCAAAAACAGCCGCCTGGAACTTGCTCTGCGAATTTTCATGAATCGAGTCGGCTGTATAGATAGCAAAACATGCCGTGGTAGCACGCGAATAAGCACTGAATAACTCAGTGTCAGAAAGTTCGTCTGCCTCCACAATGATGACCAAGGGCGCCTCCATACCGCGGAACCGAGATACAGGCGAACGCCGAATCTCCTTGTTAGCGTGCAAGAATTCATCAATGGGATCTCTAACGTAACCAGTTTTACTGAGGACAACTATGTCAGGATGAGTCGCTCCTTGACTCATAAGCCGGGATACGATCTCCTTCAGAGCTTCGCTACAATCGGCGACAACGATCTCATGCAGAGTGTCTGGATCAAGTGGTCGTGGCGACGAAACTTGAAGCTGATTAGGCATAACTTCGCTCAATTTCTCCGTCACCGCTTTTGGCATTCGAAGGACTATAGAAAGCTGCATTTGAGCGAGACCGCTCATAGCCAAAAGCGAAGCAAGTGAGGTAGTTTCCTTTTCGAAGGAGAATACTTGAGTCTCATCGCAAAACGCAAATATCGACTTCCCAGCAAACCATCTGCATAGTAGCTGCCACCATTGTGGCCTTAGCGCTTGGGCCTCATCAACGACAAGTACATCAAAAGCGAATTGATCATGACCTATAGCAGCAGCAAGATCATCAAGGCACTCCTTGTCAAACCAACCTGGTTCAGCCACTGGTCTCCCAAGAAGGTCTCTGGCCGAATTACACAATTTATGCCACGTATGTACTTGACAGTTTGAGTCGTTCAATTGCACACGAAGGTGATCGCAAAGAAGCGCATTGAACGTCAAGAACAAAACTCGCTCACCAGCAGCACTAAGGCGGCGAGCGATCTCAATACCAATAAGTGTCTTGCCAGTTCCCGGCCAGCCAGTAACGATTCCGCCGTGGGCACGCAGAACTCGACTAGCAATCGCACTTTGATCCTCGGTTAGCGGAAGCCAAAAGTGTCCGTCGTATTGAATGCGCTGCGCCCACTGTGGCGTTCCATCGTATTGCGGACACAGCATCTCTATGATTTTCCCCATCCTGGCATCGCCCAACGCGCCAAGGCGAAGTGCTGATTTCCAGTAGCTCATGAGCTCGGCTACTTTCGCCCCAAGATTAGGCAAATCCCTCATGTCGAAAGTAATGCGCTGCTGACGAGCAGCGTCAAACATACCTGGAGGAAGAGCTTCGTCCGGAAAGACATTGCTCGGGAATCCCATCGCGTATCCGATTGGCCATCGGATATCACACTTTCCTCCAAGCCAGCGAGCTACACCATGTGAATTCCTTCTCACTTGATTCAGCACAAAGAGAGGAGTGCCACCGGCAACTGGCACAAACGCGGCGCCGTCTATTCGATAGCGACCACCCTTGATTTCAATCGCAAGCATTCCAAGCTCGGGGTGGAGGATCACGAAGTCGATCTCTCCAGTGGGTGCTGATCCGGCATTCCCAATTTCGGCAGCTGCCGCCGCTAACCATGGCAAGCTATGAATAACGACGAAATCGTCTGAAAGCTGCTTCTTCAGTAGATGGTAAATTGTCGGCTCGGCCCGACTCTCTGTTTCTGCTGGGCCGAAGGATGGGATCATACGTGCCATGACTAGCGGCCACCTCTCCGTTGACACCCCTTATTCCTTGATAAAGATTGCATTTCTGGAGGCTTTCTCAAGGGTATAGAACATGGGCTGGTCGTTCGCCCAGGTGCCGACGGCTGTTGTCTAATGTCGACGTATCCAATGCGTAAGTTCGGAGTAACCACCGAGCTTGACCGCCTGCAGCTCCTCCCACAAGCCCACGTCCGTGCAGACAAAGTCGATTGCTGACGACAAGAACATCGCCTGGCTCAACTACGACTGGAACGACGACCTCGTTACATGCCTTTTCAAGATTATCTGAAGCGTTTTTCGCGACACCTTCAGGATCAGTGGGAGTCACGGAGCTGTGGCTATAGCGGACCATTGTCCCATCTGGTGCATCCTTAAGAACAGGTTCATCGATGGCGGTGTGAACGTCACCCAGAATCTCTTTCATCCCTTCAATGAAGGTGAACTGCGACACGATGGAATATTGGTCTTTCTTCAACTCCGCAATATCTGAGGGAGTCAACTTATGAAGCACGTCCGCCAGCGCCATGACCGTTGTAGCAACAGAGTCTGGGTTACGCAGGCCGACCAACGTCACTAAATCCGGTGAAGGAGCGATTCGTGGATCAATAGCGTCCAACTCGCCATTGAAAGGAAAGCTTACAGCATCAGTATGACCGCGCATGCTACCCTTAGATTTCTCACCGTATTTGCCTTCACGATCCATAGGCACGAGGTTCACAAAAAGTGCACCATCGTTCTCAGTACCGTAGGAGATCGTTTCCTTACGCAAAAAGCCATGCACTGCCAGTACCGCCGCACGACCGGCCACGGAACCATCAGCGTCCGACATCGGAAGGAAATCAACCGGGGTATCTGGGAGGTCATCTGCCATAAACACCTGTTTCAGATGAAAGTAGGGTGCGTTCAAAACAACGCTTCGCGCAGCCTGCAGATTGAAGCCCGCGGCGACCAACTCCTGCTCAACAAGCGATGCGAGCTGGGTACTGAGCGGTGCAGGATTATTAATATCGCGAGGACGCTGGTCAGGCGGTGTAGCCTGCATCCACGCTCCTACGACCTTGTTCACAGCCGTAGCCAGGTCCTGCTCCTGCATAAGAACACCCCTAAAACGTTAGTTGATATATTATTGATATACCACTACACTATTGTCAAGGGGCGAGTGGGCGCCACTATTTGCTTTGGAGGCTTTATGAATTCCACACTGTACTGTGAAGACCTTGAGCTTACACAGGGATATGCACTCTTGTCTCGACTTCCAGACCGCTACTTTACCATTCTAAAGACAGCTCATCTTGAAAAGACAGATGACTATAAAGTTGCTTGTACATTTGAAATTCCTGGTCGCGGAAAACAAGGTGCGTCTGCAACCTCTTCGCGCGAAGCGATTCGTTTGGCTCTTATTGAGCTCGCTTCAGTACTGGACAGCCCGTTCTTTTTAGAATCGGAACAAATTTTTATTTCAAATGATTCCTCAAATGGAGAGGCAAGAGTGACATTGGATGCAAAAACCGAGAGATTCCAATCAAAGACTCGGCAACTTACAATTGGCGTGTCGATGCCAACAAGTCTAAAAGAACATCTCGCGGAGGTTGCAGAGTCACAAGGAAGTAGCTTTGCAGAGGTTGCAAGAAAATTTACATTACTTGGTTTCGAAGATTTCGTCGATCGGTCACTGTACGTTAGCTCAAAGTCGCTCTTTGATCTTCTTGCGCACGAACTTCTTAAGTGGCAAAACTCAAACTATGAGCAAATAATGTTGAGGTTAGATCCAGGACACGCAGCCCGTATTCGAACTACTGCGAAAGAATACGGGAAGTCTGCATCCGAGCTTGGCGCACTTTACATGGCTCATGGATTCTCTATTCAGGAGCAACTGGTATTTCTTGAGGCGAAAGTCGCCAACTGCAGGGGGCCAGCAATACGTCCACTTTTAGCACAAGTCGGATTAGGGCCTTATGCTGCGTCTCTTCTATCTGGAGTTCTTGCCGGCCACATACGAGCACCGAAAATACTTCTCAAACGGCTCGCAAACGTCTTTGAGGCACCGGAAACTTTATTGAGAACGCTCTTTAGGCATTCATTCGAAAGCAGATTGGTTCCTTCTTTTAAGTCAGAAAATGGAAAGCCTGAAGTCTCTAGCGTTGCAACGTCATGGGACGCAGCCGTGAAGTCACTCAATCTACAGTCAGACCAAACCAAAGAGCTTTTAGACTTAGGTGCGAGACACCCATGAATCTCTTCCAGCGAGCCCGCGACGAAGCACATGCAACCAGAGAAAGACTTGCTCCTGGCTTAGCCCACACACCAATCGTAGCAAGCGATTTACTCAGCCAAGTCGAAGAAAAGCTGAATATCGCGATTGAGCAGGTAGCTCCTACCTATCCTGACCTAGGCGGGGGAAGTGCCGTCCTACAGCGTGAGCAGCAATTTATCTACGTTAGCTCACATGTTGATAGTTGGAGTGACGAGTTCTGTGGGTTGGTAGCACATGAGCTCGGGCATTTCTTCCTCGATAGCGCCCAAGCTCCTGTCACGGTCGCTCATCTTAGTACGCTATTTGGTAGTGACGGATCGCCAGGAGTAATGAAAGTTGAGGCTTACGGGGCGCGCGAACGTCAAGAACTTCAAGCCAATGTTTTCGCCCGTGAGTTGCTATTGCCACGCGACGTCGCACGGAATCTCGCTATTGCAGGGAAAGGACCAACAGAGATTGCAACGCAACTCGGTGTCCCACGTGAATTCGTCCGCCAACAGCTGCTCGATGCATTACTCTTACCCGAGGCCACTTCGACACCAATCACTCTAAGTGATCCAAGCCCGGACCAACTCGCTGCAGCAATGGCGGAAGAGCGTGCCGCTAACGTCGTGGCAGGCCCAGGCACAGGAAAGACAACGACGCTGATTCACAGGGTCAAATATCTAGTCGAAGTAAAAAAAGTCCATCCGAGCCAAATCATTGTTCTGACTTTTACGAACAAGGCTGCGTTCGAACTGGTTGAGAGACTCCGAAACGCCGGCATTAAAGATGCAGCAGAAATTTGGGCTGGTACGTTCCACGCATTTGGCCTAGAGTTTCTTCGCAAATACCACCAGCACTTTGGGCTCGAAGCTGACTTAAATGTAGCAGACCGTCTGTCCTCCATGACTATGTTAGTAGCGGGGCTCCCTCGTGTGAGGCTAGATCATTTTTCTCGCGTTGAAGATCCCTACGAATGGCTGGCGCCAGTCATTGAAAGTATTACTCGACTTAAAGAGGAGCTTGTTACACCTTCTGTTTATCGGAAGTTCGTCGAAGATCACTCAGCACCAAACGCAGAGCTGCAACAAAAGCGGTTGGACGTTGCAACCATTTATGAACTGTATGAAGACTTACTCGTGGAGCGTAGGATTGTTGATTTCGTTGACCTGATCGCGAAACCCGCAGTAGCACTGCGAAACAACCGCACACAATTCTCCGAAGTCGCCGACCGATTCCAGCACGTACTCGTCGACGAGTACCAGGACGTCACACAAGCGATGGTTGAGATGCTCCGTCAGGTTTCTCACAAAAAGTCCATTTGGGTAGTGGGAGACGTTCGTCAGGCGATCCACCATTGGCGCGGAGCTTCGCTGAAGAGCCTTTTGAAATTTGACACGGTGTTCAAGGCACATGCAGGTGGGACCAAAATTCAGCGCTACCCACTTAGCAACAACCGCAGAAGCACTCAGGAAGTAGTCAACCTTACACAGCATGTCGGTCGGATACACATGCTCGAGTCAGCGTTGCCTCTGGATGCAGTCATTGCGACTAAGGGGGCATGTGGAGAGAAGCCCGTTGTCGTCACTTGCTCTGACCGCGACGGTATCCTAGGCGCTGTCCTTCAGAACATCTCAGCATTACGTTATCGAGGAATACCCTTTGGCCAACAGGCAGTGCTTTGTCGAGGCACTTCGGATGTGCAAAAAGCCTCAGAGCTTCTTGCGGGCCAAGGCATTCCTGTCATCTACATTGGAGATCTGGCACAGCGCACTGAGATAAAACAATTGCTCTGTTTGGTTCAATTACTTGTCGAACGCCGTCCGAAAGCTCTGATCGGGCTCAGTGGAATTAGTGGTCTCGGCTTACCTATGAGCGACATAAAATTGCTCCTACAAGCCGCCGAGGAAAACGTGACCTATCAACGGGGGAAGTGGTTACAATCACCTCCCCCCGGACTCTCTGCGACTGGTTACGGAATAGTCGCTAACCTACGCCAATTAATAGGACAACATCGCCACAGCTCTAACCCTTGGGAGTTCGTCTGTGATCTACTGCTCGAAAAGAGATTTGGGCTTCCACCGATGTCCGACGTTTCCGTTCAAGCTTGGGTCAAACGAATAGCGTTGTGGCAGTTCGCATATTCCGTTCGTAACGGTGGTGGTGAAATGAAAGAGGCCCGACTTTCTCGTTATCTGATGCGCCAGCGCCTTCGGCAGCGCATTGGAGATAGTCAGGTGCAACGTGAACTTCCTCCAGAGGCATCAAACCTTGATGGAGTGCGTCTCATGACGGTGCACGGGAGTAAGGGTCTCGAGTTTGAAGCCGTGCATGTCGCTTACGTCACCGCAGACCACTATGGCTCGCAAAAGCCCACATGGAGCCCAGAAGGGATTCTCGATATTGTGCCACCAGAGGTATTAGGCAGTAGCTCGGAGGAATATGAGAATGAGTCAGCGGTCGAGCGAAATAACTTGCTCTATGTCGCCGTGTCACGTGCGAAACGTCATTTGTACCTATACCAAGATAGCAAATTTGGTAGTCACACCCTTGCTCCACAGTTAACTCATTTCCCGCCAAACTATACACCTCAAGTCTACAATGGGCCTGTTCTGAAAACCGCCAAGGCCGCTGCAACGCATGCATTCGTAGCACCGACTACGCTCAGCTTTGAAGATTTCAACACCTACGTTCGATGTCCGCTTAGCTACTGGTATTCCCAAGTACTTAAGCTTAAAGGTGAAGCAGATATCGACGTCTCAATCCGTGCACGCCGTGCAGTGCTAGACGCATTGAAAGCCGTAGCAACTGGTGCATCTGGATCGGCGTCAGCCTCGCTGGCTGTTGCCTGGGCAGCTAGAACCCTGCCCTCCCCCCAAGAGGATCCATCACTCTGGAGGGATGTTCAGAATGCGTTAAATCGCGGCCTGGCGCTTATTAAATCAGCCCAAAACCGCGGAGGGGGCTACTACGAACCTACCGCATCTGTTGGAGGAATTACCGTACAGATGCCATGGGGCTTCGCTATCCAGAGTGGTTATTCGCTTGAATATGCGATGGTCAGATTTGTGCGGCGCGGCGTATCGGATCTTTCGACAGTACTGAAACCCTTTGTCCCGGGACTCAATGTTTCAGGTCCCAAAAAATTGACGTTAAACTACGTCCTTTCCGATACCGTTGACGATGTGCCCGGCGCAAAAAAGATTGAGGCAACGAAATCGTATGGCGCTGCTATACGTTTCATCGCTGGCGACAACAGCCCTACAACAGGGCATCATTGTGCGCGCTGCGATTTCTCAACAATTTGCCCTTCGTCCCCCAACTGATGAGGACGAAGCAGATAACACGAGCATTTACTTTGACCGACGCCGACAGTTTTGACCATCCAGTGAATCAGGGCCTACTTCAATCACCCATATCACTCTTTTGTCCAGAATTCTGACTCTAGAGTGTCTACGATGGTCGTGGCGATTCACTCGTTGCTTCTTGCTGCATTATCGAATTGGCCATTCGAGTACAGTATTCGGTAGCCAGGCCCTCTTGTGTCATCTCTTTCAATCGTGCTATGTCTGGGGAGCACTGCATGAACTCGATTAGCTTCTCTTTTGAGGTAAGCGAGTAAGTTTCCCATAGCAAGTTAAACCAATCCAAAGCAGACTTGGCACGTGAGCGGCCAGCGTTTCGGTCGATGATGCCGAAGAAGGTTGCAGGGTGTTGTGCGAAGGCCAGTAACTCCTCATCTGTCAACGGAATCTGTACGAAGAATCGCTGCTGATCGTCGGTGCACACCTCGCACATCGCCGCTTTCCATGTAGGCATGACAACACCGCTCGCTAACGTCCCTTCGCGCAGTCCTCCCGCACCAAGGACGTTCAAACGCTGACCGATCTGTAGTCGTTTCTCAGGGGAGCCGCTTAAAAATGCCTCAGCATCACCATCGAATGTCGCAGGGATGCGCCTGTGCTTCTGCATAGATTCCAGAAGAGCAAAGATTGGCGCATGTCGTCGTCTTATTTCCACCTGCTCTGCCAGAGTTTTCAGCCCTGGCTTAAGATCTTCGTGATGGAAGCCCCATAACAGAAGTCCTGACGGTAAATCGGTCGCATCAAGATGATGTTCTTCCGATTCGTAGGTAGTTATGATATATGCCGGCGGCAAAGTCTTCCCAAAAGGTTCTTGCTCGTAGTGCTTGAGCAGTTTCCCAGCCTCGACGAGTGGAACAGGATTAAGCTGATCTCGGCCTAGTTCCAAGCGCACGTCATTCGTGTCGATAAAGACAATGCGGGGATGGTCTGAGTGTTTGCGAAGGGCTCCAGAGACTAAATTGTTGATATTCAGCCGCCTACCTTGACGTCGCTTAGCCTCGACTGTGTAGGTTGCTCCGAAGGCTGCATGCGTAGCGACGAACTCCACGTGAGTTGAGCGTCTATCGGATTCATCCTCGTGCTGCAAAATAAAGCCGGCGCGAAGCATCGCGGCGGCCACACGCACCTCGTACAGCGCTCCAGGGAAGTTGTTGGGGCATTTAATTCTGTCGAGCAGAAGCTTCTGGACCTCAACGGCATGCTTTAGGCCGTAGAGATCATACGCAAAGCGCATATAGGCTGCTATTGCTCCTGTTGTAGGCTGGCCGCCCGCAGCCCCCTTTTGTTCCAAATGTACCTTCCTTTGCTCAAAACTACGTACTGCCCAAGTGAGAATACGATGTCGCTCGCCAGGAGGCTTGCCGACTTCAGACATCCACCATTCCTTTCCCAATACGATCTTCGGATAGTCGTTCAGAAAGTCGTGAAACGTCTTCCAATGCTTTGAGTAATGAATTGTTGAACCTACAGCTACGATTCTGTGATCGTGAAATTGTGTTGAAATGATCGGCTTGCCAAGTCCCTGCTGTTCACGTCGCTGGAACTCTTGGGCCTCATGACGGGCTACGCTCGTTTTCAATTCTTGACGCATTGCTGGGCTGTCTAGAATTCGCCGACTGTCGAAACTGCCCAAGTATCCATGGCATTTCTTGAACTTGCGGCCACTACCGCAAGGGCAAGGATCATTTCGAGCAGGCTTATTGGTCATCATTGCAGCATTTTTTCTAAATGGTAAACGAAAAGAGGCTACCTCCGAAGGGTAGTGCCCGGCTTGAGCGGCACCGTAGGGTGCCATATCCCAGGTATTGAGGTCGACGGCGCACTCGAAATGGCTGAAAAAATAGACGCTTAAAAACAGGGGCGACGCCAGCAGTCTCCCCAAAACGACCTATCGAAAGCAAGAAAAAACCCGGGCGATTCAAACATAGTCTAAGCATCGTGTGCATCCATTTGCAGGTGCTGGCATTTATGTTAATAGTGATGCAAAAAATTAAAAATCGGCCTCGACTTTAAAATTTAACGTGCTCATGAATCGCTCAATTTCATCTTTAGTCGCGTCAACCGGGCAGCGTTTAATGTAATCGCTGACCTCCTTAACAATTGCGTAGTTGAAATCTTTCCATTCGGCAAACTCATATGAAAATCTGACAAGATCACAAATGATAAATGTCTCTCTTCCTTTATCCTTATTTTTGGGACGATGGAAAACCTTCTTAGCAAGCACCGCAATTTCCATATGATCTGAGTATGTATCATAGTGTGGGTGAATAATGGTGAACGCGTCAGGCACACGAGGGTAAGCAGCTTTCTTCGTTAGATTTTTGGTGAGAACTCCTTTATCCAACTTGCTTATATTGCACTCTTTACAAGCTAAAGCAAGGTTTTCAGGTTCAAATAAATATCGGGGATGGGTAGATTTTGAAATAATATGTTCTACGTCCCAAGTTAAGCCGTGACGCTCTTTTTTTTCCATTCGGCAATATGCGCACATAAAGCTCTGTTGATTCAAATAATGAGTTCGAATGGAATGCCTCAATGCAACAATCTTACCTTTCGTATGATTCCAAATTTCGTGATCGATTCCGTTGTACGAGCTAATATAAGCCGCGTCTTCGCCAGTAAAAATTATTGGCTTCATCTTAATACAACGCCTCCACTTGGCCTATGAGATGATAAACCGGATCTGCATCACTCATATTTCTACGAACACTCACAAGCATCCTTAAGTTCTGACGATCCTCGTAATTAAGTTCTTCGCGTCGAGTGAGCTTTGTTAGTAATAAAAGTGCAATGCGCAAAAGATACTCGTTATTCTGACCTGGAGTATGAAAAACTTCTGCTAACTGAAAGTCTGCAGAGCGTTTTGCATATTCAAATGAGTGGTAGAGTTTTTTTTCCTCTAGGTTTAAAACATACCCATTATTGCTTGTGAGTCCTGATACAAGCTGAGGTGAATGAGTGGCAATTACAAAGTGACATCCACTAAAATTGGAAAATACTTCTTGTAATTGCCTGACCAAGTTCGTTTGCCATTGAGGGTGTAAGCTGATTTCTGGTTCATCAATACATATGAGTGACCCGTTCTTTATCGCCCCTGCGATTCCCAACATAATTGTCAGCATGCATTGCTGGCCAGAACTTGCTTGGCTTAATCGCATTCGAGATTTATTATTTAAGCTAATTAATGTAATGTCAAATATATTTATTAATCCAGACTTGAGAAATGGTATTAGCTCAGAAATTGTATTGTATTTCACTCCAAGGGAGTGATCCCAAAAATCAAGCTCTATATTGGTTTTTGAACGAGATTTCAAGCTCTCGTAAAATTCCCTTTCTGAAAAATAAGAATTATGAATACGAGAGTCTTCGTCCATTAAAAAATCTAGCAAATACTGACTTGAGGTCGCATGTAACTTATGACGCTCTTCGTCTTTCATTTTTGAATATTGCTTTTTATCAAGAGATAGCTTTATATCTAAATAAGGTGCAAAACCGAGATATTCAAATATATCACTGAGCTTATGAAGATTTTGTGTGCCTTGCAAAAGCCCTTCGAGCAATGAAATGAGACTAGATGAAATGCTATTTTTTGAAAACTGATCTGTACCGATATAGCGATATTCCGCAATAGTTTCTTTGTCTCTCACATGAGCTGCTGTTGGGAATCTGTCGTGACGACCAGTAGAAACTGCTATCACGTTACTTGGTGATGAGATCGAGGATTCAGAGGTCCTTACTTCGTCAAAACTATAACCATTATTTCCGTACAAATATTGTCCGTATGGCAGGGTATCATTTTCTACGTCAAAATATTTTCTTTGTTTCGAATTCTTATTGGCTTGATCTCTAAATCTGGAAAAGTCGTTATTAGGGTAATTTTCCAACATGGCCGATGATTTGATACGACTTTCATATGGAAAAATGTAATTACTAACAATTTTTCTCAGCAGTCTGCTTTTTCCTACAGCATTTTGACCTACTATCAGTGTGAATATATTTTCTAAACTGTTTGATACACGATGATCGGTTAGTGGCACCCAATGGCCATCGGCTTGTACTTCACTTATTTGGAAACGCATCACTGATCATCCATTCTCAGAATATGAACTTGGGGAAAAATCCCATTATACTAACTATGCAAACAGCAAAAAGGTTTCAACGAAGATATGTAACGCTGGTGTGTGCCGCCAAGCAGCTTTACACTTCGTTCGCCAACGTTTTAAATAACACAATACGACGCATGGGCCAGCAAGTCGTATCACATCACACTTCCGTTGTGGACAATGCCTTCCCGTTTCCCTCAGTTGTGAAAATATCCAAGCGACCAACGGGATGTGCGGAAGGTGAGGATGGGATTCACCGGAAACATTGAAGAGGATCGCTTGCGAATCTGTGAATGCTCTTAGTTTCGTCGATAGCACGAGAGTCTACCTGTGGCCGGCTGCCGTCGTTGACCGATTGAATTCGCCCCCCCCAAAGCAGACGTTCTTCACTCACAGGCCTATACCCATTTTGCAGCGCTCTCTACGGGTAGCGCTTTCGCACTTAAGACAAATATTTGCCCCGAAAGCAATCATTTAGGCGCCGCGTCCGGTCAGGCGAGTACATGCGAAAAAACCGTCCTGGCAACTGAACCTACTTGATTCGTGTGTACGTAAGACCTCCTGCTACACGGCGTACCTGAAGAATGTTTCGAGCACTAACGCTAGTCATGATGTCCTTATGCGCAACACCTTGCGCCGTGAGTGCGCGAATATCTCTGACTTGTTCCTGAGAAAGTCGCCCTTCTGCTCCGCAAATAACACGGGCGGCGTAGCCACCATCCGTCCAAAGCGCGCTTATCAAACGGTTGGGAATGCCGGTACGCGGGTTGATGTCCTCATGTAGGGAGATGCCTGCTTCCCGGTCTCTACTAGTTGCATCTATGTTTGCAAGCAGACGGTGTTCATATAGAAATTTCGGTCCTTTGAAGCCACCTGGGATCATGTTGAGCGAATTGCCTTGCTTCTTTTGGAGATCAACTTGGTCTTCCTCCCAATCCATGATCTGCTTGTGAGTGTGGTTCGTAACAATAAGCTCTGAATGCAGCCGAGCCTTTCTAGTGCCGGCATACTGGCGCCAAGCCGCATGAAAAGTCTTGTTACTGCCGTTTCGGATTTCGCGGAAGTGCTCTCCCATCCGTTTCAACCAGTTTCGTTTGCTAATGCCAATGTAAAACTGCTGCAATCCAAGCGAGCCATCGTCTTCGACCAACGTGATGCTGTGACTGTATCCCACATGCGCATTAGCAATCTTCGGGTACCCCTTCATCACAATCTGCACAGGGAAGGAAATTGACCAGTCCGTTCCGTCGATGACATGGAATTCGATGTGGAGGACTACCCGTCGCTGGTCTTCTGGACGTTTGTACTGAGGTTGATCAAAATATGGTGCAACGCGCGTAGAGAGTGTAGGTTGATCATCGTAAGGCAGCTTTCGGTACTGTAAGACAAGGTCGAAATCGAGCCCTCCAAACAAGCTCCACGCGGGTCGATCCTCGCGATGAATATTGTCAGCCAGCATGCGATCAACCACACCAGTCAATGCGTCGGAGACTTCAGGTGTACTGCGATGACGCCTTCTGGAAGACGTCTGGATATAGCCCTGATTGGTATTGTCCAGTGCCTCATCAATGAGCCATGATAGCTGATTCGGGTTAATGGGCGCGTACTTACCGATGACCTCTTCTACAGCCTTCGGATTCACATACTTAAACTTCATTATAGGCCCTCGGTAATCAGCTAAGTATTAGCGCAAATCTCGTACGCGCTCGTACGATTTCCGCTCATACCTTTTCCTAGTGGCAGTAATTATGACTCAGGAGTGCATACAGTTTCCTAGGCGATTCAAAACTTACTTTCGGAAAATGAGACAGGCCCTGTTGGGGCAGAACGCTTTGCAAGTGGATACTTTTGGCCGAATGCAGACGAGTTCTCTGCCCGTCTGACAGCTGTGGCCAGGTCAAGTCTACTGCATATGATCTGGCAATCATTACTTTTGGCATCTACCAAATTCTTCTCGATACAGGCTTGGACAGAATGGCGAGACTTGGGACTACCCCCGGGTTGCCTCTACCTACGGCGACTGACTCGTTGTCGAAAGATGTGCCTTTGTGTTCGTTGCTCGTAGAATTGACCCACTCCGTTTGACCCGCTTTCCACGGCCTGGCAAACGCTGCTACGCAGTTGTATGACCCTTCATAGCCCAACTCTTTCAGGTCCTCGTGGATCTTTTTCAAATTGCGTCGCTGCTTACGCGGCTTAGTCGTTTCGGCCTTGAGCCACCCATATAACTGCACCGAGTATTTGTCTAATCCGCTAGTCGATCGCAGCTCCGCATAGGAGGGCTCAGTAGTTTCCGATCGCAGATAGCGTCGGACGGTATTGCGTGATATATCCAGTCGTCTAGCGCTTTCTCTTATTTGGATCTGGTCACGAAGGTGCCAGCGTCGAATGATGCCGAGTAAAGCCACGTTTATCACTCCGATCTCCTGCCGATGAGACAGGTAGAATTGTGCTACTAACGTGGGTCAGATTCCGTTGCAAATTCGTGGGGAAGATGGGTCAATTTTCAGTACAACTTAACACCATCTGCCTGAATGGACCAGCGTCTGAGATTCCACCGCGGCAATGAGCACCGCGCAAACGTCAGCGAGGCGCCACATTCCCACGAGCTTTCAGCAAAATTTTTGCCAAGTTCTGATGCACAGCTAAAAGCTGTCGCGATGAACGAGCTTTGGCGGCATACATTAACAACTGCTCCGCGTACGCGCGCTTGATGCTCATATTCTCGGCGTATTCTCGTATGCCTGAGGCCGCAAGCCCCCAACAATCTGGACTAGAGTAGTACATTTGACCGTAAGCGTGCTGTAACAACTCGGATACGTGGACCGTAGGCTGTTCGCTGTTGCCATTGGAAATATCGGCCCTGTTCGGAAATACCGCGAAATTCCGATTTTTATGCCCTTTAAATTCTCTGTCGGTGCTGGTGCAGTCATAGAAGGCAGCAACCAATGTAAGCGCGAAGATGAAGTAGTTAGCCGGAGAGCCGTGTGCTTCTTTCGACAGGGCGAGCGCCTTCTCTCGGTCTAGGTCTGGCATGCTACTGGTGGCGCATGGCATGCCCCGCAGCCTCATATATTCCACTTGTAGCCACGAGCTCCACTTCACGATAACGGCGATATCTGAATTTGTCATATGTCTCGCGAAATAAGTACCTGATTCGATAAGCAGACCGTCATGTGCGAACATAGTCGCAAGCCAAGCCTGCAACCGGGTTGGCGCTTGGTCGTTGGGGCATTCAAACATTTCATCAGGAACTTCGGTGATACCCATACGGTTTAGTTCACGCACGAAGGATTCAGTCATGGCCGCAGCTTCCAGCCCACGAGCATTTTTACTTGCGCGCTCGAGCAACATACGGTTCACTGTTACATTCACACCCACTCGGGCAAGCAAGCTCTCAGGAATGCTAGCAGATAGACTTTCCTCATCACTCAGCCACTTATCCAAGTGGCTCCTAAGGTGATTCACAGCCCTCTCTGCATTAATCCTGGTAACGGCCGATGGCGTGGCAACATTCTTCGGGAGTCTTTCATTGAGACGGAAATGTGAGTCGTATTCGGCGACTTGGTCAGACCACAACTGCTCAAGAAAAACGAGTTCTTGACCGAATAACGTATCGGAGCTCAGGGGCGCATCTCCAGCAAGAAATTCGCACTCTTCGACCTCGGTCCATGAAAGCATCGGTTTGTAAGCATCCTTCGCTGCCGGCGACATCGCATCGACTAGCCCATCAAGGAGCGACTCACGAATTTTTACCAGCGGCAGCCCGCCTTCCACCAAAATGTCAGTACCCAGGAAACGCATCGATGCTGAGTCAGCCTTAATGCGCACCATTTGATTATGGTCACACACCAACTCGGATGGCGGTATCTGCGCTAGTGCGGCCCCCGACCATTTATGATTTAGCTGTTCCTTCATTGCCTCAAGGACGTCGGCCAGGGGGCGCACTTCCTCTGGATGGTTCTTTACCAGTTCCGACGCATGTGCTTCGTCGTAGGTCAAAAATCCAGAGAGATTGCGTTTTACACGCTCAAATTCGGCGGTATCGTATGGTGCACGTGAACGAGCCATTTCAGTCCTTTCAAAAGGCTGTCTACCCGACAGCCGGTTAAGTATTGTGGTGAAGTTAGATGCCTAAAGGACGCGCGTCAGTCGGGTGAAAATTTTGGTTCTCGCCCTGGATGCGACGCAGCTCATCACGCGCCAAACGATTTACTTGATAGCCCTCAGTTGCCCAGCGCAAGCTCTTAATTGTGAGATTTGCGGCGGCCAAGGCATCTTCCTCGGTCGATACTTTTTTGTCGCGCAGCAGAATACGAGCGACTTGGTGAGCGTGATTCAAGATTCCGAATTCTCGAGTGCTTTCGATCCCGTGATACTGATTATTCCCGGCAGTAAAGAAACCGCGGTCCAGAGGTGTTTTTGCCATTTTGAACTCCATGAGTGTAGGCGTTGAAAGGACTTTCAGTATGCGATTTTCAACGTCGATTGTTCGGGCATATCCTCCCTGAGTGGGTGCTCTTTCAAGCTCTCGTTGACTCTTTTCACCTACATCCGACCTGAGAAGCCAGCTCACCCGCTTAAGTAGTTCGATACCCCTTCCAAGTCCTCAGTATATTTTTATCCTTTATTTCGCAATCGGCGGAGAAATGTTCTGGCTGTCATCTGTCCATCAATCGTTTGGATAACATCGGTGCCCTGCCTGCCGACCTCACGTGCCAGAAGCGCGGCTTTCTTCAACACACTTAAAGTGGTATCGAATGGTATGGCCGTTTCTAGTCCTAATCTGAAAATCATTTGATCAAATTTTGCTTGGCTAAGCTGCCCGTCGAGCATAGAAACCGCTGCAGCAATGGTTGGACGGGTAAATTGATTAAGTCGCATGTGATTGGCTCCTAGTTGCCAGGATTGCACCATACTCGATTCATGTAGTTCCGGCCATAGAAGAGACTCAAAGAGCTTTTCAGAGGCCAAGTAACCGAAGTAGATGAAAATCTTACAATTGTCAGCCTAACTTTGAAGATTTTCACTTTTTTCAAGAAACACGCACGTTTTCTAAACCTTTGAATTTACGGGAAATGAAGGTGAGCTTAACTTCGACGATGGCCAATCACAACCGCCTGTCCGGCCCGCTACTCGACCGTATTGACCTGCAAATCGAAGTGGCCGCCATGGCGCCGGCGGCCCTGGGCCGGCACGCCGGCGCCGGCGAAAGCACGCAAGCCATCGCCACGCGGGTAGCGGCTGCCTTTGCCTTGCAACTAGCACGCCAGGGAAAAGCGAACCAGAGGCTGAGCAACACGGAAATCGAACAGCATTGTCGCCTGGAAACGCACGGCGAACAGCTGCTGCATGGCGCCATGGCGCGCCTGCACTGGTCGGCGCGCACCTACCACCGGGTACTACGCGTGGCGCGCAGCATCGCGGATCTGGCGGGCAGCCCCGCCATTACGCAAGCGCATATTGCCGAAGCGATCCAGTACCGGCGCGTGCTGCGCGAGATATGAGGCGGCCAATGGCCAACGCCACGCGTGCGCGATTGCGCTCGGTTGGCGGCGCTGCTACCATCTGCTGATGAAAAAACCATCACTTGCCCTCTTTCTGGCTACGCTCGCGGCCGCCAGCGTCTTGTCCGCCTGCAGTCCGAAATTCGACTGGCGCGATTATCGCAGCCCTGACGCCCAGTTCACGGCCTTGTTTCCAGGCAAGCCGGCCGTGCTGACACGCGAGATCGATCTCGATGGCAAGAAAGTCAGCCTGACCATGACAGCCAGCGAAATCGATGGCAATACCTTCGCCATCGGCAGCGCCGTGCTCGACAGCGCCGAACAGGCGCAAGCGGCCTTGCCCGCCATGCAGACTGCCCTGTTAAAAAATATCAACGGCACCGTGCGCAGCGAAAAATCGGCATCGGCGGCCAGCAGCACGGCTGCCGGAAGGCAACAGCGCAGCTCGCTCAGCATCGAGGCCAGCGGCACGCAGCAAGGCAAGCCTGTCTTGCTGGTCGGCCGTTTTGTGGCGCAGGATAAACGGATTTTCCAGATCATCATTCTCGGTGAAGAAAGCAAGCTGTCACGTGACACCATCGATACCTTCATGGACTCGGTAAAACTGGAGTGAGACTTAACGATCGCTTAAACGGGTGTTTTCACGGTGAGCAAGCTCTTGTAAATGCGTGCGTTGTCCAACAGATGGCTGTATCCGGCTTGCAAATGTGCAATCCGGGCAATCGGACGGCCTGTGCGACATTTCAAGTCGTGATATTGTTTCGACACTAACAACAAGTTTCAGAAAGCGCTTATGTTGATCTCATTCAAATCCAAATCCTCCCCTGAAGTGCTGATGTACCAGGAACATGCCCAGCGCATCCTCGACCTCCTGCACAAGAACCCAACGCGCGGCGTCATCACGCCAGCGGAAGCGGGCGATGCATTGGCCCTGCTGGAAAAAGAAGTCGCGGAAAGCAAACTGCATCCGGAAAATGACGTCGAACACGATGCGCATACGCCGGAAACCTTGGAAGATGGCGAAACGGGCGCCCATGCGCGCGCGCAAAAAGTCCATTTTTCGCAGCGCGCCTATCCCTTGATGGAAATGCTGCGCTCAGCCAAGGCAGAAGGCGAAAGCATCACTTGGGGCATCTAGTCCGATGAACGCTGCAGACGAAAAAAAACCCCGCACCTAGCGGGGTTTTTTATATAACAAGCCTGACGATAACCTACTTTCACACTGGTTGCAGCACTATCATCGGCGCAAAGTTGTTTCACGGTCCTGT
>NZ_JBWKUN010000007.1:0-353692 GCF_059420865.1 Janthinobacterium sp. GW821-FHT03C10 | reverse complement strand
CGGGGTGGAGCAGTCTGGCAGCTCGTCGGGCTCATAACCCGAAGGTCACAGGTTCAAATCCTGTCCCCGCAACCAATTCGAAGCCGCTGGTTCCTCGCAAGAGGGCCAGCGGTTTTTTCGTTCTACGGCGCGATGTCGTCTGCCAGCTGGCGCGCATACACGACCAGCCGCAAGTGGCGGTCCGCATCGATGGTCAGCGAGGTGTGCTCGTACGCGGCCTGCTCGCCATCGATTGTCAGACGGCGCACGCCGGCACACGGCGCATGCACGTCATGGCGGCGCCACCATAGCTTGAACTCGGGCGAGACCTTTTCCAGCTCTTCCACCAGCGCGTGGATGTCCGCTTCCTGCGTGGCGCGCGCATAGTCGCGGCGAAAGCTCGACAGCATCAGCGGCGCCTGCTCTTCCCAGCCGGCGAAGCGCGAGCGCAGCAGCGGATCGGTAAACAACAGCCACAGCAGATTGCGGCGCGCTGGCACATGCGCGCCGAAGCCGAACAGGGCGTCCGCGCCCGCATTGAGCGCCAGCACGTCCCAGCGCAGGTTGAGCACATACGCCGGATGCGCCAGCTCGTGCATCAGGCGGCGCACGGGCGGCGGCACCACGCAAAACGTCTTGCCTTCCTCGGCGGGCGGGCGCGCATGCGCCAGCAGGAACAGGTGGCGCCGTTCCGCCGCATCGAGTTTCAGCACTTCGGCCAGCTTGTCGAGAAAGGCGCTGGAGACGCCGATGTCGCGCCCCTGCTCCAGCCAGGTGTACCAGGTCAGCCCCACGCCGGCCAGCGCCGCGACTTCTTCGCGGCGCAAGCCCGGTGTCCTGCGCCGCCCGCCGCCGGGCAAACCCACGTCCTCGGGCGACAGCCGCGCGCGGCGCGCCTGCAGGTAGGCGGCCAGTTCGTGGCGGGTGCGTTGCAAGGTGCGCATGGTGGGGGTTTTCCGGTGAGGCTGTTGCTATCAGTAATAGCATAAACAGTTAAATTGTAATTGTTTATATTGTATTCCAGAATGCCTGCTTTCTTCCCGAAGGCTTGCCCATGTCTGACTATTCTTCCTCCCGTGCCGCAGCGCCTGCCGCCGCCGCGCTGCCCGCTACAGTCTACCTGATCGCCGTGGGCGCGTTCGCGCTGGGCATGGCGTCGTATGTGACGGCGGGCCTGATGCCGATGATCGCCGGCGCGTTTTCCGTTTCCCTGGCGATGGCCGCGCAGCTGGTGACGGCATTTACCCTGGCCTATGGTCTCGGCTCGCCCCTGGCCGTGGCCTTGCTGCCGGCGCGCGCGCAACGCGCCGGCCTGTTGCTCGCCCTGGGCGTGTTCGTGCTGGCGAACGGGGCCAGCGCGCTGGCACCCGGATTTGCCAGTCTGCTGGCGTGGCGGGCCATGGCCGGCATCGGGGCGGGCGTCTACCTGGCGCTGGGCATCGCGGCGGCGGCGGGGGTGTCGGCGCCGCGGCAGCGCGGCAAGGCCATCGGCGTGATCATGGGCGGCATGGCGGGCGGCACGGTGCTGGGCGTGCCATTGAGCTTGCTGCTGGCGCAGCAGCTGGGCTGGACGGCGGCCCTGTGGCTGGTGGCTTTCCTCGGTGCGCTGGCGCTGGCGGGCTTGCTGTGGAAGCTGCCCGCGCTGCCGGTGGCGCCGGCCATGTCGCTGCGCCGCAAGCTGGCCTTGCTGGCCGACGGGCAGGTATTGGCCATTCTGCTGGTGTCGCTGCTGGCGGCCATCGCCAGCCTGGGCATGTACACGTTTATCGCGCCGCTGCTGGCGTGGTCCGCGCACGGTGCCGCGCTGTCCGCCACGCCCTTCCTGTGGGCGTGGGGCGTGGGCGGCATCGCGGGCAGCGTGCTGGTCGGGCCATGGGCGGATAAGGTGGCGGCGCCGAAACTGACTTGGCTCATCCTGCTGTTGCTGGCGCTGGCCTTGTGCGCGCTGCCGCTGGCGGCCGGCTGGTCGGCGTGGCTGATGCTGGCGCCCATCGTGCTGTGGGGCGCGGCCGGCTGGGCCCTGCAAGTGCCGCAGAACCAGCGGCTGCTGGCCGTGCGCGCGCGGCAGGGCGACGGCAACCTGGCCATCGCCCTCAACGAATCGGCGCTGTACCTGGGCAGTGCCATCGGCGCCGCCGCAGGCGGGGTACTGCTCCTGCTGGACTGGCCCATGTGGCTGCTGGCGGCCGGCGCCGCCCTGGTTGCCGCCGCGGCGCTGCTGCTGCAATTGCCCGCCGCGCGGCGGACTTAAGCCCTTTTCGCCAGCTGCATGCCCACGGGCAGGGCGCGGATGCGCTTGCCCGTGGCGGCGAAGATGGCGTTGCACAGGGCGGGCGCGATGGGCGGCGTGGCCGGCTCGCCCACGCCGCCCAGCTCCATGTCCAGCGTGCCCGGCACCAGGTGCGTGTGGATCACGTGTGGCGCGTCGGCGGCGCGCAGCACGCTATAGTCGTGGAAATTGCTTTGCTCGACCTGGCCATTCTTAAAGCTGATTTCGCCGCTCATGGCCAGCGACAGGCCCATGATGCAGGCGCCCTCGATCTGCGAACGGACCCGGTCCGGGTTGATCTGCGGGCCGCAATCCATGGCGATATCGACCCTGGGCACGATGACTTCGCCGGCCGCGTTGATCTCCACTTCGATCACGGCCGCCACATAGGTGACGAAACTGTAGGACACGGCCAGGCCCAGCCCCCGTCCCTTGCGCAGCTTGCGGCCCCAGCCCGCCTTGGCCGTCGCCAGCTCGATCACGTGGCGCATGCGGCCTATGTCGACCGGATACTTCGCCGGGTCTTCGCCATAGTTCCAGCCGTCGGACAGGTCTGCCGGGTTGATCTTGCGCGCGGGACCCAGCAATGCCAGCAGGTAGTCGCGGTGGTCCTTCTTCGCCGCATGGGCCAGTTCGGCCGTGAACGACTGGATGGCGAACGCGTGCGGGATGTTCGACACGGAGCGGAACCAGCCGATGCGCGTGTGGGCCGGCACCTCGGGCACTTCGACGCGGATGTTCGCAATGGCGAACGGCACGTTGATGGCCGACATGCCCAGCTCGAACGGCGCCTGCTTGTTCGCGCCGGCGGCAAAGGTCGAGGTGATGGTGGGCGCGGCCGTGCGGTGCAGCCAGGCCGTCGGCATGCCATTCGCGTCCAGCGACGCTTCCAGCCGTTCGACGGACACCGTGTGCAGGTAGTCGTGCTGCAGGTCGTCGTCGCGCGTCCACGTCAGCTTGACGGGCGCGCCATCCATGGCTTGCGACAGCAGCGCCGCCTCGACGGCGAAATCGGGTTTCGATTTGCGCCCGAAGCCGCCGCCCAGCAAGGTCACGTGCACGGTCACGTCGTCATATGCCAGGCCCAGGGCCTTGGCCACGTTGCTGCGCATCGCCTGCGGCGCCTGCACGCAGGCCCACACTTCGGCCTTGCCGCCGGCGATGCGCACGGTGGCGGCGGGCGGCTCCATGGTGGCGTGGGCCAGGTGCGGCAGATAGTATTCGGCACTGAGCTTGCGCGCGGCGGGAGCGGCGGCCAGGGTGGCTACCGTCTTGCCCTGGTCGCGCGCCGGGCTGGCCGGCTGGCGCACGGCCGCTTCCAGGGTCTTGCGGAAGGTTTTCGAATCGTAGCCGCCGTTCGGGCCATCGTCCCATTCCAGCACCAGCGCTTCGCGGCCCTTGATGGCGGCCCAGGTATTTGTCGCGATGACGGCCACACCGCCCAGCGGATTGAACATGGCCGGCGGCGGACTGCCCGCCAGTTCGACGATGCGCAGCACGCCCGGCACTTTCAGGGCCGCCGTTTTGTCCACGCTTTTCAGCTTGCCGCCGAAGACGGGCGGACGGGCGATGACGGCATACGCCATCCCGTCGAGGCGCGTGTCGATGCCGAAGTGGGTATTGCCCGTGACGATGTCGTGCAGGTCGATGCCGCGCGTGCTGCTTTGGCCTATATAACGCAGCTCGCCCGCCGTTTTCAGGCTGATGCGCGCGCGCGGCGGCACCGGCAGTTTGGCGGCTTCCTCGGCCAGCGCGCCGAACGATAGCGAGCGTCCGCTGGCCGCATGCACGACCGTGTGGTCGACAGCTTTGACTTGCGTGACGGGCACGTCCCAGCGCACGGCGGCTGCCGTTTCCAGCATCAGGCGCGCCGTGGCGCCCACGTGGCGCATGGCGCGGAACGAGTGGCGCATGCTGCGCGAGCCGTCCGTATCCTGGCTGCCGTAGCGCGCTTCGTCGGCGGGCGCCTGCCGCACGCGCACCTGCGCCCAGTCGGCGCCCAGTTCGTCGGCCGCCACCATGGGCAGGCTGGTGCGGATACCCTGGCCCATTTCGGAGCGGTGTACAACAATGGTGACGATGCCGTCGGCGGCGACCGACAGGAAGACCAGGGCGTCGTCAACCACGCCGCCGGCCATCTTGTCGCCGCCGTATTTGACGGCGTCGGCCGCCATCACGAGGCCGGAAGGGCCGGCCATCAGGGTCAAGCCGGCCAGCGCGCCGGCGGCCTTGAGCCAGTTGCGCCGCGCGGGCGAATGTGCGGCGGCAGTGTCATGGCTGCTCATTTGGCCGCTCCTTTCGCGTGGATGCTGGCCGAGGCCTGCTTGATGGCCGCGTGGATGCGCGTATAGGTGCCGCAGCGGCAGATATTGCCGCTCATCGCTTCGCGGATTTGCCGGTCGTTCGGTCTTGGCGTCTTGTGCAGCAGGGCCGTGGCCGACATGATCTGGCCGGCCTGACAGTAGCCGCATTGGGGCACGCCGTGCTCCTGCCAGGCTTGCTGCAGCGCCAGACCGACCTGGTCGTCGCCCACCGCTTCGATGGTGGTGATCTTCTTGCCGGCGGCGGCCGACACGGGCGTCACGCAGGAGCGGATCGCTTCACCATCGAGATGCACGGTGCAGGCGCCGCACAGGGCCATGCCGCAGCCGAATTTGGTGCCGGTCATGCCCAGTTCGTCGCGCAGGGCCCACAGCAGGGGCGTGTCTTCAGGCAGCGCAAGGTCGTGCTGCTTGCCATTGATGGTCAGGGTCGTCATGTGTATTCCTCGGAGTGGGGGGATGCGGGGAAGCGCGACGGCCATCCGGCATATGGATGAGCGCATCAGTATGGGATGGTAGCACCAGCCGCCCTGCGCTGCAGGGCGGGGGCCGGTGGCATACTGCGGCTTCTGATATCGGAGTTTTCCATGACATACATCGCAGTGGCGCAGGGCTTGCCCGACATTCTCGCTCCCGGCTTGCAGGTGGTTTTTTGCGGCCTCAATCCCGGCGTGGACGCGGCGGCGGCCGGCCACCATTTTCTCGGCCGCGGCAACCGTTTCTGGCCCGTGCTGCACCTGGCCGGCTTCACGCCGCACCTGGTGGCGCCGCAGGACGACGCCAGCGTGCTCGGTTTCGGGCTGGGCCTGACGGCGGCCGTCGGGCGCCCGACCAGCCGCGCGGACCAGGTGGGAACGGATGAATTCGCGCAGGCGGCGGCCGGCCTGCAGCACAAACTGGCATTGATGCAGCCGCAGTGGATCGCCTTCCTGGGCAAGGCCGCCTACGCGGCGATGACGGGAAAACGCCAGCTGGAATGGGGCGAACAGCCCGAGCGCTTCGGCGGCGCCCGCGTGTGGATACTGCCCAATCCCAGTGGCCTCAATCGCGGCTATTCGAAGGAGCGGCTGGTCGACGCCTACGCGGAGCTCAGGCGCGCGCTGGGCTGACGTCCAGTTCCACCGCGCGCAACAGCGGCGTGACGAAATCGAGGAAGGCGCGCAATTTCAACGGCAGCGGCGCCTGCCCCTTGTGCAGCAGGCTGACGGGCAAGGGCGCCGCTTCGAACGGTGCGAGCACGATGCGCAGAGCATCGTCGCGCAGGGCATCCATGACCTGGTACGACAGCACGCGGATCACGCCCGCGTTCAGGGTGGCGGCGGCAATTGCCGCATCCACCGTATTGACGGCCAGGCGCGAATGCACGGGCACGGACTGCGTAGCCTTGCCCGTGCCGAAGACCCAGGCGCGCCGCGATTCCAGCACTTCGAAGCTGATGCAGGCATGGGTTGCCAGGTCGCCCGGCACCGCCGGCGTGCCATGCGTGGCCAGGTAGCCGGGACTGGCGCACACGACCCGGCGCACCGTGCCGACCCGCGTCCCCATGAAGCTGCTGTCGGGCAGGTCGCCGATGCGCACGGCCACGTCGACCTGCTCGTCCATCAGGTGCAGCACGCGGTCGGTCAGCACGAGCTTGATCTCGATGTCCGGATAGTGGGCTAGGAACGCCGCCACCACGGGCACGATGTGCAGGCGTCCGAACACGACGGGCGCCGTGATCGTCAGCTCGCCCTTCGGCGCCGCATATTCGCCCGTCGCCATGCGCTCCGCTTCGCCGATCTCTTCGAGGATGCGGCGGCATGCGGCCACGTAGGCATGGCCGGCTTCCGTCAGCGACAACTGGCGCGTCGTGCGGTGCAGCAGGCGCGTGTTGAGGTGCGCTTCCAGCGCCGCCACCTTGCGGCTTACGTTAGCCAGCGGCATGCCGAGATGGCGCGCGGCGGCCGACAGGCTGCCCGCGTCCACCACCGCCAGCAGGATGCTCATGGATTCCAGCCTATCCATCGATTGTTTTCATGTGCTGCCTATCAAATTTTGGAAGAATCATTCTCAATCTTATGGGATTCTCTTTCTGGATGCAAGTACGTAAGCTGGAGTCCTTCGCCGCGGCATGTTGCCGCGGTAACTTGAAAGGACAGCGCCATGCGTCCCACCCCGACTCTCCCACCCGATGCGCACACCGTGGCCGCCGCGCCGCGCGGCAAGATCCTCATGATGGCGGTGATCGCCGGCGCGGTGATCACCAACATTTATTGCACCCAACCTATCCTGCCCCTGATCCAGTCCGGCCTCGGTGTCGACCTGGCGGCCGTCAACCTGGTCGCCGGCGCGGCGCTGCTGGGCTTTGCCACGGGCCTGGCGCTGCTCCTGCCGCTGGGCGACCGCTATGACCGGCGCACCCTGGTGCTGGGGCAGATTGCGCTGGCCTTCGTTTGTGCCCTGGCGGCCGCGCTGGCGCCCGGCATCTGGGCGCTGATCGGGGCCTCGTTTGGCCTGGGCATCGTCAGCTGCGTGCCGCAGCAACTGGTGCCGCTGGCCGCGAGCATGTCGCCGCCCGGCGAGCGCGGCCGCTCTGTCGGGACGGTGGTCAGCGGCATCATGGTGGGCATCCTGCTGGGGCGCACGGTGGCCGGCGTGGTGGGCGAAGCCTGGGGATGGCGCGCCGTGTATGCCATGGAAGCGGCGTTCATGCTGCCCGTGTGGCTCGCGGCGGCAGCCTTGCTGCCACGGGGGAAACCCGGCACGGGCCTGTCTTACGCGCGCCTGCTGGCATCGCTGTGGCCATTGGCGCGCGACCATCGCCCCCTGCGTGAATCGATGCTGATCCAGGCGCTGCTGTGGGCTTGCTTCAATGCGTTCTGGGTCAACCTGGCGGCGTTGCTGGCCAACGGCCCATGGCACCTGGGCAGCGCCTGGGCCGGCGCCTTCGGCATCATCGGCGCGGCCGGCGCGCTGGCCGCCACTTTGGGCGGCAGGGCCGCTGACAGACTCGGTGCGCGCACGGTCATCGGCCTGAGCATCGCCATCGTGACGCTGTCCTACCTGCTGCTGGCGGGCGCCGCCTCGTCGCTGCTCTTGCTGGTGATCGGCGTCATCGTGCTCGATATCGGCGTGCAGGCTGCCCTGGTGGCCAACCAGACGCGCGCCTTTGCCGTCGATCCTGCCGCCCAGGGGCGCATCAACAGCCTGTACATGACGGCCACCTTTATCGGCGGCGCCGCCGGCGTGGCGGCCAGCGGCTGGCTGATGCAGCGTTACGGCTGGACGGGCGTGGCGGTGTTTGGTATCGCATTGGGCCTGCTGGCAGGCTGGATCCATCTGGCCGGGGCACGCGCACACCGGCGCGCGCCGGTGCTGCCGTAAGGGCTCGCCTTTAGCGCGGCTGCTCCAGCTGTGCATACACGGCGTCGGCGATCTTGCCCAGCTCCTGTTTGGGCAGGCTCGCCGAGAGGGCATAACCGAGCTGGCCGTCGATCCAGTAAAACACGCTCAAGTCCTTTTCCTGCGTGTAGCGGAAGGCCGTTTCCTGCTTGCCGGCCCGCTCCTTGGCCACGTACAGGGTCAGGCGCAGGCCTTTGCCATCTTCATACATGAATTGCGCCACGGGGCCGTCGCCATCGCCGGGCAGCAAACGCCCGCCGATCAGGTGGTAGCCGAGCGGCGACAGCGCAGGCGGCTGCAATTTGCTGCCCAGGCGTTTCGACAGCCATTGCACCAGGTGCGCCTCCTGTTCCACCCCCACCTCGACGGGGTGGCGCACTTCGGGCGTATAGACGGCATGGGCGATGGCGGCGCTGCGCGCCAGGGAGACCGGGCTGGCGCTGGCGGTCGCGCTGTTGCCGCCATCGCCGCCGCGCAGCAGCCAGCCGCCCGCGCCGCCCGCGAGCACCAGCACGACGGCCGCTGCCGCCTGCATGGCGGGGCGGCGCCAGGCGCCGTTCGCCGCCGGCGGGGCCGCCGCCTGCAGCAGGGCAGGCGGCACGGCTTCGTCCAGCACGGGATCGAACAGGGCGCGCAATTGCCGGTTCTGCTCGCGCCACGCATCGACCCTGGCGGCGTCCCCGGGATGCGCGCGCAGGTGGGCGTCGACGGCCGCGTACTGGTCTTCGGGCAGGACGCCGTCGGCCAGGGCGTGCAATTGCGCTTCGCTGATGGCTTGCGTTGTCATTTCACGACTTTCAGGGTGGGTGGGCCGCTGCCCTGACTGCCGGCAGGGCGGCCATCGAGCAAGGCGCGCAGCTTGTCGCGCCCGCGTGACAGGCGCGACATCACGGTGCCGACGGGGATATCCAGGGTGGCCGCCACCTGCTCGTACGGCATCTGCTCGAGCGCGACGAGCAGGATGACTTCGCGCTGTCCCAGCGGCAAACGGGCCAGCGCCGCATCCATCTCGCCGATGGCGATGGCTTGCCCGGGCGCGCGCTCCGGCGCGGGCAGCACGGCATCGTCGTCGAGCTCCTGCAGCGCCAGGCCGGGGCGGCGCAACTGGTCCACGTGCAGGTTATGCATGATGGAGAACAGCCAGGGCCGCATCTCGCCGCCGCGCTGCTCCAGCTTGCGCCAGGCCCGTTCCACGGTGTCCTGCACCAGGTCGTCCGCGTGCAGGGCGCCCGCCAGCGCGCGCGCATAGCGGCGCAGGCCGGGCAGGCACGCTTGCAGCTGACGGCTATCCTCTTGCGTGGTCATCGTGGCGGCGGGCAGGGGGGCTTACGGCTTGACGACGTGCCACACGTTCTTGAAATTGTCGCCGGCCACGTCGCCCGGCTTCTTGTCTTCCTTGTACAGGTACAGGGGCTTGCCCTTGTAGGTCAGCTGCATGGCGCCGTTGTCTTCGCGCTTGATGCTGCCATACGGGGCGGCGGGCGCCGCTTCGGTGGCGATGACGGCGGGCCAGGCGACGAGGCAGCCGCCGCTGCAGGCGCTCTTGCCGCTGTCGGCGACATCCTTGTCGAACACATACACGGTCATGCCGCTGGCGTTGACCAGCATGCCGTTGGCGGGCATGACGTCGGCGGCGAAGGCCAGCGGGGCGGACAAGGCGGTGAAAAGGGCGGTGGCGGCGAAAGTGGTAAAGCGCATGATGGTCTCCTTGAGGTTTGGTGGGCTTGCAAGGGATAGACGCCTGCCGCCCGCCGTTTATTCCCGCGCGTTTGACATATTTTTTGTCGGCGCATGCAGGCTGGCCCACAGGTGGGCGGCCGCCATGGTGCGGTGCGGCGCGTACTGGCGCAGCCATTGCTCCGTGCGCGCCATGTCCGGTTTCGTTTCTTCGCCGAGCAGCTTTTGCAGGGCGGCGCGGATGGCCACGTCGCCGTGCAGCGAGCAGTCGGCATAGCCGTAGCCGCGCAGCAGCGCGTAATTGACGGTCCACGGGCCGATGCCCTTGACGGCCAGCAGCGCCTGCGAAATGGCCGCCACCTCGCCGGAAGGGGGCAGTTCCAGCGACAGCGCTCCCTCGTCGACCAGGCGCGCCAGGCGCAGCACGGTTTCCGCCTTGGCGCGCGAGAATTTGCGGCTGGTCAAATCCTCAATCTCCAGCCGCGCCACGTCGCGCGCCTCCGGGTAGCACCACAAACCGCTGGCGTGCCGGCGTCCCGCCTGCAGAATAAACGAGCGGCGCAGGGCGATGGCGAACGACAGGTTGATCTGCTGGCCGATGATGGCCCAGGTCAGCGCCTCGAACGGGCTGGCCGATTGCACGATGCGCAAGCCCGGATTGAGCTGGACCAATGGCGCCAGCAGCGGATCGGCGGCGGCCAGCCGGGCGAAGGGCTGCGGGTCGATACGCAGGCCGAGGATGTTGAGCAGGGCGCCGTGCAGCGCCGTTTGCAGAGCGTCGCTGGCGCTGTCGTCGATCTCGGCGCGGCAGACGGCCGCATCGTCCGTGAAAGCCACGTCCAGCACCACGGGCACGCCGGCAAGCAGGATGCCCTTGCGCAGGCCTGTCGGCGTGACTTGTTCCGCGACGGCTTCCCCGTCGCGGCTGTGAAAGGCGATGACGTCGTCGCGGCGGTAGCCGGCGGGCAGGGGAAGGGTCCAGTGCAGCAGGTTCATGGTGGCCAAATTCAGTGAAGGTAGCAGGGGCGCGCCGCCGGCGCACCGCGTTTCTTGCTGCGGTCCTTAGCGGGCGCAGATATCGGTGGTGGGCGGGCTCAGGGCTGCAGCGTGCTGGATCTGCAGCGCGTCGGGCACGCCATTTTTCACGGCCGTCAGCTCGGCCAGGATGGAAATGGCGATTTCGGCCGGCGTCTTGCTGCCGATGTACAGGCCGATGGGACCATGCAGGCGCGCCAGCTGTTCCGCGCTGACGTCGAACTGCAGCAGCCGCTCGCGGCGCTTGGCGTTATTCGCGCGCGAGCCGATGGCGCCGACATAAAAAGCGGGGGATTTCAATGCTTCCATCAGGGCCAGGTCGTCGAGCTTGGGGTCGTGCGTGAGGGCGACGACGGCGCTGCGGCTGTCGAGTTTTAATTCCAGCACGAGGTCGTCCGGCATGGCGTGCAGCAGGGGCACGCCCGGCACGTTCCAGCCGCCCCGGTATTCCTCGCGCGGGTCGCAGACGATGACGTGGTAATCCATGGCCATGGCGATTTGCGCCACGAAGCGCGACAGCTGGCTGGCGCCGATGATCAGCAATCGCCAGCGGGGGCCATGCTGCGTGGTGAGTACCGCGTCTTCCAGGGCCAGCACGGCGCCCGGCGCGGCGCGCCGCAGGCTGACGGCGCCGCTGCGCAGGTCGAGGCGGCGCTCGACCAGTTCATGCGCTTCCAGGCGCGCCAGCAGTTCGGCCACACGGCTGCCCGAATGCAGCGGTTCGATGGCCAGTTCGATCGTGCCGCCGCAGGGCAGGCCGAAGCGGTGCGCCTCGTCGGCGCTGATGCCGTAGCTGACGATTTCCGGCAAGGTGCGCACGATGCCGTGCACGCGCACGGTGTCGATCAAGTCATCTTCGATGCAGCCGCCGGAGACGGAACCGACCACCGTGCCATCGTCGCAGATGGCCAGGGTCGCGCCCACGGGGCGGGGGCTGGAGCCCCAGGTCTTGATGACGGTGACGAGTTCGCAGCGGTGCCCGGCGGCGAGCCAGGCGGCGCTGGTTTTCAGAACTTCAAGGTCAATGCTGTCCATGGCGCGCGCGATTTACATGCCGTAGTTTGCGGCAAAGTATGGAAAAGTATTCAAGATTGTGGATATACTACCTGTTCCACCACCCTGCGGAGAATTTTCATGTCAAATGAAGTCAAGACGCAAGAAGAGGGTATTCCCAAGTTCGGCAAGCTGCTCATCGTCCTGTTTCTGGCCGTGGTGTTTTGCGGCGCCCTGACCTGGATCATGGGCACCTACTTCCCCAACTTCCCGGGCGCCTGAGCAAACCCTGTTTGATCAGGATGAAGAACGTCTGACAGAACCGTAGCGAGCGGCAGCGATTTGTGGCCGAGAAGCGCAACTGTGCTTGAGCACAGTGAGCATCGCAGACCGCAAAGCGCGACGCGCAGTAGGTTATGGTAGGCGTTCTAAGGCTTGAGCGGTTTCTTCGCCGCCTGCTTGGCGCGCACGTCGGTGACGGCGCGGTTGATGGCGGCCATGCGCGAGTTGGTGCCCGGGTGCAGGGCCGTGTAGCCGTTGGCGACCGTCACCGGCACTTGCGTGGCCATGCGCTGCCAGAAGCGGGCCGCGTTGTCGACGTTGTAGCCGGCGCGCGCCAGCAGGTAGATGGCCAGGGTGTCGGCCTGCACGTCGAGTTCCTGCGGCATGGCCTTGATGCCGGCGGCGCCCGTCAGCATCGACACGTCGGGCTGCACGGCGCCCAGGCTGTCGATGATGGCGCCGGCCGTACCTGCCGTGCGCTGGCTGCGCGCGTGGTCGAGGATGTTGTGCGCCATTTCGCGGGCGATGACGAAGGCGATGCCTTCGTCATTTTGCGCCGCATTGACCATGCCGCGCGTGAGCATGATGCGCGCGCCGTCCGAATACGCGTTGACGTTGTCCGCATTGCCCAGGGCGACGCGGAAGGCGCAGGCGCGCGTGACGGGAATTTTGAGGTCCTGCTGCTGGCCGTCGCGGGCGATGGTCATGTTCAGGCTCGCGTTCTTCGAGGCCAGCGGGCCGACGATGGCGCCGAACGGGCCCTCCGCCTTCGGGCCGGCCGGCAGTGGCTTGCCTTCGGCGGCCAGCAAGCCGTCGCCCTTGCGCAGGCCGGCGCGCGCGGCGCCGCTGCCCGGCAAGACGCCGGAGACCTGCATCTGTTCGCCGTAGCCGAGGGCTGCCTGCGCCGCGTCCGCATAGATCCCGGGGTAGGAATACTTGTTCTGCGCCGTGAAACCCAGCAGGTTACGCGCGTACGTCTTGCACAGGTCCGCATTGTTGATCAGCAGGGGCGCCGAGACTTTCGACAGGCGGTCCTGCAGCGCCACCATCTTCACCAGCTCTTCCTGCGCCGCCTTTTGCTGCGCCGTCAGGGCAGGGGCTTCGGGCGCCGGCACGACGTTGAACGGACCGCTGACGTTCGTCGCCGGCGTGGTGCAGCCGGCCAGAACGGCCGCGCCGGCCAACAGGAAGGGAGTGGCCAATCGGCGCAGCGAAGTCTGGGCTGGGATCAGATGGCGGAAACCTGGCATAAGTGTCAATCCTTAATGTTTGCCGGTGCTGCCGAAACCGCCAACACCGCGTTCGCTGTCGCCGAATTCCTCGACGACGTTAAAGCCCACTTGCAGCACCGGCACGATAATCAGCTGCGCCAGGCGTTCCATGGGATTGAGCGTGAAGGCGCTCTGGCCCCGGTTCCAGGTCGATATCATCAGCTGGCCCTGGTAATCGGAGTCGATCAAGCCTACCAGATTCCCCAGTACGATGCCGTTTTTGTGGCCCATGCCGCTGCGCGGCAAAATCATGGCCGCATACGACGGGTCGCCGATGTGGATGGCCAGACCGGTGGGAATGAGCACGGTCTGGCCGGCTTCGATGGTGATGGCCTCGGTTATGCAGGCGCGCAGGTCGAGTCCCGCGCTGCCCGGGGTGGCGTAGGCCGGCAGCAGTTCTTGCATGCGGGCGTCGAGGATCTTGATGTCGATGTTTTTCATGAATCTAACTAACTAAGCTAAGTCGTATAAAGGGTTACTTGAGCAGCGAATTCCTGGCGAGCCGCTTCGAGATTTCCGAAATCAGCTGGCGCGCCAGGTTCAGTTTCGGGGCGCGCGGCAGCACGGTATGACCTTCCTCGTCGAACAGGATGATGGTGTTGTCGTCCTGGCCAAACGTGTTCTGGCCGATATTGCCGACCAGGAGGGGAATGCCTTTTTTCTCGCGCTTGACCGAGCCGAATTCCACGAGGTTTTCCGATTCGGCGGCAAAGCCCACGCAGTACGGATAGCCGGCCAGGTTGGTGCGTGCCGCCACGGTGGCCAGGATGTCGGGATTTTGCACGAACTGCAGTTCGGGCACGGAGCCGTCGGCCTGCTTTTTCATCTTCTGGTCGCTGGCGTTGGCCACGCGCCAGTCGGCCACGGCGGCCACGGCGACGAAGACATGCTGGCCGTCGACGTGGGCCAGCACCGCATCATGCATCTGCTGCGCGCTTTGCACGTCGATGCGGCGCACGCCAAACGGCGCGTCCAGGGCCGTGGGGCCGGAAATGAGCAGCACCTCGGCGCCCGCTTCGCGCGCCGCGCGCGCCACCGCATAGCCCATCTTGCCCGAGGACAGATTGGTGATGCCGCGCACGGGGTCGATGGCCTCAAAAGTGGGGCCGGCCGTGACCAGCACGCGCTTGCCCGCCAGGACTTTGGGCTGGAAGGCGGCGATCAGCTCCGTCAAGAGCTGTTCCGGTTCCAGCATGCGGCCCAGGCCAACTTCGCCGCAAGCCTGTTCGCCGGCGGCTGGGCCGAACAGGGTGATGCCGTCGTCGCGCAGCTGCTGCACGTTGCGCTGTGTGGCGGGGTTCTGCCACATTTCCACATTCATGGCCGGCGCCACGAGCAGGGGCAGGTGGGCCGGACGGGCCAGGCACAGGGTCGACAGCAGGTCGTCGCAGACGCCATGCGCGAGTTTGCGCATGAAGTCGGCCGAACACGGCGCGATCAGGATGGCGTCCGCATGGCGCGTCAAATCGATGTGCGCCATGTTGTTGTCTATGCGGGCATCCCACTGGCTGGTGTGCACGGGGTGGCCGGACAGCGCCTGCATGGTCACGGCCGTGATGAAGTGGCTGGCCGCATCCGTCATCACCACCTGCACCGAGGCGCCCGCCTTTGTCAGCGCGCGGCACAGTTCCGCCGCCTTGTAGCAGGCGACGCCGCCCGAAAGTCCCAGGACGATTTTTTTGCCGGACAATTCCATGCCGTTCTCCTGCGTGTTTATTTGTTTACCCGGCGCAGTTCATCGATGATGAACAGGGCCGCGCCGATGCAGATGGCGCTGTCGGCAATATTGAAAGCGGGGAAATGGCCCCAGCTTTTCCAGTGGAAGTCGAGGAAATCGACCACGTGGCCGTACATCAGGCGGTCGATCGCGTTGCCCAGCGCGCCGCCGAGGATCAGCGCCAGGGCCCAGCAGAACATGCGCTGGCCGGCGTGCTTTTTCAGCAGATAGATGATGTAGATGGCGGCCGCCAGGGCGATGCCGGTGAAGAAATAGCGCTGCCAGCCGCCCTGGTCGGACAGGAAGCTGAACGCGGCGCCCTTGTTATACGCGAGCACCAGATTGAAATACGAGGTGATGACCATCTCTTGCGCATAGCGGAAGGTCTTCAGGATCGTGATCTTGGTGATCTGGTCGAACAGGATGACGATGGCGGCAATGCCCAGCCAGGGCACCAGCGACGCCGAGGATGACGATTTCGATGAAAAACGGTTTTTAGTGGCCATATTTTTCCAGGGAAGATAAAGCCGCCGCCTGGTGGCAGGCGGCGGTTGGACTCATAGCATACAACGGCGGGCAAAATCGTAGCGAGCGGCAGCGAGTTGTGGCCGAGACGCGCAGCTGTACTTTAGTACAGCGAGCATCGCAGGCCGCAAATCGCGACGCGCAGTAGATTTTGACGACGTTGTTTAGGCGAAGCGGCGTTTCTCGCCCGCGCCAAACAGGTTGCTGACGCAGCGGCCGCACAGGGTGGCATGCGCGGCGTCCGTGCCCACGTCGCTGCGGTAGTGCCAGCAGCGCTCGCACTTCGGCGCCGTCGACGCGGCCACGACCACCTCTTCGGCCGCTTCCTCGGGCACTTCGACAACGCTGGCCTGCGAGGTGATGAAGACGAATTTCAAGTCCTCGCCCAGGGTGGTCAACAGCTTGTACTTCATTGGCGCGGCCTTGATCGTCAGTTCCGCCTGCAGCGAGGAGCCGATGGCGCCCGAGGTGCGCAAGTCTTCCAGCTGTTTCGTCACGTCCGTGCGCACGGCGCGCAGGGCCGTGTACTTCTCCAGCAGGTCGGCGGCGTCCGACACTTCGGGCAGCTGCCACCAGGTTTGCGTGAAGATGGTTTCATCGCTGGCGGCATAGGCTTCGCTGCCTGCGAAGACGGCCCAGGCTTCCTCGGCCGTGAACGACAGGGCCGGTGCCATCAGGCGCAGCAGGCTTTGCGTGATGTGCCACAGGGCCGTCTGCGCCGAACGGCGCGCGTGCGATGTCAAGCCCGAGGTGTACAGACGGTCCTTCAGGATATCCAGGTAGAAGCCGCCCAGGTCTTCCGAGCAGTAGGTCTGCAGCTTCGACACGACCGGGTGGAATTCGTAGCGCGCATAGTTGTTCTCGATCTGCTGCTGCAGCGACGCCATGTTGGCCAGCGCATAGCGGTCGATCTCGAACATTTCCGCCACCGGCACGGCGTCCGTGGCCGGATTGAAGTCCGAGGTGTTCGCCAGCAGGAAGCGCAGGGTGTTGCGGATGCGGCGGTACGATTCCGTCACGCGTTTCAGGATCTCGTCGGAGATCGACAGCTCGCCCGTGTAGTCGGTCGAGGCGATCCACAGGCGCAGGATGTCGGCGCCCAGGGTGTCCGAGATCTTCTGCGGCGCCAGGGTGTTGCCGAGCGACTTCGACATTTTCTTGCCTTCGCCATCGACCGTGAAGCCGTGCGTCAGCAGGGCTTTATATGGCGGACGGCCATTGAGCATCGACGACACCAGCAGCGACGAGTGGAACCAGCCGCGATGCTGGTCCGAGCCTTCCAGGTACAGGTCGGCCGGGAATTGCAGCTGCGTCGAGTGCGAACCGTGCGCTTGCGGGCCGCCCAGCACCGTCTGATGCGTGGCGCCGGAATCGAACCACACGTCCAGCGTGTCCTTGTTCTTGGCGTAGATGGCCGCTTCGTCGCCGATCAGGTCTTTCAAGTCCAGCGCCTGCCATGCCTCGATGCCGCCCTTTTCGATCAGCTTGGCCACTTGCTCCAGCAGTTCCGGCGTGCGCGGATGCAGGTCGCCCGTTTCCTTGTGCACGATGAAGGCCATCGGCACGCCCCACTGGCGCTGGCGCGACAGGGTCCAGTCGGGACGGTTGGCGATCATGCCGTGCAGGCGCGCCTGGCCCCAGTCCGGGAAGAATTCGGTGTCGGCGATGCCTTGCAAGGCCGTCTCGCGCAGGGTCGCGCCGCCATCTTTCGGCGTCACGTCCATGCCGGCAAACCACTGCGACGTGGCGCGGTAGATGATCGGCGTCTTGTGGCGCCAGCAATGCATGTAGCTGTGGTCGAACATCTTGACTTCAAACAGCGCGCCCGCTTCGCGCAAGGCGTTGCAGATCGGTTTCGACGCTTCCCAGATGGTCATGCCGCCGAACAGCGGCAGGGTCGAGGCGAACTTGCCGTCGCCCATGACGGGCTTGATGATGTCGTCGTCCTTCATGCCGTGCGCCTTGCACGAGATGAAGTCGTCCAGGCCGTAGGCTGGCGCCGAGTGCACCACGCCCGTGCCGCTTTCCGTGGTCACGTATTCGGCCAGGTAAAGCGGCGACAAACGGTCATAGAAAGCGTCGGCCGCATGCAGCGGGTGGCGGAAGCTGATGCCGGCCAGGGCCGCGCCGTCGCAGGTGGCGATGGTCGTGCCTTCGAGCTTGAAGCGCGCCAGGCTGGCCACGACCAGGTCTTGCGCCAGGATCAGCAGCAGCGGCTGGCCATCGCGCTCGGCCTTCACCAGCGCATATTTCACTTCCGGGTGCACGTTGAGCGCCTGGTTCGACGGGATGGTCCACGGCGTGGTGGTCCAGATGACGATGAAACCGTTATCGGTCGGCAGGGAAGGCAGGCCGAAGGCGGCCGCCAGCTTGGCCGGTTCGGCGAACTTGAAGCCGACATCGATGGCGGGATCGCGTTTTTCCGCGTATTCCACTTCCGCCTCGGCCAGCGCCGACTGGCAATCAAAACACCAGTTGACGGGTTTCAGGCCGCGGTAGACATAGCCTTTTTCCAGCAGCTTGCCCAGCGCGCGCAATTCGTCGGCTTCATTGCCGTGCGCCATGGTCAGGTACGGGTTGTCCCACTCGCCCAGCACGCCCAGACGGATGAAATCCTTCTTCTGGCGCTCGACCTGCACATTGGCGTAGGCGCGGGCCTTTTCCAGCACGTCGGCCGTCGGCAGGTTCTTGCCGTGCAGTTTTTCGATCTGGATCTCGATCGGCATGCCGTGGCAATCCCAGCCCGGCACGTACGGTGCGTCGAAGCCGGCCAGCGAGCGCGATTTGACGACCATGTCCTTCAGGATCTTGTTGACGGCGTGGCCCAGGTGGATGTCGCCATTCGCGTACGGCGGGCCGTCATGCAGGATGAATTTCGGACGGCCGGCGGCAGCCTTGCGCACGCGCTCATAAATCTTCTTGTCTTGCCATTGCTGTACCCATTGCGGCTCGCGCTTGGCCATGTCGCCGCGCATCGGGAACGGGGTTTCCGTCATGTTGACCGGGTATTTGCTTTCAGGCTTCTTGTTCTGCTTGGGCGTGGCTGGCTTGTTTTGATCGGACATAATCTTCTTTAATGATATTGAATGGTTTGCGGCGGCAGGGGCCGCCAGGCGACGGAGTTGGCCGGCGTCAAATTCGGTCGGTGGCGGTAATGGCGCCGCTGCGCTGCTCAAAATAGGCGCGCGCCTGGTTCGAGTCGCGCTCGATGGCGGCCGTCAGGGTGGGCAAGTCGTTGTACTTTTCTTCGTCGCGCAGCTTCTGCAGGAATTCCACGCGTACCAGCTTGCCGTAGCAGGATTGATTGAAATCAAACAGATGCACTTCCAGCAAGACGCGGCCGCTGTCGTCGACGGTAGGACGCACGCCCAGGCTGGCCACGGCCGGCAGCGGTACTGGTCCCAGGCCGTGCACTTGCACGATGAAGATGCCGGACAGGGCGGGGCGGTGCGCCACGCGCAGGTTCAGGGTGGGGAAACCGAGGGTGCGGCCCAGCTTCTGGCCGTGGATGACGTGGCCGGATATGGCGTACGGATGGCCCAGCAGCTGGGTGGCCAGCGGGAAATCGCCGGCGGCCAGCGCCAGGCGCACGGCGGACGAGGAGATGCGCGTGCTGCCATTCATCACCGTCGGCAATGTTTCTACATGGAAACCGTATTGGCGGCCCGCTTCCTGCAGCATGGCCACGTCGCCGGCGCGCCGGGCGCCATAGCAAAAGTCGTCGCCGACCATCAGCCATTTCACGTGCAAGCCATCGACGAGGACTTTTTCCGTGAATTCCTGCGGCGTCAGGGCGGCGAACTGGGCGCTGAAGTGTTCGACCACGACCCGGTCGATGCCCGCATCGTCCAGCGACTGCAGCTTGTCGCGCAGGTTGGCGATGCGCTGCGGCGCTCTCGACAGGTCGCCCGCGCGTTGCGCGAAGAATTCGCGCGGGTGCGGTTCGAACGTCATCACGGCCGCTTCGATGCCGAGTTCGGTGGCAGCTTCGCGCACGCGCGCCAGCAAGGCCTGATGGCCGATGTGGACACCGTCAAAATTGCCGATGGTCAGAGCGCAAGGCGCTCGTGCCTGGGCATTGGGAAGTCCGCGGAATACCTTCATAGGAATCTGATGAAAAACTGTGCCAAAAGGGGGATTATACGGACTGTTTCAGGGATGCACACCCGGCAGGGCGGCCGCAGGGGCAATTTCCCTGCTGAAATGATAAAAAGCGTTGCCGGCAAGGGTGCTGGCAACGCTTTTGGTGGTGGGCACTCGACTAGCTGCCCGACAATATCTTGGGGATATTATCTTATTTATTCATCAAGGCCCAGTAGCGTGCCAGGTCAGCCGCGCCATCCGTGCCCTTGACGGCTTTGAGTGCCGTCGATGCGTTGGCTTTCTTGCCGGCGTGGATGTAGGCGATGCCCAGGTGCAGCTTGGCTTCTTCCGGATACTTGGCGGTGCCCATCTTCACGGCGTCATTCATCAAGCCCAGGCCCTTGTCGGCCTGACCATCGTAGACCAGGGCGAAGCCCAGCTTGCTCAAGCTGTCGGCGTCCTTGTTCTTGACGTATTCCGCTTCCGACTTGGCGGCGTTGGCCTTCAGGTCAGCCTGGGTCTTCAGGGCCAGGTCTTTCAGGCGCTGGTGACGGGCGGCATCGGCGCCGGTGCCCAGTACGCCTTTTTTGTAGCCCTGCTCGATGATGCTCAACGCTTCGCCAGGATTGCCTGCTTGCAAGGCCAACTGGCTGATTTCCATGTATTCGGACGGCTTGGTGAACAGGCCGTTGGCCAGGCGCAGGCGCTGGACGTCCAGGCCCAGGCGTTGCGAGAAGCCAGGCTTGCCCGAGACGCGGTTCAGCAGGTCGGCCCAGTAGCTGGTCTTCGGATAGCTGCCGGCCAGTTTTTCCAGGGTGGCAACATAGCCGGCCTTGTCGTTTTGCTTCAACTGGATGTTGGCCAGCATTTGCAGGCTCGCTTCCGAGTTGCCGCCGCGCGCTTGCAGTTCTTTCGCCGCTTCGGCGTAGTTGCCGCTGACGTAGTAGGTCTGGATCAGCAGTTCGCGCATCTGTGGATCTTCGCGGTCTTTCAGCGAACGTTTGATCCAGGTGATGGTGTTCGGCCAGTCCTTGGCGCGGTAGTACATGCCTGCCAGCGCTTGCGTGAATTTGGGGGCTTCGGCGGCGCTCAGGCGGCCGGAATTGATGACGGCTTCGAAAGCCTTGATGGCAGTGCCGTTATCGCCGGCGGCGGCAGCGGCCGAGGCGCGCACGCGCTCGATCTGGTAGCTTTCAAAGGCGGTCTTGCCGCCGACGCTGTCAGCTTCGCGCAGCTTGGCCAGCGCTTCCTTGTTTTTGCCGCTGCTAGCGAGTTTTTGCGCTTCTTGCAGTGGCTTGCCCACTTCGGCACGCACGGTGTCCGCGGCGTATGCCAGCGAGCCCAGGCCGATTACGGGAGTTGCTGCGGTAAAACCGATAGCGGCCATGACGAGGCCGAGATGAGCGAGACGAAACTTGGACATAAGAAAGTCTTTCAGTAAAAAGCGAATAGGCAGGAAGTCCTGCCTATTCGGATGTAAAGAGAACCTGATTGCTGCAGCTTACTGGAATTGCTCGTTGCCGACCAGACCGATTTTGGTCACGCCCAGACGCTGCGCCGACGCCATCACACCGGCGACGACTTTATATTCCACCAGCTTGTTCGGACGCAGATGCACTTCCGGCTGGTCTGCTTGCGCAGCAACGTTGCTCAGCTTGGCTTCCAGCGAAGCGCGGTCAGGAACGACCTGATTGTCCCACAAGATCGTACCGTCAAAATCGACATCGATCGTGACGACCACTGGTTCGGTTGTCGGTGGCGGCGGGGTGCCGACCGGCATGTTCAAGTTCACCGAGTGGTTTTGCTTAGGAATCGTGATGATCAACATGATAATCAGCACCAGCATCACGTCGATGAGGGGCGTCATGTTCAGTTCCATCATTGGTTCCGGATCCGCGCCTGGAGCGCTTCCCGAACCGACATTCATACTCATAGTGTTTCCTTTAAGAAGTCCAACGAAGCACCGGGCGAAACTGCCGCCCGGTCAGCTTCCGGCAGTGGCGTCCCCGTGTTGCCGGGGCGCCGCCGCCAGTTGCTATCAGCCCTTGTCAGGTGGTTCGGTGATGAAGCCGACCTTCTGGATCCCGGCACGTTGGGTCGTGTAAATAACCCGGCCGATCGATTCGTAGCGTGTTTCTTGGTCGCCACGAACGTGTACTTCCGGCTGCGGTACTTTCACTGCTTCAACTTTCAGATAATCGAACAGTTCGCTCGTATCTTTCAGTTTCTTCTGGCCCAGATAAATCTCGCCATCCTTGTTGACAACGATGTTGACGTTTTCTGGCTTGCTTTGAAGGGCTTGGTTGGCCTCGATCGGCAGATCGATTTTCTGCAATTTGAGGACAACCGGACTGGTGATCAAGAAAATGATCAGCAAAACCAACATGATGTCGACGAGCGGCGTCGTGTTGATTTCTGACATTACTTGATCTTCATCTCCGCTGTCGGAGCCGACGGACATCGACATGATTCTTATCCGATCTTTTTAGCGCCGGCAGCACGGCCAGCTTCGCTGGTCGACATTGCGCCGGAGATCAGTACCGAGTGAACGTCGGCGCTGAACGAGCGTACGTCTTCCATCGCGGTTTTGTTACGACGCACCAGCCAGTTGTAACCCAGAACGGCAGGAACGGCGACCAGCAGACCGAAAGCGGTCATGATCAGTGCTTCACCAACTGGACCTGCAACTTTATCGATCGAAGCGTTACCGGTCATGCCGATGTTGGTCAGCGCGCCATAAATACCCCAAACGGTACCGAACAGACCGATAAACGGTGCGGTCGAACCAACGGTTGCCAGGAACGACAGGCCATCTTGCAGACGCGATTGGACTTTGTCCGAAGCGCGCTGGATCGACATCGTCACCCAGGTCGACAGGTCGATTTGTTCCAGCAGGGCGCCGTCATGGTGAGCCGTTGCCTTGGTGCCCGATTCAGCGATGAAGCGGAATGGCGAGCCTTCGGTCAGGGTTGCCGAACCAGCAGCGATCGAAGGCGCTTTCCAGAATTTGGCAGCGGTTTCTTTCGCTTGCTTGAAGATCTTCATTTGATCCATCAGCTTGGTGATGATGATGTACCAGCTGCCGATCGACATGATGGCCAGGATGATCAGGGTGGCGCGTGGCACGAAGCCGCCGTCCCACACTGCTTGCAGGCCGAACGGGTTGTGGACTTCTTCGGTTTTGGCTGGAGCGGCTGCGTCAGCGGCTGGAGCTGCTGCGTCTGCTGCTGGAGCGGCGGCATCTGCGGCAACTGGTGCTGGTGCAGCGTCTGCCGCAGGAGCCGAGGCGGCAGCCGATGCTGGCGCGTCAGCGAATGCCGGAGCTGCTACCAGAGCGGTAGTAGCGGTAACGGACAACAGAACCGCGGCAAAAAATGCGGACAAACGGGTATTCTTAAACATGCTTCCTCCAAAATTAAAAATAACAGATCGCTGAACGTAATGACAACGAAATCATGGTGTGAGACAGGGGATAACTGCCTCGGGTTTTAATCCAGCGACCAAACGTATTGCATTTGCTGCCAGCCTTGTTCCGGCTTGCCGTCAACTGTTGCCGGCTTAAATGTACAGCGGCTGATACCTTGCACCGCAGCTTTGTCCAGGTCTCTGAAGCCGCTGGACTTCACGATCTTCGAATCAGCGACCTTGCCGTCTACACCGATCAGGAACGACAGTGTCACCACACCGGTTTCCTCATTGCGCTGCGACGACTTCGGATAAGCCGGCTTTTCGCAGACACTGAAGTCAACCACGGCCGGCGTACGCACCGATTTGGCTGGTCCAGGAGTTGGCGCAGGCTGTGCAGGCGGTGCTGGCGGTGCCAATACATTCGTGGCTGGCTTCACAGCAGTCGTATTTGCAATCACGTTCTGTTGTGGCGGCGGCTGCTGCACGTTCACCTCGACTGGCGGAATGAATGGCGGCGGTGGCGCCTTCATTTCTGGCGGCGGTGGTGGCGGTGGAAGATCCTTCGGTGGAGGCGGTTTGACTTCCTCGATAATCTTGGTTTCAACCGGTTCCATCATTTTGGTGACCAACCGCTTGCCCAAGCCCGTCACGATCCCGTAAGCCGCGAGAACGTGCAGCAGGACAACGATAGTGATGCCTGTGTAGTTCTTGGGACTTTTCTCGTTCGAAAAATTCATGCCTGCTTTCTCCAAATACCATCTCTTGTCTTGCAACTGAACCCCAAAATGACGACACAAAGCTCCAGCCGTATCCGGGACGTCGCCGAATTATACATACGAATTCTTTATTTTACACAGATTTTTAACGCCTAAAACCGGTTAAATTTTTGGCGCTTTTGCGCCCTGAAAACGTACTTGCTTATGTCATCTTTGCACGCTTTCGGACAGAAAAAAAGGCGGTCTTATCGGTTTTTTACAGCCGTTTTGGGCTACCACTGCTAAGTTCTCCGATGTGCCCATCTGGCGGAATTATATTTCGTGATATTCAATATGGAAACCGCTAAATTTGGAGAAAAATCTTTCTTTTTGGAAATGTTTTGGCTCGGAACCAGACCACTTAGCGGCCCGCGCGCACCAAACAGGTGCGCAAGGCACTTTATCCAGGTCAAAAAAGGCGGTCCTGGCGGCCCGTTTGACGCCGCCAGGCCATACTGAATTCCTATGTAGGCATAGGAAACGCTTATATTCTTGCCATTGATTATTATCAACAAATCATTTCATGGCCGGACAACGGGGTCGTCGCGCCGGTTGCGTTTTTCTCGCCGGCAATTCAAGGTGCCCAGGACGACGCCCTGCGGGTCGACCGTATCGAGGTGCACATCGAAGCCCCACAGCCGTGCCACGTGCTTGAGCACCTCGGCCGCCTGCTGATTCAGCGGGCGGCGCTGGAATTGCGTGTGGCGCAGGGTCAATGCGCGGTCGTCGCGCGTATTGACGGACCAGACCTGGATGTTCGGCTCGCGGTTGCCCAGGTTGTACTGCTCGGCCAGCTGCTGGCGCACGTAGCGGTAGCCGGCATCGTCGTGGATGGCGGAAATGGCCAGTTTTTCATTCTTGTCGTCGTCGAGTACGGCAAAGAAGTGGAATTCGCGGATCAGCCGCGGCGACAAATACTGGGCGATGAAGCTTTCATCCTTGAAATTGCGCATGGCAAAGTCCAGGCTCTTGCGCCAGTCCGTGCCGGCCATGTCGGGGAACCAGGCGCGGTCCTCGTCCGTCGGGTGCTCGCAGATGCGGCGGATGTCGCTCATCATGGCAAAACCCAGCGCATACGGGTTGATGCCGCTGTAATACGGGCTGTCGATGGGCGGCTGGTAGACCACGTTGGTATGGCTTTTCAAAAATTCCATCATGAAGCCGTCGCCCACCACGCCTTCGTCATATAACTGATTCAATATCGTGTAGTGCCAGAAGGTGGCCCAGCCCTCGTTCATGACCTGGGTTTGCCGCTGCGGATAGAAGTACTGGGAAATCTTGCGCACGATGCGCACCATCTCGCGCTGCCACGGTTCCAGCAGCGGCGCGTACTTCTCGATAAAGTACAGCAGGTTTTCCTCGGGTTCGGGCGGAAAGCGGGGCGCGGCCTTGCGCTGGTCGTCCTCTTCCTCGTCCTCGTCGCGCCGGGGCAGGGTGCGCCACAGCTGGTTGATCTGCGACTGCACATAGGCTTCGCGCTCTTTCTGGCGCGCATATTCCTTCGCCATCGACAGTTTTGCCGGACGCTTGTAGCGGTCCACGCCATAGTTCTGGATGGCGTGGCACGAGTCGAGCAGCAATTCCACGGCATCGACGCCATGGCGCTGTTCGCATTCGGCGATGTAATTCTTGGCAAACACCATATAGTCGATGATGGCGTCCGCATCCGTCCAGGCGCGGAACAGGTAATTGCCCTTGAAGAAGGAATTGTGGCCGTAGGCCGCATGCGCGATCACCAGCGACTGCATGGTCAGGCTGTTTTCCTCCATTAAATAGGCGATGCACGGGTTCGAGTTGATGACGATCTCGTAGGCCAGGCCCATCTGGCCCCGCTTGTAGCTTTTCTCGGTCGACAAGAAATGCTTGCCGAACGACCAATGGTTGTACGAGACGGGCATGCCCACCGAGGTGTAGGCATCCATCATCTGTTCGGCCGTGATGATTTCCAGCTGGTTCGGATAGGTGTCGAGGCCAAACTGTTTCGCCACGCGGCGGATTTCTTCGTGGATTTGCTCGATCAGCTCGAACGTCCATTCCGACTGCTCGGGCAGGGCGTTCGGGTGGCGCAGGCGCACGAACGGTTCGCCCGGAGTATTGCTGGCGCGGTCAAAGGCTGCACTCATCATTTCACCTGTTTCTTGAACAGTTCGCGGAAGACCGGGTAGATATCGGCCGGCGTGACGATCTTTTGCATGGCGAAATGGGCGTGATGGTCGAGCACGCCCGCATATTGCTCCCACAGGTTTTGCTGCGGGCCGTCGGTGATCTCGACATAGGTGTAGTACTGCACCTTGGGCATGATGGTGTTGATCAGCAGCTGGCGGCACTGTACGGAATCGTTGTCCCAGTTGTCGCCGTCGGATGCCTGCGCCACATAGCTGTTCCATTGTCCGGCGCCATAGCGTTCGTCGATGATGGTGTTGAGCAAGTGCAGCGCGGACGACACGACGGTGCCGCCGGATTCGCGCGAATTGAAGAATTCATGCTCGTCCACCTCCGCCGCCGCCGTATGGTGGCGGATGAAGACCACCTCGATCTTGTCGTAGACGCGCTTGAGGAACAGATATAACAGGATGAAGAAGCGCTTGGCCGTGTCCTTGCGCGATTCGTCCATGGAGCCGGAGACGTCCATGATGCAGAACATGACGGCCTGCGTCATCGGCTTGGGCACCTTGATGCGGTTGCTGTAGCGCAAGTCGAACGGGTCGATGAAGGGAATCGCCAGCAGTCGCGTGTGCAGGTGGTGGATCAGGCGGCGCAGTTCCGTGACCAGCGGGTCGCTGTCGGGCGCCCCTTCGTGCAGCAAGACGGCCAGGTCTTCCTCGGCCTGCGCCAGCTGCTTGCGGGCACCGCCGCCGACGGCGATGCGCCGCCCCAGCGCGCCGCGCAGGGAGCGCAGCACGTGGATGTTCGATGGCGTGCCCGACATATTGTAGCCGGCGCGCTGGTTCTTGAATTCCGTGGTGGCCGTCAGCTGGGTTTTCACCATGTGCGGCAATTCCAAGTCCTCGAAGAAATAATTCATGAATTCTTCGCGCGACAATTCGAAGATGAAATCGTCTTCCGTCGTCTCGTCGCTATTGCCCGCCTTGCCCCGTCCGCTGCCGGCGCCGCCTTTCGGCCGGGCGATCTGGTCGCCTTTCAGGTATTCCTTGTTGCCGGGATTGACCACTTCCCACACGCCGCCGTGCGCGTGGCCAAACGACGGTTCGCCCACGTCCTTGACGGGGATGCTGACCTTCTCGCCATTCTCGACGTCCGTGATCGAGCGCCCCTTGATGGCGCGCCCCACGGCATCCTTGATCTGGCCCTTGTAACGCCGCAGGAAACGCTCGCGGTTGACGGCGGATTTATTCTTGCTTTGCAAGCGCCTGTCGATGAGGTATGTCAAAGGGTGCCTCCTTGCCTCTCGTCTTGCGCGCCCCGCCAGTCGCCGGGCGGGAGCGCGCCTCCGCTGTCCGCGCTAGGATGACTTGCGCACGCGCAAGTACCATTCGCATAACAGGCGTACCTGCTTGGCCGTATAGCCTTTTTCCACCATGCGGGCCACGAAGTCGGCGTGCTTGTTGGCATCGTCGGCACTGGCCTTGGCATTGAAGGAAATCACGGGCAGCAATTCCTCCGTATTCGAGAACATTTTCTTTTCGATCACGGTGCGGAACTTTTCATAACTGGTCCAGGCGGGATTCTTGCCGCCGTTCGAGGCCCGCGCGCGCAAGCCGAAGTTGACGATTTCGTTGCGGAAATCCTTCGGATTGGAAATGCCCGCCGGCTTCTCGATCTTTTCCAGCTCATTGTTCAGCGATTCGCGGTCAAAACTTTCGCCCGTGTCCGGATCGCGGTATTCCTGGTCCTGTATCCAGAAATCGGCAAACGTCACATAGCGGTCGAAGATGTTCTGGCCGTATTCCGAATAGCTTTCCAGGTACGCCGTCTGGATCTCCTTGCCGATGAATTCCACGTAGCGCTGCGCCAGGTGCTCCTTAATATAGGAGAAGTAGCGCTGTTCGAGTTCCGGCGCGAACTGCTCGCGCTCGACCTGCTGTTCCAGTACATATAATAAGTGCACGGGATTGGCGGCCACTTCGGAATTGTCAAAGTTGAACACCTTCGACAGGATCTTGAAGGCAAAGCGCGTCGACAGCCCGTTCATGCCCTCGTCCACGCCCGCGTAATCGACGTATTCGTGCATGGACTTGGCTTTCGGGTCCGTATCCTTGAGGTTTTCGCCATCGTAGACGAGCATCTTCGAGAAAATGCTGGAGTTTTCCGGGTCTTTCAGGCGCGACAGGATGGCGAACTGCGCCATCATGCGCAGGGTGCCGGGCGCGCACGGGGCTTTCACCAGCGAGGAATTGGCCACCAGCTTGTCGTAGATCTTGATTTCATCGGACACGCGCAGGCAGTACGGCACCTTGACTATATAGATACGGTCAAGAAACGCCTCGTTGTTGCGGTTGTTCTTGAACGTCTTCCACTCCGACTCGTTCGAGTGGGCCAGGATGATGCCGTCGAACGGTATCGCGCCGAAGCCTTCCGTGCCCTTGTAGTTGCCTTCCTGCGTGGCCGTCAGCAGCGGATGCAAGACCTTGATCGGCGCCTTGAACATTTCCACGAATTCCATCAGGCCCTGGTTGGCCAGGCACAGGCCGCCCGAATAGCTGTAGGCGTCCGGGTCGTCCTGCGCATAGTCTTCCAGCTTGCGGATGTCGACCTTGCCCACCAGTGAGGAAATATCCTGGTTGTTTTCGTCGCCCGGCTCGGTTTTCGAGATGGCGATCTGTTTCAGCACGGAGGGGTAGCGCTTGACGACGCGGAACTGGTTGATGTCGCCATTGTATTCATGCAGGCGTTTCACGGCCCACGGGCTGGGGATGTTGCGCAGGTAGCGGCGCGGGATGCCGTAATCCTCTTCCAGGATGGTGCCGTCTTCTTCCTCGTTGAACAGGCCCAGCGGCGACTCGTTGACGGGCGAGCCTTTCAGGCAATAGAAGGGCACGTGTTCCATCAGCGACTTGAGTTTTTCCGCGATGGACGACTTGCCGCCGCCGACTGGCCCCAGCAGATACAGGATCTGCTTGCGTTCTTCCAGACCTTGCGCCGCGTGGCGGAAGTAGGAGACGACTTGTTCGATGACTTCCTCGGTGCCGTAGAATTCGCGGAAGGCGGGGTAGATCTTGATCACCTTGTTGGCAAAGATGCGCGACAAGCGCGTATCGTTGCGCGTGTCGACCAGCTGCGGCTCGCCGATGGCGGCCAGCATGCGTTCGGGCGCGCTGGCATACGTCAGCTTGTCCTTCTTGCACAGGGCCAGGTACTCGGTGAGCGACATTTCCTCTTCGCGGGTGCGCTCGTAGCGTGCTGCATAGTTATCAAAAATGGTCATGTCAATGTCCTTTAATGTAAACCTGAACTGCCAGTCACCATGGCCGCCCGCCTGGCACTCGCCTGGGCTTGCCGTCTGAACTTTTCCTGTACCCCGTACCGATTTTTATTGTTGTTTCAAGCCCGGCTGTCTTTGCGAGTCCGGATTGCCCGGACCAAAAAACTGGCGCTTGATGCCGTGTGCTGACGTGGCCAGCCGGCTTTTTTTCACTGTTGATAGCGCTTGTTGCACCTACCCTTACCCCATGAAATTAATTATTGCTCTAAAGGATCAGGAAGTCAAAAGATATGTCAGCATATCCTTAATACTTGTTTGTAAATTGTTGATTTAATTGGATAAACCATCAAATTTTTCATCCATTTCAATGAACTTTTTTGTCCCTTTTAAATCATCATACGACAATTCGCCAGCGCGTGCCGGTGCGGGCCATGCTGCCGCCGCTGCCAGCGCCGTGGCGGCCGGGCGCCGGTGAGGCCGGCCATCTTGCGCTAAGATGCCTGCATGTCTGATGGCCCTGCGCGCCGCGCGCGCGTGCCAGCATTTTTACCGTCACCCTATAAGGAACACCCATGATGAACTCCCAATTGCGCGCGATCGTCCGCGGCATGCCGAAAGCCGAACTGCATATCCATATCGAAGGCTCGCTGGAGCCAGAACTGATTTTCGCACTGGCCGAGCGCAATGGCGTGCCGCTGGGCTATGAATCTGTGGAACACTTGCGCAGCGCCTATGCTTTTACGGATTTACAGTCCTTTCTCGACATTTATTACGCTGGCGCAAGCGTGCTCTTGAAGGAGCAGGATTTCTATGACATGACGCAAGCCTACCTGCGCCGCGCCGAAGCCGATAACGTCTTGCACACGGAAATCTTCTTCGACCCGCAAACGCACACGGCGCGCGGCGTGCCGATGGCCGATGTGATCGACGGCATCCACCGTGCCTGCCAGGACAGCCCCGTCAGCGCGACCCTGATCCTGTGCTTCCTGCGCCATTTGAGCGAGGCAGAGGCGTTCGAGACCCTGGAAGACGCGCTGCCGCACCGCGACAAGTTCATCGGCATCGGCCTCGACTCGTCGGAAGTGGGCAATCCGCCCGAGAAGTTCTCGCGCGTGTTTGCCCGTTGCCGCGAACTGGGCCTGCATCTGGTGGCCCACGCGGGCGAGGAAGGCCCGCCAGCCTACATCCGCACGGCGCTCGACGACTTGAAAGTCGAACGCATCGACCATGGCGTGCGCTGCCTGGAAGACGCGGAACTGACGGCCCGCCTGGCGCGCGAACAGGTCGCGCTCACCGTGTGCCCCCTGTCGAACACCAAGCTGCGCGTGTTCGACCAGATGCATGACCATAACCTGGTGCAATTGCTCGACGCCGGCCTGCTGGTGACGGTGAACTCGGACGATCCCGCGTATTTCGGCGGCTACATGAACGACAACTTCGACGCCATCTTCGATGCCTTGCCGCTGGGCTTGTCCCACGCGCAGCGCCTGGCGCGCAACGGTTTCATCGCCGCCTTCCTGCCGCAGGCGCAGAAAGACGCTTTCCTTGCCACCGTCGATGCGTATTTCGCGCAGCACGCCACCGCCCACGGCGCCACGCAGTAACCAGCATAAAGACCCGCCGCCCATGTTCCGCCTCTCCCTGAAAATGACCGGCCGCGACTGGCGCGCCGGGCAACTGCGTTTCCTGCTCGTCGCGCTGATCGTGGCCGTGGCGGCCCTGTCGGCCGTCGGCTTCTTCGTCGACCGCCTGCGCGCGGGCCTGAACCGCGACGCGCACCAGCTGCTGGGGGCCGACCTCGTCATCAACGCCGACCAGCCCGTCAATGCGGCCTGGCGCGCCGAAGCGCAGAGGCGCGGTTTTATCCTGGCCGACACGGTGACGTTTCCCAGCATGGCGCAGGCGGGCGAGGGCGAGCAGTCGATCTCGCAGCTGGCGTCCATCAAGGCCGTCTCGCCCGGCTACCCGCAGCGGGGCAAGCTGAAAATCACCACCAAACCGAGCGAAGCGCAGGATGCCGTGGGCCAGCCGACAGATCAGGTGCCGGCGCCCGGCACGCTGTGGGTCGATGCGGCGATACTTTCCAGCCTGAACGCGAAGCTGGGCGACACCGTGACCCTGGGCGACAAGGCGTTCACCGTCACGCAGCTGATCGCCAGCGAACCGGATCGCGGCGCATCGTTCCTCAATTTCGCCCCGAGAGTGATGCTGCCCTTGAGTGATCTTGCCGCCACGGCGCTGGTGCAGAACGGCTCGCGCGTGTCGTACCGGCTGCTGCTGTCGGCGCCGCCCGCCAAGGCGGCCGAGCTTGCGCAATATCAAGCCTGGCTGGAAAGCCAGATCAAGGCGCAATCCATCAAAGGCGTGCGCATCGAATCGCTGGAGTCGGGCAGCCCGCAGATGCAGTCGACCCTGGACCGCGCCGACCGTTTCCTGTCGCTCGTCGGCCTGCTGTCGGCCATGCTGGCGGCTGTCGCCGTGGCCATGGCGGCGCGCCGCTTCATGCTGCGCCACCTCGATGCCTGCGCCATGCTGCGCTGCCTGGGCCTGACGCAAAACCAGGTGACGGCCATGTACGTGATCGAATTCCTGCTCGTCGGCCTGGCGGGCAGCGTGATCGGCGTGCTGATGGGCTTCGGCGGCCACCTGGTGCTGCTGGAGCTGCTGGGCAAGCTGGTGCAGAGCGACTTGCCGCCCGTGTCCCTGCTGCCCGCGCTGCAGGGCGTGGCCACCGGCATCCTGCTGTTGCTGGGCTTTGCCTTGCCGCCGATTTTGCAGCTGCGCAATGTCCCCCACAACCGCGTGATCCGCCGCGAACAGGAGCCGCCGCAGGCGCTGGCCCTGGCCACCTACGGGCTCGGCATCGCCGCCTTCGTCGTGCTGCTCTTGTGGCAGGCGGGCGACGTGAAACTGGCCTTGCTGACGGCGGCCGGTTTCCTCGGCGGCTTCGGCCTGTTCGCCCTGGCCGGCTGGCTGGGCATCAAGTCGCTGAAAACCCTGCGCGGCGCCTTCAAGCACCAGGGCTGGCGCTTCGCCGTCACGTCCTTGCAGCGCCGGCCGGGCGCCACCGTCATCCAGGTGGTGTCGCTGGCCCTGGGTCTGATGGCCTTGCTGCTGCTGACGGTGGTGCGGGGCGACCTGATGGTGGCCTGGCGCAACGCCACGCCGCCCGATGCGCCGAACCGCTTCATGATCAATATCCTGCCCGAGCAGAAAGACCCGATCGCCGCGCGCCTGGCCCAGGCCGGCGTGGCCAACGCGCCTTTGTATCCGATGATACGGGGCCGGCTGGTGGCCGTGAACGGCAACGCCATCACGGAAACCACGTACGAGGATGACCGCGCCAAGGGCCTGGCCGACCGCGAATTCAATCTGTCGACGATGGCCGCCATGCAGGAAGAAAACAAGCTCGTGGCCGGCAAGTGGTTCAGCGACAAGCCCGGCGCATCGGCGGAGGCGTCGGTGGAAGAGGGCATCGCCAAGACCTTGAAGCTGAAACTGGGCGACAAGCTGCGCTTCGACATCGCCGGTCAGCCCGTGGAAGCGGCGATCACGAGTTTGCGCAAGCTGGAATGGGGCTCGATGCGCGTCAACTTCTTTGTCATCATCAATCCGGCCGCCATGGCGGACACGCCGCAGACGTGGATCACGGCGTTTCACCTGCCGCCAGCGCAGGCGGACCTGGGCAACGCCCTGCTGCGCGAGTATCCGAACCTGACGGTGGTCGACGTGGGCGGCGTGCTGAAACAGATCCAGGGCGTGCTGGACCAGGTGGTGACGGCCGTCGAATTCCTGTTTGCCTTTACCCTGGCCTCGGGTTTGCTGGTGCTGTATGCGGCCTTGATGGGTTCGCAGGACGAGCGTACGCGCGAAGCGGGCCTGCTGCGCGCCCTGGGCGCCACGCGGCGCCAGCTGGCCCAGTCGCAGCTGATCGAGTTTTCCCTCGTCGGCGCGCTGGCCGGCCTGCTGGCCGCCTCGGGCGCGGCCGCCATGGGCTGGGCCCTGGCCACGTACCAGTTCAAGTTCGCCTGGAGCTTCGCACCGGGCGTGTGGGCCTTCGGCCTGCTGGCCGGCGCCCTGTGCGCCATCGCCGGAGGCTGGCTGGGTTTGCGCAATGTCCTGAAACATCCGCCGCTACAGACCTTACGGGAAGGCTAAACACTGACGCTGTCGCCCGCGCCCGCGCGTAGAAATTGCGCGTAGGACATGACCGGCTGCCCCAGTTGGTGCGCCGGCACGTCGAACAGGGCCCAGAAATACGTCACGCGGCCCAGGCAGATGGTGGGGGCGGCGCAATAGCGGAACCAGTTTTCGCCGATGTGCGCCGCATACATGCCGTCGCTGTCGGCGTCGGAAAAGTACGGGATCACGCGCATTTCCAGCAGGGCCAGCAGCAGCGACCCCGGTGCGTCGCTGTCGCGCGCCATTTCGTACTGCGTGTGCAGGCTGCGCTCCGTCTCGATGATCATCAGCTTGGCGTGGCCGTCGCGCGTGAAGAACAGGATGCCGCTGGGATTGGGAAAGATATAGAACTCGACGAAGCCGTGACGCTTGCACAGCTCGTGCACCACGGCGGCCAGCGCCTCGTCTTGCAGGAAACTGTAGTCGTGCAGCATCAGCAGGTCGCGCACGGTCTCCGTTTGCTGCAGGAAAAATTCGCCTTGCAGGCTGACGATTTCCTGTTCCAGGATGTCGAGCGCATCGTCGTCGCTCTTCTTGATGTAGCGGTCGATCAAGCCCCGGTTGAAGGCCGTCACGGCCACCTTTTCGTCGGCCGCGCCCGTAAATAAAATCTTCTTGCACGGCAAGTCGCGCACGGCCTGGCAAAATTCCAGGCCATTCATCTGCGGCATCGAGTAATCGACCACCAGCACGGAGGGCACGGCAAAGCGCTGCGCCTGGCCGCTGATGCGCCAGATGCGTTCGATGTCGAGCGCCACGTTGCACTGGTCGGGCGGCAGGTTTTGCGTGTCGAAGTTGACGTGCAGCGGCGTTTCGCCCGGCTGCGTGCTGTGGCGCAGCCAGTGCAGCGCGCTGCTGGTGTCGTGGAACGTCTTGCGCGCCAGGCCGGGATCGAGCTGGAACGCCAGGCTTTTCAGGAAGGAATCGCTGTCGTCGATCAATACGGTCAGGGTCGGATGGGTGTAGACGGGCAGTTGCATGCGTCACCTCGCGCGGTGGATGGATGGAAAACGGCTGTGCCTGGTGCTGGCGTGTGTCTGCGGAAACTCCAGCACGAAGATGGCATACGCGCCTTCGCGCGCGACGCAACTGATGCGCGCATGCCAGGCTTGCATGATTTGCCGGCACAGGGCCAGGCCGATGCCGCTGCCGTTGTGCGAGGGATAGGAATAGAAACGGTCGAAGATCAGCGGCAACCGGCTGGCCGCGATGCCGCAGCCCGTATCGATGAACAGCAGGCGCGGCACGGGCCGCGCGCCATCGATGACGATGCGCACGCGGCCCTTGCCGGCGCGCTGGATGCCTTTCAAGGCATTGCGCAGCAAGTTCAGCAGGATGACCACGCACAGTTCGGACTGGCCGGAAAAGCTGAAGTCGGCGCGCACGTCGACCTTGACGATGTCGCGCTGCGCCGTGCTGGTAAACGGGTAGCGGCGCAGGACGGCCGTCACGCTGTCGTGCATGGCGACCGTCTCGTTCGCTTCGAGCTTGCGGTTGACGGCGCTGGCGCTGAGCAGGAACAGATCGATCATATGGTGCATATGGCGCACTTCGAAGCGGATGCGCGCCAGCGCGTCCAGGCTGTCCGCATCGGGCGGCTGGCCTTGCGGGTTTTGCTGCTCCCCATGCTGCCCCCTTTGCGGCCCCCTTTGCTGCAGCCCCCGTTGCAGCCCGCGCACGTTCGCCTCGACGCTGACGAGGGGCGTGCGCAATTCGTGCGCCACGCTGCCCAGCCCGGCAGCCAGTCCGGCCAGCTTTTCCTGCGCACCCACATGGCGCCCCACCTTGACGACGGACAGCACGGCAATCGTGAACCAGTGCACGGGCAATTGCTGCAAGACGTCGCGGCTGAGCAAAAAGGCGGGATCGCCGGCCACGGCAAACGCCAGGCAGGCCAGCACGGTGCCGCTCAGGTAGGCGAGGACGGCGATGCGCGTATCGAAGTGAAACAGCACGATCAGCGCCACCAGCAGCGAATGTACCCACAGCGCCGAAGCGTGGTTCATCAGGAACATATACGTGAAGAAAAACGGCAGTTCGAAGGTCAGCCCCAGGAACAGGTAGACGCTGAACCAGGTGTTGCTGACGCGGTCAGGCCATAGCGCGGGCAGGAACAGCAGCGCCGCCACGGTGCGCAGCAGCAGCGATTCGTATTCTTGCGGAAAGAAATAATGCCATAGCGCGTAGTACAGGGGCATGCCCAGCGCACCGATGAGCGCCAGGGCGCGCACCTGGGCGCGCCGCACGGGCGTGTGTTCGATGGCGTCGTGGAAATGCAGGAAAGGCTGGAGCAGCTTGCCTTGCCACCGTATTCCGGAAGGGGACTGCGCATGCATCATGGTCAGGGGGCGTGTTCGTTGAGGCGTGTCAATACAACATCATCGGCGGGTTCCCGCCCTATCAGCAGAATATCGGCATAACTGTTGAGCTGTATCAATCTCTTGCCGGATGGCTCGCGCATGTTGGACGCGGTAGTTCCCACCGCAACCAATCAGGAGTCCCTATGTCACACGCCATTTCCCCCCTGTCGTCCCGCGCCATCCACGCCGAGCAGCTGATGCCTGCCTTCGTGCGCGCGCGCATGGATGAGCATTACGTCGAGCGCGTCGAGAAGCTGCTTGGCGGCGAACACCTGCACGAATGGCAAGCTATGCCGGCAGGTGCCGTGATGCTCGCTGGCAATGACTATCTGAACATCGCCGGCGAGGCGGCCCTGCTGGCGGCCCAGGCGCGCGTCTTGCAGGACGGCGGCGCCATGCTGATGTCGTCCGTGTTCCTGCAGGAAGGCAGCCGCCAGCACCGGCTCGAACGCAAGCTGGCGGATTTTCTCGGCAGCGAAGCGTGCGTGCTGGCGCAGTCGGGCTGGGCCGCCAATGTGGGCTTGCTGCAAAGCCTGGCCGGGCCCGGCATTCCCGTGTACCTGGACATGCAGGCGCACGCTTCGCTGTGGGAGGGCGTGCAATCGGCGCAAGCCGTGCCCGTCGCCTTCCTGCACAACGATGGCGCCCACCTGCGGCGCCAGCTCGACAAGCACGGCCCCGGCATCATCGTCGTCGATGCGCTGTACAGCACCAACGGCAGCGTGGCGCCCTTGCTGGACATGGTGGAAATCGCCGAGCGCAGCGGCAGCATGCTGATCGTCGACGAATCGCACTCGCTGGGCACGCACGGGCCGCAGGGCGCGGGCCTGGTGGTGGAGCTGGGCCTGGCCGGGCGCGTGCATTTCCGCACGGCGTCGCTGGCCAAGGCGTTCGCGGGCCGGGCGGGGCTGATTACCTGTTCGGCCCGTTTCAAGGGATATTTTTTGTCCGCCTCACGGCCCGCCATCTTCAGTTCCTGCCTGCTGGAACATGAGCTGGCCTGGTTCGATGTGGCGCTCGATTTCATCCGCGCCGCCGACGCCCGTCGTGCCGCCCTGCGCCGCCACAGCGTGCAGCTGCGCCAGGGCTTGATGGATCTCGGCTACAACGTCAGCGATGGCACCGAGCAGATCATTGCGCTGGAAGCGGGCAGCGAACCCGATACCTTGCTCCTGCGCAAGGCGCTGGAACGGCACGGCATCTACGGCGCCGTCTTCTGTGCGCCGGCCACGCCGAAGAACCGTTCGCTGGTGCGCCTGACCCTGAACGCGGGCCTGCGCGAGGACGAGTGCGCAAGGGTGCTGGCCGCCTGCGCCGCCATCCGTGACGAGACGGGCATGGCGCGCTGGCCATCGACGCGGCGCCTGCGCAAGCTGGCGCTGGTGTAGCGCGCGTCAGCCGTTGGCGGGCTGCTTGCCGGCGATCGTGCCCAGCAGCATGGACAGGGGCGCCAGCTGGTCCGCGCTGGCGGTGCCCAGCAATTCCTGGCCCAGCGCCTGCGCCGTCGTATGCGCGTGCGCCAGCAATGCCAGTCCCGCCTCGGTGATGGCGGCATAGCCGACGCGCGCATCGCGTTGGTCGGCCTGGCGCGCCACCAGGCCGATCTTTTCCAGCGGCATCAGCGAGCGCGTGATGCCGGACGCCGTCAGCGCCAGGCGCTCGGCCAGGTCGATGCGGCGCAGGCGCCCGCCGGGCGCCCGCTGCAAGTGGTACAGCAATTGGTAATCGCTGAAACTCAGGCCATGCAGATTGCCCAGGATGCTGTCGAAGCGGCGCACGATGAGCGCCTGGGCGCGCGCCAGGCGCAGGCAGAAGTCCAGCGCGCTGGCGCCGTCCGGCGGCGGGGAAGGGTGATCGGTCATGGGTTTCCTTGTGTTGGCTGCGCAGTGCTTGAGTGCGCAAGTGTAAAGCATGGCCGCTCAATACAGGGATTGCCCTTGTTCCAGCAGTTGCGCCCGGTGCAGGGCCAGCAGGGCGGCCAGCTCGGCGTCCGCATCGAAGGCGGGATCGTCGGATTGATCGACGGTGTCAATGATGTCGAAGCGGAAAGCCGCCGCACCGTCGCGCCGCCAGTCCGCCTGCAGGCGGGCGTTGCGGTGCGTGCCCAGCGTGAGTTCGAAGCGGTGGCGGTTCAGCGTGCCGGGCGCGTTGCGGCTGCGTTCGAGCAGGGTGCATCCGCTGGGCAGGTGGCGCAGCGCGAGGATGCCCAGCGCGGGCGCTTGTTGCCGGTAAGCTGCTTTCAAGGCTGCTTGCTGTGTTTTATCCATGTCATGCAGATTGCCCAGGATGCTGTCGAAGCGGCGCACGATGAGCGCCTGGGCGCGCGCCAGGCGCAGGCAGAAGTCCAGCGCGCTGGCGCCGTCCGGCGGCGGGGAAGGGTGATCGGTCATGGGTTTCCTTGTGTTGGCTGCGCAGTGCTTGAGTGCGCAAGTGTAAAGCATGGCCGCTCAATACAGGGATTGCCCTTGTTCCAGCAGTTGCGCCCGGTGCAGGGCCAGCAGGGCGGCCAGCTCGGCGTCCGCATCGAAGGCGGGATCGTCGGATTGATCGACGGTGTCAATGATGTCGAAGCGGAAAGCCGCCGCACCGTCGCGCCGCCAGTCCGCCTGCAGGCGGGCGTTGCGGTGCGTGCCCAGCGTGAGTTCGAAGCGGTGGCGGTTCAGCGTGCCGGGCGCGTTGCGGCTGCGTTCGAGCAGGGTGCATCCGCTGGGCAGGTGGCGCAGCGCGAGGATGCCCAGCGCGGGCGCTTGTTGCCGGTAAGCTGCTTTCAAGGCTGCTTGCTGTGTTTTATCCATGTTGTGATTTCCTTAAGCTTGGGTGACGTAATCGGTGGTTGCGATGTGGGCAATATCCGTGAACAGGGCGGCGGCGATGGCGGCGGCCAGCAGCAGGGCGCCGCCGCCGCAGAACAGCTCGCCCACGCTCAGGTGGCGCAGCAGCGCGCCCGTGGCCGCCGCCGACAGGGGCGCCAGTCCCAGGAAGATGCCCATGAACAGCGCCATCGCCCGGCCCAGCATGGCGGGCGCCACGCGCCGCTGTATCCACGTAAAGATGGCCACCTGCACATAGCCGGACAGCAGACCCGTGACGGCCAGCAAGGCCGCGCCCTGCCAGGCCGTGCTGATCTGTCCCAGCGCCATCAGCAGGCAGCCCACGACAGCGTCGACGAGCAGCAAGGTGGCGCCGAAATGGCGGCGCAGCCAGACGCCGCCCAGGCTGGAGGACAGCATGCCGGCCAAGGTGCCGGCGCCGTGCGTGCCCAGCAGCAAGCCCAGCGCTGTGGCGCCGTGCAGGCGCTCGCTGGCCAGCACGGGCAAGGCCACTTGCAGCGGCCCCATGACGAAGAAGGCTACAACCGCCCAGTAGGCATAACAGCTGCGCAGAGGCAAGTCGCGCCACACCATGGCCAGGCCCGCCGCCATATCGCGCCACATGCCTTGCGGCGCGGCAGCCGCAGCCAGGGGCCGCAGCCTGACTTGGCGCAAGGTCCAGGCGGAAAACACAAACGTCAGCGCATCGATGGCAAACGCGGCGGCCAGTGCCGCCATGGAGGTGTGCTGCCCGCCATCGTGGGCGCCCAGCACGAGCGCTGCCAGCAGGGGACCGGCCAGCAGGGACAGTTGGCGCACACCCATCTGCAAGCCATTGGCTTTCTGCAACGATGCTGCCGGCACGGCTTGCGGCAGGATGGCCGTGCCGGCCGGGATGCCGAAGGCGGATGCGATGCCCAGTGCCAGCGCGGCCGCATACGCGAGCGCCAGGCTGGCCTGGTCCAGCCACAGCAGTCCCGCCAGTACCAGCAGGATGGCGGCGTTCGCATATTTGCTGATCAGCAGTACGCGCCGGGGCGAGTAGCGGTCGGCGATGGTGCCGCCCAGCAAGATGAGCACGGCGCGCGGGGCGCCCATCAGGGCCACGGCGATGCCCAAGCTGAGGCTATCGCCCGTCAGGCTCAGTACGAGCCAGGGCAGGGCCAGCAGGCTGAACTGGTCGCCCAGCATGGAAACGAGGCCGCCGCCCAGCAGCCAGCGGAAGTTGGTATTGCGCAGCAAATCAGTGTCTGTGGCGGTTGGCATGTTCGTCTTGTCCATGTTTAAAAATTGCATAGTAGTTGATAAAAGCTTGAGTAGTCAAGTATATTGCCGTTTATTGCGGCAGGGAGCACTGGTGCCGCATGGCGCGCCGATGCTTGCGCTATCATGGCGGCCATGACTGATACCACTGCCCCCACCCTGTACGAGACCATCGGCGGCGCCCCCGTGCTGCGCGAAATGGTCGACCGTTTTTATGACCTGATGGAACTCGAAGCCGAGTTCGCCGGCATCCGCGTCATGCATCCGCCCTCGACGGACGGTTCGCGCGACAAGCTGTATTTCTTCCTGACGGGCTGGATGGGCGGGCCGGATTTGTATATCGAGAAATTCGGCCACCCGCGCCTGCGTGCCCGTCACTTGCCGTATGCCATCGGCACCAGCGAGCGCGACCAGTGGTTGCGCGCCATGGCCTGGGCCATGGAAGACACGGGCATCGAAGAATCCTTGCGCGTGCGCCTGATGGAATCGTTCTATCAGACGGCCGACTGGATGCGCAACAAACCTGACTGACACCCATGAGTCCTATCGAGTTCTACAGCCTGCTGGGCGCCGCCATCGCCGCCATCGCCTTGTTGCTCTTGCTGCTGCTGCGCCCCCGTGGCGCGGCCGGCGATGGCGCCACCACCCTGGCGCTGGTGCAGCAGCACCAGCAGCAAAGCCTGGAACGCATCGACCGGGTCGAGCGCGAAGTGCGGCTGCAATTGCAGGCATCGGCGCAAGCGACGCGGCAAGACCTGGCGGCCGGCCTGGCGCAATTTCAGGCGGCGACCCTGCAACAGCTCGACAGCCTGCGCACGCAGATGCAGGCGCAGGGCAAGGTCGGGCGCGAGGAGCAGGCGCAAAGCCTGGCGCGCTTTGCCGAGAGCACCAACCAGACCCTGGCCCAGCTGACGGAATCGAATGCGCAGCGCATGCTGGAAGTGCGCGCCACCCTGGAAAACAAGATCCGCGACTTGCAGGCCGACAATGGCGCGCGGCTGGAAGAAATGCGCAAGACGGTCGACGAGAAACTGCACGCCACCCTGGAAACGCGGCTTTCCGCCTCGTTCCAGCAAGTGTCGGAGCGGCTGGAAAAGGTCCACCAGGGACTCGGCGAGATGCAGCAGCTGGCGCTCGGTGTGGGCGACCTGAAGCGGGTGCTCACCAACGTCAAGACGCGGGGCACCTGGGGCGAGGTGCAGCTGGAAATGCTGCTGGAGCAGGTACTCACTGTCGACCAGTATGCGAAGAACGTGGAAACGGTGCCTGGGACCGGCGCGCGCGTGGAGTTCGCCTTGAAGTTGCCGGGCATGGTCGATGGCGGCGCGCCCGTGTGGATGCCCATCGACGCGAAATTCCCCAAGGAACAATACGAACGCCTGGTCGAGGCGGCCGAGCGGGCCGATGCCGACGGCGTGGCCCTGGCCGGCCGCGAGCTGGAACGGGCCGTGCGGGGCGAGGCGAAAACCATCGCCGAGAAATACCTGGCGCCGCCGCAGACCACCGACTTTGCCATCCTCTTCCTGCCCACGGAAGGCCTGTATGCGGAAGTGCTGCGCCGCCCGGGCCTGGCCGACGAATTGCAGCGCGTGCACCGGGTCAGCATCGCCGGACCGTCCACCCTGACGGCCTTGCTCAACAGCCTGCAGATGGGTTTCCGCACCCTGGCACTGGAAAAGCGCTCGTCCGAAGTGTGGCAGGTGCTGGGCGCCGTCAAGACGGAATTCGGCAAGTTCGGCGACGTGCTGTCGCAAACCCGGCTGACCCTGGAAAAGGCGGCGAAGAATATCGAAAGCGCGGAAGTGCGCAGCCGGCAGATGGCGCGCAAGCTGAAATCCGTGGAAGCCTTGCCCGGCGAGGCGGCGGCCTTGCTGCTGGGCAAGGCGGACGGCGGTGCCGGCGACGGCGAGTAGCGCGCCGCCTCAGGCCGCCCGCGCTATGCGGCGGCGCACGCTGTAGACGATCAGCCCCAGACCGGCCAGCAGCATGCCCCAGGTTTGCGGTTCCGGCACGGCCGGCAGGACTGTCGGGCCGGTGGGAGGCAGGGTCGGCAGGATCACGGTGGGCGGAACGATGATGCTGCTGCCCTGGTCTGGCGGCCTGCCGCCGCCACCACCTCCTCCGCCGCCGCCCGTGCCGGCCGGCGGGCCGATGTCGCTGACGGTACGCACATAATCGAAGGGCAGGAAAGGAATGCTGGCCACCTCGGGCGGCATGGCGCCGCCCGTGAACGAGCCGCCGCGCAAGGCGTCGGGATTGTCGATCACGGGCACGCCTGCCGCTTCCGGAGAGGCGGGCGCGGCGGCAACGGGTGCGGCACCGCCGGGAGCGGCAGCACCGGCCGCCGGCGGCGCCGATGCGGGCGCCTGCGTGATGCGGCTGACGTTGCGGCAGATCGTCGGCACCAGGATGCACTGGCCCTGCACGCAATACACGAGTCCCCGTTCCTGCATCTGTTCGCTCCAGCCTGCGCGCGTGACATTGCGGCAAACGCGGCCCGGGCCGAAATGCATCTCGCTGATGCGCGCGTTGTAATTGCCCTTGCCGCGGATGGCGTCGCGGCTGATCACCACGATCTCGTCGTACTGGCGCGCGCGCATGCGCTCCTTCAATTGTTCGCGCACCTGCGGCGCGATATCCGTATAGCGGTCCACTGCCGCGACCACATCGCCCATGAACGGATCGACGCCGGGACGGTTCCAACTGCAGTTGTCGAGCACGTCGGCGCGGGCCACGCCTTTCGCGCTGGCGGGCAGGGGCGCCAGGGACAACATGCCGAATATGACTGCCGCACCCAGCATGCAGGTGCCCGCTATCCATGGGCCGTGTTTCATTGGTAGTTTCCTCGTGAAAACAATATCAAAATTGAACTTTTCTGTGTAAGTTCGAATGTTATCACCGAAGAAACTTCAATATCAACTAATAAATAAAATTATTACAATTAGTGTTGTGTTTATTGATTTGTTTTGATGGGAAAAGATTAATTTTTTTATCTCGATGGGCGAACGGCTGCCGCACAGGGTGAAATTGATTGCGAAGGGGAAATGCAAACGGCCCGCGCAGGGCGGGCCGTGGTGGTGCTTGAGGAAGGCTGTTGAGTAAGCTGGCGCTTCAGCGCCGATCGCCTGTCGCGCTAGAAAGTGCCAGCGCAGGCAGGTGCGTCGAAGCGGGGATAGCCGATGGCCGGCAACTTGTGCAGCCAGGCGAGCACCACTGTGCGTGCACCTTGTGCATCGTGCTGCTGGGCGCCACGCTGCAGATCCGCGGCGAGCGTGGCCAGCTCGGTGCAGATGGGCTGCTTGCCAGCCTGCGCGGCCAGCAGCGATGCCAGCAGTTCCGGTAGTACCTCCGCCTCCGGCGCCGCCTGGCGCTTGGCGCGATAGTGTTGCCAGTAGCGCTCGGCGGCATCGCCATCAAAGCTGGGGACGAAACCGAACGTGGCGTCGTCGTGGTGCAAGCGGTACACGGTGGGAAAATAATGCGGACCCGTCAGCTCGCCTGGAAACAGGTCGCGCCGCAGGACGTCGATGGACAGCGATCCGTCGCGCTCCACGCGCACGGCGCTGGGCGAATCGAACTGGTCCACGCTCACCATGGCGGGCGAGTTGCCTTGCATGAAGATGATCTTTTGCGTGTAATGGCGCCCGCCCAAGTGGCCGCACAGGGCCACATAGCTGTCGTTGAGGACGGTGACGGCCGCAATCGCGCCGCAGCCCGGCTGCAAGGGCGTGTTTTCCTGCCACGCAAGACTTTGATCGGCGTCGCGCACGATGCTGATGCGGCCCACGGTGGCGCCATGCAAGTCGCCCGGCGCCATTTCGATGCGCTCGTCGAAGCGCACCGTGTAGCCATTGCTGTGGACTCCGCCAGCGTACGCCGCCATGCCCTGCAGCAGGGCCAGCGTCAGAAGTAGATGTTTCATCAGGTCAACCCATGGAATAGGACGATATCGACGAGGTCGCCGGCCGCCACGTTGTCTTGCGCCTCATGCAGCACGATCATGCAATTGGCTTGCGTCATCGAGCGCAGGATGCCCGAGCCTTGCGCGCCCGTCACGCGCACGTGCTGGCACCCGTCCGCGCCCCGCTCGACGATGCCGCGCTGGTATTCCGTGCGGCCCCGCTTCTTGCGGATCGGTGCCTGCGCCGCCACCTGCAGCAGGGGCAGGGCGGCCGTGTCCGCGTCGGCGCCCATCAGGCGCAGCAGGGTGGGGCGGGCGAGGAAATAAAACGCCGCCATCACGGCCACGGGGTTGCCGGGCAGGCCCAGCAGCAAGGCCGTGTCGCCCTCGCTGGCAATCCGGCCAAAGGCCATGGGGCGGCCCGGGCGCATGTTGATCTGCCAAAAGGCCACGTCGCCCAGGCGCGCGAGGATGGCGCGCGTAAAATCGGCCGCGCCGCTGGACACGCCGCCTGAGGTGATGATGACGTCGGCCTTGGCGCAGGCGCCGCGCAGGGCCGCTTCCAGCGCTTGCGGATTGTCCTTGACGATGCCCATGTCGAGCACGTCGCAGCCGAGGCGGCTCAGCATGCCCAGCAGCGTGTAGCGGTTGCTGTCGTAGATGCAGCCGGCGTCGAGTTGTTCGCCGAGCGAGCGCAATTCGTCGCCCGTGGAAAAGAAGGCCACGCGCAGCCGGCGGCGCACGGGCACCGTGGCGATGCCCAGAGAGGCCAGCAGACCCAGCTCGGCCGGGCCCAGGCGCTTGCCCTGCAGCAGGGCCGGCTGGCCCTGCATCAAGTCTTCGCCCTTGAAACGGCGGTTGTCGCCGGGACGGATGCAGTCCGGCGCCAGCGTGATACTGGTTTCATCGGCTTGCAGCACGAGTTCCTGCGGCACCACGCTGTCGCAGCCGTCGGGCATGACGGCGCCCGTCATGATGCGCGCGCATTGTCCTCGCTGCACGGCCACCGTGCCGGGACGGCCCGCCAGGATGGTATCGACCACGGCCAGAGTCACGGGCGTGTCGCCGCCCAGGTTGGCACCGTGCAGCGCATAGCCATCCATGGCGGAATTGTCGTGCGCGGGCACGCTGATGGGCGAGATGATGTCGGCCGCCAGCATGCGCTCTAACGCCTGCGGCAGCGGCAGTTCCTCGATGTCGGCCACGGGCGCGACGGCATCGGCCAGGATGGCTTGCGCCAGCGGCACGGACAGGCCCCGCGCCTGCAGGGCGGCCAGCTCGTCCGGGGTATTGATGTTGCCGAACGCGGCGCTGTCTTCGAACAGCACTTCGGCCAGCTTCAAGGGGCCGTGCCAGGTGCGCATGCGGCGTTCGCCGGCCGCCAGGTAGGCGTCCAGCTGGGGCAGGGCGGATGTTTTCACCAGGCAAAAGACGGGATGGGGGCGGCGCACCGTCGATCCCGTCGCCGGATCGAGCTCTTCGGTCACGGCGATGGCCAGGTCGGCATTGTCCTGCGTCAAGCCGGCCGCCAGGCGCGCCGCCAGGTCGGGCGGCAGCAGGGGCGAGTCGCACGGCACCGTCAGCAGGTAGGGCGTGCCGGCATGTTGCATGCCGCTGTGTAAACCTGCCAGCGGACCCAGCTGGCCCGGCAGCGCGTCCGGCCACACGGGCACGCCGAAGCGCGCGTAATCTCCCGCATCGGCGTGGACGCTGATGGCCAGCTGGCCCACTTGCGGCGCCAGGCGCTGCAGCACGTGGCGCGCCAGGGGCTGGCCATGCAGGGGCAGCATGCCCTTGTCGCGCTGGCCCATGCGCGTGCCCAAGCCGCCGGCCAGGATCAGGCCGGTAATGTCGTGTGTATTGATCATGTCAGGGAGGAAAATGGGTGCATGCGCCATGGTAGCAGCGGCGGGCGTGTGTCGCGCCCGAATCAGCCGCCGATATACGACATTTCCACTTTCTTTTTACCGTGCTCAAGCGCGCCGCCCGTCAAATCCGTCTGGCTGGTGCGCAATTGCGAATAGCGGTCGGCGCGGCCGCGCCACAGCTGCGCCACGGCCGAGGAAATTTCCGCGTCGCTGCGGCCGCCGCGCAGCAGGCTGCGCAAGTCGTGGCCGCTGCTGGCGAACAGACACGTGTACAGCTTGCCCTCGGTCGAGAGGCGGGCGCGGCTGCAGTCGGCGCAGAACGCTTGCGTGACGCTGGAAATGAGGCCGATTTCGCCGCCGCCATCGGCATAACGCCAGCGCGCCGCCGTCTCGCCCGTGTAGTTCGGGTCGATGGGCAGCAAGGGCATGTGTTCGCCGATACGGCGCACCACCTCGGCGGACGGGATGACTTCCTGCAAGTTCCAGCCGTTCGAGGCGCCCACGTCCATGTATTCGATGAAGCGCAGGATGTAGGGCGTGCCCTTGAAGTGGCGCGCCATGGGCACGATTTCCTGCTCGTTCATGCCGGCCTTGACGACCATATTGATCTTGATCGGGCCCAGGCCCGCCGCGTGGGCGGCAGCTATGCCGTGCAGCACGTCGGCCACGGCGAAATCGACGTCGTTCATGCGCTTGAAGGTGGCGTCGTCGAGCGAGTCGAGCGAGACGGTGACGCGGTTCAGGCCCGCGTCCTTGAGTGCTTGCGCCTTTCTGGCCAGCAAGGAACCGTTGGTCGTCAGGGTCAGGTCCAGCGGCTGGCCCGACGGCGTGCGCAGTGCGGCCAGCATGGCGATGAGTTTTTCGATATTCTTGCGCAGCAGCGGCTCGCCGCCCGTCAGGCGGATCTTTTCCACGCCGTGCGCGACGAACAGGCGCGCCACGCGCGTGATTTCCTCGAACGACAGCAAATCCGTGTGCGGCAGATACACGTGGTTCTTGTCGAACACGTCCTTGGGCATGCAGTACACGCAACGGAAATTGCAGCGGTCGGTAATCGAGATGCGCAGATCGTGCAGGGGCCGGCCCAGGCTGTCGGCCACGCTGCCGCTGGGGCTTTCCAGCCGGTCGGGTATCGCCGGTGCCCCATTGCGGGCCTCGGCGAGGTAGATAATCTTGTCAGCCATGAAAGGTGATACCGCTTACGTTAAGTCGTTCAAGGCAGATACGATAGCACGAGGCCGAAGATGGCACAGGCGAGCAGCAATTTGATGGTTCCCATTTGAAACCTGATCAGCGCTACGCCGGCCGCCAGCGCGATGACGATGGCCAGCCAGTCCCAGTGGGGCAGCGGATTTTCTTGCCAGAACACATGGCGGCCAAAGAACAGGGCCAGGCTGGCGATGACGCCCACCACGGCCGCCGAGATGGCGCTCAGGGGTGCGCTCAGGCGCAAATTGCCGCGCGACGCTTCCACCATGGGCGCGCCGGCCAGGATGAAGATGAACGAGGGCAGGAAGGTAAACCAGCTGGCGACCAGCGCGCCGCACACGCCCGCCAGCCACAGGTTGCTGCCCAGCACGGCATGGCTCCAGCCGCCGACAAAGCCGATGAAGGCGACGATCATGATCAGGGGGCCGGGCGTCGTTTCGCCCAGGGCCAGGCCATCCATCATCTGCGCGCTCGTGATCCAGTGGTAGTGGTCGGCGGCGCCCTGCACCAGATAGGGCAGCACGGCATACGCGCCGCCGAACGTCAGCAGGGCCGCCTTGCTGAAAAACACGCCCATCTGCGCCAGCGGCCGGTCGGCCCCGCCCGCCAGCGCCAAACCCAGCCAGGCGAAGAAGGTCAGCGCCAGACCCACGGCGGCCGTGCCAAGCAGGCGCGGCCAGCGGAAGCGCGCGTGGTCCGGCGTGGGCGTGTGGTCATCGATCAGGGCGGCGCCGTAGCGGGCCGCACCGCCATGCGAGGTGTTTTTGGCATGAAAATGCGCCGGCAGCCAGCGCCCGCCCGCCATGCCCAGCAGGGCGGCGGCGAGCACGATCACGGGAAATGGCAGCCGTAGCACGGCGATGGCGACAAATGCGGCTGCCGCGATGGCCATCAGGCCGGGGCTGCGCAAGGTGCGCCGTCCCAGGCGCCAGGCGGCCGCCAGCACGATGGCGACGACGGCCGGCTTGATGCCGTACAGGATGCCGGCGATGGCGGCCACATGGCCATACGCCATGTACAGCCAGGACAGGACGATCAGCAGCAGCAGCGAGGGCAGCAGGAATAGCAGGCCCGCCACCAGCGCGCCGCGCGTGCGGTGCATCAGCCAGCCGATGTAGATGGCCAGCTGGGTCGCTTCCGGCCCCGGCAGCAGCATGCAGTAATTGAGGGCGTGCAGGAAACGCTGCTCGGAAATCCAGCGCCGCTTTTCCACCAGTTCCGCATGCATCATGGCGATTTGCCCGGCCGGGCCGCCAAAGCTGACGCAGCCCAGCTTGAGCCAGTACCAGAAGGCGCTGCGCAGGCTGACGGGGGCGGGACGGGGCAGGTTGACGTTCTCGTGCATGGCGGCTGGCTGGCAAGGAGAGTAGACATAAAAAAGGGGAAGCCTGAGCTCCCCCTTTCATCATTGGCGGCTGGGCGAACCCGGCGCGCTTATGGACGTTGCGTGTTGACCTGGATCAACGGCTCATCCGATTGCGGCGGCAATGGCTTGCGTTCGCGCGGCTTGCGCACGGGAGCGACTGCCTTGGCGGCCGCTTCCTGCGCCAGACGCAGTTTTTCCGGATCGGTGGCAGCCAGGGTCAGGCCGGCCGAACCGAGCACCGCGCTCAAGTCCAGCGGCGCCGCCGCTGGCGCGGCAGGTGCCGGGGCGGGAGCAGCGACCGGTGCAGGAGCAGCAGCAACGACCGGTGCAGGAGCAGCGACAGGTGCTGGCGCAGGAGCAACTTCGGCAACCACCGGGGCGGCTTCCGCCACGGCCGGTGCCGCTTCGGCGACTGGCGCTTCTTCAGCCACGGTGACGGTTTCCACGACCGCAACCGTTTCCACGACTGGCGCCGCTTCGACGATGACTTCCGCTGGCGCTGGCGCTGGTGCGGCTTCCGCTTTCTCGGCAAAGCTGTACTCGGCGGCTGGCGCCGGTTCGGCAGCGGCTGGTTCAGCTTGCGCTGCAGCAACGACGGCTTCCACAGGGGCTTGCGGCACGATCACTTCAGCAACTGGCGCGGCTGCAGCGGCAGGAGCGGCTTCTTCGGCCTTGGCGATCTCCACCACCTTGGCTACTTCCACCACTTCGACCACTTCCACGACGGCAGCTTCCACCGGCGCAGCGACGGCGACGACCGCGGCGGCAGCCACGACGGCGACTGGAGCGGCATCAGTTGCAGCTTCCGGCGCCGGAGCGACCGTAAAGCTGATCACTGGCGCGTCCTGGCCTTCGTTCTCGCCGTTTGCCGATTCGATCAGCTCGCCCGTTTCGCGGTCGCGGCGGTTGCGGTTGCGGCCACCACGACGGCGGCGGCGGCGCGGTTCTTCGCCTTCCACGTCGTTTTCCGTCTCTTCGCCTTCAGGACCGGCATTCGCCGGCACTTTCAGCAAGCTCGTTGGTGCGGCATCGGATTCAGGGCCGTTTGAGGCCACGACCACGTTGATTGCGCTGGCGCTGGCGCCAACCAATGCCAGTTCGTCAGCTTTCACTTCAGCAACAACCGCCTTGTCGGCGCGTGGTTCGCGGCCTTCGCGTGGCTGGCGTGGCGGACGTTCGGCACGTTCCGGACGCTCTGCGCGCTCGGGACGTTCCGCGCGTTCAGGACGTTCACCGCGTTCGCGTGGTGCCGCTGCCGTATCGCCGTTCTCGCGGGCTTCACGCGGTTCGCGTGGCGGACGCGGCGGGCGTGGCGGACGGGCCGCCTTTTCCAGTGCTTCCGCTTCTTTCGCTGCATCGTCCTGGGCTGGGCGGCCCTGGCCTGGTTCGCGCTCTTCGCGGCCAGGCTTGCCGTTGCGGCCACGGCCACGCGGGCCACGGCTGTTGCGGTCGCCGCGGTCGGTGCCGGCCGGCTTGGCCGGTGCGACAGGGGCGGGCGCTGGCGCCACCGGTGCCGGGGCGCCGGTGAAGAAGCTGATGATCTTGGCGATCAGGCCTTGCGGTGCGGCAGGCGCGGCCACCGGAGCCGGTTTCGCTTCGACGGGCTTGCGCTCGACCAGCGGTGCCGGCTGGTCAGGCGTGATCGTCTTGACGACGGCTTCCTGGCGCGGCTTGGCTTCTTCCTTCTGACGCTTGCTGTACGCCATGTCGGTTTCAGCGCTTTCGGCCAGGTTGTAGCTGGCCTGGCTGTCTTCCAGACGCGGATCGTCGTGCTTGATGCGTTCGAGCTTGTAGTGCGGCGTTTCCAGATGCTTGTTCGGGATCAGGATCACGGCGATGCGGTGGCGGTTCTCGATCTTCAGCACTTCGCCGCGTTTTTCGTTCAGCAGGAAGGCGCCCACGTCCACGGGCACTTGCACGTGGATGGTGGCCGAGTTTTCCTTCATCGCTTCTTCCTGGATGATGCGCAGCACCTGCAGGGCGGACGATTCCGTATCGCGGATGTGGCCGGTGCCGGAGCAGCGCGGGCACGTCACGTGCGAGCCTTCGGACAGCGAAGGGCGCAGGCGCTGGCGCGACAGTTCCATCAGGCCGAAGCGGGAAATCTTGCCCATTTGTACACGGGCACGGTCATGGTGCAGCGCATCTTTCAGGCGCTGTTCCACTTCGCGCTGGTTTTTTGCCACTTCCATGTCGATGAAGTCGATGACGATCAAGCCGCCCAGGTCGCGCAAACGCAGCTGGCGGGCCACTTCTTCGGCCGCTTCGCAGTTGGTGTTGAAGGCGGTCGTCTCGATGTCCGAGCCGCGCGTGGCGCGGGCCGAGTTGACGTCGACGGAGACCAGCGCTTCCGTGTGGTCGATGACGATGGCGCCGCCCGATGGCAGCGGCACGGTGCGGCTGTAGGCCGTTTCGATCTGGTGTTCGATCTGGAAGCGCGAGAACAGCGGCACGTCGTCGCTGTAGCGTTTTACGCGGTGCACCATGTCGGGCATCACGTGGCTCATGAACTGGTGCGCCTGGTCGTAGATCTCGTCGGTGTCGATCAGGATCTCGCCGATGTCGGGCTGGAAGTAGTCGCGGATGGCGCGGATGACGAGCGACGATTCCTGGTAGATCAGGAACGCGCCGTTGGCCGACTTGCCGGCGCCTTCGATGGCGCGCCACAGTTGCATCAGGTAATTCAAGTCCCACTGCAGTTCATCGACGTTGCGGCCGATGCCGGCGGTGCGGGCAATCACGGACATGCCAGCAGGCAAGTCCAGTTTATCCATGGTTTCGCGCAATTCCTGGCGCTCTTCCCCTTCCACGCGGCGCGATACGCCACCGCCACGCGGGTTGTTCGGCATCAATACCAGGTAACGGCCGGCCAGCGAGACGAACGAGGTCAGGGCGGCGCCCTTGTTGCCGCGCTCTTCCTTTTCCACCTGCACCATGATTTCCTGGCCTTCGCGCAGCGCTTCCTTGACGGAGGCGTTACGTACGTCGACGCCTTCGCGGAAATACGTGCGGGCAACTTCCTTGAAAGGCAGGAAGCCGTGGCGGTCTTCGCCATAGCTGACGAAGCACGCTTCGAGCGATGGCTCGATGCGCGTGATCACGCCCTTGTAGATGTTGGATTTGCGCTGTTCGCGCCCGGCTGTCTCGATATCGATGTCGATCAGTTTTTGTCCGTCGACAATCGCTACGCGCAGTTCTTCTTGCTGCGTGGCATTAAACAACATGCGTTTCATTTTTATAACTCCGCGACCCGTAGGCCATCTCAAAGCCGCTTCCGGGGAAGCGGCGAAGTACAGGGATATATGCGAGAACGGGAGTGCTGGCGGGGGAAATGCCTTAGCGTGCGGAGCAACAACGCGTACGAGGTATACGTTACGGCCGCAACAGGCGCGGTGAGGTCAATCGTCATGCCGAGTGCACAGGACACTTGCAACTCATCTGAAACAGCCCGGATGAGAATGAACTGCATCGGGGGCAGAGAATGCAAGTGGTCAGCAAATTCAGAGCCAAAATCGTTAGCCGGCTCATTACAGGGATCGCGATGGCGAGGCTTGGCCTCAGCCTATCATCGACAACCCTCAGTATTTGGCCACATACGGGGTTTGGCGAAAACGGCAAGCGTTATCAACTTCATCAACCCGCGAGCCCGACTCGATAAGTCGCGCTAACGGGTACTTATCCTTATAATCCCACACTCACTTCAGCATCTCCACGCCTTATCCGATTACAACTACGGTGCAACCTTGATTCGCGCGGGGATGGTGCATATACATTTTTTTCCACCGAATTTGCAATTTGGCGAGGCCGGTGGAGACGCCCCTGTGTAAAATGTGCTTTTATTCTTACACTCGCAGCAGCCAGGGCCGCAGCAAAAACAATTATATATTCAAAATGAAGGACTTAGAGAGATTTCTGGGAAGACATAGTAAATGAAGAGTCAAAATGATGTTGTTCCCCCTTCAACACCCCCGGTTCAGCCGCAAGCCCAATTCGTCACGATCGCCGAGGAAGAAGCAGGCCAGCGTATCGACAACTACTTATTAAGAGTGTGCAAGGGAGTGCCTAAAAGCCACATCTACCGGATCTTGCGATCGGGAGAAGTGCGGGTAAATAAAGGCCGTATCGATCAGCTGTACCGTCTCGCCGCCGGCGACGTGGTGCGCATTCCACCCGTGCGCGTGGCCGAAAAGGCGCCCACGGGCGCGCCGGCCGCCGAATTCAAGATCATCTTCGAAGATGCGCAACTGCTCGTCATCGACAAGCCGGCCGGCGTGGCCGTGCATGGCGGCTCGGGCGTGTCGTTCGGCGTGATCGAGCAATTGCGCGCCTCGCGCCCCGACGCCAAGTTTTTGGAACTGGTGCACCGCCTGGACCGCGACACGTCCGGCTTGCTGTTGCTGGCAAAGAAACGTTCCGCGTTGACGAACCTGCACGAACAGATGCGCGACGGCGTCACCGACAAGCGTTATCTGGTGCTGGTGGCCGGCGACTGGAAGAATGCGCGTCAGCATATCAAGTTGCCGCTGCATAAATATACGACGGCCGAAGGCGAACGCCGGGTGGCCGTGCAGGCCGATGGCCTGGCATCGCACACAGTGTTTTCACTGTTGCATAAATATCACAACTTCGCCTTGCTGGAAGCGGAATTGAAGACGGGACGCACGCATCAGATCCGCGTGCACCTGTCGTCGTCCGGTTTCCCCATCGCCGGCGACGATAAATATGGCGACTTTGCCCTCAACCGTGCCCTGTTGAAAGCCGATAGCACGCGCGGCGCCCTGAAGCGCATGTTCCTGCACGCGCACCAGATCACGTTTACGCACCCTGAAACGGGCAAGACGATGACCCTGAACGCGCCGCTGGCTGCCGAATGCGAGCGTTTCTTGGTAAGCTTGGGCAAACCATTGGCCGTTGCCGCACGATAGTTATCAAACGCGTGCGGGGACGCTACCCACAAGGTAGTCAGTCGCCATCATTCATTCTCAAGGAGCCGGCGGCTATGCCGTCGGGAAACATGGCAAGAAAGCAATTTGATCTGATCGTCTTCGATTGGGACGGTACCCTGATAGACAGTACCTCGACCATCGTCAAATGCATCCAGGCATCGGCCAAAGACCTGGGCTTGCCCATTCCCACCGAGTTGCTGGCCTCGCACGTGATCGGCCTGGGCTTGCAGGAGGCGATGCAGCTGGTGATGCCCGATGTGGAGCCGAAATTCCATGCGCGCATGGCCGAACGCTACCGTTATCACTATCTGTCGCGCGACCATGAGCTGACCCTGTTTCCCGGCGTACAAGAGATGCTGCTCGAACTCTCGCAGCAAGCGTACTTTCTCGCCGTCGCCACGGGCAAGAGTCGTGTCGGCCTGAACCGTTCGCTGAATGCCGTCAAGCTGCTGTCCCTGTTCGATGCGACGCGCTGCGCCGATGAAACGTTTTCCAAGCCCCATCCGGCCATGCTGCAGGAACTGACGCGCGAACTGGGGCAGGATATGCGCCGTACCGTGATGATTGGCGACACCAGCCATGATTTGTTGATGGCAAGCAATGCCGGCGCGGCCGGTATTGCCGTAGAGTACGGAGCGCATCCGGTCGAGCAGTTACAGGCTTGCAATCCCCTGTATTCGGCCGCCACGGTGGCCGACCTGCACCAATGGCTGAGCGAGCACGCATGATGGGCGATGTCGTGGAAATCCTGATTTGCGCCGCCGACGCCGTGGCCGACGGCGGCAAGGGCGTGCGCTTTCCCGTCTCGGCCGGCGGCGAGGCGACCACGGGCTTTGTCGTGCGCCATGGCGGCAAGGCGTATGGCTACCTGAACCGCTGCGCCCACGTACCGATCGAGCTGGACTGGGCCGAGGGCGAGTTTTTCGAGTCCAGCGGCTTGTACCTGATGTGCTCGACGCATGGCGCCATCTATGTGCCGGAGAGCGGCTATTGCGCGGGCGGCCCCTGCAAGGGCGGGCGCTTGCGGCCGATTTCCGTGGCCGAGCGCGATGGCCAGCTGTACTGGCAGCCCGACGAGTATGTCCAGCCGCTGCCGGCCTGAAGCCCGGTGCAGGCATTATTGTAATTTAAACAAAGTGAACCATGAGCGAAAACACGAATGACAAGCTGGACAGCAGCGCGCCAGCCGCCGGCCACGGCGCCCCTGCGGGGAACTGGGAGCGCGACGTGCTGGAAAAGCTGGTATTTGCCACTTTGCAAGAACAACGCGCGCACCGCCGCTGGAGCATCTTCTTCAAGGTCTTCGGCCTGCTGATCGTGTTATTCGCCCTGTGGGTGTTTTATGACTACAACACGGCCGACGACGGCGAGACCCTGGGGCGTCATACGGCCCTGATCGACATCAGCGGCGCCATCGAGTCCGAAGGCAGCGGCTCGGCCGCCGTCGTCATTCCCGCGCTGGACAAGGCGTTTTCCGACGCCGGCTCCGTGGCCGTGGTGCTGCATATTAATAGCCCGGGCGGCAGTCCCGTGCAGGCCGGCATGATCGTCGACGAGATGCAGCGCCTGCGCAAGGGCTATCCGGACAAGCCCCTGTATGTGGTGGTCGATGAAATGTGCGCCTCGGGCGGCTATTACATCGCGGCCGCCGCCGACCGCATCTACGTCAACAAGGCCAGCGTGGTCGGCTCCATCGGCGTGCTGATGGATGGCTTCGGCTTCACGGGCGTGATGGAAAAGGTGGGCGTCGAGCGCCGGCTGCTGACGGCGGGCGAGAACAAGGGGTTCATGGACCCGTTCAGCCCCCTGACGGACAAGCACAAGGCGTATGCGCAGAGCATGCTCAATGAAATCCACCAGCAATTCATCGAGGTGGTGCGCGCGGGACGGGGCAAGCGGCTGAAGGAAACGCCGGACACGTTCTCGGGTCTGTACTGGACGGGCGCGAAAGCCGTGGAAATGGGGCTGGCCGACGATTTCGGCACGGTCGACAGCGTGGCCCGCGACGTCGTCAAGGCGGAGGACATCGTCGACTATACGCAGCATGAAGGCTTGCCGGAACGGGTGCTGAAGAAGTTCGGCGCCGCCATGGGTGCCGGCGCCATGAAGGCGGCCGTACAGCAGTCACAACCGGCGTTGCGCTGATGACATGACTCTTGGCTGGCAGGCAAGCCAGTCGAGAATGATTTTCAATAAGGTGGTAAATTGGCTTGAAAAAGGGGCGGCTTGGGCTATAGTAAAGGCGTAGTTCTTTTCAAGGAGGGGCGATATATCAACTATGTTGTCAGTACTAACTTGATTGGCAGGTCTTGGAACTACTCGCCGCATCGCAGATGTGGTTTTGAGTGAATTTACATTCCTCACTAAAGTCCCGATGGGGCTTGGGAACGGCGGCGCAATGCCGCCGTTTCCTTTTGTGCGTCGTGCGTGCTCGATGGACCGGTGTTGCCGGATGTTGTGTCTGGGAGTGCTGGCAAGGCAGGCATGCGAAGGCAGGGCATGGCTGGTCGGATGGGCCGCGCTCAGACGGCGCAGCCGTTGCAGTGCGCGGGCAGGGGCGGAGCGCTTGCCAGCAGGGCTGCCACTGCACTGGTGCTGACCTCGGGCGGCATGTCCGCCATGGCGGGCGCGGTGTCGGTTTCCGCGTTCGCATCCGCGTGCGCAAAACCGCCCAGTTCCAGCCAGCACATGAAATGGCATTGCGCCTCGGCATGCCAATGCGTCTGCTTTGCTGGCGCTGGCGGCGTGTCCGTCTCCTGCGGCGCAGGGGCGTTGCGCCAGCGCGCCACGCCGAGTCTGACCTTGTGCATGGCCGCTTGTTCCGCGGCGATGCGCGAGCGCATGTCAGCGACGCTGCCTTGTAAGGCGATGGTATCGGTATGCTTCATACAATGTCCTTATGAGTCGTTGCCTGGTTATTATTCCTAAAGTCCGTTAGGCGGATTCCTAACGAAGTTTCAGTCTATCAATGCGATATTCCGAGCGCTTGATCTATCTCAAAGGAATCGGCCATTTATATCGAAATCTCACCTTGTACTTCAACTTATCTGTGCCTGCGCAAGGCTGGTGCGCCTCCGCGGCCCGGCGCAGGGCCGCTTCACGCTGCCAGCCGCTTCTGGTAAAGTCACGCCCATGAGTAAATTATCCCTAGACCGCATCCTGCAATCGCAGGGTTTTGGCACCCGTAAATATTGCCGTTCCCTCATCGAGGATGGCGATGTCGTCATCGATGGCGTCACCCAGACCAATTACCGCACCACCGTCGAGACCGACGGCCTGGTGCTGCACGTGTTCGAAGAAGAGTGGGTGTACCGCGCGCACCTGTACCTGGCGCTGAACAAGCCCGCCAACTTTGAATGCTCGCGCAAGCCCAGCCATCATCCCGGCGTGCTGACCCTGCTGCCGGAACAGTTCACCTGGCGCGAAGTTCAGCCCGTCGGCCGGCTCGACCACGATACGACCGGCATGCTGCTGATGTCCGACGATGGACCCTTTATCCATGCGCAATCGTCGCCGAAGCGCCACGTTCCCAAAATTTACCAGGCCACCACGCAAGAACCCGTGACCGATGAACTGGTGGCCCTGCTGCTGGCTGGCGTGCAATTGCATGACGAACCTGCCCCGCTGGCGGCCCTCGTCTGTGTCAAGCGGGGAGAGCACCAGCTGGAAATCGTGCTCGAGCAAGGCAAATATCACCAGGTCAAGCGCATGCTGGCTGCCGCCGGCAACCATTGCAGCGCGCTGCACCGTTCCGCCATCGGCAGCCTGACCCTGGAATCGCTGGGCATCGCCGAAGGCGAGTGGTGTTATCTGACCCCCGAACAGATCGCCCTCCTGGCCTAACTCCCCCTGAGCACCGAAGCCGGGTTTTCCCGGCTTTTTGGCGTATTTGGCCTCCTATTGCCCGCATTTGACGAAGTTTTCCGTACATGAAATTAGCTACACTGAAGGATGGCACGCGCGACGGCCAGCTGGCGGTCGTCTCGCGCGACCTGAAAACGGCCCATCTGGCCGACGGCATCGCCTCGACCCTGCAAAAGGCGCTCGACGACTGGAGTTTCATCGCGCCCCAGCTGGATTTACTGTACCAGACCATCAATAGCGGCCGCGGTCATCGCGCCTTCGAGTTCGATCCCGCCAATTGCATGGCGCCCTTGCCGCGCAGCAGCCTGCGCGTGGCCGGCGCTTCCTACCTGCAGCAGATCGAGCGGGCCTGCAAGGCGGCGGGAACTGAAGTGCCCGCGAATCTGCGCGACGCGCCGCGCATGTACCAGGGCGCCAGCGACGATTTCCTCGGCGCCCACGATGAGATCACTCTGGCGCACGAACAGTGGGGCATCGACTACGAAGCGGGCATCGCCGCCATCACGGACGACGTGGCCATGGGCTCCACGCCCGACCAGGCGCACCTGAACATCAAGCTGTTGATGCTGGTCAACGACGTCACCCTGCGCAACCTGGCGCCGGACGAGCAGGCCGGCGGCTATGGCTTCCTGCAGGCGAAACCGGCGATGGCGTGCTCGCCCGTCGCCATCACGCCCGACGAGCTGGGCGACGCCTGGCGCGGCGGCAAGGTGCATTACGCCTTGCGTTGCAGCCTGAACGGCAAGTTGACGGGCCAGCCCCACGCGGGCGCCGACATGGCGTTCAATTACCCGCAATTGCTCGCCCATCTGTGCCAGACGCGCAACGCGCGCGCCGGCAGCGTGGTCAGCGCGGGCGGGGTCGCCAACAAGGAAGTCAAGAAGGGATTTTCCAGCATCGTTGAGCGACGTAACCAGGAGATGATTGCCGATGGCGTCGCCAGCACGCCATTCCTGCTTTTCGGCGACGTCGTCCGCCTGGAGATGCTGGGCGATGACGGAAAATCCTTGTTCGGTGCGATAGAGCAGACCGTGAAGCAGGCCGAGGCACGAAAAAGTCGCTAGGGTCCCCGAGAAAATGGCCATGACTGCGTTGCAGCCCCTCGCCGTATAATTCGTACTGTCTTCGGGGCTGCGCCTTGTCCTGACCATTTTTCGGTCCCCTCTGAAATGGGCGCCTGCGGCGCCTTGTTTCATCCCGGCAAAGGAAAAGCAGGGGATTCGCCCCCCTTTTCCCTTGATGGCGTTGTGCCGATTCAACCGATAATGCTCCATGCCCAGTCCGTATTGCGCCTAGCCAGGCTGCAGGACTTCACCGGAGTTGATTGATGTCGGAAGACAGCGACGCAGAAAAGACCGAAGCCGCGTCACCGAAGCGCCTCGAGCAGGCGCGTGAGGAAGGCGATGTTCCGCGATCGCGTGAAGTGGCCACGTTTACGGTGCTGATGGCGTCCGGCTGCTGTCTGTGGTTTGCCGGCGACGCCATCGTGCGGCGGCTGACGGCCGTCATGGTTTCCGGGCTGACCCTGGACCGGGAGCAAATCCTCAATCCCGACGCGATGATGTTGCGCATCGGCTACGACGTGGGCTCCGTCCTGCTCACTTGCCTGCCGTACGCCGCGGCCATCATGCTCGTCGCGCTGGCCTCGCCCGTGCTGGTGGGCGGCTGGCTGTTCAGTTCCAAGGCGTTTACCCCCAATTTTGGCAAGCTCAACCCGATTCGCGGCCTGGGCAATATGTTTTCGAAGAATGCGCTGGTGGAGTTGCTCAAGGCTATCGCCAAGACCCTCGTCGTCGGCGTCGTCGCCTGGATGGTGATGCAGCATCAAAAGGACGCCGTGCTGGGCCTGTCGGTGGAATCCCTGCGCGCCGGTTCGGCTCATCTGATCAGCCTGCTGATCACGGCCTTTTTGCTGATCGTGGGCGCGCTGGGCCTGATCGCCGCCATCGATGGCCCCTACCAGATGTGGCACTACGCCAACAAGATGAAAATGTCCTTGCAGGAAGTCAAGCAAGAGGCGAAGGAGTCGGACGGCAATCCGCAGATCAAGGCGAAGATCCGCCAGATGCAGCATGAAATGTCGCGCCGCCGCATGATGGCCGACGTGCCCACGGCCGACGTGGTGGTGACCAATCCGACCCACTACGCGGTGGCCCTGAAGTACGGCGAGAATTCGCGCGGCGCGCCGCAGGTGGTGGCCAAGGGCATCGACGAGGTGGCGGCGAAGATCCGCGAACTGGCGGGCGAACACAAGGTCGCCATCCTGGAAGCGCCCGCCCTGGCGCGCGCGCTGTACCAGCACACGGACATCGGCGACGAGATTCCCGAGGCGCTGTATGGCGCCGTGGCCGAAGTGCTGGCATATGTGTTCCAGCTGCGCAGCTACGGCAAGGGCCAGGGCGAGCGCCCCGACAAGCCGAAAAAACTCGACGTGCCGCCCGAGCTCGATCCGCTCGACCCCGCATCGCAGACCAAACCCGCGGCAGACGCGGCAGACAAGAATAAAGGAAGTACACCATGAACGGCCTGAGATTGCCAGCCTGGCTCAGCGGAATGGGCAACAACGCCAGCAAGGGCATCGCCGCGCCGGTCATCATCATCATGCTGCTGGCGATGATGGTGCTGCCGCTGCCGGCCTTCATCCTCGACATTTTCTTCAGCTTTAATATCGCGTTGTCCATCATCGTGCTGCTGACGGCGCTGTACACGGTCAAGCCGCTCGACTTCATGGCGTTTCCCACCATCCTGCTCGTGTCGACCATGCTGCGCCTGTCGCTGAACGTGGCGTCCACGCGCGTCGTGCTGACGGAAGGCCATACGGGCGCCGACGCGGCCGGCAAGGTGATCGAAGCGTTCGGTCACTTCTTGATTGGCGGCAATTACACGGTCGGTATCGTGGTGTTTATCATTTTGACGATCATCAACTTTACCGTCGTGACCAAGGGCGCGGGCCGTATCGCCGAGGTGGGCGCCCGCTTTGCGCTGGACGCCATGCCTGGTAAACAGATGGCCATCGATGCCGACCTGAACGCCGGCCTGATCGGCGAAGATGAAGCGCGCCGCCGCCGCACGGAAGTGGCGCAGGAAGCGGAATTCTATGGCGCCATGGACGGTGCCAGCAAATATGTGCGCGGCGACGCCATCGCCGGCATCATGGTCACCGTCATCAATATCGTTGGTGGCCTGCTGGTGGGCTTGCTGCAGCACGACATGGGCTTTGCCGATGCACTCAAGAACTACACCTTGCTGGCCATCGGTGACGGCCTGGTGGCGCAGATTCCTTCGCTGATCATTTCCACGGCGGCCGGTATCGTCGTCTCGCGCGTGGCCAGCGAACAGGACATCGGCACCCAGCTGGTCGGGCAACTGTTTGCGAAACCGCAAGTGTTGTACATTACCGCCGGCATCATCGGCGGCATGGGCTTGATTCCCGGCATGCCGAACATGGTCTTCATCCTGCTGGCGTCATTGCTGGCCGGCTCCGCCTATCTGATCAGCAAGAAACGCACGCAGGAAAAAGCGGCGGCCGAAAAGCCGGCCGAGGCGCCGCAAGCGACCGTGGCGCCCGAGCAGGAAGAGGCCAGCTGGCAAGACATCATGCCCGTCGACACCCTGGGCCTGGAAGTGGGCTACCGTTTGATTCCCTTGGTCGACAAGACGCAGGGTGGCGAATTGCTCAAGCGTATCAAAGGCATCCGCAAGAAATTTGCCCAGGAAGTGGGCTTTTTGGCGCCGCCCGTGCATATCCGCGACAACCTGGAGTTGAAACCGTCGGCCTACCGCATCACGCTCAAGGGCGTGGAAGTGGGCGTGGGCGAAGCGTTCAACGGCCAGTTCCTGGCGATCAATCCCGGCATGGCCAGCGGCACCTTGCCGGGCTTGGCCACCAACGACCCCGCCTTCGGCTTGCCCGCCACCTGGATCGACGCCAGCTTGCGCGACCAGGCGCAATCGATGGGCTACACGGTCGTCGACGCGGGCACCGTGGTGGCCACGCATTTGAACCACCTGATCACCTCGCACGCTTCCGAGTTGCTGGGCCGCGCGGAAGTGCAGTCGCTGCTCGATCACCTGGGCAAGGAGTCGCCGCGCCTGGTGGAGGACCTGGTGCCGAAGATGCTGTCGCTGTCGACCCTGCAGAAGGTGCTGCAGAACCTGCTGGCCGAGGGCGTGCACATCCGCGACATGCGCACCATCATCGAAACCCTGGCCGAGCATACGGTGCAGACGCAAGACCCGAACGACCTCACGGCGCTGGTGCGCGTGGCCCTGGGCCGCGCCATCGTGCAGCAGCTGTTCCCCGGCGCGGCCGAACTGTCCGTGATGACCCTGGACAGCCGCCTGGAGCGCCTGCTGATGCAGGCGATGGGCAATGGCGGCGACGGTGCCGGCATCGAGCCGGGCCTGGCCGACACCATCGCGCACCAGGCGGGCCTGGCCGCGCAGCAGCAGGAAGCGCTGGGCCTGACGCCCGTGCTGCTGGTGCCGGCGCCGCTGCGCGCCCTGCTGTCGCGCTTCCTGCGCCGCGCCTTGCCGCAGCTCAAAGTGCTGTCGCATGCGGAAGTGCCGGAAACCAAGACCATTCGCGTCACCAGCCTGGTGGGCGCGCAGTAGTTGGCATAGTTAATGCCGGGGTCAGACCCTCAAGACCGCCAACATGAAGGTCATCGCCAACGTGCGAGTGGGTCTGACCCCAGCCCTTGCTCTTGGTCAAATAAACATCAATTTCCTCCCGGCAAACTGAATAACGGGTACTTTCCCGTCCTGTTCCTTCGATCATTTCCTCCAAGCATCGCTAATAATGGAAACTGTCCGGGTGATCTGTGTCCATGTGGAAGACAGCACTCAAGCAACAGGAGTCGATGATGGTCACACAGTTCAGCCCATATTGCGCCACCCCCGCCCTGGGAGGCCGGTCATGAATGTGAAGAAATTTACGGGCGCCTCGTCGCGCGATGCGCTGCGCAAGGTGCGCGAAGCATTGGGCCCCGACGCCGTGATCCTGTCGAACCGCCAGGCCGATGGCGTGGTGGAAATCCTCGCGCTGGCCAACGACGATGCCGCTTCGCTGGCCTCGCCGCCGGCCGCGTCCGAAATGGCCCAGCCCCGTCCCCAGTTGCAGACCCAGTTCGCCACGCCGCAGCGTCCTGCCGCCCCGGCCCAGCGCCCGGCCGCGCCGCGTCCTGCCGCACCGCGCCAGGCAGCCGGCGAGCCAGTGGACATGGCCCGCATGCAGCAGATGATGGCCAGCGCGCTGGCGCACGTCAAGGAAAACGCCGCCGCCGAGATGAGCGGCATGATGAATGAAATCCGCGCCATGCGCGGCATGATGGAAACCCAGTTGGCGGAAATCTCGTGGGGTTCGACCCAGCAGCGCGAGCCGCAAAAAGCCGTCGTGCTGCGCGAGATGCTGGCCGCCGGTTTCTCGGCCAGCTTGGCGCGCTACCTGATCGACAAGCTGCCCGCCGGTCTCGACGGCGCGCAAAGCATGCGCTGGATCAAGACGGTTTTGAGCCGCAACCTGAACACGGTCGCCAACGAAGACGCGATGCTGGAGCAGGGCGGCGTATTCGCGCTGGTCGGTCCGACCGGCGTCGGCAAGACCACCAGCACGGCCAAACTGGCGGCCCGCTGCGTGATGCGCCACGGTCCGGAAAAACTGGCCCTGATCACCACGGACGCCTACCGTATCGGCGCGCACGAACAGCTGCGCATCTACGGCAAGATCCTCGGCGTGATGGTGCATTCGGTGAAGGATGAGGCGGACTTGCGCATCGCCCTGAAGGAACTCAAGAACAAGCACACGGTGCTGATCGATACGGTGGGCGTGAGCCAGCGCGACCAGATGGTGACGGAGCAGGTGGCCATGCTGTCGGGCGCCGGCGCCGACGTCAAGCGTTTGCTGTGCCTGAACTCCACGGCGACGCAGGAAACGCTGAACGAAGTGGTGCGCGCCTACCAGGGCAGCGGCCTGGCCGGCTGCATCATGACCAAGCTCGATGAAGCGGCCTCGATCGGCAATGTGCTCGACGTGGTGATCCGCCAGAAGCTGAACCTGTTTTATGTGTCGAACGGCCAGCGCGTGCCGGAAGACCTGTACCTGGCCGACCGCGGCTACCTGATCGACCGCGCCTTCAAGCTCAAGCGCGATGCGGCGGCGACGCAGTTTTCCGATGCCGAACTGCCGCTGCTGATGGCGCAGGCGGCCGCCCGCAACCACGAAGCGCGCGGGGTGCACCTTGGCTAATTTCGATTTCGACCAGGCCGAGGGCTTGCGCCGCATGCTGGCCGGCCCGCAGCCGCGCGTCATGACGTTCCTCTCGGCCACGCCGCAGGACGACAAGGGCGCCATGCTGGTCAACCTGGGCGCTTCGCTCGTCTACGGCGGCAATGACGTGCTGCTGCTCGACGCCAGCGGCGGCGATGGCGTCGCTGCGCGTCTGGGATTGGCCCACGGCGCCAGCCTGCGCGACGTGGCGCGCCAGCAGTGCGGCTTGAACCAGGTCATCCACCAGGTGCCGCAAGGCTTCGGCGTGGCCAGCCTGGGCGCGCGCAACCACCTGATGGACAGCATGGACTATGCGGGCGAGGACGAACTGCGCCGGCTGGGCAAGACCTTCGAGGTGCTGGCGCGCCAGAGCGGCATCGTGCTGGTCGACGGCGTCGTGGCAGACGAGGGCGATTGCTTCCCCGTGCCCTTGATGGCTTCGTCGGATATCGTGGTGCAAGTGTCGACCAGCGCCACCTCGATCAAGGCCGCGTACTGCCTGATCAAGCGCCTGAGCCAGGAACTGGGACGCCGGCCGTTCGGCATTCTCGTCACCGGCGCTTCCGAATCCGAGGCAAAAGTGGTATACGATAATATGGCGCAGGCGGCGAGCCGCTACCTGGCCGTGAAGCTGACCTCGATGGGTTCGGTGCCTGCCGATGAATATCTGCACCGCGCGGCGCGCCTGGGCCGCAGCGTGGTCGATGCGTTTCCGCTGGCGGGCGCCTCGGTGGCGTTTCGCGGACTGGCCGAGCGGCTGGCCCGTTCGGCGGCGCCGGTGCTTGGCGGCACCTTGTACCAGACGGGGAGCCCGCACCAGTTCAGCGCCTGACACCAACCGTAGCACCAGATAAGACGAGAAAACAATAAGCAGCCTATGTACACGGTCAAAGGGAAATCGAACAAGGACTATTTGCTGACGGAGCACATTCCGCTGGTGAAGCGTCTGGCGCACCATATGAAGGCGAAATTGCCGCCTTCGGTCGAGGTCGATGACCTGATCCAGGCCGGCATGATCGGCCTGCTCGATGCCATTAGCCGCTATGAAGAGACGCATGGCGCGCAGTTCGAGACGTATGCCGTGCTGCGCATCCGCGGCGCCATGCTCGACGAATTGCGCACCAGCGACTGGCTGCCGCGCAGCATGCGCCAGAACATGCGCAAGATCGAAGAGGCGATGAGCACCTTGCAGCAGCGCCTCGGCCATCCGCCGACCGAGTCGGAAGTGGCCAAGCTGCTGAAAATGTCGCTGGCCGACTACCAGGAAATGCTGGGCGACGGCGGCGGCCACCAGTTGGTGTACTACGAAGACTTTCATGACCCGGACGGCAATGACAGCTTCCTCGACCGCCACTGCGTGGACGAGGACAGCGACCCCTTGCGTTCCCTGCTCGATACCGATTTCCGGCAATCCGTGATCGATGCCATCGACGCGCTGCCGCCACGCGAGAAAATACTCATGGGCCTGTATTACGAAGAAGAGCTGAACCTGAAGGAGATCGGCGCGGTGATGGGCGTGTCCGAATCACGCGTCTCGCAGCTGCATACCCAGGCCGTCGCGCGCCTGCGCGCAACCTTGAGGGAGCAGGCGTGGACTGGTCCAGCGTAATCGGGCTGGCGCTGGCGCTGGCGGGCCTCTTGGTCGGCCAGGCACTGGAAGGCGGCAAGATGGCCTCCCTGCTGCAGCCGGCTGCCTTCGCCATCGTCATCATCGGCACCTTCGGCGCCGTGCTGCTGCAGACGCGGCTGCGCACTTTTGTCCGCGGGCTGGAAATGCTGCGCTGGGTCTTCCTGCCGCCGGCCGACACGCGCGCCGCGCTGGCGCGCGACATCGGGCAATGGAGCCTGACGGCGCGCCGCGACGGCCCGCTGGCGCTCGAGCGCCTGATGGAAAACACGGCCGACCGCTTCAACGCCAAGGGCTTGCGCATGATCGTCGACGGCATCGCGCCCGACAAGCTGCGCCAGCTGCTCGACGTGGAAATCTCCGCCTACGAACTGGCCGAGCGCCAGGCCGTCAAGGTGTGGGAATCGGCGGCCGGCTATTCGCCCACCATCGGCATCCTGGGCGCCGTGCTGGGCTTGATCCACGTGATGGAAAACCTTACCGACCCGAGCAAACTGGGCAGCGGCATCGCCGTCGCGTTTGTCTCGACGATTTATGGCGTCGGCCTGGCCAATCTGCTGTTCCTGCCGGTGGCCAATAAACTCAAGGCCATCGTCTCGCGCCGCGTGGTGCAGTATGAAATCACGGCCGCCGTGCTGTACGACATCGCCACGGGCGACCATACGCGCATCATCGAAGAGCGCGTCTCCAGCCTGCTTCACGAGCACTGAGCGAGCACTGAGCATGATGCGGCGCGCGCGCAGGAAGTATGACGAGGAACCGGACAACCAGGACCGCTGGCTGATCTCGTATGCCGACTTCATCACTTTGCTGTTCGCGTTTTTCGTCGTCATGTATGCGATCTCGCAAGTCAATGAAGGCAAATACCGCGTCTTCCAGAACGCCATCGGCCAGGCCTTCAGCCTGGAAAAGGGCGCGCCGCCCATCATCATGGAAGCGCCGCAGGCGATCCCGCTGCCGAACCCCGCCCTGAAGCGCCGCACGGAAGCCATCCGCCGCGAGCGCGAACACATGACGCGCCTGGCGCAGGACCTCACATCCACCCTGGCGCCGCTGGTGAAGGAAGGCAAGGTCCGCGTGACGCAGACGAGCCGCGGCGTCAGCGTGGAAATCAATGCCAGCGTGCTGTTCGACCCGGGCGCGGCGCGCCTGACGGCGGAATCGGACCAGGCCCTGCGCGCCGTCGCCGTGCTGCTCAAGGACGACACGCACGATGTGCAGGTGGAAGGGCATACGGACGTCCAGCCGATCAGCAATTCGACCTTTGCCTCGAACTGGGAATTGTCGGCCGCCCGCGCCAGCGCCGTGGTGCGCCTGTTCATCGCCAGCGGCGTGCAGGCTTCGCGCCTGACGGCCGTGGGCCACGCCGACAACATCCCCGTGGCGCCGAACGCCACGCCGGAAGGACGGGCGCGCAACCGCCGCGTGGCCGTGACGATCTTGTCCGGCATCCCCGAGACGGTGACGGAAGTGCCGACGCCGCCGCCGGCCAACTAGGACGGGTTTTTCGGGCCGGCAGGGCGTGGGGCATGTCATTTGCTGGTCATACTGGAATGCTAGGCTGACGCCCTTCTTTTCAGCTTCCAGGTCCATCCCATGTCTTACTCCAGAACATTGCTTGCTTCGGCCATCGTCATCGTGTTGAGTGTTGCTGCCTGCGGCGGCGACAGCAACCCGGCCGGCAGCGTGCCGCCGCTCCCCGCCGGCCGCTGGATCGCCGGCGACCTGCACACCCACACGACCCAATCGGCCGACGCCGATGTCAGCCAGACCTTGGACAAGGTGCTGGCCAAGGCCTTTGCCACGTATGGACTCGACTGGATGGCGCTGTCAAACCATTTGCGCGTCTCCACGCGCGACGCGCTGGGCGCGCCGCTGGCGGCGCCGATTCCCATGTCCATCGGCGCCGGGCGCTATGAAATCCCGCGCGTGCAGGCTTTGCAGGCGGGCGGCAGCTACGCCGACAAGCTGATCTTCTCGGGCTTCGAGTGGGACATGCCGACCCACGACCACGTCGGCATCGGCCTGTTCGAAGGGGCGGACAAACTGACCGCCAGCACGCGGGGCATGAAGGAGTTCGAATACCTGTTTACCACGCGCGACGCGGCCATGTTCGACGCCGCCGACGTCGCGGCATGGAAAGCGAAATACGGCGACACCCGCTACAACAAGACGGCTGCCGATGCGCTGCAAGCGATCAACTGGCTGAAACAGAATTACCCGGAAACCAGCTACGCCGTCATCAACCATCCGTCGCGCAACAAGGGCAGCTACAGCATCGCCGACTTGCGCGCCTTCAACGATGCCGCGCCGAACATCATGTTCGCCATCGAGGGCATGGTCGGCAACCAGATGGAACCGGACCGGGGCGGCTACACGGCCGCCTACACGGACGAGAATGCGCCGCTGCGCGTGTATGGCGGCGTCGACTACGTGGTGGCCAAGCTGGGCGGGCCATGGGATGCGCTGCTGGGCGAGGGGCGCCGCATCTGGAACCTGACCGATTCGGATACGCACTTCAAGATTGTCGGCGGCAACAGCAGCGGTTATTTCCCCGGCGAGTATGCGAAGAACTACGTGTTCAACAGCGCGCAGGGCGCGCCGCTGGCGAAGGACTTGCTGGCCGGCTTGCGTTCGGGCAAGATGTTCTCCACTTATGGCGACCTGATCAATGCGCTTGATTTCAACCTGGCCAGCAAGGACGACCGCAAGGAGATGGGCGGCGAGCTGAAGGTCGCCAGCGGCGAGAAAGTCACGATCACCATCCGCTTCAAGAGCCCGGCCAAAAACAACTACGAAAAGCCCGTCGACAGCGGCGTGGCCGCCAACGTCAAGCCCGTGGTCGACCATGTCGACCTGATCGTCGGCGATGTGGGCGCGAAGGCGGTGGCGGGCACGCCGGCCTACAATGTTGCCGGCAATGCCAGCACGCGCGTGCTCAAGCGCTTCACCAGCGCGGACTGGAAAATCGGGGCCGACGGCTACGCCAGCGTGAGCTACGAAACGACGGCGGCGAAGAACCAGTATTTCCGCCTGCGCGGCACCAATCTGGGCACCGATGTCGCCGGCCTGACGCAGGGCGGCGAGCCGCTGGCCGACCAGCGCACGGGCACGACGGACAGCACCCAGCGTTTTAACGACATCAACGACCGCAATTACCGCAGCCTGTGGTTCTATTCGAATCCCGTGTTCGTGACCTTGCGTTAGACGTCAGCCGGCGCGCCACCGGGCGGGGCGGGAGCGGGCTTGATCCTGCACTCGCCCTCCCTGCGCTTGGTACAATCGCGCCTTCTTCCTTTTTATCACCTCATTATGAAAAGCAGTTCCCAGGGCGGTCTCGTCTACTCTACCGAAACGGGCCGCATGTGTCCCGCCTGCCGCCTGCCGCTGGCGCAATGCGCATGCAAGGCGCAATCGAAGGCGGTGCCGGCGGGCGACGGCGTGGTGCGCGTGTCGCGCCAGACCAAGGGGCGCGGCGGCAAGAGCGTCACCGTGGTCAAGGGCTTGCCGCTGGACGCCATCGCCCTGGCCCTGCTGGGCAAGCAGTTGCGCACGCAGTGCGGCTCGGGCGGCACGGTCAAGGATGGCGTGGTCGAAGTGCAGGGTGACCATGTGGACGCCATCCTGGCCGCGCTGGTGAAGCTGGGCCACCAGCCGAAAAAGGCCGGCGGCTAGCCGGGGCGCGTGCGTGCGGCACTGTGCCGCGCGCCTGTGGTAACGTGCGTTTCCTTTTATGTGCCACCTCCTATGAACAGCAAACTGACCGGCATCGCCATCGCCGCTGCCATCGTGGCAGTGCTGGCGCTCGTGTACTGGCCCGCGCCCGACGGCGGCACGCCGGACGCTGCTGCCACCGCTGCCGCCGGCGCGCCGCCGGGACGCAGCCTGGCATCGTATCTGAATATCGATGCCGCCCCGGCCGCCGGTGCCGCGCCCGTTCCCGTGACGCTCGCGCAGCAGCTTGCGCGCCTGGGCGCCAGCGGCAAGCCGGAAGACGCGTATGCGGCCTACAATCTGCTCGATGACTGTATTTCTTTTGAGAAAGATGGCCGGTTGCCGGGGCTGGAATTCGAGCTGGGACGCGAGATGACGGCGGAAGAAAAAGCCGGCCAGCGGCAGCTGTGCGCGGGCCTGACGCAGCGCCAGCGCGAGGACCGCTTGGGCTATCTGGCCACGGCCGCGAAGGCGGGCGTGCCGGGCGCGGCCACCCTGTTCCTGTCGGAAGGCCCGTTTGGCGACCGCAGCGCGCTGCGCAACCGTCCAGACGACCCGCTGGTGCAGGCGTGGAAGCGGCAAGCCATCGCCCAGCTGACGGCGCAGGCGGATGAGGCGGAACTGACCAGCGTGGCTACCCTGATGATGGCGTATTTGCGCGATGGCGACGTGGTGCGGAAAGACGCGCCGCAGGCGTATGGCTACCTGCTGGCCCTGCGCCTCGTGTACGACGACATCCTCGCCCCCGGCGTTACCAATCCCTACCAGGATGACTACTGGCACTGGCTGCAAGACGAGCTGACGCCGGAGCAGCAAGCCGCCGCCAGCGCCAAGGCGCAGGCCATCGCGGCGAAGTTCCGCCAGCATACGGGCCGCCCCGCGCACGGCTGAGGGGCGACCATGCGCTGCGCACGCGGCGCTTCAATTCCGGCGCGGCGTGTCAGGACCCGTCAGGCCAGCGTCTTGCGGCGCCGTATGCCATACCCCACCAGCCCCAGTCCCGCCAGCAGCATGGCATAGGTTTCCGGTTCGGGCACGGCCGTGGTGATGGAAATGTCCAGCACGGAATCACGCACGCCGACGCCCGTCGCCACCATGGTGTAGGTGCCTGCTCCCAGCAGTCCGCTGAAGGTGGAATGGGCGAAGCTGCCCAGTACGCCCGTGAACGTATCCGATTGCACCAGGTTGTTGCTGGAGTCGAACAAGTCGATGTTGACTCCGGTCAGACGGGGACCGAAGTCGTTGGCGCCCGTGACCAGCCAGGCGGCGTTGCCCGTGAACGATTGCACGCCGCTGCCGACCGTAAACGTGGTCGTTTGCAGCAGCGAACCACGCTCCGTCGTGAAGGTGTCGATGAACAGCGTGTCTTGCGCCAGCAGCGGTGTAGCCACCACGGCAGTCGAGACGAGATGGTTATAAAACACGGCTTGCGTGTCCGCCTGCGCGCCCGGCGCCAGCAGGGCGCTGCCGAGCAGCAGCGCCGCGCCAGCCTTGGATATTGAGATAGCGTTCATATCGTGCTCCAGATGGTCTTGCGATTGAATGGCGTGCGTCATGGCGCAGCGCGAATGCGCAGGCTGACGCGTCAGAATGGATTAGCTATGCCTGCGGGAAAATGTTCGTGTCGGTGAGGAAAGTCCCACCTGGAGATGTGCGGCGTACGCTAGTGATTAGCATATCGTTATCACTTGTCTCAAGTTTGAGCGCGCTCAAAGGTGCGGCTTCGAGAGGGCGCCGCTGTTGTTTCTGCGCGCGGCGTTCTGCAGGGAGTGCGGGCACGCCGGCTACGCCGCAGTGTCCCTGGAGGGGGGCGACACGGCGGTGATGTGCTGGATGGGCGTGGTATGGGGGCCGCCGTTTCCCGCGCTGGGGGGGGCTTAGCCGATCACGACGCGCCGGCTGGCCGTGTTCGTCGTCGGCTGGCCGCTGGGACCGTAGAAATTGCCGCTCTGGGCCGGGGGGCGCATGGCGTTCAGGGCGCCTTGCGTGTGCAGCATGTGCTTGTTGACCAGCAGGCTGTTCAGGCGATTCTGTTCCTTCGCTTCGCGCGTCGTCTCGAGCAGGGCTTTCCACAGGGGCGCCGCCTCGGCTTCGCTGGCGCCGACCAGCCAGTCTTCCATGCCCGCTTCGGCGGCCGTGAAACCGGCTGCCGCCAGCGCCTGGTGGCGTTGCGCCGCCAGCTGGCTCAATTGTCCGACGAGTGCCGTCTTGCGCGCCGTGAGCTCCGTGATTGCATCGATGTCAGCGGCAACCAGATGCCGCTGTTCTTCTTTCATCAATGCCAGCAATGTGGTCATGAGCTGTTGCTCGTCGCGCAGGCTGGAAAACGGAGTCACTGATTGCATGGGGAAACCTATCTATTTCGTGAGTGCAGCAAGTCCTTGACCGTGTCGAGGAGACCGTCCGCCACTTTTTCAGAGTTGACCTGGAACTGGCCGTCGGCGATCGCCAGCTTGATGCGTTCGACTTTTTTCGTGTCGAACACGGCGCCGCTGCCGGCAGTTGCACTGGCCGCTAATGCCTGTCCTTGCGGCGACAGGCGTACATTGTCCGACGTCGTCGGCGTTGCCTGGGCTTTCTCGGCATTCCGGGCGCCGGAGGTGCTGGCGGGCGCCACCGGCAGGCCGGGATTGCTTTTAATGGTGTTATCGGTAATTTTCACAGCGTGATCCTCGTCTGGTCGAAGTCAAGAAACTCCGGGATATGTGTCATTATCGGCACCTTCTTCCGAAACTTTAGTGCGCCAGACCACAATATCGCTGCCCATCCGTGTTTAGAACGCCACCTCCACCATGCCGCCAGCCCGCGCCACGCCGCTGATCTGCTGGCCGCTCTGCGTGCGTACCTGCACCGTCTGGCCATCGCCGGCGCTGCCGATGGCGCGCCCTTCTGATGCTACCTGGAAACCGTTGCCACTGGAAACGACACGTACCAGCTGGCCCTGCATCACCACGGGTTTGCGGCGCAGGGTGTCGAGGCGCATCGGCGTGCCTGGCGGCAAGGATATATTCGTGCTGGCGCCTACCACCTGGGCCATGTCGGTGGCGATGCCTGCGGGCAATGCGGCCAGGTCGCCCTGCATCGTCACCAGCTGGCTGGCGTCGATGGCTTGCCCTTGCGCCAGCGGCACGGCGCTGGCCACGTAGTCGCCCACGACGGCCACGTTCGCTTGCAGATAGATGGTCCAGCTGGACGGGGCCGTGCAGCGCACGCCCACGGTGGTCTTGCCCCAGGCGCGCGCGCCCGGCGCCATGAACGCTTGCGGCGCGGGGCAGGCGGCCAGGTTCAGGCGCGGATCGACGGCGCCGACGGTGATCGTCACCTTGCCCGGCAAGCCGTTGCTTTGCACCTGCAGGAATTGTTCCACGCTGTTGCGCAGCGCTTCCGGCGTCTGCCGGCCGGCGTTTTGCGCCTGCGCCAATACTGGCAGGGCGGCAAGCGGGATGGCTAGGGCAAGGAGGAAAGCGAGCGGTGTTTTCATGGTGATAGGCCTCTGGAATATTGCCATGATAGTGCGCGCCGCCCCGTTCGAAGCGCCGATTAAGGGGTAAAAGTACGGTCTGATCCGGCGATGGCCTTGCCGGCGGGCGCCGTACTATGTTTCCTGTCATCACTATACCGCCATCCTTCCGCCATCTCAGGCGCCAGTGGCAGATCTTTCCGGAGCCTGACATGATAGGGAAACTCGACGATTACATGCGCTTCAACGAGACGGCGCTGAGCCTGCGCTCGACGCGCCAGGAATTGCTCGCCTCGAATATCGCCAATGCGGACACGCCCAACTACAAGGCGCGCGACGTCGATTTCGCCGCCGCCCTGAAGGGGGCGATGGCGCGTAAGGATGGCGTGCCGCCGGCCCTGAAGGGCACGGCGCCGCAGCATATGCCGGGCAAGGGCGTGGCCGCCGCAGCGGGCGGCAGCACAGGCGGCAAGGTCGAGACCCTGGCCGACGGCACGCCGCTGTTGTACCGCGCACCGGCCCAGGGCGCCGTCGACGGCAACACGGTCGACATGGACCTCGAGCGCAATGCCTTTGCCGACAACGCCATCCGCTACGAGGCGGCCGTGACGTTCCTCAACTCGCAGATCAAGGGCATGCTGACGGCCATCCAGGGAGGACAATAATCATGTCGCTATTTAATATCTTCAATGTGTCCGGTTCGGCCATGAGCGCCCAGGCGCAGCGCCTGAACACGGTGGCCAGCAACCTGGCCAATGCCGACAGCGCCACCAGCGCCACGGGCGAAGCCTACCGCGCCAAGCAGGTGGTGTTCGAAGCCGTGCCCATGGCCAACGGCGCCACGGCCGTCAAGGTGCAGAAGGTGATCGAGGACCCGTCGCCGATGAAGCTGGTCTACGACCCGAAGAACCCGCTGGCCGACGAGAAGGGCTACGTCACCATGCCCAACGTGAATACGGTCGACGAGATGGTCAACATGCTGTCCGCTTCGCGCTCGTACCAGACCAACGTGGAAACCATGAACGCGGCCAAGTCGCTGCTCCTGAAAACCCTTACCCTCGGCCAGTAAGGCTGACTGATCATTATGGCAACCATCGATACCACGACCTCCGTCACCACCGACCTGATGGCGACGATGAATCCGAAGAAGACGACGGCCGCGGCAGGCAGTGTCGAAGCGGAAACGAACAAATTCCTCACCCTGCTGGTCACCCAGCTGAAAAACCAGGATCCGATGAACCCGCTGGACAATGCGCAATTGACCAGCCAGCTGGCGCAGTTGTCCACGGTGACGGGCGTCAACAAGCTCAACACGACCCTGGAAACCCTGAAGACCAGCTATCAGCAAGCCGAATCGATGCAGGCGGCCAACATCATCGGCCATGGTGTGTTGACTGCGGGTAAGGATATCAACCTGAGCAAGAGCGCCGCGCTGCTGGGCGTGGACCTGGCCACGGCGGCCGACAAGGTCAAGGTCATCATCTACAAGGATGGCAAGGAAGTCCATTCCATCGACCTGGGCGCACAGGAAGCGGGCACCTTGCCGCTGGGCTGGAACGGTTCCACCGCCGACCTCGACAAGGACGGCAAGCCGGTCGTGCTGGCCGACGGCGCCTACACCTTCACGGTGGAAGCCACGCGCGGCGGCACCAAGCTCAAGGATGCGACGGCGCTGATGTTCGGTTCGGTCGCCAGCGTGTCGACGGGCGCGAATGGCGTGAAATTGAATGTCCCGGGCGTGGGCAGCATCACCATGGCCGACGTGAAACAGATTCTGTAAGCCGCTGACCCTAGCGTGACCCTCTACCCCTAATTTCTACCAGGAGAACACAATGTCTTTCCAACAAGGCTTGAGCGGCTTGAATGGCGCCGCCAAATCGCTGGACGTCATCGGCAACAACATCGCCAACTCGTCCACCGTCGGTTTCAAGCAGTCGCAGGCCCAGTTCGCCGACATTTATGCCAACTCGCTGTATGGCGTGGGCGGCAACCAGGCGGGGATCGGCGTCTCCGTCTCGCAAATCGCCCAGCAATTTAACCAGGGTAACCTGGAAACGTCGTCGAACCCCCTCGACATCGCCATCAATGGCGGCGGCTTCTTCCGTACCAGCGTCAACGGCGCCGTCCAGTACTCGCGCAATGGCCAGTTCCAGGTCGACAAGAGCGGCTTCATCGTCAACGCCCAGCTGGCGCAGCTGACCGGCTATGCGGCCGATGCCAACGGCAAGATCGTCGCCGGCGCCGTCGTGCCCCTGCAGATCGACCAGTCGGACATGAAGCCCCAGGCGACGACCAAGGTCGACACGCAAGTCAACCTCAATTCGAACACGGCCATGCCGACCACGGTGCCGTTCAAGATCGGTGACGACACCACCTACAGCAAGCAGTTCCCCGTCGAAGTCTTCGATTCGCTGGGCAACTCCCACATCATGTCGAATTTCTATGTCAAGACGGGCACCAACACCTGGGACGTCTACTCGGCCGTTGACGGCACGGAAGTGACCAGCATGAAGGTCGCGGCCGCCCTGCAGACGGACCCTGCCTCGCTGGCCGCGCGCGCCGCCTACCAGGCTGCCGCCACGGCCGTGCCGCTGGTGCCGGCCAATGTGACGACGGCCGCCGTCGCCTATGGCAATGCGGTCGGCGCCGCCGTCTCGGCTGCCGCCGCCGCCGCGGGCGCCACGCCGGCGCAACTGGCCGCCATCGCCGCCACCTACGGCAGTGCCGTGCCGAATGGCATCAACTCGAGCCGCACGCCCGACCAGATCGACGCGGCCATCCGCGCCGTGACCATGGTGCCGGCCGTCAAGACCGGTTCGCTGGTCTTCAACACGGTCGGCAGCCTGGACCGGGCCGCCATGCTGGCCCTGACGCCGCCGCAAACCTTGCCCGTCACCGTCAACCTGCCGATCTTCCCGGCCACGGGCGCCAATCCGACCCTGTCGGTCCAGGTCGATTTCAGCAAATCGACCCAGCTGGGCACCGCCACGGCGGAAAAGAAAACGGAAGCGGACGGCTACAAGGCGGGCCAGCTGAGCCAGTTCATCGTGGGCGACGACGGCGTCATCCAGGGCCAGTACAACAACGGCAAGACGCGCAGCCTGGGCCAGGTGGTGTTGAGCAACTTTACCAACCCGAACGGCCTGGAGCCGCTGGGCAACAACGCCTGGGTGGAAAGCTCGGCCTCGGGCAAACCCATCACGGGCGAACCGAAGACGGGCACCCTGGGCAACTTGCGCGCTTCGGCCGTGGAAGTGTCGAACGTCGACCTGACGGCGGAACTGGTCAACATGATCACGGCCCAGCGCGCCTACCAGGCGAATGCGCAGACCATCAAGACGCAGGATTCTGTTTTACAGACCCTGGTCAACCTGCGCTAACTTGGGGCGCCTCGTTAAGCTACTGCGCGTCTCACTGCCGGGCCGGCGTTGCTCGCTGTACCTCCGTACAGCTGCGCTACTCAACCCGGTATTGAACCGCTCGCTACGCTTTCCGAGGCACCCGTGATGTTGCAATATTTTTGCAGTAACCCCATCAGTTGCGATACAGGCAGGAGAAACACATGGACCGTCTCATCTACACCGCCGGCTCGGGCGCCAAGCATATCCTGGACAAGCAGGCGACCACGGCGAACAATCTGGCGAACGCCACCAGCACGGGTTTCCGTGCCCAGCTCGATTCGTTCCGCGCCGTGCCCGTGGTGGCCGACGGCATGATGCCGACGCGCGCCTTCGTCGTCGATTCGACGGTCGGTTCCGATTTCACGCAAGGCCCGATGCAGCACACGGGCCGCGCGCTCGACGTGGCCGTGGAAAACGCGGGCTGGATCGCGGTGCAGTCGGCCGACGGCTCCGAAGCCTACACGCGCAACGGCGCCCTGAAGCTCAATGAAAACGGCATGCTGCAGACGCAGTCGGGCCTGATGGTGCAGGGCGACACGGGCCCCATGGCGATTCCGCCGGGCGTGACGGTGGCCATCGCCAGCGACGGCACGGTGGGCACCATTTCCACCGACGTGCCTCCAGGCCCATCGACGGTGCTGGGACGCATCAAGCTGGTCAACCCGCCCGAGCAGCAGCTGGTGCGCGGCGACGACGGCCTGTTCCGCCTGAAGGATGGCACGGTGGCGCAGGCCGACCAGGCCGTCAAGCTGACCACCGGTGCGCTCGAGGGCAGCAATGTCAGCCCCGTCGACTCCATGGTCAGCATGATCGCCCTGGCGCGCCAGTTCGAAACGCAAATGAGCTTGCTGAAGAATGCCGAGAATAACGCGGCGAAAGCCACCCAGATCCTCGCTTTGAATTGATGGGGGCGCCCGCATAATGGTCACATAGAAATAGTCTACAGGGCTGGTTAGCGCTGTTATTGGAGAAAAATCATGATTCGTTCCCTTTGGATTGCCAAGACCGGCCTGGAAGCGCAGCAGACGCAGATGGACGTGATCGCCAATAACCTGGCCAACGTCAGCACCACGGGCTTCAAGAAGTCGCGCGCCGTGTTTGAAGACTTGCTGTATCAAAATGTGCGCCAGCCGGGCGCGCAATCGTCGCAGCAAACCCAGCTGCCATCGGGCTTGCAGATCGGCACGGGCGTGCGCACCGTGGCCACCGAACGCATCCATACGCAGGGCAATCCCCAGGCATCGGGCAATTCGCGCGACGTGATGGTCAACGGCACGGGTTTCTTCCAGGTGCTGATGCCGGACGGCGCCACCGCCTACACGCGCGACGGCTCCTTCCAGACCGATTCCAACGGCCAGCTGGTGACGTCCGAAGGTTTCGTCATCCAGCCCGCCATCACCGTGCCGACGAATGCGCTGAGCCTGACCGTGGCGCGCGACGGCACCGTGTCCGTCACCTTGCCCGACACGGTCGCGCCATCGCAGATCGGCTCGCTGCAGCTGACCACCTTCGTCAATCCGGCCGGCCTGGAGTCGAAGGGCGAAAACCTGTACATGGAAACGGGCGCCTCCGGCGTGGCGCAGACCAACACCCCGGGCACGAACGGCGCCGGCGTGCTGATGCAGGGCTATATCGAGACGTCGAACGTCAACGTGGCCGAGGAAATGGTCAACATGATCCAGACGCAGCGCGCCTACGAGATCAACAGCAAGGCCATCACCACATCCGATCAAATGCTGCAGAAATTGTCGCAACTTTAATTTTCATAGTCGTCATGCCATCCGCCGCCGGATGGCAGCGGAGGTTCGCCATGCAATACCCCATCATCGCCCTGTTGTCCGCAGTCCTGCTGTCCGGCTGCGCCATCACGCCTACGTCCATCGTGCAATATCCCACCACCACGCGCGCGCCGATGCCGGAACCGGTGGTCGTCAACAACGGTTCCATCTACCAGCCGTCGACCTACCGTCCCGCCTTCGAAGACCGCCGCGCGCGCCACGTGGGCGACACCATGACGATCGCCATCACCGAGCGCACGAATGCCGTCAAGGCAGGCGCCAGTTCCGGCAACAAGTCCGGCAGCGTGGGCTTCAGCACGCCGGGCATGCTGCAGGGCCGCCTGGGCGGCACCGTCTCGGCGAGTGGCGCGACCAAGTTTGCCGATGGCGACAACCAGTCCGCCAGCAACACCTTTTCCGGCGTAATCGGCGTGACGGTGATTGAAGTGCTGCCGAACGGCAACCTGATCGTTGCGGGCGAGAAACAGATCGCCATGAACAAGGGCACGGAATTCATCCGCTTCTCGGGCATGGTCAATCCGGACACCATCGGCACGGGCAACGTCGTGCCGTCGACCCAGGTGGCCGACGCGCGCGTCGAGTACCGCACCAACAGCCAGATCGACCGCGCCGAAATGGCCTCGATGGCCTCGCGCTTCTTCCTCAGCCTGCTGCCGTTCTGATCATGGCCACCTTTACTTTCCCCCGCTTTGCAGCTGTTTTCGGCCTGGCCATTTCTCTGCTGGCGCCCGTGGCGCAGGCCGAGCGCATCAAGGACCTGGCCAGCATCGCCGGCGTGCGCCAGAATCAGCTGATGGGCTATGGCCTCGTCGTCGGCCTCGACGGCAGCGGCGACCAGACCACGCAAACGCCATTTACCATCCAGAGCGTGGCGGCGATGCTGCAGCAGCAGGGCATCAACTTGCCGCAAGGCACCAGTTTGCAGCTGAAAAACGTGGCCGCCGTGATGGTGACGACGGCCTTGCCCGCGTTTGCCCAGCCGGGCCAGCTGCTCGACGTGACGGTGTCGTCGATGGGCAATGCGAAAAGCTTGCGCGGCGGCACTTTATTGATGACGCCGCTGAAGGGCGCCGATGGCCAGGTGTACGGCATGGCGCAGGGCAACGTGCTGGTGGGCGGCGTGGGCGCGCAGGCGGCCGGCAGCTCCGTCGTCATCAATCACCTGAGCGTGGGCCGCATCTCGGGCGGCGCCACCGTCGAGCGCAGCGTGCCTTCGGCGCTGGGCGCCAACAACACGATCCGCCTGGAATTGAACGCCACCGATTTCGCCACCGCCAGCCGCGTGGTCGACGCCATCAACAGCCGCTACGGCGCCGGCACGGCGGCCGCGCTGGACGGGCGCGTGATCCAGGTGCAGTCGCCGGGCGGCAGCGACCAGCGCGTGTCCTTCCTGGGCCAGCTGGAAAGCATCGAAGTCAACCCGGCCCGTCTGGCGGCCAAGGTCATCATGAATGCGCGCACCGGTTCCGTCGTCATGAACCAGTCCGTGACCCTGGAAACGTGCGCCATTTCGCACGGCAACCTGTCCGTCACCATCAATGTCGAGCCGCAGGTGAGCCAGCCGGCGCCCCTGTCGGGCGGGCGCACGGTGGTCACGCAGACGGCGCAGATCGATATCAAGAAGGAACCGGGCAAGGTCATGCTGGTCAAGGGCGGCGCCTCGCTGTCCGACGTGGTCAAGGCCCTCAACGCCATCGGCGCCTCGCCGCAGGACTTGCTGGCCATCCTGCAGGCGATGAAGGCGGCAGGCTCGCTGCGCGCCGAACTCGAAATCATTTGATGGACACGCCATGATCAGCCAAACCGACCTCAGCAAAACCGCCGCCTATGACGTCAAGGGCATGGATGGCTTGCGCCAGTCCGCCAAGGCGAAGGATCCCGCCGCCCTGAAAGAGGCGGCCACGCAATTCGAAGCCATGTTCATCAACATGATGATGAAAAGCATGCGGGAAGCCACGCCGCAGGACGGCATCATGGATAGCCAGCAAAGCAAGATGTACACCTCGATGCTGGACCAGCAGACGAGCCAGAACCTGGCCAAGCGGGGCACGGGCCTGGCGGACGTGCTGATCCGCCAGTTGTCATCGTCGAACCAGGCGCTGGCCGCCGATGGCGCCGAAGCGCCGTCGCCCCGCTCGTCGAGCATGGCGCAGGCGCTGGCCGCGTTCCGCCAGCAGCAGGGCGCCCTCACGGACGGCGCCGGCAGCGCCGCCGGCACCGGCAAGACTCTGAGCGACAAGGCCAACGCCACGCAGGCGCCGCACGTGCGCGCCTTCCAGGAAAAGCTGGGCGTGCATGCGGAAGAGGCGAGCCGCGCCACCGGCATCCCGGCCAAGTTCATGCTGGGCCAGGCGGCGCTGGAAACGGGCTGGGGCAAGCGCGAAATCATCAGCCGCGACGGCAGCAGCAGCCACAACCTGTTCGGCATCAAGGCGTCGGCCGACTGGAAGGGCAAGGTCACGGAAGCCGTCACCACGGAATATGTGAATGGCAAGGCGCAACGCAAGGTGGAAAAATTCCGCGCCTACGACAGCTACGCGGACAGTTTCAAGGATTATGCGCAGTTGATTACCAACAATAAACGCTATGAAAAAGTCCTGGCCAGCGCGGGCGACGCCAGCACCTTTGCCCAGGGCTTGCAAAAGGCCGGCTATGCGACGGACCCGAATTACGCTGCCAAACTGACAAAAATCATCAAGCATTCGCTGGTCGGCTAATCCCCGCCTGACCCTGAGGCAGCGCGGGTGCTTCAAGTTTTGTCCGCGGATGCCGTTAATACTCATGACAGTAACCAATAAGACACCATGACTTCGAATCTCCTCAGCATTGGTAAGAGCGGTTTGCTTGCAGCGCAGGTGGGCCTGTCGACGACCGGGCATAACATCACCAATGCCAACGTGGACGGTTACAACCGCCAGGTGGTGCTGCAGCAGACGGCGCAGTTCAACAATGCCGGTTATGGTTTTGTTGGCAATGGTACCGAGGTATCGCAAGTCAAGCGCCAGTACGACGGCTTCATGGCGGCCCAGGTGAATGGCGCGCAATCGGCCACCAGCTCGCTCGACGCGTACTACACGCAGATCAGCCAGATCGACAATATGCTGGCCGATCCCACGGCCGGGCTGTCGCCGGCGATGGCCGATTTCTTCAAGGGCGTGCAGGATTTCAGCTCGAATGCCTCGTCCGTGTCGTCGCGCCAGGCATTGCTGTCGAGCGCAAACTCGCTGACGGCGCGCTTCCAGGGCCTCAGCGCGCGCCTGACGGAAATCGGCGACGGCGTCAATTCGCAGATCACCTCGAACGTGAAGGTGATCAATTCCTACGCCAAGCAGATCGCGGAACTGAATACGGCGATTACCAACCTGACCGTGAATGAAAGCAATCAGCCCAACGATTTGCTGGACCAGCGCGACCAGCTGATCACGGAGCTGAACAAATACGTCAAGGCAACGGTTCAGCCTGGTGCCGGCAACTCGATTACCGTCTCGATCGGCTCGGGCCAGCCGCTGGTGGTGGGCAACAAGAACTTTGAACTGGCCGTCACGCCGTCGCCGACGGACCCGAACCGGCTGGACGTGGGCTATGTGACGGGTACGAGCGTCACCAAGCTGTCGGAAAGTTCCCTCAGCGGCGGCGCGCTGGGCGGCTTGCTGGAGTTCCGCAGCGGCAGCCTGGACCGCATCCAGAATTCGCTGGGCAAGGTGGCCATCGCGCTCGCGTTCACCTTCAATGAACAGCACAAGCTGGGCCAGGACTTGAATGGCGACATGGGGACCGACTTCTTCAAGTTGCCCGATCCCGTCATTGGCGCCGACTACCGCAACAACGCGACCAGCACGACCGCGCTGTCGGCCAAGGTCAGCGATCCGACCAAGCTGACGGCCAGCGATTATGCCGTGAAGTACGACGGCACAAACTATGTGGTGACGCGCCAGAGCGACGGCGCCAAAACGACCATCAACCCGTATCCGCAAACCGTGCCGCAAACCATCGACGGCGTGGATTTCTCGATCTCGGGCACGGCTGCCGAGGGCGACAACTTCATGGTCAGGCCGACGGCCCACGGCGCGTCCGACCTGGCCGTGGCGATTACCGACCGCAACAAGCTGGCCGCCGGCGCGCCGATCGCCACAGGCGCACCCGTCAGCAACACGGGCAGCGGCAAGCTCGGCGCAGGTAGCGTGGACAAAGCCTATTTAACGCCGGGCAATGCCTTGACGGGTACCGTCACCTTGACGTACGACAAGGCGACCACCTCGCTGTCGGGATTTCCCGCGGGCCAGGCCGTGACGGTGAAAGGCTTGAACGGCGCCACCACCACGTATCCGGCCGGCACGGCGAACATTCCGTACACGGAAGGCGACAGCTTCAGCTTTGGCGGCATCAACGTCAACATGACGGGCGCGCCGGCGCAGGGCGATAAATTCACCATCGCGCCGAACTCGGGCGGCGTGGGCGACAACCGCAATGCCAGCTTGCTGGCGGGCTTGCAAACGAAAAACATTCTCGATGGCGGCAAGGCGACGTTCCAGGGTTCGTACGCGGAAACCGTCAGCTATGTGGGCAACAAGACGCGCGAAGTGCAGGTCAGCGGCCTGGCCAGTCTGGCCTTGCTGCAGCAGACCAGCACGCAGCAGCAGGCCGTTTCCGGCGTCAACCTCGATGAAGAGGCCGCCAACCTGCTGCGCTACCAGCAAGCCTACCAGGCTTGCGGCAAGGTCATGCAGATCGCCAGCACCCTGTTCGACGTGGTCATCGGCCTCGGACGTTAATTATTCAAGCGGCGGCGCCTGGCGTCCGCCGCCATCAGGAAGGGCAGCATCATGCGCATCAGTACCAAAATGATCTATGACGCGGGCAGCACGCAGCTGAACAATCTGCAGGGCGCGTTGAACCGCACCCAGATGCAGCTGTCGGCGAACCGCCGCAACCTGACGCCGGCCGACGATCCGATCGCCTCGGCGCGCGCGCTGGAAGTGACGCAGTCGCAATCGATCAATACGCAATTCGTGACGAACCGCTCGAACGCCAAGAATTTCCTGTCGCAGGAAGAGCTGGCGCTGGCCAGCACCACCTCGCTGATCGCCGACGTGCAGGAGCTGGTGCTGAAGGCCGGTAATCCGGCCTTGAAGGATATCGACCGCCAGAGCCTGGCCACGGAGCTGAAGGGGCGCTTGACCGACCTGATGGGCATCGCCAACACGTCCGACAACGCGGGCGGCTACCTGTTCGGCGGCTACAAGTCGACGACGCAGCCGTTCAGCCAGACGCCGGGCGGCGCCACCTACGTGGGCGACCAGGGCCAGCGCGAGCTGCAAGTGGGCTCGGCCCGCTACCTGGCCACCAGCGACTCGGGCGCGGCCGTGTTCGAGAACATCTTGACGGGCAACGGCAAGTTCACCACGGCAGCCGACCCGGGCAACTTTGCGCGCGGCGGCGCCGGCATCATTTCCGGCGGCACTGTCACCGATCCCACCAAGTTGACGGGGCACAAGTACTCGATCGATTTCCAGGTGACGGGCACGGGTACGGATGCCAAGACGACCTATACCGTGACGGACGTGACCCTGGGCCAGACCATCCCGAATCCCGCCGTGCCGGTGGCCTATAAATCGGGCGACGCCATCAACTTTGACGGCCAGCAAGTCAATGTCGCGGGCAAGCCGGCCGACCTGGACAAGTTCACCCTGGAGCCCAGCGGCAAGGAATCGATCTTTACCACGATTACCAACCTGATCGGCGCACTGGGCCAGCCGGCCTCGGGCGACGCGGGGCAGGCGCGCCTGACGGCCAGCCTGAACGCGGCGCACGATCTGCTCGACACGGCCTACGACAACGTGCTGTCCGTGCGCGCGGAAGTCGGTTCGCGCCTGAAGGAGATCGACACGCTCGACAGCGCCGGCGACGACCTCGACCTGCAATATGCGAGCACCCTGTCGGGCTTGCAGGACCTGGACATGGTGAAGGCGATTTCGCTGTTCAGCCAGCAGCAGATCACCCTGCAGGCGGCGCAGAAGTCCTTCACGTCGATCTCGGGCCTGTCGCTGTTCAACTACATCAGCTAAGCGGCCAGCCGCAGGATGACCGGCAAGCCGGGGCGGCGAGGATGCATACCTCGCGCCCCGGCTTTTTTGCGTCCGCATTCTGGCTACTTGGACAAGATATGCAGGCAAACTGTGCAGTCTACCTGTGTATCTGTTATACTTGAGTCTGTTGATCCACCAGCGTTCCCCATGAGCACCCCACAAGAAGACCACGAAGATCACGAAGATCACGAGCAGGTGCTGCAGTTGGCCGGCGAATTGCGCATTCTCATCGGCAAACTACGCCGCCGCCTGCGCGAGGAAGCGCATCTGGGCGACGTCAGCATGTCGCAGGCATCCGTGCTCAGCCGTCTTGAGCGCGACGGCCCGGCCACGGCCAGCAGTCTGGCGCGCGCCGAAGGCATGCGGCCCCAGTCGATGGCCGCCACGGTGCTGGCGCTGACCGAGGCGCAGCTGGTGACGGGCTCGCCCGATCCGCGCGATGGCCGGCAGACGATCTTGACCCTGACGGACAGCTGCCGCGCCTGGATCGCGGCCAGCCGCGCCGCGCGCGAAGACTGGCTGGCGCGGACCATCGAAACCCGGCTCACGCCGGCCGAAGTCACCGAGCTGGACAAAGCGGTGGCCCTACTCAAACGCTTGGCGGAGTGATCCGCTGAATTTTTCACCACGACCCCGGCAAGGAGCCCGCACGCCCAGATGAACAACACATTCCGTTCGCTACGCATTCCCAATTACCGTATCTGGGCCGGCGGCGCCCTCGTGTCGAATATCGGCACGTGGATGCAGCGCACGGCGCAGGATTGGCTGGTGCTGAGCGAACTGACGCAGCACAATGCCAGCGCCGTCGGCATCGTCATGGCCTTGCAATTCGGCCCGCAGCTGCTGTTGCTGCCCCTGACGGGCATGGCGGCCGACTTGCTCGACCGCAGGAAATTGCTGCTGTGCACGCAGGCGGCCATGGGCTTGCTGGCGCTGGGACTGGGCATGCTGTGCATCAGCGGCCTGGTACAACTGTGGCACGTGTATGTGTTTGCTTTCCTGCTGGGCTGCGTGACGGCCTTCGATGCGCCCGTGCGCCAGACTTTCGTGGCCGAGATCGTCGGCGAGGAAGACTTGACGAATGCCGTGGCGCTCAATTCCACCTCGTTCAATGCGGCGCGCATGCTGGGCCCGGCCGTCGCTGGCTTGCTGATCAGCAGCGTCGGCAGCGGCTGGGTCTTCATCATCAATGCCGTCTCGTTTGCGGCCGTGATCGGTTCGCTGTTGCTGCTGCGCGTGGAATTGCTGCGCCGAGCGCCGCGCCTGAAAGCCACGCGCGCCAGCCTGGGCGAAGGTTTCCGCTACGTGCGCCAGCGGCCCGACTTGATGGCCATCCTGCTGATGCTGTTCCTGATCGGCACCTTCGGCTTGAATTTCCCGATTTTCCTGTCGACCATGTCGGTGACGGCCTTCCATGCGGGCGCCAGCCAGTACGGCGTGCTCAGCTCCGTGATGGCGTGCGGCTCCGTGGCCGGCGCCCTGCTGGCGGCGGGCCGCGGCCAGCCGACGCTGGCCTTGCTGCTGGGGGCGGCGGCGCTGTTCGGCCTGGCTTGCGCGCTGGCCGCCGTGATGCCCAATTACTGGCTGTTCGGCATGATGCTGGTGGTCATCGGCATCGCCGCGCAAACCTTTACCACCAGCGTCAACAGCAGCGTGCAACTGTCGACGGCGCCCGCCATGCGGGGCCGCGTGATGGCGATAGTCCTGGCCATCTCGGCGGGCGGCACGCCGCTGGGGGCGCCCGTCGTGGGCTGGGTCGCCGACACCTTCGGCCCGCGCTGGGCGCTGGGCATCGGTGCCCTGTCGGGCCTGGCGGCCGCCCTCGTCGGCGTGCGCTACCTGGTCAGGCATCACCAGTTGCGTTTGAATGTCGACCTGCGGCGCTGGCGCTTTGCATTCAGCAGCGACCAGCCCTGAAGCGGTCACTCAGGGCGGCAGCAGGCCCGTGCGGGCGGCGGCCAGGATGGCGCCGCTCAAGCCGTCGAGCAGGCTCGACGCGGCGCGTGCCGTATGCCAGTGCAGCGCGACGTCGAGCGGGGTGTCCGGCAGCAGTTCGACCAGGCTGCCATTGTCGAGATGCGGCTGGATCAGCGCCTGCGGGTGCAAGCCCCAGCCCATGCCGGCCAGGCCGGCCGTGACGAAGGCATGCGGCGAGGGCAGGGCATGGCGCGGCAGCTCCACGTGCCGGTGGCACAGGCGCCGCACCCAGCGCGCTTGCAGCTCGTCCTTGGCATTGAACACGAGGCTGGGCGCCAAGGCCAGGCTGGCGGCGCCCACGCCATGGGCAAAGTACCGTTGCAGGAAGGCGGGGCTGGCGGCGGCCAGGTAGCGCATGGCGCCCAGCGGGCGGCTGTTGCAGCCCGATGCGGGCCGGGCCGTGGCGCTGACGGCGGCCAGCACGGCGCCGCTGCGCAGCCAGTCGGCCGTATGGTCCTGGTCGTCGACGGCCACTTGCAGCAGCACCGGTTGGGCGGCCGCGAAGGCGGCGATGGCGGGCGCCAGCCAGGTGGCCAGGCTGTCGGCATTCACGGCGACGGGCACGCTGGCGCGCGACACGCCCAGTGCTGTCTGCGCCAGCGCCGGCAAGGCGCCCTGCAAATCCTGTTCGAGCAGTTGCACCTGGTCCACGTGCTGGCACAGGCGCCGGCCCGTGTCCGTGGCGCGGCAGGGCTGGTCGCGTATCACCAGCGCGCAGCCGACGCGCTCTTCCAGCAGGCGGACGCGCTGCGAAATGGCCGATGGCGTCACGTGCAAGGCGCGCGCCGCGCGCTCGAAACTGCCTTCACGGATCACTGCGGCCAGGGCGCTGAGCGATGCATAGTCGAGCATGGATGAAGTTTTCCTTAATTGGCAACAGAAAAGGTAGTTTGCCTTCATTGCGTGCGGCAGGCAAGATGCGTGCATGACACTCTTGACCGCCGCCACCCCACCCGTCTTTTCCGTCTTTCTCCAGGGCTTGACCCTGGGCCTGGGACTCATCGTTGCCATCGGCTCGCAAAATGCCTTTGTCTTGCGGCAAGGCTTGCGCCGCGAACATGTGGGTGCCATCGTGCTGTTTTGCGCCCTGGCCGACGCGGCGCTGATTGCCGCCGGCGTGCTGGGCATGGCCCATGCGCTGGGGCAGCGCCCCTTGCTGGCCAGCGCGCTGGCGCTGGGCGGTGCCGTTTTTCTGGCCGTCTACGGTTGGCAAGCCCTGCGGCGCGCCCGCCGGCCGCAGCAGCTGCGCGCGGCCGAAGGCGGGGGCGGACTGGGCCTGGGCGCCATCCTGGCCCAGGCGGCCGCATTTACCTTGCTCAATCCGCATGTCTATCTGGATACGGTATTGCTGGTGGGAAGCATCGGCGCCCAGCAGCCGGGCGCGCTGCGCGGCTGCTTCATCGCCGGCGCCAGCGCGGCCAGCCTGCTGTGGTTTGCATCGCTGGGCTATGGCGCGCGCTGGCTGGCGCCGTGGTTTGCGCGGCCCCGGGCCTGGCAAGTGCTCGATGGCTTGATCGGCGTCACCATGTTCGTACTGTCGGCGCTGTTGTTGCGCCATGCGCTGGGCTGGCAGCCCTGATCAGCGCGCAGGCGGCAGCGGCGCCGGTGGCGCGGGACGCAGGGGATTCGGCGGCGCGGGCGGGGGCGGCCGGTCGCGCGTGGCAAAGCCGCGCGGCAGCAGCCGCGCCGTTTCTATGCCGCGCAGGAACATGTTCTGGAACGGCGTGGCCAGATAGGGCAGGACCATGCCGATCACCAGCAAGCCCACGCCCAGGGTGACGGGAAAGCCGATACCGAAGATGTTCAGCTGCGGCGCGGCCCGCGTCAAGATGCCCAGGGCCACGTTGGTCAGCAGCAGGGCGGCGATGATGGGCAGCGAAATCTGCAGGCCGGAACGGAAGATTTCCCCGCCCCAGGCCGCCAATTGCTGGAAACCGCCGCCGCTGATGGGACTCGATGAAATCGGCAGGCTGACGAAGCTTTCCGCCAGCGCCGCCAGCAAGACCAGGTGGCCGTTGACAGTCAAAAACATCAACGTGGCCAGCATGACGAGGAACTGGCTGATGGCGGACGACCTGCCCTTGGTTTGCGGGTCGAAGAACGAGGCGAAGCCCAGGCCCATGGTCAGACTGCTGAGTTCACCGGCCATTTCAATGGCGGAAAACACGATGCGGATGGAAAAGCCCATGGCCAGCCCGACCAGCATCTCTTGCGTGAGGATCAGCAGACCGGGCAGGGACATCGGATTGACGGCAGGCAAGGCCGGTACGGTGGGGGCGATGATCATGGCCAGCAGCGCGCCCAGGGTCACCTTCACGCTGGCGGGCAAGGCCGCGTTGCCGAACAGGGGCGCGGCCGCGATCAGGCCGAGGATGCGACTAAGCGGCCACAGCAGTGCTGCGATCCACGTGTTCAGTTCGATGCTCGACAGGGTCAGCATGGCGTATGCCGCGGCACCATGCCTAGCCGACCAGGTTCGGGATGCCGGTGAATACCTGGCGCATGTAGTCGAGCATGACGGAGAGCATCCATGGACCGGCCACGACGATTGCGACGAAGATGCCGACCAGCTTGGGAATGAAGGACAGGGTCGCCTCGTTGATCTGCGTGGCCGCCTGGAAAATACTCACGATCAAGCCGATGATGAGGGCGACCAGCAGCATGGGCGCGGCCACCATCAGCGTGATTTCCATCGCATGGCGGCCCAGGGTCATGACGCTTTCGGGTGTCATCGTAATTCCCCTAGTAAAAACTCTGGGACAGCGAGCCCAGCAGCAACTGCCAGCCATCGACCAGCACGAACAGCATCAGCTTGAACGGCAGCGAGATCGTCGCGGGCGACATCATCATCATGCCCATCGACATCAGCACGCTGGCGACCACCATGTCGATGATCAAGAACGGGATGAAGATGGCAAAGCCGATCTGGAACGCCGTCTTCAGTTCGCTGGTGACGAAGGCGGGTACGAGGATGCGCAGCGGCACGTCTTCCGGACCTTGCAGGGCGGCCGAGCGCGACATCTTGGCGAACAGGGCCAGGTCGGCCTGGCGCGTCTGCTTGAGCATGAAGGTTTTCAGGGGATCGACGCCCTTGTCCATCGCCTGCTGCATGGTGATCTTGTTTTCCTGATACGGTTGATACGCATCCGTATAGATCTTGTCGAACACGGGCCCCATGACGAACAGGGTCAGGAACAGGGCCAGCCCCACCAGTACCTGGTTCGGCGGCGCCGATTGCGTGCCGATGGCCTGGCGCAGCAGGGACAGCACGATGATGATGCGCGTAAAGCAGGTCATCATCAGCAAGGCCGCCGGCAGGAAGGTGAGCGACGTCATCAGGATGAGCGTCTGCACCGGCAGCGAGTAATTCTGGCCGCCGCCCGGCGCCGGCGTGCTGTTGAACGCAGGAATGCCCGGTTCGGCCAGCGCCCACAGCGGCAATGCCAGGGCGGCGGCCGCCAGCAGCCAGGTCAGGGGAGTCTTCAAGGTGGACCACGCCATCTGCTGCTTATTTCCCATTGCGTTTTTCGATGGTCTGTTTCAGCCACTCGGAAAAATTGGCGGCCGCGGGGCCGTTTTGCGCCGTCGCCAGTTGCGGCAATTCGCCTTCCTGGCGTGGCATGGTGGCCAGCGCGTTGATCCTGCCGGGCGAGGCGCCGACGACGATCCACTGGTCGGCCACTTCGACGAGGACGATGCGTTCGCGTCCGCCCAGGTTGAGCGAGCTGACGACGCGCATCTTGCTGTTGCCGCCCATGACCTTGGGGCCATAGCGTTTCATGAACCAGGCCAGGCCGATCAAGAGGGCCAGCACGAACACCAGCGCGAAGATGGTTTGCAGCAGGCTGCCGGCCGAGCTTGTCGGCGCCATCGTCATGGGCGCGCCGGGGGGCATGGCGGGCAGGGCGGCGGCAGGCGAAGTGGCCGGCACCGTTGCTGCGGCAACAGGCGGTGTCTCGCTTGCTGCCGCGACGGAAGCGCTGGCGGCGCTGGCCGCCGGTGCCGATGCGGCTGCCGGTTCCGCGTGGGCAATGCTGCATGCCGCCAGCAGCGGCAGCAGGGTGGAAATCAACAGGCCAGGCTTCATTTATTCAATTTTCGGATGCGTTCGGAAGGCGTGATGATGTCGGTCAGGCGGATGCCGAACTTGTCATTGACCACCACCACTTCGCCCTGGGCGATCAGGCAGCCGTTCACCAGCACGTCCATCGGTTCGCCGGCCAGGCCGTCGAGCTCGACCACGGAACCCTGCGCCAGTTGCAGCAGGTTCTTGATGGCGATCTTGGTGCGGCCCAGTTCGACAGTCAGCTGCACCGGGATGTCGAGGATGAAATCGATATCGTTGTGCGTTTCCGACTTCGATGCCTGCTTGGAAAAGTCCTTGAACACGGCGGCGCTGGCCGCGCTGGCCGTATTGGCGGCCTGATTCTGCAGCGCTTCGGCTTCCGCCTTGGCCTGCTCGGCAATGGCCGCGCCCCAATCGTCTTCCGCGCTTTGGTCGTCTTGGTTGTCAGACATGTGTTTCTCCTGTTGTACAGATGCGGGCCGCAGCGCGGCCCGGGTATTTCTTAATGGTTATTCATATTGTCGGCGTTAGCCAGCAACTTTTCGACTTTGAGCGCATATTGTCCGTTCAACACGCCATACGTGCAATCCATCACGGGCACGCCGTCGACGGTGGCGGCGATCAGTTCAGGGATATTCAGGGGGATGATGTCGCCCACCTTCATGTTCAGGATTTCGTCGAACGACACCCGCGCCGTGCCCAGCGAGGCGACCAGCTCCACTTCGGCGATCTGGATCTGCTGCGTCATCAGGCGGATCCAGCGCTTGTCCACTTCCAGCGCCTCGCCCTGCAGGCTCGAGGTCAGCGAATCGCGGATCGGCTCGATCATCGAATACGGCATGCAGAAGTGGATTTGTCCGGAAACGGAGCCCAGTTCCACCGTAAACGTGGAGGCGACTACGACCTCGTTCGGCGTGGCGATGTTGGCGAACTGCGTGTTCATTTCTGAACGGATATATTCGAACTCGACGGGGAAGACCGGCTCCCACGACTTGGTGTACGCCTCGAAGACGATGTCGAGGATGCGCAGGATGATGCGCTGCTCCGTCTGCGTAAAGTCGCGCCCTTCGACGCGCGTATGAAAGCGTCCGTCGCCGCCGAACAGATTGTCGACCAGCAGGAACACGAGGCCTGGATCGAAGACCATCAGGGCCGTGCCGCGCAGCGGCTTCATGTGTACCAGGTTCAGGTTGGTCGGCACCACCAGGTTACGGATGAACTCGCTGTATTTCGAGACGCGCACGGAACCGACCGACACTTCGGCGCTGCGGCGCAGGAAGTTGAACAGGCCCACGCGCAGCAGCCGGGCGAAACGCTCGTTGATAATTTCCAACGTTGGCATCCGGCCGCGCACGATGCGCTCCTGGGTTGCCAGGTTGTAGGTACGAACTCCCGTGACATCTTCCGGCGCCTGCGCGTCGTCCTGGTCTCCGTTGACGCCCTTCAGAAGGGCATCGACTTCTTCCTGGGAGAGGAAATTATCGGCCATGGCTGCTTATTGAATGATGAATGCGGTAAATAATACGTCCGTCACGTCCTGCTCCGGCCCTTTGTCCTCGAACGGCTGGTTCACCTGATTGATGATTTCGGCCGCCAGCTGCTGCTTGCCTTCCACGGTATTGAGTTCGGAAGCCTTCTTGCCGGACAGCAGCAACAGCAAGCGGCTGCGCACCTTCGGCATGTTCAGCTTGATCGTATCCATTTCTTCCGGACTGGCCACCTGCAGGGTAAACGCGATCTGCAGATATTGCTCGCCATTTTCCGGCTGCAAGTTGACGGTGAAGGCATCGACGGGCACGAAAACGGGCGGACCTGCCTTGGAAGCGGCATGTTTTTTCTTGTTGGGCGCCGCTTCTTCCTTATCGGCCTTGCCATGCAGGAAGTACCAGGCGGCACCGCCGCCAAGGCCGCCGGCCACCAGCACCGAGGCCAGCACGATGATCAGAAGCTTCTTTTTCGAGGCGCCGGCGGGGGCCAGGCCTGCATCTGCTTTCGGATCTGCTTTCATTTTTGGATTTGCTTTCAATGGTACTCGGGTGCATGGAAGTGGATCACGACGCCATTATGTCATTATCGGCAAATTCTGCGCAGAAGGATGCAGTGAAAAGAGGGCGGAAGCGCCCTCAACTCGCTGTTTTTATACGAAAAGTTATGCCGTGGGGCGCGCCTGTGGCCTGCGGACGACGAATTGTCCTCAGGCAAAAGTATCCACGGCACTCAGGCTGGGCCGGCCGCGCGTACCGGTCGCCGGCGCGATGGCGATCTCGCCACCGGAAACGCCGCCGCCCTGGCCATTGCCACGGCGTTCGCCCGGGGCGGCGCGTTCTCCATTGTTTTGCTGTTCCGGCGTGCCCGCCGAGACGGTGGCGCTGCCGAAGGCGATGCCCGCTTCGCTCATCATTTCGCGCAGGCGCGGCATGGCCGCTTCCAGCGCCTGGCGTACTTCCGGCTGGGCCGACATGAAGGCCGCGTCGGCCTGGTCATTAGTGACCGTCAAGACCACTTGCACGGGTCCCAGATCGGGCGGATTCAGGGTCAGGGTGGCGCTCTGGTCGCCGCCGGCCGCCATCCACACGACTTTCTGCCCCAGCTGCTGGTCCCAGGCCGGCGAGCCGACCCGGCCCGTCAGCTTGTCGGCCGGCACGGCCACGGCGGCCGCGGCCTGCTGCAGCGCACCCGGCTGCAACTGGGCCGCCAGGCGGCTCAGGTCGGCAGGCGTTTCCTTGATGACCGGTTCGGCCACGGCGGCGCCCGCCTTGGCGCTGGCGGCCAGTTGCGCGTCGATGGCCAGCTTGCCCGGCTCGGTCTTGCCGCTTGGGACGCTGGCGCCTGGCGTGGCTGTTGTCTTGCCTTGGGCCTGGCCCAGGCTGCCGGCAAAGTCGCCGTCGTCCGCTGGCGCGGCGGCGATGGCCTTGCCGCTGCCCTGGCCGGCTGCCAGCAAGGGGCCGCTTGCCGGGCCCTTGCCGTCGGCCTTGCCGCTGGCGCGCGCGGGCAGTTCCGGCACGGCCTTGGCCGCTGGCGGCTGGATGGCCAGCTGGATGCTGCCCACGAGGGCCAGCATGTCGGCGGCCGGATCGGCTGGCGGTGCTGCCTCGGCGGGGACGCTGGCCTCGGCCGGCGCGTTGTCGCCGGTCGCTTGTGCGGCTGCCTCGGCAACTGGCGCTGCCGGCTGGCCGCCGTTGGCGGCCGGTTCGGTGTCCGCTTGCGCCGGCTTCGCTTCGTTCGCCGGCGCCTGGGCCGCGGTGGACGGCGCGGCGGCGGGAGGGCTGGCGGGACGGGCCGCCGGCGCTTGGACTTGCGCCGTATTGCGGCTGGCCTGGCGCTGCTCGATCTGGCGGTTCAGGGTGCGTTGGAAGTCGCCCGCCGTGCCGCTGGTGGACGGCTGGCTGCGGTTGGCGGCGCCCGGCGTGGCGTTCGGCGAGACGATCTGGGAAATCGGTGTTGGCTGGGTTTGCATGATGCTGCCTCAGTGTTGCTTAGCGTTTGTAATAGGCTTGTCGCGCCGCGTGCTCATCCATTGCTTTCTGGTCGCGCTTGTTTTCCAGCTTCAGCGCCTGTTCCTGCGCCCGGTTGTTCAGGGTGGTGTACGACATGCGCTTGCGTTCGGCCTGCTGCCAGCGCATCTTTTCATTCTCGCTGCGCGCTTGCGCATGTTCGACCACTTGCTGCTGGCCCAGGATGGCGCTGTCGAGCTTGACCATGAAGGCCTGGAAGTTGCGGTAAGCCATGGGCGTGATGCCGCTGCTCATGCTCGTCTCGAAACGCTTGGCATAGTCGTCGCGGTAGCCGGACAGCATGTCGAGCTTCTGGCGGCAATCGTCGAGCGCTTTCAGGGCCGCGCCCAGGCGCTTGGCGCAATCGTCCGTTTCGCGCTGGGCGAGGTCGATCAGGGTTGCAAGTTGGGAAGGAGAAGCCATGGCTGATTATATTCCCGCTATGCAAGTCCTAATCAGTCGAATAGAGCGGTAAGTTGCCCCAAGCTCTCGTCCATGCTGACCCGTTCCGTGATTTGCTGCTGTAAAAACGCTTCGATCTTTTCATGCAGCGCGATGGCCTGGTCCAGCACGGGGTCGGTGCCGGCGCTGTAGGCGCCCACGCTGATCAGGTCGCGGCTGCGTTCGTAGCGCGAATACAGCTGTTTCAGCTTGCGCGCCTGCTGCTGGTGTTCATGCGTGGTGATCGAGTGGGCGGCGCGCGAAATCGATTGCTCGATGTCGATGGCGGGGTAGTGGCCCGCCTCGGCCAGGCGCCGGTTCAGCACGATATGCCCGTCCAGGATGGCGCGCGCCGAGTCGGCGATCGGGTCCTGCTGGTCGTCGCCTTCGGTCAGCACGGTGTAGAACGCGGTGATCGAGCCGCCGCCTTCCTCGCCATTGCCGGCCCGTTCCACCAGCACGGGCAGCTTGGCGAAGACGGACGGCGGATAGCCCTTGGTGGCGGGCGGTTCGCCGATGGCCAGGGCGATTTCGCGCTGCGCCATGGCGTAGCGTGTCAGCGAATCCATGATCAACAGCACGTTTTGCCCCTGGTCGCGGAAATGTTCGGCAATCGCCGTCGCATACGCGGCCCCTTGCAGGCGCATCAGCGGCGGCGTGTCGGCCGGCGCGGCCACGACGACGGAACGGGCCAGACCTTCGGGGCCGAGGATTTGCTCGATGAATTCCTTGACTTCGCGGCCCCGTTCGCCAATCAGGCCGACGACGATGACGTCAGCCTCCGTGTAGCGGGCCATCATGCCCAGCAGCACGCTCTTGCCCACGCCGGAACCGGCGAACAGGCCCATGCGCTGGCCACGGCCCACGGTCAGCATGGCATTGATCGAGCGCACGCCCACGTCGAGCGTGTCGACGATGGGCGCGCGGCCCAGGGGATTGGCGGGGCGCACGTTGATGGGGGCGCTGTCGGTCGTGTGCAGCGGACCGAGCTGGTCCAGCGGACGGCCCGCGCCGTCGAGCACGCGGCCCAGCAGCTGCGGTCCGACGGGCAGGTGGCGCGCGCGGTCGCTGGGGCGGCGGCGCGGGTGCGCCACGCTGCCGGGGCGGGGAATGGCCGGTTCGACGGAAAATACGCGCGTGCCGGGCACGATGCCCTCGACGTCGCTTTGCGGCATCAGGAACAGGCGGTCGCCTTCAAAACCCACCACTTCCGCCTCGACCCGGCCGCCATTCGGCAGCGGCACGGTACAGGCGGCGCCGACGGCCAGGCGCAGGCCCACGGCTTCCATCACCAGGCCGGCCACGCGCGTGACCCGGCCTGAAATCTGCATCGGCTCGACAAAGCCGACCACGGCCGAACAGTCGCTCAGGTAGGCGCGCCAGCGCGCCGCATGGGCCGTGGGGCCTTTGACGGGCTCGCTCACGGCGCCAGCCAGTCCAGGTCTTTGCCCAGCGCATGCGTCAGGCGCTGCCAGCGGGTGGACGTCTGCGCGTCGATCTGGTTGCTGGCCGTATCGATCTTGCAACCGCCGCGTTCCACGGACGGATCTTCGATGACGCGCCAGCCACCTTTGTCGAGCTCATCGCCGATACCGTCGCGCACGACTTGCGCGTCTTCCGGGTTGAGCATCAGCAAGGCAGGTTGTTGTAGCACAGGCAAGTATTCGATGGCTTCGCGCACCATCGGCAGCATCAGTTCGGGACGCACGGGCAAGGCCGTCTTCAGCATGCCCTTGGCCAGCTGCAAGGCCAGTTCCATGACGTCGTTGGCGATCAGCTCGTCGGCGTGCTGCACGGCCGTGCCGAAGTCGACGGCGATGGTCTGCAGGTGCGCCAGCTCCACGGCGGACGTCGCCTTGCCTTCCGCGTACGATTGCGCATGGCCGTCGGCGTGCCCGGCCGCGTGGCCTTCCGCATAGCCGGCTGCGCGGCCTTCCTCGAAGGCCGTGGCACGCGCCTCTTCGCGGATGGCGTCGAGTTCTTCCTGCGTCGGGTATTCGAGCGGCGGGGCCGGCTCTTCCTCTTGCAGCTCGGCAAATGGGTCGAACTCGGGCTCGGGTTCCGGTTCGAGCAGCTTGCGCGCCGCCACCACGCTGGGACGCTCGTCGCCAAACGAGGTCATTTCCCAGCGCTGGTAGGCGGTTTGCTGCTCTTTGGGAATCAGATTAGACAAACGAATCCTCGCCTTTTCCGCCTAAGACAATCTGCCCCTCGTCCGCCAGGCGGCGCACGATCTGCAGGATCTGTTTCTGCTGCGATTCCACTTCCGACAGGCGCACGGGGCCTTTCGACTCGAGGTCTTCGCGCATCATCTCGCCGGCGCGCTGCGACATGTTCTTGAAGATCTTGTCGCGCAACTCCTGCGAGGCGCCTTTCAGGGCGATGATCAGCATTTCCGACTGCACTTCGCGCAGCAGCAGCTGGATGCCGCGGTCGTCGATATCGATCACGTTGTCGAACACGAACATTTCGTCCATGATCTTTTGCGCCATGTCATTGTCGTAATTCTTGATATTGTCCATGACGGAGCCTTCCTGCTCGCCGCTCATGAAGTTCAGGATCTCGGCCGCCGCGCGCACGCCGCCCAGCGACGATTTCTTGATGTTTTCGTTACCCGACAGCAGTTTCGTCAGCACGTCGTTGAGTTCGCGCAAGGCGGCCGGCTGCACGCCGTCCAGGGTGGCGATGCGCAGCACCACGTCGTTGCGCAGGCGGTCCGTGAAATGGCCGAGGATTTCGCAGGCCTGGTCGCGTTCCAGGTGGACCAGGATGGTGGCGATGATCTGCGGGTGCTCGTTGCGGATCAGCTCGGACACGGATTGCGAATCCATCCACTTCAGCGATTCGATGCCGGACGCATCCTTGCCGCCCAGTATGCGCGACAGCAGCACGGACGCCTTGTCGTCGCCCAGCGCCTTGGTGAGGACTTGTCGGATGTATTCGTCCGAATCGAGGCCGACGGTGGAATTGAGTTCCGTCTGCGCGCGGAAGTCGCCGAGCACCTCGACCACCTGTTCGTGCGCGATGCCCTTCATGGTGGCCATGGCGGCGCCCAGTTTCAGCACTTCGCGCGGGCCGAGGAATTTCATCACCTCGGCCGCTTCGCTCTCGCCCAGTGCCAGCATCAGGATCGATGCTTTTTGCAGTCCCGTTGTCTCAGTCATTATTGCCTATCCATGCTTTGATGACGTTGGCCACCACGCGCGGGTCTTCCTGCGCCAGTTTCCGGGCCATCGCCAGGTTTTCGCGGTAGCCGCGCGCCGTGTCTTCTTCCAGTTCTTCCAGCTCCGCTTCGCTGAGCAGGACCTCGTTTTCTTCGCCGTCCTTGGCCAGTTCCGGCTCGATGACGGGCGGCGGGGCGCCGAAATCGTCGATCTTGCGCATCACGGGGCGCAGCATCGGGCGCACGATCTTGATGAAGATATACAGCAGGATCAGGGCCGTGATGAGGAATTTTGCCAGTTCCTTGGCCAGCGGCAAGTTGGCCGGGTCGCGCCACCACTCCAGCTTGCCTTCCGGCGCGCGGTCGATGCCGTCGAACGGCGAGTTGGCCACGCTGAAGCTGTCGCCGCGTTCCTTGTTGTAGCCCATCGCTTCCTTGACCAGATTATTGATCTGGACCATTTCGGCAGGGGAAATCGGCTTGACCGTGACCTTGCCATCCTTGTCGAAGCTGCGGCGGTAGTTGACGACGACGGCCACCGACAGGCGGCGCAGGCCGCCCATGGATTTCTGTTCGTAGCGCACGGTCTTGTCGACTTCGTAATTCGTCGTCGATTCCTTTTGCGTCGGCGCCGTCGGTGCGCCGCCCGGGGCGCCCGGCGCCTCGGCCGTCAATGGCGCCGTGGCTACGCCCGGCGGCTGGTTCGACAGCGCGCCCGGCACGCCGGACGGGTTAGCATTGCCGGCGCCCGTCGATTCGCTCGTTTGCTGGCTGCGGATGGTGGACGCTTCCGGCGGCGAGTTCGGCTTGTAGGTTTCGGCCGCCTGCTCGCTTTGCGAAAAATCAACATCGGCCGTCGCTTCGGCGCGCACATTGCCTTCGCCGACGATGGGCAGCAGGATCGATTCGACCTGCTTGATCACGCTTTGCTGCAATTGCTGCACGTACTTCAGCTGGTTCGGATCCAGGCTCTTGATGCCGTTGGCGCGGTCCTTATCCTTTTCCTGGTTCGACAGCAAGGTGCCGGCCTGGTCGACCACGGTGACATTGATCGGCAGCAATTCCGGCACGCTGGACGCCACCAGGTGCACGATGGCGCTCACCTGCAGCTGGTCCAGGCCGCGGCCCGGATGCAGGTTCAGCAGCACCGAAGCCGTCGGTTTTTGCTGTTCGCGCACGAAGACGGATGGTTTGGGCAGGGCCAGGTGGACTCTGGCCGTATCGACGGCGGACACGGATTCGATCGATTTCGCCAGCTCGCCCTCGAGCGCGCGCTGGAAATTGACCTGTTCCAGGAATTGCGAGACACCGAGCTTCTGGTTTTCCATCAGCTCGAAGCCCACGTTGCCGCCCTTCGGCAAGCCTTGCGCCGCCAGCTTCAGGCGCGCGTCGTGGACTTGCTCGGACGGCACGAGAATGGCGCCGCCGCCTTCGGAAAACTTGTGCTTGATGCCCAGCTGGTCCAGCGATGCGGTGATGGCGCCGCCGTCGCGGTCCGTGTAGTTGGAAAACAGCACCTTGTACTCGGGCGGCTGGTTCCACATGTACAGGGCCACGCCGATGGCGATCAGCGCCGCCACGCCCAGGCCGCGCAGGAAATTCTTGCCCATCGGCGTCTTGGCGAAGGCTTGCACGGATTCCACGGGCGAGCGGGCAGGCGCCGGTTCCGGCGGTATGCGGTTCACATCGATTTCTTCGGCTACAGCCATGATTGCCTTCCGGGGCGCGTGTATTTACGTATGTTAGGTAGTGCGTGGGGGCCGCTTCCACTGGAGGAGGGGCGATATGCAGAATTATCCGCCACTGTCACGCGCTTCAATCGTCCAAATAGAAGGCGCTTTTGCCGCCTGCTCGGCCGAGCGGCTGGCGTTGGCGCTGGTATTGTGGAACCCTGGCAACATGTGACGGAAGTTATTGTACCCGTCGTTGCCTTGCAGGCTGGAGTTTTGTTCTCTGGGTGCAACAGGCAAGGAACAGTTATGCAGCAGACCAGAATCGGGAGGCGAAGTGAAAACAGGCGGTATCGATAGCAGCAGGATCGAGGCGATGATCGCGCAACTGAAGTCGGCGGCCACGCGGCCGGAGGCGAAAATACCGGCGATCCAGACCGAGGCTCCGGCGGCGAAGGTGAATTTTGCCGACGCCTTCAAGAGCGCGCTCGATTCCGTGAGCGGCGCGCAGAAGGCCTCGTCGGCGCTGGGCCAGCGCTTTACCATGGGCGACGAAAAGGTCAGCCTGTCGGACGTGATGGTGTCGATGCAGAAGTCGAGCATCGAATTCCAGGCGACCGTGCAGGTGCGCAATAAATTAGTTTCTGCGTATCATGAGATCATGAACATGCAAGTTTGATATAGGCAAGTGTATTGGTATGTAACGAACGCCTTACAAACCGTAGCGAGCGGAAGCCAGTTGTGGCCGAGAAGCGGAACTGTACTCTAGTACAGTGAGCATCGCAGGCCGCAAATGGCGACGCGCAGTAGGTTTGTAAGGTGTTAACCTAACCCCGCCATGCGGGCGTTGCGTTCTCGTTCAAGCCGCGTGATATAGCGCTGCACGTGCGCCAGCATGCTGCGCGGCAGGTCGACGAACTGGCAGCCCAGGCGGCGGTTCAGCTTGTTGTTCAGCAGGGTCATGTCCAGCGAATTGCGAATTTGCAAAGTTGCGGTGACGATGCCGACGTCGGGCAAGTCGATGCGGCAGCCGGGATAGTCCCTGCCGATGGTCTCGCCCAGCATCAGTTTATTGTCGAGGATGGCGATGCCGCCGCAGCTGATGTCGGCCAGCGGGAACAGCGTGTCGGCGCCGCCCAGCGAGGGGGGCAGGGGAATCGCCACGCGCACGGGATTGCTCACGGGCGTCGTCATGCGGTAATACTCGCGCCGCTGCAAGCGGATCAATGTTTCTGGAATGGCAATTTTCAAGGCGGGCGTGCCGCCGTAGTTGCACTCTTCCACCAGGGCGCTGGCAAACAGGATGCGGATCTTGTCGAGCGAGGTTTCAAACGAGATGCCCGTGGCGGCCACCATGCGCCGGTTCTGGTCGGCGTTCACGGAACGGTCGAGGATGACGGTATTGCGTTCGGCATCGACTTCCAGGATGGAAGTGACGCACACATCGGATTCACCGTGGATCAGCATGCGGATCAGCTGGTTCTTTTCGCTGATGCCACGCAGCAAGGCGATGATTTCCCGCCGCGATTCCACTTCAAAATCATGCCAGTTTTCGAGGCCGGAATCCATAATATGTGCTTGCATTGATGCCTGTCTATGTATCGGTGAGGTTGACGCTGGTGTCGGGCGGCGGGATGGGCCCGCCATTCGCAGATTCAATATGATATAACCAGGCCAGCAGTTCCGCAATCGCCCGATACAGGCCCGGCGGAATCTGGCGGTCCAGGTCGACATCCATCAGCAAGGCCACCAATTCCTTCGATTCATGCACGAAGACGCCGTGTTCGCGCGCCGTGCTGATGATCTGGTCCGCGATCAGGCCGCTGCCCTTGGCCACCACCTTGGGCGCCGGCGTGCCGCTCTGGTAGGCGAGGGCGACGGCCGTCTGCGGCACCTTGCGCTTGGTGTCGTCAAGCATCGTCTTCTCCAGCCGCTGCCTGCGGCTTGCCGGCGATCGTCAACGATGACAATGGCCAGCCGGCCGCGGCTAGCGACGCTTCCAGGCGCGCCGCATGCTGGCGCAGGGTGTCGGCGCTGGCTTCGCTGCCGGCCTGCATCTGTATGGCCACGCTGCCGCCCTGCAACACCACGTGCGCCGCCAAGTCGCCCAGCAGCGGGAACTGGAAGCGCACATTGCTGCGCCAGGCCGTCGCTTCCTCGTCTCCGTCACGGCCCTCGTGCTGCTGTCCCTCCGGCGCATCGCGGCTGATATCCCACTGCATCTTCTGGCCGGGCCATGCTTCGCCTTGCCACTGCACGCGCGCCTGTTCGTGCGTATGCAGCTGCAGATTGATCAGTTGCGCCGATGCCAGGTCGGTGCCCGTCCTTGGGATGTCGCCCTGTGCCGCCTTCTGCATTTGCGGCTCCAGCAGCAGCGAGGCCAGCGGCCGCTTGCCTTCGGCCCATTCGGCCACGTGCGATTCGTAGAACAGGCCGCTGCTGCCGACGGCATCCTGCAGTTTCTGCGCCACCTGGGCGGGATTGGCGCCCGGCGTGGTCATCAGCGGCGTCTTGCCGACCAGCGCCAGGGGCGCGCCGGGCACGCTTTCCGCCTGGCTGAGCACGCTGCTGATGGCGCGCGCGGTGGTGCTCAGTTCGGGCGCCGGCGTGTCGCCGGCCAGGGCGGGCAGCAGATTGGCCGGCGTCAGGGGTGCGCGGCTGAGCAGGGTGGCGGCCGTGCTGCTGGCGCGCGTGCCGGCCTGGGCGGCGCCTGCCTGGGGGCCGCGCAGGTCGGCTGCCTCGGGCTCGGCTTCCGCGTCCGCATACGTCAGCAGGGTGCCGGCGGGCTGGTCGCGGTTATTGCCGATTTGAAAAGAGGGGCGGGGATTGATGCCGATCAAGGTCAGCGGGATTTCCGTGCCCGCCTGGGCGCCGGCCGGCAGCTGCATGCGGGCCGGCGTGCCGGCCACGCGCACGAGAAAGCTGCCGTCGCCCATGCGGGCCAGCACCTGTCCCTGCATGGATTTGCCGATCAGTCCCTGCAGCGAGCGCTGGAACTCGGCCTGGCGCGGGTCGGCCACGGCATCGGCCGGACGCGTGACCTTGACCGGGGTCAAGGGTGTCATGCCGATCGCATCCATCTTCGGCAACATGATAGCTGACCTTGCCCCGTGGGCGTTTAGACGCCGTAGGCGTTGACCAGGCGCCGCTCGGTGCCCGTGCTGCTGATCAGCTTGGACAGTTGCGCCATCCACGGCATGGTCAGGTCGCGGATCTTGCGGTCGTCTTCCAGGATCTGCTTGATCAGGGCGACCTTGCGCTGGCGGCCGGCGCTTTCCAGCACGATTTTTGCTTCATTCGCCTTCAGCGCGGCCACATGCGCGCTGACTTGCTGCTCCAGCGCTTCGAGCGCGTCCCAGTCGGCGTTGCCGGCGGCGGTCACCATCCGGCCCGTCAGGGACTGCATGGTTTCGTAGGTGGTCAGGACTTCTTGATGGGTCATCATGGATCAGGCGCTCGCAAGGCTGGGCATACGTTTCAGATCGGCGCCGGGAATGGCGGCGGGGGTGGAACCAATGGCGTTCCAGGTTTCACGCAAGTCGGTGAGCAGGCGCTGCACTTCTTCCAGCACGCTGATATCGTTGTTCAGGTTGGCCGTCAGCAGGCGCGCGCTCATGTATTCATACAGGGCGTCGAGGCCTTCGGCGATCTCGCCGCCCGCGTCCTTGTCCAGGCTGGCGCGCAAGCCATTGTCGATGATCTGGATGGCTTTCGAGATGGACTTGCCTTTTTCCGGCACATTGCCCGATTTCATGTGCACTTGCGCGCTGAGCACGGCCACCAGGGCGCCGTCGTACAGCATCACGATCAGCTTGTGCGGCGAGGCCGAGACGATGCCCGTTTCCAGGCCGACCTTGGCATAGGCGTTGACGCCGCGTTGTTGGGTTCCAAACATGTAATTCTCCTGATGATTGGGCTTAACGGTTGGCGGCGATGGCGGCCAGCTGCTGGGTCAAATATGATTGCGTGGTCGCCAGGCTGCTCAGAGTCACGTCAAGGCGCGAATACTGGGCGCGGTAGCGCGCCTCGATCGTGCTCAGCTTGTCCGAGAAACGCTGGCGTTGCTCGGCCACTTGCGTGATGCTGTCGTTGATGCCTTTGGTGCGGCTGGTGATCATGCCGCCCGTGCCGAGAAAGGACGTGGCCAGATTGTTCAGCTGATAAGCGTAGCCTTGCGAAAAACTAATATTGCCGCGTGAACCGATGGTGCCGCCGGTAATTTCTACTTTCAAACCTTCCGCTGGCGATCCGGCGGCCCCAGTCAGACTCTGGCCGGACCCGACGACCGGTTGTCCGCCTATGGTGCCGGCCACGTCAGTGCCGACGGTTGGCGTGGCGCCGCCGAACAGGCCGTCAATGGGCGTGCCCGTGCCATTCGAAATGGCAATATTGGAGACGGAGCCATAACGGGCTGATGCCACGCTGAGCTTGCCGTCGCCATCAATAGTGGCGGCCACCGAGGAACCCGTATCGGAAAAGGTCTTGATGCCATTGATCGACGACTGGATCAGGCTCGCCAGTTGAGTGGGGGTATAGCTGCCGGCAGGAATGATCACCTTGGCGGTATTTTTCGCCACCGCCGGCGTGCTGTCATTCAGGGTTACGTTCCACACGGTATCGCTGCCAATCACGGTGCTGGCGGGCAGGGCCGCATTGCCTTTCAGCGTGCCCTGGCTGGCCATGTTCGTCACGTTCAGCGCATACGTGCCGGGCTTGGTGGCCGAGGTGGAACTGGTGAAGGATACGGTGCTGTCGGTGGTCTTGCCCAAGGCTGCAAACAGGCCAGCGACATCGGAAAAGTTCGCGCCAATTGCCTTGTCCAGCTTGGCCGTGTCCAAGGTCAGGCTGCCATCCTTTTGAAACGAAATGCCGACCTGGCTCATGGTGGTCAGGTTACCCGTCAGGCCGGTAATCGGCATGCCCATCTGTTTGCGCAACTGGCTCTGGATGGAAAGGGCGGTGGAGTCTCCCAGCAGCAGGCCGGCTGCCTTGGTATCGGGATCGTACGAGGTCAGCTTGGCCATTGCCGTATTCAACTCGTTGTACGCCTTGACGAAGGCATTGATGCTGGTCTTGACGGTGGAAATGTCTTTTGAGACGGAAAGGTTGGTTGAACCTACCTTCGCCACGTTGATGGTCACGCCCTCGATGGCGCTGTCGATGCTGTTCGAACTATTTGTGATGGGAATGCCATTGACGCTGAGCTGCGTATTTTGCGCAGCGCTGTTCTGTTTCAAGTTTTGCACGCCGGAGGGGTCATACGCCAGCAGCGCTGTCAACGCGCTGTCGGCTGGCTGACCGTCGCTGCCGCTCAGCGTGATTTTCATCGCCGAACTGGCGCCCGTCTTGGTCGACGCAAGCACCAGGTGAAAAGGCTTGTCCGTGCCGTCTGAGACGATGCTCGCTGTTACGCCTAGTCCGGCGTTGTTGATGGCGTCGCGGATACCTTGCAGGGTATTGTTGCTCGAATCGATCACCACCGACCCCGTCGACTGGTTGCCGTCCTGGGTGAAGTTGGTATCCATGTAGGCGCCGCCGGAGCCGGCCGTCAAGCCAGCGGCGGCAGGGTTGCTGCCGCCGATCGTGATGGGGCTGGCGTTGCTGGAAGCCAGTGTGATCGAGCTGGCGATGGTGACATTGGAGCCGTCATTGACGGCGCCGGCCGCGTGCCCTATGCCGCCGCGGGTGTCGCCCGTGACGACTTCTTCAATGTTCAGGTTGGAACCGTCGGCACGCGTGAATTTCAGGGTGCCGTCGGCGGCCTTGCCGGTGACCGTGATATTGGCCGCCGCCAAGGCATTCGAGACGGAATTCGGTCCCTCCAGCGTCGTGTCGAGGCTGGCAGCAGTCAGGCCTGCGCCAGCCGCCACATTTTCACCTTGCGTGAAGATCTCGACGCCACCGACCGACAGCGAGTAGCTGCTGCCTGCGGCTGTGCTGACATTGCCAAAAACGCTGAACATGGCCGGATCGGACGATACCGGTTGTGCCGTGGCCGTGACGCCGGTGGTGCTGCTCTTGGCATTGATGGCTTCGGCCAGTGCACGCGCGCTCTTGGTGGTGGCGTCAGTGGGGATGGCCGTGCCGTTGATGCTCAGCGAACCGTTGTTAATGCCGGTGAGCAAGGTATTGCCGCTGAGTTTGGTACCAGCGAGGCCAAAGGTGCCGCCGCCAACCGAGCCAAGCTGGAAGGAAATGGTGGTTTTGGCACCCAGGCCAATATTCGAAAGCTTGCTCGACATGCCGCTCGTGGTCAGTGTCTGCGCCTGTGCCATCTGGCTGACATTGATGTTGTAGCTGCCGGCGACGGCCTTGGCGCCGGCCGTTGCCGTCAGGATCAACGGATCGGTCGGCGTGGCCGACACTGCCCGGAAGTTATCCGTTTTGCTCAGCGAAGAGAGCGAATTCTGGAAGGTGCTGATCGTACCGCTCAGAGTGCCGAGTGCACTCAGCTTTGCCTGGTACGAGGCGGTTTTTTTGTCGTAGGTACCCAGTGGCACCGATTCCGCCGTCATCAGCTTCTCGATGATGGCATTCACATCCAGCGTGCTGTTGCCGATGCCTGGAGAGGATAAGGTTGGTGTGATGGCCACTGCATGCTCCTAGGAAAACACTAATATAAGCTGTTATCGGCAGATTCAATCAGGACTTGAGAGGGGGATTTACCGCGTTGTTTTCAATTCGGGCCAGAATGCGGGCTGGCGCGTGAAAATGATTGTTAAACTGGAATAATAATACGGGGTCCGGCAGGCAAGCTGCGGACCCCGATGTCGTGCCGATGCATGGCGATACACTGCTGCGCGTACGGACGGAGCTTCATCGGTCAGACGCTTTGACTGATCAGGGAGCCTTTGGCCGAGTCGAAGGCCTTGGCCAGCGCCAATGCTTCCTTGGTCGGGATCTGCCGCAGCACTTCCTTGGTTTCCTGGTCTATCACTTTGACCACCGTGCGCTGGCTATCTTCATCGATGGCAAATTCCAGGCCCTGCGTCTTGGTTTGCGATGACTGGTTCAGTTCTGATACCGCCTGATCCAGCTGGGCACGGCTTGGTTCCGGGCTGTGTTGCTGCAGTGTCACTGCGTCATGGGTGTCGGCGCTGCGCGGTGCGGCGCTGCGGGCCGGCGGTATGTCTGCCGAGGTGTAACTTTTATCAATCCGGCTCGCCGGGGCGGCCGCTATCGTCTCAATAGTCATGGTGCTCTCCTAGTGAAAATTCCCCTGCCGAAAAAATCCGGCAGGGGAACCTGAGTCCTGCGATGTTACGAGGCTAATCGAAGATTAGCCGCGCAGCAGGCTCAGCACGCCGTTAGGCAGCGAGTTCGCTTGCGCCAGCATGGCGGTACCGGCTTGTTGCAGGATCTGGCCACGGGTCAGGCTGGCCGTTTCCGCAGCAAAGTCGGTATCGACGATGCGGCTGCGCGACGAGGACAGGTTTTCCGTGGTCGATTGCAGGTTCGAAATCGCCGACGAGAAGCGCGATTGCAAAGCACCGTACTGGGCGCGTTGGCCGTTGACGCGGGCCAGGGCTGCATCAGCAACTTTCAGTGCCGATTGTGCGCCATCAAACGTGGTGACGTCGATGTCAGCAACGGAGCTCAGTTTCGATACACCCGTGGCGCCCGTGCCGGTGGCAAATGCGGAAGCATCGGTCACGGCGAAGCTGCTGTCCGAATCGTAGGTCACGTGGCCGTTGACGACTGCCGTGGCAGCTGCTGCCGTAGGCGTGACGCCAGCTACCACTGCGTTGGTCGTGTGGTTGTAGCTGCCGACGGCGAACGTCGTATTAGCCGCTGTGCCGGAGTTTTTCAAGTTGATGTCCGCGCCGGTGGCATGGTTCAGCTTGATACCGCCGTTTTTGGCATCGTATTCGGCGGTAATGCCGGTTTTTGCCGATTGCGCATTGAAGGCGTTGATACCTGCGGCATAGTCCGAGGCCGTTTGACCGGCGCCAACCGAGAACGAAACGGTCACGGCGTTGGCGTTGTCGCCTTTTACATCGATCGAATACGCTTCGTTCGAACCCAGTGCCAGGTTGGCTTCGGTGGATGCCGTTGCCGTCACGCCGGTGCTCGACGTCAGTTTGTTCACGCCGGCAGCGATACCCTTGGCCGTTTCAGTGGCGGCGGTGGTGTTATAGGTTGCCGTACCGAGCGAGCCGGAAATCTTGATGGCCTTGGTGGCGGCATCGGCGTTCGAGGTGGCGAGTACAACGGCCGAGTCGTTTGCAACGCGGTTATTCCCGTAGGTATTCGTCAGGAAGTTCGCGCCACTGGCGGAAATCAGCTGATTCGCGTCGGCGCCGACCTGGAAGTTGGCCGTACCCATGGTGCCATCCAGCAGCGCCTGGCCGTTGAACGAGGTGGTTTGGGCGATACGGTTCAATTCCGAGCTCAGTTGGCCAACCTCGGTTTGCAGCGCCTGGCGGTCGCTCGACGAGTTGGTGGCGTTCGACGATTGCACGGCCAGTTCGCGGATACGTTGCAGGATGTCGCCCGAGCTCGACAGTGCGCCCTCGGCCGTTTGAGCCAGCGAGACGCCGTCGTTGGCATTGCGGGTGGCTTGGGTCATGCCGCGGATTTGCGACGTCATACGGTCGGAAATCGCCAGACCAGCAGCGTCATCCTTGGCGCTGTTAATACGCAGACCTGAGGACAAGCGTTGCAGCGAGGTGCTCAGGGCCGACTGCGAGGTCGACAGGTTGCGTTGCGAATTCAGGGACGAGATGTTGGTGTTAATTACTGCAGCCATGATAATTCTCCAGACAGGTACTACATTGCGCTATGTGCTATTCACTTTGGCCTGCCCCGCTGTTCCGGGGCAATCAAGCCGCTGTTGTTTAGGGTAACGGTTGCTCTGCGGGAAAATTTATGGCGAAAAACGCTTTAAATTTTAATTTTTAGCCCTTCAGTTTGCCGCTGGCCGTGCGCTAGACGACATGGTTTAGAGAAACTTGAGGGTAGAAAAAGTTTTATTTTCATATCGCAGGGATACTGCCGAAGCGCTGGAACGGGAGAAAATGTTGTTGTTTTGGAATGGAGAATGCCGTCCAGCCGGGTGGCGGGACGGCATGTGACGTGGAATGGGCGTCATCGGCCACTATCCGGGCCTTCGTTGGGCAGGAGCAGGGACACGCTGCGGTAAAGGTGATCAGGATCTTTTTAAAGAAGTAATAGGGCGAACGCCGTGTTCGTAGCCAATCCATAGCATGTTATTCGTCAGTTGTTGCGTTCAGGCTTTCCGACGGCGCCGTATGATGAAACCCATCATGCCTAAACCGGTAAGTAACATGGCATAAGTTTCGGGTTCGGGAACTGCGGAGGTAAAAGTCAGCGACAACTTTTGAGCACCTGACGGGAAAATGGTGGCGTCAGTCCAGTTTTGTCCCTCGATGGCGGACTTCATCATGAATCCCACAGGCGTGCCATTCTTGTAAGCCTTGTTCAGATATTCTGTCAGGTCGATGGGTTTATTTTGCTTTTTGTCGGTTGCTGTCTTTGCTACCAATCCTCCGATGGCTTTTGGAGCGGTGTAATAATTAAAGGATACCCAATTACCATCGGTAAGATACACCTCCATGCTACGGCCAGTCGTCGGTGTCCATAACAGCCCTGATGTCAGGGTGAGGGAGGGGTCGTAGGCGGGTAAGATGAATTTCTCATACAGGCGGGTATATCCACCGCCAAAGACAGCCCCTACGCCACCATTATCGAAGGTATTTGTGGTGCCGTTGTTGTAAAAAGTTGATAGATGCGTGCTGCTTGAAATGGAAATTTCTTTGACCGCAGCCTGGGAGGACGCTGGCATGATTGCAGCCATACAGATTGCGAGTGCGAGTACCTTATTTGATGCTTTATCATTAATGCACTTAAGTAAATCTCTTTTCATATGACATGCCCTAAATTGGTTGATTTAATAAAAATGTTGATATAATTGCAATTATACTGCCGTGTGTAATCTCTTCCCATAACAAATGGGATTGCTATCTTATATTGGCAATTGAGTCATTAAAACGATTTCGGTTAATTTTTTGGTAATTGGCCGAATAAGTTTTATCGATAGTGTTCGAAACAATGTGATTGAGATGCAGTGCATTGCTCCGCACTGCAGGAACTCAGTCGGCCACCACCACCCGGTTCTTGCCCGTCTGCTTGGCCTGGTACATGGCGCGGTCGGCGCGCTTGACAAGTTCGGCCTGGTCTTCGTTGGGCAGGCGCAGGGCCACGCCGGCGGAGAAGGTGATCAAGACTTTTTCGTTGTCGTGCAAGAAGAAATGCCTGGTCAGCTCGCGTTGCAAACGCGTCATCGTCGACGAGGCAGCCTCGACCGTGGTTTCCGGCAGCAGGATGAGGAATTCCTCGCCGCCGAAGCGGGCGATGACGTCCATCGAGCGCAGGGTTTCCTTGACGATCTTCACCAGGTGTTTCAGCGCGGCGTCGCCGGCCAGGTGGCCATAGGTGTCGTTCAGGCGCTTGAAGTCGTCCAGGTCCAGCATGGCGATGCACAGCGGCGTGCCGCGGCGGTCCGAGCGGGCCGTCTCGCGCTCGAACACGTCGTCCAGGCCACGGCGGTTCAGGCTGCCCGTCAGCTGGTCTTCCCGCACCAGCTCGCTCATATGCTGGAGCTTGGCTTCCAGCGTGTGGATGCGCTGTTCCGCGTCCTGCACTTCCTGGCGCGCCAGCACCATCTTGTCGCGCGCGCGCAAGGCTTCGTTCTGCACCATGCGCGTTTCGCGCAAGACTTCGTCGAGAACGCTGTTCAGTTCGCTGATATTTTCCGCCTGGCTGATCTTTTCCGAATAGCCGCCGATCTTTTCATGGAAGTCGCCCGTGCTGGCCGCCACTTGCCCCAGGCGGTCGATGAAGGTCATCATCATGTTCTTGACCGTCAGCTTGACGTCGGACAGGCTGTGCTTGAGCTGGCTCTGCTTGTAGATGACTTCCTTCAGGCTGCGCGTGGCGTCTTCCAGCGCGCGCTGGTCGAGCGGACCGGCGATCAGGTTTTGCACGGCGTCGACCTGGCCGCGCAGCCAGCTGTCGTCGTCGAGCAGCTGGCTGACGTTGTCCAGCAGTAATTTGAACAGGCGCAGCAGCAATTCCTGCTGCTCGGCCGTATCGCCGCTTTTCAGTTCGATCTGGTAGCACAGCTGCTTCAGGCGCAGGGCCGCTTCGTTCAGCGCTTCTTCCGTATGCGCCTGCTTGATGGCCGCGCCCAAGGACTCTGCCTCTTCCACGAGCGCGGGCGTGCCCGTCAGCAAGGTGGCGACGGCAAAACCCAGGGTGCGGCTGAGCAATTCACGCAGGGTGCGCGTCTGTTCGCCGTCCGGCAGGGGCGGCAATTCGATGCCGCCGCTTTTCTTGACCTGTTTCTCGGCCAGTTGCGCCAGGGTACGTGCATAGCCATCCCAGTCGCGCGCTTTCAGGGCGCGCTGAAAACGCTTGCCAAAGTCGCCCAGTTCGCCCGCCGATTCGCTCATCTTGGCGGCGAATTGCGTGAGGACGTTTTCCGCACCGCTCTCCGTGGGTGCGCTGGCGGCCAGCACGGCTCCCGGCGTAGCCGGCGTCTCGGCCGCTTCGCTGATGCCCGCGATTTCATTGTAGATGTCGCGGTAGGCGCTCGGCGTGGGGGCGATGCGGCGCGTGGCCAGGCGGCGAAACGCTTCGCGGGCGATATCGGCCGGGTTCATCGCCGCGGCGGCGGTATTCGTGGCGCCAGCGGGAGCGCCTGCTGGTGAAGATGGCAATTTACTGGACATGTAGGCACAGCCTTTTCAGATATTTCTCATTATCCTCATGATATGCGAGTTGGCAAAGAACTTATTGTGCGAGAAGCAAGGAGAAGTCCTGTCAATTCGCCCGATGCCAGCGGGCATGCCGCTTTGCCGTCAATCCACCAGCTGGTTGCGGATGGCGTAATGCGTCAGTTCGGCGCTGTTCTTGAGTTTCATCTTGACGAGTAAACGGGCGCGGTATTCGCTGACGGTTTTCACGGACAATTTGAGCTCTTCGGCGATGGCGCCCACCGCCTTGCCCGAGGCAATCATGACCAGGGTCTGGTATTCGCGGTCCGACAAGGTGTCGTGCAAGGCCGTTTCGTGGTCTTCACCCACCGTGTTGGCCAGTTCCTGCGCCAGCGAGGCGCTGATGTATTTCAATCCCTGCGCTACCTGGCGGATGGCCGTGACCAGTTCGCGCGGCGCGCTCTGTTTCGTCAGGTAGCCGGCCGCACCCGCCTTGAGCGAGCGGATGGCGTACTGGTCTTCGCGGTGCATGGAGAGCATGAGCACGGCCAGTTCCGGCTTTTCCTTCTTGATCTGCTTGAGTACCTCGATGCCGCTGCGGTCGGGCAGGGAGATGTCGAGCAGCAACACCTGGCATTTCGAGCCGCGGAACAGTTTGATGGCGTCGTGGCCATTTTCAGCCTCGCCGGCCACGATGATGTCCTTCGTGTCGGCGAGGATTTGCTTCAAGCCTTCGCGCACGATCGCGTGATCGTCGGCGATGAATACCCGGATGGTGGCTTTTTCTTTCATGACTGCGTTGTTTCCTATCTGAATCCCTGCGCCCTGCGGCGGCCCTGTGGCCTTATGGCGATCCGCTTTGCGCTGGTGCGCTGGCTGCAGCCGCTATTATCGCCTCTCGCGGCGTGGTCAGCCGGATTTTTATGCTCAGGATGGTGCCGCCGTCCGGCCCGTCCATCAGGCTCAGGCTGCCGCCCAGCGCGCTGGCCCGTTCGGCCATGCCGCGGATGCCGAACGACTGCGGCTTGGCGCGGTCGGACAGGCGCATGCCGACGCCATTGTCGGCGATCGACAGGCTGATGTGTTGGCGCTGCCGTGCCAGGCGCACGCTGACCTTGCTCGCCTGCGCATGCTTGGCGATATTCGTCAGCGCCTCCTGGGCGATGCGGAACAGGCTGGTCGCCTGGTCCAGTTCCAGTTCGATATGTTGGCGGTTGGAAATGAACTGGCACTCGATGCCGGCCTGGCGCGCGAATTCCTTGACTTGCCAGTCCAGCGCGGCGACCAGGCCCAGGTCCAGCATGGACGGGCGCAAGTCCAGCGAAATGCGGTGCACGGCGTCGATGCTGCGGTCGACCAGGGCATCGACATAGTCGGCCTTTTCCTGCAGCAGCGGGTCGTCCGGCGGCAGGCGGCGCGCCAGCATGGCCAGCGCCATCTTGATCGCCGTCAAATTGCCGCCCAGGTCATCGTGCAGTTCGCGCGCCAGGCGCGTGCGTTCGTGTTCCTTGACCTTGTCGATATGCGCCGTCAGCTCGGCCAGGCGTGCGCGCGACTGGCGCACTTCGATCTGTTCCAGCCGGCTTTCCGTGATATTCGTCATGATGCCTTCCCACTGCACCGTGCCGCCGGCCAGCGCGCGCGGCGTCGAGCGCAGATTGATCCATTTGACGTCCTTCCAGGCATCGATCCAGATGCGGCCTTCCCAGTTCCAGCTCCACAAGGCGTTTTTTGAGGCCTGCATCGATTCCAGATACGAGGCGCGGTCGTCGGCCAGGATCAACTGGTAGAACAGTTCCGGGCGCGCGTGCAGCTGTGCCGGACTCAGGCCCAGCAGGGCCTGGCAGCCGTCGCTCAGGTAGGCAAAGGACGCCCGTCCATCCGCATGCAGGCAGAACTGGTACACGAGGCCCGGCGTATTCGACACGATGGCATTGAAGCGCGACTGCACCTGGGCCAGGGCGGCGGCCGTTGCCTGCGGCGTGCGCAAGTCTTCGCCCTCGGCGAGCAGCAGGGCGCGCCCCTGGCGCTGGGTGCGCGACAGGTGCAGGCTGAGCGAATACAGGCTGCCATCGCGGCGCCGTTGCTGCACGTGCAGCCGGGCTTGCGCGCCGATGCTGTCGTCCAGGGCGGCCAGCACGGCGGCCAGCTGCTGCGCCTCGAGCTGCGGCGCCAGGGTGAAGGGCGTCATCGCCAGCAATTCCTTGCGCGCATACTGCAAGTTGTCGCAGGCGGCATCGTTGGCGTCCAGCAATTGCAAGCTGGCCGCGTCGTACAGGTAGATTTCCGGCGCCGCCGCGCGCAGGGCGGCGGCCAGCCGGGGCGTGTCGTGCATGGAGTGGCCTTTCTTCATCAGCGGCGGGCGCGCCAGAAGGCGGCAAAGCGGCGCAGCACCCTGGCTGGGCGGGAATTATGGCGTCCGGGCGTGCCCTTGCGCAAGCGCTGCCACCAGGCGCGGCGGGCGCGGCCCAGCGCGGCCGACAGGCGGCTAACGCGGCGCCACGGGCGCGTGGCGCGCAGGCGGGCGATCCAGCGGTCCTTGGTTTCCATAAACAAACCGTGCCAGCGGGCGAACCACGGCAAACTGAGCAGGGTAGGGCGCGTCAGCGAATACAGGCGGGCGACGGCGGCCGCACCGCCCAGCTTGGCGATGACGATCACGCCGATGCCGGAAAACGCATGGCCGCGCGCGATCGCCAGCAGGGCCAGCAGCTTGACGGGAAACAGCAGCACGGCCGGCAGCACGAAGATGGCCAGCGCCCAGTACGGCGGCAGGCGCTTGATCCACGCTTCCAGCGCATGCAGGGGCGGAAACTGCGACACCACCTGCATGATGCGCGCGCCCGTCGCCCACAGCCATTCCTCGATCAGCAGGCAGATGGCGGCCAGGTAGACCAGCGGCGCGAACAGCCAGCGCCTGACTCTGTAGAATTTTTTCATCCGTCTCCGTGTGGCGCCCCGGTATGGTTGCCATGGCCTCGATGATACGATAAATCGGTGTGTCCGGCAGTCCTTGACGGGGCTACAATAGGCGGATGAATAAAGCCTTTGTAAAAGAATCCGACAACGACGACGATGAAGAGGCGGCGGCGCTGGCGCTGGCCATTCCCGCCGGTGCCAAGAACTACATCACGCCGGCCGGCTACCAGCGCATCAGGGAAGAGCTGCTGCAACTGATCGACGTCGACCGTCCGGAAGTGGTGCGCATCGTCCATTGGGCGGCGTCGAATGGCGACCGCTCGGAAAATGGCGACTATATCTACGGCAAGCGCCGGCTGCGCGAAATCGACCGCCGCATCCGCTTCCTCACGAAGCGCATGGACCTGGCCGCCATCGTCGATCCCAGCGTGCACCATGGCAACGACCAGGTATTCTTCGGCGCCACGGTTACCTACCGCACCAGCGACGGCGAAACGCATACCATCACCATCGTCGGCATCGACGAATTCGACCCCCTGAACGGCAAGATCAGCTGGATCTCGCCCATGGCCCGCACCATCACCAAGGCGCGCGAGGGCGACGTGATCACCCTCAATACGCCGCAGGGCGAGCAGGAGCTGGAATTGCTGGAAGTGACGTATCCGGCGCCGGGGGAGGGGTAAGCTTGCGGTGACGCAGACTTAGTCTTGGTAAGCCTGTCACGCTGGAATTTTCCTTTACGGGAGAGCGATCATGGCCCGCGTCCAGCGTTTGTTTATGCATGGAATGCCCTTGCATGTGGTGCAACGTGGGGCGGACAGGCAAATCTGCTTTTTTGAACCGGCTGATTTTCTTTGGTATTTGCAGCAACTGCAGCGGCACTCACATGCGCAAAGCTGTCTCCTGCATGCCTATGTCCTGATGGCAAACCATGTGCATTTGCTGCTCTCCGCAGGTAGTGTTCTGGCAGTTTCGCGCATGATGAAGGCCTTGGGGCAAGAGTACGCACACTACATCAACTGGCGCCACCATCGTACCGGGCCGCTATGGGACGGGCGCTACAAGTCTTGTGTCGTGCAGGATGAAACCTATTTGCTGGTATGCCAGCGCTATATCGAACTCAATCCCGTGCGAGCCGGCATGGTGCGCTATCCGGGACATTACCGCTGGTCCAGTTATCGGTGCAATGCGGAGGGGCGCGAGAATGTCTTGATACACCCACATCCGCTCTATTTAAGCATGGGCAGAAACAGAGGGGAGCGGCAGCAGGCCTATGCTGCCTTATTTCATGCTGATGAGGAAATGGCTTTCCAGGCGTTGCGTGTCGCCAGTCGTGGCAATACAGTGGTAGGGAGTGTCGAATTCGTGAAAGAACTGCAAACCCGCAAAGCATAAGGGCCGGGGTCGGACCCTCAGGGTCCGACCCCAGTCTTCGTTCTGGGTTTTAGTTACGTTCGCGCAAGATACGGTTCACGCCAGCCACCCGGCGCACATTGCGCAGCAGCGCGGCCAGGTGGACCCTGTCCTTGACTTGCACGGTGAAGCGCAACTGGTCGAGCACGTTGTCCTTGTCTTCGTCCATGCCCACATAGATGATGTTGGCGTCGGACTCGCCGATTTCAGCGGCGACTCTGGCCAAAATGCCCCGTTCGCTGTTGATCAAGACCTTGATGCGGCAATCGAAGCGGCGGTTCAGTTCGGTTCCCCAGCGCACGGCGATCCAGCGGTCCGGTTCCTTGGCGCGCTGGCGTTTCGCTTGCGAGCAGTCGCTCGTGTGCACGAGCAAGCCCTGGTCGCGGCGCAGCTGGCCGATGATCTGGTCGCCGGGAATCGGCAGGCAGCAGGGCGCCAGCTGCACCGAGACGCCTTCGCTGCCGCAGATGGTGACGGGGTCCAGTTCGCTGCCGCTGTTGTGTTCCACCGGCATGCTGGCCGCTTCGCCGCCGATCAAGCCGAAGATGTGGCGCGCCACCAGCGTGGCCATGCGCTTGCCGATGCCGATGTCCGCGTACAGCTCGTCCATGGAATTGGCGCTCGATTCGTTGAGCAGGCGTTCGACCAATGGCGCTTGCAGGTCGGCGTCGATGTTCAGGGTGTGCAGCGCCTGCGACAGCAATTGCTGGCCCAGGGCGATCGATTCGGGCAGGTTGATCGTGCGCAGATGGTGGCGGATGGCCGAACGGGCCTTGCCGGTGCGCACGAACGACAGCCAGGTCGGGCTGGGGCGCGACGAGGAATCGGTGATGATCTCGACGATGTCGCCATTGTGCAGTTCGGTGCGCAAGGGCGAGGTTTCGTTGTTGATTTTCACGGCCACGGTCTGGTCGCCGATGCCCGTGTGGATCGAATAGGCAAAGTCGATGGCCGTGGCGCCGCGCGGCAGGGCGATGATCTTCGACTTCGGCGTAAACACGTAGACGGAATCGGGGAACAGGTCGACCTTGACGTGTTCGAGGAATTCGGCCGAGTCGCCCGTCTGCTGCTGGATGTCGAGCAGCGATTGCAGCCACGCATGGGTGCGCTGCTGCAGGTCGGACGGGTTCGATTCGCCGCTCTTGTACAGCCAGTGCGCCGCCACGCCCGATTCGGCCGTGCGGTGCATTTCCTGCGTGCGGATCTGGAATTCCACGGGCGTGCCGTACGGGCCGATGACGGTCGTGTGCAGCGACTGGTAGCCGTTCAGCTTGCGGATCGCGATGTAATCCTTGAACTTGCCCGGCATGGGCTTGTACAGGCTGTGCAGGGTGCCCAGGGTCACGTAACAGTCGGCAAAGCTGCCCACCACCACGCGGAAACCGTACACGTCCAGCACTTGCGAGAACGACAAATGCTTGCTGCGCATCTTTTTATAGATGTCGTACAGGGTCTTTTCGCGGCCCGTGACGTCGGCCTCGAGTTCGGCCATGGACAAGGTGCTTTTCACTGCTTCCATGATCTTGTTGACCACTTCGCGCCGGTTGCCGCGCGCCGCCTTGACGGCTTTCGCCAGGGTGCGGTAGCGCATCGGGTACAGGTGCGAGAACGACAGGTCCTGCAGTTCGTGGTAGATGTTGTTCAGGCCGAGGCGGTGCGCGATCGGCACGTACACTTCCATGGTCTCGCTGGCGATGCGGCGTTTTTTCGCCGCCGTCATGAAATCCAGGGTGCGCATATTGTGCAGGCGGTCGGCCAGCTTGATCAGGATCACGCGCACGTCGGACGCCATGGCCAGCAGCATCTTGCGGAAGTTTTCCGCCTGCGCTTCGATCTGGCTCTGGAATTCGATCTTTTCCAGTTTCGACAGGCCGTCGACCAGGTGCGCTACCGGAGCGCCGAAGCGCTCGATCAATTCTTCCTTCTTGACGTCCTGGTCTTCCATCACGTCGTGCAGCAGGGCGGCCATGATGGCTTGCGCGTCGAGCTTCCAGTCGGAGCAGATTTCGGCGACGGCGATCGGGTGCGAGATATACGGCTCGCCCGAGCGGCGCATCTGGCCCAGGTGCATTTCGTCGGAGAAGCGGTAGGCTTCCTTGACTTTTTTCAGGTCGGCGGGAGACAGGTATTCGGCCAGCTTGTCGGCCAGGTGGCTGACGGAGGCCACGCCGAGGGCGGGCGCTGGCGGTACTGCGGGGGTGTTGCCGCCGGACGTGCCGACACCGGGCGCGGAAGCGCCCTGCGATTTTGCCGCCTGGCGCGGGGCCAAGGGCGGCAGTGCTGCGGAAGTCGTGTCGGCTGGGGTCAGACTCATAAAACGTCGCGTTGCTTCACAGTGTGAATAAAGGATACGGTAGAACCAGGGGTCAGCACTGTTCCGGCACGCGGGTTCCCACTTACATCGGGACCTTTTTCAGCATTTCGATGCCGACTTTACCGGCAGCGATTTCGCGCAGTGCGACGACGGTAGGCTTGTCCTTGGCTTCCACCTTGGGGGTGTGGCCTTGCAGCAACTGACGTGCGCGATAGGTCGCAGCCAGGGTCAGCTGGAAACGGTTAGGGATCTGCTTCAGGCAATCTTCGATTGTGATACGGGCCATAGTAACTCCTAAAATTTTTGCGTGGTGCTGTGTGAACTGGCGTGCCGTTGCAGCGTTTTTACTCTGCGTGCAGGCCCAGCTGGGCGAATAGCGATGCGTTGCGGGCCGCTTGTTGCGCAAACCGGCAACGGGCCGCTCTCACGATCGCGCTCAGTTCGGACAAAGCGACCGTAAACTCTTCATTGATAATAACATACTCGAACTCGGGAGCGTGTGCGATTTCGCCGCCGGCCGCCAGCAGGCGGCGCGTGATCACGTGCGGCTCGTCCTGGCCGCGCTTGTTCAGGCGTTCTTCCAGTGCGTCGATCGATGGCGGCAGGATGAAAATGCCGGCCGCGCGGGGGAATTGCTTGCGCACCTGGCGCGCGCCCTGCCAGTCGATTTCCAGCAGGATATCGGTGCCGGCGGCCATTTGCTGTTCCACCATGATGCGCGAGGTGCCGTAGTAATTGCCATGCACTTCCGCCCATTCCAGGAATTCGCCCTGGTCGGCGCGCGCGACAAAGTCTTCCGCCGTCGTGAAATAGTACTCGCGGCCGTGCTGCTCGCCCGGGCGTGGCGCGCGGGTGGTGGTCGAGATCGACAATTTGATGCCGGGCTCTTGCGCCAGCAATGCATTGACCAGTGTCGATTTGCCGGCGCCCGATGGCGCGGCGACCACGAACAGGCTGCCGGAGAAGGCGGTAGGGTGGCTCATGCGGATCTTTCCATATGCGTGTGATGGCGGCGTGTGCGCTTGCATGGGCGCCGCCCAATTCGGTATTTTACCAAGAGGCAAGGCGGCGAGCCAGCCCCGCGATGCGCCTGGCCGCCGCGCCTGCGCATATTTTGCTTGTTATCTTGAGGAAATAGTTATTTAATTTGGAATGCTTTTTTCTTGATAACTATTTTATCGACAGGATGCGCGCATGAAAAATTTCCCGTTCCTCAGTGTTGCCCAGGCCATGCTGTTGCTGCGCGTGGCCATCGCCGTGATGTTCATGGCGCACGCCGTCACGCGCATCGCCAACGGCACCATTCCCCGTTTTGCCGGTTTCCTGGAAGACAAGGGATTTATCTATGGCCTGGCCGTGGTGTGGGCGATTACCGCCGTCGAGATCGTTTGCGGCAGTTTGCTCATCGCCGGCAAATACATGCGCTGGGCGGCGGCCGGACTGATGCTGATCTGCATCGGCGGCATCGTCATCGTACATGCGGCCAAGGGCTGGTTCGTGGGCGAGCATGGCGCCGGCGGCGTCGAATACAGCATCGTGCTGTTTGTCGCCTGCGTCGTCATCGCCGCCAGCGACAGGGGGCGCGCCGCAACGCGCCTGGCCTGAGATCGGAGCGCTTACTCCAGGTTCTGCACCTGTTCGCGCATCTGCTCAATCAGCAGCTTCAAGTCCATCGAGGCATCGGCCAGCTCCTTGACGGAGGCCTTGGCGCCCAAGGTATTGGCTTCACGGTTGAGTTCCTGCATCATGAAGTCGAGGCGCTTGCCCACTTGGCCGCCCTTGGCGAGGATGTGGCGCGTTTCGCCCAGGTGGGCCGACAGGCGCGCCAGTTCCTCCGATACGTCGATGCGGATGCCGTACAGGATCACTTCCTGGCGGATGCGTTCCATGGCGTCCTGGCGCGACAGGGCCGAATTCGAGCCCTGGCTGGCCAGGCCCAGCGCATCCTGCATGCGCTCGATGGCTTTTTGCTGGAAGGCCGCCACCACTTGCGGAATCAAGGGGGTGATGCGCTTGACGATGGCTTCCATCGCCTCAATGCGCGACACCAGCACCGCTTCGAGCGCCGCGCCTTCGCGCTTGCGGCTGTCGACGAAGGCGGCCACGGTGCGCTTGGTCAGCGCGCCCACGTCCGCCTGCAGCGACTCCTGTCCCACTTGCGCTTCTTCGATGACGCCAGGCCAGCGCAGCAGTTCAGCCACCGTCATGACGGGGGCGGAGACAAAATGCTGGCCCACTTCGTTTTGCAGGCGCGCCAGTTCCGCCAGCAGGGGCACGTTCAGCGCCTGCGTGCCGTTTGTGGCGGCCTTGCGGCCAAAGCTCAGGCGTACCTCGACTTTGCCGCGCGTGATGGCGGACATGACGGCAGCGCGCAAGTCAGGCTCCAGGGCCCGCAGATCGTCGTTGATCCGGAATTGCAGGTCGAGAAAGCGTGAGTTGACGCTCTTGATTTCAATTGTCAGTGTGCCTGCAGCACCTTCGCTGGTGGCAACCGCGTAGCCTGTCATGCTTGAAATGCTCAAAGGATTCCCCGATTTGATCTTGTATACAGTCACTTATACACTTAATCAGCCAGCGCAGGCAATACCGCCCGCGCCGCAAAACAGGACCGAAGTGCCCGATGGCCTGAAAATTGCTGAATAGTGTGCGTTTTACGGCATTGTAAAGAAAATTGTGTTTGGCGGGGCAGGATTGTAGGGATCATGTGTGCACCGCCCGCCATTGGGCCCGGCGCTGTTGCATGACTGCAAATAGACGGGCGCACGGTGGTAGAATCGCTGCCGCAACCCCAATCACACAGGACATCCCCATGACATTCGAATCCCGCCCGAGCGGCCGCGCCGTCGACGCGCTGCGCGCCATCCGCATCACCCGCCAGTACACCAAGCATGCCGAAGGCTCGGTGCTGATCGAGTGCGGCGACACCAAGGTCATCTGCACCGCCAGCATCGAAGACAAGGTGCCGGGTTTCCTGAAGGGCAAGGGCCAGGGCTGGTTGACGGCCGAGTACGGCATGCTGCCGCGCTCGACGCATACGCGCATGGACCGCGAAGCGGCGCGCGGCAAGCAGTCGGGCCGCACGCAGGAAATCCAGCGCCTGATCGGCCGCTCGCTGCGCGCCGCCTTCGATCTGCAGGCGTTCGGCGAACGCACCCTGCACCTCGATTGCGACGTGATCCAGGCCGACGGCGGCACGCGCACGGCCTCGATCACGGGCGCCATGGTGGCCGCGTATGACGCGTTTTCCCAGCTGCAGGCACGCGGCGCGATCGCCGCCATCCCCGTGAAAAGCTTCGTCGCCGCCATCTCGGTGGGCGTCTACCAGGGCATGCCGGTGCTGGACCTGGACTACGTCGAAGACTCCGGCTGCGACACGGACATGAACGTGGTGATGACGGAAGCGGGCCACTTCATCGAAGTGCAGGGCACGGCCGAAGGCGCGGCGTTCGACCGCGCCGGCATGAACCGCCTGCTGGACCTGGCGCAGGGCGGCATCGCCGACCTGATCGCCCTGCAAAAGCAAGCTCTCGGCATGTAATCTTTACCTGGATTTACATGTCATTGCCCGCCGCGCCGGGCAAAAAGCCCACACCTGCCGCCGTTGAGCGCGGCGGCGGGCGAAGGTGAGGGGAGCGCAAAAGGTTTACAATGTCGGCACTTCAACCGGACTACTGACATGACCCAACGCCTCATCCTCGCCTCCAACAACGCCGGCAAGCTCAAGGAATTCAACGAGCTGCTCTCGACCATCGGTTTTTCCGTCCACGCCCAGGGCGAGTACGACGTACCGGAAAGCGAGGAACCGTTCCACACCTTCGTTGAAAACGCCCTGCAAAAGGCGCGCCACGCGTCGCGCCTGACGGGCTTGCCGGCGCTGGCCGACGATTCCGGCGTGTGCGTCAATGCGCTGGGCGGCGCGCCGGGCGTGTACTCGGCCCGCTATGCGGGCGAGCCGAAATCGGACGCAGCCAACAGCGCCAGGCTGATCGCCGACCTCGAGGCGCATGCCGACAAGTCCGCGTATTACTACTGCGTGCTGGTGTATGTGCGCCATGCGGACGACCCGCAGCCCGTGATCGCCGACGGTCGCTGGAACGGCGAGATGATCGCCACGCCACGCGGCAATGGCGGCTTCGGCTACGATCCGCATTTCTTCATTCCCGCGCTGGGCAAGTGCGCGGCCGAACTGACGTCCGATGAAAAGAACGCGCTGTCGCACCGCGGCCAGGCCCTGCGCGCGCTGGTGGAAAAGCTGCGATGATCCCGATCAAACTGGTGGGCGCCGTTGCCAAGTCCGCAGCCAGGCCCGGAGCCGCCCCCGCGCCGCAGGAAGGCCTTTCCGGCGCGGCCGGGGCGGCCCTGAAGTACCTGCAGCCGGGCGCGCTGAACCTGACGGCGCTGCCGCCGCTGTCGCTGTACATCCATTTCCCGTGGTGCGTGAAAAAGTGCCCGTATTGCGACTTCAATTCGCACGAGGTGCGCGGCGACTTGCCGGAAGCCGAATACCTGGCGGCCCTGCGGCTGGACCTGGAAATGGCGCTGCCGCTGATCTGGGGCCGCAAGATCCACACGATTTTCATCGGCGGCGGCACGCCCAGCCTGATGTCGGCGGCGGGCCTGGACCGGCTGATGTCGGACGTGCGCACCCTGCTGCCATTGGAGCCCGATTGCGAAATCACCATGGAAGCCAATCCGGGCACCTTCGAGGCGGAAAAATTCAAGTCTTACCGGGCTAGCGGCATCAACCGCCTGTCGATCGGCATCCAGAGCTTCAATGGCCGCCACCTGCAGGCGCTGGGGCGCATCCATGACGACAGCGAGGCGCGCCGCGCGGTGGAGATCGCGCACGCCAACTTCGACAATTTCAACCTCGACCTGATGTACGCGCTGCCCACGCAAACGCTGGACGAGGCGCGGCAGGACCTGGAAACGGCGCTGTCGTTCGCGCCGCCGCACCTGTCGCTGTACCACCTGACGCTGGAACCGAACACCCTGTTCGCCAAGTATCCGCCCGTGCTGCCGGACGACGACGAGAGCGCCGATATCGCCGATATGGTGGCCGCGCGCGCCGCGCAGGCGGGCTACGGCCGCTACGAAGTGTCGGCGTATGCGCAGCCGGGCCGCCAGGCACGCCACAACCGCAATTACTGGGAATTTGGCGATTATCTCGGCATCGGCGCGGGCGCGCACTCGAAGATTTCGTTCCCGCACCGCGTGCTGCGCCAGGCCCGCTACAAGCAGCCGCGCGCCTACATGGACGCGGTACTGGCCGGTAATCCGGTGCAGGAAGAGCGTGAATTGGCGCGCGAGGAAATGGGCTTTGAGTTCATGCTCAATACCTTGCGCCTGACGCAGGGCTTTGCGCCGAACCTGTTCGCCGAGCGCACGGGCCTGGCCCTCAATGCCATCGAGCAGCCGCTGAATGCGGCCGAAGCGAAAGGCTTGCTGTACCGCGACCACCAGCTCATCCGTCCGACGGAACGGGGATTGTGCTTCCTGAACGACCTGCAGCAGATGTTCCTGGAAGATTAATGCGTGGTGACGGCGCGCAGGCGCTGCAGCTTGGCCGCATACAGAGTATGGTCGCCGCGCGTGGTGCTGTTGTTCATCGCCAGTTCCAGCTGCTTGCCGGCCTGCTCCATCTGGCCCAGGCGCGCATAGGCTTGCGCCAGCCAGAAGTGGAATTCGTGGTAGTACGGGTCGCGCGCGATTTCGCGTGAAAACAGCTGTATCGCCTGGACGTAATCGTTGCGCTGCATGGCCGCCTTGCCCAGGTTGAAGTAGTGGAAGGGCGGCTGCGGCTGCAGCGCCAGCAGGCGCCGGCGCAGCGGCAGTGCTTCTTCGGGCAGGCCGGATGCTTCCAGCGCCTGCGCCAGGTTCGACAGCAGCACCGTGTTGTCCGGCGCGCGCGTCAGCGCATGGGCGAAAGTGCGTCGCGCTTGCGCCAGGTCGCCATGGCGGAACTGGATTACGCCCAGGGTGTTGTAGGCGCCGCTGAACGAGGGGTCTTGCAGCAGCGCTGCCCGGGCCCACCAGTACGCCTGGTTCAGCTGGCCCTCGCTCATGGTTTCGGCGGCGCGGTTGTTCATGTACATGGCGCGCACGGTCGCTTCGTCGAGTTCTCGCGTGCGGTAGCCGCCCATTTCCGCGGACGGCAGGAAATCGATCACCATCATGCCCTTGGCATCGTACCTGCCGGATTTGTCGTCCAGCCGCTGGCCCAGTACCAGATTGACGTGTCCGGCGACAAAATACATGTCGCCGCTGCGGCTCCAGCTTTCTTCACCGAGCACCTCCTGGTAGCGCACCTGCAAGCCCATTTCATGTGCCAGCGCCGCCGTCATGATCACCAGCGACAGGCAGTTGCCCTGACGCGCGGCGAACGTTTCGCGCGCATTGCGGGTCATGGCCGCATCGTACTCGAGTTTCAGCCTGCTCTTGTCGTACAGGGCGTCATACAGGGCCGCGCGGTCATTCTTGTTGCGCGCTTCGCGCCGCACTTGCGTGCGCACATACTGGCGCATGGTTTCGTCGATGGCAAAGACCTGGCTGGCGTCGATGGCGGCGGCGGGCGCGAAATCGCTGTCGTTGAAGATGGGGGGCAGGCTGACGGGCGGTGCTACGCTGCAGGCCGCCAAAGCGCCGCAGAGCAGGGCGGCGCCCAGGCGCTTGAAGCAAGGGGCGAAAACAAGATAGGGGCGCATGGTCTCTCCCTGGAGGCGCCGGCTGTCTCATGTCGCGGTGGCGCGCCAGTCCCACCTGAAACCAGTATCGGCGCGCCGGCCGCCGCTGTCAAATACTTTCAGCGGCCCGCGGCGGGCGTATCGGCGGCGGCGATCATCGCGCTTAAAACTCCTCCCAGTCCTGCTCGCCGGCGATGTGCGATGGCGTTTTGTGCGCCGCGGCGCCGGCTGTCTTGGGGGCCGCCGGCTTGTCGGCCGTGGCCTTGCCGGCTGCGGCCAGGGATGGGCGTGGCGCGAGTTTTTTCGTGGTGACAATGGCGGCCTTGGCCGGCCGCGCGGCGCGCACCGGCGCCGCCGTGGCCACGTGCTCGAGCTGGAAGCCTGCCGCCACCTGCGCCAGGCGCGCCGCCTGGTCCTGCATGCTTTCGGCTGCCGCTGCCGCTTCTTCCACCAGGGCCGCATTTTGCTGCGTCACCTGGTCCATCTGCGCGATGGCCTGGTTGACCTGGTCGATGCCCATGCTTTGCTCGGCGCTGGCGGCCGTGATCTCGGCCATGATGTCGGTGACGCGGCGCACGCTGTCGACCACTTCGCCCATGGTGCTGCCGGCCTGCTGCACCAGCCGCGTGCCGTTGTTGACCTGTTCCACCGAGTCGCCGATCAGGGTCTTGATTTCGCGCGCCGCTGCGGCCGAGCGCTGCGCCAGGCTGCGCACTTCCGTGGCGACGACGGCAAAGCCGCGCCCCTGCTCGCCGGCGCGCGCCGCTTCGACGGCTGCGTTCAAGGCCAGGATATTCGTCTGGAAGGCGATGCCGTCGATGACGCCGATGATGTCGACGATTTTCGTCGACGCCGTATCGATGGCGCCCATGGTGTCGACCACCTGGCTGACGATGCTGCCGCCCCGTTCGGCCACGCCGGAGGCGGCCACCGCCATCTGGTTGGCCTGGCGCGCATTGTCCGCATTCTGCTTCACGGTGCTGGTCAGTTCCTCCATCGAGGATGCCGTCTCTTCCAGCGAACTGGCCTGCTGTTCCGTGCGCGCCGACAGATCCTGGTTGCCGGCGGCGATTTCGCCCGACGCCGTGGCGATCGCGTTGGTGCCCGTCTGCACTTCCGACACCACCTTGCGCAGCGCCTCGTTCATGCCGTGCAGCGCCCGCATCAGGTCGCCGATTTCATCGCTGGCAGGCGTGCCGAAATGCGTGCGCAAGTCGCCGTCGGCCACCGTTTCGGCCACCTTCACGGCGGCCTTCAACGGCTGCGTGATCGAGCGCGTGATCAGCCAGGCGCAGACGCTGCCCAGCGCCACCACCAGCGCGCACAAGGTCAGCAGCAGTGTGAAGCTGCGCCCGTTGGCTGCCTCGATCGCTTGCGCCGTCGTGTCGATGGCCTGGCGCTGCTGCGACAGCAGGGCCTTGACGTTGTTCTGGTACTTGGCGGCGGCCGGCGCGAAGCTGTCGCGGTAGGCGCTTTCCGCCTGCGCCGCATTGCCGGCCTTGCGCGCATTCATCACCAGGGTCTTGGCATCCTGGTACTTGACGCGTTCGGCGATGGACGCCTTGAAGATGGCCTTTTCCTCGTCGCTGTCGAGCAGCGTCTCGATTTTCTTCAGCAGTTCGCCGCCCTGTTTGGTGCTGTCGGCGATGGTCTCGGCAAACACGTTCGACAGCGTTTCATCCGTGCTCCTGGCGATCATCGAGGTACGCGCGATGGCCGAGTAAATCAGCACGTACCAGTCCGATACGAGGCGTTCCTTGGCCAGCGGCTTTTCCATCATTTGCCGCGTCGCTTCGGCATTCACGTGGGCGCTGTACAGCGCGTACGAGGTGGAAATCACGGACAGCAGCAGCACCAGCGCGAAGCCTGCAGCCAGGCGCGTGCCGATACGGAGGTGGGAGAGGGCGTGCATGGTCGGAACTCCTGTCGCAGAGGGATTAAAGATTGCCTGTGCGACATAGTATGCACTGATAAGTGACCAAGAAGCGAGGGAAAAGCGCGCTTGCCTTTGCGCCTGTTGCAGCCACGCCCGTGCTACAGCTCGCCCGCCTGGCGCAGGTCCGGCCGCTCGGCCCAGCGGGCGAAGGCGGCCGCCATGCGCTCGCTTTCCGCGATGGCGCGGCGCCAGTCGCGCATGCGCGCCGCATGGTCCTGGCCGTAATGGGAGAAGTCGCGCCGGTCCGGCAATTTGCCGTTGGGCAGGCTGGCCACGAAGGCGGGCGAGGGCGAGACGAGGATCATGTTGTCGAGTGCGCTATCGCCGCTGCGCGCGCGGCGCCAGGGCATGGCCTTGTCCAGCCAGCCCGGCACGATATGGTCGGCGAAGTGCGGGTACAGCACCAGGTCCGGTTCGCGCTGGTAGGGCAGGTGCAGATGATAGTCGACCAGGCCGCCGTCCCAGTAGCGCCCGGGCGGCGCGCCGGCGATGTCCGTGACCGCGTCGAGCACCAGCGGAATGGAGCCGGAGGCCAGCAGCGCGTCGCGCAGGTTGTCTTGCGCCAGCGGCACGAAATGCGAATGAAAGGCGTCGAAGCGCGAGCGCAGCCAGCTGGCGCCGTCCGGCCCGGCGTGGAACACCGCGCGTTCCAGCGAGGCGGCCAGCCGCGCGCGCGCCACGGCGTTGCCGGCGGCCGCCAGCACGAAGCCGCGCCGGTCGCGCCATTTGCCCGGTTGCGCCAGCGCGCCGATGCCGCGCACGGCCAGCACCGACAGGCTGTGCTGCGCATGCCGCAGCAGCTGCGCGTCCTGGCCATCGAGGACGGCGTCGAGCAGGGCGCGGCAGGTGCGGCTCACGTGCGCCGCGGCGGGCTTGTCGGGATAGCGCTGGCCCACGTATTCGCGCACCAGGCGGCGCTGCGCGGCTACCGGATCGGGAAACACGGCGGCGGCCATGCGCCAGGCGCCGATCGAGGCGCCGACGAACTGGCGCGGGCGCGGCGCTTGCCGCAGGAAGTCGCCGAACAGCCAGCAATCGAGCTGGTGCAGGATCAAGCCTTTCGGCCCGCCCGCGGCGGCAGGCACGATGGCGACGTCAAGCGCGCGCAAGCCGTGGTCGGCGATGCGGGCGCGGGCGCGGCGGCCCAGGCGGATGGTGATCGGTGATTGCATGAGTAGTCGCTGGCGGCCTGTAGCCAGGTATTTTACCGCCAGCGCGGCGTCACGACACGGATGCGCGTGATGGTCGCATTGTTAGTATTAATAAATTTCTTTAAGGCAACCATTCTCTTGAGAAATGTTGCATAATATTGGACGTTGAATTTTTGGCATGTGCCAAGGATTCCTTATGTCTTGCTTTTTTATTGGAATCGTATGCAACTGAATCACGCTTTTGTTCTGACCCTGATCGCCGCTTCGCTCGCCGCTTGCGGTGGCGGTTCTTCTTCCCCATCCGACACGGCGGTTGCCGTGAATACGGCCAAGCCTGCCGATCCGGTGGCGCCGGTCGTACCCGTCGTACCAAAGGCCACCGGCGACAACACGGGCGCCGTCAGCGCGCGCTTTGTCAAGGGCGACAGCGCCCGCTTTGTCTTTACCGCAATCGGCTTGCAGAGCAGCGGCAAGGCCGGCACGCTGGTGCAGGATGCGTCGGGCGCGCTGAGCGACATCAACGGCATCGTCTTCACCGGCAATCCGGCCGTGACGCGCGAAATCAGCGGCGACGCTGCCTTTGCGCAGGGCCGCTGGTTCAAGGGGACGTTTACCAACGCCTTTGGCGCTACCAGCCTGACTGGCAATAACGCCAGCGCCCATTACGTTGCCTACAATGCCCTCGCTGCGCTGCCAGCCAGCGGCACGCCGACCTGCGATGCGGGCACGTTCACGGCGCCTGCCTACACGGGTGGCGCCAACGTGTCCTCGGATGCCAATTTCGGCACGGCCAGCGGCACGGCCAGCGTGTCGTTCGATGCCTCCGGCGCCAAGGTTGTACTGGCCATCGACGCCAGCGCCGGCGGCAGCACGGGCAAGGTGAGTGCGTCGACCAGCATGGCGTCGGCGGCGTCGAGCAGCATCACCGGCGGCTACCTGTCGAACGGCACTGGCGCGCAGCTGATGCTGGGCGACGGCGGCGCTGGCCGCTACCTGCTGATCGCGGCCTACAAGGCGCAGCTGGCGAATGGCGCCAATTACCAGGGCGTGGCCACCTTCCGCTGCTCCTGATGACGCCTGACGGCACCTGCTGCGCGTCGTGATTTGCGGCCGCTCGCAATGGTGCTGTCAGTCGCCTTGGGGCAATGAGGACGACTAAAATAAAAAAGCGGCGCCGTGCAATGCACGAACGCCGCTTTTTTTACGCGTGCCGGAATTAACGCAGCGCCGCGATCATCTGTTTCAGCTTGCCGGAATCGACGCAGAAGGCGCGGATGCCTTCGGCCAGTTTTTCCGTCGCCATCGCGTCTTCATTCATCATGAAGCGGAAGGCTTCCTCGTTCAGCGACATCTGCACGATGTTGGTCGATGGCGCCGCTTCGGCGCTCAGCTTGCGCTCCACGGGCGCATCGCTGTCGGCCAGCTTTTGCAGCAGGTCGGGGCTGATGGTGAGCAGGTCGCAGCCGGCCAGTTCGAGGATTTGCGAGGTGTTGCGGAAGCTCGCGCCCATCACCTCGGTCTTGTAGCCGAACTTGCGGTAGTAATTGTAGATGCGGCGTACCGATTGCACGCCCGGGTCTTCCGCGCCCACATAGTCGATGCCCGTCGATTTCTTGTACCAGTCGTAGATGCGGCCGACGAACGGGGAAATGAGCTGCGCGCCCGCTTCGGCGCAGGCGATGGCCTGGGCCAGCGAGAACAGCAGGGTCATGTTGCAGCGGATGCCTTCCTTTTCCAGGATGGCGGCGGCGCGGATGCCTTCCCAGGTGGAGGCGATCTTGATCAGCACGCGCTCGCGGGCAATGCCGGCGTTCGAATACAGGGCGATCAGGTCGCGGCCCTTGGCGACCGTGCCTTCCGTGTCGAACGACAGGCGCGCATCGACTTCGGTGGAGACGCGGCCGGGGATGGTTTGCAGGATTTCCACGCCAAACGCGATCAAGAGGCGGTCGATGATCTCGGCGGTCGAGGCGTTCGGATGGTCGCGCACGGCCTTTTCCAGCAGCGGCTTGTATTCATCCTTCTGCACGGCCTTCAGGATCAGCGACGGATTCGTCGTCGCGTCGCGCGGCGTGTAGGCCTGGATCGATTGGAAGTCGCCGGTGTCGGCCACCACGGTAGTAAATTGCTTCAGTTGTTCGAGTTGGTTCATGGCTGCACGGGAAAGAGTGAAGGGGCTTGCCGAAGTATTGTACCGAATCCATCGCAGGTGGGACCCACTATTGTCTTGTCTGTGCATTACTTGTTCAATTGAATCTTGCTTTTTTAAGAACTCGCGCATAATTGCCTGGACTTGTTTAATTTGCACATTGTTTTTATAAGCAATATGCGATGCCACACTCCAGATGAAGAGCATCTTTTGACACAAGATATCGTTAGCGCATTGGCCGCCTTCAACGGCGCGACACGTCTGTATGCACTGTCCATCGGCAAGGATGGCCAGGACAGCGGCCTGCTGGTCGAAGCCTTTGCCGCCGACGAGCGGCTGCAGGAAGTCGGCGCGCGCGACATCATCGCCTTGTCCACCAGCGCCCATGTCGCGCTGGCGTCCCTGCTGGGCCAGCCTGCCAGCCTGCATGTCAGCCTGGCCGACGGCACGCGCACGTCCTTTTCCGGCTACATCAGCGCCGCCGCCATGCTGGGCAGCAATGGCGGCCTGGCGCGCTACCGGCTGCGCATCACGCCGTGGCTGTGGCTGCTGACGCAGGCGCGTAACAGCCGCGTCTGGCAAGACAAGAGCGTGACGGCCATCGTCGACGCGGTATTGTCGGCGTATGCGCCGCACGCGCTGTGGCGCTGGAGCGACGAGGTCGCCTCATTCATGCAGGACGCTGGCGAACGCAGCTATTGCTGCCAGTACCGCGAATCGGACTATGATTTCGTGCGCCGCCTGCTGACGGAAGAGGGGCTGGCCTGGCGGTTTGACGGTCAGACCTTGCTCGTCTTTGCCGACAGCAGCCAGGCTTGCGCCACACCCGAGGACGCCAGCAGCGCGCAAGGCGGCGGGCTGCGTTTTCATGGCGCGCGTGTCGGCGAGCCGGGCGACACGGTGCAGGCCTTGCGCGCGCGGCGCAGCCTGCACGTCGGGCTGAGTAGCGTGCTCAGCTACGATTACAAGGCCAAGCAGGCGCTCGCCGCCAGCGTGCCGACGAATATGGTGCTTGGCGGCAAGAACGCGCCGCTGCTGGAAAGCTATGATACGCCGGGCCAGTACTGGTATGCGAATGGCGCCCAGGCGCAGCGCTACGCGCAGCTGCGGATGCAGGCCCACGAAGCGCGCGCCCAGCTGTGGCAAGCCCGTTCGACCGTGCGCACCCTGCGCGCCGGCACGCGTTTTAGCCTGACGCAGGGACCATTGCCGCCAGCCGACGGTGCCGCGCCCGAGTATGTCGTGCTGCGCGTGGCCAGCATCGGCGTCAACAACCTGCCGCTGCCGGCGCTGGAAGGACTGGCGGAACTGTTCGGCCCGCTGCCGGAATTGCTGGAAGAAACCGTGGCACAGTGGGGTGCGGGCTTTCCCGATGCCGCCGCCGCGATCGCCCAGGCGCAAGCCAGCGGCTACGCCAACTGCATCGAAATGATCGATGCTGGCACGCCATGGCGTCCGCTGCACGATGGCCAAGATGCGCGCCAGCATGCCACGCCGACGGCCCTGGGCAGCCAGAGCGCCATCGTCGTCGGCGCCGACGGCAATGACGTGGCCAGCGGCGCCGATGAGATTTACTGCGACAGGCTGGGCCGGGTGCGCATCCGCTTTCACTGGCAGCGGGAGACGGGCGCGACCTGCTGGGTGCGCGTGGCGCAGCGCGCGGCCGGCGGTGGCATGGGTAGCCAGTTTTTGCCGCGCATCGGCCAGGAAGTGCTGGTGCAATTCCTGGAAAACGATATCGACCGGCCTGTCATCATCGGCGCGCTGTACAACGGCCAGGGTGAGGGCGGCACGTTACCCACCCCGGGCGGCATGGCGCGCGATCAAAACGACGCCGGCGTGTTCCAGCCGGCGCACGACCACGCCATCGCGGGCCAGGGCAATGTGGCGGGCGGCAACAGTCCGCTGTGGCATGGCGCCGCGGGCAGCAGCGCGGCGCATCGGAATGCCAGCGCGCAATGGGGCATCCGCAGCAAGGAATTCGGCAAGGCGGGCGGCATGGCCGGCTACAACCAGCTGCTGTTCGACGACACCGACCAGCAGGGACGCATCCAGCTGAAAAGCAGCCATGCGGCCAGCGAACTGAACCTGGGTCATCTGATCCATGGCGCCGACAACTACCGGGGCAGCCTGCGCGGCGCCGGCGCCGAGCTGCGCACCGATGCGTATGGCGCGCTGCGCGCCAGGGCGGGCTTGCTGGTGAGCAGCTATGTGCTCCGGCACGAGGCCGCGCAACGCGATCCGGCCGGCGACAATGCCGGCGGCGTCGCGCTGATGAAACAGGCGGTGCTGCTGGGCGAAACGTTCAGCCAGGCTGCCGCCACGCACCAGACGGTGGCCTACGCCAGCCATGTCGGCGCCAGCGCGCCGAATGCCAGCGAACTCGACGACCAGGCGGCGCCCTTGAAAACGTTGCTGGCCAGCGTTTCCGGCATGCATGAACAGCTGCCGCACACAAAGGACGCCATCATCGCGATTGCCGCCAGGGCCGGACTGGGCGTTGTCGCGGGGCAGGATATGCAACTGGCCAGCGGCGAAACCGTCACCATGATGAGCGGTCAGGATACCCAATTCACCGGTGGCGGCCAGTGGCGCGTGCACGCGGGCCAGGCCATCGGCGTGCTGGGCGGCGTGGTCAAGGCGGGCGAGAACGATATCGGCCTGCAGATGATTGCCGCGTGTCAATCTATCGACGTGCAGGCGCAGGCCGACGTGCTCAACGTGCAGGCGCGCGAAGAGGTCAACGTCATCAGCGCCAACGCGCATGTGGACTGGGCGGCGGCGAAAAGCCTCCGCCTGTCGACGGCGGGCGGCGCGAATATCACCATCGAAGGTGGCAATATCACGATCCAGTGCCCGGGCAAGATTACGGTGCATGCGGGCAAGAAGAGTTTTATCGGGCCGACACGGCTCGCTTATCCATTGCCCGCGCTGCCTGCCAGCGTGTGTAAGGCTTGTCTGCTGGCGGCGTTGCGTAGCGGTAGTCCGTTTATCGCGCCCACGGCGGCCTAGAAAAGGAATCCTGATGTACTTTGCCATCGATATTCCTGACGCGGCAGTACCCGACTTGATCGCGCAGCAACTGCAGGCCTTGCGCTCGGAGGCGGCAGTAGCGAACGGCAGCCAGCCCCTGTATCTGCTGGCGCTGCTCGACGGCGCCTGCGACGAGGAGTTTTTCACCAAGCGCTACCCGAGCCGGCTGCGGCGCCAGTCGCTGTATGCGCACACCTCGCTGCAAAACTTCAAGAGCGCCGCACCGCATTTAATGGCGGCGCCATCGACAAGCAGCGAGCAGGCTGCGTGGCTGCAGCGCCTGTTTTCGCTGTGCGCAGGCAAGCCCATGCTCAGCATCATCGCCAGCACGCTCGATATCGGCCAGCTGGAGCAGCATTTGCGCCCCTATTTGATTGCCATCACGCCAGACACCGTCGAATGGCCCGTGCGCTGGGCCGATACGCGCATATTGCCGGCCCTGCTGGCAGCCTTGACTGAAACGCAGTCTGCGCATTTGCTGAGCCCCATCTACCGCTGGTGGTCGCTGCGGCGCGATGGTTCGTTGGTCAGTTGGCAGGGCACGGCAGAGGCCAAGCCCGCCTCTGCGGAATTTGATAAATTCCCCCTCAGCGACACCGCCTTTGCCTCCCTGGTGGATATCGCCGAAGCCGACGCCATCCTGGCCAATCTGCATGATGTGCAGCCGGACCTGTTTCATTCCGGCACCCCAGCCGAGTGCCACGAGCGCGTGGCGCGTCATTTACTAGTGGCAAGCGCCAGCGGCATTGAGGCGGCAGGCCAGCGTCAGCATTTCAGCGCCCTGGCCTTGATGCTGGCCGACGATTTTACCTTGCATCCTGCGATGGCCAGCCTGTTGCGGCGCACGCGCCAGGGGGCGAATTACCTGTCCGAGCTCGACACGCTGCCCGACGATTTCTGGCAGGCGCGCTCGGCTGCCTAGCCTTGTTTCTTCGACTGCTTACTTTTATAAAAGGAAAAATGATGAAATGGATTATGTATCTTGGCACGGCCTTGCTGCTGAGCGGCTGCGCCCTCAAGGCCAGGCAGGTTGAGGAAGCCGGTCCAAGGACTACCGCGACGGCGCAGGTGGGTATTGTCAATCATACGGGGAAGTATATTTATTCCGCATCGGTTGATGGGGCGGGAGGGGCCAATATGGCCAGGTGGGGAGCGGGGGGAGCCGAAGTTTGCTGCGCATCCATCCCGCGGGTATGGTATCCGGGAATGATGGTCCGGGTGCGATGGGATATGCCAGAAGAACATACGCATATTGTCAAAGAAAAAATGGTGGAAGTGGAAAAATATGATAGGCCCGGAGATATCTATATGCATTTTTTTCCCAATGACGAAGTGAGAGTGGTTGTGTCAAATGTGGACGGCGATAGTAAGAATCATCCCATTCTTCATTCCGGAAAACCTGCCAATATCCCTTGATATCATGATCAGTGAAACTCCTAATTCCGCGCCGTTTCCCGTCGATTCTTTTCTTAAACCGTCGACGCCAGAGCAATCCAAAATTGCGAAGGTGGCATGTGATAATAAAGATAGCTCGCCGTGCAGTATTCCGGTAAGGGTTGGAATTTTCTTTGATGGAACCAATAATAACCTGGAGCGCGATAGGAATGGGGTTAGGACAGGCGTGCTCGATCCGAGAACGAAGAAGCCTACCCCTATAAATAATGTTGTGATAGACGCCAATGAGGCCAGTCATAGTAATGTGGCGCGTTTATTTTCTGCTTTTCCGTCTGATAAGCGGGATGCCGGTTATTACCGATATTACATTCCTGGCGTGGGAACGCCATTTAAGGAAATAGGTGAGTTGACTGAATCGGACGAGGGGAAGGCTTTTGCCAAAGGAGGGCAGCCGCGCATTATATGGGGATTATTGCAGGTTTTAAATGCAGTTCATCGGACTCTTGTTGGTAAGTTACTGTACGAATCAGATGAGGCTGGTGAACTTGCCCGTACTTATGATAATGACGTAGGACACAGAAAGGTAGCGCATCCCTCAACTGGCAGAGAGCGCTTCATGAGCCACTCTGACTGGTTCGCCGAGCATATCGAAAAGTTAAAAGCCGCGATGGTGGCACAACCGAAACCACATATCCCATCGCTGACCCTGTCCGTGTTCGGTTTTTCGCGTGGCGCCGCCGAAGCGGTGGCGTTTTGCCAGCTGTTTGCCGATTTGCTCACGCCGCCCAAAGATAAGGTGCAGAAGTTTGCCGGCATTCTCGCCAGCATCGATTTTCTTGGCGTCTTCGACACGGTGGCAACCGTGGGCAGCTCGGCGTCTGTAGCGCAAACCACGATCGCGCCTGGTGCGATGTTCGATGGCCATTGGGCCTGGGCCAATGAATTGCTCAAACCGCTACCTCTCTGCGTCCAGGCAGGCTTGCATTGTATTGCCACGCATGAGCAGCGCATGAATTTTCCCGTCACGCGCCTGACAGGGAAAATCGAGGAAGTGTATTTTCCTGGCGTGCACTCCGACGTCGGAGGCGGCTATGGTCCTGGCGAGCAGGGAAAGGGGCGTGGCGGACAAGCGGCCTTGCTGTCGCAAATCCCGCTGGCGCACATGTTCAAGGAGGCGCGCCTCAAGGGCGTGCCTTTGAGGCCGTTCAGCGAACTGGAGACAACGGACCGAGATGATTTCCAGGTCAGTCAAGAGCTTGCCAAGGCATGGGAAGCATATACCGCCGAGCTTAACAAGCAAGGCGCCTTGCTGAGCAAGCATATGGAGCTGTATTACCGCTGGCGCGCCGTGCGCGTCAAGACCCTGGAAGCCACGGCCAGCTTCAAGGCGGCCAGCGCGCAGGAGCGGGAGGATCTGGGATCCTACAACCGCTTGCTGGCAGGCGATCTGGAAGCGCTGCGCGCGCGCAAAGCCTTCCGCCACGGCGATGAGGGCCAGCCGTTCAGCGCCCGGGATATTGCGCGCATCAACCACTGGCAATATTATCGGGCCCAAAATCACACGCCCTTGGACAAATGGGAAGAATTTGCGCTCGACATATTCGATCACCCCAAACCGCTGCCGCCCGAAGTGATGCGTTTTTTTGACGACTATGTGCATGATTCCCTGGCCGGCTTTTATATGGCTGGCGAAGTGACGGAATACGACAAGCGGGCCAGGATCGCCTCGTTCGCCAATAAACCGCCTAAAGACGGCTTTTATAAACGCGTATATGAGCTCAGCCGAAAGACCGAAGCCGCGCAACTGAAACAGAAGAATGGTGAAGCATTGACGCCGGAAGAGGAAGCGCTGGTCAAGGAAGTGCAGTATGGCACTCCATATCCTATCCGTACGGATGCCGACAGCGCCGACATGCGTAGCAGGCTGATCACCACGCAAACCTATACACGGCGCGAGGGTGGCGGCTATATCTTGCGCCGAGGCTATTACCCGCAAAGCGGCTTCTTCCGGAAAAGCGTGCACGAAAACGAGCTGCAGCGCATGCCGACGGCCGGCATCCAGGCGAAAGATGCACCCGAAGAATTGGTGTGGAGCGAAAACTTAACACAGGATATTGCGCAAGCCAGACTCGATGAAGAGATTTACCTGGCGCAGCAGCGCTCTGCAGCGCGGATCAATGCGCTCGCATAGGGCGTGACTTCATCGCGGCTGAAGCAGGGTGGACTCATCCGCCGGTTTTATGGATAGCGATGAAATCATGATGATGTTACTCAAGCAACAATTATGGCGATGCCTCTTGCTGGTCGCATGTTTACCCGGTGTCGCCATGGCCGCGAGCATTCAGGCGCTGAATTATTCTTCGCGCGAAGTCGATTACATCGCGGTTGAAAATCCGGGCAATACGAACAGCGGCGGCGGTGGCGATTCGATCCGTCCATACGGGCAGGGCGGATCGATATGCTGTTTCAGCGTGCCGGAAAAGTGGCATGCGGATTTGAAGGTGGTGGTGGTCTATCAGCTGTCCCCCGACCCGACCTTTCATCGCGCGACGGTCAGTGTTCCCCCGTATCCGGATGGGAAGGCGGGCGATATCTGGCTGATCGTCTATGAAGATGGCAGCGTGGGGGCCGTGGTGTCGCATTATGGACCGAGCCGACCGGAGTGGCCGGGGAAAATCAAGGGGTATCCGGTGCCGACGAAGGAGTATCGGGACGAGCGCCGTAGGCAGAAATTGAAGAGGGAAAAAGCGACATTACTTACGCTGGAAAGGACATTGTTGCGTGACGTCAATGTTATGTCAGTTGATGACATAAAGGAGACTCAAGAAATAATTGAATTCCAAAGAAAGCTCATCCAAAGTCTGGAAGGAAATCCATGACTGCCTTCTTGTCAAAAATTTATTCCATTGAAAAAATTGACCCGTCTGATCATGACCGTTTTTTTGACGGAATTGGTGAGATGAAAGAAATTGTTAAATCTGCCAAAGCTCGTGAATGCCCTGACCCAGGCTTTCCCCCCTCATGCGATGCGAATCTGTTTTTCGGTTTCTTCTTCGACGGCACCAACAATAATATGAAGCGGGATGTGCCGTTTCACTCGCACAGCAATGTGGCGCGTTTGTATAGTGCATTTCCCGGCGGTAAAGATACGCATGGCAGCGAGGCCTGGCCGGACCTGGAAACAAAATATCACAAAAGTTACTTTCGCACCTACGTCCCCGGGGTCGGTACACGCTTCGACGAGGTTGGCGATACGGGCGAGGGATTTAGCGTCCTCACCAGCGACCGGGCACGCGGCCTGGCCTTCGCCTACAAGGGCGAGAATCGCATCATCTGGGCATTGGTGGAAGCACTCAATAATGTACACAAATATTATACCGATACCCCCTTGGTGGATGATAAGACGTTTAAAAAGGACTTCAATACGCTCAGCTTGCCCAGCAAAGTGCAGCCTTCACCGGCGCTGGTGAGCGCTTTTACGCAAGCAGTGCAAAAGCTGCACAGCAATTTGCGGCCATTTGTGCCGGTTGGGGCGCCGGGGAAAGACGCAGAGAAAGGCACGGTGATCAATATTTTCGTGTCGATGTTCGGTTTTTCACGCGGCGCGGCCGAAGCGCGCGCGTTTGCCAACTGGTTTATCTGGTTATGCAAGCTCGATGCGCAACTGACCGCTAGCAAGGGAGCCAAACGCGAGCTGAGTCTTGGCACTATTGAGGTGACGTTTGACTTTATGGGCCTGTTCGATACCGTCGCTTCGGTTGGCTTGGCGGCTTCAGCACCCCTCCTGAACGTGGTGGTGGACGGACATGGTGGCTGGGCCGACACCGAAGTGTCGCTCAAAATACCCACGGCACCGGGGCCAAGCAAGTGCCTGCATCTGGTCTCGGCGCATGAAGTGCGCCGGTCTTTTCCCTTGGACTCCGTTGCTCACCTGGGCAATATTCCCGCCAATTGCACGGAAATTGTTTTTCCTGGCGTTCACTCGGACATCGGAGGCGGCTATTTGCCGCAAGAACAAGGGCGCGGTACAGATCCAAGCGGAGGCGACTTGATGTCGCGCATTACGTTGGCCACGATGTACCGGGCGGCGCGCGTGGCCGGGGTGCCGCTGAAGCTGGAAGAGGCCAGTGAAAAGACGAAGCGGGCCTTTCGCATCGATCCGCGCACAATAGCCACCTTCAATGCGTATATCGGCTTTTGCCATGCGCAGCAAGGAGCTGAGCCATCATTGCGGCTCCATAGGGTCATGGAATTCCAGCACATGCTGTACATACAGTGGCGCAAGAAAGTGCTAGGCAAGATGGGAGATTTGCCGAATGTCAAGAATCTGGCAACAAGCTATAAAAGCGGGAAATTCGATTTTACTGATCTCACGATGGCGGACAAAGAGCTGGAGGAAGAGGTTGCTAGCTTTGAGAAGTGGCGCATCGACCAGCGCACGAGCAACAGTAGAGGGCAACCCCGTAATCCCGAATGGAAACCTATCGCCGAATTTTGGGACAAACCGGCGCTACCTGCCGAAGTAAGCAATTTTTTTGAACAGTTCGTACATGACTCGCGCGCGTGGTTCAAACCGCTGGGGAAAGACATTCCCGACTTGTGGTATGCGCTGGAATTGCTTTTGGCGCAGGAAGAGCGAGCCCGTGACTGGGAGAGCGGACAGGATGCCGACCCTGGTAAACCCAATCCCTATAATTTGAGCAAGGCTGAAAAAGAGCAATTGCTGCGATACAAAGCGGTCAAAGGCACCGAAAATGAAATGGATGCGATCGAGCCGGACAAGGGCGGACGCGAGAGCAAACTCATGGGCGGTGGCTACTTGCGTTTCCGGCGGATTTACATGGGATCGGATAGCTTCAAGCCGTCGGGCGCTCAGTATGCGGGTATGCAGCCTGTTTTGCACAAGGAACAGCGCGGTATCGCGATGGCCCAGCACAGATCTGCCGATGCGGTGGAGCAAGCGAAGACGGTGTAAGGCAAGCTAAGTCATGGAGCTACCCGTGCGCTGGGCCGATACGCGCATATTGCCGGCCCTGCTGGCAGCCTTGACTGAAACGCAGTCTGCGCATTTGCTGAGCCCCATCTACCGCTGGTGGTCGCTGCGGCGCGATGGTTCGTTGGTCAGTTGGCAGGGCACGGCAGAGGCCAAGCCCGCCTCTGCGGAATTTGATAAATTCCCCCTCGGCGACACCGCCTTTGCCGCCCTGGTGGATATCGCCGAAGCCGACGCCATCCTGGCCAATCTGCATGATGTGCAGCCGGACCTGTTTCATTCCGGCACCCCAGCCGAGTGCCACGCGCGCGTGGCGCGGCATTTACTAGTGGCAAGCGCCAGCGGCATCGAGGCGGCAGGCCAGCGTCAGCATTTCAGCGCCCTGGCCTTGATGCTGGCCGACGATTTTACCTTGCATCCTGCGATGGCTAGCCTGTTGCGGCGCACGCGCCAGGGGGCGAATTACCTGTCCGAGCTCGACACGCTGCCCAACGATTTCTGGCAGGCGCGCTCGGCTGCCTAGCCTTGTTTCTTCGACTGCTTACTTTGATAAAAGGAAAAATGATGAAATGGATTATGTATCTTGGCACGGCCTTGCTGCTGAGCGGCTGCGCCCTCAAGGCCAGGCAGGTTGATGAGGCCGGCCCAAGCCCTACCGCGACGGCGCAGGTGGGTATTGTCAACCATACGGGGAAGTATATTTATTCCGCATCGGTTGATGGGGCGGGAGGAGCCAATATGGCCAGGTGGGGAGCGGGGGGAGCCGAAGTTTGCTGCGCATCCATCCCGCGGGTATGGTATCCGGGAATGATGGTGCTGGTGCGATGGAATATGCCTGAAGGGCATACCGATGTTGTCAAAGAAAAAATGGTGGAAGTGGAAAAATATGATAGGCCCGGAGATATCTATATGCATTTTTTTTCCAATGACGAAGTGAGAGTGGTTGTGTCAAATGTGGACGGCGATAGTAAGAATCATCCCATTCTTCATTCCGGAAAACCTGCCAATATCCCTTGATATTATGATCAGTGAAACTCCTAATTCCGAGCCGTTTCCCGTCGATTCTTTTCTTAAACCATCTACGACGCGTGGGAGTTCTGTGTGTTCTATTGCCCTATGTGGCGGTAAAGTGAGAAATGACGTAGCATTTTCTATAAGGTGAAAATGATGAAATGGATTATGTATCTTGGCACTGCCTTGCTATTGAGTGGCTGTGCCCTCAAGGCCAGGCAGGTTGATGAAGCCGGTCCAAGGACTACCGCGACGGCGCAGGTGGGTATTGTCAATCATACGGGGAAGTATATTTATTCCGCATCGGTTGATGGGGCGGGAGGGGGAAATATGGCCAGATGGGGGGCGGGGCTTGCCAATATTTGCTGCACATCCATTCCTCGTGTGTGGTATCCGGGAATGATGGTCCGGGTGCGATGGGATATGCCGGAAGAACATACGCATATTGTCAAAGAAAAAATGGTGGAGGTTGAAAAATATGATAGACCAGGAGATATTTATATGCATTTTTTTGAGAATGACGAGGTGAGAGTGGTTGTGTCAAATTCTGGAGGGCCTAGCAAAATTCATCCTATTCTTCATTCCGGAAAACCTGCCAATATCCCTTGATATTATGATCAGTGAAACTCCTAATTCCGCGCCGTTTCCCGTCGATTTTTCTTTAGCCATCGCCGCTTGATCAATTAAATAAAAGTTAGTTTATAAAATGAAAATTATGAAATGGATTATGTATCTTGGCACGGCCTTGCTGCTGAGCGGCTGCGCCCTCAAGGCCAGGCAGGTTGAGCAAGCCGGTCCAAGGTCTACCGCGACGGCGCAGGTGGGTATCGTGAACCATACGGGAAACTATATTTATTCCGCATCGGTGGATGGGGCGGGAGGAGCCAATATGGCCAGATGGGGAGCAGGGGGAGCCGAAGTTTGCTGCGCATCCATCCCGCGGGTATGGTATCCGGGAATGATGGTGCTGGTGCGATGGAATATGCCTGAAGGGCATACCGATGTTGTCAAAGAAAAAATGGTGGAAGTGGAAAAATACGATGAGCCGGGAGATATCTATATGCACTTTTTCCCCAACGACGAGGTGAGAGTGGTTGTGTCCAATGCAGGAGGAGGTAGCAAAACTCATCCGATACGTCACCATGGGAAACCAAAGGATCCCAATTCTTAGACACGGATGATGGACCGATCTTGCAATGCAAAGGCTGCCGCGGGTACCGGTTCCCCATGTGAGATCAAGGAAGAGACATCCTGGTCCAATGGAGATGTTCGGATAAGGAGCGGCTCCAGCGAGGCTGGCGCCGATGGAGGATCAGCCGATGAAGGAATCGAATTGCATGTCGAATTCCTGCAGCGCCTTTTGTGCATTTTGCATCTTCTTGCGGAATTCCGGCCCGCGCTGCAGGGCCAGGCCTACTGCCAGCACGTCGATCACGACCAGGTAGGCCAGGCGGGCGGAAATCGGGGTGTAGGGGTCGGTGTTGAAGACCAGGTCGATCGGGATCAGCACGGTGGCCAGGTCGGCCAGCGGCGTGCCCGATGGGGCCAGCACGACGACGTCGGCGCCGCCGCGGCGCGCCAGTTTCACGGAGCGGACCAGGGCGGGGCTGTTGCCGCGCTGCGAGATGGCCACCAGGCAGTCGCCGCCGCGCAGCAGGGCCGCCGCGATGCTATGGATGTTCGGGTCGCTGTAGGCCACCGTCGGCACACCCGAGCGGAAGAACTTGTGCTGCGCGTCGGCCGCCACGATGCCCGACGTGCCCTGGCCATAGAATTCGATCTTGCTGGCGCGCGACAGGATGTCGAGCGCGCGCTGGATCGCTTCCGGGTTCAGGTTGTTGCGCAGGTCGAGCAGGGTATTGATCGAGCGGCTGCAGATCTTATTTACCAGGTCGGCCGCCAGGTCGTCCTGCGCCGGCTGCTCGTTCGCGCCCGGCATGGCCAGGGCCAGGCCCTGCGCCAGTTTCAGCTTGAATTCATGCCAGCCGTCATAGCCCAGGGTGCGGCAAAAGCGCACCACGGTCGGTTCCGACACCTGCGCGCTTTTCGCCAGCGCCGTGATGTTCTGGCTGACTGTCTGGTTGGGCTGGTCAAGCACGGCCAGCGCGACCTTTTTCTCCGACTTGGAGAGCGAATCGAGCTGGGTGCGGATGGAATCGAGTAGCATTGATTGATCTTCTGGCAGTAATGCCGTAAGTTTGCGTCCTTTTCACCCCAAAAGCAAAGTTCCGGGGTCGGACCCTCAGGGGCCGACCCCAGCATTTCGCCGTTCAGGGTTAAGCCAAATCTTAACGGCTTCAGTCCTCCGGCAAGGCCTCTTCACGCCACTGCAAGCCGTCGCGGCCGATCAGAGCGCTGGCGGCCGCGGGGCCCCAGGTGCCGGCCGTGTAAGGAATCGGTGCGCTGTCGTTCTGTTCCCAGTTGTCGAGAATCGGCTCGACCCATTCCCAGGCCGCTTCCAGTTCGTCGCCGCGCATGAACAGGGTCAGCTGGCCGCGCAGGACGTCGAGCAGCAAACGCTCGTAGGCGTCCATGCGCGGGGTCTTGAACGATTCGCGGAAATCGAGTTCCAGTTCCGCCGGCTTCAAGCGCATGCCGTCGCCCGGGGTTTTTGCCATCAGGTTCATGCGCAAGCCTTCGTCCGGCTGCAAACGGATCACCAGGCAGTTCGGCTGGAAGCTCGACGTGGGCTGGTTGAAGATCGAATGCGGAATTTGCTTGAAGCGCACGACGATCTCGGCCAGGCTGTCGGCCATGCGCTTGCCCGTGCGCAGGTAGAACGGCACGCCGGCCCAGCGCCAGGTGTCGATTTCCGCCTTCAGCGCAACGAAGGTTTCGGTGCGCGAATGTTCCGGCGCATCGGGCTCGTCGCGGTAGCTCGGCACGGTGGCGCCGTCGACGTGGCCGGCGCGGTACTGGCCGCGCACGATGTTCTGTGCCAGGGTGGTCGGTGTGAATTTTTTCAGCGAGCGCAACACTTGCAGCTTTTCATCGCGCACGGCGTCCGGCGCAATCGAGGTCGGCGGTTCCATGGCGACGATGCACAGCAACTGCAGCAAGTGGTTTTGCAGCATGTCGCGCAGCGCGCCCGACGTGTCGTAGTAACCCATGCGGTTGCCCACGCCCAGCTTTTCAGCGATGGTGATCTGCACGTCGGAAATCCATTCGCGGCGCCACAGCGGTTCGAACAGGATGTTGCCGAAGCGCAGGGCCAGCAAGTTCTGCACGGTTTCCTTGCCCAGGTAATGGTCGATACGGTAGATCTGCGATTCCTGGAAGACCTTGCCCACTTCGGCATTGATCTGCTTGGCGCTGGCCAGGTCGCGGCCCAGCGGCTTTTCCAGCACCACGCGCGAATTCGGCGTGACCAGGCCGTTGTCTTCGAGGTTGTCGCAGATCAAGGCGAACAGGTGCGGCGGCGTGGCCAGGTAGTACACGCGCGTCAGGTCGGCATCGCCGCGCAGCGCTTCGACCAGCGGCGCGTACGTGGCCGCATCGCTGGCGTTGAGCGACACGTACACGATGCGCGCGCAGAACTTGCTCCAGGTGGTGGCGTTCAGGGTACTGGCCTTGATGTGGGGGCGCGAATTGGTCTCCACCATCTTCAGGAAGGCGTCCTGGCCGCTGTCCTGGCGGCCCACACAGATGATGCGCGCCGTCGGCGGCAAATCGTTCGCGACGTCGCGCGCATACATTGCCGGCAACAACTTGCGCATTGCTAAATCGCCGCTGCCGCCAAACAGGACCAGGTCAAAATCGGTAAGTGCCATAAGTGAGTGTCGTCGCAAAAGTAAAAGGGCCGGAGCGGGGAGAAAGCCGACCGGAAGTGCCAGTCTGTCGCTACTATAATCGGTGGTGTAAATTTACTACGTAGAACAGGCAATTGCAAGAAATTTTACTACATTCCCTCCGCTGCCGTCGCGATTTTGCCCCGTATGCACGATAGCGATATCGGCATGGCCATTATATGCCGTTCGCCGGCACTGGCGCAGCGCCGTGCTTGTTGTCGGCTTTGCAAAGCAACCATGGTTGCCAGGGAAATTTTCGATTCCTTCCGTCATCATTTGCGCTGTAGCAACAAGCAAATCAAGAAATGCTGTCAGGATCGCCGTTGGCAGCGTAAAGTAGCTTTGAGGAAAGTAAAAAACCGTATAATTCAAGCTCGAATCGATAGCAACTATTGGTTGTAAGAAATTGTACGATATACACTGCACCGTTAGCGCCGGCCATGCCCCGAACCCGCCATCCGACGTCCATGCGACGTGCAGTCCGCACTGCCCGCAGCATCAGGGGCAGGCGACTTAACTTTACAAGACGGCTCAAGGGGACACAATGAATTCAATGCAGCAAGATGTCGATGAACGCACCAGCCTGACAGGCAATAACAAATTCGAACTGTTCCTGTTCAAGCTGGGCACCAGTGATCACTCGACCAGCCGCGAACTGTTCGGCATCAATGTGTTCAAAGTCCGTGAAATCATGGAAATGCCGGCCATCACGGCGGTGGCTGGCTCGCACCCGCACATGCTGGGCGTGGTCAATATCCGCGGCCAGATCGTGCCCGTGATCGACTTGCCGATGGCGGTCGGCTGCAAGAGCAATGGCTTGAAGATCCTGATGGTGACGGAGTTCGCCCGATCGACACAGGCGTTTGCCGTGGAAGAGGTCGATGAAATCGTGCGCCTCGAATGGAACCAGGTGCTGTCGGCCGAATCGAGCGTCGGCGGCGGCCTCGTCACCAGCATCGCCCGCCTCGATGGCGACACGGACAAGACGCGCCTGGCGCAAGTGCTGGACGTGGAGCAAATCCTGCGCAACGTGCTGCCGTCGGGCGACCCGGACGTGGACGAGAACAGCATCGGCCCGCAAGTACGCTTGCCGGCCGGCGCCGTGATCCTCGCGGCCGACGATTCCTCGCTGGCCCGCTCGCTGATCGAAAAGGGCCTCGAAGCGATGGGCGTGCCCTTCATCATGACCAAGACGGGCAAGGAAGCGTGGGAACGCCTGCAAGCGATCTCGGCCCAGGCGGCCACGGAAGGCAAGACGGCGAAAGACAAGGTCGCGCTGGTGCTGACCGATCTGGAAATGCCGGAAATGGACGGTTTTACCTTGACGCGCAACATCAAGAACGATGGCCGCTTCTCCAACATCCCCGTGGTGATCCACTCGTCGCTGACGGGCTCGACCAACGAAGACCACGTCAAGGGCGTGGGCGCCGATGGTTATGTGGCCAAGTTTGTGGCGGCGGAATTGGCCGAGACGATACGCAAGGTATTGGCGCGGTAAGCTGAAGCAACTGTAGGTCGGATTACGCGGGGCCTTGCCCCGCTAATCCGACCTACGTGAGCGTAAAAAAAGCGCCGGACCCTCGCAGGTGCCGGCGCTTTTTCATGTTTGAAACGATTACGCCTGATACAGGTGTTCCGGCTGGCCCGCCACGTCCACGCGCACGGACAGTACGTGGCCCGTCAACGGGTAGTCGGCGATTTCTGCTGCCGAGCGGTTGTGGCTGGCGCTGGTGATGTACAGGGTGCGCAGGTCGGGGCCGCCGAACGTCACCATGGTGGGGCAGCGCACGGGCACGGTAATTTCGCCCAGCAAATGGCCATCGGGCGCGAAGCGCAAGATCTTGCCGCCTTCAAACATGGCCGACCAGTAATTGCCTTCGCTGTCGACGGCCGCGCCATCGGGGCGTCCGCCGTAATCAAACGCTTTCTTGTCCGTGGAAAAACGCTGGAACGGCTGCGGCGCGGAAATGGCACCCGTCGCCGCGTCGAAATCGAAGCGGTCGATGCGGTGCGTGGTGGTATCCGCGTGGTACATGGTGCGCTTGTCAGGGGAAAAGCCCAGGCCGTTCGACACGGTCATGCCGCCCGACCACACCTTGCGCACTTGTCCTTTTTCCAGCACGAACATTTCCGCTGCATCGGCGTTGCGCGGCTCGAATATCGTGCCGACCCAGAAGCGGCCGGCCGGATCGACCTTGCCATCGTTGAAGCGCGTGGTGGCCATGTCGAACGGCGCCGGCGCGATTTCCGCCAGGCTGCCCGTCTTCGTGTCCAGGTGGGCGAAGCCGCTGCGCAGGGCGACGATCAGGCCGCCTCCGGCATTGATGGCCAGCGCCGACGGTTCCGTCGGCATGTTCCACTGCGCATGCTTGCCGCTGGCCGGGCGCAGCCGGTGCACGGCGCGGCCATCGATATCGACCCAGTACAGGGCCGCTTCCTTGCCATGCCATAGCGGGCATTCGCCCACTTGCATGGGTTTGTCGCTGACTACCTTGATTTCGTAAATATTCATCTATCTCTTTTTAATATGCGGCTTTTGCTGCTTTAGCCAGGGCAATCAAGCCATTGGTCGAGCTGTCGTGGTGGTCGGGACGGGCTTCACCCGTCAGTTCGGCCTGGATTTTCTTCGCCAGCACCTTGCCCAGTTCCACGCCCCATTGGTCGAAACTGTTGACGTTCCACAAGACGCCCTGCACGAAGGTCTTGTGTTCGTACAGCGCGATCAGGGCGCCCAGGGTGGTCGGGGTCAGCTGGTCCATCAAGATGGTGTTGCTGGGGCGGTTGCCGGGGAAAGTCTTGTGCGGCACCAGCGCCTCGATCTCGCTTTCCGGCAAGCCCTGCGCCTGCAGGTCAAGGCGTACTTCCGCGCCCGTCTTGCCCGTCATGAAGGCTTCCGACTGGGCGAAGCAGTTGGCCAGCAGGGCGTCGTGGTGGCCGGGCAAATCGTGCGTGGCGCGCAGGGCGGCGATGAAGTCGATGGGCGTGATGTCCGTACCCTGGTGCAGCAGCTGGAAATACGCATGCTGGGCATTCGTGCCGCAATCGCCCCAGATGACGGGACCGGTGGGCACATCTACCGGCTGGCCATCCTTGGTGACGCGCTTGCCGTTGCTTTCCATATCCAGCTGTTGCAAATAGGCGGCAAAGCGGCTCAGGTCCTGGTGGTAGGGCGCGATGGAAACGGAGCCGCAATCGAGGAACTGGCGGTTCCAGAAGCCCACCATGGCCAGCACCACGGGCATGTTGTCTTCCAGTGGGGCCTGGCGGAAGTGCTGGTCCATCGCATGCGCGCCGGCGAGGAAATCGCTGAAGTATTCGAAGCCCACGGACAGCGCCACGGCCAGGCCGATCGACGACCAGACGGAATAGCGGCCACCGACCCAATCCCAGAACGGGAACATGTTTTCCGGTGAAATGCCGAAATCGACGATGGCTTGCGTGTTGGTCGAGACAGCCACGAAGTGTTGCGCCAGATCCTTTTCTTCGCCTTCGAGCAGGAACCAGGCGCGCGCCGTGTTGGCGTTGAGCATGGTTTCCGCCGTAACAAAAGTTTTCGATGCCACGATGAACAGGGTGGTTTCCGGATCGACTTTCGACAGGGTCGCTTCCATGTCGTGGCCGTCGACGTTGGAAACGAAGTGCATTTCCAGGCCCGGGTTGGCATACGAGCGCAGCGCCAGGCACGCCATCTTCGGGCCCAGGTCCGAGCCGCCGATGCCGATGTTGACGATGTCGCAGATCGGCTTGCCCGTGTAGCCGAGCCAGCTGCCATTGCGCACCTTGTCCGTGAACGCTTTCATTCGCTGCAATACATCTTGTACGTCGGCATCGATATCCTGGCCATCGACCACCAGCCTGGTGCCGCGCGGCGCGCGCAAGGCGGTATGCAGAACGGCCCGATGTTCGGTAAGATTGATTTTCTCGCCAATAAACATGGCTTCGCGCTGCGCTTCCACGCCGCGCTCGCGGGCCAGGTCCATCAGCAGCGCCATGGCGGTGGCGTCGACCCGGTTCTTCGAGTAATCGAGCAGCAGGCCGGCCGCATCGACCGTCATGCTGGAAAAGCGGGCGGGGTCGGCGGCGAACAGCTGGCGCAGATGCACTTCGCGCAGGCTGGCGCTATGCGCTTGCAGGGACTGGAAACTGGCGGTGGCGGTGATGGCAGGAGTAGGTGCTGGCTGGCGCATGGCGGTCGGCTTGGGTGCGTGTCTCGGTTGAAAGGAGCGCGGCGCGTTCGTGGTGGCGAACAGCGGTTCCGGCGTTGGTATGGGAATAATACATCAGAAAAACGTAATTTCACTACAGTTTGTGCAGGCGCATGGCATTTTCAGCGTTTTTTCAGCGTTTTATCCGTGCTGCAATAGATAGGCAAGCAAGACGAGTGGACGTGGCACGCTGTTGTTTTGCCTTGAAAGGTCGTGGAAAAATGGATTATTTTCGCCATTGGCCACGGCAAGAGTGCTTCTGCGCGACCATTTTGTAGTAAAATTTCACGAAATACTCATTTTTAAGGAAATCCATATGGCGCTGCATCCAGTAGTCGAATCCGTAACAGCGCGCATCATCGCGCGCAGCCGGCCATCGCGCGGCGCCTATCTGGCGCATCTGGATGCGGCCCGCATCCAGGGCGTGCAGCGCGGCGCCCTGTCGTGCACCAATCTGGCGCACGGCTTTGCCGCCTTTCCCGCCAACGACAAGCTGTCGCTGAAGGAATACAAGAAGCCGTCCGTGGCCATCGTGTCCTCGTATAACGACATGCTGTCGGCGCACCAGCCCTTCGAAGGCTTCCCGCAGATCATCAAGCAAGCCGTGCGCGAAGTGGGCGCCGTCGCCCAGTTCGCCGGCGGCGTGCCCGCCATGTGCGATGGCGTGACGCAAGGCCAGCCAGGCATGGAGCTGTCGCTGTTCTCGCGCGACACCATCGCCATGTCGACGGCCGTGGCGCTGTCGCACAATATGTTCGATGCGGCCCTGTACCTGGGCGTATGCGACAAGATCGTGCCGGGCCTGCTGATCGGCGCGCTGCACTTCGGCCACTTGCCGGCCGTCTTCGTGCCGGCCGGCCCGATGACGTCGGGCTTGTCGAACCAGGAAAAAGCCAAGGTGCGCCAGCTGTATGCGCAAGGCAAGGCCACGCGCGAAGACTTGCTCGAAGGCGAATCGAAAGCCTACCACGGCGCCGGCACCTGTACCTTCTACGGTACCGCGAACAGCAACCAGATGCTGATGGAAGTGATGGGTCTGCACTTGCCGGGCGCCGCCTTCATCACGCCGAACACGCCGCTGCGCGATGCGCTGACCAAGGCCGCGGCCCAGCGCGCCGCCGTCATCACGGCGCAAAGCGGCAGCTACTTGCCGGTCGGCCATATCGTCGACGAGAAATGTATCGTCAACGCCGTCGTGGGCTTGCTGGCCACGGGCGGTTCGACCAACCACACCCTGCACCTGGTGGCTATCGCCAAGGCGGCCGGCATCGTCATCGACTGGAACGATTTCAATGAACTGTCGGCCATCGTGCCGATGCTCACGCGCATCTACCCGAACGGCGACGCCGACGTGAACCATTTCCACGCGGCCGGCGGCACCGGTTATCTGATCCGCGAACTGCTGGACGCGGGCTTGCTGCATGAAGACGTCAACACCATCCTCGGCCACGGCTTGCGCGCGCACTGCATGGAACCGTTCCTCGGCGAAGACGGCAAGGTCTTCTGGAAAGATGCGCCGGCCGCCAGCGCCGACGAGAACGTGCTGCGCCCGGCCAGCAATCCATTCGCGCCGGACGGCGGCATGGTCCTGGTGGCGGGCAACCTGGGCCGCGCCGTGATGAAGGTCTCGGCCGTCAAGCCGCAGCACCGCACGGTGGAAGCGCCGGCGCTGGTCTTCAATTCGCAGGAAGACTTCATGGCCGCCTACAAGGCGGGATCGCTGGACCGCGACTTCGTCGCCGTGCTGCGCTTCCAGGGCCCGCGCGCCAACGGCATGCCGGAACTGCATGCGCTGACCCCGGCGCTGGCCAACCTGCAGGATGCGGGCCGCCACGTGGCGCTGGTCACCGATGGCCGCATGTCGGGCGCGTCGGGCAAGGTGCCGGCCGCCATCCACGTCTCGCCTGAAATCCTCGCCGGCGGCCCGCTGGGCCTCGTGCGCGACGGCGACATCATCCGCCTCGACGCCTTCACGGGCGTACTGGAGGCGCTGGTGCCGGCCGACGTCTGGCACGCGCGTGCGCTGGTCACGGCCGACCTGTCGCCGAACCACGTCGGCATGGGCCGCGAGCTGTTTTCCATGTTCCGTTCCACCGTCAGCGCGGCGGAAGAGGGTGCCACCACCTTCGGCCTGCCGTCGCCGATTCCCACCACCGTCGCCTTGCACGACGCCGACAATGTCGGCGATACCGTGCCGGGTTCCGATGAAGACTTTTTGGCTAGGAAATAAGAGATGACCATGACACTACTGGAAATTATGCGCACCTCGAGCGTGATCCCCGTGATTGCGATCGACGATCCTGAACACGCCGTACCGCTGGCGCGCGCGCTGGTGGCGGGCGGCATCCGCGTGCTGGAAGTGACCCTGCGCACCCGGCACGGCCTCGAAGCGATCCGCGCCATGTCGGCCGTGCCGGGCGCCATCGTCGGCGTGGGCACCTTGACCCGTCCCGAGGAATTCGTGCAGGCACGCGATGCGGGCGCCGTCTTCGGCGTTTCGCCGGGCCTGACGTCGGCCCTGGTGGCGGCGGCGAAGAGCAGCGGCCTGCCCTTGCTGCCAGGCGTGATGACGCCAGGCGAAGTGATGGCGGCGCGTGAAAACGGCTTCCAGCAGCTGAAACTGTTCCCGGCCGTGCCTGCCGGCGGCATCGGCATGCTCAACGCCATCTACGGCCCGCTGCCCGACATCACGTTCTGCCCCACGGGCGGCATCTCGCAAGAGACGGCGTCGCAGTTCCTGGCGTGCAAGAACGTCGCCTGCGTGGGCGGCTCGTGGCTGACGCCGAAAGACGCGATCGCGGCCGGCAACTGGGACCGCATCACGGAAATCGCCAAGGCGGCCAGCGGTCTTCGATTGGCTTAAGCGGTACTGGCGCGGCAGGCTTTACGCTTGCCGCGCTTTCTTCTCTTCTTCTTATGCGAGTGCTGCGCCGCCCCCTCACCATCGGCGAAACCGCCATGGCCCGCAGCGTCTTCCAGGGCGCCATCGATTACGCGCGCGTGCGCGTCGTGCGCGGCTCCTTTCTACCGTTCGGCTTGCAGGACCAGAACACGGCCATGACGCCGCGCGGCAGCCTGCATTTCATGCCGGCCCAGTACCGCGACGACTTTTCCCGCGAAGGCAACAGCGGCAAGCTGTTCTTCATCCACGAAATGGTGCACGTGTGGCAGTACCAGCTCGGCTACGGCGTGCTGCTGCATGGCGTGCTGCTGGCGCTGCGCGGCGGCTACATCGGGCAGCGCGCCTACCGCTACGATGCGCAGGCGGGCGGCGTCCTGTCCGACTTCAACATGGAACAGCAGGGCGACATCATCGCCCATTACTTCGGCGCGCGCCAGCTGGGCATTCCCGCCTACGTGGCGAAGCTGCCGCAGCTGCAGGATATCCTGCAGGGCTTCCTGATCGACCCCGCCGACCGCCGCTTGCTGCCGCGCTGATGTCGCCGTTACTGCGCCAGGTTCGATGCCAGGCGCACGTCCGGCGCGCGCAGGCTGGCCGCCGCATCCTTGCCCAGCAATAAACGCAGGTCGGCGCCCGCGCCGATGCCGCTGCCGTCCGCCGCCTGCAGCTGCGGCATGCCGCCCAATGCCAGGGCCAGGGCGGCGGCCGCCTGCGCATGGCCGGGGCGGTAGACGATGCTGCTGGCCTGGACGCCGTACGGCCGCTGGTTGCCCAGCCGCAGCACGCTGATGCCCATGCCGCCCAGCATGCCGCGCATGCGCGCCGCCATCCCGGTTTCTCCATTGCCGTTGATGACTTCCAGCCTTGGCAGGGGCGCCGCCGGCGCCACCGGTTTTGCCGGGACCGGCACGGCCGCGTGCACCGCCACGGGGGCGTCGCGCCAGCTCAGCGCGAAGATATTCGGCTGCAACCGCGTCAGCTGCAAACGGCTGGACGGGGCCGTTGGTGCGGGCGCCGGTGCCAGATCGGGCGCGATGGCGTCCGCAGTGACGTCGACGGTGCCGATGCTGCGCGCCAGCGCCGCGATGGCCAGGTCCAGGTTGGCGCGCGCCGGCTGCTGGCCGTTGTCTAGCTGCAGCGACTGGCGCAGCACGGCCGCCGCCTGGGCATACTCTGCCTGCAGGTACAGCACATAGCCGAGGTTGTTGTAGGTCCTGGCTGTCGGCGCCTCTTGCGCCAGCGTCTGCAGCATGGCGCGGGCCGTTTCCAGCTGGCCCAGCTGCGCGTGCAGCACGGCGGCGCCATTGCGCGCGTCGGGCGAGCCGGGCTCAAGCAGCAGGGCTTCGCCGTAGGCGGCCAGCGCCGCGCGCGCGTCTCCCAGTGCCTGCAGGCGCTTGCCCAGTTTGCAGAAAGCGGCCGTGCGGGTGTCGCGACTGTCCTCGCTGCGCGCCTGGGCTGGCGCGGCAAGATTGCCTTGGCTGGCCGGACCTGGCAGGTGGCCGCAGGCGGGCAGCAGGCCGGCGCAGGCGAGCATGAGCATCAGGGTGGTGTGCTGTGACATGGCGGTTCTCCGGTCAGCTGCCGCTGCCCATGCTGGGCAGGAGCACGCGGTAGATTTGCAGGAAGGCTGGCCCCATCAGGACGACCAGCAGCGAAGGGAAGATGAAAAAGATCAGCGGGAACAGCAGCTTGAGGGCGATCTTCGCCGCTTCTTCCTCGGCCATCTGGCGGCGCTTGGTGCGCAGCTGGTCCGACTGCACGCGCAGCGAGGCGGCGATGCTGGTGCCGAAGCGCTCGGCCTGGATCAGCATGGCCACCAGCGCATCGACATCCTCGACGCCCGTGCGCAGGGCCAGGTTGCGCAGCGCCCGCTCCTTGGTGTTGCCGGCGCGCAGTTCCAGCATCACCAGATGCAATTCCTCGGCCAGCACGGCGCTTTTCAGGGCGATCTCGGCCGCTACCCGGGCCAGCGCCGCATCCATGGCCAGGCCCGCTTCCACGCACACCGTCATCAAATCCAGCGCGTCGGGAAAGCTTTCGAAGATATCGCGCTGGCGCCGCTTGATCATTTGCGCCAGCACAATATTGGGCAGGTAGTAGCCGACGGCGGCCACGATCAGCAGCCAGAACAGCAATGCCTTGCCCGCCATCTGGCTGCCCGAGGCGCTCAGTCCCAGGAACAGCAGCAGGGGCAGGCCGATGGCCAGCATGGTCTTGGCGGAAAAGAACAGGATGGGCGCGGACGCCTGGCGCAGGCCGGCATTCATGAAGCGCCGGCGCATCACGGAGCCTTCCCAGCCCTGGTCGGGCAGCGACAGTTTGGCCAGGGGGCCGCTCAGGCGCACCATGCGCGCCAGCCAGGGGCTGGGCGCGGATGACGCGCCAGGCGCCGCCGCGCTCTTGCCGGTGGCGTTGTCCATGCGCTGGCGCAAGGGATCGGGGGCAAAGCTGCGCATGGCCACCAGCACGGTGCCGAAGACGGCGATGAAGAGCAGGGCGAGAAAGGCGATATGCACGGGATTCATGAGGGTTCTCCTTGCGGGCTCAGACGCGGATGCGGATGATATTGCGCATGACCAGGACGCCGCACGCCATCATCACCAGGGCGCCGGCGAGCATCTTGCGTCCGCCCGGGTCGACGAACAGCATTTCCAGGAACTGCGGATTGGTCAGGTGGATCATGGCCGCCGCGCCGAAGGGCAGCAGCGAGAGGATCCAGGCCGACAGCCTGCCTTCGGCCGACAGCACGCGTACCTGACCCAGCAGCTTGATGCGTTCGCGGATGATGCGGCTGATGCTGTCGAGCAGTTCGGCCAGGTTGCCGCCCGTTTCGCGCTGGATCAGCACGGCGATGACGAAATAGCGCAAGTCCGTGCTGGGCACGCGCGTGGCCAGGTTCATCAGGGCATCCTGCATGGCGATGCCGAAATTGACCTCGTCGAAGGTGGCGCGAAATTCCACGGCCAGCGGCGCGTTCATCTCATCGCCGACCATTTTCAGGGCGGTGGGAAAGGCGTGGCCGGCGCGCAGGGCGCGCGCCATCAGATCCAGCGCATCGGGCAATTGCTGCTCGATGCGCTGCAGGCGCTTGGCCTTGGCGCGCAAGACCACCAGCAGCGGCAGCAGGGCCGCGCCGGCCACCAGCGGCAGGCGCAGCATCCACGGCAGGCCGAAGTAGCTGAGCAGTAAAAACGCGGCGCCGGCCGTGGCCAGCATCACGCCGGCGAAGCTGGCCACGCTCCAGCTCAGGCCTGACTGTTCCAGCAGGCGGTCGAGCGCATGCACGCGGGGCACGCTGAGCAGCACGCGCTGCAGGGCCGGGGTATCGCTCAGCAGGCGCTTCTTGATCATCGAGCTGCCCGTGTCGCCATGCGCGCCGGCCGACATGATGCGCAGGCGGCGCGCCACCCTTTCCGCTTCCGGGCCGCGCGAGGTGTTCCACGCCAGGTATATGCCCTCGATCAGCAGCACCACGGCGATGAAGGTGAGAATGGCGAATACGTAATAGAGATAGTCCATGATGCTCCCCTTAATGGTACTGGCGGGCGGGATCGAACAGGGTTTCCGGCAGGCTGATGCCGAAGGCGCGCAGGCGTTCCAGGAAACGCGGCCGCACGCCGCTGGCATGGAAATGCCCCTGCACCGTGCCGTCCTCGCCGATGCCCGTCTGGCGGAAGGTGAAGATTTCCTGCATGGTGATCATCTCGCCCTCCATGCCCGTGATTTCCTGGATCGACGTGACCTTGCGCTTGCCGTCCGTCAGGCGCGACACCTGCACCACCACGCTGATGGCCGAACTGATCTGCTGGCGCATGGCTTTCACGGGCAGGGCCGCGGAAGCCATGCTGATCATGTTTTCCAGCCGCGTCAGCGCGTCGCGCGGGGTGTTGGCGTGGATGGTGGCCATCGAGCCTTCGTGGCCCGTGTTCATGGCGCCCAGCATGTCGAGCGCCTCGGCGCCGCGCACCTCGCCCAGGATGATGCGGTCGGGGCGCATGCGCAGCGCGTTGCGCACCAGCGCCCGCTGCGTCACCTCGCCCTTGCCCTCGATGTTCGCGGGCCGCGTTTCCAGGCGTACCACGTGCGGCTGCTGCATCTGCAGTTCGGCCGCGTCCTCGATGGTGACGATGCGTTCGGCCGTGCTGATGAAGCCGGAAATCGCATTGAGCATGGTGGTCTTGCCGCTGCCCGTGCCGCCCGAGATCAGGATGTTGACCTTGGCCTTGCCCAGCGCCTGCAGGGTGGTGCTCATTTCCTCCGTCAGGCTGTGCTTGAGCAGCAGGTCGGCCAGGCGCAGGGGCTGGGCCGAGAAGCGCCGGATCGACATCACGGGGCCGTCGATGGCCAGCGGCGGGATGATGGCGTTGACGCGCGAACCGTCGGGCAGGCGCGCATCGACCATGGGGCTCGATTCGTCGATGCGCCGGCCCACGCGCGAGACGATCTTGTCGATGATCTTCATCAAATGCGCGTCGTCGGTGAAGCAGACGTCGCTCAGCTCCAGGCGGCCATGGCGCTCGACATACACCTGGCGGTAGGTGTTGACGAGGATATCGGACACGCCGGGATCGGCCAGCAGCGGTTCGAGCGGGCCGAAGCCGAGCACCTCGTCCTGGATATCGCGGATCAGCGAGCGCCGTTCCAGCTCGTTGATCACCACGTTGTCTTCCGTGAGCACCTCGCTGACGAGGATTTTCAGCTCTTCGCGGATCTGCTCGCGCGACAGGCGCTGCATGCCCTCCAGGTCGACGCGGTCGAGCAGCGCCTGATGGGTGCGGTGCTTGAGTTGCTGGTAGCTGTGGCTCGATGCGCCCTGGTGCGCGGCATCGTCATTCAGGCTGGCGTCATCCTGGGCATAGCCCAGGCGGTCCCGCAGGGTGAGTTTTTCGGCAGTCATGTTCGGTCTCCGGTGAGTGGGGCGGTATCAGGCTCGAGGATCAGGCTGGAGCCTCAGGCGCGCGCCAGCAGCCGCGCCACCCAGCCTTGCGCGGCTGGCGGGGTCTCGCCGGCCAGGCTGGCGGCCAGTTCCTGCAAGGCGCGCGAGACGGGATTGTGCGGGGCCAGCTTGAGGATGGGCACGCCCTGGCTGACGGAAGCCGCCACCCCCTCGTAGTGGTTGGGGATGGACTTGTAGACGTGCTTGCCATACGCCGCCTCGAGGTCGGCCACGCGGATGCTGTCGCTGCTGGCATAGCGGTTCAGGATCAGGCGGATCTTGTCTTCGCGGTAGCCGAGGCCGCGGAACACGTCGAGCAGGCGCTTGCCGTCGCGCACATACGGCAAGGTTGCCTGCAGCACGGGGAAGATCAGGTCGGCCCGGTCCAGCGCGCGCACGCTGACGGGGTCGAGTCCCCGACCCACGTCGAGCAGGATGTAGTCGTACTGGCTGCGCGCCAGGGTCAGCAGCCGGTCGATATGCTCGGCCTCGACGTCGGCCGCATGGGCGGGATCGTCGGCGGCGGCCAGCACGCTGTAAGCGGGCGTGATCTGGATCATGCTGGCCGTCAGCAGCGAGGCGTCGAGGCGCACGATCTGCTGCGACAGCTGCGACAGGGTGGCGGCCGGCTTGTGGTCCGAGACGAACAGGGCGGCGTCGCCGAACTGCAGGTTCAGGTCGAACAGCGCCACCTTGCGCTGTTCGCCGGCGGCCAGCGCGTAGCCCAGGTTGGCGGCGATGAAGGTGGCGCCGCTGCCGCCCTTGCACGAGACGAAGGCCAGCACCTGGCCCTTGCGCGTGACCTGTTTCTGCAGCTTGTCCTCGATGCGGCGCAAGGCGGCGCACAGGGCCGCGTCGTCGTCGGGCTGCAGCACTTCGCGTACGCCGGCGCGCATCGAGCGCAGCAGGAATTGCGGACTTTGCTGCGGACATTGCACGATGATGGCCAGGTTCGGATGGCGCCCGCCCAGCAGCTCGAGCCGTTCCAGCTCCGCCTCGCCCGTCTGCTCCTGCTCCAGCAGCAGCAGGTCCGGCGTGACGCCGTTGTCGAATACATCCGGTATGCTCGCCAGCAGGGTGACGCGGTCGGCCGCGCTGCGTTCGCGCAGCAAACGGGTCAGCCGCTTGAGCTGGGCTTCATTCTTCGAGACGATGACGATATTCACTTGGTACTCCCCGGTAAAAGCGTTCGGTAAAGGCGTTCAGTTGATCTGGAAGCCCAGGCTTTCGGCGTGCATGACCACCACCGAGGCTGGCACGGCGATATTCAGAAAGCCGAACAGGCTGACCATCGGCGTGTAGCTGACGTTGTCGATCGAGACGCGCACGCTGTCGATGCAGCTGGCCGTGCGCGTGATGTCGCCGCAGGCCGACAGGTTGTCGCCCGGGTCAGTCGGCGGCAAGGTCACCTCGGCGCCGCTCTTGTTCAGGTAGCGGATGGTGATGTTGGCGGCCGTCAGTTCCGGCGCGGCCGGCAGGGCCGTGCCGCCGAACAGGGCCAGGGTCTTGACGGCGTCGGTCTGGTCGATCCAGCGCACCACCGCTTCGCGCGCGGCGCGGCGGCTCACTTCCTGCACCGTGTTGTACAGGTACAGCATGCGGCCGAATTCGAGGATGCCGAACAGCAGGGTGAAGAACAGCAGCGCCACCAGGGCGAATTCGACGGCGGCGGCGCCGTGCTGAGGCCTGGCCGGGGGAGACGATGAAAGGCGGTGGCGCATGGCGTTCTCCTTACAGCATGTAGCGCATGGTGGTGCGCGGTGCGAGCGGCGTGGCATAGGTGCTGGCCGCGCCGATCACGAAGGGCAGGTACTGTCCCACCGACAGCGTGTAGTTGACGACTTCGACGCGGATGCCGCCCGGCGCCGTGCCGTCGGTGCAGCTGCTGTCGTTGAATGCCGCGTCCAGACAGGTGACCGTCACGTTGGCCGTGGTGAAGTCGCTGATGCCGGCGCTGACGGCCGCGTCGGCCACCGTCTGTTTGGCGGCAGGCACGCCCTGCGAGGCGATGCCGGCCTTGGCCTTGACGGACATGTTGCGCGCCGCGTCGCGCGTGGCCTTGTTCAGCGCGTCGTAATACCAGAAGGCGCGGCCGAAGCCGAAGATGCCGGCCAGCAGGGTGACCAGCAGGGCCAGCACGATGCCGAATTCGACGGCGGCGCCGCCGCGCTGTTTGAGTGGGGAAAGGTGGATGCGCATGGCCGCCTCACTTGTAGAGTTTGATTTCGGAATTCGGCACGGGCTCGATCAGGCCCGCGAACTCGACGTCGAGGCGCTTGGTGCCGCCGCTGAAATCGGCCTTCATCGTCATGAAGAATTTGCCGATGCCCACCGCGTTCATGGTGCCGCACGAGGCCGGCCCGACGGGCGCCGTGCGGCAGTCGACCAGCACCACGTTGAGGATGCGGCGGTTGCGCTGGCCAGGATGGGCCGCCGACGGCGCCTGGAACGTGGGGCCGCTGGTCTGGTTGTACGGCGCAGGCGGCGTACTGGCAGGAAAGCCTGCGCCGGGGCTGACGGGGTAGCTGGTCGTGTCGAAGTAATTCGCCTTGGCCGTGCTGTACATGGGGTTGGCGTTGCCGTCCGCGACGCTATAGGCCGTGCCGGCCTTGGCCGGGGTGGCGCCATTGCTTTGGTAGGCGGGGCCGTACGACCACAGCACGCCGTAGCCGGCGAATTGGGCGAACGTGGCCGACGGCGCCGGGACGGCGCCGGCCGACGGCAGCTGGTAATTCGGCTTGTTGCCGGCCAGGCTGACCGGCTGCTGGCTGGGCAAGGTGCTGGCGCCCGGCTGCATCCAGCCGGTGGGCGGCGAGTTGGCGGCGGTGGCGGCGCAGGGCGAGGCGGCGCCCACGCACGGATATTCCTTGATGTTGGTGTCGGGCGGCGCCGTCGCGGGGTCGCACACGGAGGGGCCGCCGTAGTCGTCGAAGCGCGAGTTGAGCGAGGCGGCCAGCGAGGCCGTCATGCCCGTGTTCGTGTAGACCTGGCCCGAGCCGCTGCTGATGACGGCGCTGCTGCCCGTGCACATGAACGGCGCGGTGGAGGCGGCGCTGGAGTGCGAGGCGCTGCAGCTGCCGGGCGGGGCGTCGACGGGGTTGATCAGATAGGGGTCGGACGGGCCGCCCAGCGGATTGAGGCCGAACAGGTTGTAGGTGACGCCGCGGCGGAAACCGAATTCCACCAGTTCCGTCAGGCCCGTGCCGGCCGGCGCGGCCGGATACGTGTATTGCGCCGTCTTGTTGGCCGGGTCGACGGCGCACACGCCGATCGGCGTGACGTCGTTGACGAAGCGGCCCGCCACGGCCACGCCCGAGGTGCTGGTGCTGGCGATGCCGGCGATGCCCATCAGGTAGGTGGCGAAGGTCTTGCTGCCCGTGTCGACGCGGATGAAGGTCTGGCCCTGGGGGCTGGTGCGGGCGCTGGCGCCGGACGACCAGGGGCCGTCCGGGCTGGGGCCGAACTCGATGTTGGCGGCCGTGATGGTCAGCGGGGTGGAGAAATCGTAGCGGTTCTTTTGCGCGATGGCGATGGCCTTGGCCTGCGCATTGTCGATGCCGGCGGCGCTTTGATTGAGTTCCACGGCGCCTGCCAGGGCGGCGCTGTCGGCGCCGTTCTGCAGTTCCGTCTTGGCGATGTACAGGTGGCCCAGGTCCAGCACCAGGCCGCCCATGGCGAACAGCACCACCAGGGTCAGCCCCAGCACGATGGCGATCGCGCCCTGCTGCCTGTCGTGCCTGCGAAATGCGGTCTTCATGGCGGTCTCCTGGTGGCCTGGGGAAAGTGCATCGGGGGACTGGCGCCTATTGGCGTCCGCCCACGCCGATGGTGAAGACATTCGGCTGCGGTTCCGGCGCGGCGAACGATTTCTGGTAGCGCTGGTAGGCGCTGGCGCCGGCCTTGCCGTCGATGCCGCTGACCGGGTTGGCATTGCGGTAGGCATCCGGATACATGATCTGCTGCGCCTTGAGCAGGGCCACCGATTCGCCGAAGTGGGAATCGAGCACGGGCGTGGTGGTGGCGGCGCAGCCGGCCAGCAGGCATAACAGGGTGGCGCAAGGCAGGCAATGTGCGGTTTTCATGGTGCTCTCCTAGTTGAGGTCGAAGCCGGCGGCAGGCTGGGGCGCCGCCGCTTGCGGCGGCATGGGCGCTGCCGGCGCTGCGGGGGCGGGAGCAGGAGTGGGCGCGCTGCCTTCCATTTTTCCCTGCATGAACATGTCGCCGCGCGTCGGCTGGATGTAGCCGTCGGTGGGCAGCTTGTAGTCGGGCGGCAGCGGCTTGACCAGGTGCGGCGTGATGATGAAGACCAGTTCCGAGCGGTCCGTCTGGAAGTCCGTGCTGCGGAACAGGGCGCCCAGCACGGGCACTTCGCCCAGGCCTGGCAGGGCCTTGATATTGCTGGTCACGTTGTTCTTGATCAGGCCGCCGATGGCGAAGCTCTGGCCGTCGAACAGCTGCACCGTGGTGGTGGCGCGCCGCGTCGTGAACGAGGGCAGGATGGCCGTGGCCGAGATGCCGGTGGCGGTGATGCCGATGCCGTCCTTGTTCAGGTCCGACACTTCGGGCGCCACCTTCAGGTTGATGCGCCCTCCATCAAGCACGGTGGGCGTGAATTTCACGGCCACGCCGAACTCCTTCTCTTCCAGCGTGATGGTGGGCACGCCGTTATTGTTGCTCTGGCTGACGGGGATGAAGATCTTGCCGCCGGCCAGGAAGCTGGCCTCCTGGCCGCTGATGGCCATGATGTTCGGTTCGGCCAGCACCTTGATCAGGCCATCGCGCTTTTGCGCGTCGAGGTTGAAGAAGTTGTTCTTGCTGGCGCCGCTCAAGCCGCTGGGATTGTTGCTGAGCAGGCTGGACAGCAGCGAATACGACCAGCTGCCGATGGTCTTGTTGATGCCCAGGCTGGCGCCCAGCTGGTCGACCAGCACCTTCGACACTTCGGCCACCTTCACTTCCAGCATCACCTGCTGCGGCGCGGCGATCGACAGCAGGTTGATCACGCGCGGTGCGGCCGCATCGGGCGTGGCGGCGGGAGCGGCAGCGGCGGCGCCCGCGCCCGCGGCTGGTGCGGCGCCGGAGGCGGCGCTGCCGCTGCGGGCGCTGCGCTGTACATAGGCGTTGGCCAGCGACAGGGCCTGGTCGGCCTTGACGACATCGCTGACCATGCCCGACAGGATCAGGGTGTCGCCCGCCACCGTGACGTGGATCTTTTCGTTCGGCAACAGTTCAGCCATGCGTGCCTGCAGGCTGCTGCTGTCGATGCCGACGGCCAGGTCGATGATGGTGGCGTCATTGCTCTTGTTCCACAGGATCAGGTTGGTGGTACCGACGGAGCGGCCCAGCAGGTATACCTCGTTGGGGTTGAGCAGGATGACGTCGGCGATGCGCGGGTCGCCGACGGACATGCGACTGGCGGCGAACGGCAGGCGCATCAGGGTCGACTTGCCTTCGGCCAGGCTCATTTGCGGCGCCATCTCGGTGCGGCCGGCGCGCGATTCGCTTTGCGGCGGCGTGGCCCTGGGCCGGACGGCGGCGCGGCTGCTTTTGGCGGCCCCGGTGTCGGCGCCAGCGGCGGTGGCGGCAGCGGCGACGGGTTCGCCGCGTGCCTGGGGCGCCAGGGCGCCGATCATGGCGAGGGCAAGCGCCAGGCTGAGTACCCGGCTTCCGCTTGCTGTGCAATATGTGCTCATGGCGTGACTCCTCTGGTGCAGGTTAGAATTGTTGGGAGCTGCGTTCCAGCCCCTTGATGACATCGACGCGCGGACCGGCCTGTGGTGCCGGCGCGGCGGCGGGACGGCGGCGTGGCAGCGGCTTGGCTTGCACTATGGCGGCGGGGGCGGCCATGGCGACCTTTTCATCGAGCAAGCTGGACTTGGTGGCGCCTTCCGTGTTGACGGGCTTGTCCTCGATCTGGTTGCGCAGCACCAGCGAGAGGGTGCCCACGCTGCGCGCCAGGTCGAGTTTTTCCGCTTGTTCCGGCGTCAGCTCCAGGGTCACGGCGTTGACCACCTTGGGCTTGGTGTCGTCGCGGTTCGATTCCTGGGCGATGGCGAGCACGAGGATGCGTTCGAGCACGATCTTGGAAATATTCGGATCGCGGTCCGGCGTCTTGCGCGCCCCTTCGCCCTGGGTGTTGACGAGGATGTCGACGAAGTTGCCGGGCAGGGCGAAGCCGGCCACGCCCACCACGTCGTTGACGCGCACGGTCATGGCGCGCTTGCCCTCGGCGACGACGGCCGACAGGCCGCCTTGCGTGCCGGGAGGCGCCAGCTTGCCTTCCATGATCGGTTCGCCGTGCTGGATGCTGGTGCGCGTGACGCGCGTTTCCAGCAGTTTCGGATCGTTGATGGCGCCCGGCGGCAGCGCGTTCGATGGCCAGTCCACCATGCGGACCATGTCGGGCGTGAGGCGCGCCCCCAGGCTGATGTCGACCTGGGCCACGGCCACCTTGTTGATGTTGCCCGAGGCTTGGGCATTGATCCAGCGCGCGGCCACGATGACCGCGGCGAACGCCAGGATGACCGCAATGGCCATCATCGTCAGAGCGCGTGCGTTTCTCATTTTGCTTCCCCTTTGTGCTGGACCGCTGCCGGTCCGTTATGTGTGCTTGCAAGGTCGTCATCGCTGCCGAAATAGTTTTGCCATGCCCAGAACAGCACTTCCGGGGACAGCTGCGCCGCGTGGTCCTCATAGCGCGCCTGGTCGCAGACCTGCGCCAGGATGTCGCGCGGATAGCAGGCCAGCAAGGGCCGCTTGTAGAGGCTATGCAGGTGCAGCAGGTAGGTATAGGAGGCTTCGTCGAAATTGATGCCCAGCTGGGCGCAGGTGCTGCGGAACACGGCCAGGTAGTGGTAGGCGCTCAAGGGACCCACATGGATCTTGTAGCCGATGCGGCGCAGGAAGGAATCGTCGGCCAGCTGCTGCGGCGCTAGGTTCGACGAGAACACGACGATGACGTCGAAGGGCACGGGGAATTTGTAGCCCGTGTGCAGCGACAGGTAATCGATGTGGCGCGCCATCGGCACGATCCAGCGGTTCATCAGTTCCACGGGCGAGCAGCGCTGGCGACCCAGGTCGTCGATGATGAAGATGCCGTTGTTGGCCTTCAGGTGCGGCGGCGCCTGGTACAGGCGGGTGCCCTGGTCGAATTGCAGGTCCAGCATGTCGAGCGTCAGCTCGCCGCCCGTCAGCACGGCGGGGCGTTCGGCGCGCACCCAGCGCGGGTCGGATGGCACGAGGCCTTTGCTTGACAGGGTGTGCAGCATGGGGTCGAGGAAGGGCAGCACTTCGCCGTCGACCATCACGGCATGGGGCAGGGCGATGGCGCCGCTGAGCAGGCCGTTCAGGCGCTCGGCCAGGTAGCTCTTGCCGCTGCCGGCGGGGCCGTGGAAGAACAGGGCGCGCCCGGAATTCATGGCCGCGCCCAGCTGGTCGAGCACGGCCGAACTGGCCACCACGTCGCGGAATTCGCGCTGCACGTCGTCGCGGGTGACGTGCATGTCGGCCACGCTTTGCGCCAGCACCTGGTTGCTGTAGTCGGCCAGGGTGACGGGGGCGGGACCGCTGTAGGCGTTGCGGCGCATGTACTCGGCGGCGCGCAGGCGGCCCTGGTCGCCCAGCATGTAATACAGGTCGGCGTCGGTGCCGCTGCCGCCGTTGCGGCGCGCTTCGCACAGTTTTTCGGCGCGCATGAAGGTGAGCAGCGGTTCGAGCACGCCGGCGCCCAGTTTCACGTGCGTCGACAGGGCGGGCAGGCCGATCTGGCCGCGCAGGAAGAGGATCTTGACCAGCAGTTCGACCAGGAACAGGAAGGGCAATCCCGTTTCCTCGACCGTGCGTGGCGCGCGCTTGGCCGCCGGTTCGACGCCGCCGCCGTCGCTGCGTTCTGGATAGGTGTCAGGCATGATAGGTACTCCTCGCTGGGGTGGCTGGGTATCAGAAGATGAAGGGCAGCAGGCGGTACTTCACCTGGCGCATGTAGACGCGATAGCGCACGTCGGCGGACAGGAAGCGTTCTTCGCGCAGCAAACGCGCCACCATCATGGTTATCGTCGCGACATAGGTGACGGTGTTGGCGGCCGAGGTATTGGCCAGCAGGTAGCCGCTCAGGGAAATCAGGTAGCTGGCGTACAGCGGATGGCGTATCACGCGGTAGACGCCGCCCGTCTTGATCTCGCGCTGCGCCGCCACCAGGCCGAAGCTGCGGTTCAGCGACAGCAGGCCGGCGATCTGCAGCAGGCTGCCGACGGCCAGCAGGTAGCGGGCGCCGGGCCAGATGGCCATGTCGGCGGGGGACAGGAGGAAGGGCGCGAAGGTGGCGCCGATGGCCAGCAGCCAGTCGCCCGCATCGGTGGAGACGCTGACGGGGGCCGAACGCACGATGAAGAACAGGGCGGCCAGGGTTTCGGCGGCGCAGAACAGCAGATAGCTCCAGTCGCCGCTGTGCAGGAATCCCACCACGTGGGCGCTGGCGAAGAACGCCCACAGGCCGGCCATGGTGATGCTGGTAAACAGGCTGGCGCCGCGGGAGTGGCAGAGGGTGGCGAGGGTGTCCATGGTCGTGTCCTTGGGTGGCGGGCAGGCGGCGCGTTTCAGCGCAGACTCCACAGGTGGGTGTAATGCAGGAACACCTGCAAGCCGGTGCCGCTGGCGATGGCGAAGGCGTAGGCCAGCTTGCCGGTGGCCGGCGGCGGCTCGGCGATCGTGGCGGCGCCGCCGGCAAGGCTGTGCAGCAGCGCGCCCAGCATCATGTGGTACGTGTTTTTCAGCACCTGGCGCAGGCGCTGGCCGGCCAGCGCGGCGGCCAGGGCCAGTACGCCGCCGCACAGGAAGGTCAGCAGGGCCGCTTCGAGCACGGCGTCGGGACCGAGGAAGGCACCGCACATGGCCATCAGCTTGACGTCGCCGGCGCCCAGGGCGCGCAGCAGGTACATGGGCAGCAGCAGGGCCAGTCCGGCGGCGGCGCCGGCCAGGGCTTGCAGCAGTCCCAGGCCGCCGAAGGAGGCGTCGAACAGGCCGCTACCTGGCGGCACGAAGCTGTTCAGGATCAAGCCCGCCAGCGTGCCCCACAGCACCAGCCGGTTCGGGATGCGGCGCGTGCGCAGGTCGTGCCACAGGGCGCTGGCGAGCAGGGTGGCCAGCACGGCCAGGCACAGCAGCATGGGCAGGTGGGCGTTCATGACGTCAGTCCTTCCTTGCCCATGCAGGGCGCCGTGGCCACGTGCATGGCCGGCGCCGCGGCCTGGCTGCCCAGCAGCCGTCCCACCAGGCGCCATACCAGCGCCGCGCCGGCCGCGCCCACATAGCCGTCGAGCGCATAGTGCCAGCCCAGGTGGATGGAGCCGAGCAGGATCAGCACGGCGAAGGCGGACAGGGCGATCCCTGCGGCGCGGCTGACCTTCCAGCCCATGATGGCCATCAGCACGGCCGTGGCCACATGCATGCTGGGCATGGCGGAGATACCCAGTTCGCCGTTCGCGCCCTTGCTTTGATAGCCTTGCCACAGCATGTCCTGCACCTGCAGGGCCCAGACGGGGACGTGCTGGTTGGCGTCATGCAGGTAGGCCATCAGCGGCGCATACGGATCGTTGGCGTGCAGGTGGCCGTAGTAGCAGGGGCCGACCGAGGCAAACAGCACGGCCAGGATGCTGCCGAGGACGATCCAGGTCAGCGCAAAGCTGAGCAGAAACTGCATGCGCAGCAGCGGGCGGCGCGTGTCGAGGATCAGCCAGTACAGGATGGCGTAGAACAGGAAGAACCAGAAGTGGTAGCTAAAGTTGAGCAAGCCCGTGACGAGCGGATGGCCCAGCAGCGGTTGCAGCCTTTCCCAAGGGGCCATGCCGCCATGCAGCGCGACGTCCCAGGCGGACAGGGTGGCATCCCAGGTGTAGGGATGCAGGCGCGGGATGGCGCCCTTGAAGACGGTGAAGCTGGAGGCGAAGACGGGGATCAGCAGCATGGCCGGCAGCGCGTGCAGCAGGCGCTCGTTGCTCAGGTAGCGGCGCAGATCGTGGTACAGATAGTGGCACAGGCGGTGCGGGCGTTTCATCACCATGACGTGGATGGTGTAGCCGCACAGGATGAAGACGGGACCCGTGAGGATGGCCACGAGGAAGCCGGCCAGCACGTTGAGGATCTCCGATGCGCTGGGCAGGCCGCCGGCCAGCAAGGTCGCCGCGGCGGCGTACAGCAGCACGATCAGCAGCAGGGCGCGGTGGGTGCGCAGCGAGGCGCGCAGGGCGTTCATGACAGAGCCAGGACCACTTGGTCCTTGACGTAGACAAACAGCAGCTTGACCTGGTCGCCCAGCACGGTGATCGTGACCACCAGCACTGCCGCGATCAGGCCCGCCAGCAACGCGTATTCGATCGCTGTGACGGCGGACTCGTCGGATAAACGGCTGAAGAGAGATTTCACGATGGGCCTCGCTAGGCGGTATCAAGGTGGGCGTGCCGGGAATATGGGGAAGCGTAGTCCGGGCTGGCGCTGGGCCGGCCCGGACCGCACCGCATCAGCCATTGGCGGTGGTGAGTTTGGTGCCGATGGTGCTGAAGGTCTTTTTCAGCTGCGTGCCGACGATGGTGATGGCGGCGATGATCACCACGGCGATCAGGGCGGCGATCAGGCCATATTCGATTGCGGTGACGCCATCTTCTTCGCGGATAAAGTTTTTGATGAGGTTCATGACAACTCCTGGTGGTGGTTAAGGTACAACGGTGGATAAAACGACATGACAACTGTGCTGCTGCTGTGCGCTGGCGTCATGGGCTTTCGCCCAGTGCCAGCAATCCGATGATGCAGACTACCGCCATGAGGGCCGCCACCAGGGCATAGCGGTAGAACGCAGCCTTCTCCTTGCCCTGTAGATAGGTGATCAGGGCAGTCGGAAGAAACTTGTCAAGGCGCATGCTGTGCTCCGTGTCGTGGTGGGCCGCTGCGGTAATCTGCACTCCGGTAACACCACTATAGAATTTGCCAGCTTGATCTACATCAGAAGAACATCCTTTTATTGCAAGGAGGAACTGCTTGTTTTTTTCGTGACAATTGTCATGGTCGAGTCTGGCGCGCAGGCGCAGGGGCGCAGGCCGCGCCGCTGGCTGGCGAAGGGGGCGGCGGTGAGGGAAGGCGCGGCCGTGCGGCGGCCGTGCAGGAGGACAGTGGCGTCAGGCGCCGGGCGGCAATTGGCCCAGCTGGTGCTTGGTGGCGTAGGCGTACAGTTCCAGGCGGTTGTACACGCCCAGCTTGCGGTAGATCGACGTCAGGTGATTGCGCAAGGTGTGTTCGGAAATGAACAGCTGGTCCGCCAGCAGCTTGGCCGGCGTGCCGCTGCCGTGCACCAGCGCGGCGATGATCTTTCTTTCCTTGAGGGTCAGGCTGGCGATGGCGATGGCTTGCGCCGAGCCACCGCCGGGCTGGGTCAGTTGCGTCAGCATGCGTCCCAGCATCGCGTGTTCCAGCCACAGCTCGCCCTGGTACACTTTTTCGATGGCCTTCAGGACCATTTCCGCGGGCGCATCCTTGCTGACGATGCCGCGCGCGCCTTTCAGTACCGTCTGGTCCAGGATGGCCTGGTCGTGGCTGGCCGTCAGCACCAGCACGCGCGTGCCGCCGCACTGCGCCAGCGCGGGCAGGATGGCCAGCGAGCTGATGCCGCCCAGGTCCAGGTCCAGCACGATCACATCCGGTTGCAGCGCCTTCGCCTGCTCCAGCGCCTCGGCGCTGTCGGAGGCCGTGGCGACCACGCGCATGCCCGAGTGCTCGCCGCCGATCAGCCGCTCCAGGCCCCACAGCATGGTCTTGTGATCGTCCACCAGCATGACGCTGATGACATGGCTGGCCGGTGGCACGTGGCGTAAGTCGTTCATATGGGGATCTCGATCTGTACGGAGGTGTTGCCCAGCATGCCATGCGTGACGCGGGCCGTGCCGCCCAGGGCGGCGGCGCGCTCGGCCAGCGAGTCGGGCAGGAAATCGGGGACGTGCGCGGCGGCGCATTCGTTGTCGATGCTGATGTGCAGCGCACCCTGCACGCAGGTCAGCTTGACGGCGCCGTGGCGCGCCGACGTATGCTTGCGGATATTGCTCATGCCTTCGTTGACGATCTGGAACACCTCGGCCGCCAGGCGGTCGTTGATGTGCAGGTCGCCTTCGATATGCAGGGCGATGTCGATGCCATAGAATTCGCGGATCTGCGTGGCCTGGCGGCGCAGCGCGACCAGCAGTTCCGGCTCGCTTTGCACCTGGCCGTTCTTGAACGTGCGCGCGTAGCTGCGCAGGTCGGCGATCACCTGGCCCGACATGATGATCAGTTTTTCCAGTTCGGGCAGCAGCGGGTTGCCCGGCGTGGCTTCGTTGCGCAGGGCGGCCAGGCCGTGGCGCAAGCCGATGTACGGCTGCACGGCCGTGTCGTGCAGGTCGCGCGCGATCTTTTCGCGCTCGCGCGAGGCCGCCTGCGACGCCAGGCGGTCGAGCAGGTCGATGTTTTCAATGACGGGAAACGCCTGCGCGCCGATATGGCTGAGAAACAGGGCATCCGTCTTGCTCATGCTGGTGGCGGACACGATAAAGATGCGGCCTTTGCCATTGCGCAGGGGCAGCGGCGCGCTGATGAAGGCGTGCGCTTCGAGCAGCTCGGCCAGGCGGGCGCCCGCCGCGTCGTCGTGCCGCAGCCAGCGCCCGCTGTCGGGATCGAGCATGCGCGCGCCGCCCGTCCACGGCAGCCAGCGGCCGGCGGGCTGGTTGTACAGGGCGATTTTATCGTGCGGGAAAGCGAGCAGGGGGCTGGCCGCGTCGTCGCTGAGCAGCGAACTGGTATGCACGACGGTCGTGCCCGTTTGAATCACGCTGCGCAGCGACCAGACCCGCGTGCCCTTGTCCTGCATGATCAGCAGGCAACTGCGGCCGTTGAAATAACTGCGGGTTTTTTCCAGCACCGAGGTGATGGTCTGGTCGACGCCGAAGCGCGGATTGGACAACTGGCTGACATCGCGCAGCAGCGCCAGGTGGCTGCGCTGGGTGATGGCCGAGCCGCCCCAATAGGCGATCATGTAGCCGAGCGCCAGCAGGAAGGTGGTGCGCAGCAGCAGGCGCGACAGTTCCGCCCCCGTTTCGCCGAACAGGGCGGTGGCGGCGAACAGGCCGGCCGAGGCCAGGGTCACGCGCGCGCCTTCCTCGAAGCCCCGCTGGAACGACGAGGTCAGGATGGCAAAGAAAAAAAACAGGAAGAATAAATTGTTGTGGCTGCTGGTGGAAAACACGATCAGCGCATACCAGGCCACGTCGAGCCAGTACAGCAAGATGTCCTGGGGCAGGCTGAAGCCCAGCACGGCCAGCACGTAGAGCAGCAGGCTGTGCATGGTGTAGGCGGAAAAGATCAGCCAGGTGATCTTGCTCAGCTTGCCGGCGCTTTCGGGATCGATGAACAGGGTCAGCAAGGTGGCGCTCGACAGCAGCAGGCGCATGCCGTTGACCATGGTCGTATCCATGCCGGCACCCGGCAAGCCGGATCTGAGGGGAGGATCGAGATTCACAAGCGCTCCTGGCCATGTGCCGCATGGGGGCGCCATGCGCAGGGATAGATACCACAGATAAATTCTTGTTATTGTTGCTGCAATCAATAACGAGTCTACCCACCTGCCGTAAAGATGTCTACTGGAATCCTTTGCCCTGCGTTGCTTTTTTTATAGCGGCTGCACCATCACGCGGTTGCGCCCGGCGCCCTTGGCCAGGTACAGGGCGCGGTCGGCGGCGCCGATCAGGGCGGAGATGGTCGGCTGCTGCTGCGGGTGCTGGGTGGCGATGCCGATGCTGACCGTGATGTGCTTGGCGTCATTGACCGTCTTGGCATGCGGAATGCGCAGCTCGGCCACGTGCTCGCGGATCGACTCGGCCATGCGCAGCGCCTGCGCCGCGTCCGTGTCGGGCAGGATGGCGGCAAATTCCTCGCCGCCATAGCGCGCCAGCAGGTCGGTGGGACGCTGCAGCATGGCGGCCAGTTCGGCCGCCACGCGGATCAGGCAGCCGTCACCCTGCTGGTGGCCGTAATGGTCGTTGTAATCCTTGAAATGGTCGATGTCGATCATCAGCAGCGACAGGGGGCTGCTCGTGCGCATGGCGCGCCGCGTTTCCTTTTCGATCGCCACGTCGAAGTGGCGGCGGTTGGCGATGCCCGTCAAGCCGTCGGAAAAAGTTTGCGAACGCAACACCATGGTTTGTTCGCGCAGCAGCTTTTCGCGGCCCACGGCGATGGTGACGTCATTGATCTGGATCAGGCAGTGGCGCGGCGAACCGGGCAAATTGATCGGCGTGACGGCGATCGCCTGCTGCATGCGCTCCTCGCCGTCGTTGCCGCCTGCGGCCGCGCCATGCGTGTACAGGGCAAACGGCGCCTTGTGCAGGGTTTGCGACAGCAGCGACTGGAAATTGTCGCGCAGGGCCTGGGTGATGGCCGAATCGATGCGCTTGTGGCGCAGTTCCGGAAAGACGGCGAAGAATTCCTGGCCCAGCACGGCGTCGGCCTGGCGGGCCGAGTGGCGCGCCATCCATTGGTTCCACAGCACGATGCGGTGCTGCTCGTCGAGCACGATGGCGCCCAGGTTCACGGCACCGAGTATGCTCTCGAGCAGGGCGAGTCGGTGTAAGGCATCCGGCATGATCGTCACGCCTGTCCCAGGACCTTGGCCAGATAGTGGCTGACCTGCTGTTTCAGGTCGTGCAAGGCGGACAGGTCGAGCACGAACGCCACATAGCCGTGGATCTGGTGCTTGGACAGCACGAAGTCGATATGCAGCATCAGCACGACGGCGTCGTCATCCTGGCCGCCGAACGAGGACAGGATTTCCGCGCTGGTGCCCACGTGGTACAGGGGCAGCGAGCCATGCAGTTCGCTGTCGAACAGGTTGGCCAAAGTCCCCACGCAGGAATTGAGGATGATGTTGCCGATCTCGCTCATCGCCTCCTGTTCCATCTCCGTCAGTTCCTGCAGCGGCATGGCGTCGCCCACCATCAGGCGCACGATTTCCAGGCTCTTGTCTTCCGGGAACATCAGGATGGCTTCCGTGGCGAAAGCGCCATCGTAATGCTGGCTGACGCCGCAGATGCGTTCGCCATCCTTCTTGCTACCGAGCAAGGCGGCCGCATCGGCACGGTTCAGGAACGTGATCGACGGCACCGACATGGTGACTTCTTCATTGACGATCTCGCTCATCGCGGCCGCCGCATGGCCCACCCCGATGTTGAATATCTCCACGAGGGCATCGTTTTCCAGTTCGGAGAGATTGACCATGCTCACAGTCCCAGTGACTCGATCAGCTGGTGGATGCGGGTTTCCGTGATCGGTTTTTCCATGAAACCGACTTGCATTTCGCTGGCACGGTTGCGGATGGCGTTTTGCACGTTCGCCGTGACGAGAACGATGTGCGTTTGCGGGCACAGCACGCGCAATTGTTCCGCCGCCGCCACGCCGCCCATGCCGGGCATATTGACATCCAGTAATATCAGCACAGGGCTGACTGTCTTGACTTTTTCCAGGGCTTCCTCACCCGTCGCCGCCTCAATCACTTGCCAGTCGGCATGTTTGCTGAGGATGAACTGATGCGACATCAAACGTGAAACCCGGCTGTCATCGACAACAAGTACCTGTTTACTGTGATTCATTGGCTATTCCTGAAACGTCATATCGGTCAATCGTGCCATTTTCGCATATTTTAGAGGGCATAGAGAGTAATTGGCTGGGGAGTTGCCCTGGGGCAAAGCTTTTTCGGCTGCCTGTTGTATTCCATCGCATGGCCCGTCATCATGGCCGGCTGGCCGGGCTGGCAATCCGTTAAAATAGCGGGATTCCTCACTTTAGCCCTTTTTTGCCATGACCCAAGACGAATTGAAGCAAGCCGTAGCCCGCGCCGCCATAGCCTATGTGGTGGACGGTGAAATCATCGGTGTCGGCACCGGTTCCACCGCCAACTTTTTCATCGATGAACTGGCCAAGATCAAGGACCGCATCAAGGGGACGGTCGCGTCGTCCGAAGCGACGGCAGCGCGTCTGGCAGGCCATGGGATTCCCGTCTTCGACCTGAACGACGTCGAGTCGATCGCCGTCTACATCGACGGCGCCGACGAGATCACGGCCAGCGGCGCCATGATCAAGGGCGGCGGCGCGGCATTGACGCGCGAGAAGATTGTTGCTTCCGTAGCGAAACAGTTCGTCTGCATCGCCGACGGCTCCAAGCTGGTGGAAACCCTGGGCGCCTTCCCGCTGCCGGTGGAAGTGGTGCCGATGGCGCGCGCCGCCGTCTCGCGCCAGCTGGCCGCGCTGGGCGGCACGCCCCGCTTGCGCCTGAAGGCCGGCAGCACGGAAGCATTCATCACGGATAATGGCGGCGAGATCATCGACGTGCTGGGCTTGCAGATTGCCGACCCGGTGGCGCTGGAGCAGCAGATCAATCAGATCGTCGGCGTCATCGCCGTCGGCCTGTTCGCCGTGCGCGGCGCGAATGTCTGCCTGCTGGGCATGCCGGAAGGCGTGCGTACGCTGGCCTACTAAGACGATAGCCGGCGTTCGCCGGCGTTTGCATCTGACCTACACGGCGGCCCCTTGCGGGCCGCTTGTCATGTGCGCCTGGCGGTACACGGCCACGGTGCGCAGCAAGCCGCCGAGGAAGATGCCGCTGAAGCAGCCATAGGCGAGGCAGACGGGCAGCATGAAGCCGCTCGCATGGGCATAGGCCGGTGCGATGGCCAGGGTCACGGCCACCGCATATTTCAGGCAGAAAATACTCATCATCAGGATCAACGGCACCCAGCTGCCGGGACGCTGCACGCTGCTCCGCGCGGGAATGGCCACGATGGCGTCTGTCTTGGTCAACGACCATGCCAGCGCCGCGCCGGCCAGTGCGCCGGCGCCCCAGGCGAACGGCGCTACGCCGGCCAAACCGAAGCTGCCATGCACGCCGCTCAAGGACAGGGTCAGCATGACCAGGGGAATGATGCACAGCTTGCGCAAGCTCACTTCGCGCGCGCGGCTGGCCAGCACGCCCCGGTAGACGAGCAAGCCCAGGATGGCCCAGACGTAGAGGGGAGTGTGGCTGAAGATGTGCTGCAACATGGTGTCCGCCTTTGGAGTGAGGTTGTCGATGGACGTACTGTGCCAGCGGGCGGCAGGGGCGGCGAGCGGGGTGCGACGAAACGGGAAAGGTCAGCCGTGAAACAGCGTCAGGCGGCGTGAAACGGGGAGGGATGAAACAGCCCGCGGCGCGGCGGCCACGGGCGGGAATGCTGAAAAACTTATTCCGTTGGCGGCACGTAGCCCATGGCGGCATCGGCGCCATCGCCGAAGAAATGCTTTTCCATCTGCGTGGCCAGGTATTTGCGGGCGCGCGCGTCGGCCAGGTTCAAACGGTTTTCATTGACCAGCATGGTCTGGTGCTTGAGCCAGGCGGCCCACGCTTCTTTCGACACCGATTCGTAAATCTTCTTGCCCAGTTCGCCCGGGTACGGCGGGAAGTCCAGTCCTTCGGCTTCCTTGTTGAGTTTGATGCAGTGGATCGTGCGGGCCATCTGTGCTCCTGAATCAGTGTAGAGATAAAGCGTGATTATAAGGCACTTTGCGCCTGCCCTCGCGGGGCCGTCGCGACCGGGCCACGCGCCGTTTGCCGGGCGCTTGCGCTGGATCAAATTTGATCTGCGCCGCCCTAGCTAGTAAGATGCCTTATCGCGCCAGCCGCTGGCGGGCCTCGTCCAAGCAAGTAGTAACAATTAACCAATATGGAATCCCTATGACCTCAGTGAAAGTCCATGGCATCGACGTCAGCAATACAGGCAGCTTTGCGCTGTTTGGCGGCATCAATGTGCTCGAATCGCGCGATCTCGCCATGCGCGCCTGCGAAGAATATGTGCGCGTGACGCAAAAACTGGGCATTCCCTATGTGTTCAAGGCCAGTTTCGACAAGGCCAACCGTTCCTCGATCCATTCCTATCGCGGCCCTGGCCTGGAAGAAGGCATGCGCATCTTCCAGGACGTCAAGGCGGCGTTCGGCGTGCCCGTGATTACCGACGTGCATGAGCCATGGCAGGCGCAGCAGGTGGCCGAAGTGGTGGACGTGCTGCAATTGCCCGCCTTCCTGGCGCGCCAGACGGACCTCGTCGTGGCCCTGGCGAAAACGGGTAAAGTGATCAACATCAAGAAGCCGCAATTCCTCAGCCCTGGCCAGATGGCCAATATCGTCGAGAAATTCAAGGAAGCGGGCAACGACCAGCTGATCCTGTGCGACCGCGGCACTTGCCTCGGCTATGACAACCTGGTGGTCGACATGCTGGGTTTTGGCGTCATGAAAAAGACCTGCGACGACTTGCCCATCATCTTCGACGTCACGCACGCCCTGCAGCAGCGCGATCCCGGCGGCGCCGCTTCGGGCGGCCGCCGCCAGCAAGTGGCGGACCTGGCCCGCGCCGGTTTGGCCGTCGGCATCGCCGGCCTGTTCCTGGAAGCCCATCCTGATCCCGACAACGCCCGCTGCGACGGCCCCAGCGCCTTGCCGCTGGACCAGCTGGAACCGTTCCTGGCGCAATTGAAGGCGCTCGACGACCTGGTGAAATCGTTTGCCCCGCTGAACATCAAGTAAGGATGTTTCAGTAAAGAAAAAGCCCGGCATGCCGGGCTTTTTCACGTGTTACAGGGTTTTAATTAAGACTTGCGATTTGCGTTGCCAGTTATACATATGCTGGCGGTCCTTCGGCAGATCGTCGACGGTGGCCGGCACGAAACCGCGTTTCTTGAACCAGTGCGAGGTGCGCGTGGTCAGCACGAACAGTTTGTTCAGGCCGGCGGCGCGCGCGCGGTTTTCCATGTGTTTCAGGATGCGTTCGCCGTCGCCCTGGGCTTGCACTTCCGGGTTCACCGTCAGGCATGCCATTTCCGCCATCTTTTGCGCGGGGAAGGGGTACAGGGCGGCGCAGCCGAAGATGACGCCGTCATGCTCGATGACGGAGAAGTAATCGATTTCGCGTTCGATCAGCTCGCGGCCCCGCTTCACCAAAGTGCCGTCCGCTTCCAGCGGTTCGATCAGTTTGATGATGCCGCCCACGTCTTCGATGGTGGCCTGGCGCAGGCTTTCCAGGTTTTCATGGCTGATCATGGTGCCCACGCCATCATGGGTAAACAATTCCAGCAGGGCCGAACCGTCCATCGAGAAGGGCACGATGTGCGAGCGCTCGACGCCGTTGTGGCAAGCCTTGACGCAATGCTTCAGATAAAACGCCGTGGCGTCGGGCAGAAAACCGGCCATCAGCACGGCTTCGGCCTGGTGCGACGACAGTTCGCGGATTTCCACGCCCGTGGCGTCTTCCATCATCGGCGTCTCGGTAATAAAGATCAGCTTGTCCGCGTGCAGGGCGATGGCGGCGCTGCACGCCACGTCTTCCATGGTGAGATTAAACGCTTCGCCGGTGGGCGAGAAGCCCAGCGGCGAGAGCAGCACCAGGCCGTCCGAACCGAGGATGGAGTGGATGGTTTCGGCGTCGACCTTGCGCGTGATGCCCGTCAGTTCCAGGTCCACGCCGTCGATCACGCCCAGCGGGCGCGCCGTGATGAAGTTGCCGGAAATGATACGGATGGCCGCATGCGACATGGGCGTGTTCGGCAAGCCCTGGCTGAACGCGGCCTCGATATCGAGGCGCAGTTCGCCGGCCGCTTCCTTTGCGCATTCCAGCGCGGCGATGTCGGTGATGCGCACGCCGTTGTGGAAGCGGCCTTCGACATTACGCAAGGCCAGTTGTTCCGCCACCTGCGGCCGCGAGCCGTAGACGACGGTGACATTGATGTCCAGCGCATGCAGCAGGGACAAATCATGGGCCAGCACCTGCAGCGCCCCGGCGCTGACGAGTTCACCGGGGAAGGCGACCACGAAGGTCTTGCCGCGAAAGGCGTGGATGTAGGGCGCGACGGAGCGCAGCCATTGGACGAATTGGGTAGGGTTTTCCATTAAGCGCATTATAATTCGCTGCGCGATGTGCGCGCTTAAAATACCTGTAAAAAACAATGTCTTCAGCCAGCAATAAGTCTTCCCCTCCTTCCACCGTTGCAAATGTGCCCGCCAGTGGGGGGGTTGCCACGCCTGCCGCCACGCCTGCGCAAGGCCGATCACGCCCGCCCGTGAGCCAGCAAAGGCAGCAGCCGCCACGCGCGGAACAGCAGAAAGAGCAACAGCGACAGCAACAGCAGCAGCGCGCGCCGCGTCCGCCGCGCGAGGGGCAGGCGCCGCGCGATGACCAGGCCAGCCGCGAAAGCCGCGAGAGCCGTGATGCGGCCCGCGCCGCGCGCGAGGCGGAAAAGGCTTTCCGCAATCCGCTGCCACCGATTACCTATCCGGAAGACTTGCCCGTCTCGGGCCGGCGCGAAGAAATCGCCAAGGCGCTGATGGAAAACCAGGTCATCATCGTCTCGGGCGAGACGGGTTCCGGCAAGACGACGCAGCTGCCGAAGATTTGCCTGGAACTGGGACGGGGACAGAAGGGCATGATCGGCCACACCCAGCCGCGCCGCATCGCCGCCTCGTCGACGGCCAAGCGCATCGCGCAGGAACTGGGCACGCCGCTGGGCGAAACCGTGGGTTTCAAGGTGCGCTTTACCGACACCCTGAGCCGTGGCGCGTCCGTCAAGCTGATGACGGACGGTATCCTGCTGGCCGAGACGCAGACCGACCCGTTGTTGAAAAATTACGACACCATCATCATCGATGAAGCGCACGAACGCAGCCTGAACATCGATTTCCTGCTCGGCTATCTGAAACAGCTGCTGCCGCGCCGGCCCGACCTGAAGATCATCATCACTTCGGCCACCATCGATGCCGAGCGCTTCTCGCGCCATTTCGGCACGCCGGAAAAACCGGCGCCCGTGATCGAAGTGTCGGGCCGCCTGTACCAGGTGGAAGTGCGCTACCGTCCCGTGGAGCGCGAGCAGGTGGCCATGCCGGGTGCCGCGAACGCGGACAAGCCCGGCCAGCGCACGGCTGCCGCGCGCGAAAAACGCGACCTGATGGATGCCGTCGTCGATGGCGTGGAAGAGCTGTGCCGCATCGGCTCGGGCGACGTGCTGGTGTTCTTGCCGGGCGAGCGCGAAATCCGCGACTGCGCCGAGGCGCTGCGCAAGCACCATCCGCCGCACGTGGAAATCCTGCCCCTGTTCGCCCGCCTGTCGGCCGAAGAGCAGGAGCGCGTGTTTAAAACCAGCAATGCGCGCCGCATCGTGCTGGCCACCAACGTGGCGGAAACCTCGCTGACGGTGCCCGGCATCCGCTACGTGGTCGATGCTGGCCTGGCGCGCGTGAAACGTTACAGTTACCGGAACAAGGTGGAGCAGCTGCAGGTCGAGCCGATCGCCCAGTCGGCCGCCAACCAGCGCGCCGGCCGTTGCGGCCGCGTCGCCGACGGCGTCTGCATCCGCCTGTACGAAGAGCAGGATTATCTGCTGCGGCCCAAGTTCACGGAGCCGGAAATCCTGCGCTCCTCGCTGGCCGCCGTCATCCTGCGCATGAAGTCCCTGCACCTGACGGACGTGGAAACCTTCCCCTTCATCGAGCCGCCGCTGGCGCGCGCCATCGCCGACGGCTACCAGCTGCTGCAGGAACTCGGCGCCGTCGATGAAGTCAATAAACTGACGCCGTTGGGCAACAAGCTGGCCAAGCTGCCGCTGGACCCGCGCGTGGGCCGCATGATCCTGGCCGCGCTCGATAACGCCTGTCTGACGGAAGTACTGATCGTCGCCTCCGCGTTGTCCGTGCAGGACCCGCGCGACCGCCCGATGGAGCACCAGCAGGCGGCCGACGAAGCGCACAAGAAATTCGCCGATGAAAAGTCGGAATTCCTCAGCTACCTGAAGATCTGGCGCTGGTTCGAGTCCGCCATCGAGCACAAGAAAACCAACCGCCAGCTGCAGGACAATTGCCGCACGAATTTCCTGTCGCAGATGCGCTTGCGCGAATGGCGCGACGTGCACTCGCAGCTGCTGACCATCGTCAAGGAACAGGGCTGGCGCCTGAACGAAGCGCCTGCCACCTACGACAACTTGCACATGGCCTTGCTGACTGGCTTGCTGGGCAATATCGGCTTCAAGGGCGAGGACGAGCCGGGCGCGGGGTATCTGGGTGCGCGCGGCATCAAGTTCCATATCTGGCCCGGCTCCTCACTGCTGAAAAAGCCGGGCAAGTGGATCATGGCGGCCGAGCTGGTCGACACGACGCGGCTGTACGCGCGCTGCGTGGCGCAGATCCAGCCCGAGTGGCTGGAAAAAGTGGGCGAGCACCTGCTGAAGAAATCGTGGGGCGAGCCGCGCTGGGAAAAACGTTCGGCGCAGGTGACGGCATCGGAACGGGCGACCTTGTACGGCCTGGTGGTGTACAGCCAGCGCCGCATCAACTACGGCAATTTCAACTTGCCGGAAGCGCGAGAGATCTTCATCCGCGATGCCCTCGTCGGGGGCGACTTCGACACGCGCGCGCCCTTCTTTGCGCACAACCACAAACTGATCAAGGATATCGAAAACCTCGAGCACAAATCGCGCCGCCTGGACGTGCTGGTCGACGATGAATTGATCGCCGCCTTCTACGACAAGCTGCTGCCGGCGGACGTGTGCAATGGCGCCGGTTTCGAGAAATGGCACAAGGACGCCACGCGCGAAAACCCGAAGCTGCTGTATTTGAACCGCGAAGAGCTGATGCGCCACGAGGCGGCCGGCGTGACGACGGACCTGTTCCCGAAAACCATGTCCGTGACGGGCCTGGAAATGGGACTCACGTACCACTTCGAGCCAGGCAGCGTGCGCGATGGCGTGACCTTGAGCGTGCCCCTGTATGCCTTGAACCAGTTGCCGCGCGAGCGCTGCGAATGGCTGGTGCCGGGCATGCTGAAGGAAAAAGTGCATCTGCTGCTCAAATCCTTGCCGCAAAAGCTGCGCCGCCACTGCGTGCCGCTGCCCGATTATGCGGCGAAATTCTGCGAGCGCGTGCATGAGGCGGGCGTGTTCGGCCGGGGCGACCTGATCGATGCCATCATCCTCGATATCCGCACGCAGATCACGATCAACGTGCTGACGACGGATTTCAAGCCGGAAACCCTGCCGGCCCATCACTTCATGAATTTCAAGGTGATCGACGAGCATGGCCGCCAGCTCGACATGGGCCGCAACCTGGCCACCCTGCAGGCGGAATTCGGCGGCCAGGCGCGCCAGAGTTTCCAGAAGCTGGCCGAAGTGTCGGGCGTTTCCGGCACGGGCACGCCCGGTGCCAAGGTGGCGGGCGCGCAAGTGGCGTCGCGGCTGCAGGCACAGGCCACAGTTGCGGCAGGCAAGGGGGCGGCTACTGCCGCTGCGGCCGCGCCGGCGTCAGGCAATGCCACCGTCTCGCAGCACATGGGCTTGACGGCCTGGACCTTCGGCGAATTGCCGGAACTGCTCGAAATCGTGCAGGGCAAGCTGACCCTGATCGGCTTCCCCGCCCTCGTCGACAAGGGCACGCATTGCGACCTGGAAGTGTTTGACGACCCGACTGTGGCCGCCCGCACGCACAAGATCGGTTTGCGCCGTTTATTTGCGCTGCAAATGAAGGAGCAGATCAAGTACGTCGAGAAAAGCATTCCCGGCTTGCAGCAGATGGGCATGCAATTCATGGCCCTGGGATCGCAGGAAGAGTTGCGCGAGCAAATCATCAACAAGGCGCTCGACATCGCGTGTTTGCAGGATCCGCTGCCGCTGGATGCCGCCTCGTTCGCCAAGCGCCAGGCCGAAGGCAAGTCGCGCCTGGTCTTGCTGGTCAATGAAATCGCCCGTTTGCTGTCGCAAGTGCTGACGGAATTCCACGGCTTGCCCAAGCGGCTGCAAAACATTCCCGCAGCGGCGGCCACCGATATCCAGGCGCAGCTGCAGGGACTCGTGCACAAACGCTTCCTGACGGAAAACGAGTACACGCAACTGGCGCATTTCCCCCGCTATCTGAAGGCGATCAATGTGCGCCTGGAAAAACTGCGCGCCGACCCCGCGCGCGACACCAAGTTGATGGCCGAATGGCAATCGGCCGCCGCGCCGTATCTGCGCCAGGCCAAGGACCGCCAGGCCTGCAAGAACACGGACCCGAAGCTGGTCGATTTCCGCTGGATGCTGGAAGAACTGCGCGTGTCCCTGTTTGCGCAGGAACTGCGCACGCCGATGCCCGTGTCTGCCAAACGCTTGCAGAAGGTATGGGAATCGATGCAGCGGTAGGTCGGATTAGCGCGTCCGCAGGGCGTGCGTAATCCGACGTCATCGTTGGGCGGGCGATGGGGCGGTGGATGGTGTGCTGCTGTTAACGGTGTCGCTGGTGGTGTCGGATTACGCGGCTGCGCCGCTAATCCGACCTACCCGACCTACCCGACCAGTACGACCAGTGCGACCAGTGCGACCAGTGCGACCAGTGCGACCTGTCCGGTCTGCCCGACTTACGTTCTATCTTTATTGAGATCATCATCGCTGAGCGATGAGCGCGAGCCGCTCTGGCTGCTGGTGCCGGCGCGGCTGCCGCTCATGGAGCTGCCGGACAGGCTGCCTTCGCTGCCCGATTGCAGGCTGGCGCCGCCGCGCAGGTCGCTGCCCGATGGCATGCGGCTGCCGGCCATGGCGCCGCTGCTGTAACGCGTGCCGCTGCCATAGAACGCTTCCATCTGCTGGTTCCAGGCATCGCTGCCCATGTCGGGCCAGTTGTTCTTGTCGAAGCCGGGAGCGTTTTTCAGCAGGTCTTTGTCCACGTTGAGCAGGAAGCGCTTGTTGACGGTGTCCAGGGTCAGGCGTTCCCAGGGCACGGCAAACAATTTGTCGCCCATGCCCAGGATGCCGCCGAAGGACAGCACGGCATACGCGATCTGGCCCGTGCGCATGTCGAGCATGATTTCCTTGATGTCGCCCAGCTCCTCGTCGTTGTGATTGTAGACTTCGTCCCCGATCAGGGTGTCGGCCCCCATCAGGGCTGGCCCGGGGCCGTCGTGGTTGCGGTACATGCCCAGGATGTCGCGGTCCAGGTAGCTCATGGTGTTCTCTCCTCTGGTGAAATGCTGATCGAACATCCAGATTAAGCATACGCACCTGTTCGCGGTTGATCTGCCTCAATGGTGTCTGGGGCACTTTTATGCGTGTGCAAACGTACGGTGTGGTCGGCCAATTGCGGTACTCTATGCATTCTACGGAGGAGGCCGCACATGCTGACGATGCAACGATGCAGAGGGATGAACTTGCGGTACGCTCCACCACGACATGCGCGCCGCGCGCCATGGTAAAGCCCGCCGCCAAATGGCTGCGCGGGCTATTGCGCGCCGGTAAGGCGCAGCAGCGCACGGCGACCAAACTGGCCAAGGTGCTGTTCGGGCCCGTGCCGGCCAAGCCCACGCCTAAACCTAAATCTAAACCCCGCGGCAAGCCCGTGGTCAAGACCAGGCCGACGCCGCGCGTCAGGCCCGCCGGCGACGCCGTGCCCTCGCTGGCGCCGTTTGCCACGCCCCTGTCGCCGCCGCGCGTGCGCAAGCGAACGGCGCCCCCGCCGGGCAAGTGGCTGGCCGCCCACTATGCGCCCTTGCCGGAGCTGGGGCAGTTGCCGGGCCGGCGCCTGCCTTATTTTTTGTACCTGCCCGAGAAAGCGCCGAGCGCCGCCATGCGCAGCCGGGGCCGGCCGCTGCTGGTGATGCTGCACGGCTGTGAGCAGAGCGCCACGCAGTTTGCCGACGGCACGCGCATGAACCGCCTGGCCGAGCGCAAGGGCTATGCCGTGCTGTATCCGCAGCAATCGCTGCGTTCGCATGCGCGCCGCTGCTGGAAGTGGTACGACAAGCTGACGCAGGAGGGCGGCGGCGACGTGCGCCTGATCGTCGGCGCCATCGAGCAGGTGGCGGCCCGCTATGCGATCGACCGCGCGCGCATCTATATCTGCGGCATTTCCGCCGGCGCCGGCATGGCGCATATCGTGGCGCTGAACCATCCCCATCTGTTCGCCGCGCTGGGCCTGCATTCCGGGCCCGTGTTTGGCGCCGGGCATAACCTGATCGGCGCGCTGGGCGTGATGCAGCATGGCGCCGCCGCCCGCGCCGATGCGGCCATCGATGAAGTGCTGGCGCGCCAGCCCGCGTTCCCCCGCCTGCCCACCATCCTGCTGCAAGGCCTGGCCGACAAGGTGGTGCGGCCCATTAACCAGACGCAGCTGGTGCGCCAGAGCGTGCGCGTGAACCGCATGCCCTTGGACACCGTGGTGACGGCGCAGCGCCTGCTGGGCGGTGCGGCGGGCGGGCGCAATCCGGCCCATGCGTACGCGCTGCACGATTATCAGGTGGGCAAGGAGGTGCTGCTGCGCGTGGCGCAGGTCGAGCACCTCGAGCATGCGTGGAGCGGCGGCGACGCCAGCCTGCCGTTCAACGACAAGGCCAAGCCCGACGCCAGCAAGATGCTGCTCGATTTCTTCGCCAGCCACCGCCGCCGGTAAGCGGCCGCGCCGCGCGCCGACTGGTACGCATCGTTCTTCCCTCCTCGGCATGCCCGCGCCAGCGCGCCGGCATGCTGGCCGTGCCCTTTTCAGGGCAGGTGCCATTGCCGCAGTGCCATGGAATTATCGTAAGTGGTATTGTTGCGGTATTTAAAAAACACAAAAATCGGCGTTAAAAATGCGAACTGGTATACAATTGGTACACGTTTTCAGTGTGAAGCCGTGTCCGCCGTCCCATGCCCCGACGGCGGGCATGCACTGACGGCAGCCACCCACGTTACGGAACGCGCCATGTCCATCAAGTCCAAGCAGTTGCTGTGGTTTTTTGCGTTTTTTCTCGTCTTTGAACTGAATATCTATCTGTCGAACGACATGATCATGCCGGCGATGCTGGGCATCGTCGACGAATTCAAGGCGGAGGAAAAATTCGTCCCCCTGTCCCTGAGCCTGTATCTGCTGGGCGGCAGTTCCCTGCAGATTTTCCTGGGGCCATTGGCCGACTGCATCGGCAAGCGCAAGCTGGTACTCACGGGCAATACCTTGTTCCTGCTGGCCACGCTGGCCGTGCCGTTTGCCGTTTCCATCGAGCAATTTCTCGCCGTGCGCTTCATCCAGGGCATGGGCTGCTGTTTCATCTTCGTCGGCTATGCCATGATCCACGAGCTGTTCGACGACATGGCGGCCGTCAAGCTCAGCAGCATTCTGTCGAGCACCACCATCCTCGCGCCCCTGGCCGGTCCCATCCTCGGCAGCGCCATCATCAGCCGGCTGGACTGGCGCTACGTGTTTTTCCTTTCCGGCCTGCTGGCGCTGCTGTCCCTGCTGGGCCTGTTCAAGAGCATGCCGCGCACGGCGCCGGCGGCCACGCGCCTGGACCTTGCCGCCATCGTGCGCAGCTATGCCGCCATTTTCAGCAACGGACGCTTCATGTTCGGCATGTTCACGGCCGGGCTGGCCACCGTGCCCCTGACGGCCTGGATCGGTTTTTCACCCATCTTCGTGCTGCAGGAAATGGGCGCGTCCTACGCCACCTATATCGCGCTGCAATGCGTGATTCTGTCGGGCTTTGTCCTCAGCAGCATCGCCATCCAGCGCCTGCGCCAGGATTTCCCGCTCGTCTCCCTGCTGCGCATGGGCGGGCTGATCGCGGCGGCCGGCATGCTGGGCGCCGGCGCGGGCCGCCATCACGTCGATGTGTTTGCCGCTTGCATGTTTGTCTATTCCATCGGCTTCGGCCTGTTCAACGGCGCCTTGCTCCGCAGCGCGATCACGGCCAGCAAGGAGTCGATGACACTGACGACGGCCGCCATGAGCTTGCTCTACTGCATTTATCTGTCCGCCTGGCTGCAGCTGTACAACGTGCTGTGCCAGCGCTTCGGCTATGCGCTGGAAACGTATGCGCTGCTGAATATCCCCGTCATCGTGGTCATCGCCGCCTGCCTGCTGTTGTTTACGCGGGGCATGGCGGGGCGCCGGGAAAGCGAGGTGCGGCTGGCCCGGCACTGATGGCGCAACGATGCGCGTGTTGTCGACCTTGTTTTACCTCCTGCGACGTTTATTGACACTCTCCTGCGGAAAATGGTGCGCCCATGAAAATAGATGACCTGGCCTCAAAACACGATCAAGCAAAGATTTTCAACCTGGAATACGAGTTCCGCATCAACCGGCTGAAGCTCGATTACATCACTCTGGCCGATATGCGGCCCCCTGGCATTGATCTGGAACAACTGGCCGCGGAACACCAGGCGGGCATCGCCGCCCTGCGCAGCTTCGTCGGCCTGAACTTCAACCATTTCAATGCGGCAAGCTGTTCCTCGCTCAGCTGCATCCCCACGCGCGCCCTCGGTGACGACGAGCGCTACCTGCACCGCATCTGGATGGGCGGACCGCTGCCGGCCATCGCTGCCGAGGCGATCGGGCAGTGGGGCGCGGCGCTGGAAGAAGTGCGGCACAACGGCGGCGCGCCGTATGTCTCCATCCTGTGGGTGTGGGATGCGCAGCAGCTGCGCAATGACGAACGCTTCAGCCCCACGGGCGGCGCCGGGCGTTACACGATAGGCCGCTACGCCATCGGCGGCACGACCCTGCACATCAACTCGCTGCGCGCGCTGGCGCTCGATTTCGCACCGGCCCGCTTCGACATCCTCGACACCCTGCATACGCAGCGCTACTTCGCCACCTTGTCCGATTATTTCCGCATCCTCATCATGTGCGAATACGGTGGCATGTACATGGATGTCGATACGATCCCGCACAATCCGGCGACGATTTTCCTGATGAAGCCGGAAGTGCCCGATTATTTCCAGCGCGGGGAAGGCGAGGGCGAGGAGCGCCGGCATGTCAGCTGGATGAATCTGTTTCTCGATGAAACGGGCATGCTGATCGCCAAGAAGAACGACGCCGCGCTGCGCGTGATCCAGCGCAATGTGAACCTCGCCTATGCGGGTATCGCTGCGCAGGTTCCCCGTTCCTGTCCGCAATTCGAGGCGCAGCTGTTCGGCCAGTTCTATGCCGAATGGAAGAAAAACCTGGGCGTGACCCTGCTCAGCCATGCCGAGTTCTACCAGCGCTATTGCGTGCTGTACGACGGCGTGCGCGAAGCGGTGGCGGGCGGCATCCGCGGCATGCGGCTGCTGGACGATATCATTACCGACATGCACATCCCCTTGAGCGACGAAGAGCGGCGCGCGTATGCGTGCTGCGTGGCGCGGCTGGCCGACATCGACTGGCAACTCGACGATCCCTTGCGCCTGCCCGACATTGTCGACGTGTTCGACATCGAGGAAGTGCCGCGCATGGCGTATGCGGCCCAGCTGCGGGCGGACATCGATCACTTCCACTATTACTCGGTGCTGTCGGACGACCCGCAGCTGGACCGCGTGAATGCCGTCTTTTGCCGCTACCTGCTGGCCCACCGTTCGCAGCATATTGCCGCCGGCAATTTCTGGCGCCCCACCGTCGGCCGCCACGGCAGCCGCATGCCTGCCGTCAGCGATGCTGCCCCGCCCGGTGACGAGGCGCAGGCGGGCTTGCTGTCGCATGCGCCGCTCAAACTGGTGGCGGGCGAACTGCTGGGCGACGAGACGAAGAACCGCATGGCCAAATTGCTGTTTGCCACCAGCTACCTGGAATATTGCTCGTTCGGCAATAAACTCAATCTGCAGTTCGTCGAATTGCAGCGGCGGCAGAACATCGATCCGTATCTGGCGCACATCCACGGCCTGCATGACGAGGATGACCGCTTCATCGGCTTTTTCACGGCCGCGACGATGGACGAGTTCCAGGCCTGCGGCGCCGTGTCATATTACCGCGATGACATGAAGGCGCTCGACGATGCGTATGACGCCTTCGTGCTGGCGCATGCGCGCGCCGACGACTGTTTCGTCAGCAGCCTGGCCATCGACGAGAAATACCGGGGCCAGGGCCTGTTCCGGCAAATGTTCCATGAAATCCGCGACCTGGCCAGCCGCAAGGGCTGTGCGCGCATCACCCTGACGGTGTGGGAAAAAAGCGAAGCGCTGCAAGTGTACCTGCACAAGGGTTTTCGCAGCGTGGGCACGTTCGACTATGCCTACAGCCTGTTCTATGACCGGCTGCATTTCCTCGTGTATGAGGGTAACTGAGGGGTAACTGAGGGAGAACAGGGGCGGCCGGCAGCCGCCCCGTGATGCCGCTTACAAGGCCAGGAAGGCCAGGCCCGCCACGGCCGTCGGCAGCAGGGCGCCCGCCAGCAGGCCGACGGCGCCGATCGATTCATCCTTGAAGCCGCGGCGCAGCAGGGCCACGCCGGCCGGGTTCGGCGCATTGGCGATGACGGTCAGGCCGCCGCCGGCCACGGCGCCCGCCATCAGCATGTATTTCGCTTCGTCCGTCATGCCGACGATCAGCGAACCGAGGTAAGTGAGGGCTGCATTGTCCGTGATCGCCGTCAAGCCCAGGGCGCCGAAGAACAGGGCCAGCGGTTTCAGGCTGGAAACGATGGGCTGCAGCCACCATTGCTGCATACCGCCCAGTACCACCAGGCCGCCGAGGAAGAAGCCGACCAATAAACCTTCCTTGAGGATCAGCGGGCTTTGATAGCGCTCATACGCCTGCACGAAGCCGAGGAAGAACAGGAACAGGCCGATGAACAGCACGGGATGGTGCGCCAGGGTCACGACGCCGGCCAGCACGATCATGTGCACCAGGCTGACGGCCAGCGGCACTTTCGGCGCTTCGACTTCGCCGGCCTTCGGCTTGATGTCGGAGGTGTTGCTGTGCAGATATTTGCGCAGCAAAATGCTCACGCCCGTGGCGTTGACCAGCACGGCGATGGCGGCTTTCCAGCCGAAATGGGTGGCCATGAAGGCGCTGTCCCAGTTCCACGTGGTGGCCACCATCAGCACGGGCGGCGCCGCATACGAGGTGAGGGTGCCGCCGATGGAAACGTTGACGAACAGCACGCCCAAGGCGCCGTATTTCAGCCATTCAGGGATGCCCGGACGAAAGATTTGCGGCGCCAGCATCAGCGCTGCCAGGGTCATGGCGGCCGGTTCCGTGATCAGGGAGCCCGTCAGGGGCACGAGCGCCAGGCCCAGCCAGACGAGGGCCAGTTCCGTGCGCAGCGGCATCACGCGCGCCACGCCTTTCAACAGGCGCTGCACGGCGTCCAGCACGGGGCGCGAGGCGGCCACGACCATGACGACGAAGACGAACAGCGGTTCCGTGTAATGGCGCGACTCGGCATACTCGATGGCCGCATCGCTGCCCGAGACAAAGGCCATGATGATGATCAGGATGAAGGCCCAGAAGCCGAACACGACTTCCACTTCGCCCAGCAAGTGCAGCAAGCCCGCATGGCGGGGGTGGCGCCGCGATAATGTCTCAAACGACTTGGCGGCGAAGGTGTGGATGAGCGCAAGGCCGAAGACGATGGCGCTGATAATTTGGATGGTGGTCAAATGCGTTTCCTTATGGACGGAGGAAGCCGCCCGGTGCATTGCCGAGCGGTAAGGAGAGTGCTTATGGTACAGCAATCGATGCGGGAAACGGGGTTTTTCGGACATGGCGGAGCGGCCCCGGGCACGCCATCTGGCAGATAAGCCTTGCCAAAAGCAGGGCTGGATAGTACTGTATATGCATACAGTATTCATCTTCATATTCAATTATGCAACATTCCCAATTGATGGCGTCGCCGGAAGCCTTGCACCCGTCTTTATGGCGCGCATCGCAGCTGGGCCAGGGCGCCGCGCGCTGCCTGGACACGGGCTTTGCCGCCCTGTCGGCGCAGCTGCCCGGCGGCGGCTGGCCCAGCGGCAGCCTCATCGATCTGCTGGTGCAGCAGCCGGGCAGCGGCGAATTGCGGCTGCTGGCGCCCGCGCTGGCGCAGCTGCCGGGCTTGCCCATCGTGCTGCTGCAGCCGCCCCATCCGCCGCAGGCGCTGGCCCTGGCCGCGCAGGGGCTGGCGCCGTCGCAATTGCTGTGGCTCAAAAGCGCCGGCAGCAAGGATGCCTTGTGGGCGGCAGAAAACATCTTGCGCAGCGGCACGTGCGGCGCCCTGCTGTTCTGGCAATCGCACGTGCGCGCCGACAGCCTGCGCCGCCTGCACCTGGCGGCGCAGTCGGGCAACACCCTGTTCTGCATGCTGCGCCCGCTGCACGGCGCGCAGGATGCGTCGCCGGCGCCGCTGCGCCTGTCCTTGCGCCCGGCCGCCGGCGGCATCGAGATCGGCTTCATCAAGCGCCGGGGACCGCAGCGCGACGCGCCGTTGTTCCTGCCCCTGCAACCTCCTTCTTTATTGCTGCGCCATGCGACTCTGGATCGGCCTGTACCTGCCCCGGCTCCCGCTCGAAGTGTTTTGCCCGCGCTGGTCGGCTGACAGCCTCGGCGTGGTGCTGGAGCAGGAGCAAGTGATGGCCCTGTCGCCGCTGGCGCGGGCGGCCGGCATCCGGCCGGGCATGCGCCGCGCAGGCGCGCTGATGCTGGCGCCGCAGGCGCGTTTGCACGAACGCTTGCCCGAGCTGGAGGCGCAGGCCCTGCAGGCGGTGGCGCTGGCGTTGCTGCAATATTCGCCGCTGGTGGCGCAGGGCGAGGAAGCGACCCTGCTGGTCGACGCGGGCGCCAGCCTGCGCCTGTTCGGCGGCGTGCGCGCCCTGTGCCGGCACATCGCGGCCAGCTTGCGCGCACTCGGCTACACGGCCCAGCTGTCGTGCGCCCCCACGGCGCGCGGCGCCTGGCTGCTGGCGCGCGCTGGAACGCGCCGGGGCCGGACCTTGAGCATGGCCAGCCTGGTGCGCCGCCTCGACGGCCTGCCGTGCGCCTTGCTGCCGCCCGCGCGCCCCTGGCTCGACTGGTTCGAGGGCATCGGCTGCCGCACTCTGGGGCAGCTGCGCCACTTGCCCCGGCCCGGCCTGCAGCGCCGTTGCGGCGGGGCCTTGCTGGACATGCTCGACGACGCGCATGGCCACAGCACGGAACTGTTCGTCTGGCTCGAAGCGCCGCCCACGTTCCGCGCCAGCCTGGAACTGTTCGACCGCGTCGAGCACGCCGACGCGCTGCTGTTCGGCGCGCGCCGCCTGCTGCAGCAGATGACGGGCTGGCTGTGCGCGCGGCAATTCGCCGTCGAGCGCATACAGCTGCTGCTGGCGCACGAGCGGGGCAGGGTGGCGCGCCCGCCCACCGTCATCGACCTGGCGCTGGGCGAGGCCGTCTGGCGCGACGAGCACCTGGTGCGCCTGCTCAAGGAGCGCCTGGCGCAGCTGGCGCTGGACGCGCCCGTGATCGGCCTGACCCTGGAAGCGCTGCAGGTGCAGCCGATGGCGCCGCCCAGCGATAGCCTGTTCCCCGAGCCGGGCGGCACGCCGCAGGAGCGCCAGCGCTTGCTGGAATTGCTGGTGGCGCGCCTGGGCATGGACAATGTCCTGCAGGCCGCGCCGCGCGCCGATTACCGCCCCGAAGCGGCCAACCGGTGGCTGCCTCTGCCGACCAAGCCGGCTGGAAAAAACGCGCTGCCCGACTTGCCGCCCGGCTTGCCCGGCATGCCCCGTCCCGCCTGGCTGCTGGCCCAGCCCATCGCCCTCCTGATGCGTGAGCACCGGCCCTTCTATGGCTCGCCCCTGAAAATGGTGTCCGTTGCCGAACGCATCGAGGCGGGCTGGTGGGGCCAGTCGCAGGCGCGCGATTATTTTATTGCGGAAGGCCGCGACCACGCCCATTACTGGGTCTACCGCGAACGCATCGCCGGCAGCGGCGAAGACGCCGCGCCGCGCTGGTTTTTGCATGGCTTGTTTGGCTGAAGGCGCTGTCCTGCTGAAACTGCCATGCTTGGCTATACTTGCTTTCTTGCGCCGCGTCTTTAATTGAAATGAAGGATATCCATGACACCGCTTTCCGATTTTCCCATCACCCAAAAATGGCCTGCCCGGCACCCCGAGCGCCTGCAGCTGTACTCGCTGCCGACGCCGAACGGCATCAAGGTCTCGATCCTGCTGGAAGAGCTGGGCCTGGCGTACGAGCCGCACCTGGTCAGCTTCGAGCAGAACGACCAGCTGTCGCCCGCCTTCCTGTCCCTCAATCCGAACAACAAGATTCCCGCCATCCTCGACCCGGACGGTCCTGACGGCAAGCCGCTGGCCCTGTTCGAGTCGGGCGCCATCCTGCTGTACCTGGCCGAAAAGACGGGCAAGTTCCTGCCGCAGGACGCGGGCCTGCGCTACGAAACCATCCAATGGCTGATGTTCCAGATGGGCGGTATCGGCCCCATGTTCGGCCAGGTGGGTTTCTTCCACAAATTCGCCGGCAAGGAATACGAAGACAAGCGTCCGCTCGAGCGCTATCTGGGCGAAGCGAAGCGCCTGCTGGGCGTGCTGGAACAGCGTCTGCAGGGCCGCGACTGGATCATGGGCAGTCAGTACACGATTGCCGACATCGCCATCTTCCCGTGGGTGCGCTGCCTCGTGGGTTTCTATGGCGCGGGCGACCTGGTCGGTTTTGATAATTTCCCGAACGTGCGGCGCGCGCTGGACGCGTTCCTTGCCCGTCCCGCCGTCATCAAGGGGATCGACATCCCGCAGCGCGGATAAGGTTGGCCAACTGCGGCGGCGGCCGGGCGGCGCTACAATGCGCCTTCGGCCGCCCTGCGCGGCAGCTTTGATCTGAGACAATGAAATCCACCCGGCAAGATTTTCCCGGCGCCCACGGCCATGTGCTGGCGGCGCGGCTCGACGCGCCCGACGGCGCCATCCGCGCCTATGCGCTGTTCGCCCACTGCTTTACCTGCGGCAAGGATGTGCTGGCCGCGCGGCGCATCGCGCAAGGCTTGACGGAACACGGCATCGCCGTGCTGCGCTTCGACTTCACGGGACTGGGCGCCAGTGAAGGCGAGTTTGCCGCCACGAATTTCTCGTCGAACGTGGACGATTTGATCGCTGCGGCCGATTTCCTGCGGGCCAGACATGCTGCGCCGCAATTGCTGATCGGCCACAGCCTGGGCGGCGCCGCCGTGCTGGCCGCGGCCGCGCACGTGCCGGAAGCAGCCGCCATTGCCACCCTGGCCGCGCCGAGCACGCCCGCGTATGTCACGCGCATGTTCAGCGACCACCTGGAGCAGATCGCCGCCGAGGGCGAGGCGCTGGTACAGCTGGAAGGACGGCCGTTCCGCATCCGCCAGCAATTCGTCGACGACGCGGGCAGCCACAGCTTGAAAGACCACATCGCCGGCCTGCGCCGCGCCCTGCTGGTGATGCACGCGCCGAACGACACGACGGTGAGCCTGTCGAACGCGATGGATATCTTTACGGCCGCCAAGCACCCGAAAAGCTTCGTCTCGCTCGACGATGCCGACCACCTGTTGACGGGGCGCAATGATGCCGCCTATGTCGCCAATGTGATCGCCGCCTGGAGCGCGCGCTATATCAACTAAGCTGAACTAAGCGGTCGCCCATGAAAAACGCCGCGTCAGCAGAAGCTGGCGCGGCGCGGATACTATTGGTACTTTACAACACCTGACAAAATCGTAGCGAGCGGCAGTGATTTGTGGTCGAGAAGCGCAGCCGTGCTAAAGCACGGTGAGCATCGCCGGCCGCAAAGCGCGACGCGCAGTAGATTTGGTCAGGTGTTCTCAGTCTTCGTCAAATTCGGCGGATAAATCCTTCCAGCCCTTGCTCACGGCAAAGGCGGAAAATTCCTCCGGCGCTTCCAGGACGATCAGTTTCTTGTCTTGCAAGCCCAGGTCGCCGTGGCCGAAGTCGGGGCCTACGTAGCCGAGGCTGCGCAGGCGGGCCAGGATGTGGCCGACCAGGGTCTTGTCCTTATAGGCGCCCGCTTCGAGCGGGGCGGCGAAATCGACGTAGACGTCGATGATGCCATAGCCTTCGTCGAAGATGCGGATGGCCTTGATGTCGTGGGCACGGCCGGAGCCGTCGGTGGCCTTGAAGGGGCCGCTGAGCTGGATGTCGGTGTCATTGTTCATGCCGTCAGCATACACCAAAAGCCGGCCCCGCATAGGGCGCGCGGCGCAAAATCACCGGGCAATCTCCGCCTCAGCGCGCCTGCAGGATGGCCGACAGGCGGTCGCGCGTGCCGGCGATGCGCTCCAGCTGCGGGTAGCGCAAGCCGCCGTGGTAGTCGAGCGCTACCGTCTGGAATTGCTTGCCCTTTCTGACCAGCAAGTTGATCGGCTGCGGGCTGGCCTTGGCCGCCTGGATGGCCGCCTTCAGCAGCTTGGGCGTATAAGCCGTGCCATTCACGGCGAGCAAGGTCGTGTTGCCCGACAAACCCGCCCGGAAGGCGGGGCCATCCCACAGCAGCTTGCCCAGCTTGCCGTCCTTGTCGATCGTCAATCCCAAAGAGTACGTCAGGTCCGTACTCTCGCCGTGCTCTTCATTCGCTTTCATGAACGGCGTCGGCGTGTCGCGGTAGACGAGTTTCCAGCCGGCGCGGGCCAGGCCGTCCAGCGGTGCGCCGGGGCCGTGGCCGTCGAGACGCGTGCGCAGGAAGGCGGCCCAGTCGTGCGGCTGCACGGCGTTCAGGGCCGCCACCACATCCTCGAAGGTGTAGGGCAGGGGCGTGGTGCTGCCATCCTGCATGCCAAAGAAACTGCGGGCGAAGTCGTCCAGCGAGCGACGCTCGCCCGACAGTGCGCGGATGGTGGTGTCGACGTCGAGCCAGACCAGCGCGCCTTCCATATAGTAATCCTCGTCGCGCTGCCAGCTGCTCCAGGCTATGGGGCGCCGGCCATTGATGATGGGGTCGTTCGTCGTATCCTGCATGGTGCGCCAGCTGCGCCCGGGCATGACGTCGTAATGGGCCGCCGTCGCAGCGAACAGGTCGCGCATGTGGGCCGGGGCCACCAGGCCGGAGCGGGCCGCCAGCACATTGCCCCAGTATTGCGTCTGGCCTTCGTAGACCCACAGCAGGCTGTTTTGCAGCGGCGTATTGAAATCCGGCGTGTCCTGGCCGGCGGGGCGGCGGAACTTGCCGTTCCACGAGTGCACCAGCTCGTGCGGCAGCAGCACGCGGCCCGCCTCGTTCTTGTCCCACTCGCTGAAATAACCGGGCTTGACGCCGTTTTCGCTCGACTGCAGGTGTTCGCGGCCGATGCCGCCGAACTCGTCGCTCAAGGCCAGCAGGAAATCATAGTGGCGGTAGTGGCGCGCGCCGAACAATTTGTAGGCTTGCTGCAGCATGGCCCGGTGTTGCTCGACTTGCTGCGGCGTCGCCTCCAGGCTGTCGGCGCCGTCGGCCATTACGTTCAGGTGCACGGGGATTTTGGCGCCCGGGTCGAGGTCGATGCGCTCGAAATGGCGCCCCGCGAAGACGGGCGAGTCGACCAGGGTGTCGAGGTCCAGCGCTTCGAAATCGACTTGCTGGCTGGCCGGCGTGGCCGCCCGCGCGCGCACTTCCAGGGCGCTGGCAAATTCCCAGCCGGCTGGCAGGGTCAGGCTGGGCTGCACGAGGATGTCGCGCGCGGCGCGCCCGGCCGGATACAGGGTCATCGCATGCCATTGCACGCCCAGCATGGCGCTCGTCATGGTGATGCGGCCCTGGCTCGTGTCGACGGGCGAGAGGAACTGGTATTGCGCTTCCACGGCCGTGGCGCCGGCCGGCACGTCGAGGTGGAAGGCGAACATGTTGACGGGGTCGCGCCGCCACTCCAGGGGCGCGCCGTTGGCGGACAGGCGCAGGCCGGCCAGCTGGTTCAGCGGGCCGCTGGGGCCGTGGTTGCCCGGTACCCATTGCGGATACAGCAAGGTCAGCTTGCCGGGCGCGGCGGGAATGCTTGCGCGGATGCTGAACAGTTGCTGCGCCACATTGCTGGCGTCCACCTGCAGCACGATGGGGGCGGCGCCAAGTGCGGCGGCCTGGGCCACTGCGGAAATGAGAAGCGAGAAGGACAGGGACAGGACGGCGCGGGAATAGGGCATGGAGCGGGGCATGGAGCGGGGCATGGGACGGGGCGGGGGCGGGAATGGCAAACGGGAAGTCTAGCATTCTGTAAAAATTTCTTACAAATTTTGGGCCGTCTGGGGCGTTTTACGCCAATTTCAAGGCCTTGAAAGGGACTGGAGAGGCCGTATATCGGTAACAGGCGGATGCTCACGGTGAGGTCCGCCCCTCTTATCGCTTCATTTGAAAAGGATATTTATCATGCGTACTTTTGACCTTGCTCCCCTGTACCGTTCCGCCATCGGCTTCGACCGCCTGGCACAGCTGCTCAACGAACAGCGCGCCGATGCGCAACCGAGCTATCCCCCATACAACATCGAACTGGTGTCGGAAGACAAGTACCGCATCGTGATGGCATTGGCCGGCTTCTCGCGCGAAGAGATCGACATCATCACCGAACGCGACTCGCTGCACGTCACGGGCCGCAAGCAGAAAGATGGCGTCGAGCGTACTTTCTTGCACCGCGGCATCGCTGCCCGCGATTTCGAACAGCGTTTCCAGCTGGCCAACCACGTGAAGGTCACGGGCGCCACGTTTGAAAACGGCATGCTGACCATCGACCTGGTGCGTGAAGTGCCGGAAGCGCTGAAACCGCGCAAGATCGAGATCGGCAGCGGCGGCGACACCATCGCCACGGCCGCGAATGTGAATGCGCTGGAACAGCGCCAGGCGGCCTGATCTGATCGCGGCGCCCCTCGGGCGCTCGGGCTAACCTCTCCCATGCAGTAAAATACTGGCCGGTTGATCCGGCCAGTGTCACGTCCGGCGCCCGTTCGGGCCCTTTATCGCCCGCCATGCGAGGTGCGCGGAGCGCGCAAGATTAAACCCCGCTTAAAGGCGCAAATGCCTGTTTCCAAATGGAAAAATGTTAAGCACCGCCTAAGACTCGTGGCCCACTATTGCATACATCAAAATCTCATTAAATGAGGAGCAATTCATGGAACAGCAAACGAATACCGCATCCCTGAAAATCAAACGCACCGTAGCCGCGCTGGCCGCGATCGGTGTGCTGGGCGCCGGCGGCGCCATGGTGGTGCATCAGAACAATGCCGGCGCGAATGCCGCCGCTGCGCCCGCAGCCCCGGTGGCTGCCGCCGTGGCGCCTGCCGCCAGCGCGCCGCTGGTGGCCTTGCCCGACTTTAGCCAGATCGCCGCGCGCAACAGCCCGGCCGTCGTCAACATCAGCGTCACGGGCAGCACCAAGGTGGCCTACGACCCATCGGCCCAGGCCGGCAACGACGACTTCGGCAACGACCCCTTCTTCGAATTCTTCCGCCGCTTCCAGGGCCCGCAAGGCGGACAGCGCGGTGGCCGCGACGTGCCCACGCACGGCCTCGGTTCCGGCTTCATCGTCAGCCCCGACGGCGTCATCATGACGAACGCCCACGTGGTGCGCGATGCGCGCGAAGTGACCGTCAAGCTGAACGACCGCCGCGAATTCCGTGCCAAGGTGCTCGGCACGGATCCGAAGACGGATATCGCCGTGCTGAAGATCGACGCCAACAACCTGCCCGTCGTGCCGCTCGGCCATTCGAGCGACCTGAAAGTGGGCGAGTGGGTGCTGGCCATCGGTTCGCCCTACGGTTTCGACAGCACGGTGACGGCCGGCGTCGTCAGCGCCAAGGGCCGTTCCCTGCCCGACGACAGCAACGTGCCGTTCATTCAGACGGACGTGGCGGTCAACCCCGGCAACTCGGGCGGTCCCCTGTTCAACACGCGCGGCGAAGTGGTCGGCATCAATTCGCAGATCTACAGCCAGACGGGCGGTTTCCAGGGCCTGTCGTTCGCCATCCCGATCGACCTGGCCGGCCGCATCAAGGACCAGATCGTCGCCACGGGCAAGGCCAGCCATGCCAAGCTGGGCGTGACGGTGCAGGAAGTCAACCAGGGCTTTGCCGACTCGTTCAAGCTGGCCACGCCGGAAGGCGCGCTGGTGGCCAACGTCGAGCGGGGCAGCCCGGCCGACAAGGCGGGCCTGAAATCGGGCGACGTCGTGCGCAAGGTGAATGGCCAGCGCATCATCGGCTCGGCCGACTTGCCGGCGCTGGTGGGGACTTCCTTGCCAGGCGACAAGATCACCATGGATGTCTGGCGTGACGGCAAGATTGTCAGCCTGACGGCAACCCTGGGCAATGCGGCCGACAAGGTGGCCGAAGTGGCGAAGAGCGACAGCGCCGCCGGCAAGGTAAAACTGGGCCTGGCCCTGCGTCCGTTACAATCGGATGAAAAACGCGAGGCGGGCATCAGCGCCGGCCTGCTGGTGGAAGACGCGGGCGGCGCCGCCGCGAATGCCGGAGTGCAGCCGGGCGACGTGCTATTGTCGGTGAATGGCCGTCCCGTCAACACGGTCGAGCAGGTGCGCGACGTGGTGGAAAAATCCGCCAAGTCGGTGGCCTTGCTGATACAGCGGGGCCCGGACAAGATCTTCATCCCCGTGCGTTTGGGTTGAGTACAAGAATAACGAGATAGAGAGGCAAACCATGCGCTTATTGCTGGTAGAAGACGACACGATGATCGGCGAAGTGGTGCTTGACTTGCTGCGCGCCGAGCATTACGCGGTGGACTGGGTCAAGGATGGCGACATGGCCGATACGGCCCTGCAGACGCAGACCTATGACCTGGTGCTGCTGGACCTGGGCTTGCCGCGCAAGGATGGCCTCGACGTGCTGCGCTCGATGCGCTTGCGCAAGCTCGACACGCCTGTGCTGGTAGCCACGGCGCGCGACGCCATCGAGCAGCGCATCGCCGGCCTCGATGCGGGCGCCGACGATTACGTATTAAAACCGTATGACCTCGACGAACTGCTGGCGCGCATCCGCGCCTTGCTGCGGCGCGCCTCGGGGCGGCCGGAACCGGTCTTCGAACACCAGGGCGTCTCCATCAATCCGCTGACGCGCGAAGTGATTGCCGAAGGCCATCCCGTCAACCTGTCGGCGCGCGAATGGGCCGTGCTAGAAGCGCTGATCGCGCGCCCCGGCATCGTGCTGTCGCGCGCGCAGCTGGAAGAAAAGCTGTACAGCTGGAAGGATGAAGTCAACAGCAATGCCGTGGAAGTGTATATCCACGGCTTGCGCAAGAAGCTGGGCAGCGACTTGATCCAGAACGTGCGCGGCCTCGGCTACATGGTGCCCAAGGCATGAGGATGAAGGTCACGGTGACGCACTCGCTGCGCGGCCGCCTGCTGTGGTTCTTGCTGGCGGCCATCATCATGGCGGCCCTGGCGCAGGCCTCGATCGCCTACCGCAGCGCCCTGTACGACGCCGACCAGATTTTCGACTATCACATGCAGCAGATGGCCCTGTCGCTGCGCTCGGGCGCGCCGCTGGCCAACCACGCGCAAGCCTTGCCGGCCGACCCTGTCAACAATGACATGGTGGTGCAGGTGTGGACGCCGGACGGCGTGCAGGTGTTCCGTTCGATCACGCGCGCGGAACTGCCGCAACGCGCCGTGCTGGGCTTTTCGAATGTGAAGGCCAACGGCACCACCTACCGCATCTTTTCCGTGCAAACCAGTTCCCAGACGGTGCAGATCGCCCAGGACATGGCCGTGCGCAAGCGCATGGCCGGCAGCCTGGCGCTGCGCACGGTCGGCCCCATCGCGCTGATGGCGCCTATCCTGATGCTGGTGGTCTGGTGGGTCGTCAGCGGTTCGCTGGCGCCCGTCTCGCGCGTGCGCAAGCAGGTGGCGGCGCGCCAGGCGGACGATCTGTCGCCCGTCTCGGAAGCGGGCTTGCCCGACGAAGTGCGCCCGCTCGTGCATGAGCTCAATCTTTTGTTCGGCCGTGTCAAAACGGCGTTCGACGCGCAGCAGCATTTCGTTGCCGACGCCGCGCATGAATTGCGCACGCCGCTGGCGGCCTTGAAGCTGCAGGTGTTGAGCCTGGAGCGGGCCGAATCGGCAGAAAAGCGCAGCCTGGCCATTTCCCGCGTGAGCGCCGGCATCGAGCGGGCCACGCGCCTGGTCGAGCAATTGCTGGTGCTGGCGCGCCAGGAAGCGAGCGCCGCCAGCGGCGACCAGCTGCAGGCGGTGGATTTGAACGACGTCGTCAAGCGCGCGCTGGGCGACATGGCCGGCATCGCGCAGGCGCGCAAGATCGACCTGGGCCTGCACCACATGGATGCGGCCAGCGTCGCCGGCCAGGCCGACGCGCTCAACATCATGCTGCGCAATCTGGTCGACAACGCCATCAAGTACACGCCGCAGGGCGGCACGGTCGACATCGACCTGCGCGCCAGCCCCGTCGGCGTGACCTTATCGGTGGAAGACAGCGGCCCGGGCATCCCGCCCGAGGAGCGCGAGCGCGTCTTCAGCCGCTTCTACCGCGTGCCCGGCACGGATGCCAATGGCAGCGGCCTGGGGCTGGCCATCATCAAGGCCATCGCCGAACGCCATGGCGCGCGCCTGGTGCTCGACAAATCCGAGCGCCTGGGCGGCCTGTGCGTGCGCGTGGAATTCCCGCAAGCCGTAAAAAAATAACGTTTTGATCATGATCCTTGGCATGTTGCATTGACGCGCGCGCCGCTGGCATATATTGTCTGCGCAATAAGCAATCAAGCAAACGGAGCGCAGCATGCAGAAGATCGGCTTTTCAGGAACCCTCGATCCCATCACCAACGGCCACATGTGGGTGATCGGCGAGGCGCGTTCGCTCGCCGACGAGGTGATCGTGTTCCTGTCGCAAAACCCCGCCAAGCGTCCCCAATTTCCCGCCGAAGACCGCAAGCGCATCATCGAGCAGAGCGCGCGCGAGTGCGGCTGGGAGAATGTGCAGGTGGTCATCGTCAAGGGCGACTACACGGCGCGCGCGGCGAAAAAGCATGGCTGCGACTACCTGATCCGCGGCATCCGCACGACGGCCGATTTCGACTATGAAAACCTGATCCAGCAAACCAATGTGGACGTGTTGCAGGGCGCCAAGACGATCTTCGTCATGCCGCCGCGCGACCTCGGTTCCGTCAGTTCCAGCTTCGTCAAGGCGCTGGAAGGGCCCGTCGGCTGGAACTGGACCATGAAGAAATTCGTCCCCGGCCCGGCCTACCAGGCGTGGATACTCGACTGCCTGCGCAAGGAGTGGGAAGTGCTGTGGCACTACGCCACCGCCTCGCCAGCGGACATCGCCCTGTTTGACCACTGGTTCGCGCACCTGACGGGACCGCAGGCGTACGGCGGCGTGGACCGCCACTATCACAACCTCGACCACCTGGTGCATGGCCTGTCCGAGATCCGCGTGTGGGCCGACAATACCTATGCGCCCAAGCGCGACAGCGCGTTGGTCAAGAAGGCGTTCTGGTTCCACGACGCCGTCTACAGCCACGACGAAGACGCCCTGTATTCGAGCGAAGAGGCCAGTGCCCAGCTATGGCTGGCCAGCGGCCTCGATGCGGGCGATAATCAGGATGTGGCGCAATTGATACGCGCCACCGACCATTTCCAGGGTCCCGGCATCAGCCACGCGCTGAAGGACGCCATGCTCAGCGCCGACCTGGCCATCCTGGGCCAGGATGAGGAGGTGTACCTGGCGTATACGCAAGCCATCGTCCGCGAATACGCGCACGTGGACCCCGCGCGTTTCAACGAACAGCGGGGCCTGGCCCTGCAGCATCTGTGCGCCAAGGCACAGGCGGGCCAGCTGTTTGGCGATGCGTATTTCGCCGACCAGTACAACGAGCGGGCCATCGACAACATGCAGAAGGAGATCGCGGCGCTGGCGGCGCACTCGCGTGCATGATGTCACGCCGCCGGCGTGGCGGCGGCCTTGGTCTGGGTATCACAGACAACTGGTTTGCCACGGAGCGCCCCCGTCGCCGCAGATGCCGGCAGGTCCGCAGGCGCGGGGAATGGCGATGCCGGATTGACAGACGGGCGCGCCGGTCCGTGCTGCGGGACTCACCGATCCCCAGCATTGGCATGTCGTCAGCAGCCATCCTGACGGCAGTTTCTGTGGCATGGGCGGGGCAAACCCCGAGACGCCTATCGAGCGGGTACCGACACGCGGCGACAACAGCAATCTGGCTTCGTTTTCTCGGGCATATGCAGGGGCTTCGACAGGACCGCCATCGGATGAGTTATCCACCCATTGTTTGGCAAAGCCCGTTACACCCCAATCCTTGTATTGCTGGACATGCATCATTTCATGCGCCCATAGCGCAGGATCGCGCGCATCATCATCGCTGCGAAAAATGACGGCATTCAAGACTGTAATAGCGCGCGTGTTGCTGTTGAATTGCATTTGTGCCGCCTGCAGCGTGTTCTGCAAAGCACTCCACTCGCTGGTCCAGCGGACGGAATCGAGCAAGTCGGGGGAATGCCAACGCATCAGGAAAGCCTTGATTCCTGGCTCCATGCCATTGGCATGACCGCCTGTGACAACGGCGTTGCGTGCCGATACCATCGCCGCTGCCACCGGCGTGTAGGGAATCTGGCCTGGATTTTGTATCAACTGGATTGCCGCATCGGGATTTTTTACGGCAAATTCAGTGATGTCGCCTAGCGTCGGGATGCCGGTGGGGTTGAGAGGCGCAAGCGGATTCAGAATGGTGCCGATGGGATCTGTCTTACCCCGCTCAATCACCTTGCCGGGATCGATGACGGGGGGAAGAATGCAGCCACTTTTAGGAAGGCAGGCACATCCGACTAGCGGCACGCATGCTTCATACTGACAATCGGGGCAGCCGGCCGTGGCCGCCGTAGTACTGAAGAATATGCCTACCAGCGCCAGCAAGCCAGCGGTCATGTGCGATAGCGTAGCCATGGGTCCCCCTATGCAGGTTGCCCCTGTTATATGGCATGGTGCGGTGGTGGCAACAACGATGACGATACGCCTGATCCCTGCGCACGGCAGGGCATTTCGCCTGAAACAAGGAAGGCTTTGCGCTAGCTCAATTCATTCAATTCAGTCAGGAATTTTTCGGCTTGATGCCATGGATAGCGTGCTCATGCGGGAAATGCCTAGGGATGATCGGTGCTTCTCTGCGCGCCATGTCGCAGCGTATCCAGCGTGTGCCATGCGGTCACACGGTAGCCGCCGTATTTCCGGTACAGGTATTGTGCGGTAGTCGAATCTGTGCCGGGGTGACAACGCCTGAAAAACCGACGCACAGTAGGTTTTGACAGGCGTTCCTGGCGTCATTCCTGCGAATTAGCTCTGTACCCCGTCACTCTGGCGGATCGCCGCCCTGGCGCGCGCCGCGTGCAGCTTTTTGAAGCTGTCGATCAGGCGCTGGTGCCTGTCCAGGCCTTCCAGCTGCATGCTGGTCGGGGTCAGGCCGTAGAAGCGCACGCTGCCGTCCACCGAGCCCAGCACCGCGTCCATGCGTTCGTTGCCAAACATGCGGCGGAAATTGACGACGTAGTCGTCCAGTTCCAGCTCGTCGTCGAGTTCCACTTCCAGCACCACGTTCAAGGCTTGATAGAACAGCTTGCGCTCGAGCGTGTTGTCGTTGTACTGCAGGAAGGTTTCCACCAGCTCTTTCGCTTCCTCGAATTGCTGCAGAACGAGATGAATCAGCAGCTTCAATTCCAGGGTCGTCAGCTGGCCCCATACCGTGTTTTCGTCAAACTCGATGCCGATCAGGGTGGCGATGTCGCCGTACTCGTCGAGCTCGCTGTTTTCCAGGCGGTCGAGCAGGTCTTCCAGGCTGGCATCGTCCAGCTTATGCAGGTTCAGGATGTCGGCGCGGAACAGCAGCGCCTTGTTGGTATTGTCCCAGATCAAATCTTCGACCGGATACACCTCGGAATAACCGGGCACGAGGATGCGGCAGGCGGTGGCGCCCAGCTGGTCGTACTCGGCCGTGTACACTTCCTTGCCCATGCCGGCGAGGATGCCGAACAGGGTCGCCGCTTCCTCGGCATTCGAGTTCTCGCCCTGGCCGGAAAAATCCCACTCGACAAAATCGTAATCGGCCTTCGCGCTGAAGAAGCGCCACGAGACGATGCCGCTCGAATCGATGAAGTGTTCGACGAAGTTGTTCGGCTCGGTGACGGCTTCGCTGGCAAACGTCGGCTGCGGCAAGTCGTTCAAGCCCTCGAAGCTGCGGCCCTGCAGCAATTCCGTCAGGCTGCGCTCGAGCGCCACTTCCAGGCTCGGGTGCGCGCCGAACGAGGCAAACACGCCGCCCGTGCGTGGGTTCATCAGGGTGACGCACATCACCGGGTACACGCCGCCCAGCGACGCATCTTTCACCAGCACGGGGAAACCCTGTTCTTCCAGCCCCTGTATGCCCGCCAGGATGCCCGGGTATTTCGCCAGCACTTCCTGCGGCACGTCGGGCAGGGCGATCTCGCCTTCGATGATTTCGCGCTTGACGGCCCGTTCGAAAATTTCCGACAGACATTGCACCTGGGCTTCGACCAGGGTATTGCCGGCGCTCATGCCATTGCTGACGTACAGGTTTTCAATCAGGTTCGACGGGAAATACACGACCTCGCCATCGGAATGGCGCACATACGGCAGCGAGCAGATGCCGCGCTCGGCATTGCCGGAGTTGGTGTCGACCAGGTGCGAGCCGCGCAGCTCGCCATCGGGGTTGTAGATATCCAGGCAATACTCATCGAGAATCTCCTTCGGCAGCGCATCCTTGCGGCCCGGCTTGAACCAGCGCTCGTTCGGGTAATGGACAAAATCCGCGTTGGCGATGTCCTCGCCCCAGAACGACCCCGCGTAGAAATGGTTGTTGCTGAGGCGCTCGATATACTCGCCCAGGGCCGACGCCAGCGCGCTTTCCTTGGTCGCGCCCTTGCCGTTGGTAAAGCACATGGGCGAATGCGCATCGCGGATATGCAGCGACCAGACATTCGGAATGATGTTGCGCCACGAGGCGATTTCAATCTTGATGCCCAGGCCCGCCAGCAGGCCCGACATATTGGCGATGGTCTGTTCCAGCGGCAAATCCTTGCCGACGATATAGGTATTCGCGCCCGGCGCCGGATTCAGGGCCAGCAAGGCCTGGGCATCGGCATCCAGGTTTTCCACCTCTTCAATGACGAACTCGGGGCCCGTCTGCACCACTTTCTTCACCGTGCAACGGTCGATCGAGCGCAGGATGCCCTGGCGGTCCTTGGCCGAGATATCGGCCGGCAGCTCGACCTGGATCTTGAAAATCTGCTGGTAGCGGTTTTCCGGATCGACGATATTGTTTTGCGACAGGCGGATATTTTCCGTGGAAATATTGCGCGTATCGCAATACAACTTCACGAAGTAGGCCGCGCACAGTGCCGATGATGCCAAAAAGTAATCGAACGGGCCAGGCGCCGAGCCATCGCCCTTGTAGCGGATGGGCTGGTCGGCGATGACCGTAAAATCGTCGAACTTGGCTTCGAGACGCAGCTTGTCGAGAAAGTTGACTTTAATTTCCATGAGGTAATCCAATACTGTGCTTATGAGTTAGCCGCTATTATCCGTGCTTTCCGCCGCAGGGCAAAGATTGTTCACCGTGGCCGTGCTGGCCGGGAGCTGCTGGGGCAATGATGCAGGCATGATAGTTCATGGCTTTTCACCTATCGCACAGAAGGTTGTCTATATGGATATTCTTGCTGACATACAAAAATCGCAAACTGTGATGGACGAGCTCGCATCGCAGTGCGATGTTGACCTTGGCCGTGCTGTGCGGACGTGAGTGTATTGCGGCCTGCCAAAAAAACAGCGGCTGCCCATGCCGGCGCAGCCGCTGTTTTCTTATGCGGACACGGTGGTCAGAACTTCACCCACAGCCGTCCGAAATACGACGCGCCGTTCAGACCGAACTGTACGCTGTCGTACTTGAAGCCGTTGTCCGTCTCGTCCGCGTTTTGCGTGGTGGGCTTGACGTTGAAGATGTTGTTGCCGCCAAAGGTCAGCTTGGTGTTTTTGTTGATGCTGTAGGTGAAGCTCAGGTCGGCGGACGTCTTGGCCTTGTAGCGGGCGTTCGGCACGCCCTCGGCCGTGCCGCTGAAGGTGCCCAGGGTTTGCGGGCCAAAGTAGATGATGCGCAGGTCCGACTCCAGCTTGCCCGTGATGTAGTCGAAGCCCAGGGTGGCTTTCGCGCGCGGGCCGCCCTGTTCGATGAACAGGCGTTCGCGCTCGGACAGCAGCACGTCTTCAAAGCCCGTCAGTGAGGCGGGCGTCTTGACCTTCGTCACTTCCGTCTTGCTCAGGTTCAAGGCCAGGAAGGTGTTCAGGCGGTTGCCGGCCAGCTCGCCCTTGTGCGAAGCCGTCAAGTCCAGCCCGCGCGTGCGCGTGTCGATGGAGTTGACGAAGAATTGCGCCTCGCCCACGCCCAGCAAGGCCAGGCGCGCGGCCAGGTCCGGGTAGTTGTCGGCATTGAAGCGGCCCGACAGCACGATGCGGTCCTTGATCTTGATGTTGTACAAGTCGGCCGTCACGGAAATGGCTTGCGTCGGCGTCCAGGTGGTGCCGAACGTAAAGCTGGTGGATTTTTCCTCTTTCAGCTTGGGAATGCCGGCCGCATTGGCGACGGTGCCGCCGTTCGGCGCCAGCACCACGTCGGTGGGCACGCCGCCGATGAAGTCGGTGAAGGTGGACGAGAAATACACTTGCTGCAACGATGGCGCGCGGAAACCCGTGCTGGCCGAGCCGCGCAGCAGCACGTTCGGCGCCACTTTATAGCTGGCGGCCAGCTTGCCCGTCACGGTGGAGCCGAAATCGCTGAATTTTTCATAGCGCAGGGCCGCCTGGGTTTTCAGGCGTTCCGTCCAGTCCAGTTCCACGTCGGCATACGCGGCGATGCTGTGGCGTTTGGCCTTGGTGGCGTCGCCGGGCTGGAAGCCGGGAAAGCCCTGGCTGCCCGCATTGCCGCCCACGCCCACGCCGTCGGCATCGATGTAGGAGTTCGGCTCGCCGGCCATGATCTTGTATTCCTCGCTGCGGTATTCGGCGCCGAAGGCCACGTTCATGCCGCGCATTACCGTGTCGTAATAGCGGCTGAAATCGGCGTTGCTGGTCAGCTGCTGGAACGAGAAGCCGCCCGCGTCAAAGTTGCTGGCGCTGACGCCCTTGCCTCCGTTCATCAGGTCGAGGTTGGCGATCGAGGCGTTCAAGGTGTTGCTGATGTCATAGCGCATCTTGTTGTAGCCATAGGTTTGCGAAAAATCCGCATGCCATTCGCCGATCTGGCTGCGGTGGCCGATGGTGGCGTACTGGTCGTCGATCTTGCCGTTGATGAACGGTACGAAGCCGTCCGGGTACATGGCGGCCGAATTGCGCGACGGAATGTCGTCGCTGCCGATGCCGCCCCGGCCGAATGCGGCGCTGGAGGCGTCGCGCGTCTGCGCGCCGGCCGTGAAGTACAGCTTGCCCGTGCCGCTGGTGGCGTAGTCGCCATTCAGGTACAGGGTCTTGTTCTTGGACTTGGTGTCGCCGATGATGCGCATGCTGTCCGCGTCGGCCCGGTTCGAGCGGCCACGGTCCAGGTATTCGCCCGTGATGGCCAGGGTACCCTTGTCGCCCAGCGCGATGCCGCAGTAGGCGGAGGTCATGTAATTCTTGCCGTCGCCTTCGGAATACTGGCTGTAGCCGGCCACCGCTTCGCAGCCCAGGCTTTTCTTCAGTTCGATGTCGATCACGCCGGCAATGGCGTCCGAGCCGTATTGGGCCGCGGCGCCGTCGCGCAGCACTTGCACGTTCTTGATCGCCAGCAAAGGAATCGCATTCATGTCCGTGCCCGTGTTGCCGCGGTTGCGCGCGCCGAACAGGTTGACCAGGGCCGTCGTGTGGCGCCGCTTGCCGTTCACCAGCACCAGGGTCTGATCGGAGCCGAGGCCGCGCAGGGCGGCCGAATCGATCAGGTCGGCCCCGTCGGCGCCCGTCTGGCGCGTGGAGTTGAACGAGGGCGAAATGTATTGCAGCGATTGCGCCAGGTCAAACTGGCCGCCTTGCTCGGCCACCCGGGAAATGGGGATGATATCGACCGGCACCATGGTATCGGTGGCGGAACTGGCGACCCGGCGCGAGCCGACCACGCTGACCGTTTGCACGGGACCGTCCGTGGCCGTTGCCTCGCTGCTCTGCGCCATGGCGGCGGGACTGAAGGCGGCGAGGGCGGTGCTGCCGTACAGGCTGATGAGGATGGCTTTACGCAAGGTGGTAAGGGTCGGCACGCAGTGTCTCCAAGTGGCTGATGAGCAAGATTCGTGACTTGATTCTAGTGCCATCATTTCAGCATTCACCAGCGATACTTTGTTTTGTTATTACAAATTTGCCGTAACTGTTGTTTCCTGGTTGATTATCTTTTCATTGCTGCCCGGCTTGCCTTGTACCGGTGCGCGATGCCCCATTCAGGTGCTGCGCTGCACCATGCCGCCCACCCAGATTGCGTCTGCGCTGTATTGCACCTCGATCAAACAGGGCTGCTGCGTCACATGGCCCTGATGCAGGCGCAACGACTGTTGTCGGTGCGCCGCCAGCGCGCCCGCCGCCACACCCGTGGCGCTGTCTTCCAGCGCCGGGTCCAGGTGGTTGAAGTTGCGCCCTTCATATTCATGCTCGCCCGTGCGGCAGTACGCATAGCAGCCGCTGACCTGATGCAAGGCGCTCCAGTCGGCGATCAATTCCAGATTCGGCCGCAGCGCGCGCAGCGTGGTGCGGTCGGCCACTTCCAGCAGCAGCTTCGGGCTGCCGACGGAGGCGATCACGGGCGGCGACGGCAAGTGCATGTGCTGGCCCATGAGTTCGGATGGCACATATTTTTCCAGCATGACGGCCGGTGCCGGCTGCGAAGTCAAGCCGATGAAGATTCCTTCCGCGCGGCGCACCAGCTGCAAGGCTTGCCCGCGCATGGCGGTCGTCACCGTCAGCGCCGCCGGCGCGCCGGGCGCCGCCAGCAGCACATGCGCGGCGGCCAGGGTGGCGTGCAGGCACAGGGGGCTGCGCGTGTGCGGATAAAAATAGTCGAGCACGATGCCGCCGTCCGCCTGGCGGTCGAGGAAGACGCAGGCGCTCACTTGCCGTTCGCGGGCGAAGGCCTGGCGCGCCGTTTCTCCGCTGCCATCGTTTTCCACGACCAGCGCCGCATTGCCGCCACCGGGGGCGACGCCGAAACATTTTAATAAGTGAACGATCATGGCGGTCGAGGCAAAGGGTAAAACACCAGCATAAACGAAAATAGGTACAAAGCTTCTCGATGTCTTGGCCGGATGGAGTCAACGGCTGCAGTTATTGAGGCTTTCGTGGAATTGACATATCAACAGATGATATACTTTCCGCATGCGGATCGATCCTGCCATTGATACATTGCTGGACCTGGATGGCTCCATCCTCGACCAGGATGGCGGTTATTGGATCAAGATAGAAGCCAGGCGGACGGAAGTGTCGGATGAGATTCCTCACGGCATACGCTACTCGCTGACGCTACACGAACCGTATGGCAAACGCATCCTCGATTATGACAATGCGCACATGGTAAAGCCGCCAAAGAAGTTCAAATATGCGGGACGTATCGTGGCATTCGACCATAAACACCGGCATCCGTCAGATCAGGGAGTGCCATACGAATTCAAGGATGCGCAGCATCTCATCAATGATTTCTTTGCTGACGTGGACCGCATTTTGCTGGAGGTAAAAAAGCAATGAAACCGATTTTTATTGGCATCATGCCGCAAGAGAAAATCCGCGAACGCGTGCTCGCCATCGCTCGCGGCATATATAAACCGAAGGCGGATGAGCCCAAGGTCTGGTTCACTTCGATCAAATCGCTGGCGGAAGTCCTGAGCGACGAAAACCGGGCGTTGTTGCACGTGATTCTGGAAACGCAACCGGAATCCATCTCTGCATTGGCTGAAACTACGGGCCGTAAACCGAGCAACCTGTCGCGCACATTGAAAACAATGTCCAATTACGGCATCGTGGAATTGAAACGGGAGCGAAATCAAGTTCGCCCCGTAGCCACAGCGACAGAGTTCCGCATAGTTGCTAATTGATTTGCCCGACTATCAATGTGCTCCGTCATGCGACAGGCCAAAGCCAAGTGCCGGCCGGCAGACGCTCCGTGCGCCCATCAAAATGAACACTATCCGACTGGAACCGGCTACTTGATTCAGGATGAGTATATCATACTGTGTTTATATACAGTATTGAGGTAGATCATGTGGGGCGCTGTCTTACCCGAGTATGCTGAGTTGTACTGCCTGAGCAATTTCAGCTTCCTGCATGGCGCCTCGCATGCGGAAGAACTGGTCGCGCGCTCCATGCAGCTCGGTTACAAGGCACTGGCCATCACGGACGAGTGTTCGCTGGCCGGTGTCGTGCGCGCCCATGCGGTGGCCAAGCGGGCCGGTTTCCCCCTGATTATCGGCGCGCATTTCCATTTGACGCAGGCCGACGGCAGCGCGGGGCCGTCGCTGTTGGCGCTGGTGCGTGATATCGACGGTTACGGCAACTTGTCTGAACTGATCACCATGGCGCGCACGCGGGCGGCCAAGGGGCGCTATGTGCTGACGCCCGACGATTTCACGGCGCCGTCGCCGGAGTTTGCCCATTTGCGGGGTTTACCGGGCTGTCTGATGATCTTGCTGCCCAGCTATCCGGCCCGGCCCGAGGCGCTGCGCGCGCAGGGCGCGTGGATGGTGGCCACCTTTGGCGGCGAGCGCAGCTGGATCGGCCTGAACCTGCTGCAGCGGGCGCAGGATGACGCGCACCGCGGCGCCGTGCAAGAGGCGGCGCAGGCGCTGGGCTTGTCCGTGGCGGCCGTCGGCCATGTGTGCATGCACGTGCGGTCGCGCAAGCCCTTGCTCGACACCCTGTGCGCGATACGCGTGGGCAAACCCGTGGGCGAGTGCGGCTATGCGCTGGCGCAAAATGCGGAGCAGCATCTGCGCGCGCGCTTGCGCCTGGCCAATGTGTATCCGCCGCAAGCGCTGGCGGAAACCGTACGCATCGCTGGTCAGTGCACGTTTTCGCTCGACAGCCTGCACTATGACTATCCCGTCGAGCTGGTGCCGCACGGCCACACGCCGGCGACGTATCTGCGCGAAGAAACGTATGCGGGCGCGCGCCTGCGCTTTCCTCTGGGTATCCCGGCCAACGTGCAGGAACAGATCGAGCAGGAGCTGGAGCTGATCCGGGATCTTTCCTACGAAGCGTATTTTTTGACCGTCTACGATATCGTGCGCTTTGCCCGCTCGCAAAACATCCTGTGCCAGGGCCGCGGATCGGCCGCCAATTCGGCCGTCTGCTATTGCCTGCACATCACGGAAGTGGACCCCGCGCGCGGCAATTGCCTGGTCGGGCGCTTCATGTCGCGCGAGCGCAACGAACCGCCCGATATCGACGTCGATTTCGAGCACCAGCGGCGCGAAGAGGTCATCCAATATATCTACGGGAAATATGGGCGCGAGCGCGCCGCGCTGGCCGCCGTGGTGATCAGCTACCGGCCGAAGAGCGCCTTGCGCGACAGCGGGCGTGCGCTGGGGATCGACCTGGCCATCGTGGAAAAGGTGGCCAAGGCGCATCGCTGGTTCGACGGCAAGCGCGATCTGCTGGAGCGCCTGGCCGAATGCGGGCTGGACCCGGAGGCGGCATTGTCGCAGCAGTGGGCCGGCCTGGCGCAGCAATTGCTGGGCTTTCCCCGCCATTTGTCCCAGCATCCGGGCGGCTTTGTCATCGCGCAAGGAAAATTGTCGCGCCTGGTGCCGATCGAAAACGCCAGCATGGCCGAGCGCAGCGTCATCGAGTGGGACAAGAACGACCTGGAAGAGCTGGGCCTGATGAAGGTCGACGTGCTGGCGCTGGGCATGCTGTCGGCCCTGCGCCGCGCGCTGGAACTGGTGAGTGCGCGGCGCGGCGAGGAATTCCGCCTGCAGGATATTCCCGCCGAAGACCCCGCCACCTACGACATGATGTGCCAGGCGGACACCATCGGCGTGTTCCAGATCGAGTCGCGCGCGCAGATGAGCATGCTGCCCCGGCTGCGGCCCCGTGAATTCTACGACCTCGTCATCGAAGTGGCGCTGGTGCGCCCCGGGCCCATCCAGGGCGGCATGGTGCATCCTTACTTGCAGCGGCGCCAGCAGAAGGAGCCGGTCGAGTATCCGAAGGGGCTGGACAAGGCGCTGGGACGCACCCTGGGCATCCCGATCTTCCAGGAACAGGTGATGCAGGTAGCCATCATCGCGGCCGATTTCACGCCCGGCGAGGCGGACCAGTTGCGACGCGCCATGGCGGCCTGGAAACGCAAGGGCGGCATGAACAATTACAAGGAACGTATCGTCGAAACGATGGTCAAAAATGCGTATAAACGGGAGTTCGCGGAGGCCATCTTCAGCCAGATCGAGGGTTTCGGCGAATACGGCTTTCCCGAGTCGCACGCGGCCAGCTTCGCCCTGCTGACGTACGCCAGTTCCTGGCTGAAATGCCACGAACCGGCCGCCTTCCTGTGCGCCTTGCTGAATAGCCAGCCCATGGGCTTTTACAGCCCCTCGCAACTGGTGCAGGATGGCCGCCGGCATGGCGTGCAGGTGCTGCCCGTCGACGTGGCCGTCAGCGGCTGGGAGGCGGCGCTGGAAGCGCCGGCAGGGCAGGGCGGGCAGAGTGCTGCACCGGCCGTGCGCCTGGGCTTGAACAGCCTGTTCGGCATGCGCGCGGAGGCGGCCCGGCGCATCGAGGATGCGCGCGCCATCGCCGCCTTCGTCGACGTGGCCGACCTGGCCCGGCGCGGCGGCCTTGACCGCCATGACTTGCAGGTGCTCGCTGCCGGCAACGCGCTGCATGCGCTGGCCGGGCATCGGCGCGAAGCCCTGTGGCAGGCGGTGGGCGCCGTGCCCGACAGGGATTTGCTGCACGCCACCACGCAAGAGGAAGACTTGCCCGTGCTGGCCGCGCCGACGGAAGGCGAGAGCATCGTCAGCGACTACCGCGCGCAAGGCTTGACCCTGGGCCGCCACCCGCTGGCGCTGCTGCGCAGGCAATTGCTGGAACAGCGTTTCATGCCGGCGTCCACGCTGATGACGTACACCAGCGGGCAAGTGGCGCGCGCCTGCGGCATCGTCACCGTGCGCCAGCGTCCGGGCACGGCCAAGGGCGTCATCTTCATGACCCTGGAAGACGAGACGGGCAGCGTCAACGTCATCGTCTGGCCCGACCTGGTGGAAAGTCAGCGGCGCGAGGTCTTGAGCGCGCCGCTGCTGGGCGTGTACGGCGTGTGGCAAAGGGAGGGCATCGTGCGCAACCTGGTAGCCAAGCACCTGGTCGATATGTCGCACTTGCTGGGGCGCTTGCGGACCAGCAGCCGCGATTTCTGTTGAGAGTTGCCGGCGGGGAGGAGGGCATGGCATTATTTGAATATGACAACATTACCCGAACCGACACTGCGTCCCGCCCTGGTCGCCGACGCGCCCGCCATCGTCGCCCTGATCGACGACCTGATGCCTTTTTTAACCTTGCACCCGGACGGCGCGGGGGCGGAAAAGTTCATCGAGAACTGCCGCCAGCCCGCTATCGAAAGCTATCTGTCGCTGCCCAATTACGCCTACCAGCTCGCGCATATCGACGGCGAACTGGCCGGCGTGGTGGCCATGCGCGACAACACGCATCTGTTCCACATGTTCGTGCCGCGCGCCCTGCACCGGCGCGGCATGGCGCGCCGTCTGTGGCAGGCAGCGCGCGATGCGGCGCTGGCCAGGGACGGCGTGACGGCCTTTACCGTCAACTCCTCGGCCTACGCCTTGCCCCTGTACGAAAGCCTGGGCTTTGTCGCCACGGGGCCGAAAGTGGAGACGGGCGGCATCGCCTTCGTGCCGATGCGCATGGAATTGACGGCCTGATTACCAGCGCACGATCTTGCCCGGATTCATGATGTTCTTCGGGTCCAGCGCATGTTTGACGGCGCGCATGGTGTCGATGGCGCCCTCGCCATGCTCTTCCACCAGGAAGGCCATCTTGTGCATGCCCACGCCATGCTCGCCCGTGCAGGTGCCGTCCATGCCGATGGCGCGCGTGACCATGTCGCTGTTGACCTTTTCCGCGCGGGCGATGTCGGCCGGATCGTCGGGGTCGACCAGCATCTGTACGTGGAAATTGCCGTCGCCCACATGGCCGATGATGGCGTAGACGAGGCCCTGCGCTTCGCAATCGGCCTGGGTGGCGAGAATGCATTCGGCCAGGCGCGAAATCGGCACGCAGCAGTCGGTGGAAATGGCGCGGCTGCCGGGGCGCATCTGCAGCAGGGCGAAATACGCGTTGTGGCGCGCGGTCCACAGGCGCGAGCGGTCTTCGGGGCGGCTGGCCCACTCGAAATCGCTGGCGCCGTGCTCGGCCGTGATGGCTTGCACCAGTTGCGCCTGCTCGGCCACGCTGGCCGGCGTACCGTGGAATTCAAACAGCAGCAGCGGCTTTTCCGGCAGCGCCATCTTGTCGTAGGCGTTGATGGCCTTGACGCCATTTTCATCGAGAAACTCGACCCGCGCCACCGGAATGCCCATCTGGATGGTCTGGATCACGGCACTGACGGCCTCGCCCGTGCCGGGGAAGGAGCAGACGGCTGCCGAGATCGCTTCGGGCAGCGGATACAGTTTGACCGTCACTTCCGTGATGATGCCCAAGGTTCCTTCGCTGCCGACGAACAAGCGCGTCAGGTCGTAGCCGGCCGACGATTTTTTCGCCCTCGTTCCCGTCTTGATGATGCGTCCGTCGGCCGTCACCACCGTCAGGGCCAGCACGTTTTCACGCATGGTGCCGTAGCGCACGGCGTTCGTGCCGGACGCGCGCGTGGCCGCCATGCCGCCCAACGACGCATTCGCGCCCGGGTCGATGGGGAAGAACAGGCCCGTGTCGCGGATGTCCTCGTTCAGCTGCTTGCGCGTGACGCCCGCCTGCACGGTGGCCGTCAAGTCTTCACTATGCACGGCGACCATTTGCTGCATTTGCGACAGATCAATCGTCACGCCGCCATGCAGGGCCAGCACGTGGCCTTCGAGCGAGGTGCCGCTGCCGTAGGCGATGACGGGCACGTCGTGCGCGCTGCACAGCTTGACGGCGGCCGCCACTTCCTCGGTGGAATGGGCGAAGATGACGGCATCGGGCAGCATGGGGGGATAGCTCGACTCGTCGCGGCCATGGTGTGCGCGCATGGCTTGCGTCATGGAAAAGCGGTCGGCAAAGATCAGGGAAAGTACGGCAGCAAGGGATGCGGGCAGCGGTTTTTTCAGTACCGCCAACTGGTCAGTTTGATTCACGCGAGTCCTCCGTTTTTTTTATTCTACTCCGCGCCCGGGGATTTCATCGAGGCACCATTTTTGCCAGTTGTAAAAAAATTCGCATGGCGGGTCGTGCACTGGTTGTAAATGAGAATCATTTCTATTAGAATGCCCGCCAGTAGTTATTTTGCAATGCGTTCTTCCACCCGAAAGGCCATGCCATGAAATTTCCCTTGTCCCTCGCCGCCGTCCTGCCCGCCTGCGTGCTGGCGCTGGGCGCCTGCAGCAGCGTCGCTCCGCCGCCCGCCGCGAAAGCCGCGTCCGCTTCTGCGCACGACGTGCGGCAGTTGGGCGAGATCGTCGACCTGCGCAGCGGCCAGCGCGTGACTGCCGAGCAATTGCTGGCCCAGCTGGCCGCCGCCCCGAGGGTCATCGTGGGCGAGCAGCATGATCAGTTCAGCCACCACCGGATCGAGCAATGGCTGCTGCAGCAATTGCAGGGCCAGCGTCCGCAAGGCAGCGTGCTGCTGGAAATGCTGAACCCGGACCAGCAAGCCAAGGTGGACAAGGTCAAGCCGTGGCTGCAGACGGACCGCGTCGTGCGCCCCGAACACGTGGCCGAGCTGCTGGCCTGGCAGCCGAGCTGGAAGTGGGCGCAATATGGCGACCTGGTCATGACCGTGATGCGCGCGCCATATCCCGTCTGGTCGGCCAACCTGGACCGCAGCGAGATCAAGCAACTGTTCATCGACCAGCCAGCCGTGCAGGGCAAGCACTCGAACCTGGCCAACGATGGCAAGGTGCATGACAAACTGAAAGACATCATCCGCGTCATGCACGACAACCAGATCGATGCGCCGCGCCTGGCCGCCATGCTGTCGGTGCAGCAGCAGCGCGACCGCCGCATGGCCGAGCGCCTGCTGGCCGCGCCCGTGCCCGCCGTGCTGATCGCCGGCGCCTACCATGCGCACAAGGACCTGGGCGTGCCGCTGCACGTGCAGGACTTGACGGGCGGCCCCGCGCCGCTAGTGCTGGTGCTGGCGCAGCAGGGCGCCACGGTGTTGGCGCCGCAGGCCGATTTCGTCTGGTACACGCCGGTGGCGGCACCCGCCATCGCCAGCGTAAAGTAATTCCTTGCATCTCCGCCGGGCGTTCAGCCCGGCACTCTCCCCCAGCAAGCTCCTCCATAGCAGCCAGGTAGTCCGTCCGATTTTTTTGCATGCGCGTGCGCGCCGTTGGCGCAGCCATGCCTGTTCACTGTAGAAGCTCCCATGCGTATTCCCTTGTTGTATATCAAAGCCGCCGCCGGCGGCGTGTTTCTTGCCCTGTTCCATGCCGACGCGCAAGCGTCCGCGCTGCCACACGACATGTCGCCGCTGGGCATGTTCTTCGCCGCCGACCAGGTGGTCAAAAGCGTGCTCATCGGCTTGCTGCTCGCCGCGCTGGCCACCTGGGTAGTCTTGCTGGTGAAGGGCGCCAGCTTGCTGCAAGCCCGGCGCGAAGCGGCGCTGGCCGTCGCCGTGCTGAAGACGGCGGCTTCCTTGACGGACGCGGCAGTAAAGAGCGGGGCGTCTGTCCTGGCACAACGGTTGCTCGATGATGTGCAGCAAGAACTGAATCTGTCGCACGCCAGCGCGTCGGCGGCGGCCTTGAAGGAGCGGGCCGGCTTTCGCCAGGAACAATTCATTGCGCAGCAGGTGCGCGCCATGACGCAAGGTATCGGACTGCTGGCAAGCATAGGCGCCGTGGCGCCCTTCGTCGGCCTGTTCGGCACCGTGTGGGGCATCATGAACAGTTTCATCGGCATCGCCGTCAGCCAGAGCACGAATTTGGCGACCGTCGCGCCCGGCATCGCGGAAGCCTTGCTGGCCACGGCCTTGGGCCTGGTGGCGGCGATACCCGCCGTGGTCATCTATAACGTCTTGAGTCGTGGCATCAACCAGGTCAAGGCGCTGCTGCGTGCCGCCTCGGCGCAAGTGCTGCTGATGCTGAGCCGCGACCTCGATGCGCGCAAGCAGGCCTGAACCATGGCCAGCCTTTTCCCATCGCAGAACGACGACATGGCCGACATGCCGGAATTGAGCGAGATCAATGTCACGCCCTTCATCGACGTGATGCTGGTGCTCTTGATCATCTTCATGGTGGTCTCGCCGCTGGCCACCGTCGACCTGAAGATCGACTTGCCGGCCGCCACGGCCAAGCCCGAGCCGCGTCCCGAAAAACCGTTGTTCGTTTCCCTGAAAGCCGACCGCAGCCTGTATCTGGGCGAATCGCCCGTGGCGCGCGGGCACCTGGGCCGCCTGCTCGACGCCGAGACGGGCGGCGACCGCCAGCGCACCCTGTTCTTCCAGGCCGACAAGCAAGCCGCATATGAAGACGTACTGGGCGTGATGGATGCCCTGCGCCGGGCCGGCTATCTGAAAGTGGGCCTGGTGGGCCGGGAGGGAGGCGGGTGAATCCGCGTCCGGTATTGAACTGGGGCATCGCGACTTCTCTGGTGGCGGCCACGGCGCTGGCGCTGCTGCTGTGGGCGGCCTGGCAACCCGTCGCCATTGCGCCCGCGCAGCCGCCCGCCAGCGTGATGGTCGTATTTGCCGCGCAGGCGATGTCGCCGGAGACACAACAGGCGGCAGCGGCAGGGGCGCGCCAGTCGGCCGCGTCCAGTGCCGCCCGGCCGAAAAAGAGTACGACCAGGCAAGAAGCGCTGCCCGTGCTGGCGCGTGCCGCCGCGCCGGATATCGTCGCGGCGGAAAAAGAGGAAACGGCGGTGGCGAGCCCGTCAACGGAGCAGGGGAAGGATGCCGCCAAGGAAGCGTCCGTGCCCGCGCAAGCCAGCAGCAGCGCCACGCCGGCACCAAGCACCGTGCGCGGTCCGCAGGCGGCGCCGTTCGACAGCGACACGCCGCCCGCCAGCGCGGCGCCCGCCAGCTGGCAAAGCCAGGTGCTTGGCCACCTGGCCCATTTCAAGCGCTATCCGGGCGACGCGCGCCAGCGCAAGCGGGCCGGCGCCGCCTGGGTGCGCTTCCAGGTGGACCGCGACGGCAAGCTGCTGGCCAGCGAGCTGATCACTTCATCGGGCACGGTACTGCTCGACCGCGAAGCGCTGCAAGTGCTGGAGCGCGCGCAGCCGTTGCCGGCGCCGCCCGCCAGCGTTTTACGCCAGGGCACGGTGACCGTCACCTTGCCCGTCTCGTTCAAGCTGGAGCCAGGGCAGGACAAGGCATGAGGGTGCCGATTGTAGTCATTAAAAATCCAACCATAACAAATCGAGGGTGTATGCATATCAAGACAATGGCACGAGCCGTGGGCGTCTGCATGGCGTTGCTGGCGCAGCAAGCTGGGGCGCAGTCGCAGGAAAGCGGGAAGGTGGAATTTTCGCCGCTGAATGTGTCGGGTGAAACGGTTTCAGTGGAACAACAGGCGCTGGAAAAACCGGGCGCCGTCAGCGCGCGTGGCGCCGATACGCGCCTGCAGAGCGTGGACCAGATCGTGCGCAGCATGCCAGGCACATTTACCCAGATCGATCCGGCGCAGGGCGCCGTCAGCGTCAACATCCGTGGCTTGTCGGGGCTGGGGCGCGTGAACATGATGGTCGATGGCGTGAGCCAGAATTACTATGGCAGCGCGCCTTCGTCCGTGTCGCACGGCGGCGTGCCCAGCAGCCAGTTCGGCGCCCTGATCGATCCGAATTTCATCATCGGCATGGATGTGTCACGCGGCAATGTCGCCGGCGGCGACGGCGTCAATGCGCTGGCTGGCAGCGCCAATTTCCGCACCATCGGCGTCGATGACGTCGTCTTCGCCGGTGATAAGGTGGGCGCGCGCACGAAGCTGTCGACAGGGAGTAACGGCGTGGGAGGCAGCGCCATGCTGGCCGTGGCCATGAAAAACCCCGCCTTCGATGGCGGCAGCGTAGGCTTCATGGCCGCCACCAGCGCTAGCGTGATCGGCAACAACTACACGAATGCGAAAGGCGTCAACAGCGAGGAATTCGGTTTCGGCTACAACCGCTATTACAAGCAAAAGCCCAAGTCGCAACTGCTCAAGCTGGACCTTGCATTGAGCGACTTCCACGCACTGGAACTGTCGGCGCGCGATTACCGCAATACGTTCACGCGCCGCGATATCCAGAGCGATGATTACTATGTGAAATATCACTACACGCCGTTTTCGGAATTGATCGACCTGAATGTGGTGGCCAGCAGCAGCCGTGGCAATCAGAAATACATGCCCGGGGCGCTGACCAATTTCATCAATACGAATACGGCCAACCGCGCCGATGCCATCGACGTCAACAATACCAGCAGCTTCAGGCTGGCCGGCGGCGATGCGCTGCTGACCATCGGCGGCAAGCTGATGCGCAACAAGTACAGCAAGCACGTGGAAAGCCTCGTCGACGACCCGGACAATCCGGATGCGAACCAGCAATCGATTGAAAACAATACCTTTGGTCCCGCCGGCAAGCAAAAGATCGACAGCCTGTATGCGGGCTTGCAATACAACCGCGGCCTCTACCAGATCAACGCGGGGCTGAACTACACCAGCTTCGAGCTGACGGGCTACAAGCCGGCCTGCGATGAACGCGTGAAATGTTTCCCGCAAGGGGCTTCGCACATTGCACTGAAGGAGCATGGCGTCAACCCTTCGCTGCTCGTTTCCGCGCAGGTGGCGCCGTGGTTCCAGCCGTTTGCCAGCGCCGAGCGCACCATGCGCGGGCCGAATCCGCAGGAAGTGTTTTTCTCGAATGACGGCGGGGCGTCGATGAATCCGTTTTTGAAAGGCGAGAAGGCGAGCACCTACCAGCTGGGCTTCAATTCCAGCCTGCATGGCTTGCTGAGCAAGAACGACGTGCTGAATTTCAAGGCCCTGTATTTCAAGAGCAAGATCGACGGCTATATCACCAGCCAGTCCTTCCTCGTGTGCGACAGCGGGCGCAAGTGCAATATGTCGGAAGTGATCGCCACGGACTGGGAGACGGTCGATGAATACGTGACGAACATGTATATCTACATCAACTCTTCCACGCCCGTGCGCACGCGGGGCTGGGAGCTGGAAGCGCAGTACCAGCTGGGCCCGGCGTATGCGCGCCTGTCGTACACGCGTGAAAAGACCAGCCAGCCTACGTCGATCGCCAGCGCGTGGTTTGGCGCGGCCGACATCAGCGAGCTGCCCAGCACCTACTACAACCTCGACGTGGGTACGCGTTTGCTGGAGAACAGACTGGAAGTGGGCGCCATCCTCAAGCACACGGGCTCGAACCGCCGCCTGTCGCCCGAGAATGAAGCCGATGAAGCGACGGGCGAAGTGCTGAAGGCCGAGAATCCGAAGATCCCGGCCGTGGTCGACCTGTATGCGAGTTACCAGGTGTCGAAAAACCTGTTCCTGCGCCTGTCCGTGCAGAACGCGATGAACAAGGATTTCTCGGAAGCGCTGAACCGGCTGAACTCGATGCCGTCGCAGTCGCAGGACAACACGCCGCTGAGCACGGCGCGGGGCAGGACGTATGTGGCGGGGCTTGAGTACCGGTTTTAATTTAAAGCTGGGGTCAGTTCCTCTGGAATCGGCATGCGGCCCATTGGACCGCACGCCCCCGGCGGGTCTGACCCCAAATGAGGCTGCCTGTTTAATACTCGCGTGGAGTGGTTCCATAATAACTGTGGATCGAATTGGCCCACGTCTGATCCGCCATGTTCGGCCAGTTATCCGTATCGAAGCCGGGCGCGTTTTCGATGCGTTCCTTGTCGACGTTCAGGGTGAAGCGCTTGTTGACGGTATCGAGCAGCAGCGCTTCCCAGGGCACGGCGAACAGCTTTTCGCCGATGGTGAAGACACCGCCGTGCGACATGACGGCGTAGGCAATCTTGCCGCTGCGCATGTCGATCATGATTTCTTTGATTTCGCCCAGGTGTTCATCCTTGGCGTTGTGCACATGGTCGCCGATCAGGGTGTCTGCACCCATCAGTTCAGGGCCGGGGCCTTTGTGGCCGCGGTTGACATACATGCCGTAGGCGTCGCGTTCTTCGTAGCTCATGGTGGACCTCCTGTTGAAAAATCCCAGTCTGCCGTCAGGGCGCGGCAGGGTCTGTTCGCTCGCCCACACAAAGTATGGAATTGGAAATATTTCAATTCTTGCTATTGGGTAATTTTGTTGTGCGTAGACAGCAGGAGGGGGAGGGATAGTCGGTATTTGGCGCAAATTTCCGCGCGCGGGGGGCGACGCAGGCGGGCTTTAGTGTATAATTTCAATTTCCCGCACGTGCCGTTCGGCACCATCTGCAATGACCAAATTTGTCTTCGTCACTGGTGGCGTTGTGTCTTCCCTTGGAAAAGGGATTGCCGCCGCCTCCCTCGCCGCGATCCTCGAATCGCGCGGCCTTAAAGTCACCATGCTCAAGCTCGACCCGTATATCAACGTCGATCCTGGCACGATGAGCCCTATGCAACACGGTGAAGTCTTCGTCACCGATGACGGGGCCGAAACCGACCTCGACCTCGGTCACTACGAGCGCTTCATCTCCACCCGCATGAAAAAGGTGAATAACTTCACCACCGGCCAGATCTATGAATCGGTGATCCGCAAGGAACGCCGGGGCGAATATCTGGGCAAGACCGTGCAGGTGATTCCGCATATCACCAATGAAATCCAGGATTACATCCGCCGTGGCGCCGAAGGCTACGACGTGGCCCTGTGCGAAATCGGCGGCACCGTCGGCGATATCGAATCCTTGCCGTTCCTGGAAGCGGCGCGCCAGCTGAGCCTGCGCGCCGGCCGCAAGAACACGGCCTTCGTCCACCTGACCCTGGTGCCTTACATCGCCTCGGCCGGTGAACTGAAGACCAAGCCGACCCAGCACTCGGTGCAAAAGCTGCGTGAAATCGGCATCTTGCCCAACGCGCTGCTGTGCCGCGCCGACCGCGCCATCCCGGAAGACGAGCGCGCGAAAATCTCGCTGTTCTCGAACATCGAGGAAGACGCCGTCATTTCCGTGTGGGACGTCGACACCATCTACAAAGTGCCGCAAATGCTGCACGACCAGGGCCTCGACAAGATCATCTGCGATGCGCTGGATCTCGATCCCGCACCGGCCGACCTGTCGATCTGGAGCAAGCTGATCTACACGATGGAACACCCGAAGGCGGAAGTGACCGTCGGCATGGTCGGCAAGTATGTCGAGCTGACCGAGTCGTACAAGTCGCTGATCGAAGCGCTGCGCCACGCCGGCATCCACACGGAAAGCCGCGTCAACATCGAGTACATCGATTCGGAAGAAATCGAAACGACCGGTTGCGACAACCTGGGCAAGTACGATGCCATCCTGGTACCGGGCGGCTTCGGCAAGCGCGGCGTGGAAGGCAAGATCAAGGCGGCCCAGTTCGCCCGCGAAAACAAGATCCCTTACCTGGGCATCTGCCTGGGCATGCAAGTGGCCCTGATCGAATACGCGCGCAACAAGGCAGGCATGCCGAACGCGAATTCGACCGAGTTCGACCTTGATACGGATCAACCTGTTGTTGCACTGATCAATGAGTGGCAAAACCACGATGGTAAAGTCGAGTTGCGCGATGAAAACTCGGACCTGGGCGGTACCATGCGCCTGGGCGCGCAGACCTGCGCCGTCAATCCGGGCACCCTCGCCGCCGAGATCTACGGCAGCGTGGTGACCGAGCGTCACCGCCATCGCTACGAAGCCAATAATCACTACCTGGCCCGTGTCGAAGCGGCTGGCCTGATCGTCTCGGCCCGCACGCCGAGCGAAGATTTGTGCGAAATCATGGAATTGCCGCGCACGGGTGAGAATGCCCACCCATGGTATATGGGCGTGCAATACCATCCTGAGTTCAAGTCGACGCCACGCACCGGCCATCCGTTGTTTACCTCGTTCATCAAGGCAGCGCTGGCGCACAAGGAAGCCAACGCCGCTGCGCAATAACGCGGTCGATCGCGACAGTATTACCCGTAAGACAGCTCCCGGCCAGATGGTTCCCGCCGGGAGTTTCTTTGCCCCCTTTGTGCAATTGCGCATCAGAACGCAGTGTGCAGCCCCTGTTACGCTTAACTTTGGAGAATGACATGAGTGCTATTGTTGATATTATCGGTCGCGAAATCCTGGACTCGCGCGGTAACCCGACCGTCGAATGCGATGTGTTGCTGGAATCGGGCGTGATGGGCCGTGCGGCCGTACCGTCGGGCGCCTCGACCGGTTCGCGCGAAGCCGTGGAATTGCGCGATGGCGACGCCAAGCGCTACTTCGGCAAGGGCGTGCTGCAAGCATGCGAAAACATCAATACCGAAATCTCCGAAGCCATCATGGGCCTGGACGCCAATGAACAGGCTTTCCTGGACCGTACCCTGATCGACCTGGACGGCACGGAAAACAAATCGCGCCTGGGCGCCAATGCCATCCTGGCCGTCTCCATGGCCGTGGCCAAGGCCGCCGCCGAAGAAGCGGGCTTGCCGCTGTACCGCTATTTCGGCGGTTCGGGCGCCATGCAGATGCCAGTGCCGATGATGAACGTCATCAACGGCGGCGCGCACGCCGACAACAACCTGGACATCCAGGAATTCATGATCATTCCCGTGGGCGCCCCGTCGTTCAAGGAAGCCGTCCGCTACGGCGCGGAAGTGTTCCACACGCTGAAAAAGATCCTGCACAAGAAGGGCCTGAACACCAACGTGGGCGACGAAGGCGGTTTCGCGCCATCCCTGGCCAACCATGAAGAAGCCATCAAGCTGATCATCCAGGCCATCGAAGAAGCGGGCTACGAGCCAGGCACGCAGATCGCCATCGGCCTCGATTGCGCCGCGTCCGAGTTCTACAAGAACGGCAAGTACGAAATGGAAGGCGAAGGCCTGAGCCTGACGGCCACCGAGTTCACCAACCTGCTGGCGACCTGGTGCGACAAGTACCCGATCATCTCGATCGAAGACGCGATGCACGAAGGCGACTGGGACGGCTGGGCGATCCTCACCAAGGAACTGGGCAAGAAAGTGCAACTGGTCGGCGACGACCTGTATGTCACCAACACCAAGATCCTGAAAGAAGGCATCTCGAAAGGCATCGCCAACTCGATCCTGATCAAGATCAACCAGATCGGCACGCTGACGGAAACCTTCGCCGCCATCGAAATGGCCAAGCGCGCCGGCTACACGGCCGTCATTTCGCACCGCTCGGGCGAAACGGAAGATTCGACCATCGCCGATATCGCCGTTGCCACGAACGCCCTGCAGATCAAGACCGGCTCGATGTCGCGTTCGGACCGCATGGCCAAGTACAACCAGCTGCTGCGTATCGAGGAAGACCTGGGCGACATCGCCAGCTACCCTGGCCGCGATGCGTTCTATAATCTGAAGTAAGCTGATGTAAAACCCACTGGCCGGCCGGAGAAATCCGGCCGGTTTGTTAACCGACTACCCCATGCGCCTGATTACGCTTGCCCTGGCAGCCCTGCTGCTGCTGATCCAATTTCCCCTCTGGCTGGGTAAAGGCGGCTGGTTGCGCGTTGCCGACATGGAAGCCCAGGTGGCGGTGGCGAATAAAAAGAATATGGAATTGAAGGCGCGTAACGCCAAGCTCGAATCCGAAGTGCGCGACCTGAAAGATGGCACGGGTGCCGTCGAGGAGCGTGCCCGCTATGAGCTGGGCATGGTCAAACAGAATGAGATTTTCGTGCAGATCGTGCGCAAGGGACAAACCCCGCCACTGCTGGAAACACCGGTGGACGCTGCTGCGCCGCACTGAGTCGTACTCACTTCCCGCTTGCCAGCCTGGACCGATTGCCAGGCTGACATATCATATTGTTACCTTGTTACCTTGTTGCCTTGTTACCTTGTACTGCTGCACACTATTGCCTTGCTGCTTGCTGCTTGCTGATCAGAAACGGGCCTTGCCGGTCGAGATCAGGTAGAAATGGATGCCGGTAACGACGACGGCTACGGCGATCAGTGCGGTTTCGAGAAACATCATATAAAAATCCTTTCAGAGTATTGAGTTAGCCGCGCGACGCCAGGAAACGCAATTCCGAAGCCAGATTCGGCATCAGCTTTTCGTAGCGGTTCGCTTCCGAGTTCAGCAGGGCGAAATCGCGCTTGCTTGGGCGCACATAGCGCTCGTCGTCGGCGCTGGTCGTCGCGGTGGCGATGACTTCCTTCTGCGCCAGTTCGCTGTACGGCTTGGAGGCGAGCAGGGCGCCCAGGAAGGCGCGCGTGGCGCGGCCCAGGTTGCTGAAGTAGTTGTCGTTGTCGTTGCTGTAGGTGTTGGTAAAAGTGGACATATGCCCTCCATGAATGGTCTGTTGTTGCATTGCACAATAATGGAGTTGGCGATATATGTCTAATTTCAAATTCCAATTTCAGAAATTCAAGAAACGAATAATAAGGGCGTAGCCGCCGGCCACGCCCTGAAAAAGAATTTGTTACCAAATGTTTATCCGGCGGCGATGCGTCCCAAACCGGGATCGTCGCTGAAAAAGCCGTCCAGTCCCGTCTCGATGTAACGCCGCATTTCCGCCACGGAACCGGCTTCGTTGCGTGCATTTTCTCCATTGCCGTCGCGGAAGTCGGCCGCCAGGAAACGGTTTTCCGGGCGGAAGGTCCAGGTGTGCAACAGCAAGCCGGCCTGGTGCGCATCGTCGACGATGGCGGTGGGCCTGGCCAGGCGCTGGTCGGCGCCCAGCGGGATGAGGCCGCGCGTGGGCGGCGCCACCACGTCCGCGTAGGCGGCGATGTCGCGCAGGCCGGCTGGTGTGGTCATTTGTCCAAACGTCAATTTTCCACCCGCCTTGACGACATCCATCGGGCGCACGTCGCCGCCCACCACCAGCTGCATCAGGCGCACGTTGGCGCGCCGTCCCAGCTTCTCGCGCAGATACTTCAGATTCGCCACCTCGAAGGACTGGATTTCGATCGGCGCGCGGCGCGTGTATTCGTGCGCCAGCATGGTCGACAGGAAACGGTCTTCCAGCGCCAGGCCCGCATCGCGGAAGTAGGTCGAGCTTTTCAGCTCCGGCACGAGGCCGATGACGCGTCCGCTGGCGGCTGATTGCGCTGCAACAAAATCGATGATTTCTTCCCAGGTCGGGATCTGGAATTGTCCATCGTACAAGGTGTTGCCGGTGCGCACTTTCGGCAAGCGTTCGATGGCGCGCAGGGTTTTCAGTTCCGCCAGGGTGAAGTCGTCGACGAACCAGCCTTCGTGCCATTCGCCGTCGACCATCTTCTTGCCGCGCCGGCCGGCAAACTCGGGCCGGCGCGCCACGTCGGTGGTGTCGATCAGATTGCTTTCGTGGCGCGCCACGAGCATGCCGTCGCGCGTGGCGACCAGGTCCGGCTCGACGTAGTCGGCGCCGTCGAGGATGGCCTTGGCGTACGAGGCCAGGGTGTGTTCGGGGCGCAGGGCGCTGGCGCCCCGGTGTGCGAACACCAGCGGACGGGTCGGGGGCGTGGCCAGCAGGCCGGCGGCAAAGCCCGGTGCTGCCGCCAGGGCCAGGCCGCCCACGGCCGCCTGGACGAAGTTGCGGCGCGAAAAGTGCCGTTGCGGCAGCACAGGGGCGAGATGCGGCGCGCGCATCAGAAATCCGCCGTCAAGGTCAAAAAGCCCTGGCGCGGGGCGATGGGGAAGGTGTTGTACGTCTTGTCGGCCGCGCCCACCACCACGTTCAGCGATCCTTCGCGATTCGCCAGGTTGCTGACGTTCACGCGCCAGCGCGGGTTTTTCAGCCAGCCGGCCATGGCCGGCAGCTTGCCCGACACGCCCAGGCCCATCAGGAAATAGCTGGGGACCGACAGATCGTTGGTGTACGTCGCGTAGCGCTTGCCCACATAGTCTCCCGTCAGTTGCACTTCGATATCGCCAAACGTAGCCGAGGCCACGAACTTGTTCAGCCATTCCGGCGAGCCGGGTACGTTCTTGCCGGCGGTCAAGACCAGCGCGGCGCCATTGTTGTAATTGTCCGCGTACTGCGAGCGGTTGTACGACAGGGCATTGTAGAACGAGAAATTGTTGCCGAAGTGCACAGTACCCGCGATATCGATGCCGTCCGTGCGCACGCTGCCCACGTTGGCCAGCACGGGGTTGCCGCCTATGATGGAGGAAATCACGGGCGTGGGGCTGATCTGCAGCAAACGGTTGCTGAAGTCGACGTGATATACATTGACCTGACCATCGATGGCCGTGATGGCGCCCAGGTTCAATGGGTGGCTGCCGCGCACGCCCACTTCATAGGTGAGGGCCGTTTCCGGCTTGGCGTCGCGCTTGAACAAATCAAAAGCGGCCTGGCTCGACAAGCTCCACGGCGAGGCGCCGCCGCCGCCATAGGTGACGAATTGGCGCATGTTTTTCTGGATATTGAAGTACAGCTGGTCTTGTGGCGTGACATCCCAGCGCGCGCCCACTTGCGGCAGGAACCATTTTTTCGTGTTGATGGTGCCGACCGGCAAGGCCGTCGAGCCGCCCGCGATGGCGCCCTTGGCCGGCTGCACGGGGAATTGGCCATCGGCAAACTGCAGGCTGGACTTGAAGCCCGCCTGCAGGGCGATATCGGGGCGGATGCGCCATTCATCCTGCAAGTGCAGCTGCACCACCTTGTTGTCGATCTCGCTGCCGTACTGCGTGATCAAGGGATTGCTGGGGCGGTCGTAGGGCGAGGTGGGGTTGTTCACGTCGAGCGCATACCAGCGGCGGTAGGCGGACGAGCGGTTTTGCTCGAGCCACAGGCCCGCTTCCAGCTGGTGCTCGCCGATTTCCTTGCGCACGGTGGAAAGGAAGCCGCCCCGCTTGATGTCGTATTCCGTCGTGCGCACGGCGTAGCCCGAGTTGCCGAAGACTTCCTTCAGGTTCTGCTTCGGGTAGTACACGCTGAACAGGCCCGGCAAGCCGGCCACGCCGATGGGGCCGGCCACCACGCCCGCGCCGTCATCCTTGTGGTAATACACCTGGTTGGACCAGGTCATGCCTTCGGACAGGTTGGCGTCGAACTTGGCGTAGGCCAGGTAATCGGTGCGCTGCGCATCGCTGTAGTAATTGCGGTAATTGTTGCCGTCGGCGGCGGGCGTGGCGCCCGTGGGCGACAGGTAGTTCAGGGCCGCCTTGAAGTCGGGGTACAGGAAGGGGCGCGTGTACGGTGCGCTCGTTTCGCCTGCCACGTGCACGGTGCTGTCTTCGTTCGGCTCGATCTTGTCCGAGTAATTGAAGAACAGGGTCAGCTTGCCCGCCTCGCTGCGGTTGATGTATTTGGCGTTGAATTGGTCGCCGCCCTGGCGCGCATCGAAATCCCAGGCGCGCGCTTCGTGGTGCAGGATGGAAAAGTAGGCGCTGCTGCCGTCGCCGAAAACGCCCGTGTCATAGCGGGCGAACGTGCGCGAGGTGCGGTGGCTGCCCACCGTCTGCTGCAGGCTGGCGCCTTGCGTGGCCAGCGGGTCGCTGGAATAGGTTTCGATGGTGCCGCCCAGGTTGCTGGTCGAGGCCGTGGCCAGGTCGCCCGCGCCCGAGGACAGCACGACGCTGCGCACGTTTTCGCTGATGACGGCGCGCTGCGGCGACAGGCCGTTGTAGTTGCCGTACTGCTGGTCGCCCAGCGGCACGCCATCCATGGTGTAGCCGAGTTGCTGGCCGGAAAAGCCGTGCACGAACAGCGACAGGTTCTGCTCGTTGTTGCCCCATGGATCGGCCGTCTGGAAGCTGACGCCAGGCAAGGTTTGCAGGGCTTTCAGGGGATTCGTGCCGGGCAGGATTTTCTGGATTTCATTCTTGCTGAGGGCAACCGAAGAACGCGTCTTGCGCGAGGAAATCTCCACGGTGGCCATCGGTGCGTTGTCGTCGGCAGCCGGGGCAGCAGCGGCTGCCATGTCGGTAGTGGCGGACGCCACGGCGGCGGCCACGGCCGTTTGCGCCAGGGCAGGCAAACTCAAGCCTGCGGCGCAGGCGCCCAGCAACACGTGGAAGGAATGGCGGCGCAGGGCCAGCGTCAAGTGGGGTGTCATCATCAGCCTGTGGAAAGTGGGAAGCAATACAAGCTGCGCAGCGTAACGGCGGCGCGTGACGGGCTGATGACGTATTGATGACGGAACGATGACAGTGGAAACAATTGCGCCGCCTCAAGGGCGGCGCGGCAGATTCATTGCGAAACTGTAATGCTTAGTTGATGCTGGCGGCTGGTGGAATCAAGACCTCGGCCGGCGCATCCGTGATGAACAGCTGCGCGCAATCGACCTTGTCGAAATCGTAGTGCTGGCCGCAGAAATCGCAGTTCACGCCCACGTGGCCGATTTCCTCCAGGGTGCTGTTGACTTCTTCCTCGCCCAGCATCTTGAGCATATTGCCCACTTTTTCGCGCGTGCAGGTGCAGTGGAAGCTCGGGTGCAGCGGGTCGAAGACGCGGATCGTCTCTTCCCAGAACAGGCGCTGCATCAGGGTGTCGATGTCGGTGGCGAGGATCTCTTCCTCTTTCAGGGTCGACGCCAGCATCACGGCGCGGTTCCACGTGTCCAGCGCGTCTTCTTCCGAGACGGGCGTCGCTTCCGCCTTGCCGCCGTGGTGCGGCAGTTTTTGCAGCAGCAGGCCGCGCGAGACGGTGTCGTCCGTGGCCAGCCACAGACGCGTATCGAGCTGTTCCGAGCGCAGCATGTAGTTTTCGATCACGGTCGCCATGTCGTCGCCGTCCAGCGGCACGATGCCCTGGTACGGTTGCTGGCCAGGCACCTTGTCGGCCGGGTCCAGGGTGATGATGAAGCGGCCCTTGCCCGTAGCGTTGAGCAATTGCGGCACGGTGGCGCCGTCGGCGATGGCGGCGTCCGGGTCCAGCTTGGCCGTGGCGCGCAGGCGCAGGTCGGAATCGCACTCGACGACCATCAGGCGCACGGGACCGTCACCATGGATTTGCATGATGATGGAACCGTTGAATTTCAGGTTGGCCGACAGCAGGGCGGCGGCGGCCACCATTTCGCCCAGCACTTTTTTCACGGCCGTCGGGTAGGCGTGGCGCGACACCACCTCCTGCCAGGTGGTCGATACGTCGATGAACTGGCCGCGCACGGCGGCGTTGTCGAAAATAAATTTTTGCAGGGTGTCCTGGCCGGTGGCGGCTGCGCTGACGGCGCCCGTGGTTTCAGTCGTCATTCTCTTATCCAATCTTCTTGAGTTGCGTATTAAATAGCTGGCCGCGCTGCACATAGTTCACGGCGTTGCCTTGTAGCCTGGTGATATCGTCTGCCGTCAGGGCCCGCACGGCTTTCGCCGGTGAGCCGATGATCAGCATATTGTCGGGAAATTCCTTGCCTTCCGTGACCAGCGCGCCCGCGCCGACCAGGCAGCCCTTGCCGATCTTCGCGCCGTTCAGGATCGCGGCCTGGATGCCGACCAGGGCGCCATCGCCGATCGTGCAGCCATGCAACATTGCCTGATGGCCGATGGTCACGTTCGAGCCGATGTCCAGCGGGTAGCCCGGGTCCGTATGCAGCACGGCGCCTTCCTGCACATTGCTGTTGGCACCCACGGTGATGCGTTCATTGTCGCCGCGAATCGTGGCGCCGAACCATACGGAACTGTTGGCGCCCAGGGTCACCTTGCCGATCACGTTGGCCGTGTCGGCAACAAAAGCGGAAGCATCAATCTGCGGCGCATCGGCGCCCAATTGGTAGAGTGTCATCGTCAGCCTGTGGCGGTGGTGGAAGCGCCGGGCATGGCCGGACGCGGAAGTTTTACGGTGTTGCGTACGCTATTTTACGCTGTTGCAGGACAAGTCCTGCCGCCGACCGCCAATCCGGTATAATTATCGAACGGTCGTACTTTTATATGCGCACTATCTACAGACACAGCATGTGGCGCCATCCGCGCCACTTTCAAGGCAGGCAATCAGATGAAACCCATGAAACTTTCCCGTTCCGAATTCATCAACATCCGTGGCGCCCGCACGCATATGCGCCACTGGGGCCGTGTAGGCGCGCCCATCCTGTTCATGGTGCATGGCTGGATGGACGTGGCCGCCTCGTTCCAGTTCGTCGTCGACGAGTTGCAAGGCGACTGGCACGTGATCGCGCCCGACTGGCGCGGCTTTGGCCTGAGCGACTACACGCAGTCCGACACCTACTGGTTCCCCGACTACCTGGCCGACCTGGACGCCATGCTGCTGCACTATTCGCCGGATGCGCCCGTCAAGCTGCTCGGTCACAGCATGGGCGCCAACGTGGCGGGCCTGTACGCGGGCGTACGCCCGGAACGCATCAGCCGCTTCATCAATCTGGAAGGCTTCGGCATGATGGCAACGCAGCCGGAGCAGGCGCCGGGCCGCTACGCCAAGTGGCTAGCTGAATTGCGCGAGCCGCCCGTCATGCGCAGCTATCCGAGTCAACAGGCCGTGGCCGAGCGCCTGCAAAAGACCAATCCGCGCCTGCCGGACGACCGCGCGGCCTTTCTGGCCGAACACTGGTCGGCGCAGAACGAGGCGGGCGAGTGGGACATCCTCGGCGACCCGCGGCACAAGCGGGTCAATCCCATCCTGTATCAAGTCGAAGAAGTGATGGCCTGCTGGCGCCGCATCACGGCGCCCGTGCTGTGGGTGGAGGCCGATGACACGAATATGTGGCAGTGGATGGGGCCCAAGGAGCAGGCGCGCATCGAGATCGACCGGCGTTTGGCCTGCATCAAGGATGTGCGCTGCGAGATGATGCTGGACGCGGGCCACATGCTGCATCATGATCAACCGGCGGCGCTGGCGCGCCTGGTGGAAGCATTTTTGGCCTGATGTGTGTCTGGAACGCTGCAGCGCGATTTGACAAGCAGCGTACAATGAAAACTTCTTCCATGCTGAGCCCGTGCAGGGTATTGTTTTCACATGCTTAAAGTTGACCTGCATTGTCATTCGAATATCTCCGACGGCGTACTGTCACCGGCCGCCGTGGCTGCGCACGCCCGCAAGGCCGGCGTCGACGTGTGGGCGCTGACGGACCACGATGAAGTGTCCGGCGTCGCCGCCGCGCGCGCGGCCGCGTTGGACCTGGGCATGCGCTTCGTGGCCGGCGTGGAAATTTCCATCACCTGGGCCGGCGAAACCGTGCACATCGTCGGCTTGCAAGTCGATGAAAACAACCCGGGCCTGGTGCAGGGCTTGCACCAGACGCGTTCGGGGCGCGACGCGCGCGGCCGGGAGATTGCCCGCCAACTGGACCTGGCCGGCATCCCCGACGCCTATGAAGGGGCCTTGAAATTCGTCGGCAACCCGGACCTGATGTCGCGCACGCACTTTGCCCGCTACATCGTGGAAATGGGCAAATGCGCGAACATCCCCGACGTGTTCAAGAAATACCTGTCGGAAGGCAAGCCAGGCTACGTCGAGCACCGCTGGGCCACCCTGGCCGAAGCCGTGGGCTGGATACGCGGCGCGGGCGGCGTGGCCGTCATCGCCCATCCGGGCCGCTATCGCTTCAGCGACATGGCGCAAGGCGTGCTGTTCGATGAATTCAAGCAACTCGGCGGCGTGGCCATCGAAGTCGTGACGGGCAGCCACAGTCCGGGCCAGTATCCGGAATACGCGCAGCTGGCCAACGCCTACGGCTTCCTCGCCTCGCGCGGCACGGATTTCCATGCGCCGGGCGAGTCGCGCGTGGATTTTGCCATGCTGCCGCCTTTACCATCGAATGTAACGCCTATCTGGCACGACTGGTTCTAGCTTGCAGCCAGGCAAATCTGCTGCGCGGCGCGCTTTGCGGCCGGCGATGCTCGCTGTACTAAAGTACAGCTGCGCTTCTCGGCCACAAATCACTGCCGCTCGCGACGATTTTCCTGGCTGCCGATGCGCTGGCGTATCGCCATAGCTGCTTGAAAATACGCCTGTCCGTACTTATCTTTTCGTTATTCTTGTCATACATAGTCATCTGGAGCCATCGCCCATGAAACGTATCGTCCTTTTTATCGCAACCAACCTGGCCGTGATGCTGGTGCTGTCGCTCGTCCTCAGCTTGTTGGGCGTGGGCAATCCGGCGCGGGGCAGTACCCTGAACCTGGGCAGCCTGCTGGTGTTTTCGCTGGTGGTGGGTTTCACCGGGTCCATCTTTTCCCTGTTGATCAGCAAGCCGATGGCCAAGTGGAGCACGGGTGCGCGCGTGATCGACAACCCGACCTCCTCGACGGAATTGTGGCTCGTCAATACCGTGCGCGCGCTGTCCGAGCGGGCTGGCATCGGCATGCCGGAAGTGGCCGTCTACGAAGGCGACGCGAACGCGTTTGCCACGGGCGCGTTTAAAAATTCGGCGCTGGTGGCCGTGTCGACAGGCTTGCTGCAAAGCATGAACCGCGATGAAGTGGAAGCCGTGCTGGGCCACGAGATCGCCCACGTCGCCAACGGCGACATGGTGACACTCACCCTGATCCAGGGCGTGGTGAATACCTTTGTCGTCTTCATGGCCCGCGTGGTGGGGTTCTTTGTCGATAACGTGTTGCTGAAAAATAACAACCGCGAAGGCGGCGGGCGCGGCATCGGTTACTTTGTGACCGTCATGGTGTGCGAAGTGATCTTCGGCCTGCTCGCTTCCATCATCGTCGCCTGGTTCTCGCGCCAGCGCGAATTCCGCGCCGATGCCGGTTCCGCCAAGCTCCTCGGCAGCCCCACGCCGATGATGCATGCGCTGGCCCGCCTGGGCGGCGTGCCGCCGGGCGAACTGCCGCAATCGATGCAGGCGCTGGGCATCAGCGGCGGCAATGGGGGATGGGGCGCGCTGTTCGCCACCCATCCGCCCATCGAACAACGCATCGCCGCGCTGCGCGGCGTACAATAATGCTAACTTAACAAGCTGGTTCGCCAGAACGCTTACACATGAGTCAATTTTTTCATATTCACCCTGAGAATCCGCAATTGCGCCTGATCAAACAGGCGGCGCAGATCATCCAGTCCGGCGGCGTCGTGGCCTTGCCCACGGATTCCTGCTACGCGCTGGTATGCCAGCTCGACGACAAGGGCGCCGTCGAGCGCCTGCGCCGCATCCGCGGCGTCGATGAAAAGCACCATTTGACCCTGCTGTGCCGCGACTTGAGCGAGCTGGGCGTGTACGCCCGCGTCGACAACCGCCAGTTCCGCCTGCTCAAGGCGGCCACGCCGGGCGCCTACACGTTTATCCTGGAGGCGACCAAGGAGGTGCCGCGCCGCCTCAGCCATCCTTCGCGCAAGACCATTGGCCTGCGCGTGCCGCAGCACCGCATCGTGCAATGTCTGCTGGAAGAACTGGGCCAGCCGCTGCTGGGCGCGACATTGACCCTGCCCGGCGACGAAGACAGCCTGACGGATGCCGACACCATCCGCGAGCGCCTGGAAAAACTGGTTGACCTGATCATCGACGGCGGCGTCTGCGCGCATGGTCCCAGCACCGTGATCGACTTGACGGGGCCGGAACCGGAAGTGGTGCGCGTGGGACGCGGCGACCCGGCCGTGCTGGGCTTGTAGAGGGGCATGGCGCGGCCGTTGCGGCGCCGCTCTTCATCTGTTCTTAATGACAACGTAAGAAAGGCCCCAGGGTGCCTCTGGTAGAATCGCGGTCATGAGCGATTTCAATACGATAGTCCAGACCGTTGCGGTGTACCTGGTGCCGGTGCTGTTTGCCATTTCCCTGCACGAGGCGGCGCATGGCTATGCCGCCCGTTATTTCGGCGATCCGACCGCCTCCGACGCGGGCCGCCTGAGCCTCAATCCGATCCGGCATATCGATCCTTTCGGCACGATCTTGCTGCCGTTAATGCTGTATTTCACGATCCAGGTGCCGTTCGGCTATGCCAAGCCGGTGCCCGTCGATTTCAGCCGCCTGCGCAATCCGAAGAAACAGATGGCCTGGGTGGCGTTTGCCGGGCCTGGCGCCAATTTCGTCATGGGCCTGGGCTGGATGATTGCCTTTGTCGTGCTCAGCGTGCTGCCGCCGACGGAAATGGGCATGTTTTTCCGCAAGATGGCAGGCGCCGGCGTCAGCGTCAATGCGGCCATGTTCGTCTTTAACCTGATTCCCGTGCCGCCGCTCGATGGCGGACGCATCATGACGGGCTTGCTGCCGATGCAGCTGGCGCGCCCGTACGCCAGCATCGAGCGCTACAGCCTGTATGTGTTCGGCGCCCTGGTGCTGCTGATGTACACGGGCATCCTGAACCGCGCCCTGCTGACGGCGATCGAATTTGTCATAGGCATTTTTGTCACCGTGGTCACGCCCCTGACGGCCCTGTTGACTTGATGCAAGCAACTGGATGGTTGTAAATAATTGATGGAAGTACCGATGCAAGTAATTGAACCAACAGTAGAAACCGAAACGATTTCCGGCTGGCTGCGCCGCTGGGCGCCCCTGATTCCCGGCGGCGAAGTGCTGGACCTGGCCTGCGGCGCAGGCCGCCATGCGCGCCACCTGGTGAGCCTGGGCCACCCCGTGATCGCGCTCGACCATGATCCGGAAATGCTGGAAAAGGCGGCCGGCGCGGGCATCACCACCTCGCTGGTGGACCTCGAAGCGCCGGGCGCCGTGTGGCCCTTCGCCCCAGGCCGCTTCGCCGGCATCGTCGTCACCAATTATCTGCACCGGCCCTTGCTCGAGGCGATGGTGGCCAGCCTGGCGCCCGATGGCGTGCTGCTGTATGAAACGTTTGCCGAGGGCAATGAACAGTTCGGCAAGCCGTCGAATCCGAAATTCCTGCTGAAGGAAGGCGAAATGCTGGCCTGGGCGGTGCAGCAGGGCTTGCGTGTGGTAGCGTATGAGGATGGGCGCGTGGAACAGCCAAAAGCTGCTCTAGTGCAACGAATTTGTGCGGTCCGGCCGGATTTTCCACGGCTGGCAGCCCTGCTGCCGACGTTTTGAGCGGCCATACTATGTCAGAATGCACCACAGGCGCGGGCTATCCGCTACAATCGTTGTTTTATTTATCGGCGCTATAAACTTACTATGATCAAGGGCAGCATTGTAGCAATCGTCACCCCGATGCACGCAGACGGCAGTCTGGACTTTCCAGGTCTGCGCAAGCTGATCGACTGGCATATCGCCGAGGGGACGGACGGCATCGTCATCGTTGGCACGACGGGCGAATCGGCAACAGTCAGCGTGGAAGAACACTGCGAACTGATCCAGTTGACCGTCGAACATGCCAAGGGACGCATTCCTATCATCGCCGGCGCCGGAGGCAACTCCACGGCCGAGGCCATCAAACTGACGCGCTACGCGAAAGACGCGGGCGCCGATGCTGTCTTGCAAGTGGTGCCGTACTACAACCGTCCTACCCAGGAAGGCATGTACCAGCACTTCAAGGCCATCGCCGAAGCCGTCGACATCCCTGTCATCCTGTACAACGTGCCTGGCCGCACGGTTGCCGACATGAGCAACGAGACCATCGTGCGCCTGTCCGCCATCCCGAATATCGTCGGCGTGAAAGATGCAACCGGCAATATCGGCCGCGGCATCGACCTGCTGCGCCTGGTGCCGGCCGACTTCGCCGTGTACTCGGGCGATGATCCGACGGCCATGGCGCTGATGTTCTGCGGCGGCCACGGCAACATTTCCGTGACGGCCAACGTCGCGCCGCGCGCCATGCACGAACTGTGCGTCGCGGCCATGGCGGGCGAGCGCGCCACGGCGATCGCCATCAATAACAAGGTATTCCCTCTGCACCAGAAATTGTTTGTCGAGCCCAACCCGGTGCCCGTCAAATGGGCGATGGCCGAAATGGGCCTGATGCCGGCCGGCATACGCTTGCCACTGGTGCCGCTGGCTGAAAACTGCCATGCCACCGTGCGCGATGCCTTGCGCGACGCCGGTGTTCTGTCTTAAGGCCGAACTTCAAGCCCGGACTTGACCAGTCCGGACCTTTCCTGATTCCAGCTGCTACTTAGCTTCTTATCCAGTTACGACATGACTAATTGCAAGAAAACCAAACCGGCGCCTGCCACCATCGCCGTCCGCGGCATCGTCATCGGCGCCGTCGCAGCCAGCCTCGCGGGCTGCGGCATGATCAGTTCGGTAGTCGGCGGCGACAAGGTCGACTACAAGTCGGTCAAGAAAGCCGGCACCCTGGACGTGCCGCCTGACCTGACACAATTGCAGCAGGATAACCGCTACTCCTTGCCCGACGCGAAAAACGGCGTGGCCACGGCTTCCGGCTACAACGCGCAGCGCAATGCCACGGCCGGTACCCCCGTCGTCGTGGGCGCCGACGGCGTGGTCGGTGTCGTGCCTGTGACGGCCGGCGGCGTGAAGGTCGAGCGCGCGGGCAACCAGCGCTGGCTGGTCGTCAAGCAGTCGCCTGAAGTGCTGTGGCCGCAGCTCAAGCAGTTCTGGGAAGATTCGGGCTTTACCATTGCTGTCGACCAGCCGACGGCTGGCATCATGGAAACCGAGTGGAACGAAAACCGCGCCAAGGTGCCGCAAGATTTTATTCGCAGCACCATCGGCAAGGCCTTCGATTCGCTGTACTCGACCGGTGAAAAAGACAAGTTCCGCACCCGCGTGGAGCGCCTGGCCGACGGTTCGACCGAGATCTACATCAGCCACCGCGGCGTGGAAGAGGTCGTCACGGGCCGCGACAAGGAAACCACCACCTGGACCGCTCGCCCGAACGATCCGGGCCTGGAGGCGCAATTCCTGGCCAAGCTGATGACGCGCCTGGGTGCCGCCAGCGACGATGCGCAAGCGAAGACGGCCGTCGATGCCGCCATCGTGCAGCCGCAGCACGCCAAGCTCGTGGGCGACGCCGCCACGCCGGCGCGCGCCATCGAAGTCGATGAAGGTTTCGACCGCGCCTGGCGCCGTGTCGGCCTGGCGCTGGACCGCGTCGGCTTCACCGTGGAAGACCGCGACCGCACGCAAGGCACGTATTTCGTGCGTTACGTCGATCCGGACGCGGTCAAGAAAGATGGCTTCTTCTCGAAGCTGTTCAGCTGGGGCTCGTCGTCCGACAAGGACAAGGAAGCGCAGCGCTACCGCGTCCTGGTCAAGGCCGGCACTGGCTCGACCAGCTTGGTCAGCATCCTCAGCAACGAAGGCAAACCCGATACCTCGCCAGTGGCCGAGAAGATCCTGGGTCTGCTGAATGATCAGTTGAAATAAGCGCTACATTCGCGGCAGGCATCAGAACCTGCCGCGCATAAAAAAGGCTGGCCAGGGAAACCGGGTCAGCCTTTTTTATTGCCTGCGTCCGGCGTTTTATCCTGCGGATAAAACGCCGGACGCAAAAAAGCCGGCCCTAAGGCCGGCTTTCTCTAGTGCTGGGTGCTAAATTACTTAGCAGCCGATGCAGCAGCCGAAGCGGCAGCAGCAGCGTCCGAAGCGGCCGAAGCAGCGCTCGAAGCAGCAGCAGCAGCGTCGGTAGCGGCCGAAGCAGCAGCATCAGCAGCAGCAGCTGGAGCAGCTTCAACTGCTGGTGCTGGTGCTGGGGTTTCAACTACTGGTGCTGGTGCAGGAGCTTCTTCTTTTTTGCTGCAAGCAGCCAGAGCAACAACCATCAGGGAGGCGATCAGCAGGGATTTTTTCATTTGTTTTCCTTAATTATTTCAAAAAATAAATCAATATTGTTGCGATGAATAATTACCGGTAATTATCGCTCGTTAGGTCGTCTTCGAAGGCTTTTCGTACCAGGTGGTGCCTGCCAGACAACGGAAACTTCCTAACCGAATATTATAGCGATTTTTGGTGCGTCGCAATAGGAGCAAGAGGCAAATTCGCAACTATTTTGTGATATCGCAATATTTACCGAAGCAAATTGCAAGCAAGTGTAAGCGATTTGCGAAAGCGCGACAAAACGATATAAAAATATTATGTTTCATTGCGCTGTCGCAGACGCTGCTATTCTACCTGCTGTAATACCACTTTTGCTACGCCGCGTCATTCAAGCCAGTTCGATCCAGCCATCCTGATACCAGGTATATAAGGCATCCATCACGTCATCGGAAGCCTGGGCCACGGCGGCGCCATCGAGGGCGCGTTCATTGGCCAGGGTTTCCAGGGCCGTTTTATCGGCCTTGCCAATGGCAAACGATTCGCCATTGATGAAGACATTCTTGCCACGATACAGCATCAGCGTCTTGCGCGACAACACGACACCCTTTTTCTGTGCGGCGTCCGCGAAGCGGCCCACCGTCAGCGGCTTGGACAGCGGCGTGAAAAACACGTTGTGCTTCGGTTCCGACAGGTGCTCGCCCAGGAAAATGGTCACGTCTTCTTCCGTGAAGCGCACCTTGTTCATTTCTTCCGTGATGGTGCTGAGCATTTCGCGGGGGATTTCCGCCGGTTTGCCCGATGCTTTCAGGTCCGGATCGCTGTAAATGCCCGGCAAGTCGATCGAGTCGGCCATGAATTGCAGGAACGCTTCGCCCAGTTCCTGGAACGATGGCGAGCGGAAACCGATCGAATACGTCTGGCAGTCGCCGATGGCCACGCCGTCGTGCGCGTAGTGGGGCGGCAAATACAGCATGTCGCCCGGTTCCAGGGTGAATTCTTCGTCGGGCGTGAAGTTGCTGAGGATTTTCAGCGGCAAGCCGTCGATCAGGCTCAAGTCCTTCTGCGCGCCGATGCGCCAGTGGCGCTTGCCCTGGCCTTGCAGCAGGAATACGTCGTAGGAATCGAAATGCGGGCCCACGCCGCCGCCGTCGGTGGCGAAGCTGACCATCAGGTCGTCCAGGCGCGCATCCGGCAGGAAGCGGAACTGGCGCAGCAGGGCGTCGGCCTTGGCGCTGTGCAGGTTGGCGCCCTGCACCAGCAGGGTCCATTCCTTCTGTTTCAGCGATGGCAGGCTGGTCAGCGGTCCTTGCTGCATGTTCCAGTGGCCATCCGCATGGCTGACCAGACGCGATTCGACGTGATCGAGGGTGGCCAGCTCGGCCAGGGCCTTGAAATCGAACAGCGCCTTGAAGCCAGGCACGGCTTGACGGATCAATAAGGGTTTTTTATGCCAGTAGTCGCGCAGGAACTGCGCCGGCGTGATATCGCCGAGGAGAGTTAATTTTTTCATGCGCCCATTATAACAACCGGAAATGCAGGAATGCGCCTGCCGTTGGCGGCGTGAAGGTATAATTTGCCAGCTTATACAATGAAAGGAAGCATAATGAAGATTGCCAAAAATACGGTCGTGACTGTCAACTACAAACTGTCAGACGCGCAAGACAATCTGATCGAAGACGGCCGTCAGCCGATGGTCTACCTGCACGGTGATTATGAAAACACCCTGCCGAAGATCGAAGAAGAGCTCGACGGCAAGGAAGTTGGCTATTCCAACACGATCCAGATCGAACCGGACGATGCTTTCGGTGAATACGATCCAGCCCTGGTCAAGGTCGAGCCGCGCAACCGCCTGCCTGAGCCGCTGGAAGTGGGCATGCAGTTCGAAGGCATGCCGGAAAGCGATTCGCCGGACGAAGAAGCGATGATCTTCACCGTCACCGATATCGCCGACGACAAGGTCGTGCTGGATGGCAATCATCCCCTGGCCGGCATCGCGCTGCGCTTCTCGCTGACCGTCGCTGACGTGCGCGAAGCCACCGAAGAAGAAATCGCCCACGGCCACGTGCATGGCGCACACGGCCATGACCATGGCGATGATGAAGATGAAGGCGACGAAGGCGATCACTTCCGCACCCACCCGATCCACTGAGGACTCCTGACCAAACCTACTGCGCGTAGCGGGGCGCGGCCGGCGATGCTCACCGTACTTTATGTACGGTTGCGCTTCTCGGCCACGCCGCGCAGCTGCTCGCGACGGTTTTGTCAGGCGTCGTGACGCTGGTGGATTGAATGAATAAAGGCCGACTTCGTCGGCCTTATTTTTTATCGGCGCACAGTCGACGCCTTGGCCCTCGCTTGCGCCGATGGGCGGGTGGCACGTTGACGCACCTCAAAGAATGGCGTCTTGCCGGGCCGTACGGCGATGGCGGACCAGTCGTTGTCGATGCTGACGTGGCCCAGGTTGCCTTTCCAGCGGATTGTCGGCGCGCCCGTCCTGGCTGCGGCCTTTTTATTTTTTCCCTCCTTGCCGTCCGCGTCGCCATCGCGCCGCGTATCGACCAGCAAGACCTTGCCGCTGAACTTCTTCGCCAGGGTGCGGATCTGCTTGCGTGGTCCCGCAAAGCCGTCCTGTTTCGAACTGAAGCTGGGCAGCAGCGAATTATCGTCTTCGTCCAGCGCGCCCACGTCGCCGTCCGAGAACAGCACGATGCCGTCCAACTGCTTGCGCTGCGCCATGGCGAACAGGCGCTGCAGCCAGGAACGGTTGGCCACCAGGCGGTCTTCGAATTCGCTGTTGCGTCCCGCTTCTGGCAGGAAATGGTTGTTATTCGCGGGCAGGTTGATGGTGGCAAACAGCACGCCGCCGTATTCCCAGTGGGCGTTTTCCGCATAGCTGCGGAATTTCGCCGTCGATGAGAGCCGCGACAGGGGCAGCTTGCGCTGGCCCAGGCTCTGGTCGTCGGCGAAATACACGTCGCGCAGGCGGTTCAAGCGCTCGATGGCGTTGATGCGGCCGCGCGAATTGCGGCAGTTGGCCCAGTCGCTGGCCGACAGCGAGACGATCAGCGGCGGCCCGCTGGCGTCGAGCAAGTCCTTGCGCTGGCTGTACAGCTTGTCGCTGCACGATTCGCTGGCGGCCTTGATGCCGGTGGCTACCACAAAGGAGGCATTGAAGGCGCTGGTGTCGGCGATGGCTTTCTTCAGGGGGCCATCGTCCGGCCCCGCGTTGAAGGAATGGCCCAGCACGGCAAACTCGAAGCCTGCCTGGTCGCCCTGGGCCGCCAGCGCCGCTTGCCATGGCAGGCTGACGGCCAGCAAGCCGGCGGCCAGCAGGCGGATCGTGGTCATGCGGCGGCCAGCCGTTTCAACTGATACAGCTGTTCCAGCGCATCGCGTGGCGTGAGCGCATCGGGATCGAGGTCGGCGATGGCGTCGAGCAGGGCTTGCTGCGCTTCATTGAGCGCGGCCAGCGGCGCCGCCGCTGCCTCTTCTTCCTCTTGCGCATACGGATCGGCGGAAGGCAGCGCGAACAGGTCGCGCTGCGGCGTGGCGTCGAGCGCCTGCGCTTCCAGGCGCGCCAGGTGCTTGCGCGCGGCCTTGATCACGGGCTGCGGCACGCCGGCCAGCTGGGCCACCTGCAAGCCGTAGCTTTGCGAGGCGGGACCGGCTTGCACGGCGTGCAGGAAGACGATGCTGTCCTTGTGTTCGACGGCGGACAGATGCACGTTGGCGGCGCTCGGGTGGCTGTCCGGCAGTTGCGTCAGCTCAAAGTAGTGCGTGGCGAACAGGGTGAAACTGCGGCTGGTATCGATCAGGTGGCGCGCGATGGCCCAGGCCAGGGCGAGGCCGTCGAAGGTCGAGGTGCCGCGGCCCACTTCATCCATCAGCACCAGCGAATGCTCGGTGGCGCCGTTCAAAATCGCTGCCGATTCCGTCATTTCGACCATGAAGGTCGAGCGGCCGCCGGCCAGGTCGTCGGTGGCGCCGATGCGCGTGAAGATGCGGTCGATGGGGCCGATGGTGGCGGACGCGGCCGGCACGTAGCTGCCCACGTAGGCCAGCAGGGTGATCAATGCCACCTGGCGCATGAAGGTCGATTTACCGCCCATGTTCGGACCGGTAATCAGCAGCAGGCGGCGTTCGTTGACGAGGCGGCAATCGTTGGCGATGAAGCGTTCGATCTGCTTTTCCACCACGGGGTGGCGGCCTTCGACGATGTTGATGCACGGCTCGTCGACCAGTTGCGGCGCGGCCCAGTTGTGCTGCTGCGCATGTTCCGTCAGCGCATTCAGGGTGTCGAGCTGGGCCAGGCCCTGAGAAATGGTCTGCAAGGTGCCGATGTGCGGCGCCAGCTCGGCCAGCAGCAGGTCGTACAGCAGTTTTTCGCGCACCAGGGCCTTGTCCTGTGCCGACAGGGCCTTGTCTTCGAACACTTTGAGTTCCGGCGTGATGTAGCGCTCGGCGTTTTTCAGGGTCTGGCGGCGGCGGTAGTCGTCCGGTACCTTGTCCGTCTGGCCGTGCGTGACTTCAATATAGAAGCCGTGCACCTTGTTGTATTCGACGCGCAGGTTGGCGATGCCCGTGCGCGCCCGTTCGCGCGTTTCCAGGTCGAGCAGGAACTGGCCCGCGTTTTCCGACAGGGCGCGCAGTTCATCGAGTTCCGCGTCGAAGCCGGTGGCAAACACGCCGCCGTCGCGCACCATGGCGGCCGGTTCCTGCGCCACGGCGCGCACCAGCAAATCCAGGCAGGCCGTCGGTGTCGCCAGCGCCGCGTGGATGGCAGCCAGCAGACCGCTTTCGCCGCCCTGGCCAGGACTGTAGCAACGGACCACGTCGCCGCGCAGGGCCGGCAGTTGCAGCAAGCCGTCGCGCAGGGCGGCCAGGTCGCGCGGACGCGCCGACAGCAGCGCGATGCGCGTGGTGATGCGTTCGATATCGGGCACTTGCGCCAGGGTGGCGGCGAGCGGAGCGGCCGCTTCGCTTTGCGCCAGCGCGGCGATGGCTTCATGGCGCGCGCGGGCCACGTTCTGGTCGCGCCGCGCATGGTGCAGCCAGTGGCGCAGCATGCGCGAGCCCATGGCTGTGCGGCAATGGTCCAGCAGGGAAAACAGCGTCGGCGATTCCTGGCCGCGGATGGTTTCCGTCAGCTCCAGGTTGCGCCGCGTGGCCGCGTCCAGGCCGATGAATTCGCTTTCCGTTTCCGTCGTCAGCGAGCGCACGTGCTGCAAGCCCCGTCCCTGCGTCGATTGCGCATAGCGCAACAGCGCGCCGGCCGCGCCGAATGCGGCGCCGAGGCCATCGGCGCCAAAGCCCGTCAAGGTCGCCACGCCCAACTGGTCGAGCAAGGCCTTGTGGCCGCCCACCACGTCGAAATGCCAGTCCGGCACGCGGTTGATGTGGGTGCCCGCGTAGTCGTCGAACAGGTTGCCGTTGTCGCCGCTGAGAATTTCCGCCGGCACGATGCGTTCCAGTTCCTGCTGCAGGCGCGCCGCCACGGTGGCGCTGTCGCCGGAAAACTCCATCAGTTTCAAGGCGCCGCTGGCCAGCGACAGCCAGGCCAGGCCCGTGGTCACCGTCTTGCGCTGCGTGATGCTGCACATGGCCAGCAGCGGGCGCTCGGCCTTTTCTGGCAGCAAGTCCGCATCCGTCAGGGTGCCCGGCGTGACGACGCGCATGACCTTGCGCTCGACCGGCCCCTTGCTGGTGGCCGGGTCGCCGATCTGCTCGCAAATGGCCACCGACTCGCCCAGCTTGACCAGCTTGGCCAGGTAGCCATCGAGCGAATGAAACGGCACGCCGCACATCTTGATGGGGTTGCCGCTGGCCACGCCGCGCGCCGTCAGGGTAATGCCCAGCAGGCGTGAGGCTTTTTCCGCATCCTCGAAAAACAGCTCATAGAAATCGCCCATGCGATAGAAGACCAGCATCGTCGGGTGGTTTTCCTTGATGGCGATATATTGCTGCATCATCGGCGTAAGTTTGCTCTTGGCGATGTTTGTCAGTTCGGTATTTGACTGCATATTCATTGTAAGTCTTTGATTTTAAGCGTTGTTCTGTATCGTGTTCGTGTGCTTGGCGGAGCCTGCGCGCATCGTTGTCGTCCCTCGCCTTGCACGGCGGGGATGCTCATTAAATATACGCGTGATCAAATTTTTCGCAGCAGGCCACACTTTACCATCACCGGGTGGCGAGGGCTGCGACGACTTGTGAGGGGTGAGATGAATTTTTGTCAAAGCAGTACGCTTGACGGCGGGCGCGTGGCGCCGCTGAGGTGCCGGCAGGATTTCCCTATCCGATAGTCGCGGACATCGGCCCTGTCGCGCGCGGATTGCAGGGTGTACGCGCATGGCTGGCCGGTGTCCGTGCCGCTTGCCGCACCTGATCCCGCACGCTATGCTGATGGGCGGGACCAGGTGCGTGGGATTACATCAGGACATTCCCGCCGACTGAGCTTTCCGGGTCAAAGGAAAATACGCGCAATTCTGGCGGCGTGTCTTCGCCGCGCATGATGCGTACGGTGATGACGAAAGACAATTCCCAGCGGCCGCTTGCATAGCCCACGTCCAGCGTATGTTTCCATTCCTGGCGGATATGGTGCAGCGTTGGCGGTACGGTATCGCCCAGAAGTTGCTGGATTTCGAAGTCCAGTGGCAAGCTATAAGTGGCCCCTACGGCTTGCAAGAAGGGCGATGGAGGTGAATAGATGGTCGGGACTTTCGGACCGATCTGCGTCAGTTGCGGCACGCTGATGATGCAGCAATCGATGATCTGGAACGAGCTGAAGCCGCTGTCCTTGGAGCCGCAGCAAGTCACGTCGAGATAGACATGTTGTCCCTTCTGGAAGTGTACCCCGCCCATATAGGGGCCATGGCGTGGATCGGCCGTGCCGTCGCACGAGGTGAAGCTGTAGTCGAGCTGGTTGGTAATCTGATCTGCATCAAAATGCACGGATAACTTCATCCAAGGGCTTACAGGCGTCATGTTTTACGATCTCTTTTCAGGTTAATAATAAACTGCTGGTAGCGAGCATCTCGTCGCAGGTTCAACAGATCGGGGGCTGACTCGATCAGATTGAGGGGATAGCCAAGCGTGCTGGCTTGTTGCAGCGCAGCCAGCGCTTCTCCGCGCATATCCGTAAGTTCATACGTCAGGGCGGCGCGAAACTGTACGTCAGCCATTTTTGGGGCGAGGCTAAGTGCGTGCCGCACGCCCAGGAGCGCGGCTTGCTTTTCTTCCGTGTAGGCCTGGTAAAGCGCCAGGCGTGAAATAACGGTGACATCGTTGGGTTTGCGCTCGACGATGGGCCGTAGCAGGGCGATGGCGCGCGCATAGGATTGTTTGGACGCTTGCATTTGCGCGGGAACCCAGCGCTGTGCATCGGCCAGATTGGCCCACAGCAAGTAGATGCCGGGACTGCCCTTGGTTTCGGATACGGCATTTTCAAACGCCTGCACGGCACCCAGGTAGTCGCCCTTGGCAAACAGCGTTGTTCCTAGGTTGGTGTAAAGCTCCCAGTATGGAGCGATCTGTAGGCCTTGTTGCAAGACCTGTAGCGCTTCCACATCGCGATTCAGTCTTAACAGCGTGGCGTTGAGGAAGGCATAGGTGCTGGGGGAGTGGGGCGACATGGAAATACTTCTCCGGAAGCCTTGTTCGGCACGGGGGTAGTCTCCCTGCCTATAGTGCATGACGCTAAGCAATGTGACAAACACATGCTCGCCGGGATAGGCCGTCATGGCCTGGTCCAGTATGGACTGGGCCAGATCGAATTTATTGCTGGCGATCAGTACGCGTGCCTTGCAATACAAGCCGAGAAAACTGTTCGGTTCGAGATTCAGGGCGTTCGTCGTCGCATGCAGCGCTTCGTCGGTCTTGCCCTGTATTTCATATACCCATGCTTGCGCGACATGCGCGAGTGCCAGTTGATTGTCTGCTTCCAGAGCCTGCCTGGCATTGACTTCGGCCCGATGTAGCCAGGTATCGTCGCGGCCCTCTCCTATATAGCGCAGGCTCGATGCGATAGACAGCCCTGCTGCGGCCGCGGCATTATTGGGGTTGTGCTGTAATACAGTTGAGAAATGCGTGACCGCCTGTTTCTGGCTATTGTCCTGATCAAACGTGCGCATGGCGTCCATGCCAGCCTTCATGGAGCCCACTTCGGAGTACAGCAAGGTGTCATGGTGGTCACGCCAGGACATCATCAGCTCGGGGCCTTGCCATGCAGTAAGGCCCAATACGAGGATGGCGCCAGCCGCCAGCAGGCTGCGCTTGAGCGGCAGTTGTAGGCGGATGGCAATCGAGGCCGGTGGTTTGACCGTTGGCGCATCGGCTACCGGGGCTGCCTGTGTTACCGGTCCGCTTTGCCACGCCAGTATGACGTCGCGCACGTCGCGCATGGTGCGCGGTCGTTCGGCCGGGTCGTGCGCCGTCATCGCGCGCACGACGGCGTTGATGGCGGGCGGCACCGTATCCGGCAGGTCGGGCCACGGCTGCGTCGCCTGCATGTGGGCGGCGGCCAGGGCCAGGCCGTTCAGGTGGGCGAAGTGGCGCTGGCCGGCCAGCATTTCGTACAGCATGGCGCCCAAGGCATACACGTCGCCGCGCGTGTCGGGCAGGCGGCCCATCAGGCGCTCGGGCGCCATGTAGGCGATGGTGCCCTGCAAGTCGCACAGGGTGGTCGTTTGCGTCGCTTGCGGGTCGATGTGGCGGGCCAGGCCGAAGTCGAGGATGCGCACCTTGCCGTTTGCTTCCAGCATCAGGTTTGACGGTTTCAGGTCGCCGTGGACCAAGTCCATGGCGTGCGCCTCGTCCATCGCGTCGGCGATCTGGTAGGCGATGTCGAGCGCCGACCGCAGGTCAGCCTTGCCGTTGTGCATGAACTGGCCCAGGGTCTGGCCTTCGACCAGTTCCATGACGATGGACTGGCCCGTGCCCTGGCCCTCGATGGCGAAGATGCGCACGAAGGCCGCATGCTTGAGCGAGGCGGCCAGGCGCGCTTCATTGATGAGTTTTTCGGGATGCAGCACGTCGGCTTGCGGTTTCAGGCGTTTCAGCGCCACGCTGCGGCACAGCTTGGCATCCCAGGCTTCGAAGACATGGCCGAAACCGCCCTCGCCCAGCAAGCGGCGCACTTCGTAGTGCCCGCTGATCGTGTCGTCTTGCGACGGGGTCTGACGCAGGGAGTCGAGCAGTTCCATATACCTTGGCTTCGGAGTGCATCAAGGTGCGCAGCAGGCATCGGAGAGGGAACTGCGATGGCTGTGTGCGCAAAATGATTGATTTTGAGTAACTTCCTGATTTAAAACGATTGTTTCGAATAAGTCAATTAGTATTGACAAGGAGTGAATAAAAGCCGCTGCCGTGGGCGAGGCATTGCTTGCCGATTCATGCTTGCAATCTTGTTCAAACTCAATTTTCCCTTTCCCCGCTTCCTCAATAATGCTGATGGGGCTGTACCTACATGTGCGGGTCAGGCGTTGGGAGCGGGCATGGATGAGTTGTTGCAATTTTACGAGCGCGAACTGGGCACCTTGCATGCGCACAACCAGGCGTTTGCCCGGCGCTATCCGGCCATCGCGGGGGCGCTGGGCATCCAGGGCGGCGACATGGGCGACCCGCACCTGGCGCGCATGCTGCAGGCGTTTGCCATGTTCAACGCACGTACGGCCAAACGGCTGGCCGATGGTTTCGGCACCTTCAGCGAAACCTTGTTGGAAGTGAACTTTCCCCATTATTTGCGCCCGTTTCCTGCCTGCGCCATTGCGCGCATCGATAACGACCTTGCGACGTTGACCGAGCCGGCCATGATTCCGCGCGGCACGGTCATGCATGCTGCCGAGCATCAGGGCGTCACCTGCAAGTTCACCACTGTCTACGATGTCGCCGTGGCGCCGCTGCGCCTGTCCGACGTGCGCTTTCAATCCATCGTGGCGGCGCCGCCCGCATTGCGCCTGACGCCGGATTTGGGGGCGGCGATCAGCATCACGCTCGAAGCGACGGGGGCCACAGCCATGCTGGACGGGCTGCCGCTGGCTATGCTGCGTCTGTTCCTCGACGGCGAGCCTGCGTTTTGCGCCACCTTGCGCGACAGCCTGTTCCTCCGCACCCGGCGCGCCTGTGTGGAAGTCGATGGCGCCTGGCATGCGCTGGACGCGGTGCCCTTGCATCCGGTCGGTTTTTCCGCCGCAGACGCCTTGATACCGGCCCGAGCCGCCTCGCATCCCGCTTACCGCCTGCTGGGCGAATGGTTTGCCTTTCCGGATAAATTCAATTTCGTCGACCTGGACATGGCCGCGCTGCGCCCGCTGTTGCCTCCGGTGTGCCGGCGTTGCACCGTGCATCTGCTGCTGGCCGATGTGCCGGCCGATGCGGATATCGCGCGCATCCTGCGGCCCCTGTCGGCAAGGCATCTGGTGACGGGATGCACGCCCGTCGTCAACCTGTTCCGCCAGGCGGCCAATCCCATCCGCCTGACGCACACGAGCGCCGACCATGTGCTGCTGCCATCGGTCAGACAGGCGCATTGCTACGATATCCACAGCGTCGACAGTGTGCAGGTGCTCGGTGAAACGGCGCAGGGCGCCGCGCTGGACACGTTCCACCCGTTCTATTCGATGCGCCACGGCGAGGCGGGCGGGCGCCAGGGGCGCTACTGGGTGACGCGGCGCGACGAAGACATGGCGCTGAGCAATCCCGGCTATGACATGCGCATCGCCTTTGTCGACGGCGCCATGCAGCCGCTGCACGACGCCACGCAAACGGTGTCCATCATGCTCACCTGCAGCAACCGCGATTTGCCGAGCCGCCTGGTGTTCGGCAATGCCGCGGGCGATTTGCGCCATGACGGCGTGGCCAGCGCCTTGCCGGTGCGCCTGCTGCGCAAGCCCAGCGCTGCCTGCCGCTTCCCTGCGGGAGTGGCGTCGCACTGGCGGCTGATCGCGCAACTGTCGCTGAATCATCAGTCGCTCAGTGAACAAGGCTTGCCGCTCTTCAAGCAAATACTCGAGCTGTACAACTTGTCCGGTTCGGCCAGCGCCGCGCGCCAGATCGCGGGCATGACGGGACTGTGCCAGCGCGCCGCCAGTACCTGGCTGCAGGATGAGGCGGGCGGCAGTCTGGTGTTCGGCATCGACGTCCTGCTATCCGTCGATGAGGAAGCCTTTGTCGGCAGCGGCTTGCATGCATTTGCCCAGGTGATCGAACGCTTTCTCGGGCTGTATGTGCACCTGGGCTCGTTTACCCGCCTGATCGTCTTGTCGCAGAAGACTGGAAAGGAGTTGCTGTGCTGCCTGCCCCGCAATGGAAACCAGGCGCTGGTGTAGTCGCGCGCCTGCTGGCCGACCCGTCCGGCACCGCTTTCTTTCAGGCGGTGCGGCTGCTGTCTGCCTGGCTGATGCAGCAGGGCATCTCGCAGGAGCAGGTGTTTGATGATTGTCTGCGCCTGCATGGCAGCGCATCGCTGTCGTTTGCGCCGGGAGAAATCGAACAGCTGTGGCTGGAGCCGCAGGCGGACGGCGATATGCAGGTGCATGTGCGAGCGGCAATGCTGGGTTTTCTGGGCGTGCATGGCAGCTTGCCGCTGCATTACACGGAAACGCTCGCGCGCCACGAACGGCAAACGGGCGATGGCGGTCCCCGTGACTGGCTCGATACGCTGTCGCAGCGCGCGCTGGCCCTGTTTTACCAGGCCTGGGCACGTTACCGCATCGAATGCCAGATGGACGCCGACGGCGGCGATTTCCTGCCCCTGCAACTGGCCCTGGCCGGTGCCTGGCCTGCCGAGGTGGCACGGCAGGAGGATGGCTTGCCTGCGCATGTGCTGGCCCATTACGCGGCCTTGCTGCGGCATCGGCCCGTGGCGGCCGACGTGATGCAGGCGGTGCTGGCCGAGTATTTCGGCGTGCCCGTGCGCATGCAGCGTTTTGTGGGTGCCTGGTTCCGGCGCGCGCCGCAGGAGCGCACCCTGCTGGCCACCGCGCACGCCCGGCTGGGGCACGGCGCCATGCTGGGCGAGCGCTGCCGGCGCGCCGACTTGCGCGTGCGCCTGGTGCTGGGACCGTTGGAGCGCCGTGTCTACGAGGATTTCTTGCCCGGCCGGCCGGGCGCGCTGGCCCTGCGCCAGATGCTGGCGCTGTTCGGCTTGCCCGGCATGAGCTTTGAAATACGCCTGGTGCTGCGGCGGGAAGACGTGCGCACCTGCGTGCTGGGCACGGGCACCTGCCTGGCGCAGGATGCTTTTTTGGCCGGCAAGCTGCCGGCCCGTGACCGCGACGACATGCATTACGACATACGCTTCGATGGTTCCGCCTGAGACCGCCATACATATTGTGTCCCGATGACCGCTGGAAGGAAGAAAACCATGGAAGACTTCGCGCAATGGATGGCCGTGGACAAGGCCTTGACCGCCGGCAACCGGGCCCTGCGGCTGCGCCTCGCCTACCCGGACGGCAGCAATGAGGATGTCTTGCTGCCGCAGCGCATCAGCGGCAGCGAGGCCATCTGCGGCGGGATCGAGTACCGCATCCTGTGCGTCGCCACCGAAGCGCGGTTGCCGCTGAAACAGTTCATCGCCGTACCGGCCGAATTGCAGATCGTGACGGACCAGGGGCAGCTGCGCAGGGTCTGCGGCATCGTCGCCGAAGCGTGCGCGGGGCAAAGCGACGGCGGGCTGGCCACTTATCAGCTGCTACTGCGCGACGGCCTGGCCCTGATGGAAAAGCGCGTCAACACGCGCGTGTTTCGCAACAAGCATGAATTGCAGATCGTCCAGCTGCTGTTTGAAGAATGGCGGCAGGGCAATAGCGTGCTCGCCGCCAGCCTGGATCTGTCCATCGATGCGGCGCTGGCGGCGCGCAGCCTGCCCGTGCGCGAATTCACGATGCAGCACAATGAATCCGATGCCGCCTTTATCCGCCGCCTGCTCAGGCGCCGCGGCATCGCCTGGTACTTCCAGGCGGGAGCGCCGTCCGGCCCCAATGCCGCCACCACGCCCGTGCATGCCCTGCTGCTGTTCGACGACGCCAGCCGCCTGGCGGAAAATGCGGCTGGCACGGTGCGCTATCACCGCGATGACGCCACCGAGGAAAGGGATGCCGTGACGGCCTGGAGCGCCGTGCGCCGCTTGCAAGCGGGAAAATCCGAACGTTACAGCTGGGACGATGGTCACCCGCACAGTCCGCAGTTCATGGCCACGCAGTCGCACGGCGGCGTAGATCAGGGCGGTCATGGCAATCGCCTGGCGGCCAGTCTCGACGACTATATCGTGGAGCCGCCGCTGGCCGCCGGCAGCAATGACGAATTGCGGCAACTGGGCCAGCTGGCGATGGCGCGTCACGATCTGGACAGCAAGTGTTTCCAGGGAGAAGGCTGCGTGCGCGACTTTTGCGCGGGCCAATGGTTCAGCCTGGAAGGGCATGCCGACATCGACAGCCACCCGGCGGCCGAGCGCAGTTTCGTCATCACGGCCTTGAGCGTAGCGGCCAGCAATAACTTGCCGACAGGCCTGGATGCCCGTGTCGGGCGCCTGTTTGCGCAGAGCGGCTGGCAGTGCGATGCCGGCCCGGCACAAGGAGCCGGCGCCGATGGCCAGCCGGCCTTGCGCTACCGCAACCGCTTTACTTGCGTGCGGCGCGGCATCGCCATCGTGCCCGCTTTTGACCCGCGCAGCGATTTCCCCGTCGTCCGCCTGCAAAGCGCGCTGGTCGTCGGGCCCGCCGGCGAAGAAGTGCATTGCGATGCGCTGGGGCGCGTCAAGGTGCGTTTTGGCGCCACGCGCGCCCCGGACCACGCGCATGCCAACGGCTCCGGCGCGTCCGATACGGAGCGCGATTCGGCCTGGGTGCGCGTGGCATCGAGCTGGACCGGCAATGGCCCGGGCAGCGGCAAACAATGCGGCACCTTGAGCTTGCCGCGCATCGGCACGGAAGTGCTGATCGACTTTCTCGGCGGCGACCCGGACCGGCCCATCATCGTCGGCCAGCTGTACAACGCCGTGGGCGTGCCGCCGGGCCTGAGCGCGCGCGGCGCCTTGCCGGGCAACCGTTATCTGTCCGGCATGCGCAGCCGCGAAGTGCGGGGCGGGCGCGGCAACCAGCTGTGCTTCGACGACACGCCGTCGCAGATCAGCGCGCAGCTGGCCAGCGACCAGGCGGCCACGCAATTGAACCTCGGCTACCTGACGGAGCCGCGCAGCGACGGCGCAGGGCGGCAGCGCGGCGATGGCTTCGAGTTGCGCAGCGACGCCAGCGGCAGCGTGCGCACGGCCCGTTCGCTGCTGATCTCGGCCTGGAAACAGCTGGGCGCCAGCGGCAAGCAGCTCGACGGCAGCGAGCATGCCGCCCTGATGAAAGAGTGCCTGGAATTGTTGACCTCCCTGGGCGATTTTGCCGCCCAGCACCAGGCGCTGGCTCTGGACGCAGCCGGCAGCAAGGCGCTGGGAGCGGCGATTGCCGCCGACCAGCCCGCCGTCAGCATCACGGCGCCCGAGGGTGTGGCGCTGAGCACGCCCCGGACCATTGCCGGCAACGCGGGCGCGAATATCGACCTGGTGGCCCAGCAGCATCTGCAACTGAGCGCGGCCCAGCGCTGCAACGTCAACGGGGGCAAGGGCATTTCCCTGTTCGCGCACCAGGACGGCATCGTGCAGGTGGCCCATTTCGGCAAGTTTTTGCTGCAAAGCCAGCACGATTTATTGCAGGCGGACGCCGCCAAGGACATCCGCCTGACGGCAGGCACGCGCCTGGTCGGCATGGCGCAGGACGAAATCACCTTCATGACGGCGGGCGGCGCCTACCTGAAACTGTCCGGCGGCGCGGTGGAACTGGGCGGACCCGGCGCGCTGACGGTGAAGACCGATGGCCACCACTGGAACGGTCCCGGCAGCATGAAGGCGGAACTGCCCACCTTCGGCGAAGGCGAGCTGGGCCGCGTGCCGCGCTTGCTGCGTCCCACCGACGGCTTGCCCGTCGAAGGCGTGGAAGTGCACATCGAGCGCGAAGGCGACGGTCCCGTGACGGGCGTCAGCGGTGCCGACGGGCGCGGGCCGAAGGTGGCGACCGACCACCTGCAGCGGCTGAAGGGATTTTTCTTCCGCCGCCGTTCCTGAACCCCCCGTCACTGGAGAGCACGCCATGCAGTTCGATCCCCACCCGCCGCTGTGCGACGACCCCGAAATCGATATCCTCGGTCAGTTTTCCTGCAACGCCAATTTCCAGAGCAGCGACCGGGACACGCTGCAGCAACTGCCGCTGCCCGGCATCGTGATCTTCGTGCACGGCGTCAATTCCGATGGCGAGTGGTACGCGGCAGCCGAAGAGGGACTGTGCAACGGCCTCAACGAACGCCTCAAGCGTTCCTGCCATCATATGCAGCACCTTGGCGTGGAAGGCGGCGAACTGAAGGCGGTCAATTATGGCGCCGAAATCACGGCCGAAGGCTTTCTCCATCCGGAGATGTCGGCCGATACCTTGATCCGCGATGCCGGCACTTTTTCTCCCGTGATCCGTTTTCGCTGGGGCTACAAGGCTTCCGGCGAGGAACTGCAACAATACGGCAAGGGCATCTACCTGAACGAAGACAATTACTGGGGTGGCGGGCCCTTTGCCAATGGCTGCAGCGCGCTGGCCGACCTGTGGAAGGACGGGCTGAGCGAGGGTTTATTCTTGTGGAACAAGATCCAGCACATGAATCCTTTCCCGGAACGGCAAGTGTACAGCTGCCCGCCGCGAGCGTATTTCGTGCTGGCCGCCTACCGCCTGGCCAGGCTGGTCGAAGCCATCCGCCAGCAGCAGGCCGACGTGCCCGTCACCATTGTGTGCCACAGCCAGGGCACGATGGTGGCGATGGCGGCCGCCTTTCTGGGCGCAAACCTGCCCAAGGTAAAGGACAGTTTTCCCTGCGTGGCCGACAACTATGTCATTTGCAATTCGCCGTACAGCCTGGCGAAACGCAATAGCGCCGAGAACTGGGTGGCCGGCAACCTGCGCGCGGCGGACGGCAGCACGGGAAGGGTGACGGTGCAGGCGCGCATCGCCACCTTGAAAAACTTCTTTGCCATCATCGGCCAGCGCGCCAGCTTGGGCGAGGCGCAGACGGACGAGGAAATCGACCGCTGCATGGCCAACCTGGAGCACGGTTTTTCCGCCGCCCAAGATCGTGAACAATACGGGATCGCCGGCGCCGCCCGGGGCGGCAAGAAATCATCGTATGGCAGGGTGACCATCTATTGCAATCCGCACGACGTGGTGGTGTCGTCCGTCGCCATCGAGGGCATCGGCTGGCGCGGCCTGTCGGGTTCGCTGGCCAAGGACAGCAAGGACGGCGGCGAGCTCGCTGCCACCGAGGCCGCAGGCGTCTGCGTGCAGCGCGTGTTTGCCCAGGGGTTTGAGGTGGGCAAGCAGGGCAGCTATCACTACTGGACCGATCACTGGCGCAAGCCCGCGCCGGGCGGCAAGGACTTCTGGTTTCCGGCGCAGAAATATGCGTCGTATTCCATCAAGCAGGGCGTGGAGGCCAGCCAGGAGAGCCGCTTGTCCACCATCCTGACTGTCGGGTTTGCGCCCCTGTTCATCGTGGCCACGGGCCTGGCTCGCAGCCCCTGCAATGCCTCGCCCCACAAAGACTGGAAAATCGAACTGAACGCCCCCGACCTGCTGCCGCCCTTTAAGCCGCAGTCCTTGCGCTTTGGACAGACCAGCGAGGAATTCGACGAAGGCTACGAGCCGCCCGGCGAATCGCGCCAGGCCGGCAAGCAACGCGCGCCCGGCGACGATTACCTTACCGATCATGAGATTCCGCCCGGCGGCTTGCAGGGGCAGGCTGGGAAAAACGAAGCCAAACGCATGGACAGCGCCAGGGGCACGGCCGATGACGAGGCGCGCCTGCGATTCGAGCAGCGCGCGGTGATACGCGCGCAAGCCATACGGGAAGGGAAAAGTCCCGAGGGTCAAAAAGTGCAGCAGGAAATGCCCAACGCCACGCCCGACGCCGAGTACCTGCAATGGCGCAGCACGCGGGTAGGGGAAATGATGTCCAGTCAGGCCGGCGCCTACGCCACCGACCATTCCACCATCCTGACCAACCCCATGCACTCAGAGCGGGCGCTTGCGTATGACGTGGCGGTGGGCGTGTGCCGCATCAAGCCGGACCAGCTGCGCAAGTTGAGGGTGGCGGCGGATTGGCGGTTGTTGAGGGCACTAAATAATACTGAATCCGCTAAATTGTTCGAAGAATATTTTAATGATGGGAAATTGCATGGTTTTACCATTACTCAATGGTCTCAGCAGACTGGTGGAGAAGGAAATCTTCCTGTATCCATAGTTGACGTGAGAGAGAACCCTGCTCTTGATTCTCGTCCTAATTCCGGTGAACGAGCATTTTTATAAAGAGAAATCACATTTCATATAAATTCCTAAATATTAAGTAAATATTTATCTTGTTGGAGATCATGTCATGGCTAGATCTATATTGTTATCTATACTCGGTGCGTTTTTGATTGTTTTAGTTTTGTCAGCTTGCGCCCGTTTACGTACATCGGCAAACATAGTGACTCCTGTCGTTCCTATTGATGGATCTTTAGTGCAGAGACCATTTCTGGCTCAGGTAGTCGGGTTGCAATGGTTAAATCCTTTGCATCGTAGAGACTATCCCACTGAATGGCAGCTACTTTGGACCCTTGGCCTGGCACGGCCTAATCCGAACGATGATATGGTAAAAGAAAAACCTGAAAAATATTCTAAGTTGCAGAGTATTGCCTCCATTGCTATAGGTAATGAAGGCTCTGAAACTTTCGATGGATACCATGAAAAATACATTAATGAGTTAATGAACTTGTACCATGATGTGTATTACTCCGACTCGGAATATTTTTATAACGTTCATTCAGCCGAGGACAAATCACGCTGGCGAGAGTTGGCTGGTATTCATATCGAATATGCCCTGCCAGAAGGTAAGCTCGATCCGGTCGAAACGATAGCATTTGTGCGCAAAAGAGTTGCAAGGACTTTTAGCATCGGCAACATCCACTCTCCCACCCTGTGGACCCGCTCCACCCCACCCGACGTTCGCCTCACCATGGGCGGCCCCAACGCCGGTTTCACTTCACTTTCCGCCGCGCTCGACTATCTGCAAACCCACCCCAAGGAAACCGTCTGGGCCATGAATTGGGATGCGCCCAGCCGTCCCCTGGACCGGCAGATCAACGAGAACCTCGTGCTGCTGGTGCTGGCCGGTCCCGACTACAAGACGGAGCGGGCGCCGCTGGCGTGGCTCGGGTATCCGAGCACGAAACAGGCGGCGGATTTTGAAGTCAAAAAGGGCGAACCGCCGCGCCTGGTGCAGGCGTGGACGGCGGCCATTGAGGAGGCTGCGGCTAAGGCCAATCAAGCGGAGACCGGGATCGGTTACGTCATCCACGACGCCGGTAATACGCATCGTGATTCGTCGGCACGGCTCGGCGCGCTGGCGCAGACGCTCACCGTGCAATTGCCGGAATTCGATTTCCTCAAACAAAGCTTCAATCTGACCGCCGTGCTGGGCGAGACGGGTGCGGGTACGGCGTTGACGAACGTGGCGCTGGGCATCGCCTACGCGCACCATTTCGGTAAACCCGTGCTGGTGGCCGGTACCAGCGACCTGTCGGCCCCCGTGGCGCTGGTGGTGGCGCCGCCCGCCGTCGTACGGCCGATCCAGCCCGGCAAGCCCTGGTTCCGCGCGCGCGGCGGCAATCATGCCTACCTGCCCTGGTGGGGCTTGCGCCACGATGCGCCCGAGTATTACCAGGGGTTTTCGCAATGAGGGCGCTGCTCGCGGTTCTCATGTCGCTTTTGCTTGGCGCATGCGCGACGCCGCCATTGCCGGAGGCAACGGTTCCACGCAGCGGTCCGTTTATGGCGCAGGTGGTGGGATTGCAATGGCTGAATCCTTTGCAACGTCGGGATTACCCCACGCAATGGCAATTGCTGTGGACCTTGGGGCTGGTGCAGCCGAATCCAGGCGACGATATGGTCAAGGAAAAACCAGAGAAATATACCCGGCTGCAAAGTATTGCCTCTGTCGCGGTTGGAAATGATGGTTCTGAAACGTTCGATGGTTACCATGAAAAATACATAGCGAAGACTTTCAATTTAATTCATGACGTGTACTACTCCGACCCAGAATATTTCTACAATGTCCATTCAACTAAAAATAAGTCGCGCTGGCGTGAATTGGCCGGCATCCATATCGAATATGCTTTGCCAGAAGGGAAACTTGATCCAGTCGAGACAACGGAATTCGTTCGTCAGCGCGTAGCAAGGACTTTTAGCATCGGCAACATCCACTCTCCCACCCTGTGGACCCGCTCCACCCCACCCGACGTCCGCGTCACCATGGGCGGCCCCAACGCCGGTTTTACGTCACTTTCCGCCGCGCTCGACTACCTGCAAAGCCATCCCAAGGAAACCGTCTGGGCCATGAACTGGGATGCGCCCAGCCGGCCCCTTGACCGGCAGATCAACGAGAACCTGGTGCTGCTGGTGCTGGCTGGCCCCGACTACAAGACGGAGCGGGCGCCGCTGGCGTGGCTAGGGTATCCAAGCACGAAACAGGCGGCGGATTTTGAAGTCAAAAAGGGCGAACCGCCGCGCCTGGTGCAGGCGTGGACGGCGGCCATCGAGGAGGCGGCGGCGAAGGCGAACAGGCCGGATACTGACATCGGCTATCTCATCCACGATGCCGGCAATTCGCACCCGGATTCGTCCGCGCGGCTGGGTGCGCTGGCGCAGACGCTCACCGTGCAATTGCCGGAATTCGATCTGCTGAAGCAAAGCTTCAACTTGACGGCCGTGCTGGGCGAGACGGGTGCCGGTACGGCGCTGACGAACGTGGCGCTGGGCATCGCCTACGCGCACCATTTCGGCAAACCCGTGCTGGTGGCCGGCACCAGCGACCTGCTTGCCCCCGTGGCGCTGGTGGTGGCGCCGCCCGCCGTCGTACGGCCGATCCAGCCCGGCAAGCCCTGGTTCCGCGCGCGCGGCGGCAATCATGCCTACCTGCCCTGGTGGGGCTTGCGCCACGATGCGCCCGAGTATTACCAGGGGTTTTCGCAATGAAGCGTTTTACCTATTCAAGGAGAAGAGCATGCGTGGCGTGATCCGCTTGAACGATCCCACCAGCCATGGCGGCAAGGTGGTGGGCGCGGCACCGAACAGCACGGTGCTGGGCGTGGCCGTGGCGCGCAAGGGCGACCCTTGCGTGTGTCCGATCAAGGGCCACGTGCGCTGCGTGATCGCCGAGGGCGATCCGCAGGTGCTGATCGACGGCGTGCCCGTGGCCTTTGATGGCCACAAGACCAACTGCGGCGCCAGCCTGATGTCTACCGTGGGCAACAGCGGGCGCGCTTAGGCCAGGCTCGTGTCGATGGCTGCGCCCAGCTTGTCGACGAGCTCATCGACGTGGCTGGCGTCGATGATGTAGGGCGGCGCCAGCAGGATGTGGTCGCCGTGCAGGCCGTCGATGGTGCCGCCCATGGGGTAGCACATCAGTCCATTCTGCATGGCTTGCGCCTTGATGCGCGCGTGCAAGCGGCGGGCCGGGTCGAACGGCTGCTTGCCGGCGCGCTCCTGCACCAGTTCCAGGCCCAGGAACAGGCCGCGGCCGCGGATGTCGCCCACGTGCGGGTGCTCGCCGAAACACTGGCGCAGCCGCTCCTGCAGCAAGCCGCCCATGGCGCGCACGTTGGCCAATAAATCGCGCTCCTCGATCTGTTGCTGCACGGCCAGGGCGGCGGCGCACGCCGTGGCGTGGCCGATATACGTGTGGCCATGCTGGAAGAAGCCTGTGCCGGCGCGGATGGTCTCACGGATGTCCTTGGACACCATCACGGCGCCGATGGGCTGGTAGCCGGCGCCCAGGCCCTTGGCGATGCAGATCAGGTCGGCCGTGATGGCTTCCTGCTCGCAGGCGAACAGGCTGCCCGTGCGCCCCATGCCGCACATGACTTCGTCGAGGATCAGGAGGATGCCGTGGCGCTGGCAGATGGCGCGCATGCGCGCAAAATAGCCGTTTACTGCGGGCAGGGCACCGGCCGTGGCGCCGACGACGGGTTCGGCGATGAAGGCCATGACGTTCTCCGCGCCCAGTGCGGCGATATGGTCTTCCAGCTCCTGGCCCAGGCGCGCCACGTAGGCGGCATCCGTTTCATGCGCCTGCTGGTCGCGCCAGGCATAGCAGGGCGACACATGGGTCACGCCAATCAGCAATGGCTCGAACTGCTGGCGGCGCCAGGCGTTGCCGCCCGTGGCCAGCGCGCCCAGGGTATTGCCGTGATAGCTCTGGCGGCGGGCGATGACGTGGCGGCGCTGCGGCTGGCCCCGCTCGACGAAATACTGGCGCGCCAGCTTCAGCGCGCTTTCCATCGCTTCCGAGCCGCCGGAGACGAAATACACGCTGTCGATGCCGGCTGGTGCCCTGGCGACGAGGAAATCGGCCAGCTGCTCCATCGGCTCGCTGGTGAAAAACGAGCTGTGTGCATACGCCATCGTCGCAATCTGCCGCTGCACGGCGGAAATCACGGCCGTATCCGAATGGCCGAGGCAAGAGACGGCCGCGCCGCCGCAGGCGTCCAGGTAGCGCTTGCCGTCCGCGTCGATCAGGTAAGGCCCATCGCCGCCTGTGGCGATAGGGTAGGTGGCGGTCAGGCTGCGGTGGAAGACATGGCTCATGGCATCGCTTTCTTATCGGCAAAGGGGGGAATGGCCGATTATAGGAGGCGTTACGCCGCATTGCAACGATTGATGTATTTGTTTTTAATTTGCATCATTCGATGTTTTTGCGTAGGCGCCCAGCGCCCGCAGCTGGCTTTCCGCCGCGCCGATGGCCGTGACGGCATCCGGTCCCGCGCGCGCCACCAGCAATTCCACCAGGCTTTCCACGGCCGCGACGCCGGCCACGATGGAAGGGAAGAACGAGGGGCTGTCGACGGCGATGACGATGCTGGCGTCGGCCTGCAGGGCCAGCGGTGACATGGCGCTGTCGCTGATGGCGACCACCTGGCAGCCGGCCTGGCGCGCCGCCTGCGCCACCAGCAGTGCTTCGCTCGAATACGGCGCGAAGCTGACGACGACGACGGCTTCGCCCGCCTGCAGGGCGCGCAAGTCCATTTCCAGGGTGCCGCCCTGACCGCTCAACAGCTGCACGCTGGGGCGCAGCAGCCGGTACAGATAATGCAGGGTGTAGGCGATCGGGTGGGCGGCGCGAAAGCCGGCCACGTGCACGCGGGGCGCCGCCTGCAGCAGGCTGGCGGCCGCGTCCAGGGCGGCGTGGTTGGCGCTTTCCGTGGCGGCCAGGTTGCGCTGCTGCACAGTGAACACTTCGGTGACCAGGTCGCGCTCTGTCCCCTCCTTGCCGGCCAGCGCGCCCGCCTTGGCCGCGTAGCCGGCAGGTCCCGCGCGCAGGCGTTCGACGAAGATGGCTTTCAGTTCGGGCCAGCCGGCAAAGCCCAGCTGCTGCGCCAGGCGCACGAGGGCGGCCGACTGCACCTGGGCCCGCGTGGCGATGCTGCGCATCGAGGACACGGCCACTTCGTCCGGATGGTCGGCCAGGTAGCGGGCGCCGGCCTGGAATTGCGGGCTCAGTTCCGCATGGCGCGCCTTGATCAGGTCCATCAGTGCCGCATAGGTGTCGTGGGGTGTCGCTGCCTGCATCGCCGTGCCTCATGTAGTAGGTTGCGGCGATGGTACAGGATTCGTCAGCGCACCGGTAGCGGCAGGGCGGCCGTGCGCGGACGCAGGCGGGCAAACAGATGCGGTCCGGCAGGTTTGCGGCGCGGTCCCGTCGTCAGCACGCGCAAGGCGGTGGGCAGCGGCACGTCGTGGCAATGCAAAAACAGGGCGGCGGCGCCCGTGCCGGCCATTTCCTGCAAGGCCAGCGCATGTTCGACCAGCGCCGCCGTGCGCATGTCGAGCCGTACCGGGATGTCGGGTTGAAATAACTGTATATCGACGTGCCGTGCATCGCGCATGCTGTCCCCCGCCGGGTTCGCTAGTCAAGCTGCCAGCATAAAAGCGCCCCGGCGCCATCGCTTTGCGCCAGATCAATTCCTATGGCGGATAGATTCCACAAGGCAAAAAAACGCCAACCGTTGCCGGCTGGCGCTGAAAACCCTCGAAGGAAGAAAGGGGGAATGAGTTAGTAGCTCCAGCGTATCGATAAACCGACGACCTTGTCATAGCGCCGCACATCGCGCACATACTCCGGCGTGTCGTGGTAGTCGCGGTAGGTCGAGTCGAGCAGGTTGTTCGCGTCCAGCGTCACCGTGGTGTGCGGGTTGAGCTTGTATGAGACCGACGCGTCCAGGGTCTTGGTCGGCGCCACGGTCAGGTGGATGCCCTTGCCGCGGTAGTTGTAGTCGTCGACATATTTGTCGCGCCAGCTGTAGGCCAGGCGCGCCGACCACGGTCCCTGTTCGTACAGGCCGACGATATTGGCCGACCACTTCGACATGCCCGTGAACGGGTGCGCGCTGCCATTGAGTTCTTCCAGCTCGCCCGTCATGTAGGTGGCGTTGGCCTGCAGGCCCAGGCCGCTCATCCAGCCGGGCAGCTTGTCGTAGAACTGCTGGTAGGCCATTTCCATGCCTTGCAGATGGCCCTTCGAGGTGTTGCGCGGGCGCGTGATGTCGTACTCGATGCCGCCGTACGTTTCCTTGGCCGAACCGGACAGGATGTAATTCTTGAAGTTGTGGCGGAACGCGGTGGCCGTGACGGAACCCGTCTGGGCGAAATACCATTCCAGCGCCAGGTCCAGGTTCTTGCCTTCCACGGGTTTCAGGTCGGGATTGCCGCCGCTGCCAGTCGGGCGCACCATCTCCAGGCTCTGTCCCAGGCTCACGCCGGGGTTGAAGTCGGCGAAGTTCGGGCGCTGCACGGCCTTGCCGGCGGTCAGGCGGGCGATCAGGTCCTGGCGCAGCATGGCTTTCAGGGTCAGGCTGGGCAGCACGTCCGTATCCGACGTCTTGACGCGCACGGGCGTGACGATGCCGTTTTGCGAGGAATTGCCTTGCAAGTCCTGCTTGGTCTGCACCACGCGCACGCCCAAGGTGCCATCCACCGGTACCTGCGCCAGGTCAAAGCCGATGCGCGCCTTGCCGTACACGGCGTTGGTTTTTTCCACATCCTTGTAATGGGTCATCGGATCGTCCGGGCTGCGTTCGCTGCTGCCCGTAAACAGCTGGCGCAGCACGGCTGTGTTGTTGAGCATGAAGTCGCGGCATGGCGTGAGCCAGCTTTGCAGGCCGAAGTTGCCCGTGTTGTCGTGCGAGGCGCACGCCAGGCCGGGAATCGCGTCCGCATACATGGTCGAAGACAAGCCTCCCTGGCCATTTTTTTCGCGGATCGATTCAGCCTTGCGCTTGGCCAGGCGCACGCCGCCCGAAAATTCGCGGAAGAAGCCCGTGCTGTCCATGTCGTAGCTGACGTCGCCGCGCCAGTCGGTCGAACTGCCTTCGTCGTGGCTATGATTGTCGTAGAAACCGAGCAGGGTGTAGTTCTTCGGATCGGTCATGTTGTAGCCGGGGTAGCTGATCTGCGCGCCGCCGTTGACGTTCGTGCTGCCGATCACGCTGGTCGGATGGGCGAGGAAGTCGAGGATGGGGAATTCGCGTTCGAAGTTGCTGACCGTGCGCGCCAGTTCCGTCGTGGCGCGCAGCTGCGGCGTGATGTCCCAGCGCGCGCCGATGGCGCCTTGCGAACCGATCGAGCGGTCGCGCCGCGCCTGGGTCGAACCGAGGGTGAACGGCGACCACGGGCCGTCGATCTTGCCCACCGTGGCCGCCTGGCTGGTGCCGGGGATCAGCGTGATGTCCGGGTTCTGGCCCCAGGGCAGCGAACCGACGAAGAACTGGCTGTCGAACGCATGCTTGATCAGGGTCGACATGCCTTCCGCATACACTTCCACCTGCGAGTTCGGCCGCCACTGGAAGGCGGCATTTGCCGCGTAGCGCTTGCGGTCGCCCACGGTCGGGATCATGCCGACGGAATCGGGACCCGTGATGTTGCCCGCTTCGGGGCGCTTGACGGGTTCGGCGTTCCAGATCGTCTCGTCATAGTATTTGCTGCGCTGGTAGGACAGGCCGAGCAGGGCGCCGAATTCGCCGTATGGGGTCTTCCAGCGGTTCGAGAGCATACCGCTGACGTTCGGGTCCGTCGAGCCGGACTTGTCGCGGTGCTCGGCGCGCACGTTGCCCGATGCCGTAAAGCCCTTGAAATCGAAGGGGCGGTTGGTGCGCACGTCGACCACGCCGGCCGTGCCGCCTTCGACCATGTCGGCCCCCTGCGACTTATATACGTCCACGCGCTGCAGCATGGCCGTCGGAATGTCGGCCAGGTACAGGCTGCGGCCCACCGAGGTAAACATCTCGCGGCCGTTCAGCAGGGTCACCACGCCGGGCAAGCCGCGGATGATGACGGAGCCGGCCTCGCCGCCTTCGCGGCGGATCTGCACGCCCGTCACGCGGCCGAGGATTTCGGCCACGTTCTTGTCGGGGAATTTGCCGATTTCATCGGCGACGATGGAATCGACCACCTGGTCGTTGTTCTTCTTGATCGTCTGCGCGCTTTGCGCTGCCCGGCGCACGCCCGTGACGGCGACGACGGCGATGCCGCTGTCGGCTGGCGTTGCCGCTGGTGCCATTTCTTCCACTGGTGTTTCCGCGGCGGGCGCCTGTTGCGCCCAGACGGAAGCGCTGCTCAGCAGGCCTGCGCCGGCCAGCGCGGCCACCGTGGCCTTCAAGGTCAGCCGTGTGTTGTGCCGGGACGTGCGGGTGCCCGTTGCCATCGATTGCATCATCTTGTCTCCACCTGTATTTTAGTTATGTTGAGAACGCTGCGGCAGTCGCCGCCAGAGCTGGAACATGCTCAAGAAACATGGTAGGTGGGAATGACTTTGCCCCACAAATGACTTCTTTTGCGATGTCCATATCAATTCCGGTATCCCTGCTGCATTCATGCGCCCTGGCGGCGCACCGCGCGTTGTCGAAGCTGGCGCATGCGCGTTGCGGGCGCTCCACAGCAGGCGTCAGGCGGCGCAGGGCGCGGCGCTTTGCGCCAGCCAGGCCATGAAGTGCGCCTGCGGCATGGGGCGGGCGAAGTAAAAGCCCTGCAATTCATCGCAGCCGGCGTGGCGCAGCACGTCGGCATCGGCCGCGCTTTCCACGCCCTCGGCGGTGACCGTCAAGCCCAGGGTATGGCCAAGGCCGATGATGGTTTTCGTCACGGCCAGGTTTTGCGGCGAACCGTGGATGTCCTGCACGAAGCTCATGTCGATCTTCAGCTTGTCGAGCGGGAAGCGGCACAGGTAGTTCAGGCTCGAATAGCCGGTGCCGAAGTCGTCGATCGACAGCGCAAATCCCAGCGCCTTGATGGCGTGCAGGGTGGCGATGGTGTCGTCCACGTTGTCCATCAGGATCGATTCGGTCAGTTCGAATTCGATCCGTCCGGGCGTGACGGGAAACTCGCGCAGCACCTCGCGCAAGGTGGCCACCAGGCCGCCGCTTTTCAGCTGGATGGCCGACAGGTTGATCGACACGGCGATGTCGCCCGCGCCCGCTTCGCGCCAGGCCACCTGCTGGCGGCACGCTTCGCGGATGACCCACGCGCCGATGGGAACGATCAGGCCCGATTCCTCGGCGGCGGGAATGAAGCTGTCGGGCGCGATCAGGCCATGCTGCGGATGCTGCCAGCGGATCAGGCTTTCCACGCCATTCAGGCGGCTGCTCCTGGCATCGATGCGCGGCTGGTAGTACAGCACCAGTTCCTGCCGCTCGATGGCGTGTCGCAGATCGCTTTCCAGGTGCAGCTGCTGCAACTGCTGCTCCTGCATCTGCGGCGTGAACATGCGCGCATGATCGCGTCCGCCGCTCTTGGCCTGGTACATGGCCGCATCGGCGTGGCGCATCAGGGTATCCATGTCGTCGCCGTGGTCCGGATAGATGGCCACGCCCACGCTGCACGAGACATACAGCTCGTTGCCTGCCACCTGGTGCGGCTCGCGCATGGCGGGTATCAATCGCGTGTCGAGCAGGGCGCCGATGGCATCTGCGTCGCCGACGCCGTTGAGGATGACGACGAATTCATCGCCGCCCAGGCGGCTGACGGTATCGCCTTCGCGCACCAGCTGCAGCAGGCGCTTAGAGACCGATTGCAGCAGGGCGTCGCCCACGTGGTGGCCCAGCGCGTCGTTGACGTGCTTGAAGCGGTCCAGGTCGACGAACAGCACCCCCACCTTTTCGCCGCTGCGGCGCGCCTGCGCGATGGCGGCCGCCAGGCGCAGTTTCGACACGTGGCGGTTGGCCAGTCCCGTGAGCGCGTCGTGGTGGGCCATGTGCTCGATCTGCCGCTCGCTGGCCTTGCGTTCGCTGATGTCGAGCGAACTGGCGATGAAATGCGTGGTGACGCCATCGAGGCCGCGCACGGCGTTCATCACCAGCCAGGCCGGATAGCTTTCCATCGACTTGCGCTGCACCGAGATTTCGCCCTGCCAGTAGCCGCGCCGCGCCAGGGTCCGGCGCAGGCTGTCGAGCTGCTCGGGAGCGTTATCGGGCGCGAGCAGGAAGGCGGGGCGCTTGCCGATCAGCTCCACCATGTCGTACAGCGAATGGCGGCGGAAGGCCTGGTTGACGGTGATGATGCGCATGCCGGCGTCCATCACGATCAGGCTTTCGGCCGAGGCCTCGAATACCTTGGCCCACAGTTCCAGGCGCGACTCCATCAGCTTCATCTTGTTGATCGGCGTGAAGGTCGACAGCACGGCGCGCTGGCCCTGGTAGTCGATCAGGCGCGCGGAAATCAGGGCCCAGGTGGGCGTGCCGCCGCCGCTCCAGCACACCTCGAATTCGTCGACGGCGCCCAGGTCGCTCAAGCGCTGGAAGAAGCGCGAACGGGCTTGCGGATGCATGCCGCCCACCCACGGATCGAGTTCCAGCCCGCCCTGCCATGCGTGCGCGGCCTGGTTCGCGTGCAGCACCTGGTGATGGGGGATCGAGGTGACCATCAGCGGGATGGGAATGGCGTCGACCAGCTGGCGCTGCGCATCGGCCGCGCTGGCGCGCGCCACCAGGTCCTGCTGCGCCATGCGCTGGAAGTCGAGCTGCTGCAGCATGGTGTTGAAGGCGCGCACCAGGCGCCCCGTTTCATCCTCGCTGTCCCAGATGGCGCGCAGGCTATGGTCGCCCGTTTCGCGCACTTCCTGCGCCACGCGCGCCAGGCGCCGGATGGGCAGGGCGATCTGGCGCGCGACGAAAAAAACCAGGCCCAGTATCATCGCCAGCAGCAGCACGGCCGTGCCCAGGTGCAGCCACATGCGCGTGAAAAAGCCATCCACGCGCAGCTGGATCAGGCGCTGCAATTCGTTGCCGGCATCGCGCCATGCCAGGCGCAGCGCGGCGAGCGCCACCGCATTGCGGCGCAGCAGTTCCCGCGCGCCGGCGGGGCTGGCTTGCACGCCTGCCAGCGCCTGGCTACTGGCGCGTAACTGCGCCACGGCGCGCTGCAGGGCCGCGCGAGAACCGTCGAGATGCTGGCGCAGCAGCGGCGTGCTGGCCGCGAACGCCTCCGTGTAGTCGCTGCCGATGCCGCCCATGGTGGCATCCATGCGCCCTTCGAGGATCAGGAACTGGGTCTGCAGGCGCTGGCGCTGCGCGCCTTCGGCCGTCGCCAGTTGCAGGGCCAGGGCGCGCGTGCTGTTGATCAATTCCAACAGTTCGGGAAAGCGCAGGATCACCAGCGACATCGTGTAGTAGCTGTCCAGGTCCGGGTCGAGGATCAGGTTCGACTGGTTGCCCACGCGCGTGAGCAGCGCGCGCCCGGCCACAAAGGCGGGCGAGGGCGCGATGCCGGCGTCCGGCGCGGCGGAAGTATGGCCGGCCTGGCGCAGCAGGGCGGCAAATTGCGCATTCAGTTCGGCGCTGTGCATGCCTGCGCCGAAGCGGCGTTCGGCCTGTTCCACGGCCGCGGCTTGCGCGCCCGGCGGCAGCAGGGCATCGCGGATGGCGGCGATGTAGTCATTGCCTGCCATCTCCTTGCGCGAGAAATCGATGGCGAGGTATTTTTCGTTGATGAGGATGCCGGAAATGAAGATGACGGCGGACAGGTCGAGCAAATAGATCAGCGCCAGTTTGCGCCCCACCGTCAATTTTCCGATCATGCGCGAGATTTTGCCCAGCATGCGTTCCCCACCTTTTGTCAGCCCATTTATGTTTTCTTATGTGCAATTTCCATGCCTGAATTTACAAGCTTGCAAGGGGGCTTTTGCACCATGCCGGTGCGCGCAGGGAGGCGGCGCGCGCCAGTAAAAAGGGCGGCCCGCAGGCCGCCCTCGTATGCCGTCAGGCTGCGCTTAGGCTTAGGCTTCGGCGACGCGCTTGGCGATGTGCGCCAGCGCTTCTTCCACCTGGTCGATCAGGATCAGGCACAGGTCGCCTTCACCGAGGCGCGCCAGGGCCTTGTCGATGGCGACGAATTCGCCGTTGATTTCATCGATATGGCTGGTGCGCTTGGCGCCGTCCAGGCCCTGGCGCAGCAATGCCACCACTTCGCCGTCGGCGCGGCCGCGCTGGCATTGGTCCTGGTACAGCAGCACATCGTCGAAGGCGGCGCCGAGGATTTCCGTCTGCTGGCGGATGTCTTCGTCGCGGCGGTCGCCGGCGCCGCTGATGACCACCGAGCGACGCTTGGCCGGCATACTTTCGACGGCCTGCACCAGCGCCAGGATGGCGTCCGGATTGTGGCCGTAGTCGGCGATCAGGGTGGCTCCACGATAGTCGAAGACGTTGAAGCGGCCCGGCGCATTGTCGGCTTCATTGGCAAAGGTTTTCAGGCCCAGCGCGATGGTTTTCCAGTCCAGGCCCACGGCCCAGGCGGCGGCCAGCGAGGCCATGACGTTGTCGACCTGGAAGCCGATGGCGCCGTTGCGCGTGATCGGTACCTGCGACAGGGCGATTTCGTGGCGTTCCTTGCCTTGCGCGGCGACCAGCTTGCCGTCTTCCACGTAGACCACGCGGTTGCCCTGCGCGCGGTGGGTGGCCATCACGGGATGCGTCTTGTCGGCGGCGAAGAAGGTCACCGTGCCGCTGCAATTCTTGGCCATGCGCGCCACGGCCGGGTCGGTGGCGTTCAGCACCGCCACGCCGCTGTCGGCCACGTTCTGCACGATCACGCGTTTCAGCACCGCCAGGTCTTCCACGGTGGTGATGTAGTTCAGGCCCAGGTGGTCGCCCGCGCCGATATTCGTCACCACGGCGACCTGGCAGCGATCAAAAGCCAGGCCTTCGCGCAGCATGCCGCCGCGCGCCGTCTCGAACACGGCCGCGTCCACGTCCGGGTGCAGCAGCACGTTGCGCGCGCTGCGCGGGCCGCTGCAGTCGCCGCTGTCGATCTGGCGTCCTTCGATGTACACGCCATCCGTGTTCGTCATGCCCGTGCGCAGGCCGGATGCCGTCAGCAGGTGGGCGATCAGGCGCACGGTGGTGGTCTTGCCGTTGGTGCCCGTGACGGCGACGACGGGAATGCGGCCATCATCGCCCTCGGCGAACATGGCGGCGATGATGGCTTCGCCCACGGGACGCGGCTTGCCGAACGAGGGCGCCAGGTGCATGCGCAAACCCGGTGCGGCGTTGACTTCGACGATGCCGGCGTTCTGCTCTTCCAGCGGTTTCAGGATGCTGTCGGACACCACGTCCACGCCGCAGATGTCCAGGCCCACCATGTGCGCGGCGGCGACGGCGCGCGCCGCCACTTCCGGATGCACGTCGACGGTGACGTCGGTGGCCGAGCCGCCCGTCGACAGGTTGGCGTTATTGCGCAAGATCACGCGCTGGCCCACGGGCGGCACGGATTCGGCCACGTAGCCCTGCTTGGCCAGGCTGGCCAGGGCGATGTCGTCGAAGCGGATTTTCGTCAGCGAGGTGGCGTGGCCGCTGCCGCGGCGCGGGTCCAGGTTGACCTGGTCGACCAGTTCGCGCACCGTGTGCTGGCCGTCGCCCACCACTTGCGGCGGGTCGCGGCGGGCCGCTGCCACCATCTTGTTGCCGATGACGAGCAAGCGGAAATCGTGGCCCGGCAGATAGCGTTCGACGAGGATGTCGTCGCGGAATTCCTGCGCCGCGAGGAAGCCGGCCGTCAGCTGTTCGCGCGTGGTGACATTGACGGTGACGCCCTTGCCCTGGTTGCCATCCTTCGGTTTCACGACGACGGGCAGGCCGATTTCGCAGGCGGCGGCCCAGGCGTCGTCCACGTCGATGGCGACGCGGCCTTGCGGCACGGGCACGCCGGCCGAGTCGAGCAGCTTCTTCGTCAGTTCCTTGTCCTGCGCGATGGCTTCGGCGATGGCGCTGGTGCCGTCCATTTCGGCGGCCTGGATCTTGCGCTGCTTGCTGCCCCAGCCGAACGTCACCAGGCTGCCTTCGGTCAGGCGGCGGAACGGGATGTTGCGCGCCACGGCGGCGTTGACGATGGCGCCCGTCGAAGGGCCCAGGCGCACGTCTTCATCGAGTTCCTGCAGCTGGTGCAGGGCGCCGGCCAGGTCGAACGGCGCATCGTCGAGCGCGGCGCGGCACAGCTGCTGCGCCAGTTCCAGGGCCAGGCGGCCGACGGCTTCTTCCGAATATTCGACGACGACCTGGAAGATGCCCGTTTCCAGGGTCGGCGTGGTGCGGCTGAAGGTGACGGGGCAGCCGGCTTGCGCCTGCAGTCCCAGCGCCGCCAGTTCCAGCACCTGTGCCATCGGCGCGGCGTTGTAATTGCCCAGCGGTTGCAGCGGGCTCAGTTGCGGAAAGCGCGCGCGCAGGCGGGCTTCGAAGCCGGGCAGCTGGGCGATGTCGAGTTCCTGCGTGGTGCAGGAAACAATGGCTTCCACGGCGGTGTCGTGGCTCCAGAGGTTAGGGCCCCGCAAGGCCCGTACGCGAGATACTTCCATAATTAAACCGTAATCCTGTTGTGTTCTTGTGGGCCCGGCCGTAGCCGGGCTTTTACGTCAAATCAAACCGTAGCGAGCGGATGGGAGGCTCGGCGCCCCCGTTGGCCCGAGAAGCGGAGCTGTGCGGATGCACAGTGAGCATCGGAGGCCGCAAATCGCGACGCGCAGTAGGTTTGGTTTGACGTTCCTGGTTTTCAGTTCCCGATGCAGCCGGGGGCCGCGTCGAAGGTGCGCAGGCCGGCGCAAATCAAATCGACGGGCAGGTTCATGGCCCAGGCGGCGGCCGCGACGGCCAGCACGCTGTCGACATTGCCGGCCGTGGCCGGTTTCAGCAGGTCCAGGCACAGCAAGACCGTTTCGATGCCGCCTTCGGCCAGCACGATATGGTTGCCGCGCACGAATACGGCGCGCTGGCCGGCGGCCAGTTGCGCCGCGATGGCGGGCAGGCTGCCATCCTGCGCATACAGGGTCACCGTGCCGTCGCACAGCTCGGCCAGTTCCAGCACGTGCGCGTTGGCGGCATTGAGCACGGCCACGCCCGTTGGCACCACCACGTCGACCTGGCTGCGCACGGCCTTGTACAGGCCCGCTTCGTCCAGCACGTCGAAATCCTTGACGCTATCGAGGCTGCCCATGTCCGTGACGATGCCGACCTGGCACTTGTCGTAGGCCAGGCCTTCGGCCAGGATCATGCGGGGATTGCTCTCGAACAGGGCCGTCTGCACGGTGCGGTTGAGCAGCAGGCGCTGGCCCGCGTCCCAGTTCACGCAATCGCTGCTGACGACGCGGCGCTGGTCCAGATACATGCCTTCGCTGCAGACGGCGCCCGTGTGCAGGCCCGACAGATTGAGCAGTTTGCACAGCATGCGCACGATCAGGCTGGCACCGCGCGTGCCCGTCACGCCGATCAGCGGAATGCGGCCCGTTTCCTCTGGCGCGAACAGGTGGTCGACGATGGCCGCACCGACAGGGCGGGGCTGGCCCACGCCCGGCTTGATATGCGCCAGCAAGCCTGGGCTGGCATTGACTTCGATGATGGCGCCGCGCTGCTCTTCCAGCGGACGCGTGATGTCGGTGGTGACCAGGTCGATGCCGGCGATATCGAGGCCCACCACGCGCGCGGCCAGCAGGGCCGCATGCACGACGGACGGGTGCACGTCGTCCGTGACGTCGATGGCCACGTTGCCGTTCGGCTGGATCAGCACTTTCTGGCCCGCCTGCGGCACGGACAGGGCGGTCATGCCCTGGCGCTGCAGTTCCAGCACGATTTCGCCCGATTCATGCGGCTTGACGGTGCCCAGCGGGAAATCCTCGCCTTCGCCGCGGCGCGGATCGGTATTGATCTGCGTGTTCACCAGTTCCAGCACGCTGGAAGTGCCGTCGCCGTCGACCCACAGGGATTCGCCCTTGGCGGCCGCGATCAGCTTGTTGCCGACGACGAGCAGGCGGTGCTCATCGCCCGTGATGAAGCTTTCCACCAGCACGGCCGAGCTGTCGCCCTTGCGCGCGGCCAGTTCGTAGGCCGCCTTCACGTCGCTTTCGGTCATCAGGTTCAGCGATACGCCGCGGCCGTGGTTGCCGTCATACGGCTTGACGACGACGGGCACGCCGATGTCCTGCGCTTCTTCCCAGGCCGCTTCGGCGCTGCGCACCAGGCTGCCTTCGGGCACGCGCACGCCGCACGATTTGAGCAGGAATTTCGTCAGGTCCTTGTCGCTGGCGATGCCTTCGGCGATCGCGCTGGTGCGGTCCGTTTCGGCCGTCCAGATGCGGCGCTGCGCGGCGCCGTGGCCCAGTTGCACCAGGTTGCCGTCGTTCAGGCGCAAGGAAGGGATGCGGCGCTCGGTGGCGGCATCGACGATGCTGGCCGTGCTCGGGCCCAGGCAGCGCGAGTCGACCATGTCGCGCAGCGGCGCCAGGGCCGCTTCCAGATCGTAGGCTTCATCGTTGATGGCGGCCATCAGCAGTTCGCGCGCGGCGGCCAGGGCGGCGCGGCCCACGTGCTCTTCGCGCGTGCGGAAGGCCATCTTGTAGACGCCGCGCTGGCTCGTCGAGCGCGTCTGGCCGAAGCCCGTGCGCATGCCGGCCAGGTTTTGCAGTTCCAGCACCACGTGCTCGAGGATGTGCGCCGACCACGTGCCTTCGCGCAGGCGCTCGAAAAAGCCGCCCCGTTCGCCCACGCCGCAGCGGTGTTCGATCATGCCTGGCAGCCACGCCACCAGGCGCTCGTACAGGCCGGGCAGGGTATTCGATGGATAGTCTTCCAGTTCGCCGATGTCGACCCAGGCTTCAATCACCGGGCGGTAAGTCCAGATGTTGGGGCCGCGCAGGTGGGTGACGCGGGCAAATTCGATGTTCTTCTTCTTGATCATGTAAGTGGTTTCTTGATAACAAGCCAGGCGTCTGGGCGCCAGATACTTTATGTTGGCTTTACAGAGTCTTTTCAGGCTCGTGCTTGGTTCTTTATCCCGGGTATGCGCAGTGTGCCACTTTTAGCGGCCTCTTGTCGCGTTTGCTTCTCGTATTCTGCTGGTGTTGTCATTCTAATTGTTACTAATTGTTGCCATACTTGTTATAAAGTTACCGACTCCGGGCCAAGCTGGAGCATTTGCGCAACAGCGGGCTGTTGTATACTTGCCTCGGTACCATGGCTGCGCATTTTTTTGCTCCGTTTTGCCATCATTCCTTACCGGCAGGCATCCATTCGATACAATACAGGAAATTGCCACTGGTGCATCTACCTCGCCATCGCGCAGTACACAAACATTGATCGGGCGTCTGCCCCATCCCCCAAATCCCGCCCTGAAGGGCTTGGCCTCGAGCCGGAGTATGCTTTACGATGACAACTGAACTGAGTGTTCCTGCAACAACTATTCCCCTCACATCGCTGCCGGCGCCTGTCGCAGAAGCCTGGCTGGCGGAAGTGGAGAGCAACCTTTCTCCAGGGGAGAACGTTTTAAGTAGCGTTGAGGTTGACCTCGATGCGCGATTACGTTTCACAAAAGGCATAATTGTTGTCACCGAGAAGCGTTTACTGGCCCGTTCACCGGGCGATACCACTTGGAAAAGTTGGTCTTTCCGCCACGGACTGCGCCTGACGCACCATGACCACGCCGGTGTCGGCCACCTGGAATTGTTCGACGACCACGGCCGCCTGGCTTCGTGGCGCTTCACCCTGGGACAGAACCTGCATGCGATCCGCGTGCTGGAACAGTTCGTCGAGCGCCTCGACAGCCACCTGACGGGCCAGCCCGTGCTGGAAGCGGAGCAGGAAGTGTGTCCGAGCTGCAAGGCGCCCTTGGAGCCGGAACAGGAAGAATGCCCGATCTGCGCCAAGGTGCTGCATACGCCGCCATCGACCTGGACCCTGTTCCGCCTGTGGCGCTTCGCCCACCCCTACCGTGGCCAGCTGGCGCTGGGGTTCATGCTGATGCTGCTCTCCACGGCAGCGCACATGATTCCGCCCTACCTGACGGCGCCGCTGATGGACAATGTGCTGATCCCGTATCAGAACGGCAAGCACATCAATCCTTGGCTGGTGGTGTACTACATGAGCGGCTTGCTCGGTTCGGCCCTGCTGGCCTGGCTGCTGGGCTGGGGCAAGACCTATGTGCTGGCCCTGGTGTCCGAACGCATGGGCGCCGACTTGCGCTCGGCCACGTATGAACACCTGATGAAGCTGTCGCTGGAATTCTTTGGCGGCAAGCGCACGGGCGACCTGATGGCGCGCATCGGCAGCGGCAGCGACCGCATCTGCGTCTTCCTCTCGCTGCACCTGCTCGATTTCGCTTCCGACGTGCTGATGATCATCATGACGGGCGTGATCCTGTGGTCGATGAACCCGTGGCTGGCCATCATGACCCTGGCGCCGCTGCCGTTCATCGCCTGGATGATCCACCTGGTGCGCGACCGTTTGCGCACGGGTTTTGAAAAGATCGACCGCGTGTGGAGCGAAGTGACCAACGTGCTGGCCGATACCATCCCCGGCATTCGCGTAGTCAAAGCGTTTGCGCAGGAAAAGCGCGAAGCGGCCCGCTTCCGCGACGCCAACGCGCACAACCTGGCCGTCAACGACAAGTTGAACAAGGTCTGGTCGCTGTTCTCGCCCACTGTTTCCTTCCTGACGGAGATGGGCTTGCTGGTCATCTGGTGCTTCGGTATCTGGCAATTGTCGCGCGGCGAAATCACCGTCGGCGTGCTGACCGCCTTCATCGCCTACAGCACGCGTTTCTATGGCCGCCTCGATTCGATGAGCCGCATCGTTTCCGTGACGCAGAAATCGGCTTCCGCCGCCAAGCGCATCTTCGATATCCTCGACCACGTGTCGAGCGTGCCGGAACCGGCGCAGCCTGTGAAGCTGGAGAAGGTCGAAGGCAGGATCGATTTGCGCGAAGTCGGTTTCCGTTATGGCAACCGGGCCGTCAACCGCGGCATCACCCTGAACATCAAGGCGGGCGAGATGATCGGCCTGGTGGGCCACAGCGGTTCGGGCAAGAGCACCCTGGTCAACCTGATCTGCCGTTTCTATGACGTGTCGGAAGGGGCGATCCTGCTCGACGGCGTCGACATCCGCTCGTTCGCCGTGTCCGACTACCGCCGCAATATCGGCCTGGTGCTGCAGGAGCCGTTCCTGTTCTTCGGCACCATCGCGGAAAATATCGCCTACGGCAAGCCGCACGCGACGCGCCAGGAAATCATCGCCGCCGCGCGCGCCGCGCATGCGCACGAATTCATCCTGCGCCTGCCGCAAGGCTACGATTCGATGGTGGGCGAGCGCGGCCAGGGGCTGTCCGGCGGCGAACGCCAGCGCATCTCGATCGCCCGCGCCCTGCTGATCGATCCGCGCATCCTGATCATGGATGAAGCGACATCGTCGGTGGACTCGGAAACGGAAAAAGAGATCCAGAAGGCGCTCGACAACCTGGTGCAGGGCCGCACGACGATCGCCATCGCGCACAGGCTGTCGACCCTGCACCGGGCCGACCGCCTGGTGGTGCTGGACCGGGGCCAGGTCGTCGAAGTGGGCAGTCACGATGAACTGATGGCGAAGGAGGGCGCCTATTTCCGCCTCTACGAAGCACAGGCGCGCAACAACGAACTCGCCCTGGATGACAAGGAATAAGCATGGCCAGTACAACTTTTACATTAAGCCGCGACCCCTTCGGCAAGCTGGTGATGACGGACGCGGACGGCCAGGTCTTTGAAGGCGTGGCACCCGTGCGCGCCTTCCCCATCCAGTCGCCGGACGAGGGTATTTCTCTGGTGCTGGGCAACGGCAAGGAGGTGGCGTGGATCGACCGCCTCGACGCCTTGCCGGAACCGGCGCGCAGCCTGCTGCAGGAAGAGCTGGAAGGACGCGAATTCATGCCCGAGATCGCGCGCGTGAAAAGCGTCTCCAGCTTCGCCACGCCCTGCACCTGGTACGTCGACACGGACCGGGGCGAGACGCAGTTCGTGCTGAAAGGCGAGGAAGACATCCGCCGCATCGGCGCCGCGTCGCTGCTGATCGCCGACAACCACGGCATCCATTTCTTGATCCGCGATATGTTCAATATCGACAAGACGACGCGCAAGATTTTGGATCGATTCCTGTAAGCGTCGGACTTAGCTGAAAACCGCTGCCAGCAGCGGTTTTTTTTCGTCTGCCGGGCATGAAAAAAGCCGCACAGGCGTGCGGCTTTCGAGGGTAACGCCGGCAACCCTTTTCAGGCCGCCGGCGATTGCGCTGCATTACATGAACTTATAGCCTGCGCCGATGTAGAAGTAGCGGCCGCGCACGTTGTACAGCTGGGCAAAGCCCAGGGTGCCGTACTGGTTGCCCGCGCCCATCGCGCTAAACGGTGGCATCTTGTCGAACAGGTTCTTGATGCCGGCCGTGAAGGTCAGGTTTTGCATCGCCACGTACTGGCCCGTCAGATCTACTTCGGTGTGCGAAGGAATCGTGCGGGTACCCGGCTTGATTTCGTCGCGGCGCAAGTCCGAGTCGATCATGTCGCCCGTCGTGCGGATGACCAGGGAGCCGGACATATTATCCTTTTCCAGGCTGGCCGTGAACGTGTTGCGGTACTTCGGATTCATGAACGTCTTCAGCGTGCTTTGCACCGGATCGGTTTCCGTATCCTGCGTTTCCATGCGGGTGTAGACGGTGGATGCATTACGCAGCGTGAACTTGCCGAACATCGTTTGCGGCGAGGTGTAGCGCAGGTCCGTATCGAAACCGCGCACTTCGGTGGTGGCCAGGTTCTGGTTGTTCAGCAGGATGCGCGCATCGCCATTCTTGATTTCCACATTGCCGCGCTCGATCGCCTTGGTTTCCGTCAGGGTGCCGATCTCGTTCTTCTTGTCGATCTTGAAGTAATCGATGCTGACCGTCAGCGAGTTCACTGGCGAGAACACCATGCCCAGGTTGTAGGTCTTGCCCGTTTCAGGTTTCAAGTCCTTGTTGGAGCCGGAGACCTGGTAGTAGGAGAAGTTGGTGCAATTGCCGGAAATCGAAGGGAAGGCATTGCAGATTTCCTTGTCGTTCGTCGTATAGGCACCCGCATCGACGCCGCCATACATCTGTTTCAGCGATGGCGCCAGGTAGCTGCCCGCATACGAACCGCGGAACATCAGGTTGTTCAGCGGCTGATAGCGCAAGGCCAGTTTCGGGCTGGTCTTGCTGCCGACATTCGAGATGTCGTCATAGCGCAGGGCGACCTGCGCTTCGACGTTTTTCAGGAAGGGAATCGACAGTTCGCCGAAGATGCCCTTGGAATTGCGGTCCGCCTTCACGGAGGCTTGCTGGATGCTGCCGAAGACCAGGCCATCGATCTGGTTCTGGTCGGGTTGGTCGCTCAGCGTTTCCTTGTTGTACGACACGCCGACGGCGTAGGCCATCGCACCGCCTGCCAGGTCCATGATCGGCGCCGATGCCTTGGCGTTGAAGAAGGTCAGTTCCGACTTGCCGGCGCGCGTAGGCGTGAGGCGAATCTTGTCGACGGCGGCCTGCGGGTTGTCGGTGCGGGTCGGGTTGATCGAACCATTGGCGATTGCTTCGTTGAACAGGTCGTAGTGTGCGTAGTTCGAATCGCGGTTGGTGGCCTTGCTCACGCCCTTGCCGATGGCGACGTCCCAGTCGATGCCGCGCGTCGTGCCTTCCAGCCCCGTCGAGAACTGGGTCATCGTGCCCTTGCGGTTGGTCTGGCGCGGACCCATTTGCATGAAGCGGCCGGCGACGGTCTGGTTGCCGACCTTGAAGTTGCCTGGCGCAGGCTGGGACGAAAAGTCATCCTTGCTTTCGGAATACGTAAATTCCGCAAACGCGCGGATGCTGTCGCTGATTTTCAGGCTGCCGATCAACATGCCGCTGACGCGGTCGGCGCCGTTGGTGGAGGTCAGCAAGGTCTTGTTGACGTCGAAACGGCAGGAGCCGTCGCTCAAATCGTCCGGTGGGCATGGCACCAGAGTGCCGCCGCCGGCGATATTGCCGCTAGGATGGAAGCCGCTGCGGCCATCCGGACCGCCAAAGCGGCGGAAGTCGGCCGAACGGGTCAGCTCGCGGTCCTTGCGGTAGATCGGATCGCGCTTGAACACGTCGACCGTGGCCAGCACGTTGAAGCCCTGGGTGTCATAGTCGCCAAAACCGTACACGAGGTTGGCGGTCTTTTCCTTGGCATCCGAGCGCGAGCTTTGGCCATAGCTGGCTTTCGCTTCCAGGCCCTGGTAGTTCTTTTTGGTGATGAAGTTCATCACGCCGGCAACCGCATCGGCGCCATAAATGGCAGAACCGCCATCCTTCAGGATTTCGATGCGTTCCAGCGCGCTCAGCGGGATGGCGTTGACGTCGACCGCGGCGCCCGCGCCCGAACCGTCAGCCAGCGCATTGGTCGGCAGGCGGCGGCCGTTCAAGAGGATCAGCACGTTGCGTTCGCTCAAGCCGCGCATCTTGATGTTGGTGGTGCCGGAGCCGGAAGGCGAGCTGGCGCTCAGTTCACCCTGGTCATTGATGTCGATGGAGGCCAGATTCTTGATCAATTCGGCAACGCTGGTGGCGCCCGTGCGCTCGATATCTTTCTTGCTGTAAATTTCCACCGGCGCGGCCGTTTCGGCATCCACGCGCTTGATGGCGGAACCGGTGACGACCACGCGCTGCAATTTCTCGTCAGCCTTGGCATCCTGCGCTTGGGCGGCCTGGTGCATGAAGCCGGCGCCCATCATCAAGGTGCCCGCAAACATCATGCGCAGGGATTTGCTTAATTTCTTTTCGATCATTGTCTATCCTCCAACTAGGAAACTTTAGTTTCCTTAGGGTTTTATTTAGCTATTTGAAATTATTTTCAAAATGACCATGTTTTCAAATTTAATATTTTAAATTTGCAATTCATCAGACCATTTTTTGAACTTGACTGTCAAGAACTGCCGAGTATTTGTGCGTGTGCACAGCGAAAGTCAGAATGATCGTGGATGAATTTTATTTATGGTTGGCAGTAAAGCATTAAATTTCAAATGTTAAATAAATTAAATTTGCCATCTGGGAAAATGATCGTTGAAAGTTTGGTATTCGCCGCTTGCCTGTCTAGACAGCTGTTGTTTTTTTGTGACGACATTTGCGCCGGTTTAAGCAGGGGCGCGGCAGGGCAGGGACGGGGCGGCGGGCCAAAAAAAAGCCGCCCGGGGGGGGGGCGGCTGGCTTAGGGGGGGGCGGCGCAGTTTACTGAAACGCCACTTCCGCAAAGCTGCGCAATTTGCGGCTGTGCAGCCGGTCCACGCCCTGGCGGCGCAGCAGTTCCACGGCGCGGATGCCGATGCGCAGATGCTGGTCGACCCGTTCGCGGTAGAAGTGGTTGGCCATGCCGGGCAGCTTGATTTCGCCGTGCAGCGGCTTGTCGCTCACGCACAGCAGGGTGCCGTACGGGACGCGGAAACGGAAGCCGTTGGCGGCGATCGTCGCGCTCTCCATGTCCAGCGCGATGGCGCGGCTCTGGCTGAAGCGGCGCTCCGGCGTACGCTGCGGCAGCAGTTCCCAGTTGCGGTTGTCCGTGCTGGCCACGGTCCCCGTGCGCATGATGTGTTTCAGGTCGTGTCCCGTGAGCTGGGTGATTTCCGCCACGGCCGTTTGCAGCGCCTGCTGGATTTCCGCCAGCGGCGGGATCGGCACCCACAGCGGCAAATCCTCGTCGAGCACGTGGTCTTCGCGCACATACGCATGCGCCAGCACGTAGTCGCCCAGGCTTTGCGTGGTGCGCAAGCCGGCGCAATGACCGAGCATCAGCCAGGCATGCGGGCGCAGCACGGCGATATGGTCGGTGATGGTCTTGGCATTGGCCGGTCCCACGCCGATATTGACCATGGTGATGCCGCTGCCGTCCGCGCGCAGCAGGTGGTAGGCGGGCATCTGCGGCAAACGCGGCGGCGCGGCGCCCAGCGCATCTTCGCTTTCCACCGTCTGGCCGACCCGGCGCGTGACCACGTTGCCCGGTTCGACAAAGGCGACGTAGCCGTCGTCGTCCGATGGTGCGGCGGCGTCGGGCGCGCGGTCCATCATGGCGTGGCCCAGGCGGATGAATTCGTCGATGTAGAACTGGTAATTGGTGAACAGGACGAAGTTCTGGAAGTGCTGCGGCGACGTGCCGCTGTAATGGCGCAGGCGCTGCAGCGAGTAGTCGACGCGCGGTCCCGTGAACAGGGCCAGCGGCTGCGCTTCGCCGTGCGCCGGTTCGTGCGTGCCGTTGGCGATGCCGTCGTCCATGGCCGACAGGTCGGGCAGGTCGAACAGGTCGCGCATGGCCAGGCGGCGGCCCGCATCCATATTGCCTTCGATATGGTCATGCTCGGCGAACGAGAAATGCACGGGGATGGGCTGGGCGCTCACGCCCACTTCCAGGTGGACCTTCTGGCCGCTGTTATGGTTTTTCAGCAGCAGCGTGAACTGGTCCAGGTAGTAATCGCCGAACAGGTCGGGGCGCGTCAGCGTGGTTTCAAACACGCCGGGGCCGGCGACGAAGCCGTAGGCCAGCGGCGAATCGGCGCGCGCCACGGTGTCGGTCTGGATGCGCACGAAGGGGTAGCAGGCGCGCACCCGCTCGTGCATGTCTTCGCCGGCGACAAAGCGCTGCAGCGCGTCGCGCAGGTGTTCGATGCTGCTGCGGTAAATGGCTTGCACCTGTTCCAACGCCAGGCGTGGATCGTCGAAGCGGGAGGAGGCGATGAAGGGGGGCGTAAGCAAGCGGATTCTCCTTGTGGCGGTTCGTGCATACCATTGTAAGGCAGCAAGGCAACTCATGTTGGCGCATGTCGGGGGCGCTTGACGGATTCAAATAGAATCTGTATTCTATTTGAATGGTCAGACTCGCCAAATTCAACGAAAACAACTTTATCGACAGCGCGATCGCCGTCGCCGCCCAGTGCGGCGTGGGCGCCGTGTCGATGGCCGCCATCGCCGTCAAGGCCGGCGCACCTATCGGTTCCGTGTATCACCGCTTCGATTCGCGCAACGCGATTCTGGCGCGCGCCTGGCTGCGCGTGAAGAGCGACTTCCGCGAGGAGGTCGCCAGCCGCTGGCTCGGCGGCGACACCTGGGCTGGCGTGCACGGCCTGCTGGACTGGTGCCGGCGCAAGCCCGTGTATGCGCGCTTCCTGCTGCAATGCGAGGACAGCCCCGATTTCTGCAGTGGCCTTGGCGAGGAATTGCTGGCCGCCGTGGAAGAGGAACAGGCGGCGCTCGACGCCTGCTTTGCCCGCTGCGCCGAAGCCATGCCCGCCACCAAGGAGCTTGATCTCGATCACATGCTGCTCAAATTCGTGCTGATCGACGCGCCCGTGGCCGTCGTCAAGCCTTACCTGACCCAGGAGCGGCCGATACCGGCCAGCGTCGACGCCATGCTGCGCGCCTCGCACGACGCCGTGCGCGGCTGGGCGACCCAAACCATCACACACTGACAAAGAAAAGAATCCCCATGCGCTATTCCACCCAGCTTGAACACGGCAAGAAAATCCCCCTGCACGACGAAGAAGGCTTCATCGGCATGCGCGCGGCCGGCCGCATCGCCGCCGACACGCTCGACTACATCGCACCCTTCGTCAAACCTGGCGTGTCGACGGCCAAGCTCGACGCCCTGTGCGAGGAATTCATGCGCGCCGCCGGCGCCATCCCCGGCACCATCGACTACCACGGCTACAAGCACGCCAGCTGCATCTCCGTCAATCATGTGGTCACGCACGGCATCCCGTCCGAAACGAAGATCCTCAAAGTGGGCGACATCCTGAACATCGACGTGACGCCGAAGTTCCAGGGCTGGTTCGGCGACACCAGCCGCACCTTCAAGGTGGGCGCCGTGTCCATCCTGGCCAACCGCCTCGTCAACACGGCGTATGACGCCATGATGGCCGGTATCCACACCGTGCGCCCGGGCGCGACCCTGGGCGACGTGGGCGCCGCCATCGAGGCGGTGGCCAAGGCGCAGGGCTTTTCCTCCGTGCGCGACTTCTGCGGCCATGGCGTGGGCCAGGTCTTCCACGACACGCCGCAAGTGCTGCACTATGGCCGCGCAGGCACGGGCATCGTGCTCGAACCGGGCATGATCTTTACGATCGAGCCGATGCTCAACGTGGGCAGCTACCAGGTCAAGGTCTTGCCCGACAAATGGACGACGGTGACGAAGGACCGTTCGCTGTCGGCGCAGTTCGAGCACTCGCTGGCCGTGACGGAAACGGGCTTTGAAATCTTCACCCTGACCGGTTCGACCGAGCCGCTGGTGTAAGCATGGATGACGCGCGCCGGCAGCAGCTCACCGAGATCGTCGCCGCGAAAGCCGGCGTGGATGCTGCCTGCGCGGCGCGCCACCTGGCGCTGCATGACGGCGACGTGGCGGCCGCCCTGCGCGGCATCGACGCCGAGCGCTATACGCTGACGCAGCGCCTGCTGAACAAATACCGGCACGATCCGGAAGACGCGCTGCAGCACGTGGCGCTGGCCGTGCAGCAGCAGGAGCAGATCGGCACGGACAGCGTACTGCGCGCCGCGCGCATCGCGGCCCTGGCGCCGCCCGTCGCCGGCGTGGTGCTGCTGGCCGAGTGGCTGGCCTATGTGGACTGGGAAGGCTTCGACAGCGCCCTGTACCTCAATATCGATACGGTGGCGGCGTTCATTGCCGATGAATTGCTGCTGCCCGAGGCGGCCGCCAATCTGCTGCAGGCGCGCGACGAAACGGTGTTCGAGGCGCAGCGCCCTTCGCTGGCGGCAGCGGCCTTGCTGTTCATCGAACGCCACATCGCGCTCTTTCCCTGATAGCGGCCTGCGTCTTACAATGGCGGCAAGCACTGTTGCCCCATTTTGAAGACTTCCGCATGAGCGATTTTCCCGAAGATATCTACACCGAGCCGTCCGCCGACGTGCATACCCTGAACAACCTGGGTCCGTTGACCGGCATGGCCGGCATCTGGACGGGCACGCGCGGCCTGGACGTCAAGCCGAAAGCCGACGGTCCGCGCAAGCAGGCCTTCGTCGAGCGCATCGAACTGCAGCCGATCGACCCCGTCACCAACGGTCCGCAACTGTTCTACGGCTTGCGCTACTACATCCACATCACCAAGCCGGATCAAGTGAAAACCTATCATGAGCAGGTGGGCTACTGGCTGTGGGAGCCGGCCACGGGCGCCGTGATCCAGACCCTGGCCATCCCGCGCGGCCAGATCGCCATGGCGTCCGGCACGACGACGGCGGACGCCACCAGTTTCGAACTGGAGGCCAAGCGCGACTCGACGGCCTACGGCATCTGCTCGAATCCTTTTCTCGAACACGCGTTCACCACCGTCGAATACCGCATCAAGGTCGATATCCACGCCGACGGCACCTGGGGCTACGACGAGGACACGGTCATGCTGATCCGCGGCAAGGATGAACCGTTCCACCACACGGACCGCAACCTGCTGACGAAAATCGGCGAACCGACGCCGAACCCGATGGCCTTGCAGGCGCTGGCGGCGGCCGCTTAAGGCTGTCCCTGGGCGACGGCCTTGATCGCGCGCTCCTCGCCCATGGCGGCGGCGATCTTCCAGCGCTGCATGGCGCTGGCACGGTCGGGGCGTTTCAAGCCCGCGCCTTCCCAGTCCATCAGGCCCAGGTTGTAGATGTCGCCCGCGCTGCCCTTGTCGGCGGCCAGGGTGAACCATTTGCGCGCCTCCTTGTGGTTGACGGGAATCTGGTAGCCGCGCACGTGGTACAGGCCCAGCAAGTGCATGGCTTGCGCATTGCCCTTGTTCGCGGCCTGTTTCAGCAGGTCGAGTCCGCGCGCCATGTTGCGCGGCTCCTGCCAGCCTTCGGCCAGCATCACGCCCTTCGCCGTCAAGGCATAGCTGTCATTCTTCACCAGGCCCTTGCCGATCAGCGGCTTGGCGGCCACCTGGCGCGCTGCGCGCTGCTGCGCCGTCGGCGCCGTGACGGGGCCGGGTTTTCCTTCGCCCATCAGCAGCATCCAGCCGTACAGCCCATACGCGCCCGCGTCGCCCTTGCCGACCAGGCTTTCCAGCATGGCCAGCGCATGCGCCTTGTCGCCATTTTCGTACAGCTTGACGGCCTTGGCGGCACTTGCGTCCTGCGGCACGGCGGCCGGCGCATGGGGCGCGACGGGGGCCGAGGCCATGGCCGCCTCCTGCGGCGGCGCAGCGGGACGCACGCGCACGGGCAAGCCATAGCTGGCGGCCAGCACGGCGACGCTGGCGGGCGCGAGGATCAGCACTTGCGCCAGCTGGTTGCGGCGGCCCTTGCCGGCGATGCCCATGGCCCGTTCGGCCTGCCGCTCGCCGCCCAGCGCTTCGCTCAGCACGCTTTTCACCTTGCGGTTGAACAGCCAGTAGCCGGCGCCCGTGACGAGCAGGCCGGCGACGGCGGCCGTGCCGTGCCCGGCGAAGAACCAGGCGGCGATGGCGGCGGCCAGGGCGGCCAGCGCGCTTTTCCACCAGAATTGCTTGGCCAGCCGCGTGTAGACCTGGCGCAGGGCGCCCAGCACGCAGGTACGCACATTGTTGGCATAGTCGGCGGAGACGACATCGACGTGGGCGTGGTCCGCGTCGCCGCTGAGGACAGACTCGATCACGTCCGCATTCAGCTCCGAGGCGGCCACGTCGCGCAGCGGCGTGAGCAAACCTTGCACGTGGGCCGAGAACAGGCCGTCGTCGGCGCTGCCGGCCAGCGCGTCGCTGAGCGCTTTGAGGTCGCCGCGCAGCAGTTTTTCCACGATGTCGTCCAGGGTCAGCCAGCGCAAGTCCGTGCCGTACGCCACCAGGTGGTGTTTTTCTGCGTTGCACGATGCGTCCAGGCGCACGATGCGCAGCTTGGCCGCATACAGGGCGTCGACTTCCTGCGGCTGGTCTTCATTGTAAATGCTCACTTTCGCCAGGGCCAGGCTGCTGGCGATGGCGGCCAGTGAGTGCACGCTCTCCTTGTCGCGGATGCGGCGCGCGTCGTCGGGCGCCTGCTTGGGCAGGCTGACGCTGTAGCCGGGCGCCACGTGCACGTCGACCCAGGCCGCCTTGCCCACCTTGCCGGAACCGTCGCACGGGTTGCAGCGCAAGTCGCCCACGCCGCTGCAGGTGCGGCACGTGACCTTGCCGCTGGCGCGGCAGGTGCCGCAATTGATGTTGCCGGAACCGTGGCAAGTGTTGCAGCTGACCTTGCCGTAGCTGCAATGGTAGCAAGAGCGGTATTCGGTGCGGTACTGGGGCCGCGTTTCGCTGTGGTAGCTCGTATGCGAGCTGCCGTTGCTGTAGGTGGTAGTGGGCACTTGCACCGTGATGTAGTCGGTGACTTGTTCGGCCACCGTGCCGCTGCCGCTGCAATACGAGCACGACACCTTGCCGCTGCCGTAGCAGCCGTAACCGTCGCAGCTGACGGTGCGTCCGCCGTGGCAATTCCAGCACGTTTCCGTCGTCGCGCCGTGGCAGGTGTGGCAGCCGATGCGGCCTTTGCCGGAACAGGGGCTGCAGGTATCGAGGTGCCAGTACTTGACGGCGTGCGGCAGATACACGCCCGCTTCGATGGCGTTGTAGGCCTGGCCCGCCTGGCGCAGGGCAGCGTCGAGCTTGCCCGCCGCGCGGCGCAGCCGCTCCTTTTCCTGCGCGTGAGCGAGTGCTCCCACCTCGTGGGAGCCACAGCGGCAGTCATTGCCCGAGGGCGTGAAATAGCCATTGATGACGCGCTGCTCGAAGCGCGCCTCCAGCGCGTAATTGGCCTGCAGGGAAAAATCCTGCAGCACGTCTTCCTCGCCCAGCGGCGTGATGTCGTGTGGTTCGAAGCGCGTCTTGTCCTGCACCAGGGTGCGCAGCTTGCCCAATACGGTGGGTAGGTCTTCCTTGCCGGGCTTGATGGGCGCTGGCGCCGTCACGGCCGTCTCTGTCACCTGCGGCGTATCCTCGCTGCCTGGGGTGTCATGGGCCGTTTCAGTGCTGGAATTCATGCGCGCGTCCTTTTGCTCTCTGGAAAGATGTTTGAATTTTAGCATCCCCATATGACAAACCATGACAAAGCGGACCCGCTTTTTCAGCGCAGGCCGCGGCGGAACTGGTCCGGCGTGCCGCCGCTCTGGCGGCGGAACATGGCGATGAAGGCGGAGGCCGTGCTGTAGCCCAGTTCCAGCGCGATCGCCTGCACGGTTTCTCCCTGTTCCAGCAGGGGCAGGGCGGCCAGGAAGCGCTGGCGCTGGCGCCACTCGCCGAACGGCATGCCCAGCTCGCGCTGACAGCGGCGCGCCAGGGTGCGCTCGGTAACATGCAATTGCGCGGCCCACTCGGCCAGTGAGCGGTTACTTCCCGGCTCCGCCTGCAGGGCGGCCAGCAAGGCCGCGATCACGGGTTCGTCGCTGCCGGGCAGGTAGTTGCGGCTGCACGGCGCCAGCTGCAGCTGGTCGACCAGCACCTGCGCCAGGCGCTGGTCGGCCTCGGTGGCGGGCGTGGTGACGCCCCTTTCGGCGAAGTCGCCGAGTATGGCTTTGAGCAAGGGACTCAGGACCAGGGCGCACGGCTGCGCCGGCAGCTGCGCGCACAGGCTGGCATCGATGTAGGCAGAGTGAAACACGACATCCTGGCGGATATAGCCGTCGTGCAAGGTCTCGGGCGGTATCCACACGGCGTACTGGGGCGGCGACAGATAGCGCTGGCCCGCCACCATGATTTCCATCACGCCCGTGGAGCAATACGTGAGCTGACCCCACGGATGGCTCTGGTAATCGAACTGCTGGTGCGCGTGGTAATCGTCGAGGCGAAAGTACACGGGATAGGGCAGGGCGTCGGAAACGGCGGGGAAATGCTGGTTGCTGGCCATGGTGTGTCCTGTTTTGTCCTGTTCTTCGCATCGTTTGTCCGGTTTTCATTATATCCATGGAATCGGACCATGCGAAAATGGCGCTCATTGAATCGTGGAGTCTTTGCATGAACCCCAAGCATTATCTGTTGCCCGTGATCGCCGTGCTGATCTGGGCCATCAATACCATCGTCAGCAAGCTGGCCGTCGGCGTGATCGATCCGGCCGCCATCTCGTTTTACCGCTGGCTGCTGGCCGGCGTGCTGCTGGCATTCGTGTTTGCCCGCCCCGTGTGGAAGCAGCGCTCCGTGGTGAAACCGTATCTGGGGAAACTGTTTGTGCTGGGTATGTTGGGCATGGTCATGTACCAGTGCCTCGCCTACATCGCCGCACAGACGACAACGGCCACCAACATGGGCATTTTGGCGTCGATGATGCCGCTGCTGGCCGTGGGCCTGTCCGTGCTGGTGCTGAAGGAGGCGCCTACCGTGGGCGGTGTGTTCGGCGGCATCGTGTCCTTGCTGGGACTCGGCTATCTGCTCAGCCATGGCGACCCGGCCGCCCTGCTCGCCCATGGCGCGGCCGTCGGCGACGCGCTGATGCTGCTGGCCTGCCTGTCGTATGCGGGCTACGGCGTGCTGCTCAAGCGCTGGAAGATTCCCCTGAATAACTGGCATTCGCTGCTGATCCAGGTCTGGTGCGCCGTGCCCGTGCTGTTCGTGTATTACCTGAGCCAGTCCGCGCCGCCCGTCACGGGCGCCGGCTTGCCGCTGGTACTGTTCGCCGGCATCCCCGCCTCCATCATCGCGCCGTTTTTGTGGATGCATGGCCTGGCCAAGCTGGGGCCCAGCCGCGCCACCACCCTGATGAACCTGCTGCCCGTGTTTACCGTCATCATCGCCATGCTGTTCCTCGGTGAAACCTTGCACGGCTACGATGTGATCGGCGGCGGCGTGACCCTGCTGGGCGTGGTGATGGTGCAAACGCTGAAGCGCCCCCTGCGCCGCGCCAGCGCCTAGTTTTTTTGCTATGCTGATGTTTTTCACAAGGAGCCATCATGCCGGACATTGATACCCTGTTGAGCGAACTCGAAGCCTTCGGCAGCAGCAACGATGCGGCGCACACGGAACGCGCCAGCCGCATGCTCAATATCACGCGCGACACGGGCGAATTGCTGGCCGTGCTCGTGCACGCGCGCGGCGCGCGCCGGCTGCTGGAAATCGGCACCTCGAACGGTTACTCGACCCTGTGGCTGGCGCGCGCGGCGCAGGCGCTGGGCGGCAGCGTGGTGACGGTGGAAAAGGCGCAGGATAAGTTCGACATGGCGCATGACAACTTTGTGCGCGCCCAACTGCAAGGCGTGATCGGCCAGCTGCTGGCGGACGCGGGCGACGTGCTGCGCGATGCGGCGGACGGCGCCTACGATTTCATCTTCCTCGATTCCGCGCGCCAGCAATATGAACAATGGTGGCCGCAGCTGGACCGCGCACTGGCGGCCGGCGGCGTGCTGGTGGTCGACAACGCCAGCTCGCACTACGCGGACATGGCGGGCTTTATCGACGCCATCCGCGCCGACAGCCGCTACACGACGTGCCTGGCGACTGTCGGCAAGGGCGAATTCATCGCCGTCAAGTCGGGCAATTGATTACGCTGCGACGATAGCCGCTTCCAGCACGCGCACCAGCGATTCGACGCCTTGCGCGTCGACATCGTCGAAACGGCCGACCAATGGGCTGTCGAGGTCGAACACGCCGATGATCTGGCCGTGCGCAAACACGGGCACCACCAGTTCCGAGCGGGAATTGACGTCGCAGGCGATATGGCCGGGAAAGGCGTGCACGTCCTGCACGACGATGGACTTGCCTTCGACCACCGTGGTGCCGCATACGCCGCGGCCTTTCTTGATGCGGATGCAGGCCGGCTTGCCCTGGAACGGCCCCAGCACCAGTTCCTCGCCCTTCAGAAAGTAGAACCCGGCCCAGTTCAAACCGGGCATGGTGTGGAAGACCAGCGAACTGAAGTTGGCCGTATTGGCGATGAAGTCGGTTTCGCCCGACAGCAAGCCTTGCAGCTGCGAGCGCAGGTCCGCATACATGGCTTGCTTGGCGGCGGGGGTATCGGTGCCGTAGGCGGCGTCGCTGATGGTAAACGTCATGGTCGTGGTGGGGCGCAAAATGGGGAAGGCGTTATGGTAGCGCGTCCGGCGCATCCGCGTGTGGCCCTCACTTGTGCAGGTGTTCCTGCGCCAACCGGCGCAGCAGGGGCAGGGCCGCATGGCCGTGTTCCTCCCGCCAGGCCAGGCCGATGCCGGCCGCCAATTCCTCGCCCTCCAGCAATGGCCGGTAGGCCACGCCGGCCAGGCGCAGCGCGCGGAACGAGTCGGCCAGCAGCGCCATGCCCTTGCCGGCCGCCACGTCGCCGAGCAGCACATGGTGGTCGGGCGCCTCGCGCAGGAAGGCGGGCGCGAAGCCATGGCGGCGAAACACCTGCCGGCAATGGTCGAAGAAGGCGGGCTGGCGCGCCCGCTCGAACCAGTAGACGGATTCCTGCGCGATATCAGACAGGCTGAGCTTGCGCTTCTTCGCCAGCCGGTGCCCGGCGGGCAGGGCCAGCATCATGGGCTGGCGCGCCAGCGGCTGCACGGCCAGATCGAAGGTGGCGCTGGGCAAGGCGAGCAGGGCGGCGTCGAGCTGACCCTTGCGCACGCTAGCCACCAGGCGCGGCGAGGGCGCCGCCGTCAGTTCCAGGCGGACATTGCCCAGTTGCGCCTCCAGCGCCGCCAGCAGGGGGCGGAACAGACCGGCCGCCACGGAGCTGGTCAGGCCCAGGCGCAGGCGTGCCGGGGCGGCATCGCGCTGCAGCGACGTTTGCGCCGTCTCCAGCAAATCGAGGATGTGCAGCGCCTGCGGCAGCAGGGTGCGGCCCGCTTGCGTCAGGGCGACGCCCTGCGTGTCGCGCTCGAACAGGCGCGCGCCCAGTTTTTCTTCCAGTGTCTTGATGGCGCGCGACAATGGCGGCTGGGTCATGTGCAATTGCTCGGCCGCCTGGCGGAAGTTCAGGCAGCGGGCGACGGCGCAAAACAGGGTCAGGGCGTGGGTATCGAGGGCTCTCATACCAGAAAGGTATCACGAAATCGCGCATTCCCCTGCCAGCCGGCACGGCCTAGACTGGCTGCATCGAGTCAACACATGAGGAGAGCAGCATGCAACAACGACGCATCGGCCATAGCGGCTTGAACAGTTCGGCACTGGGTCTGGGCTGCATGGGCATGTCGGAATTCTATGGCGCCACGGACGAGGCGCAATCGCTGGCCACGCTGGAAGCGGCCCTGGCGGCGGGCGTGACCCTGTTCGACACGGCCGACGCCTACGGTTTCGGCCACAACGAGCAATTGCTGGGACGTTTCCTGGCGCGCCACCCAGGGCAAGCGCTGGTCGCCACCAAGTGCGGCCTGGCACGCGAGGCGGGCAGCTATGCGCGCCGCGTCGACAATGCCCCCGCCTACATCCGCCAGGCGTGCGAGGCGTCGCTGGCGCGCCTGGGCGTGGACACCATCGACCTGTTCTATCTGCACCGGCTGAACCTCGATACCCCGCTGGCAGACTCGATGGGAGCGCTGGCGCAATTGCGGCAAGAAGGAAAGATTCGTGCCGTGGGCCTGTGCGAAGTGAGCGCCGCCACCTTGCGGCGCGCGGCGGCGCTCTGCCCCGTGGCGGCCGTGCAGAGCGAATACTCGCTGTGGACGCGCGAGCCGGAGCAGGGCGTGCTGGCCGCCTGCCGCGACGTGGGCGCCAGTTTCTTTGCCTACAGTCCGCTGGGGCGCGGTTTCCTGACGGGCGCCATCGCCGATGCGGCCAGTCTCGACGCAGGCGACTTTCGCCACTTCAATCCCCGTTTCGCGGCCGAGAACCTGGCACGCAACCAGGCCATCGTCGCGCAGGTCAGGGAGATTGCGCGCGCAAAAGGCTGCACGCCGGCCCAGCTGGCGCTGGCCTGGCTGCTGGCGCAAGGCGACGACATCATTCCCATCCCCGGCACCAAGCGCATCGCGTATTTGCACGACAACCTCGGCGCGCTGGCCGTGCGTCTGGACGGGAGCGAACTGGCGGCGATGAACGCGGCCTTTCCCTTGGGCATGGCGGCGGGTGCGCGCTACACGGAGGAAGGCATGAAGGGCGTGGATGCGTGAAAAAAGTGGGTCTAGCGTACGCCAGCGTACCTAACTGACGCTTTTCCTGCGGGATAATCCACGACGATCTGCTAGCATCTGGCAGGTTGCACCGTGTTCAACGGTCAGGTATCCGATGAGGTGAATGTTGTTAGATGACGATATTTTCGATATAGAACTGAAGTTATTGCTTGAGGGAATACTGCTGCGCTATCAGCACGACTTCCGCGATTATTCCGTGGCGTCCCTGCGCCGGCGCATGCGCCAGGCCATGGAGCGTTTCGGCTGCGCCAGCCTGTCGCAATTGCAGGACCGCATCTTGCACGAGCCGGCCATGTTCGCGCAGATGCTGCAATTCTTTACGGTGCAAGTGAGCGAGATGTTCCGCGATCCCGCGTATTTCCGCGCCTTGCGCGAAAAAGTCGTGCCCATCCTGCACACCTATCCCTCGATCAAGATCTGGGTGGCCGGCTGCAGCAGCGGCGAAGAGGTCTGGTCGCTGGCCATCTTGCTGGACGAGGAAGGCTTGCTCGAGCGCAGCATGATTTATGCGACCGACATCAATGTCGAGGCGCTGGCCGCCGCCGAAGCGGGCATCTATCCGGTCGAGCGCATCGCCCAGTTCAGCGAGAATTACCAGCTGGCGGGCGGCAGGCGCTCGCTGTCCGACTATTACACGGCCGCCTACAAGGGCGCCATCTTTGACCGGCGCCTGCGGCGCCAGTTCGTCTTTGCCGACCACAGCCTGGCGACGGACAGCGTGTTTTCGGAGGTCCATATGGTTTCCTGCCGTAACGTCATGATTTACTTCAATAAAGACTTGCAAGACCGCAGCCTGGGCCTGTTCCATGAAGCGCTGGTGAACCGGGGCTTCCTGGGCCTGGGCATGAAGGAAAGCCTGCATTTCAGCCGCCACGCAGCCAGCTTCAACGAGCTGAGCCCGGCCGAACGGATCTTCCAGCGTGCCTGACATGTTGCCGACCTGCGACGTGGCGCCGCCGCCAGCGGGCCTGCGCCTGATCGCCATCGGCGCTTCGGCCGGCGGCGTGGAAGCGCTGGGCATCGTGCTGCGCGCCTTGCCCGCCACCTGCCGCGCCACCGTGGTGGTGGTGCTGCACCTGGCGCCGGGCCGCTCGAGCCAGTTGCCGCATCTGTATGCGGAACGCTGCCAGCTGCCCTTGCGCGAAGCGCAGGACAAGGAACCGCTGCAAGAGGGCACCGTGTATTTCGCGCCGCCCGATTACCACCTGCAAGTCGAGCCCGATGGCTGTTTTTCTTTGTCGCAGGAAGAGCCCGTGTATTTTTCGCGTCCTTCCATCGATGTCTTGCTGGAAACGGCTGCGTATGCCTACCGGCGCGCCATGCTGGCCATCATCCTGACGGGCGCGTCGGCCGATGGCGCGGCGGGCCTGGCGCGCGTGCGGCAGCTGGGCGGCAGCGCCTGGGTGCAAGACCCGCAGCGGGCCAGTTGTGGCATCATGCCGGCCGCCGCGCTCAAGCGTGCCGGCGCCGACCGCGTGCTCGATTTGCCGCAAATGGCCGCCAGCCTGGCCCTGCTGGATGACACGGGGGACAAGTGAATGGGGGCATGACAGTGCGTGTAATATATGCAAAGACTGAAACAATATTAATTTCCATATCAAAATATTATGGCACTTGCCGTGACGATGCCTGAAGACTGATCCGTGACCGCCCCTATTCATATCCTCGTCGTTGACGACATCGCGCAAAACCTGGTCGCCGCCGAAGCCGTGCTGGCACGGCCCGGCATTGTCATCCTGAAAGCCAGCTCGGGCGCGCAAGCGCTGGAATTGCTGTTGACGCATGAAGTGGCACTGGCCCTGATCGACGTGCAAATGCCGCAGATGGATGGTTTCGAGCTGGCCGAGTTGATACGCGGCAGCGAACGCACGCGCAGCATTCCCTTGATTTTTCTCACGGCTGCGTCGCGCGAACCGAGCTACAGTTTCCGCGGCTACGAGGCGGGCGCCGTCGATTTCCTGTACAAGCCCATTGACGTGAAAGCCTTGCAAAGCAAGGTGGCCGTGCTGGTCCAGCTGTACCGGCAAAAACGCGAATTGTCGGCCCAGCTCGACGAGCTCAAGCATGCGCTGCATTTGAACGAACTGTTCACGGCCGTGCTGGGTCACGACTTGCGCACGCCCTTGTCGGTGGTCATGAACGGCGCCATGCTGTTGCCGATGATGAGCGACCACCCGAAGGTGATCGTCACGGCGCAGCGCATCGAAAGCAGCGCCAAGCGCATGGCGCGCATGGTCGACCAGCTGCTGGACCTGGCGCGCATCCGTTCCGGCACGATGGAATTGCGCAGCAGCACGCACGATTACCTGGCGCTGGCGCGCGCCATCGTCGAGGAATTCGAGACGGCCGGCCAGGCGCCGCTGGTCGAGGTCAGCAGCGTGGGCGAGCTGCACGGACAATGCGATGCGGGCTTGCTGTCGCAAGTCATCTCGAATCTGTTGAACAATGCCATCACGCATGGCGAGGCAGGCACGCCGGTGCAGCTTGCCCTCGACGGGCGCGCCGCCGACAGCATTGAGTTGCGCGTCGCTAATCGTGGCGTCATCCCCGCCGCCTTGCTGCCGACCCTGTTCGAACCGTTCCAGCAGGCGGGCGAGAAGCGCAGGACGGGGCAGGGCCTGGGGCTGGGCCTGTACACGGTGAACATGTTCGTCAAGGCCCACGGCGGCACGGTCGAGATCAGTTCGACGGCCGCGCAGGGCACGCTGGCGACGGTGCGCATCCCGCGCCAATGCCAGGTGTGCGTGCAAGCGGGACTGACCACATGAGCGCGCCGGCCTTGCCGCGCGGCGGCGGCAGCATGGGCGAACTGGTGCGCCAGTTCGACTGGTCCGCCACCAGCCTGGGCGCCCTTGATGGCTGGCCCGCCCATCTGCGCACCAGCGTCGACATCGTGCTCAATTCGCCGATGGCGATGGTGCTGATGTGGGGGCCGCAGCACGTCATGATTTACAACGATGACTACATCCAGATCGCCGGGGCGCGCCATCCGGCGGCGCTGGGCGGCACGGTGCCGGCCATCTGGCCCGAAATCTGGGACTGGAACGCGCACATCCTCGAAGCGGGATTGCGCGGCGAGACGCAGGTGCACCGCGAATGCTGTTTGCCGCTGTTGCGCGGCGGACAGCGCACGGACGTCTGTTTCGATCTGTTTTACACGCCCGTGCATGGCGCCGACGGCCAGGTGGACGGCGTGCTGTGCACGGCGCTGGAATTGACGGCGCGCATGGAAGAGGGGCGCCAGCTGAAGCTGGCCACGGCCGAGCTGGGCGAACTCAACACCACCTTGCAGCTGGAGAGCGAGGCCGTGCGCGCGGCCAACCGCCGCCTGGGCGAGGAGCGGGCGCTGCTGCGCGCGCTGTTCCAGCAGGCGCCGAGCTTCATGACCCTGCTGCGCGGGCCGCGGCACGTGTTCGAATTGGCGAACGAGCATTATCTGCGCCTGGTGGGGCACCGCGATCTGCTGGGCAAGACCGTCGAAGAGGCCTTGCCTGAAGTTAAGGCGCAAGGTTTCATCGACTTGCTCGACCAGGTCTACCGCACGGGCGTGCCCTTCGAAGGGCGCCAGGTGAAGGTGGACTTGCAGACGGCGGACGGGCAGACGGGCCAGCGCCAGATCGATTTCGTCTATCAGCCCATCAAGGATGACGAGGGCGCGGTGACGGGCATCCTCGTCGAAGGCATCGATGTGACCGAGCGCATGGAAGGCGAGGAGCGCTTGCGCCTGGCCCAGCAGGCGGGCGGCATCGGCACCTTCGAATGGTTCCCCGAGACGGGCGCGATGGTGGTGTCGCCCACCTTCCGCCGCCTGTGGGGCATTGCCGACGAAGAAGAAGTGACGGAGCGCCTGCTGGTGAGCCTGGTCGATGCGCGCGACCAGCAAAAGGTCGGCCCCAGCAAGCTTGACGTCGCGCCCAATCCCCTCGAATACGTCGAGTACCGCATCCGCCGCCCCGCCGATGGCGCGCTGCGCTGGATCGCGCGCCAGGGCGAGGTGGTGGCCGGCCGCGTGCCGGGCCAGCGCCGCTACGTGGGCGTGTCGTTCGACGTGACGGAGCGGCGCCAGATCGAGGATGAACTCAATGCCAGCCAGGAGCGCATGGCGGCCATTTTCGGCCAGGCCTCCGTGGGCTTGTCGGAACTGGGCCTCGATGGCCGTTTCCAGCGGGTCAACGGCGCCCTGTGCTGCATGCTGGGGCGTTCCGCCGAAGAGCTGCTGAGCCTGAACATGAACGACATCATGCATCCGGCCGACGTGCCAGGCAACAACGTGCTGTTCCGGCGCCTGGTGGAAACGGGCGAGTCGTTCTCGCTGGAAAAGCGCTACCTGAAGCCCGATGGCTCGCAAGTGTGGGTGTCGAGCAATGTCAGCCGCCTGGTCGATGAGCAGGGACAGACGCGTTCCCTGATCGCCGTCAAGACGGACATCACGGACCGGCGCCGCGTGGAAAAAGCGCTGCATGAATTGAACGAAACGCTCGAGCACCGGGTCGAACAGGAAGTGAGCGAGCGCACCAAGGCCGAAGACGCCTTGCGCCAAGCGCAAAAGATGGAAGCCGTGGGCCAGCTGACGGGCGGCATCGCGCACGATTTCAATAACGTGCTGCAAATCATTTCCGGCAATTTGCATTTGCTGCAACACCTGGCGGGCACGGATGGCCTCATGCGCCAGCGCCTGGACACGGCGATTGCCGCCGTCGAGCGGGGCGCCAAGCTGTCGTCGCACCTGCTGGCGTTTGCGCGGCGTCAACCGTTGAAACCCGTGGTGGCCGACCTGGCCCGCGTGGTGCGCAACATGGATGCGCTGCTGCGGCGCGCGCTGGGCGAAGCGATCGACATCGTGCTGGTGGGTGGCGGCGGGCTGTGGAATACCCTGGTCGACCGCAGCCAGATCGAGAACGTCATCCTCAACCTGGCCATCAATGCGCGCGACGCCATGGATGGCGTGGGCAAGCTGACGATCGAGCTGGGCAACGTCGTGCTCGACGAACAGTATGTGCATAACCTGGTCGACGTGCCGGCGGGCCAGTACGTGATGCTGTCGGTGACGGACACGGGCCGCGGCATGAGCGGCGCCGTGCTGCAGCGCGCGTTCGAGCCGTTCTTCACCACCAAGCCGGAAGGCGCGGGCACGGGCCTGGGCTTGTCGATGGCGTATGGCTTTGTCACGCAAAGCCGCGGCCATATCCGCATTTACAGTGAACCTGGCGTGGGCACGGGAGTCAAAATCTATTTGCCCCGTTCCCTGATGGCCGAAGCGGACGAGGAACTGGAATTGAGCGGCGTCGTCACGGGCGGCACGGAAACCGTGCTGGTGGTGGAAGACGATGTGGGCGTGCGCACCACCGTCGTCGATATGCTGGGCGCGCTGGGCTATACGGTGCTCAAGGCCGAGGATGGCGAAAGCGCGCTGGCCGTGCTGCACAGCGGCGCGCAGATCGACTTGCTGTTTACGGACGTGATCATGCCCGGTCCCGTCAGCAGCACGGAGATGGCGCGCCAGGCGCGCGAGTTGCAGCCCGATATCGCCGTCTTGTTTACGTCGGGCTACGCGCAGGATGTCATCGTGCACGAAGGGCGTCTCGACGCGGGCGTGGAATTGCTCAGCAAGCCATACCGGCGCGAAGAGCTGGCGCGCAAGCTGCGCCATGTGCTGGCCAACCGCCAGCAGCAAATGCGCGCGCGCCAGTTTGAACGGTCCGGCGCGCCCGTGGCCGGCACACTGGCGACAGGCAGCCTGGCGGCCGGCGTGCGGGGAGGCGGCACGCCGGGGCTGGACTTGACGGGCCATGCGCCGGAACCGCAGGGGGACATGCCGACATCGATGAAGATACTCGTGGTGGAAGACAACCTCGATTCGCAGCTGATGGTGTGCGAACTGGTGGGCATGCTGGGCCATACGGTCAGCGGCGTGTCCGATGGCGAGGCGGCGTGGAAATTGCTCAACGAGCAAGACTTCGATATCCTGTTTACGGATGTCAGCCTGCCCGGCATGTCCGGCATCGCGCTGGCGCGCATGGTGCTGCGCGATAAACCGGGCATGCGCATCATCTTTTCCACCGGCTATGGCAAGGAATCGATGGATGAGCTGGGCTTTTCCGCCAGCGTCCTGCGCAAGCCCTATGATTTGATGGAGTTGCAAGCGGCACTCGACCAACCCTGACGGGCGCGCGCCGCTTCGGCCAGCCCGTCTCACCTGCAGAGGTAAGGCATGACCCCTGAACTGACGATGCTGGCCTGTACCCTGGTGCTGGCGCTGGTGCAAATCCTGCTGCCCGCGCTGTTCCGCACGCGCGAAACGGGCACGGCCTATAACGTGAGCGCGCGCGACGGCGACGGGCCGCCCGTGGGCAAGATCACGGGCCGTTTGCAGCGTGCCCAGGCGAACCTGTTCGAAACCCTGCCCCTGTTTGCCGCCGCCGTGCTGATCGCCCACGTGACGGCGCAGGAAAGCGCGTTGACCCTGTACGGCGCGGCCCTGTACCTGGCCGCCCGGGTGCTGTATCTGCCCCTGTACGCGTTCGGCGTGCCTGTCGTGCGCACGCTCGTGTGGTGCGTGTCGATTGCCGGGCTGCTGATGCTGTTCTGGGCCATCCTGTTCGCTTCCTGAATTCCTACGCCAGCTGTGGTGCCCGTCCTATGGCGGTGCGCCAGGCCCGGCCGTAAAGTGGCGGCAAGCTGGCAATTGGCGCCGGCATGTCAAGGACCGGACGACGATGGCGATTACTACCTCTGCAGTGAAAGATACGGACCGCGCCCGCCAGCGCAAGATCCAGCGCCTGCTGCGCGCCGTGTTTGGCGTGGCGCGGCTGCGCGCGGGCCAGCAGGACGTCATCGACAGCGTGCTGGCCGGGCGCGACACCCTGGCCATCATGCCCACCGGCAGCGGCAAGTCGCTGTGCTACCAGCTGCCCGCCGCGCTGTTGCCCGGCGCCACCCTGGTGGTGTCGCCGCTGATTTCGCTGATGAAAGACCAGCTGGAAAAGCTGCACGCACTGGGTATCACGGCCGTACAGCTCAACAGCAGCCTGTCGCGCGCGGACGAGGACGCCGCCATCGCCCGCATCGCCGAGGGCGGCAGGATCATCATCTTTTGCACGCCGGAACGCCTCGCCAATGCCGCCTTCCTGTCTCTGCTGGCCGGCGCGCCGCCCAGCCTGGTCGTCATCGATGAAGCCCATTGCATTTCCCAGTGGGGCCACGACTTCCGTCCCGCCTACCTGGAAATCGCGGCCGCCCTGCGCGCGTTGGGCCGCCCGCCCGTGCTGGCCTTGACGGCCACGGCCACCGGGGAAGTGGTGGCCGATATCGATACGCAGCTGGAAGCGCGCAAGCTGAACGTCATCAATACCGGCATCTACCGCGCCAATTTGCGCTACCGCGTGATCCAGGTCACGAATGCCGGAGAAAAACAGGATGCAGTCCTGCGCCTGCTGCGCGAAACGCCGGGCGTGGGCATCGTGTACGCGGCCACCGTCAAGGCCGTCGAAGACCTGGCGGCGCGGCTGGAAGCGTTGGGCGAGAGCGTCACCTGCTACCACGGCAAGCTGGCGGCGCGCGAGCGCAAGCACAACCAGGACTTGTTCATGGGCGGCGAGCGCCGCATCATGGTGGCCACCAACGCGTTTGGCATGGGCATCGACAAGCCCGACACGCGCTTCGTCATCCACTTGCAGGTGCCGGCCAACCTGGAAGCGTATTACCAGGAATCGGGCCGGGCGGGGCGCGACGGCTTGCCCGCCGACTGCACCTTGCTGTACTTCCAGGAAGACAAGCGGGTGCAGCAGTTTTTCCTGGCGAAGCATTACCCGATGGCGGAAGAACTGGCCGCCATCGTGGCGGCAGCGCAAGAATTGCCGGCCACCTTCACTTTTGCCTCGCTGGCAGCAGGCTTGCCCGAGTTTTCCGACGGCCACCTGAAGGTGTGCCTGAAACTGTTGAAAGATGGCAAGCTGCTGCGCCAGGACCGCAAGCTGGGCTACGGTCTGAAAGCGCCCTCGGCCAGCTCGCCCGCGTATGCGCAGCTGGCGCAGATCTATGTCGACAAGCAGGAGCGCGACAAGCAGGCGCTCGAGCAGATGGTGGCGTATGCGCAAAGCGGCTTGTGCCGCTGGAAACTGCTGCTCGATTACTTTGGCGACGCCGGCGATTTCGAGCGTTGCTGCACCTGCGACAATTGCCAGTCGCCGCCCGCGCTGGCCATGCCCATTTCCCTGGACGAGCTTCCGCCAGCACCCGCCGAGCCGCCGGCGCCGCAGATCGCCGTCGGCAGCCGCGTGCGCGTGCCCCGTTACCAGATCGGCACCGTGCTGTCGGTGGCGGGCGACCAGGTCACGATCGCCTTTCCGGAAAACACCACGCGCACCTTCATGGCCGAGTTTGTCGCTCCGGCGTGAACCCAGTGTGCGCTGTCTGACAGATGATCTGGCGCAAGAGCGCTAGAATCAGCCCATTCCAACGCGTGTTAACGTAGGAGCAGGGCATGGCGGACATGGTGGTGGTGCGCAAGGAAGGCTTGTACTGTGTGCCGGGTCAGTTCTACATCGACCCGTGGCGCCCCGTCGAGCGCGCCATCATCACGCATGCGCACGCCGACCATGCGCGCGTCGGGCACCGGCATTATCTGTGCGCCGCTCCCGGCGAGCAAGTGCTGCGCGCCCGCCTGGGCCCCGTGTCCGTCCAGGGCCTCGCGTATGGCGACACCATCGAACACCACGGCGTGCAGGTCTCGCTGCATCCGGCCGGCCACGTGCTCGGCTCGGCCCAGGTGCGCATGGCGCACGGCGGCGAAGTGTGGGTGGCATCCGGCGACTACAAGCTGCAGCCCGACCCCACCTGCGCGCCATTCGACCCCGTGCGCTGCGACACCTTCATCACGGAATCGACTTTCGGCTTGCCCATCTACCGCTGGCAGGCGCCGCAGGAAATCTACGACGACATCAACCAGTGGTGGCGCAGGAATGCGGCCGAAGGGCGCACCAGCGTGCTGTTCTGCTATGCCTTCGGCAAGGCGCAGCGCATCCTGGCGGGCCTCGACGCCAGCATCGGCCCCATCGTCTGCCATGGCGCGGCGCAGGCATTGACGCAGGTCTACCGCGAGTCGGGCGTGGCCTTGCCCGCCACCGTGATGGTGGGCGAGGTGACGGACAAGGCCGCATTGAAAACGGCGCTGGTGATCGCGCCCCCGTCGGCCGCCGGCTCGCCGTGGATGAAGCGCTTCGGCGACTACAGCGATGCGTTCGCCAGCGGCTGGATGCTGCTGCGCGGCGCGCGCCGGCGGCGCGGTGTGGACCGGGGTTTCGTGCTGTCCGATCATGCCGACTGGCCCGGCCTGATGCAAGCGATCACGGCCACGCAGGCCGAGCGCATCATCGTCACCCACGGCTCGATCCCCGTGATGGTGCGCTGGCTGCGGCAGAACGGCTGGCAGGCGGGCGGCTTCGAGACGGAATACGGCGACGACGAGGCCGATGACGGTGCGCCTGGTGCGGCCACGGCGGCGGGGGACGTCAGCCATGCGTGACTTTGCCCGGCTGTACGCGGAACTCGACGAGACGACCTCCACCAGCCGCAAGCTGGCGGCGCTGCAAGCCTATTTTCGCGGCGCCTCGCCCGAGAACGCGGCCTGGGCCGTGTATTTCCTGGCCGGCGGCAAGCCGCGCCAGGCCGTGCCCACCAAATTGCTGCGCGAGTACGCGACCGAACGGGCGGGCCTTGATGCCTGGCTGTTCGACGAGGCCTATCACGCCGTGGGCGACCTGGCCGAAACCATCGCCCTGATCCTGCCCGCGCCCGCAAAACGCAGCGACGTCGGCCTGGCCGAGTGGGTCGAGCAGCGCATCGCACCGTTGCGCGGCGCGGCGCCCGACGCCATCCGCGCCGCCCTGCTGGCGTACTGGGACGAGCTGGAAACGCGCGAACGCTTTCTGTTGATCAAGCTGATCGGCGGCGGCTTTCGCGTGGGCGTGTCGAAACTGCTGGTGACGCGCGCGCTGGCGTCCATCGCCGCCGTCGACAGCAAGCTGATCGCCCAGCGCCTGATGGGCTGGACCGATGGCAAGGTCAGCCCCACGGGCGCGGGATTCTTGAAACTGATCGCCGCGCAGTCGGAGGGCGAACATGCGCTGCGCGGCGGCCAGCCGTATCCGTTTTTCCTCGCGCACCCCTTGCAGGCGGCGCCGGAAACCTTGGGCGACGTCGGCGGCTGGCTGGCCGAGTGGAAATACGACGGCATGCGCGCCCAGCTGCTGCGCCGCGATGGCGTGAACTGGCTGTGGTCGCGCGGCGAGGAATTGATCACGGGGCGCTTTCCCGAACTGGCGCAGCTGGCCTTGCCCGAGGGTACCGTGCTCGATGGCGAAATCCTCATCTGGCAGCCGGGCGACGTGCCGGCGCCATTTGCCGATTTGCAACAGCGCATGGGCCGCAAGACGGTCTCGCCCAAGTTGCTGGCCGAGCTGCCCGCCGTGCTGGTGGCCTACGATGTGCTGGAACTCGATGGCGTGGACGTGCGCCAGCTGCCCCAGCTGGAACGGCGCGCGCTGCTGGAAAGCGTGGTGGCCGGCGTGCGCTCTCCCGCGCTGCGCCTGTCGCCCCGTGTCGAAGCGGCTGGCTGGGAGACATTGGCCGCCATCCGCGAGGAATCGCGCGCGCGCGGCGTGGAAGGCCTGATGCTCAAGGCCGTGTCGGCCGCATATGGCGTGGGCCGCACGAAAGACGTGGGCACGTGGTGGAAGTGGAAGATCGATCCGTATGTCATCGACGCCGTGCTGATCTACGCCCAGGCGGGCCACGGCCGGCGCGCGTCGCTGTACACGGACTACACGTTCGCCGTGTGGGATGAAGTGGAGGAGGGCGAGCGGGGGGAGCGCAAGCTGGTGCCGTTCGCCAAGGCGTATTCGGGCTTGACGGATGCGGAGATCGCGCAGGTCGACGCGGCCATCCGCAAGACGACGATAGAAAAATTCGGCCCCGTGCGCAGCGTGCAGCCGACGATGGTGTTCGAGATCGGCTTCGAGGGCATCGCCGCGTCCAGCCGCCACAAGGCAGGCATCGCCGTGCGCTTTCCCCGCATCCTGCGTCGCCGACAAGACAAGACAGTCGCCGACGCCGATACCCTGGCCACCCTGAAGGCCATGCTGGCGGGCGCCGCATGAGCAGGCGATGAGCACGCTGGCGCAGCGCATCGATGCGTGGTTCGCGGGGCGCGGCTGGACGGTGTTTCCCTTCCAGCGCGCCGTCTGGCGGGCTGGCGCGCAGGGCCAGTCCCTCCTGCTGCATGCGAGCACGGGGTCCGGCAAGACGTATGCCGTCTGGTTCGGCGCCTTGCTGCGCGCCGAGCGGCTACAACGCAAGGGCAGGAAGCAGGGCTTGCGCGTGCTGTGGATCACGCCCATGCGGGCGCTGGCGGCCGACACCGTGCGCGCGCTGCAGGCGTCCGGCGAAACGCTGGCGCCCGGTTGGCGCGTCGAGGCGCGCACGGGAGATACCAGCGCCGCGCAGCGGGCGCGGCAGGCGAAAGCCTGGCCCGAGGTGCTCGTCACGACGCCGGAAAGCCTGTCCCTGATGCTGAGCCAGGCGGACGCGCAGGAACGCTTCAGCCTGCTGGAAACGGTGATCGTCGACGAGTGGCATGAATTGATGGGCAGCAAGCGCGGCGTGCAGGTGCAGCTGGCGCTGGCCCGGCTGCGCCGCTGGAATGCAACCTTGATGACGTGGGGCTTGTCGGCCACCCTGGGCAATCTGCGGCAGGCGCAGGACGTCTTGCTGGGAGAACAAAACGATGGCGTGCTGGTCGAAGGCAAAATCAAAAAGCGCATCCTCGTCGACAGCCTGATTCCCGTGAACCCCACGCGCTTTCCCTGGGGCGGGCATCTGGGCATCCAGATGCTGCAGCCGCTGATCGCCGAGATCGAGGGCAGCGCCACCACCCTGGTGTTCACCAATACGCGTTCGCAGGCCGAGCTGTGGTACCAGCACCTGCTCGATGCGCGGCCCGACTGGGCGGGCCTGATCGCCCTGCACCACGGTTCGCTGGACCGCGCAGTGCGCGAGTGGGTCGAGCAGCACCTGAAGACGGGCGAGCTGAAAGCCGTCGTGTGCACGTCCAGCCTGGACCTGGGCGTCGATTTCCTGCCCGTCGAACGGGTGCTGCAGGTGGGCAGCGCGAAAGGCATCGCGCGCCTGGTGCAGCGGGCCGGGCGCAGCGGCCACGCGCCGGGGCGCATTTCGCGCGTCACCCTGGTGCCCACCAACAGCCTGGAATTGCTGGAAGCGGCGGCCGCCCGCGCCGCCCTGGCGCAGGGCCACCTGGAAGCGCGGCCCGTGCCGGACAAGCCGCTCGACGTGCTGGTGCAGCACCTGGTGACGATCGCGCTGGGCGGCGGCTTCGATTCGCCGGCGCTGTACGCGGAAGTGCGCGCGGCCTGGTCGTATCGCCACCTGACGTCCGACGAGTGGCAATGGGCGCTCGACTTCGTCGCGCGCGGCGGGCAAAGCCTCACCGTGTACCCGGAATACCGCAGAGTGCTGCCGGACGATGCAGGCGTCTACCGCGTGCCGGACGTGGCGCTGGCGCGGCGCCACCGCATGAGCATCGGCACCATCGTCTCGGAAGCGGCGATCCAGGTCAAGTTCCTCGGCGGGGGGCGGATCGGCAGCATCGAGGAATCGTTCATCGCGCGCCTGAAGCAGGGCGACCATTTTCTGTTTGGCGGGCGCATCCTGGAATTCGTGCGCGTGCACGAGATGACGGCCTACGTGCGGCGCGCTACGGGCAGCCGGGGCGCCGTGCCGCGCTGGCAGGGCGGCAAGATGCCGCTGTCGTCGGAACTGGCGCACGCCGTGCTGGACCAGTTGCAGCTGGCGCAGGAGGGCAAGGCCAGCGGGCCGGAAATGCGCGCGCTGGCGCCCCTGCTGGCCATCCAGCGGAAATGGTCGAGCCTGCCCACGCGCGCCAGTCTCTTGCTGGAAACCTTGTCCAGCCGCGAAGGCCATCACCTGTTCGTGTATCCGTTCGCGGGCCGCTCCGTGCACCTGGGTCTGGCATCCCTGCTGGCCTACCGCATCGCGCGCGTGCAGCCGGCCACCTTGTCGATCGCCGTCAACGATTACGGCTTTGAATTGCTGGGCGCGGACGATATCGATTTCGCCCCGCTGTTGACGGCCGCCAGCGGCGCCGATCTTCCCCTGTTCAGCACGGACAAGCTGCTGGAAGACGTGCTGGCCAGCCTGAACGCGACGGAACTGTCGCAGCGGCGTTTCCGCGAAATCGCCCGCATTGCCGGCCTCGTCTTCCAAGGTTATCCGGGCCAGCCGAAAAGCGCGCGTCAGCTGCAGGCGTCGTCCTCGCTGTTTTTCGAGGTGTTCCGCAAGCACGACGCGGCCAATTTGCTGCTCACGCAGGCGCAGCGCGAAGTGCTGGAGCAGGAACTGGAACTGACGCGCCTGCGCGCCACCTTGCGCGAGCTGCATGGACGCAGCCTCTGTCTGCAAGCGCTGGAGCGCGCCTCGCCATTTGCCTTCGGCCTGATGGTCGAGCGCTTCCGCGAACAGCTGACGACGGAAAAACTGTCGGACCGGGTGGCGCGGCTGGTGCTGGCGCTGGAAAAGGCGGCCGCATGAACGGGGCGCGGCAAGCGCATTGCGCGGTGGAACTGGCCGGCGAGCTGGTCTGGCTGCTGGCGCACAAGGCCGTGTACTGGCCGGCGCGCAGGATGCTGATCATTGCCGACATCCATTTCGGCAAGGCGGCTGCGTTCCGCGCGCTGGGCGTGCCCGTGCCGCGCGGCACCACCACGCAAAACCTGCTGGCGCTCGACGCCTTGCTGGCCAGCTACGCCTGCGAGGAAATCGTCTTTCTCGGCGATTTTCTGCATGCGCGCGCCGCCCATGCGGCCGCCACGGTGGCGGCCATGCTGGCCTGGCGCATGCGCCATCCCGACGTGCGCCTGACGGTGGTGCGCGGCAACCACGACGCGCATGCGGGCGATCCGGCCGCCGCGCTGGGCATCCGCATGGTCGATGAACCGCACCAGGTGGGCAAGCTGTCGTTCTGCCATCACCCGGACACCGTGGCGCCCGGCTATATGCTGGCGGGCCACGTGCATCCCGTGTTTCACTTGCGCGCAGAGCGTGGAGGCCTGCGCCTGCCGTGTTTCCTGCTGGGCGGGCAGCGCGCCATCCTGCCCTCGTTTGGGGCCTTTACGGGCGGCCATGCGGTGCGGCCAGGCGCTGGCGAGCGCGTCTACGTGACGGCGGACGCGGCGATTTTTCCGCTGCCCGCTAACTGCTGAGTGTCTGGTACTTTTGGTGGAAAACTGAAAGTAACTGCGCCACCGTGAGCGGGACTCATCCTACATGCGCTCTTGCCATCCTCCTATTTCTTGTGCCCCATGCGCGCACTAAGATGACGGTTCCCTTGCCATGCGAGGGGGAAGAATTGCATGGTTTGCACTGTTTCGATTCTATCGATCAAGGAGATCATCATGGCCACATCGAGCGACAATAAACAGCAAGGTAGTAAAACCAGTAGCGGCAGCAGCAGTGGCGGCAGCGGCGGCAGCAAGCAAAGCGATACCAGCAAACGGGGTTTCGCTTCCATGGACCCGGCCCAGCAGCGCGAAATCGCCAGCGAAGGCGGACGTGCCGCGCATGAAAAGGGCACGGCGCATGAGTTCACGTCGGAAGAGGCGCGCCGCGCAGGCAGCCAAAGCCACAAGAATGATGCCAACCGGCAAAGCGCCGCCAGCACCAGCGGCTCGCGCGACAATGCCAGCATGAACCAGGAGGGCAACCGCGACAGTGGCAACAAGCAAAGCGGCGGTTCCGGTTCCAGCTCCGGGTCGCGCAACAAGTAGCTGAGTAGCAAGCCGCAAGTCGCCCTGGCCAGCGGGAAGCAGGCACGCCGCTGGCCAGGGCCACGCCATGCTTATTCGGCTACCGCCAGCTACCGCCGGCCAGCGCAAAATTTTGATGCAATGCAGCAGGCATGGACTATGATGAAATAGCTGCGCCGGCCACGGCCCACGCGCAGTCAACGCAGTCAAATCGCACTCACGCACTCACGATCAGGGAGAAGAATGATGGGCAACTCCACCACGCCGCAAGCCGGCAACAGCCAGGGCGGCACGCCGTCCACGGCGGGCAGCAAGCAAAGTACGGCCGAGTCGGGCGAGAACTTTGTGCTGGTCGATAGCGAGCAGGGGCTCGATATCGGCGACGATCTGTTTTCCATCGGCGAAGTGCGGCGCGCCGACCGCCTGCCCCATCACCAGTCCGGCTCCGCCGGGCAGAGCCGGCAGAGCGCCGAAGATGCGCCCGACACCACGGGCAGTACGGGCGTCTGAGCTGGCCGCCTAACTTTCTTCACTCCCGGACCACCCGCGCTGGGCCAGCTGCAAGACGTGTTCGCGCACGTCGGCTGGCCATGCCTGCACGCACGCCAGGAACGCTGGCTGCTTGCCGGCGAACAGGGCGCGGCTGGCTTCCTCGAAGCCGGGTGCATCGCCGGCCAGCGCACTCATGACTTTATACGCCGCTTCGCGCGCCTGGCGCTGTTCATCGTGCGCCTTGTTGCCGCGCTGCGCCTGCTCCACCAGCTTGCGCAAGGCCACGGAAGCGCCGCCCGGCTGCGTCGCCAGCCATTCCCAGTGACGGGGCAGCAAGGTGATTTCGCGCGCCACGACGCCCAGCTTCGGCCGGCCTGCCGTGCGTATGGCCGGGGGCGCGTCGTCGTCCTGGGAGGGCGGTAGGCGAGGCAGGCGCTGCAGCACCTCAGCCAGGCTGCCGTGCAGGTTCAGGTCGACCTGGCTGCCGCTGGCATCGTCGAAGATCAGGATCTGCGCATCGGGATCGCGCGTCACCAGTTCCTTCAGTGTTTGCGCCACGGCATGCAATGTGCCGGCGGCCACTTTGTGTGGGCCGGCAAATGCCGTCAGTTGAATGGGGGCGTGCATGGCTTGCTCCAGTGAGTCCGTATGCGGCAAATTTTACCCGGGTAAAATGAAAAGTCAATATCACCCGGGTAAAATAGGGCAAGACTGCTACAGGTCGACCCGGCCGTGTTCGCCCATGTCTTTCGGCGGCTCGCCCGTGATGGCGGCCTTGGCCATTTCATAGAATTGCATCATCTTGCTGGCGCTGCTATCCCAATACTCGGCCGACTGGATCGTCACCTTGATCAGCGACAGCTTCGGATCGTCGAGTCCGCCCGGGAACCAGGCTTTCACCAGCGGGCTCCACAATTCCTCCGCCTTGGCGCGGTCCTTCAGCAGCTGCGCGTGGCCGCAGACGGATACATACAGGCTGTCGCCCGTGTCGACAAAGCTGACGTTGACTTGCGGATTGTTCAGCAAGTCGCGCGTATAGTTGGCCTCGTCGGAAACAAAGAACCAGATCTGCCCCTCGCTGTCGACCTGCTGCTGCGTCAACGGCCGGCTGGTGAGGGTGCGCATGTCGTCGCTGGTGGTCAGCATGCCGAATTTGACGTCCTTGATCCTGGCCGCGATGCTGGCCAGTTGTTCGCTGGAATACGATTGCATGGGTGCTCCCTTATTGGTTGTCCTGAACAACCAGCATAGGTGCTTGCTGCATGCGGCTCTGTACGGCAGCTTACGTAGCAGGGGAGCTTTGTTTCAACGCTGTTACAAAACGCTGGCCTAGCAGTGCCTCCCATGTATTGACTTAATAAATGATAATCATTATCATTTGTTTGAAAATATCAGCAGGCACTTGGATTGAAGGATGGGAATGAAGCACACTGACTTGTCGCGCCACCTGGCTCGCCTCTCGCCGGGAGCGGGCCATGAGTAATGCGGGCGCCGCCGACAAGGCCAGGAACAATGCCAGCCGCGCCGTGTGGCTGAAGAATCTGCATCAATGGCACTGGATCAGCTCGGCACTTTGTTTGCTGGGCATGTTTTTGTTCGCCATCACGGGCATTACCCTGAACCACGCCAGCCAGATCGAGTCGAAACCGTCGATCACGCGCCAGCAGGCGACCCTGCCGGCCCCTTTGCTCACGGAACTGGCCGCCTATGCCGCCCAGCATGATGGCGCCAACGCGCCCATGCCGGCCGCCGCCGAAGCGTGGTTGAAAAAGCAATGGTCGCTCAACGCGGGCGGGCGTGCCGCCGAATGGAGCGCCGACGAAGTCTACCTGCCGTTGCCCAAGGCAGGCGGCGACGCCTGGGTGCGCATCGGCCTGCAAGACGGCGCCGCCGAATACGAATTGACGGACCGGGGCTGGGTGTCCTGGCTCAACGACGTGCACAAGGGCCGCAACACGGGCGTGGCCTGGAACTGGTTCATCGACATCTTTGCCGGCGCCTGCATCGTGTTTTGCCTGACGGGTCTATTGATTTTGAAGTTCCACGCGGCCAACCGGCCATTTACGTGGCCGATGGTTGGCCTCGGTATCTTGATACCCTGCGCGATCGCCTTGCTGTTTATTCACTGATCGTTTTTACCTTTTCTTTTTTACAGGCACACCATGAAATTACGCTACTCCCTGGCGCTTGGCCTTCCCCTGATCGGCACTTCGGCGATGGCGGCCGACCTGGCCCTGAAGCTTGAAATCCCGCAATTGAACGTGGCGGAATACCACCGTCCCTACGTGGCGGCATGGCTGGAAACGGCCGATCAAAAGGTCGTCGGCAACCTGGCCGTGCTGTATGACGTGAAAAAGAAGGACAAGGCCGGCGAAAAATGGCTGAAGGACATGCGCCAATGGTGGCGCAAGAGCGGCCGCGACCTGGCCATGCCGGTGGACGGCGTCAGCGGCGCCACGCGCGCCCCGGGCGAACATACCTTGACCTTCCCCGGCGCCAAGGCCTTGCTCGACAAGCTGCCGGCCGGCGAATACCAGGTCGTCGTGGAAGCGGCGCGCGAAGCGGGCGGACGCGAACTGGTGCGCGTGCCGTTCCAGTGGCCGCTGAAATCGGCCCAGTCCGTGCCTGCCAAAGGCAAGGAAGAACTCGGTAATGTCGTCGTCCAACTCAAGCCATAAGGCGCACATCATGTTCAATCGCTACAACAAATCCCTGATCGCCCTGGCCCTGGCCGGCCTGGCCATGAACGCCCACGCCCACCGCGGCTGGATGGTGCCGTCGAGCACGATGGTGGAAAGCAAGGACGCCTGGGTGACGGTGGACGCCGCCGTCTCCGATGGCCTGTTCGAGATCGACCACCAGCCGTTGCGCCTGGACGCGCTGCAAGTGACCGGTCCGGATGGCGCGAAAGTGGCGCCCGCGAACACCGTCACGGGCCGGCTGCGCAGCGTCTTCGACGTCAAGATGGAAAAGCCTGGCACGTACAAGGCTGCCATCGTGTCGCAGAACGTCATGGCCAGCTACAAGCTCAACGGCGAGCAAAAGCGTTTCCGCGGCAACGAAGAGACGTTCAAGAAGGACGTGCCGGCCGACGCGCAAGAGTTGAAAGTCACGCGCACGGCCAGCCGTCTGGAAACCTTCTTCAGCAATGGCGAAACCAGCACGGAAGTATTCAAGCCGACGGGCGTGGGCCTGGAATTCGTGCCGGTGACCCATCCGAACGACTTGCGCGCGGGCGAAAAAGCCACGTGGCGCTTCCTGGTCGACGGCAAGCCGGCGGCGAACCAGGCCTTCAGCCTGGTGCCGGGCGGCGTGCGCTACCGTGGCGTGCTGGGGGAAATCCGCCAGAGCACCGATGCCAAGGGCGAGATCACGTTCACCGTGCCGGCGGCCGGCATGTATTACCTGAGCAGCACCTGGCCGGCGGCCGCCCCTGCCGTGGCCGGCCAGCCGCCAGCCATGCCCGAGCGCCGCATGACGTACGCGGCCACCGTGGAAGTGCTGCCGCAGTAAGCGGCGGCATCGTCACGAGAGCGCCGATGCGCCGGGTCCTGCTGCCGCAGCATATTTCCGATCAGACCGCGCCGCCCGGCGCCGCGATCCGGGACTTGCGCGGCCTGTCCATGGGCACCAGCTGGTCGGTGCGCCTGCTCGAGTCCGCCATGCCGGGACGCGCCGGCAGCGCCGATTTGCAGCAGGGCTTGCAGCAACAGCTGGACCTGGTCGTGGCGCAAATGAGCCACTGGAGCGAGGCGTCCGACCTGGGCCGCTTCAACCGGGCCGAGCCCGGCAGCTGGCACAGCCTGCCCGCCGCCTTTTGCGAGGTGCTGGGCTTTGCCATGCATGTGTCGCAGGCGTCCGGCGGCGCGTACGACCCGTGCGCGGGCGCCCTTGTCAACCTGTGGGGCTTTGGCCCCCGCAATCGCTACGATGAGCCCGGCTTCCTGCCGCCGAAGGATGACACGGTGGCCCTGCTGCTGTCGCAGCGCCAGCGCCGCCGCCTGGAGCTGGACTTGCCGGCCCGCCGCGTCCGCCAGCCTGGCGGCTTGCAGCTCGATCTATCGGCCATCGCCAAGGGTTATGGCGTGGACCGCCTGGCGCGCTATCTGGACAGCCAGGGCATCGGCCATTACCTGGTCGAAGTGGGCGGCGAGCTGCGCGGCGCCGGCAGCAAGCCCGACGGCCAGCCGTGGTGGGTCATGCTGGAACAGGTCGATGGCGCCGCCGATGGTGCCGATAATGCGCAGCATCCGCCGGAAATGCTGCTGGCGCTGCACGGCTTGTCCGTCGCCACGTCGGGCGACTACCGGCGTTTCTTCCAGGATGGCACAGCGCGCTTTTCCCATACGATCGATCCGCGCAGCGGCATGCCGATCGCCAATCAACTCGCTTCCGTCACCGTCGTGCACGAGCAATGCATGGCGGCCGATGCCTGGTCGACGGCCCTGACCGTGCTCGGTGTCGAGGCCGGCATGGCGCTGGCCGAAGAGCAGGGCCTGGCCGCGCGCTTCCTGCAACGCGACGGCGCTGGCTTTCACGAAACGCTGAGCAGCCACATGCTGGCCATGCTCGACGAATGAACGATTAATTCCATGATTTTTACGCACGATACGACGCGGCTGGCCCTGCTGGCCGCCCTGTCCCTCAGTTATGCGGGCGTGTGCCTGGCGCCCTGGCTGCGCGCGCGCGCCAGGCGCCGCGCGTCGGACGCCGCCAAGGCGGCGCTGGCCAACAGTCCCGCCTGGCTGGTGGCGTATGCGAGCCAGACGGGCAATGCGGAAGAGCTGGCCACGCAAACGGCGCAGAGCCTGCAACTGGCCGGCATCCCCGTGCGCCTGTGCGCGCTGGCCGAACTCACGGCCGTCGATCTGCAACAAGCGGAACGGGCCCTGTTCCTGGTCAGCACCTATGGCGAAGGCGACGCGCCCGACAATGCGGCCGCCTTCATGGGCCGCCTGATGACGGGCGAGCTGGCGCTGCCGCAGTTGCATTACGCGGTGCTGGCCCTGGGCGACCGCAGCTATGGCCAGTTCTGCGGCTTCGGCCGCGCGCTCGATGCCTGGCTGGCGGGGCAGGGCGCGTCGCGCCTGTTCGAACGCATCGAAGTGGACCGCAGCGCGAATGCCGCCATCGAACAGTGGTTCCAGCATCTGAGCCACCTGGCCGGCACCAGCGACGCGCCCGACTGGAGCGCCCCCGCCTTCGGCGACTGGCGCCTGACGCACAGGCAGCTGCTCAACCCGGGCAGCGCGGGCGGCGCCATCTATCACGTGGAACTGGCGCCCGTGGCCGGCAGCTTGCCCGACTGGCAGTCGGGCGACCTGGTGCAGGTGACGGCGCCCGCCGATCCATCCCAGCCGCGCGAATATTCGATCGCATCGATCCCGCGCGATGGCGGCGTGCACTTGCTGGTGCGCCAGCATGAGCATCCCGACGGCAGCCTGGGCCTGGCCTCGGGCTGGCTCACGGCGCAGGCCAAGGTGGGCGACGTGGTGCAGCTGCGTTTGCGCCAGCATAAACGCTTCCGCCTGGAAGACAATGCCCAGCGGCCATTGATTTTGATCGGCAACGGCAGCGGCATCGCCGGCTTGCGCGGCCACCTGAAGAGCCGCGTGCTGGCAGGGCAGCGGCGCAACTGGCTGATCTTTGGCGAGCGCAATGCGGCCCACGATTTTCATTACCGCGAAGAGATTGAAGGCTGGCATGCCAGCGGCGACTTGCCGCGCCTGGACCTGGCGTTTTCGCGCGACCAGGCCGAGCGCACCTACGTGCAGGACCGCCTGCGCGGCAATGCCGATGAAGTCAAATTGTGGCTGGAGCAGGGCGCGGCCATCTATATTTGCGGCAGCCTGGCCGGCATGGCGGGCGGCGTCGACCAGGCCCTTCAGGAGATACTGGGCCGGCCCGCGCTCGACGCGCTGGCGGCCGAAGGGCGCTACCGGCGCGACGTGTATTAAAGAAAGAATTGTTTAGGGCTGGGGCACGGCCAGCGGCGCCGCTTCCATCTCGCCGCTCACTTCCTGCAAGCCGCGCGCCAGGCTGGAGATGCTGGGGTTGTCAATGAAGACGCAGCGCTTGCCCGTGCGCTTGCAATAATCCTTCACGCGCCAGTAGGCGCTGTGGCTGATGCAGCCCGTCTGGCATATCACCAGGTCGGCGGCCGCCAGGCTCGAGTCGAGCAGGTTGGCATTGTCTTCCAGGCCGCCGTCGTGGTGGGCGAACTGCGCGCCCACGCGCTCGATCAGGGCGCGGTAGGTGGCGACGTTGCCGCTGCGCCCGCCCACGCACAAGACGCTTTGATCGACGAGGCGGATCGGCATTTTCAGCTTGCCGCCCGTCGGCACTTCCAGCTTCGGCGCCGGTGGCGGCACGGCGGCGGCCGGGCGCGGCTGGGCCTGTTTCAATTCGGCGATTTGCTGGCGCAATTCCTTTTCGCGCTCATCCATTTGCGCCAGGCGTTCGACCAGGCGCGTGCGCGATTCCAGCGCGGGAATCGCGGCCTGTAATTGCGCCAGCTCAAAGCGCAAGCCGTCGATCACGCTATCCTTGCCGATCGATTCGGCACGCGTGCGCAGCAGCACGGCTTCCTGGCGTTCCAGCTCGCCCGTCTTTTCCATCAGCGCGGCCTGGCTGCGTTGTTGCAGCTTGGCCAGTTCCTGCATCAGGCGCGTGTTTTCTTCCTGCAAGGCCGTAAATTTGCCCATGTCGGCGCGCACGCAGGCGCCGGCCTGGTGCTGGATCATGTGCAAGTCGCGGCACATCTGCTCTTCCAGCTCGGCGTCGCAGCGCGGGTGGGTCAGGCCGGCCCAGAAGGCGCCCGACACGTCGCCGTTGGCGACGGCCGTGCGCCACAGTTGCGCTACCTGTTCCGTGGTCTTGGCGCCGCGAAAGCGCAGGATCACGGGGGCGTAGCGACGTTCGAGTTCCTTTTGCAGCGCCTCGGACAGGCGGTTGCGCGCGCCGCATTCCGTCACGGCGCCCACGTGCACTTCGTAGTCGTCGGCCAGCACGCGCCCGCCCGTCATCTTGCCCACCAGCTTGCGCAGATAGCCCAAGGGCAAGCCCACGCCGACCAGCGGACAATGGCAGGTATGCGACAGTTCCCACAGCCGGCGGCGGCGAGAAGCGAGCGCGGCCGTTTCCGTGCCGGCGTGGGCGCAATTGCTGATGACGGGCAGGGACTGGTCTTTGTCACACATGGCGGTATCCTGTTGGGCGGTGGGGCGGCAGTTGAAGATAAATCGAAATTATTGCGGCAGGGGCGAGGCAGGCGGCCTGGCGCGCAGCATGCGCGCCAGGCGCTCGAGCAAGGTGGCCTTCGGCGGCGCGGGGCGGTGCAGCGCCACCAGGGCGGCCCATTGCTGCGACAGTTGCTGGCAAGTAGCTTGCAGCACGGGGCCCAGGCCGGGCGAATTCGATAGCACATGCAGATGGCGTTCGATGACACCGGCCAGTTTCTCGCAGGGACTGCCCGCATGGTAGTGCGACATCAGGTGCAGCACGGCCGACAGCAGCAATTCAGGCTGTTGGCCTTGCGGGGAGGGAAACATCGGGGAAGGTCGGTCGTTCGCCATCAAACACTCCTGTGCGGTGGTTTGGCTGGCTGCGCGCACGGGGCGCGACTGGCTGGCGAGTGTGGTGACTGGCTGCCGTGCTGCTTCAGGCAGTCAGGATCAGCTTGTTCAATTGGGTGACGCGCAGGCGATAGATCTTGCCGCTGTGCTCAATTTCCACTTCGCGGCCCTGCTGCAGCAGCGCTTCGCTGGTGATGCGGCGCGCCGGCTGGGCCATGCTGACGGGAGGACGGACGTGGGCAGTAGCGGCATCCTGGATCAAGGCTGGTTTTGAGCTTTGCATGTTGGGCTTTCTTTATCTCAGTTGAGAATGATTCGTATTTGCATTATTGTTGAATGTGGCCCGAAAAGCAAGGCTTATTTGTGCGGAATCCGCGCTTTTTTGCGATGGGATGGCAGCGTCGAGGATGGCGCTGCACAAAGGCGGCCGCGGGCGCGGCGCGGCAGCAAAAAAGACCCGGCCAAGGCGGTGCGCGCCTCGGCCGGGTCAAGCCTGTGCCAAGCTGGAAGAAATCGGGCGTACTTAGATGGTGGCCAGCAATTGCGCCGAGGCGGTGGCGGCCGCGGTGCTGTCGGCCTTGAGCTTGGCGGCGGCCAGTTGCTTGGCGCGCGAGCGCGAAGGCGGCAGGCGGCGCAGGGTTTTCAGGGCGTCCGGATCCTTGATGCCGATGGTGCGCTGGTCAACCGTGATCAGGCCGATTTCATTGAAGGCGGACAAGGTGCGGCTGACCGTTTCCAGGGTCAGGCCCAGGTAGCTGCCGATTTCATGGCGCGTCATGCGCAGATTGAACAGCTTGCTCGAGTAGCCCATCTGCGCGAAGCGGTCGGCCAGCGAGACGAGGAAGCGCGCCACGCGGGCTTCGGCGCTGAGGGCGCCCAGCATGCCGATCATCGCCTGTTCGCGCACCAGTTCGCGGCTCATCACGCCGTACATGACGTTTTCCAGTTCCAGGTGGACACGTCCCAGCGCCGTCAGCTTCTTGAACGGCAGCAGGATCAGGTCGCAGTCGGACAGGGCTACCGCTTCCGAGGAGTAATGGCGCGAGTGGATGCCGTCCACGCCCAGCATGTCGCCCTTCATGGGAAAGCTGAGTACCTGTTCATTGCCGAATTCGTCGATGAGCACGGTTTTCAGGAAGCCCGAATTGACGATGTACAGGGTGTCGAACGGCTGGCCGATGGTGTGCACGCGCTGGCCCGTCTTGAATTGCACGTGCTGGAACAGCAGTTCGTCGGCGGCGATGGTGCAGGCGCTGGAGATATGCAGCAGATCGCACACCTCCTTCAGGTTCGACCATAGCCGCCCCTGGCGCTGGCGCCCGGCTTCCATCGGAGAGGAGGGGGCCAGCGATGGGGCGGCGGCGCGGGTTTCAGGCGTTTGCGTGGACAGCATGTTCATCTCCTGGTGACAGGTAGTTCAGAGTTGAATAACAGGGTGCGCAGGACGGCGGGCGGTGAAGGGGCGGCGCGCGTCCAGGCAGGTAAAGCTCAATTCGCTGACGACTTGCTGTGTGATGAAATAACTTCCCAGCAACTTGATTACTGGTTTCAGTATGCCAACAACCGTATGCAATTAATATCAGCAGTGGCTGAATATGGGAGTAAGAGCTACGGTAGGGAGGGTAGGATTGTTCCTACAGAGGACGCGCGGGCGCGCGTCGCGGGGCTTACGTCTTGAAGGGGGAGAGCAGGCGGTGCGCCACGGCATACTGCACCATTTCCGACAGCGAACTCATGCCCATTTTTTGCATGATGCGCGTCTTGTGCGTACTCACCGTCTTGACGCTCAGGTGCAGGTTGTTGGCGATTTCCGTGATCGACTTGCCCGCCACCAGCAGGGAAAACACTTCGAACTCGCGGTCCGACAACTGTTTGTGCAGCAAGCTTTCATTCGGCATCATGATGTTGAGCACGAGCTGCTCGGCCACCTCGGCGCTGATGTAGGGGCGCCCCGACGCCACCTTGTGGATGGCGCCCACGAGCTGGGTACCCGCGCTTTCCTTGGTCAGATAGCCTTGCGCCCCGGCGCGGATGGCGCGCACCGCATATTGCTCTTCCTCGTGCATGGTGAGGATCAGGATGGCCAGCTTGGGCGCCTCGCTGCGGATTTGCCGGATCAGGTCGACACCGCTGCGGCCCGGCATCGACAGGTCGAGCAGCAACAGGTCGAAGCCGCCCTGGCGTACGTGGTTGAGCACTTCAAAGCCGTCGATGGCCTCACCCACGATATCGATGTCCGGCGCGCCGTCAAGGATGCGCTTCAATCCTTCTCGCATGATGGTGTGGTCGTCGGCAATCACAATACGTATCATAGGCGGGCAATCTGGAGGGTGTCCGTCGCCGGACAATCATATGTTGAGAAACGAGAAATGTTGTCATTTTAACTGAAATGGCCGCAAGTTTGCCTTTTACTTCATGTGCCGGCAGCGGCGGCCCCCGTGGCCATGTGACCGTTTATTTCGTTGCGGGTTCCTTGATCAGCCTATGCACGAGCACCGGCAATTTCGAGTGCGACAGCACTTTATTGGTGACGCTGCCCAGCAGCAACTGCCCCCAGCCGCTGCGGCCGTGCGAGCCCATGAAAATCAGGTCGCAATGCTGCAATTGCGCCACTTCCACGATTTTCAGGGCCGGGCTGTCGGAAAAGGCCGTCAAGCCCGTCGCTTCCAGGCCCCGCTTGGCGGCGGCGTCGAGGATGGGCTGCCAGTGGTCGGCGCCCGCCTTGCGCATGGCGATGCGGTATTCCTCTTCGCTGGGATAGCTTGGCGGAATGATCTCGATGTACACCGGGTACTGGTATTCGGGCGCCACGTACAAGGCAAGGATGTCGGCGTGCATCTGTTCGGCAAAGGCAACGCCGGCACAGGCCGTCAAGTTGGAGACGGTGGAGCCGTCCGTGGCGATCAGAATTTTCTTATACATGGCAGCTCCTTTGGCGGTGACTCGGCGCGCGCAACGCCTCTTATTGTAGACGCGGCGGCAGCATTGTATTCATGTAAAGACTTGATAATTATCAACACAACTGCACCTTCAGTATAGACAACATTGGCAGAAAGATCGTATTTGGCTGCAACGATATCGATGCGGCGCTGTTGCGCAGGCGCCCGCAGGCAGGATTTCTTGTGCGGCGCGTGGTCTTGCACGCACGCCAATGGTAGTATTTCAAAATACAACAGCAGGAACAGTTATTTCCTGGTGGAAAAGCTCTTATGCAGCAGCTTTGCACCAGGAAGCGCGTTTTGAGATTTACCAACAGGGCGGCGCCCTGCTACACTCGCACCATCGCAGCGGTATTGCCTCAAATCATCTTAATCGAGAAATTGCGGGTATCAGTCTGTAAAACGCACAGTTCAGGCGGAATTTTGACAAATTATGGAGAAGCAGGGATATGACCAACGCCGCTGATGATTTCGATGCATTATTCGATGAAGTATCTGCGCAAAGTGCGGCCGCGGCTCAGCCCGCACCTGCCGCCGCGCCCGCTCCCGCCGTGATTGCGGACGACGATTTCGACGCGCTGTTCGACTCCGTGTCGGCCAGCGCCGCCGTGCCGGCAGCCGCAGCGGCGCCCGTGGCCGCCGCGCCGGAAGCGGCGCCCGCCGCCAGCGCCGACGCGCCCGGCGACGCGGCCGATCCCGTCGACCAGTCCGACAAGCCGATGTTCGAGCGCCTGGGCGGCATTGTGCGCCTGCTGCACGATTCGCTGCGCGAACTGGGCTACGACAAGGCACTGACGGAAGCGTCGTCGCAGATCGTCGACGCCCAGGACCGCCTGGAGTATGTCGCCACCCTGACGGAGCAGGCCGCCAACAAGGTCTTGAACACGCTCGACGAAGGCATGCCGGCGCAGGATGTGCTGTCGAAGAAAGCCAAGGACATGGATGGCCGCTGGACGGCCCTGTTCGACGGCAAGCTGAGCCTGGAAGAATTCAAGGCCCTGGCCGGCGATTCGCGCCAGTTCGCGCAAGCCGTTGCCGAAGCGACGGAAGCGGAAAAAGCGCGCTTGCTGGAAATCATGATGGCGCAGGACTTCCAGGACATCACGGGCCAGCTGATCAAAAAAGTAGTCAACATCACCAAGACGGTAGAGCACGAGTTGGCTCAGCTGCTGCGCGACAACGCGCCGGCCGAGGTGCGCGAAAAGCTGGCACAGAAGCAGGATGCGCCGCTGATGCAGGGCCCCTCCGTGCCGTCGGTGGCGCTGGACCAGGATAATGTAGACGACCTTCTTGCGGATTTGGGATTCTAATGGACGATATGCTCAAGGATTTCGTCGTTGAGGCGATGGATCTTGCGGTTAATGTTGAAGAGCACTTATTGCGCCTCGAGCGCGATCCTGACAACAAGGAAACACTGAATGCCGTGTTTCGTTCCTTCCACACCATCAAGGGCGGCGCCGGCTTCATGGGCCTGCCCGCGCTGGTGGCGGCCTGCCATCTGACGGAAAACCTGTTCGACGCCTTGCGCACGGGCGCCGCGCCCGTGACCCCGATCGCCATCGAGGCGGCGCTGCAAGCTTCCGGTTTCGTGGCCGACCAGCTGACGGAACTGGCCAATGGCGCCGCGCCGGAAAGCTTGCCGGCCATGCCGGAAGAGCTGGAACACATCCTGACGAACGCCATCGAAGGCAAGGGCATGGATGCGCCTGCGCCGGCCGCCGCCGTGGTGGCGGAAGCGGCCGTGGCCGTTGCCGAGGTCGCCGAAGTCGTTGTCGCCGCGCCGGCCGCTGCCGCCGCCGTTTCCACGGCCAGCGCCGATGGCCTGGACTGGGAGGCGATGTACAACGCCGTCGTGCCGGCCGCCAGCCAGATCGCTGCGGCACCCGTGTCCGCCGTCGCTGCTGCGCCAGCCGCCGTGGCCGCCGCGCCTGCCGCTGCCGCCAAGCCGGCCGCCAAGGCCTGGGATGGCGCGGAACGCCGCGAAGAACGTCCGGAAGTGCGCCATGCCGCGCCCGTCAAGGAAGACAGCATCCGCGTCGACGCCGTCAAGCTCGACGCGCTGCTGGAAGTGGCCGGCGAATCCGTGCAGGCCGCCAACCAGGCTGCCGTGCTGCTCGAGCGCCTGCTGCAATTCAAATTCGAAGGCCAGGCCGCCACCCTGATGGCGACCCTGGCGGAAACCCTGGAACGCGCCTCGCGCTACTCGACGGAACTGCAGCGGGCCACCCTGGCCACGCGCATGCAGCCAGTGGGCCGTTTGTTCCAGAAATTCCCGCGCCTGGTGCGCGAACTGGCGAAAGACCTGGGCAAGGACGTCGAGCTGACCATCGAGGGCGCGGAGACGGAAGTCGACCGCGTCGTGGTGGACAGCCTGTACGATCCGCTCGTGCACATGCTGCGCAACTCGCTCGACCATGGCGTCGAATCGCCGGAAGCGCGCCTGGCCGCCGGCAAGCCCGCCAAATCGTATATTTCGCTGAAAGCCTGGCAAGAGGCCAACAGCGTCATGATCGTGCTGCAGGATGACGGCAAGGGCATGGACCCGGTCTTCTTGCGCAGCAAGGCCCAGCAAAAGGGCTTGATCAGCGAAAACGCGCAGTTGAGCAACGACGAATGCTTCCAGCTGGTATTCCTGCCAGGCTTCTCGACCAAGGAAGTGGCGTCCAGCGTTTCCGGACGCGGCGTGGGCATGGACGTGGTGAAGACGGCCGTGGAGAAAAACCGCGGCGCCATCCACATCGAATCCATGCTGGGCAAGGGCACCAAGTTTGCCATCCGCCTGCCGATCGAACTGTCGATCGTGCCGACCATGCTGGTGTCGACCTCGGGCGCCGCGCTGGCGCTGCCGATGGCCGTGGTGCAGCGCGTCGTCGAATTGCCGGAAACCTTCATGGAAGTGGGCGGCGCGCCCGTGCTGAAAGACCAGGGCCGTCCATTGCCCGTGCGGTCGCTGGCCGGCGCCCTGGGCTACGAATCGTGCAGCGAGCGCGTCGGCATCGTCGTCGCCGCGCCACAGCCGTATATCCTGGCCGTCGCAGCCGTCGATGGCACGGCCGACCTGGTGATCAAGCCGATGACGGCCATCACCGTGGAAGGCATCACGGGTACGGCCCGCTCGGCCGAAGGCGAACTGGTGCTGGTGGTGGGACTGTCCTTCCTGATGGACGGCTGCCGCGGCACGGTACGCATGGCGGCGTAAGCTCTGCTTGGAAAAATCAAGCCCGCTGCGGAGATTGCGCAGCGGGCTTTTTTTATGCGCCGTCCGGTCGCAGCGTGCCGCCTTCCAGCCAGCGCTGCACGCGCACGATTTCCTGGGCGCGCTCCGCCTCGTCCTTCGGCGGCGGCAGGTAGATGTCGGGCATGATGCCGCCCAGGTCCACCTGCAGCTGCGGCAGGCGGGCCGAGCGCGAGGTGGCGTAGGCCAACTGGCGCAGGCCTGAAGGCAGGGATTGCATGCGCAGGTTCGAATAATCGAGCGCGCCACCGCTGTTGCGGCCGATCAATTTCACATGAAAGCTTTGCCGCGCCGCCAGCAGGAATTCTTCGCAGGAGCTGGCGCAGTCGCGGTCGACCAGTACCGCCACCCTGGACGGCTGTACTGCCTGGCCAGACACACTCGCATAGCTGACAGGCCCGTTGGTGCTTTGCGCCACGAACTGGCCGGGCTGCACGCTGCGCATGCGGGTGACGGCCAGTGCCATATATTTCGTGCAGGTGGCATCGCCTGGAGCGTACAGCGCGCAGATGTTTTCCTGGCTGGCGATATTGGCCGGCGTGGACAGCCATTCACCACCGATATTGACGCTCTCGCCTGAAGCTAGCCATGGCAGCAAGGGCGCATATGTGCTGTCGCTGCCGCCGTCGTTGCGCCGCACATCGATAATCCAGTTTCGACGGCTGGCCAGTTCGTCGCGCTTGCTTTCCAGTAAATCAGTGATGAGCCCGGCGTACCCGGGGAAAAAACTCGGTAAGGTCAGCAGCGCCGTATGCGGCGACAGCAGCTGCAGCGATGGCGCCCTGTCATCGGTGGTGGCCGTTGGCGCGGCGGTTGAGGATGGTGCTGCAACTGGTGTCGTATGCTTCAGCGCACCGGTCGGCATGATCTGCAGGTGGCCTTTGCGCCACTGGCTCAGGTAACCGGACAGTGCCGTATTGCAGGCAGCCTCATCGTTCACCCTGGCCGCCGCGGTGCTGGCGCTGGCCAATGCCTGATCGAAATACGCTTGACCTTTTTGTGCCAGATGCTGGCGCGCGCCAGTATCGTTTTCCAGCAAAAAGGCGGGAAGGACGCGCAAGTCCTGCAGGCAGGTCTCGCCCGGTGTGGCCGCTTGCGTATGGCTGACTGTCAAAGTAGCCAGGAGCGTGGCGGCAAAAAAACACAGTCTCATCAGTACAGTCTTTCCTGAAATTGTTGTCGAAATACAATACACGAAAAATTAAAGAAAAAGTATCAATTCCTGGCCGCGCCGTGGCTCGTTCGGCGGCCTGCACGCAGATGGGGCCGCCATGTCGCCGATATGCCGATATCGGCAATTTCCAGCTCATATCCAACAATGTAGCCAAACTTTGTATCGCCAATCCCACGCTTTTGCCTGTTTCGGTTCTGTGTCGTCCAATATATGGCATAATCCTTGTGGATCACCGTATGACCTGGTATCACTTGATCACTTACTACAGGCTGTGGCAACGCTGCATAAATCATGATGAAGACGCTTTACGACAAACTCTGGGAATCCCACGTTGTTCGGGCCGAAGATGATGGCACGACAATTTTGTACATCGACCGGCACTTGCTGCACGAAGTCACCAGCCCGCAAGCCTTCGATGGCCTCAGCGTGGCGGGTCGCCAGCCGTGGCGCATTTCCGCCAACCTGGCCGTGGCCGACCATAACGTGCCCACCACCAGCCGGGTCGACGGCATTCTTGATCCCGTCTCGCGCCTGCAGGTGGAAACCTTGGATAAGAACGCCAAGCACTACGGCTTGACCTACTTCAATATGAACGACAAGCGCCAGGGTATCGTGCACGTGATCGGCCCCGAACAGGGCGCGACCCTGCCCGGCATGACGGTCGTGTGCGGCGATTCGCACACATCCACGCACGGCGCGTTCGGCGCGCTGGCGCACGGCATCGGCACGTCCGAAGTGGAACACGTGCTGGCCACGCAGACCTTGCTGCAAAAGAAATCGAAGTCCATGCTGGTGCAGGTCGACGGCGCTCTGCCGGCGGGCGTGACGGCGAAGGACATCGTGCTGGCCATCATCGGCAAGATCGGCACGGCCGGCGGCACCGGTTACTGTATCGAGTTCGGCGGCTCGGCCATCCGCGCCCTGTCGATGGAAGGCCGCATGACGGTGTGCAACATGGCCATCGAGGCGGGCGCGCGCGCCGGCATCATCGGCGTCGACGACACCACCATCAATTACGTCAAGGGCCGTCCGTTTTCGCCGGCCGGCCCGCACTGGGAACGCGCCGTCGCCTACTGGCGCACCCTGCATTCGGACCCGGGCGCCCGCTTCGACCTCGTCGTCACGCTTAACGCGCAAGAGATCGAGCCGCAAGTGACCTGGGGCACCTCGCCCGAGATGGTGGTCGGCATCGATGGCCGCGTGCCGGATCCGGACAATGAGAAAGACAGCGTCAAGCGCGACGCCATCGAAAAGGCGCTCGTCTACATGGCGCTGAAGCCGAACACGCCGATCTCGGACATCCGCATCGACAAGGTCTTCATCGGTTCCTGCACCAATTCGCGCATCGAGGATCTGCGCGCGGCCGCCGCCGTGGTACGCGGCAAGTACCGCGCCTCGAACGTGACCCTGGCGCTGGTGGTGCCCGGTTCCGGCCTGGTGAAAGACCAGGCCGAGCGCGAGGGACTCGACCGCATCTTCAAGGATGCCGGCTTCGAGTGGCGCGAGCCGGGCTGTTCCATGTGCCTGGCCATGAATGCGGACCGTCTGGAACCGGGCGAGCGCTGCGCGTCCACGTCGAACCGCAACTTCGAAGGCCGGCAAGGGCAGGGCGGTCGTACCCACCTGGTGTCGCCCGCGATGGCGGCGGCGGCCGGTATCGCGGGCCACTTTGTCGACGTGCGGGGATTGCGATAAGCTGAAGATCTGCGTGGCAACGCAGCGGAAATCAGGGGTCAGACCCGCCGGGGGAATTTTTTTCAGTGAGAAAAATTCCGATCCGTAAGGACTGACCCCAGCTTTAAGCCGCTGGGTTACACTGACGCTTCCGGCTTTCTCAAACATACGCATACGAACTCATCATGAAAAAACTCTTCGCCCTCCTCATCGCCACCGTCATCTTGTCCGGCTGCAACACCGTCTCCGGCATCGGCCGCGATGTGCAGAAAGTCGGCCAGGTCGTCACTGGCGCCGGCGGAAAATAAACCGTGACGTGGCGGCGCCCCGCGCCGCGCGTCTTACCGAGTAGAAACAGCATGGATAAATTTACGATTTACGAAGGCCTGGTCGCCCCGCTGGACCGCGCCAACGTCGACACCGACGCGATTATCCCGAAGCAATTCCTGAAATCGATCCACCGCAGCGGCTTCGGCCCCAACCTGTTCGACGAATGGCGCTACCTCGACCATGGCGAACCGGGCCAGGACAACAGCCGCCGCCCGCTGAACCCCGAGTTCGTGCTCAACGAGTCGCGCTATCAGGGTGCCTCGATCTTGCTCACGCGCAAGAATTTCGGCTGCGGCTCCTCGCGCGAACACGCGCCGTGGGCGCTGGACCAGTATGGCTTCCGCGCCATCATCGCGCCCTCGTTTGCCGACATCTTCTTCAATAACTGCTACAAGAACGGCTTGCTGCCCATCGTGCTGTCGGAAAGCCAGGTCGAGCACCTGTTCAATGAAGTCAAGGCCTTCCCCGGCTACAAGCTGGTGGTGGACCTGGAACAGCAGTGCGTGCGCACCAGCAACGGTTCCGTCTCGTATCCGTTCGAGATCGATGCCTTCCGCAAATATTGCCTGATGAATGGGCTCGACGATATCGGCCTGACCCTGCGCCACGCCGACGATATCCGCGCCTTCGAAGAACGGCATTTGACCAATCAGCCTTGGCTGGCCAACGTTATCTAAAGATCATTCCATGAAAATTGCAATCTTACCCGGCGACGGCATCGGTCCTGAAATCGTCGCGCAAGCCGTCAAGGTCTTGAATGTGCTGGGCGAATCGTTCGAGCTGGAAACGGCGCCCGTGGGCGGCGCCGGCTATGCGGCCCATGGCCACCCCTTGCCGGAAGGCACCCTGGCCCTGGCGAAAGCGGCCGATGCCGTGCTGTTCGGCGCCGTCGGCGACTACCAGTACGACAACCTCGAGCGCCAGTTCCGTCCGGAACAGGCGATCCTGGGCCTGCGCAAGAACCTGGGCCTGTTCGCCAACCTGCGTCCGGCCATCTTGTATCCGGAACTGGCGGGCGCCTCGACCCTGAAGCCGGAAGTGGTGTCCGGCCTGGATATTTTGATCATCCGCGAATTGACGGGCGACATCTATTTCGGCCAGCCCCGCGGCGTGCGCGAGTGTCCGGACGGTCCGTTCAAGGGCCAGCGCGAAGGGTTCGACACCATGCGCTATGCGGAAGGCGAAATCCGCCGCATCGCCCACGTGGCGTTCCAGGCGGCGCAAAAGCGCGACAAGCGCCTGACCAGCGTGGACAAGGCGAACGTGCTGGAAACCTTCCAGTTCTGGAAAGACATCGTCATCGACGTGCACAAGGAATACCCCGATGTGGCGCTCGATCATATGTACGTCGATAACGCGGCCATGCAGCTGGTGCGGGCGCCGAAGAAATTCGACGTCATGGTGACCGGCAACATGTTCGGCGACATCCTGTCGGACGCGGCCGCCATGCTGACGGGCTCGATCGGCATGCTGCCGTCCGCTTCGCTGGACGCCAACAACAAGGGCCTGTACGAGCCGTCGCACGGTTCGGCGCCCGATATCGCGGGCAAGGGCATCGCCAACCCGCTGGCGACGATCTTGTCGGCCGCCATGATGCTGCGCTATTCGCTCAACCGCGAAGAGCAGGCAAACCGCATCGAGGGCGCCGTCAAGCAGGTGCTGGCGCAGGGCCTGCGCACGGCCGACATCCACGAGGCGGGCACCACGTTGGTCGGTACCGAGGCCATGGGCGATGCCGTAGTACGTGCATTAGGATAAAATATTTCAATGACGGCAGTCGCCGTCTCATCTTGAGGAATGGTAATGAAATTAGTTGGCTTGGTAGGTTGGCGCGGTATGGTCGGTTCAGTCCTGATGCAGCGCATGCAGGAAGAGGGCGATTTCGCCCACATCGAACCGGTGTTTTTCACGACGTCGAACACGGGCGGCGCCGCGCCGGCCATGGCGAAGAATGAAACCATCCTCAAGGATGCCAACAACATCGCCGAACTGTCCAAGTGCGACATCATCATTTCCTGCCAGGGCGGCGACTACACGAGCTTTGTGTTCCCGCAGCTGCGCGCTAGCGGCTGGAACGGCTACTGGATCGATGCGGCCTCGACCCTGCGCATGGAAAAAGACGCCGTCATCGTGCTCGACCCCGTCAACCTGCACGTCATCAAGGATGCGCTGGGCAAGGGCGTCAAGAACTACATCGGCGGCAATTGCACCGTGTCGTGCATGATGATGGGCCTGGGCGGCCTGTTCCAGCACGACCTGATCGACTGGATGACGTCGATGACCTACCAGGCGGCTTCGGGCGGCGGTGCGCAGCACATGCGCGAACTGCTGACGCAATTTGGCACCATCAACAGCGCTGTCAAGGCCTTGCTGGAAAACCCCGCTTCCGCCATCCTGGAAATCGACCGCCAGGTGCTGGCCACCCAGCACGGCTATTCCCCGGACGAAATCAAGCAATTCGGCGCGCCGCTGGCCGGCAACCTGATTCCATGGATCGACAAGGACCTGGGCAACGGCCAGTCGAAGGAAGAGTGGAAGGCGGGCGCGGAAACGAACAAGATCCTGGGCCGCGGCATCGACTTTGGCACCAAGGAAATTCCCGTCGACGGCCTGTGCGTGCGCATCGGCGCCATGCGCTGCCATTCGCAGGCGCTGACCATCAAGCTGAAGAAAGACGTGCCGCTCGATGAAATCAACGACATCATCGCCAGCAACAATGAATGGGTGAAATTCGTGCCGAACACGCGCGAAGCGTCCGTGCGCGACCTGTCGCCGGCGGCCGTCACGGGCAGCCTGACGATTCCCGTCGGCCGCGTGCGCAAGATGAGCATGGGCGGTGAATACCTGTCCGCGTTCACCGTGGGCGACCAGCTGCTGTGGGGCGCGGCCGAGCCGCTGCGCCGCATGCTGCGTATTTTGTTGGATGCGTAACAGCCATAAATCAGCAATCAATTGCTGATGCAGATCAAGCCGGGGCTGTTTTCCCGGCTTTTTTTTCGTGCCGGACCCGTCAAGGCTCAACCATGCGGAGCTTGCATAGCTCTGGGCATGATGATATGTTGATACCTCTGGAAAAGTAACAGTTTTCCCATGTCAACTAAGATGCCGCCAACTATGCCTGTACACACTCGTCCCCGGGTCGCCTCCCTTGCCATCAAAACGCTCAGCAGCGCTGTCGCCTGCGCGGTGTTATTGTCACCGGCGGCATCCGCAGCCGAGCTGGGCAAGATCACGGTGCTGTCCGCCGCCGGCCAGCCGCTGCGCGCCGAGGTCGAATTATCGGCCGTCAAGCCAGGCGAGGCAGCCAGCCTGCTGGCCAAGCTGGCGCCGCCGGAGGCCTACCGCCAGGCCAACGTGGAATTCAATCCCGCGCTGAACGCCTTGACGTTTGCCGTGGAAAACCGCAATGGCAAGCCCTTCATCCGCATCAGCTCGGCGCAGCCGGTGGCCGAGCCCATGGTGGATCTCTTGCTGGAATTGAGCGGCAAGAGCGGTCGCCAGGTGCGCGAATACGCATTCGTGCTCGACACGCCGGAAGCGCGCCAGACGCGCGGCGCGCAAGTGACGGCGCCAGTCGAGCCGGGCAAGGCCAAGCCGGCGGCCGATGCTGCGCCAGTTGCGGCGAAAAAACCGGCCGGGGAATACAAGGTCAAGACGGGCGACACCCTGAGCCGCATCGCCAGCGAACTGAAGCCTTCGGGCGTGTCGCTCGACATGATGCTCGTCGCCCTGTACCGCGCCAATCCCGACGCCTTCAAGGGCGAGAACATGAACCGCATGCAGGCCGGGCGCATCCTCGCCGTGCCGGGCGCGGACGCCGTGCGCGCCACCGGTGCGGCTGAAGCGAAGGGCATCGTGACGGCGCACGCCATCGATTTCGAAGCCTACCGCAACAAGCTGGCAGGTCAGGTGTCGCAAAGCAAGCCGGCCAAGGCCGCGCAAGCGACGCAAAGCACGGCCGGCAAGATCGGTGCGACCAAGGTGCAGGAAAAGCCGACGGCCGTGAGCGAGTCGCAAGACAAGCTGAAACTGTCGAAGGCGGAGCCGGCGGCCAAGTCGGCCGGCAAGAGCGCCGTCGCCAGCGAGGAAGACAAGATCGCCAAGGCGAAACAGGTCGATGAAGCCGCTGCCCGCGTCAAGGAGCTGGAAAAGAACGTCAGCGACCTGGAAAAGTTGATGGCGGTCAAGAGCAAGGCCATGGCCGACAAGAGCGCCCCGGCGCCGGCCAAACCGGCCGAGGCCGCTGCCAGCGCAGCGGCCAGCGCCATCGCCAGCGCGCCGGCCGAGGCGCAGCCGCCCGTGCCCAAGGCGAAACCGGTGCCGCTGGTGAAGAAACCGTCGCCGCTGGAACCGACGATTACCGACAAGATCAATGACCACCTGGGCGCCATCGGCATCGGCCTCGCCGCGCTGCTGGCCGCCGTGGCGGCGCTGGTGGTCGCGCGCCGCCGCAAGGATGCACCGCCCGCGCCGGAGAGCGTGGCTCCCGTGTTCGAGCCGGAGCCACCCGTCGCGCCGCCGTCCGGCCTGGCGCCGGAAGACCAGCAGTCCGAAGCGAGCAACCATCTGTTCGGTACGGGCGCCGCCGCTGCCGGCGTGGCCGCGGCGGCGGGCGCCAGCATGCTCGACGCGAATGAAACCGACCCGGTCGCCGAAGCGGACGTGTATATCGCCTATGGCCGCGATGGCCAGGCGGAAGATATCCTCAAGGAAGCCTTGCGCATCCACCCGGAGCGCCATGCGGCCCGCCTGAAGCTGCTGGAAATCTATTCGGCCCGCAACGACGTGCGCGCGTTTGAAGACCAGGCCAGCGAGCTGTACAGCCTGACGCGGGGCCAGGGCGAAGAGTGGCCGCAGGCGGCCGCGCTGGGCCTGGCGCTCGATCCCACCAACCCCCTGTATGGCGATACGGAAGACGACGCCGTGGTCAGCCTGAGCAAGGGTGCCGGTGGCGACGTGCATGGCCAGAGCATGGACTTGCCCGACGATTTGCCGGTTCCTGCGCCGCTGGCCGACCTGGCGCCGGCCGAGCCGGTGGCCTCCGTGGCGGCCCGCGATGCGCGCGATCCCCTCGATTTTGACCTCGACAGCCTCGATTTCGAGCCCGTTTCCACCAGCGACCCGATCGTCATGCCGGGGCCGGACAGCAAGCCGCAGCCGGCCGCGCACGATACGCACGATGCGCACGATGTGCAGTATGACGCCAGCATGGATTTCGGCCTGGACCTGGAGCCGCCTGCCGGCCCCGTCAATGGCGTGGGCGCCGGCTTGACGCCATTGCCTGATCCGTTGAAAGACGTGGACCTGGCCCATTTCGACCTCGACGAACCCGTGGCGCCGGCTGCCGCTCCCGTCGCGGCGGCCGAACCGTCGATCGACAGCCTGTTCGACGATGCGCAGGCGCCGGCCACCTTGCCGGAGGCCATCCCGCCTGCGCAAGAGTTCGATCTGTCCGGCATCGACCTGGACCTCAACGACGGCAAGACGGCCAGCGTGGGCGTGGACGACCCGCTGTCGGCCATCCACATGGAAATGGATACCAAGCTGGACCTGGCGATCGCTTACCAGGAAATCGGCGACAAGGAAGGCGCGCGCGAGCTGATCGATGAGGTCATCAAGGGCGGCAGCGAAGAGCAGGTTGCCAAGGCGAATACCATGCGAGCTTTGCTGAGCTAAGCACCTGATACGACGTCCATGGCGGCGTTGCACGGTCTCGCCGTACTATTCGTACTGTCTTCGACCGCGCGCCTGGCCCTGAATGCCGTCTCAGGCGCTTGTGTGGCCGGGAGGCGGGGCCGCCTTTGCGCCGGTATAATGCTTCGATGCAAAATATTACGACAGCAACGCCATTCAAGCGTATCGTCCTCGGCCTGCAGTACGATGGCACGGCCTGGCACGGATACCAGAAACAGGAAGATGGGCAGACGGTGCAGGACCAGCTGGAAAACGCGCTGGAGCAGTTTGCCCGCGTGCGCCTAGCCACCACCTGCGCCGGCCGCACGGACACGGGCGTGCATGCGCTTGAGCAAGTGGTGCATTTCGATACGGAACTGAACCGCGACGTGCACTCCTGGGTGCGCGGCGTCAACGCCTTCCTGCCGAAATCGATCGCCGTGCGCTGGGCCAAGGAACTCGAAGGCGATCCGACGGTCAATGACTTTTTCCACGCCCGTTTCAGCGCCCGCGCGCGTACTTATCATTATGTGTTGTATAACAACGCCACCCGTTCGCCGCTGGTGGAAGGGCGCGCCGGTTTCTTTTTCCGTCCGCTGGACGTGGAACTGATGCGGCAAGCCGTGCAGCCGCTCTTGGGCTGGCACGATTTCACGGCCTTCCGCGCCGCCCAATGCCAGGCCAAGTCGCCTGTCAAGCTGATGCACGACATCCGCATCGAGCGGCGCGGTGATTGTGTGATTTTCACCATTACGGCCAATGCCTTCCTGCACCACATGGTGCGCAACCTGGTCGGTTCGCTCGTGTATATCGGCACGGGACGGGAAAAGCCGGACTGGCTCGGGCACTTGCTTGAAAGTAAGGATCGCCACGCGGCGGCGCCCACCTTCATGCCGGACGGCTTGTATCTGGCGCAGATCGATTACGATCCGAAATGGGAATTACCGCAAGACAGCAGCAGCGCCTTGCCCTGGTTTTGATCTGCATCAATAAAGGATAGCCATGCCACGCACACGCATCAAGATCTGCGGCCTGACCCGCGTCGAAGACATCCAGGCTGTCGTGGCGGCGGGTGCCGACGCCATCGGCTTCGTGTTTTATCCGAAAAGCCCCCGTTACGTGACGCCCGGGCAGGCCGCCAGCTTGATCGCCGCCGTTCCCCCGTATGTGACGACGGTGGGCCTGTTCGTCAATGCATCCGTGGAAGAAGTGCGGGCGACCCGGGCCGTGGCGCCCTTGTCGCTGCTGCAATTTCACGGCGACGAGACGCCCGAGCACAGCGCGGCGCTCGCCGGCGCCGTGCAGACGCCGTTTACGCAAGTGTTCCGCGTCAAACCCGACACCAGCTTTGAAGATTTGCTAGAATACGAACAGCGCTATCGCGCCGCCAGCCCCTTGTTCTCGAGCCTCTTGCTCGATACCTATGTGGATGCGTATGGCGGTGCAGGAAAGGTATTCGATTGGTCCCTCATTCCAGAAGAACTCGCGCCTCGGGTCGTTTTAAGTGGTGGCTTGAGCGTACAAAACGCGACTGACGCAGTGGTGCGCGTGCGCCCTTACGCCGTCGACATCAGCAGTGGTGTCGAAGCGTCCAAGGGCATCAAGGACGCATCCCGAGTCCGCGCGTTCATCGCCGCGGTGGGGGATGCCGATGCCATCATTGCCAGAGGAAACCACCATGAATGACCATACCACAGCGCCCGGCGCAGCCGCCGCATTGTTCCACGCCACCGATTACCCGTTTCCCGACCTGCGCGGCCATTTCGGCCCGTACGGCGGCTCCTTCGTGGCCGAAACGCTCACGCATGCGCTGGCCGAGCTGAAGGACGCCTATGCGCGCTACAGCGCCGATCCGGAATTCCTGGAAGAATTCCGCTACGAGCTGAAGCACTTCGTCGGCCGCCCGTCGCCCATCTACCACGCCAAGCGCTGGTCCCAGATGGCGGGCGGCGCGCAAATCTATTTCAAGCGCGAAGACTTGAACCACACGGGCGCGCACAAGATCAATAACGTGATCGGCCAGGCCCTGCTGGCCAAGCGCATGGGCAAGCCGCGCATCATCGCCGAGACGGGCGCCGGCCAGCACGGCGTGGCCACGGCCACCATCTGCGCCCGCTTCGGCCTCGAATGCGTGGTCTACATGGGCAGCGAAGACGTCAAGCGTCAGGCGCAGAACGTGTACCGCATGAAATTGCTGGGCGCGACCGTCGTGCCCGTCGAATCGGGTTCGAAGACCCTCAAGGACGCGCTGAACGAAGCCATGCGCGACTGGGTCACCAACATCGAAAACACCTTTTATATCATCGGCACCGTGGCCGGCCCCCATCCGTATCCGATGATGGTGCGCGACTTCCAGTCCGTGATCGGCGAGGAATGCCTGGTGCAGATGCCGGAAATGACGGGCCGCCAGCCCGACTACGTGCTGGCCTGCATCGGCGGCGGCTCGAATGCCATGGGCATCTTTTACCCGTACATCGACCAGAAAGAGGTCAAACTGATCGGCGTGGAGGCGGCCGGCGAAGGGCTGGACACGGGCAAGCATTCGGCATCGCTGACGGCCGGCTTCCCGGGCGTGCTGCACGGCAACCGCACCTATCTGCTGCAGGATGACAACGGCCAGATCATCGAGACGCATTCCGTCTCGGCCGGCCTGGACTATCCGGGCGTCGGCCCGGAACACGCGTGGCTGAAAGATTCCGGCCGCGCGCAATACGTGTCGATCACGGATGACGAGGCGCTGCAGGCTTTCCACGACTGTTGCCATATCGAAGGCATCATCCCGGCCCTGGAATCGTCGCACGCGCTGGCCTACGCGGCCAAGCTGGCGGCTACCTTGCCGAAAGACCAGATCGTGCTGGCCAACCTGTCGGGCCGTGGCGACAAGGACATGCATACCGTGGCGGAGCGCATGGGATTGAATTTCAGTTAAACAACTGTCAATTCTCAATAACGCGTAGGTCGGATTAGCGCGCAAGCGCGTAATCCGACATCCTCCACCGATAAAGAAAGCTCACCATGTCCCGTATCGCCACCACCTTCGCCAATTTAAAATCCAACAACAAGACCGCCCTGGTCACCTTCATCACCGCCGGCGACCCCGGCCCCGACGCCACCGTGCCCCTCATGCACGCGCTCGTCGAGGGCGGCGCCGATGTGCTGGAACTGGGCGTGCCGTTTTCCGACCCCATGGCCGAAGGCCCTGTCATCCAGCGCGCCTGCGAACGGGCCTTGAAATTCAATGTCGGCATCCACGACGTGTTCGGCTATGTGCGCCAGTTCCGTGAAACGAACCAGACGACGCCCGTGGTGCTGATGGGCTATGCCAATCCCATCGAACGCATCGGCAGTGCCGCGTTTATTGATGCAGCGCAAGCGGCCGGCGCCGATGGCGCCATCGTCGTCGACTATCCCCCGGAAGAGTGCGAGGAATTTGCCGGCGCCATGCGCGCGGCGGGCCTCGACCTGATTTTCCTCTTGGCGCCCACCTCGACGGAAGAGCGCATCGCGCAAGTGGCCAAGGTTGGCGGCGGCTTCAGCTATTATGTGTCGCTGAAAGGCGTCACGGGCGCCGGCAACATTGATACGGAACAGGTGGCAGAGCGCCTCGCGGCCATCCGCCAGCATGTAAAATTACCCATCGGCGTGGGCTTCGGCATCCGCGATGGCGCCACGGCCAAGGCCGTTGCCAAGGTGGCCGACGCCGTCGTGATCGGCAGCCGCATCATCCAGGAGATAGAAAATGCGCCGGAAGGGGGCGCCGTCGATGCCGTGCGCAGCTTTACGGCAAGCATCCGCGCCGCACTGGACGCCTGAGCAAGCTTGCCGTTTACGCAAGATGCGTTGGCGGCAAAGTTCGACAGCCCGGCGATAAACGGCTACACTTCGGCCACTGATTTGCCTGTTATTGTGCAATAGATAAAATTTTGGGTGGCGCCCCGCGGGGCGTCGCCGTTGACCGTCTGCCGGGGGCGTCCACCGACGCTACCCCTACAAGGGCCCAAGGAGAAAATATGAGTTGGTTGGAAAAACTGCTGCCACCGCGCATCCAGCGTTCAGATGCCGCCGCGCGCAAGACCATGCCGGAAGGCCTGTGGGTCAAGTGCCCGTCGTGCGAAGCCGTGCTGTACCGTACGGATCTGGAATCGAATTTGCACGTGTGCCCGAAATGCGACCACCACATGCGCATCCGCGCGCGCGAACGCCTCGACAGCCTGCTCGACGCGGGCGGCCGCTATGAAATCGGCCAGGAAATCCTGCCCGTCGATACCTTGAAGTTCAAGGACAGCAAGAAATACCCGGACCGCCTGAAGTCCGCCATGGAAGCGACGGGCGAGACGGATGCGATGGTCGTCATGGGCGGCGCCATCATGAGCCTGCCAGTGGTCGTGGCGTGCTTCGAATTCGAATTCATGGGCGGTTCCATGGGCTCCGTCGTGGGCGAGCGCTTCGTGCGCGGCGCGCAGATCGCGCTGGAGCAGAAAGTGCCTTTCATTTGCATCACCGCCACCGGTGGCGCGCGCATGCAGGAAGGCTTGCTGTCGCTGATGCAGATGGCGAAAACCACGGCCATGCTGACCAAGCTGTCCGAAAAGAAATTGCCATTCATCAGCGTGCTGACCGACCCGACCATGGGCGGCGTGTCCGCTTCGTTCGCCTTCATGGGCGACGTGGTCATCGCCGAACCGAAAGCCCTGATCGGCTTTGCCGGCCCGCGCGTGATTGAAAACACCGTGCGCGAAAAACTGCCGGAAGGCTTCCAGCGCGCCGAGTTCCTCGTCACCAAGGGCGCCGTCGACATGATCGTCGACCGCCGCAAGATGCGCGAAGAAATCGCCCGTCTGCTGGCCTTGCTGCAAAACCAGGCTGTGGAAGTCTTGGCGTAACGCCAACGTAACAGGCCGGGCGGTGTCCTGCGGATCCGCCCGGTTGCCACGCAACACCGTCTCCGCGCCTCGCGCACTGTCTCCTCATCAAGAAGTCTCCCATGCAAAACCTCCCCACCACCTTGCCGGACTGGCTCGCCCTGCTGGAAAACCGCCATTCGGAAACCCAGATCAATATGGGCCTGGACCGCGTGCAAGCCGTCAAGGCACGCATGCAGCTCGCTTTTACCTGTCCCGTGATCATGGTGGCGGGCACGAATGGCAAGGGGTCCACCTGCGCCATGCTGGAATCCGTGCTGTTGCGTGCCGGCTACAAAGTGGGGCTGTACATCAAGCCGCATTTTCTCGACTTCAACGAGCGCGCCCGCGTGCTGGGCGAGATGGCCAGCGACGAACAGATCGTCGCCAGCTTCCAGACGGTTGAGGCCGTGCGCGGCGACACGCCGCTCACGTATTTCGAATTCACCACCCTGGCCATCCTGCACCTGCTGTCGCAGGCCAAGCTCGACGTGGCCATCCTCGAAGTGGGCCTGGGCGGGCGCCTGGACGCCGTCAACGTGATCGACGCCGACGTGGCCATCGTCACCAGCGTCGATATCGACCACACGGATTATCTGGGCGACACGCGCGAAGCGATCGGCTTTGAAAAGGCCGGCATCTTCCGTCCGGGCAAGGCAGCCATCTGCAGCGATCCCGTGCCGCCGCAGTCGCTGATCGACCATGCCGAGGCCATCGGCGCCGACCTGTGGCTGATGGGCCGCGATTTCAACTATTCGGGCGACAAGCAGCAGTGGAACTACGGCGGGCGCGAGCAGCGCCGCAATTCGCTGGCCTACCCGAGCTTGCGCGGCGCCAACCAGATCCTCAATGCGACGGCCGTGCTGGCCGCGCTGGAAGTGCTGAAGCTGAAACTGCCCGTGGGCGCGCAGGAAGTGCGCACGGGCCTCGTGACGGTGGAGCTGCCGGGCCGCTTCCAGGTCTTGCCTGGCCGCCCCAGTGTGATCCTCGACGTGGCGCACAACCCGCACGCGGCGTCGGCCCTGAACCAGAACCTGGGCAATATGGGTTTCCACCCGTACACCTATGCCGTGTTCGGCTCCATGCAGGACAAGGATATCGATGGCGTGCTGGCCGCGATGAGCGAGCACGTCGACCACTGGTGCCTGGCGGGCCTGCCTTCGCCGCGCGCGGCCACGGCTTCCGAACTGGCCGCCAAGGTGCAGATCATGCTCGAAGATAAGCCCGACAGCAGCGAGCATACTGTGTCTATTTTCGATGATCCGGCACAAGCTTTTGCAAATGCAATGAGCCGGGCCGGTGAGAATGATAGAATTGTGGTCTTTGGTTCTTTCCTCACCGTTGCCGGCGTGATGAAGGCCCGAAAATCCTCACTTCACTGAAACGCACTCGACTGAAAATCACGCATGGGCTTGTTCTCGAAACTGTTTAAAAACAAGCAAGAATCCTCTGGCGAAGACAGCGGCTTTTATGTCCCTGGCGAAGCGCAGTCGCCGACCCGCAAGCGCGCCGCCAACACCTCCGGTGGTGGCGGTTCGCGCCGTGGCGGCAAGGAAGCGCCGGACCCGGTCTTGCCTGAAAAAAAGCGCGCACGCCGCCGCCTGGTCGGGGCCATCGCCCTGGCCCTGGGCGTGGCCGTCGGCTTGCCGATGCTGCTCGATTCCGAGCCGAAAGCGCCGTTCAACGATATCGCCATCGACATTCCGTCGAAGGAAAAGGCGGTGCCTGCGCCGGCGCCCGTGCCGGCCGTTCCGGCCCGGGCCGCAGCGGATGGCCTGGACCAGTCCGAGGAAATCGTCGACGCGCCGCTGCCGCCCGCGGCCAAGCCGGCAGCGGCGCCGGCCCCCGTGCTGGCCGCCGCCCAGCCTGCGCCGGTCAAGCCGGCCTACGTGGAACCGAAACACGAGCCCAAGCCCGAACCGAAACCTGTCAAGGTGGAGCCGAAACCGGAACCGAAATCCGAGCCGAAGCACGAAGCCAAGCCGGAGCCGAAACACGAGCCCAAGCCCGAGTCCAAGCCGGAACCCAAGCATGAGGTAAAACCGGAAGCCAAGCCCGAAGCGAAGCCTGCCAAGCCGGCGCAATCGGCCGACGATGCCGCGCGCGCGCTGGCTATCCTGGAAGGCAAGCCGCAAGACAAGCCACAAGAAAAAGCGCAAGACAAGGCCCACGACGCCGGCAGCGGCAAGTTCGTGGTGCAGGTGGCGGCGCTGGCGACGCAGGACAAGGTCGATGAATTGCAGGACAAGCTGCGCGAAGCGGGCATCAAGTCGTACACGCAGAAAGTCTCCAGCCCGGCGGGCGAGCGCATCCGCGTGCGCGTGGGGCCGTTTGGCAGCCGTGAAGACGCCGAAAAGACCCGCGCCAAGCTGCAAAAGCTGGGCCTGGGCGGCAGCCTGGTACCGGCGTGATGTTGCAAGGCTGAACGCGCGTGACGATCTTCGATTACCTGGTGCTGTTCGTGCTGGTGACGTCCGTGCTGATCAGCATGATGCGCGGCCTGGTCAAGGAAATACTGTCGTTGGTCAGCTGGGTCGTGGCGTTCGTCATTGCCAACGCCTATGGCGCCACCCTGGCGAAGTTCCTGCCGGAAGCCGTGCCGGGCGAAGCGATCCGTTTGTTGCTGGCCTTCGTGGTGCTGTTCATCGGCGTGCGCATTTTGATGGGATTGCTGTCCATGACGGTCGACGCCCTCGTCAAGGTGACGGGCCTGAGCCTGGCCGACCGCACCCTGGGCAGCCTGTTCGGCGTGGCGCGGGGCCTTGTGATCGTGCTGACCGCCGTCATCTTGTGTGGCATGACGTCCATACCGCAGCAGCCATTCTGGAAAAACGCGCAGCTCAGCCCGCTCGCGGAGCAGGGCGCGCGCGCCATCAAGCCTTATCTGCCTGCCGCTTACGCGCAGCATGTGAAATTTTGAATTTTTTTTAAAATCAGTAGCACAGTTTAGGAGCACACCATGTGTGGCATCGTCGGCGTCGTTTCCCATCAACCTGTCAATCAATTGCTCTATGATGCATTGTTGCTCCTGCAACATCGCGGTCAGGATGCGGCAGGGATTGCGACCAATCACAGCAGTATGTTTTCCATGCACAAGGCCAACGGCCTCGTACGTGACGTCTTCCGTACGCGCAACATGCGTTCGCTGCAAGGCAATTCGGGCATCGGTCATTGCCGCTATCCGACGGCCGGTTCGTCGAGCGAAGAGGAAGCGCAGCCGTTCTATGTGAATGCGCCGTTCGGCATCACCCTGGCGCACAACGGCAACCTGACCAACTGGGAACAGTTGAAGCTGGAAATGTTCAAGAACGACCGCCGCCACATCAATACCGATTCCGATTCGGAAGTGCTGCTCAACGTGCTGGCGCATGAAATCCAGGAAGCGACGACGGGCCTGAACCTGGACCCGGAAGCCATCTTCAAGGCCGTTACCGTACTGAACCGCCGCGTCAAGGGCGGCTACGCCGCCGTCGCGCAAATCGCCGGCGTGGGCTTGCTGGCCTTCCGCGACCCGCACGGCATCCGCCCGCTGTGCCTGGGCATCAATGAAACGGAGCAGGGACCCGAATACCTGATCGCTTCCGAATCCGTGGCCCTGGAAGGCATGGGCTTCCGCTTCGTGCGCGACATCGGTCCCGGCGAAGCCGTCTTTATCGACGCCGACAAGCAATTGCATAGCGCCCAGTGCGCCGACAACGCCAGCCTGAACCCATGCGTGTTCGAGTTCGTCTACCTGGCCCGTCCCGATTCCGTCATCGACGGCGCCTCCGTATACGCCACGCGCCTGAAAATGGGCGAATACCTGGCCGAGAAGATCCGCACCGAACTGCCCGGCGTGCATATCGACGTGGTCATGCCGATTCCCGATTCCTCGCGTCCGGCCGCCATCCAACTGGCCATGGCGCTGAACATCGAGTACCGCGAAGGTTTCATCAAGAACCGCTACATCGGCCGTACCTTCATCATGCCGGGCCAGGCGGCGCGCAAGAAATCCGTGCGCCAGAAGCTCAACGCGATCCCGTCCGAGTTCAAGGATAAAGTCGTGTTGCTGGTCGACGATTCCATCGTGCGCGGCACCACCAGCCGTGAAATCGTGCAGATGGCGCGTGAAGCGGGCGCGACGAAAGTCATCTTCGCCTCGGCCGCGCCGCCGGTCATCTACCCGAACGTGTACGGCATCGACATGCCGACGCGCGACGAGCTGATCGCCTACGGCCGCACGACGGAAGAAGTGTGCCGCGAAATCACGGCCGATTACCTGGTCTACCAGGATATCGGCGCCCTGAAGCAGGCGATCGCCGACGTCAACCCGGCCCTGGTCAACTTCGAGGCTTCGTGTTTCGACGGCGTCTACGTGACGGGCGACGTGTCGCAGGAATACCTGGACCGCCTGGAATATGCGCGCCACCATCCGAAGGCGGCGGCGCCCGAAGATACGCCGCGTTCCCAGCTGAACCTGAACCTGGCCACGACAGAAGCGTAATTATCTTGCCCGGCTAGCGCCGGGCTTTTTTTGCTCCGCGATCATGAACGATAAAAAAAACTACGGCTTTACCACCACCATCCTGCATAACGACCGCCGCAAGGGCATCGAGCACGGCTCCCTGCACAAGCCCGTGCACACTTCCGTCGCGTTCGGCTATGGCGATGCGCGCCAGCTCGCTTCCGTGTTCCAGGGCAAGGAGCCGGGCTTCCGCTATGGCCGCCAGGGCAACCCGACCGTGTCCGCGCTGGAAGACAAGGTCAACCAGATGGAAGATGGCGTGGCCACCCTGTGCTTCGCCACCGGCATGGGCGCCATCGGCGCCGTGGTGCAGTCGCTGCTGCGCGCGGGCGACCATGTGGTGTCGTCGGCCTTTTTGTTTGGCAACACCAACAGCCTGTGGCAAACGGTGACGGGGCAGGGCATCGATGTATCGTTCGTCGACGCCACCGAGGTGGCCAACGTGGCGGCCGCCATCACGCCGGCCACGCGCATCGTGTTCGTGGAAACCATCGCCAATCCGCGCACGCAGATCGCCGACCTGGCAAAGATCGGCGAGTTGTGCCGCGAGAAGGGCATCTTGTACATCGTCGACAACACCATGACGACGCCGTATCTGTTCCGCCCGAAAGCCGTGGGCGCGGGCCTGGTGGTCAATGCCTTGACGAAATCCATCGGCGGCCACGGCAATGCGCTGGGCGGCAGCTTGACGGACACGGGCGTGTTCGACTGGACGCAGTATCCGAACATCTTTGAGAACTACAAGAAGGCGGCGCCGGCGCAATGGGGTATCGCGCAAATCCGCGCCAAGGCCTTGCGCGACTTCGGCGCCTCGCTGGGGCCGGAAGCGGCGCACCATATCGCCGTCGGCGCGGAAACCATGGCCTTGCGCATGGACCGCACCTGCTCGAACGCCCTGGCCCTGGCCACCATGCTGGCCGCCGATCCGCGCGTGGCGGCCGTGCATTACCCGGGTCTGGCGTCGCACCCGCAGCATGCGCTGGCGAGCGACCTGTTCCGCAGCTATGGCTCCCTGTTCAGCTTTGAACTCAAGGATGGCATCGACTGCTTCGATTTCCTCAATCGTTTGAATTTGGCCATTCCCGCGAGCAACCTCGGCGACACGCGCACCCTGGTCATTCCCGTCGCCCACACGATCTTCTATGAGATGGGTGCCGAGCGGCGTGCCAGCATGGGTATCGCCGAATCGCTGATCCGCGTCTCCGTCGGCATCGAGGACGAGGTGGATCTGCTCGAGGATTTCCGCCAGGCACTCGATGTATAAGTCGCCGGATAAATGAAAAGGGCCGCAACAGTCATGCTGTTGCGGCCCTTTTTTCGTGCAGTCGTTTAATGCCAGCTGCGCATGAGTCCGACGGCCAGCCCTTCCAGGGCGAATTCATCTTCCGGCGATACGGTGATGACCTTGAAGTCGGGATTTTCCGGGAACAGTTCGATCACGGAACCCGTCTTCTTGTAGCGCTTGACGGTGACTTCGTCGCCGATGCGGGCGACGACGATCTGGCCGTTCTTGGCGCTGTCGACCTTCTTGACGGCCAGTAAATCGCCATCCATGATGCCGGCGTCGCGCATGGACCAGCCGCGCACCTTCAGCAGGAAGTCGGGCTTGGCCGAAAACAGGGCCGGGTCCACGTTGTAGCTCGCTTCCAGGTTTTCCTGTGCCAGGATGGGCGAGCCTGCCGCCACGCGGCCGATCAGGGGCAGCGACATCAGCAGCGCTGCCGGCACTTTCGATGGCAGGGCTTCAGCCGCCGCGCCGATCAGGCGGATGCCGCGCGAGGTGCCGGGCGAAATCTCGATGGCGCCCTTGCGGGCCAGGGCCTGCAAATGCTCTTCGGCCGCGTTGGCCGATTTGAAACCCAGTTCATTGGCGATTTCGGCACGGGTGGGAGGAAAGCCCGTGTTTTCAATCGCGTCCTTGATCAGGTTCAGGATTTGTTCTTGTCGTGCTGTCAGCTTGATCATGAGCGGTGGGTGCATACTGAAATGCTGTCTATATGAACAGACTGTATTTTTGTACAGTATCGCCCACTATGCAAGGGGATTTGCGTGTTTTCGGCGAATTTCGCAAGAAATACTTGTCCATGGGCGGAAAGCGCGTTCGCGCGCGGTCTTTTCGGGCGCTGGCGCAAGCAATGATTGAAACGTTTGCAAAAGGCGGTTATAATCTTCGGCTGACCTTCCCACACCCGTCTTGACGCCGGGGTGGGCGATTATCAATCCGACCTGAAGGAGTTTGCATGCGTCATTATGAAATAGTCTTTATCGTCCATCCGGACCAAAGCGAGCAAGTGCCCGCGATGATCGAACGCTACAAAGCCAGCGTAACCACCCGCGGCGGTTCGGTTCACCGCGTGGAAGATTGGGGCCGCCGCCAAATGGCTTACTCGATCCAAAAGCTGCCTAAAGCACACTACATCTGCCTGAACATCGAATGCGACAACGAGACCCTGGTCGAGTTGGAAACAGCATTCAAATTCAATGATGCCGTGTTGCGTCACCTGACCGTTAAAATGAAGAAAGCTGAAACAGCTCCTTCGCCGATGATGAAATCGGTACAACGCGAAGACGCGGCCAAAAGCCACCGCACCGAAGCACCAGCAGCCGCTCCAGCCGCAGCCGCTTAATTTTTGACCAGGATCGTGCGCTGAACCAGCTACAAGTCACCGCCATCATTGCCGAGCGCGAAATATTGCGCTATACCCCGGCAGGGCTGCCGATTGTGAATGCAGTATTGCAACACAGTTCGCAGCAGATGGAAGCAGGGATTGCCCGTTTGACCGAGTTTGATGTTGCCGCGCTAGCCGCTGGCGAAATTTCAGGCCGGTTCAGTCAGGCAAGCTTGGGCGGGGTGTATCAGTTCACGGGTTTCCTGGCCAGGAAGAGCCGCAACAGCAAGAGTTTGGTGTTTCACATCATTGATTTTAGTGCAGTCATTCCCGACTAGCGCATTTTAGATACAGGAGCCTGACATGGCATTCGGTAAAAAGTTCGACAAAAATAAGCTCAAGCTTAAAGAAAAACGCAAACAGCAAAACCCTTTGTTCAAACGTAAGAAGTTCTGCCGCTTCACGGCAGCTCACGTTGAGCAAGTCGACTACAAAGACGTCGACACGCTGAAAGACTTCGTCCAGGAAAACGGCAAGATCATGCCAGCACGCCTGACCGGTACCAAAGCGCACTACCAGCGCCAAGTCGACACCGCAATCAAGCGCGCTCGCTTCCTCGCGCTGCTGCCATACACCGATCTGCACCACGCTTAATCGGTCAGATATTCCTGGAGAAGAACTATGCAAATCATTCTGTTAGAAAAAGTTGTAAACGTCGGTAACCTCGGCGAAGTCGTCAAAGTCAAAGACGGTTACGCACGTAACTTCCTGATCCCGCAACGCCTGGCACGTCGTGCTACGGCAACCGCTGTGGCTGAATTCGAAGTCAAGCGCGCCGAACTGGAAAAAGCTGCTGCCGCCAAACTGGCCGCATCGCAAGCCCAGGGCGAAAAACTGAGCGGCCTGACCGTTCAAGTTGCTCAAAAAGCTGGCGTCGATGGCCGTCTGTTCGGTTCCGTCACCAACTTCGACATCGCTGAAGCGCTGACCAAGCAAGGTTTTGCTGTTGAAAAAGCACAAATCCGCATGCCTACCGGCCCGCTGAAGATCGTTGGCGAGCACAACGTTTCGGTTGCTCTGCACACCGACGTGGTCGTGGAAGTGGTGATCGCTGTCGTTCCAGACGCGAACGCGTAATCGTCTGCGGGCCTGGCCCGCAAGCGCTGCCGCACTATGAAAAGCCGGGTTCGCCCGGCTTTTTTGTGGCCTTTTTTTCGCTCATTTTCAGCCCTTTATTTTTGCCGGCACGCCGAAGCGGGTATAATTCGCGCCATGAACGCCCCCTCTGATCCGCAACTGGATTCCCTCCGTATTCCGCCGCATTCGATCGAAGCAGAACAATCCGTCATCGGTGGTCTGCTGCGCGACAATGCCGCCTATGACCGCATCGCCGACTTCATGCATGCGGAGGATTTCTATCGCTATGACCATCGCATCATCTTCGAGCAAATCGTCAAGATGGTTAACGCTTCCAAGCCAGCCGATGTCATTACTGTTTTTGAAACCCTGACCCAGCTCGGCAAGGCCGAGGACGTGGGCGGACTCGCTTACCTGAACGCCATGGCGCAGAACACGCCATCGGCCGCGAACATCCGGCGCTACGCCGAGATCGTGCGCGACCGCGGCGTGCTGCGTAAACTCATCACCGTCGCCGACGATATCTCCGGCACGGCCTTCAGCCCGCAAGGCAAGGAAGTCAAGCAGATGCTTGACGAGGCCGAATCGAAGATTTTCGCCATCGCCGAAGAAGGCGCGCGCGGCGCCCAGGGCTGGACCGCCATCCAGCCCCTGCTGACGCAGGTGGTCGAGCGCATCGACGAGCTGTACAGCCGCGACAACCAGAGTGAAATCACGGGCGTGCCCACCGGTTTCATCGACCTCGACCGCATGACCTCGGGTCTGCAGCCGGGCGACCTGGTGATCGTGGCGGGCCGTCCGTCGATGGGCAAGACGGCGTTTTCCGTCAACATCGGCGAGAACGTGGCCATCGACAGCGGCTTGCCCGTGGCCGTGTTCTCGATGGAGATGGGCGGCGCCCAGCTGGCCATGCGTATGCTCGGCTCCGTCGGACAGCTGGACCAGCACCGCCTGCGCACGGGCCGCCTGAACGACGAGGACTGGCCGCGCCTGACGAATGCGATCCAGAAGATGAACGACGCGCAGTTGTACATCGATGAAACGCCGGCGCTCAACTCGATCGAATTGCGCGCCCGCTCGCGCCGCCTGTCGCGCCAGTGCGGCAAGCTGGGCCTGATCATCGTCGACTACTTGCAGCTGATGTCGGCCAATACCCCGGGCGACAACCGCGCCACGGAGATTTCCGAGATTTCGCGGGGCTTGAAAGGCCTGGCGAAGGAACTCGGTTGTCCCGTGATCGCGCTGTCCCAGCTGAACCGCTCGCTGGAACAACGTCCCAATAAACGTCCTGTCATGTCCGACTTGCGCGAATCGGGCGCTATCGAGCAGGATGCCGACGTGATCCTGTTCATTTACCGCGACGAGGTGTATAACCCCGACTCGCCGGACAAGGGAACGGCCGAAATCATCATCGGTAAACAGCGTAACGGCCCAATCGGCAGCATCCGCCTCACCTTCATGGGGCAGTACACCAAATTTGGCAATTACAGTGGTGGCCTGGCGCTTTACCAAGGCGACTAAGACTCAGCAGCACTGGCAATTCCATTGGCCGCCCCCTCATACGGGGCGGCTTTCTGTAGTAAATAACACGACTCAATGCTTAACGGAGAATGACATGTTTGGACGCTTGATGCCCACTGAGGGCAAGTTTTTTGAATTGTTTAACCAGCACGCGGAACTGTGCGTCAAGGGCGCGAAAGAGATGCTCGGCCTGATGACCAATTTCGACGACCTGGAAAACCGCGTGCATGCGATCGAAAGCATCGAGAAACAGGCGGACAAGGTCACCTACGCCACCGTGGAAATGCTGCACAAGACCTTCATCACGCCGATCGACCGCGATGACATCCATCAGCTGATCACGCGCCAGGACGACATCCTCGACCTGCTGGAAGATGCGGCGCAAACCGTCTCGCTGTACGACCTGAAGGCCGTCACGCCGGAAGCCAAGCGCCTGGCCGAACTGGTCCTGGCCTGCACCGAGAAAGTGCGCGACGCCGTCGCCATGCTGCACAACATGGACAACTCGCGCAAGATCGTCGCCATCTGCGAAGAGATCGACCGCCTGGAATCGGACGCCGACCACGTGATGCGCGCCGCGATGTCCAAGCTGTTCCGCGACGAGCCGGACGTGCGCAACCTGATCAAGCTGAAAGCGATCTACGAAATTCTGGAAACCGTGACCGACCGTTGCGAAGATGTGTCCAATATTATCGAAGGCATCATCGTCGAAAACGCGTAAGCGTTGGGCCTGTCCTGAACCAGAATCAGAAAAGAAACTATAATGACCATACAAATCAGCATCTACGTGCTAGGCCTGTTGATCGTCCTGGCGCTGCTGTTTGACTTCATGAACGGCTTCCACGATGCCGCCAACGCGATCGCCACGGTGGTCTCGACGGGCGTATTGAAACCGCAGACCGCGGTTGCCATGGCCGCCACATTCAACTTCGTCGCCATCTTCGTGTTCCACCAGCTGACCGTGGCCGCCACGGTGGGCAAGGGCACCATCGACCCGGCCGTGATCGACCAGTACGTGATCTTCGGCGCGCTGATGGGCGCCATCTTCTGGAATTTGTTTACCTGGTACTACGGCATTCCATCGTCGTCCTCGCACGCCCTGATCGGCGGCCTGGTGGGCGCCGCCGTCGCCAAGTCGGGCACGGGCGCGCTGGTCGCGGCCGGCCTGTGGAAAACCGTGGCCTTCATCGTCATCGCGCCCGTGCTGGGCTTCGTGTTCGGTTCCATCATGATGCTGCTCGTGTCGTGGATCTTCGTGCGCTCGACGCCGCGCAAGGTCGACAAGTGGTTCCGCCGTTTGCAACTGGTATCGGCCGCCGCCTACAGCCTGGGCCACGGCGGCAACGACGCGCAAAAAACCATCGGCATCATCTGGATGCTGCTGATCGCTGCCGGCTACTCCAGCGCGGCCGATGCCATGCCGCCGATGTGGGTCATCATCTCGTGCTACACGGCGATCAGCTTCGGTACCCTGTTCGGCGGCTGGCGCATCGTCAAGACCATGGGCCAGAAGATCACCAAGCTCAAACCGGTCGGCGGCTTCTGCGCCGAAACGGGCGGCGCCATCACCCTGTTCGTCTCGACGGCGCTGGGCATTCCCGTGTCGACCACGCACACGATCACGGGCGCCATCGTCGGCGTCGGCTCGTCGCAGAAAATGTCGGCCGTGCGCTGGGGCGTGGCGGGCAACATCGTCTGGGCCTGGATCTTCACGATTCCCGCTTCCGCGTTTGTTGCCGCAGTCGCCTGGTGGATTGGCCACCACATCATGTAAGGCACCTCTGCAAACCTACTGCGCAGCCCACTATCGAATCTCCGTTGCTCACTGTACTAAAGTACAGCTCCGCTACTCAATCCGATATCGGGCTTGCTCGCTACGGTTTTCAGAGGGCCTCGGGCCAACTGGGCGCATGTATAAAAAAGGAACCGTAAGGTTCCTTTTTTTATGCGCCGGCCAGTTCCACCGTCAGCCCCTCGCTGGCGAGGAACACCTGCAGGCCGGCCAGGCGGCTGGCATAGCGGCCCATCACGTCGGCAAACACGGCTTCGAGCTGCTCGTCGCTGCGCGTCGGTTCGTGGTGGGTGCAGTACAGGCGCCGCGCGCCGCAGCGCAGGGCCAGGTCGAAGGCGGCGTCGAAGGTGCCGTGGCCCCAGCCCTGCTTGCCCGGGTATTCCTCGCGCGTGTACGAGCAATCCATGATCAGCGCGTCGACGCCGGCGACCAGCGCATCGATGCCGGCCTGGCGCTGCGCATTGCGCGCCGCGCAGGCCGCGTGGTCGGCGTGGCCGGGCGGATGCAGGTTGTAGAACGGTTCATGGTCGCCGCTGAAAAACAACGAGGCGCCGCCGCAGTCGATGCGGTAGCCGAGGTTGACCACCGGATGGTTCATTTCCGCGCCGCGCACGCGCGCGCCGCCCACGTCGACGATGTCGCCCGGCGCCAGGGTGCGGTACTCGATGCTGGCCGCCATGGCCGCTTCGCTGACGGGAAAATAGCTGCCCTGCAGCTGCACCGCCATCACGTGCTCGATGCCGCGCCCGCTGGTGCCGTCCAGGGCGCCATGCAGGCGCATGCGGTTGCCGGCCACGAACAGGGGCGAGAACATGGGCAAGCCGTGGATGTGGTCCCAGTGGCTGTGCGTGATGAAGACGTGCGCGTCGACGGGCTGGCCCGGCGGCAGCTGCTGCGCCAGTGAAAAGATGCCGCTGCCCGCATCGAGAATGATCAGGCTATCGTTGTCGGTGCGCACCTCGATGCACGTGGTGTTGCCGCCATAGCGCGCCGTGCGCGGGCCGGGGGAGGGGATGGAGCCGCGCACGCCCCTGAACGTGAATTTCATTCAGTACCTTGTTACGGTGTAATTATTGTTAATTCTATTCTAATTAATGAGATTGGCGGCAACATTTATGTGTGTTGCAATACGGAAAGTTATTTCATTTTGTTGTGACTAAGTAATGTACAGTGCGCAGGGTGGCCGTTACACTGGCGCTTGCCGACTTCCCCTTTTTTGCTTGCCCATTACCTGATTGCCGCCAACATGCCTCAGTTGCACCCTGAGAAAATCGCCCACAGACTGGAGCAATTGACCGAACTCAGTGTCGCGCTCGGCCATGGCCTGGGCGGCGAAGGGCACGATATCGGCGCGCTGTTGCAGCGCATCGTGCTGCTGGCAAAAAGCATGAGCGGCGCCGACGGCGCGACCCTGTACCGGCCCGCGCTTGAGGGCCGCCAGCTGGCGTTTGACATCAGCGTCAACGACAGCCTGGGCATCGCGCAGGGGGCGGACATGGGTTTGCCCGGCGTGCCCCTGTTCGATGGCGCGGGCCAGCCCAACCTGGCCTCGGTGGCGGCGTATGCGGCGAACCTGCGCCGCAGCGTGAATATCGCCGACGTCTACCGCGACGAGGGCTTCAATTTTTCCGGCATGCGCGATTTCGACCGCCACCACGGCTACCACACGCAATCGATCCTGACGGTGCCCATGAGCGACCACGAGGGCGACTTGATCGGCGTGCTGCAGCTGGTCAATGCCAAGGATGGCGAGACGGGCCAGGTGCGCGCCTTTTCCTCCACCGACCAGCGCTTCATCGAGGCGCTGGCCGCGCAGGCTGGGGTGGCGCTGACCAATCAGCTGCTCATTTCGCAGCTGGAAGAGCTGCTCGAATCGCTGGTCACCCTGATCAATATCGGCATCGACGAAAAGTCGCCCTACACGGGGCGGCACTGCCAGTTCGTGCCCGAGCTGACGATGCTGCTGGCCGATGCCGCACACGCGACGCAAACGGGGCCGCTGGCCGATTTCCGGCTCAGCGACAACGAGCGCAAGCAGCTGTGGCTGGCCGGCCTGCTGCACGATTGCGGCAAGATCACCACGCCCGTGCACGTGGTCGACAAGGCCACCAAGCTGGAAACGATTTTCGACCGCATCGCCCTGATCGACACGCGCTACGAAGTGCTGTTGCGCGACGCCGAGATCGCGGCCCTGCGCCAGCAGGCGGCGCAGCCGCAGCAGAAAGATGCCATCGCCCGCGCGCTGGAACTGGAACAGGCGGCGCTGCGCGAGGAGCGCGACTTCATCCGCAGGGTCAACATCGGCGGCGAAAGCATGGCGCAGGCCGATCAGGAAAGAGTGCGGCAGATCGCCCGTCGCCGCTGGCGCGCGGCCGACGGCGAACTGCGCGATTTCCTCGATGCCGACGAGACGGAAAACCTGACCATCCGCGCCGGCACCCTGACGGCGGCCGAGCGGGCCATCGTCAATAACCATATCAGCGTGTCGATCCGCATGCTCGAAGCGCTGCCGTGGCCCAAGCACCTGCAAAAGGTGCCGGAATACGCGGGCGGCCACCACGAGCGCATGGATGGCAAGGGCTATCCGCGGGGATTGACGAAAGAGCAGATGTCGGTGCCGGCGCGGCTGATGGCGATTGCCGACATCTTCGAGGCGCTGACGGCGCGCGACCGGCCGTATAAAAAGGGCAAGTCGCTGTCCGAATCGCTGCGCATCCTCGGCAATTTCAGTTTGAACGGGCATATCGACCCGGAGCTGTTCGACGTGTTCATCCGCAGCAAGGTCTATCTGACCTTCGCTGAAAAGCACATGCATCCGAGCCAGATCGATGCCGTCGACGAGGCGGCCATTCCGGGCTATACCCCGTGAAGCTGCCGCTGGCCTGGCGCAAGCATGGCGCGCGTTTCGCGCTGGGCCTGCTCCTCAGCGTGGCGGCCGCCGTGCTGTGCCTGGCCGGCAACGACACGATCGCACGGTTCGATGCCATGCTGGGCGACTGGCGCATGCGCCTGGATGCGCCGCAGCTGGACCGCCGCATCGTCATCGTCGACATCGACGAGAAAAGCCTGGCCCGCGTGGGCCGCTTTCCCTGGAGCCGCGACATCCAGGCGCGCCTGGTGCGCCAGCTCACGGGCCACTACGGCGTGGCCGCGCTGGGCTTCGATATCTCGTTTCCCGAAGCCGATACCAGTTCCGGCTACGCCGTGCTGCAAGGCTTGGCGCGCGGCGCACTGGCCGACGTGGCCGGCCTGCCGGCGCAGCTGGAAAAACTGCGCCCGGCCATGGACTACGACGGCCTGTTTGCCGAGGCCATGCGCGGCCAGCCCGTGGTGCTGGGCTACAGCGTCTCGGAGCAGCAAAGGAAGGGCGTGCTGCCCAAACCCGCTTTCACCGTCGCCGACTTGAACGGGCGCACGGTCACGGCCTATGTGGCGCGCGGCTATGAAGCCAATATCGCGCCCCTGCAGGCGGCCGCGCAGGGCGCCGGCATCTTCACGGCGCTGACCGATGCCGACGGCGTCGTGCGTTCCTCGACCCTGTTGCAGCGCATCGGCGACGGCTATTACCCTTCGCTGTCGCTGGCCACCGTCGCCGTCTACCTGCAGGCGCGCGCCATCTCCCCCCGTTTCACGGGCACGGCCGATACCCTGTCGGCGCGCGAACTGGCCAGCGGCGGCCTCGAACACATCATGCTGTTCACGCCGCGCGGCGCGCTGGCGATTCCTGTCGGCGAAGCCTTGACGACCACGGTGCAGTACCGCGGCGCGGGCGGCCCCGATGGCGGCGCCTTCCGCTACGTGTCGGCTGCCGATGTGCTGGCCGGCACGGTGCCGCCCGCGCTGCTCAAGGGCGCCATCGTCCTGGTGGGCACCACGGCGCCCGGCTTGAACGATATCCGCGCCACGCCCGTGAATGCCGAATATCCGGGAGTGGAGGTGCACGCCAACCTGATCAAGTCCATGCTCGACGGGCGCTTCAAGGCGCGGCCCGACTACGCGCTGGCGTTGGAACTGGTGCAGATCGTGCTGTGTGGCCTGCTGCTGGCGGGCGCCCTGGCCGTGCTGCCGCCGGCTGGCGTGATGCTGGCCACCGTGGCCGCGCTGGCCGCCGCCATCGGCATCAACCTGTACCTGTACGCCGTGCACGACCTGGTGCTGGGCGGCGCCGTGCTGCTGTTGCTGATCCTTGCGCTGTTCGTCGCCAATCTGGCGTGGGGCTACTTTTTCGAGGTGCGCAAGGGGCGCGCGCTGGTGGCGCGCTTCGGCGAATACGTGGCGCCCGAGCTGGTGGCCGAGATGGCCGACGATCCGCGCCGCTACACCATGGAGGGCGAGAACCGCGAACTGACGGTGCTGTTTGCCGACGTGCGCGGTTTCACGGCCATCTCCGAGCAGCTGGCGCCGGCTGCGCTGCGCGAATACATCAACGCATACTTGACGGCCATGTCGGAAGATATCCGCGACAGCCATGGCGGCACGCTGGACAAATACATCGGCGACGCCGTGATGGCGTTCTGGGGCGCGCCCGTCGCCTTTGGCGACCACGCCAGCCGGGCCGTGGCCAGCGCCCTGCTGATGCAGCAAAGCGCGGCGCGGCTGAACCAGCGGTTTTGCGCGCGCGGCTGGCCGGCGCTGCGCATCGGCATCGGCCTCAATACGGGCCCCATGCATGTGGGCGACATGGGCTCGCGCATCCGCCGCGCCTATACCGTGATGGGCGACAGCGTCAACCTGGCCGCGCGCCTGGAAGGCGCCAGCAAGCTGTATGGCGTGGGCATCGTGGTGGGCGGGGCCACGCGCGCGGCCGCCCCGGAATTCCTGTACCGCGAACTCGATCGCATACGCGTGCTGGGCAAGCAGGAAGCGGTGGCCATCTTCGAGCCGCGCTGCCTGCTGGCCGGTGCCGCAGCGGCCGAGCTGGCGCAGATCGAGCGCTGGCATGCGGTGCTGGCCCGGCTGCGCGCGCGCGACTGGGCGGCGGCTGGCGCGCAGCTGGCCGGCCTGCAGGCGGACTTTCCCGATGATGGCCTGTACCGGCTCTACGCGACGCGTCTGGCGCAATACCGCAACGCGCCACCGCCGGCCGGCTGGGATGGCGTGACAGAATTGCACAGCAAATAGCCTGTCATCGCGCCGGAAAAGGCTGGCCATGCCGGCATTTTTCAGCATGCCCGGCGCGTTGTATGTTGCGTTGCGATAAAAATCAGGGAGAAATGTTAGAAATTTCTGACTGGAAACTAAAAGCCGTCTAAAATTTGTCTTCAATCCATTGCCGGACACGCTGGCGCCTGCGGGCCGCGCGCTTGTCCGGTTACACAAGAAATCCTTCACATGACATATCGTTTGGTGCACCTGCTTGCGGGTTCCGCGCTGCTGTTCGCCGTCGGCGCCGCCGGCGCCGCCGTTTCCATGGATGAAGCCGCTCCTGCCACGCAGGACGATGGTGTGCCGCGCTTCGAGATCCGCCGCTTCGACGTCCAGGGTAATACCCTGCTCACGTCCGCGCAGGTGCAAGCCTTGCTGGCGCCCTTTACGGGAGCACAGCGCGATTTTTCCGACATCGCCCGCGCCGTCGAGGCGCTGGAAGGGGCTTACCGCGAGCGCGGCTACAGCGCCGTGCAGGTGCAACTGCCCGAGCAGGAACTGGAGCGTGGCGTGGTGCGTCTGAGCGTGCTGCAAACGCCGCTGGGCAAGCTTGTTATCAGCGGCAACGCCTGGGTCGACGAGGCCAACGTGCGGCGCGCCTTGCCATCCCTGCGCGAAGGCGGGACGCCGAACGTGCCGGCCCTGTCGCAAAGCCTGAAGCTGGCCAATGAAAACCCGGCGCGCAAGATCGAAGTGCGGCTGCAGGCCGACGAGCCGGCGGGCGCCATCGATGCCATCGTCACGGTGGCCGATGAAAAGCCCTGGAAGGCCATGCTCAACGTGGACAACACGGGCAATGCGCAAACGGGCAAGACGCACGTGGGCGTGGTGCTGCAGCATGCCAACCTGTTCGGCCGCGACCACGTCGCCAGCCTGCAATACACGAGCAGCCTGGAAAAGCCGGACAAGGTGGGCGTGTATGGCGCCGGCTACCACTTGCCGCTGTATGCGCTGGGCGACTCGATGGACTTTTTCGCCAGCTATTCGAACGTCGATTCGGGCAGCGTCTCGGCCGGCATTTTCGACCTGGCCGTCAGCGGCCAGGGCAGCATGGCCGGCATCCGCTACAACCAGAACTTTGCCCGCAGCGGCGATTTCGAACCCAAGCTCGTGTACGGCGTCGATTACAAGGCTTACCGCAACAGCGTGCAGCTGTTCGGCATGGAACTGGGTGCCGACGTCACCGTGCATCCGCTCAGCATCAGCTATATCGGCAACTGGACCTTGCCCGAGGGCGAGACCAGCGTGGCGGTCACCTTCGCGCATAACATTCCTGGCGGCAAGCATGGCGCGCAAGCCGATTTCGACCGCGTGCGCGCGCATGCCAAGGCGGCCTACAACACGCTGCGCCTGAGCGCCAGCACGGGCCGCGTGCTGGCCGGCGACTGGCAATGGCGCGCGCTGGCCAACGCGCAGGTGACGCCCGACGCGCTGGTGCCGGGCGAGCAGTTCGGCGCCGGCGGCGCCGCGTCCGTGCGCGGCTTTGCCGAGCGCGAGGTAGCGAATGATTCGGGCGTCAACCTGAACCTGGAACTGTACACGCCGAACTGGTGCGGCCAGGCGCTCGCTTACCAGTGCCGCGCGCTGGCGTTCTATGACACGGCCTGGCTGCGCCGCAACCATGCGCTGCCCGGCGAAAGCGCGTCGCAAGGCATCAGCAGCGGCGGCCTCGGCCTGCGTTTGCTGCTGAGCCGCGACGCCAATCTGCAACTCGATTACGCCCATGTCGTCAATGGCGGCGACACGGGACAGCGGGGCGCCAACCGCCTGCATTTCCGCCTCGCCTTGGCCTACTAGCATCAGGATGAACACCATGCACAACCACGTCCAGCACGCCTCCGTTTTCATCCTGACGCCTGCCTTTTCGTCACCCTATGCGCTACCGCTGCGCCGCACGGCGCTGGCGCTGCTGCTGGCCGGCTGTTTCGGCGCCGCGCAGGCCAACCCCGCCTTGCCACAGGTGGTCCATGGACAGGCGACGTTCAACCAGCAGGGCAACGTCTTCTCGATCACGAACACGCCCAACACCATCATCAACTGGCAGAGCTTTTCCATCCATGCGGGCGAAATCACGCGCTTCATCCAGCAGAACGGCAATAGCGCCGTACTGAACCGCATCACGGGACAAGACCCCAGCAAGATACTGGGCGCGCTCGAATCGAACGGCAAGGTCTTCCTGATCAACCCGAACGGCATCGTCTTCGGCCAGGGCGCGAAAGTGGACGTGAACGGCCTGGTCGCTTCCAGCCTGGGCATGTCGAATGAGGACTTCCTGGCCGGCAAGCGCCAGTTCACGGCCGGCGGCGTGGCCGGCGCCGTCGGCAATGCGGGCACCATCAACGCTGGCAAGGGCGGGCAAGTGCTGCTGATCGCGCCGAACGTGGAAAACACGGGCATCATCACGGCGCCGAATGGCGAAGTGATCCTGGCGGCCGGGCGCAGCGTGCAGCTGGCCGACCCCGGCAATCCGCAATTGCGCGTGCTGGTCTCGGCGCCAGCCGACCAGGCCCTGAACCTGGGGCAGATCATCGCCCAGGGCGGCAGCATCGGCATGGCCGGCGCACTGGTCAGCCAGCGCGGCGTGCTCAACGCCAACAGCGCCGTCGTCGGCGAGAACGGCAGGATCGTGCTCAAGGCCAGCGGCAAGGCGCTGCTCGAAGCGGGCAGCGTCACCAGCGCCACGGGCGCGGCCGGCACGGGCGGCCAGATCCAGGTGCTCGGCGAGCAGGTGGGTTTGCTGGGCAATGCGAAGGTCGACGCCAGCGGTGCCACGGGCGGCGGCACGGTCTTGCTGGGCGGCGACTACCAGGGCAAGAACGCGGCCGTGCAGAATGCGCGGCAAGTGCTGGTTGGCAAGGATGCCAGCGTGACCGCCGATGCCATCGTCAGCGGCAACGGTGGCAAGGTCATCGCCTGGGGCGATGAATCGGCCCAGGTGCACGGCAGCATGTCCGCGCGCGGCGGCACGCAGGGCGGCGACGGCGGCTTTGTGGAAACGTCGGGCCATTACCTGGCCGTCGACGGCATCCGCGTCGATACCAGTGCGGCGCATGGCAAGCGCGGCAACTGGCTGCTCGATCCTTACGATATCACCGTGGTCGCCGGTTCGGGCGGTCAGTTGAGCAGCTTCGACCAGTTCGCCGACGCGCCATCCACCGGCAACGCCAGCATCGGCGCCGACCTGATTTCCGGGGCCAGCAGCAACGTCACCTTGCAGGCCCTGCATCGCATCAATTTCAACAGCGCCATCAACATCGCGCAGCAAGGCGTGGGCTTGACGGCGCAGGCGGGCGAGATCATCAATGTCAATGCGCCCATCACCACCAATGGCGGCCATATCACGCTGTCGGCCAACGATGCGGCCGCCGGCCTGGCCTATGGCGCCGGCTCGAACGTGAACCTGAACGCGGCGCTTGGCAGCGGCAATGGCGAGGTACGGCTGTCCGGCGCCGGCATCACTTTCGGCGTCGGCTCGGTCAATGTCGGCAACGGCAACCTGACCTTGCGCGCGAATGTCGCCGGGGGTTCCATCGACCTGACGGGCAGCGGCGATCAGCTGCTGGGCAGCGGCGTCGCCGGCCAGACGGTGCTGCTGGAGGCGGACAACATCAGCATCAACGGCGCCATCAATGTTGGCGGCGCCGCCGGCAATGCCGGGGTGACCATGCAGGCGTTCAGCGCGGGACGAGAGATCGTGCTGGGCGACAAGCCCGGTAACGGCCTGCGCCTGACCAATGCCGAACTGAACCGTATCGCCGCCGGCAGCGTGCATATCGGCAGTGCCGCCGGCGGCGACCTGACGGTGGAGCAGGCGATCGACCTGGCGATTGTCGCGGCGGGCGGCGGCGTGAAGAACCTCGTGCTCGAAAGCGGCGGCAATGTGCTCGTAGCGAACACCTTGGCGCTGCGCCAGGACGGCGGCAGCATCGCCGTCACGGCCGCCGGCCTGCTGTCGGTCGCCAGCGGCGGCGGCTTGTCCGCAGGGGCGCTCCATCTGGTTGCCGACAATATGAGCCTCGGCGGCGGTGCGCAATCGGTAGCGGCCACGGCGGGCGGCACCGTCAGTCTGAACCGCCGTTCCAGCGTGGGCACCATTACCCTGGGCACGGGGGCGGCGGACAATGCCAGCAGCCTGGGCCTGAGCGAAGCGGAATTGAAGACCATCAGCGCCGGTACCGTGCTGGTGGGCGGCGACAGTTTTAGCGGGGTCGTCAATCTCATGGGCGCGCTGGACCTGGCGTCGCAAGGCGAGCTGAACCAACTTGTGCTGCGCACGGGCGGGAATATCAACCTGAACGGTCCCCTCAGCGTGGCCAGGGGCTTGACCCTGGCTTCCGGCGGCAACATCAGCGCCAGCGGCGCCGTCAGCGTGGGTGGCGATTTCCTGCTCGATGGCGGCCGCTGGGTGCAAAACAGTGCCAGCCTGCCCGGGTTTTCCGCGCGCGGCTTCAGCATTGCGCAGGGGAGTTTCCTGCGCGCGAGCGGCGGCGACGGCGGCACGTCCTCGCCCTATCTGATCGCCGATATCTATGGCGTGCAAGGCATCGCCAGCCTGGGTCTGGGCAACAGCTATCGCCTGGCCGGCAATATCGACGCCAGCGGCACGACGAACTGGAACGATGGCCAGGGCTTCGTGCCGATCGCCGGCGGCGGCAGCGGTTTTTCCGGCGTGTTCGATGGCGGCGGATTTACGCTCAGCAATTTGAAGATCGACCGCAGCCTGGTCCCAGGTTCGGCCGCGGGCCTGTTTGGCGCCGTGCAGGGCGGCACCTTGCGCAACCTGACCCTGAGCGGCGGCAGCGTCACCGGCACGGCGAACGTGGGCGCGCTGGCGGGCGAGGTCGTCAGCGGCACTATCGACGGCGTGAACAGCAGCGTGGCCGTCAGCGGCCAGCGCAATGTCGGCGGCCTGGTGGGCAGCAACGGCGGCGCCATCACGCTGTCGGCCAGCAGCGGCGCCGTCACCGGCGTGAATGCCGATGGCGGCGGCGCCATCGGCGGCCTGGCGGGATCGAATGCGTCCGGCGCCAGCATCGCGACCTCGTACGCCACCGGCGCGGTGACGGGCGCGCGCGAGATGATCGGCGGCCTGGTCGGCAACAACCAGGGGGCGCTGAGCCAGTCTTATGCCACCGGCAAGGTCAGCGGCGCGCGCAGCATCGGCGGCCTGGTGGGCTTGAACGGCGGCAGCATCGACGATGCGTATGCCAGCGGCGCCGTGGGCCGGGCCGGCATTGCCGATTCCATCTTACCCTGGGAAAACATGGGCGGGCTGGTCGGTGAAAGCACGGGCAGCGTCAGCCATGTCTTCAGCAGCGGCGCCGTGACCGGCGACGGCTATGCGGCGGTGGGCGCGGTGGCCGGCCGCGTGGCTACCGGTTCGCCGTTCGCCTATGGTTTTTTCAATTATGAAACGTCGCTGGTGCAGATGGATGGCGGCGGCTCCAGCGGCCGCAGCACGGCGCAGATGCGGCAGCAAGGCAGTTTCAACGATTACAATTTCAGCAGCGTGTGGCGCATCTACGAAGGCTACACGACGCCGATGCTGAAGGCTTTCCTCAAGCCGCTGCAGGTGAATCTCTCGGGCAATGCCACGGGCAAGGTCTACGATGGCCAGCTGGCCGCCTTCCTCGGCTCGATCGGCTACGTGGGACTGCTCGACGGTGATGTGGGCGTGAATGGCAGCCTCGGCTACGGCAACGCGCGCAACGTGGGCAGCTACGAAGCGACGGGCCTGTGGTCGACCAAGTACGACATCACCATGGGCGGCACGACCACCTTCGCCATCACGCCGCGCGCGCTGACGGTGAGCCTCGGCGGCAATGGCAAGGTCTATGACGGCACCCTGGGCTACGATGGCGTCAGTTTCCTGCTGGGCAACGTGGTCACTGGCGACAACATCAGCGTCAGCGGCAGCGCCGCCTTCCTCGACAAGAATGTGGGCGCCAGCAAGGCCGTGCACGCCAGCGGCCTGGCCCTGGGCGGCAATGAACTGGGCAACTACAGCCTGGCCGCGACGACGGCCGATGGCACGGCGGCCATCACGGCGCGCGTCCTGAACTATGGCGTTTCGGGCGCGCAGAGCCGCGTCTACGACGGCACCTTGCAGGCGGCCCTGAATGGCTACTTCGAAGGCCTGGTAACGGGCGACCAGGTCGCCATGGCGGATTTGCAGGGCAGCTTCCGCGACAAGCATGTCGGCACTGGCAAAGTGGTCGATTATCAGGTGGCGACGGGTCACCTGACGGGCGCCGATGCGGGCAACTATGTACTCAATGGAAATGCGGGTAGTACCACGGCCGACATCACGGCGCGCACCCTGAACGTAAGCTTTAACGGCGTCAACAAGACCTACGACGGCACGACGGGCGCGCAAGTGGGCTTTGGCGACGACCGCGTCCAGGGCGATGCCTTGACGGTGGCGGGCACTGCCGCGTTTGGCAACAAGAACGCAGGTATTGGCAAAACCGTCACGGTGACCAATGTGGGCGTGAGCGGCGGCGACGCCGGCAACTATGTGCTGGGCGCCAACTCTGGCAGCACCACGGCCGACATCGCGGCGCGCACCCTGAACGTGAGTTTTACTGGCATCAACAAGACGTATGACGGCACGACGGGCGCGCAAGTGGGCTTTGGCGACGACCGCGTCCAGGGCGATGCCTTGACG
>NZ_JBWKUN010000006.1:315477-523771 GCF_059420865.1 Janthinobacterium sp. GW821-FHT03C10 | reverse complement strand
GCCGGGCGTATCCGTTCGCCGGAAACATTATTGAAGGCAACACTCGGAGCATTCCCACATCTGACGGTGACATAGCCATGAAAAACGCCCCGCTGCATCGCTGCAGCGGGGCGCTTGCCGGCAAGCGCCGGTTCTATTTTTCCAGCTGCGTACGCACGCGGGCGATCGCGGCGCGTACCTGGCGTGGCGCGGTGCCGCCCACGTGGTCGCGCGCGGCAACGGAACCTTCCAGGGTCAGCACCTCGAAGACGTCTTCACCGGTCAGCGGCGAGAAGGCGCGCAGCTGTTCCAAAGACAGGTCGGCCAGGTCGCAGCCGGCGTCGACGCAGGCGCGCACGGCCAGGGCCACCGCTTCATGGGCGTCGCGGAATGGCAAGCCTTTCTTGACCAGGTAGTCGGCCAGGTCGGTCGCCGTCGCGTAGCCTTGCAGGGCGGCCGCGCGCATCGCTTCCGGTTTTACCGTGATGCCGCCGGCCATGTCGGCGAAGATGCGCAAGGTGTCGATGACGGTATCGACCGTATCGAACAGCGGTTCCTTGTCTTCCTGGTTGTCCTTGTTGTAGGCCAGCGGCTGGCCTTTCATCAGGGTCAAGAGGCCGATCAGATGGCCGTAGACGCGGCCCGTCTTGCCACGCGCCAGTTCCGGCACGTCCGGGTTCTTCTTTTGCGGCATGATCGACGAGCCGGTGCAGAAGCGGTCGGCGATGTCGATGAAGCCGATGCGTGGGCTCATCCAGATCACCAGTTCTTCGGCCATGCGCGACACGTGCATCATCAGCACGGCGGAGGCGGCGCAAAATTCGATGGCGAAGTCGCGGTCCGAGACGGCGTCGAGCGAGTTGTGGCAGACGTCGTCGAAGCCCAGCGTCTTGGCCACGCGCAGGCGGTCGATGGGGAAGGTGGTGCCGGCCAGGGCGGCGGCGCCCAGCGGCAGGCGGTTGACGCGCTTGCGGCAGTCGGCCATGCGCTCGGCGTCGCGGCCGAACATTTCGACGTACGCCAGCATGTGGTGGCCGAAGGTGATCGGCTGGGCCACCTGCATGTGGGTAAAGCCCGGCATGATGGTGTCGGCATGCTGCTCGGCCAGGTCCGTCAGCGCGCTGCGCAACGTCGCCAGCAGGGCGGTGATGTCGTCGATGGCGGAACGCACGTACAGGCGGATGTCGGTGGCCACCTGGTCGTTGCGCGAACGGCCCGTGTGCAGGCGCTTGCCCGCATCGCCGACCAGTTCGGTCAGGCGTTTTTCGATATTCAGGTGGACATCTTCCAGGTCCAGCAGCCATTCGAACTGGCCGGCGGCGATTTCCTGCGAGATTTGCGCCATGCCGCGCTGGATTTCCGCGTAGTCGGCCGGGCTGATGATGGCTTGCGCATGCAGCATTTCCGCATGGGCCAGCGAACCTTCGATGTCGAACAGCGCCAGGCGCTTGTCAAAAAATACAGAAGCTGTGTAGCGCTTGACGAGGTCCGAGACCGGTTCGGAAAACCGGGCCGACCAGGCTTCGCCCTTTTTGGAGAATTGATCAGTCATGAAAGAAGTCCTTTAGTGTAGGGCGATTATAAACAAGGTTGGCCGGCGGTAGGGCTTTTAGGGGCTTGCAGGGCGCTGAAATGGCCGGGAATGGGGCTGGCAGGCCTCAAATGCCACGGCGACGGCCTGTTGTGCGTTTCATCCGCGCTTTTTGTATTCTGTCCCGCGAATCGTGCGTTTGGTCGCAATCCGATGGCAGTTCAGGGGGGATCGGCCTACAGTTCAATCATCGCAACACACAACCAGCCACCCAAAGGACACCATCATGAACATCGCTAAAAACATGGAAGCCATCTTCGTTGCCATCATCGCCGTCGCCGCCGCCACCAGCCTGGCCACCGCCGCCGTGCCGAAGTTCCGCGCCGCGCCCGCCGCCATCGCCGCCAGCGCCGATCACACCACCATGCACACCGTGTACGTCAGCGCCAAGCGCTTGAGCGCCGAAGAAAAAGCCGCCCTGTAAGCGCGGCAGTGCCATGCAGGCAGTACAAGAAGCACCGGCAGCAAACAGCAACACCGCATCACGGACAGGCAGAACGGGCGGCGCCCCCGGTTCTATCCAGCCCTGGTGACAGCCGCGGCAAAAAGGCCGATGATCGTGTTTTTCAACGATAGCAGGGCCAGCGCGATGTCACATTTGATGATCAGCACCGACAAGGCGGAACTCGACGTTCCAGCCATCCACCATTTTCTCAGCACGCAATCGACATGGGCCATCGGCATCCCGTTGGCTACCGTACAGCGCGCGATCGACCATTCGCTCTGCTTTGGCGGCACGCTGGACGGCCGTCAGGTGGCGTTCGCCCGCGTGGTCACCGACTACGCCACGTTTGCCTATCTGGTCGACGTGTATGTGCTGGAAGAATACCGCGGCCGTGGCTACAGCCAGCGCCTGATGGCGGCCGTGACGGCGCATCCCGGCTTGCAGGGCTTGCGCCGTTTCATGCTGGCCACCAGCACGGCGCATGATTTGTATGCGCGCTACGGCTTTACGGCGCCGCTCAGGCCGGAGACGCTGATGGAGCGGTATGTGCCCGATATCTACCAGCGTTGATTGCCTGAGCCGCCAGGCTGGCGCTCACTGCCAGTGCATCAGGCAGGGCGGAATCAAAAGCAGCAGCGCCAGCACCAGGTAGATCAGCTGCAGCGGGATCATCCACTTGGCCCACGTAATCCAGGGCACGCGCGCCAGTGCCAGCACGCCGACGGTGATGCCGGACGTGGGGATCATCGGCGTGGTGAATTCGCCGAACTGGAAGGCCAGGATGGCCGTCTGCCGCGTCACGCCGACCAGGTCGGCTAGCGGCGCCATGATGGGCATGGTCAGCGCCGCCTGGCCGCTGCCCGAGTGGATGAAGAAGTTGATCACCGACTGCATGAAGAACATCTTTTGCGCGGCGAAGACGGGGCTCGACGAGGCCACCAGGGGCGTCAATGCATGCAGTATGGTGTCGATGATCTGCGCGTCGCGCGCCAGGATCATGGTGCCGCGCGCCAGCGCGATGACCAGCGCCACGCTGACCATGTCGCGCGCGCCCTGCACGAAGGATGCGACCAGGCTGTCCATGTCGAGCCGGCCGACCAGGCCGACGATGATGGCCATCACCAGGAACAGGGCGGCGATTTCATCGATGAACCAGTCGTACCTGACGACGCCGACGACCATCGTCAGCAAGGTCGCCATGAAAATCCACAGCACGGCGCGGTGCGTGCGCGTCATGCCGGCAAAGCTGTCCAGGTCCATCGAATGCTCGCTGCGCTTTTCGATATCGAGCAGGTAGGTCGGGCTTTTTTCCGGATGGCGCTTGATGCGCGCCGCGTACCACATCAAAAACACGATGCTGACGGCAGTGGCGATGGCCCACACGATCAGGCGGTAGCCGATGCCGGAAAAGATCGGCACGCCGGCGATGCCTTGCGCGATGCCGACGTTGAACGGATTCAAAAAGGCGGCGGAAAAGCCCACCTGCGAGCCGATGAAGGGAATCGACACGCCCGTGATGGTGTCGTAGCCCAGGGCCAGGGCCAGCGGCACGAAGATCAGGATGAAGGGAATCGCTTCCTCGTTCATGCCGAAGGTGGCGCCGCCCAGCGAAAACATCGTAAAAAAGACGGGGATGATGGCAGCGCGCACGAAGCGCGAACTGGTGTGCGCCTTGGCGATGGCCTTGATCAGCGAATCGAAGGCTTCCGTTTTTTGCAGCACGGCGAAGGCGCCGCCGACGATCAGCACGAAGCCGATGATCAGGCTGGCGTCGACGAAGCCCTTGATGGGCGCCATCATCAGCGCGGCCAGTCCCTGCGGCTTGTTGGCTACGTAATGAAACGTGCCGGGGATGATCAGCTGCTTGCCGTTGACCAGCTGGGTGTCGAATTTCCCGCCCGGCACCAGCCAGGTCGCCAGGGCGATCATGGCCAGGATGCCGCACAGCAGGACGAAGGTATTGGGGAGCTTGAATGTTCTCATGGCGCTTTTTTGTGACACTTATTGGCTCAGCAGGCTGCCGCCGCGGAAGGCGACGGCACCGGCGACCTTGCCGACGTTCATGCCGCGCAGGACGTGGCGGTGGGCGCTGCGCGCAAAAAAGACACCGGCGACCGTGCAGCGCAAGGTCGTCGTCTCGCCGCTGACGGGGTCGATCAGGTCGGCCACGGCATCGCCGGCGGCCAATACGTCGCCCATTTCGCGCAGGTAGACCAGCACGCCGTGATGCGGCGCGAGGATGGGTTCCACGCCGGCCAGCGGCGTCGGCGTGCATTGCGGCGCGGGCAGGTCGTCGCCGGCGCCGGCGATGTCCAGCACGCCCTCGATGGCGAGAAAGCGCAGCAGGGCGGCGGCGTCGCGTTCGGCCAGGGCGTAGCTCACCTCCACCTCGCCGCGCAATTCGACGGTGGTCGACAGGCAGGCGGCGGGAATCGGATAGCGGCCCTGGAAGTGCGCGTCGAGATCCCACCACAAGCGGCTGCAGGCTTCGTCGAACGGCTCTTCGCCGGCTGCCAGTTCCAGCAGCACGGCGCGCGCACCCAGGAGCGCGGACAGGGGCGCGATCTGCGCCGCCAGCGGCGTGCCCGTATAAATGTGCAGGGCCGCTTCGTTATCGCAATGCAGGTCGAGCACGATGTCGGCGTCGATGGCCATGCCCAGCAGGGTTTTCTTCAGCGTCTCCGCATCCGTGCCCGGCCGCCAGGCGGCGACGGCGGCGCGCGCATGTTCGCGTATCAGCGCCACGTTGGCTGGCGCATCCTGCCCCAGCTGGCCATCGAGCGTGGTTTTCAGTTCATCGGCCACGTGGCGGTAGGCGCGGTTGAAGTTGATGCCGGTGGTCAGGTCGAAACGGCCGAACGGCGCGCCATGGATGGCTTGCGCCAGGCCGATCGGGTTGGCGGCCGGCACCAGGATGATTTCGCCGTGCACCTTGCCGGCCGCTTCCAGCGCCAGCAGTTCGCGGCGCAGAAATTGCGACACCAGCATGCCCGGCGCCTCGTCCGCGTGCAGCGCCGCCTGGATGTACACCTTCTTGCCGCTGCGGCTGGTGGCGGCCGCGCTGCCGAAGTGGAAGCTGCTCAATTGGCATGACATGCTGGCGTGCGCGGTGGAGATGGAATGCTGTTGTACTTGCATGGTGGGCGCCCCGAAAAGGTGCATGGTTGATGGATTCCGGTCGATTATGTAGCAATATTTTCACGAAGTAAATCAATGAAAATCCTTTTACAAATATTTGTTGAGTTTTCTTTTTGATATGCGTACAGTAAGTTCCAGCGACCCGTTTTCGCCTCCCTGTCCATCATTCGCCACACACAAGAACACAGGCCGCCAGCGATATGAGAGCATCCGCCAGTCCTGCCAGAAGCAGCGCCCCCACGCCACCTGCCACCACGCTGGCGCCGCCCGACGCCGCGTTCGCGCAATCGCCGCTGGGGCAGGCGCTGATGCACGTGCTGGCCGCCGGCTCGGCCTCGCAGCGGCAGATCGCCGACTACCTGCTGCGCAACCAGATGCGCGTGACGGCGCTGGGCATCGAGGAACTGGCCGACAGCTGCCAGGTGTCGACGGCCACCATCAGCCGCTTCGCGCGCGACATCGGCCAGAAGAATTATTCGGCCATGCGCGGCGCCATGGCCGAAACCCTGCAATCGCTGCTGCAGCCGGTCGACAAACTGCGCCGCACGATAGAACGGCGCGCGCGCGCCACCTCGCCGATCACGGAAAGCCTGGAGTATGCAGCCGCGAACATCGCCGCCACGTCCGATGCCCTGTCGCCGCCCGCCATGCTGGCCGTGGTGCGCCGCCTGACGCGCGCCAAGGTCGTGTACGTGATGGGTTTTGGCCTGTCGGCCAACCTGGCGGGCATGCTGGTGCAGCATCTGCAGCCGTTTTGCCCGCACGTGGTGGAAGTGGTGGGCATCGGCGGCTCGGAAGTGGCGGCCGGTCACCTGGTCAACCTGACGGCGCAGGACGTCCTGGTGGTGATCTCGTTCCCCCGCTACACGCTCGACTGCATCGGCCTGGCCAGTTTCGCGCGCGACCGCGGCGCCTGCATCGTGGCGCTCACCGACTCGCCCGCGTCACCCCTGGCCGAACTGGCCGACCATGCGCTGTATGCGCAAAGCACGCATCCCGTTTTACCCAGCAGCGCCAGCACGGCGCTGGCGATGATCGAAGCGCTGGCCGTGGCGCTGATGGTATCGAACAGGAAGAACGTAGAAAAAGCGGCCCGCTTGAGCGAAGTCATCTCCGCCTATCTGTATGGCGGCGAACATGGCGTGCAGGGGGCCCGGAAAACAGCTTCAAGGCAACGCAAGGCAGTCCCAAAATCATTATAAAAATCAGGCATAAACATCCGGGGAGAATGACAATGCAGATGAAAAGACAGGACGGCGGCGCCGTGCCGCGCGAATCGGTATTGGCGCAAGGCGTGCGGCTGGCGCTGGGCGCCTTGAGCGTGTCGGCGGCGCTGGGCATGCTGGCCGGCGGCGCGCAGGCGCAGGAGCAGGGGCCGGACGTGGAGCCGGCGCCGAAAAAAATGCAGCGCGTGGAAATCACGGGGTCGGCCATCAAGCGGCTGGAGTCGGAGACGGCGCTGCCCGTGCAGATCATCACGCGTGCCGAGATCGACAAGGCGGGCGTGACGACGGCGGCCGAGCTGATGGCGCGCGTGTCGGCCAACGTGGGCGGCCTGACGGACGGCGTCAGCATCAACGTGGGCGGCGACCAGCGCGGCTTCAACAGCGCCAACCTGCGCGGCGTGGGCACCTCGTCGACCCTGGTGCTGCTCAATGGCCGGCGCATGGCCAACTTTGCCTCGCCCGGCGACGATGCGGGCGTGGACCTGAATAACATTCCCGCCGCCGCCCTGCAGCGCGTGGAAGTGCTGCTCGACGGCGCCTCGGCCCTGTACGGCACGGACGCCATCGGCGGCGTGATCAATTTCATTACGCGCAAGGATTACCAGGGCGTGGAGCTGAACGCCTACGGCAGCCGCACCGACGAAGGCGGCGCGGGCAAGCGCACGGCCAGCATCACGGCCGGCACGGGCGACCTGGCGGCCGATGGCTACAATATCTTTGCCGTGGCCGACCTGCAAAAAACCGACCGTCTGAGCACCTCGCAGCGCAAGTTCATTCCGCACCTGCAGGTGCCGGAACGCCTCGGCCATTTGCTGTCCAGTTACACCAGTCCGGCAAATATCCGCCTCTCCAGCGACCAGCGCGACTACCTGCAGGAGCAGGGCTTCCTGCTCAATGGCCAGCCGATCACGAATCGCCTGATTAATCTGTCGATTCCAGGCTGCAGCGGACCGGCCAATGTGTACCTGCCGGCTGGCACGGGCGGCGTCGATGCGTGTACCTATAACTACATGGGCGACACCGAGCTGTATCCGAAAACGGACAAGCAGAACCTGCTCACGCGCGGCGTGCTGAAACTGAATAACGATCACCAATTGTATGCGGAGGTGGCGTTGAGCCGTTCGCGCAGCTATTACGTGGGATCGACAGCGCGGCCGGATGGCGAAATCGACGCCAGCATGGTGCCGCAGCTGAACGCTGCCGGGTTGACCGGCACGCTGGCCCTGCGCATCCGCCTGAACGAAGCGGGCATGCGCACCAGCGAATTGACCAGCGAAAGCCAGCGTTACGTGGTGGGCGCCACCGGCACCGTGGGCGGCTGGGACTACGACGTGGGCTTGAATCACAGTGTCAATGTGGTCAGGGACAAGGACACGCACGGCTACCTCCTGGCCGACCAGCTACAAAAGGGCATCACGGATGGCACCATCAATCCCTTCGGCCCCTCCAGTGCGGCGGGTAAGGCGTTGCTCGAGAGCATCCAGGTCAACGACGAAGTGCGGCACGCGCGCGGCGTCATGGAGGCGCTCGATTTCAAGGTGTCGCGTGCCTTGATGTCCATGGGCGGCGGCGACATGGCGTTGGCGGTGGGCGGCGAAATGCGGCGCGAGCGCACGGATTTCCGGCCATCTGCATTGCTAATGAGCGGTAACATCACCAATGATGACGCGCCCGAAGGCGGCGTGGCCACCAGCGACAGCCGCAATGTAAAGGCCATCTACGGCGAATTGCTGCTGCCGTTTAGCAAGCAATGGCAGGCGCAGCTGTCCGGCCGTTATGACCATTACCAGCAGGTGGGCGGCGCCCTCAGTCCGAAGGTCGGCCTGACCTACCTGCCCAGCAAGCAGGTGCTGCTGCGCGCCTCGGCCGGCAAGGGTTTCCGCGCGCCGTCGATGTCGGACCTGCATCGGCCCACCGTCTATAGCCAGACGGCGACCCTGCCCGATCCCGTGTACTGCGAAGCCGAGAACAACGACTACTCCGTCTGCGCCGACAACTGGCGTACGCGCCGCTACAGCAACGACAAGCTGAAACCGGAGCGCAGCCGCCAGTTCACGGCCGGCGTGGTGCTCGAACCCAGCCAGCACTGGACCTTCAGTGCCGACTATTGGAACATCCGGCGCACGGACCTGATCAGCGAGATCGGCGACGACATCATCCTGGCCAATCTGTCCAAGTACGGCAACCTCGTGCACCGCGACGAAGACAATGAAATCCGCTACATCGAGCTGCGCAAGGAAAACCGCGGCGCGCAAAAAGCCTCGGGCATCGATATCACGGCCGACCTGCACGGCGTGAAAACGGCGTGGGGGCGCTTTGGCGGCCACCTGAGCGGCACCTATGTGCTCGATTCGAAGATCCAGACCAGCCCCGGCGATGTCTTCATCAGCAATCTGAACAAGTTTATCACGGACGGCGTGGTGCAGCGCTGGCGCCACACGATCACCCTCGACTGGGACAATGGCCCGTATTCGGCCAGCCTGTCGAACACGTATTCGAGCGGCTACGAGGACCAGAATTCGGCCATCAACACGGACGATGGCAGCGTGGTCAAGCCGAACCGCGTGAAGGCGTACACGCTGTGGGACATGTCGGGCGCGTATGCGGTCAGCCAGCAGTTCAAGCTGCGCGCCGGCATACAGAATCTGTTCAATACCAGTCCGCCGTACTCGAACCAGGCCTATTTTTTCCTGTCCGGCTATGACCCCAGCTACGCGGACCCGCGCGGCCGGCGCTTCTATGCCAGCGCCAATTACAGCTTCAAATAAGGCAAAAAAGCAGGAGATGCCGCAATACCGCTGTCACACGCAGCGGGTAGTATCGCAGTTGGTTGCAAGCAGCAATTTTGGCAGCAAGGGCGCGTGCCCGTATCACAAGCGCGCGCCCCTTTCCTTGTATTCGAAAGGCACCATGAAATCATTCTCAAGCCGGTATCACACCTTTTGCGCCGCGCTGCTGTTCGCGCTGGCATTGTGCAGCTTCCATGCCGTGGCCGCGCCCGGCGGCAGCGCCATCGGCAGCGCGCCGCAGGGCACCCTCGTCATCATCGGCGGCGGCCTGCGCGCCGACAATGCCGAAGTGTGGCAGCGCATCGTCAAGTTGTCGGGCGGTCCAGGCGCGCGCATCGCCGTGCTGGCCTCGGCCGCGATGAACCCGGAAAAATCCGGTGAAAGCATCATCAGGAAGCTCAATCAATATGGCGCGGACGCCTTTTTTGTGCCGCTGGCCGTCAAGCTGGCCAATCGCGACTACCGCAAGGCGGCCGAAGATCCGGCCATCGTCACGCAGATCAAGTCGGCCACCGGCATCTATTTCGCCGGCGGCGACCAGGGGCGCATCACGCAAGCGTTGCTGCGTCCGGACGGCAGCCGCACGGCCGCGCTGGAAGCCATCTGGTCGGTCTACCGCAACGGCGGCGTGATCGCCGGCTCCAGCGCCGGCGCGGCCATCATGAGCACCACCATGTTCTACGATGCCAAACCCGTGCTCGACATGCTGAAAATGGGCGTCACGGATGGCCGCGAGATCGCGCCGGGCCTGGGCTTCATCGGCAGCGACGTCTTCGTCGACCAGCATCTGCTGGTGCGCGGCCGTTTCGCGCGCATGATTCCCGTGATGCTGAAAAAAGGCTATCACCTGGGACTGGGCATCGATGAAAACAGCGCCATGGTGGTCGACGCCATGCGCGACGTGGAAGTGATCGGCTACAGCGGCGCCCTGCTGATCGACCTGTCGGGCGCCATCAGCGACCGCGGCGTGAAAAATTTTAATATTAGCAACGCGGCCATCAGCTACCTGGACCGGGGTGACAAGTTCAACCTCGTCACGCGCGTGTTTACGCCCTCGCCCGACAAGGCCGACAACAAGCTCGATCCGAACCAGCCCGACATGCGCGAGCCCGTGTTTACCAACGATATCCTCGGCAACAACGCCGTGCTCGACCTGATGGGCAACCTGATCGACAACGCGCAGCAGGAAGCCATCGGCATCGCCTTCGGCAATCCGCGCGACCCGTACCCGGACCTGGGCTTCGAGTTCCGCTTCAGTAAAACGGTCAACAGCGTCGGCTACAGCTCGACCGAGGCGGAGGCGTATTCGGTGCTGAAACTGCGCCTCGACATCCGCCCGATCCAGCTGCGCCAGCCGCTGTACCGCTACAAGTAGGCGGCGCGCTACCGCCGCCAGCGCGGCCACGCGGCGATCGTCAAGGCCCGCAGCAGCCACTCGACGGGGCCGTACGCGTGGCCGCGCAGCCACCAGCGGCTCAACGGCAGCTGCAGGCTGAAGATGATGACGGCCAGCGCCAGGGCGCCCAGCGGCGAGACGCTGCCCATCAAGCGCGCGCCATACGCGAGGAACAGCCAGGCGCAGACGGTTGACTGCAGCAGGTAGTTCGACAGGGCCATGCGGCCCGTGTCGGCCAGCAGCGCAAACAGCGTGACGTCGCGCAGGCGCTCGAACAGGGCCAGCGCCAATGCCAGGTAGGCGCCGGCCAGCAGCGGCGCGCTCGCCAGGCCGACGGCCAGTCCCGCCACCTGCCATGCCTGGCTGGCGCCATACACGGAGGTCCACGCATACAAGGCGGCACCGGGCAATCCCGCCAGCGCGCCGGCCCGCAGCAGGCGGCGGCGCAGCGGCAGATAGTCGGCCGCGTGCAGCAGCATCTCGCGCTTGCCGGCGGCCAGGCCGCACAGGAACATGGCCAGCGCGCACGGCGCCTGCACCAGCAGCAGGACGATCCAGATGTCGCTCAGTTCGCGCAGGTGCTGCACGATGACTGTTGCCGGCGTGGCATGGTAGGCGGCCAGCGCCGTTGCCGCCTTTTGCGCCATCGCCACGGCGTTGTCCGCCGCGTCGCCCGCCGGCTGCAGGCTTTGCAGCCAGGCCATGCCTGCCCAGAACGCGGCGCAGACGGCGACAAGGATCAAGGCCAGGAACAGCGCCTGGCGTTCGCCGCAGCGGTGCAGCGCCAGCAGCACGATGCCCAGCACGGCGTAGGTGGTGAGTATGTCGCCATGAAACAGGATCACGGCATGCAGGGCGCCGATCAGCCACAGGCCCGCCTGCCGGCGCAGCATGCGCGGCACGAATGGCGCATCGGCGCGCGCGGCCGCCTGCATCTGCAAGGTGAAGCTGTAGCCGAACAGGAAGGAAAACAGCAGGTAGAACTTGGTCTCGAACAGCAGCGCGACGAGAAAATGCGTGGCGCGGTCGACGCCGCCGTGAAAGGCGGGATCGGTCAAGCCCAGGCCGAACCAGGGCGTGGCGAAGGCGCCGATATTGACGGCCAGGATGCCGAACAGGGCGCAGCCGCGCAGGGCGTCGACGTCGGCGATGCGCGCGGGCGGGGTTGGCATGGCGGCGCTCATGCCAGGGCCGGGCGCAGGAAGCGCGCCAGCAGCAGGTGCAGGCTGGCGCGCTGCGCCAGCGGCGCGTAATCGGGATCGACGGCGACCCGGTTGAAGATGCCGTCGATCAGCGCGGCGATCCAGCCGGCCGTTTGCGCGGCGTCCAGCGCGGCGTCGATCTGGCCCTGTGCGGCCGCCTCTGCCAGCAAGGTTTGCAGGCCGCCGCGCAGGCTGGCGTCGTTGCGCGCCACCCTGGCCGCGATGTCCGTGTCGCGCATCGCCTCGGCGGCAATGTCCAGCGCCAGCCCCGCAAAGTCCCCGTCGGCCGCCAGCGTCAGCACCAGGTCCATGAAATCAAGCAGGGCGCCGTACGCATCGGCGCTGCTTTGCACGCCGGCGAAATAGGTGGCCGTCTCGCTGCCTTCCTGGTCGACGATGGCGGCGATGATGGCTTGCTTGGTGGGGAAATAGTGAAACAGGTTGCCGGGACTCATGCCCGCTTGCGCGCAGATGGCGGCGGTGCTGGTCTGGTGAAAGCCCTTGCGCGCGAAGCAGTGGCGCGCGGCGGCGAGGATGGCGTCGCGGCGCGCCGCGTGTTTGCCCGGATCGATGGTGCGCATGGTGGTTGGCTCTCCTTTTATTTAATCGATTAGTCAGTCTAATATAAAGCGATTGCGTGGCGCGGTCAAGCTGGGTGCTTTGCAGTGCCGATTCCTGTCGCTACAATGTGCCGCACCGGATTTTTCCATGCCCGCCGCTGGCGCCGCTGTTTGTTCGGAAAACCGCTTCTTTTACCCGTTTTTCTACCGTGTTAGGAATGAGATGCAGCAGACCCCGATCCGATCCCTTCTGTGCGCGCTGGCGCTGGCCACCGGCATGGTTCCCGCCGCGCAGGCCGATAATGCCCCGCTGCCGGCCACCATGCGCCTCGACTACCAGCACAGCGGCAATGCGCTGGGCGAGCACTATGCGGTCGAACGCGTGCTGGTCGAGCCCCTGCCATGGCCCGGCAACCTGGCGCGCCCCATCGACGACAGCAACCGCGGCAACAATATGCTGGAAGTGGTCGACATCAAGTCGGGCAAGGTGCTGTACTCGCGCGGCTTTTCCACCATCTTCGGCGAGTGGGCCAGCACCGATGAAGCGAAAACCACCACGCGCGCCTTCCAGGAATCCGTGCGCTTCCCGCAGCCCGAGCACCCCGTGCGCGTGCGCATCCTCAAGCGCGACGAACGCGGCCTGTTTTCCGTTGTGTGGAGCACCGATGTCGATCCTGCCGCGCAGGACGTGATCCGCAAGCAGCCGCCGGCGCCCGTCAAGCCGATCCCGATCCGTGTCGAAGGGCCCTCGTCCGGCAAGGTCGACCTGCTGATCATGGGTGACGGCTACACGGCGGCCGAAATGGGCAAGTTCGAGGCGACGGCGCGCAAATTGGCCGAGCACCTGTTTACGGTCTCGCCATTTCGCGAGCGGGCCAATGACTTCAACGTGTGGGCCATGGCCGCGCCGACGCAGGAATCGGGCGTGTCGCGTCCATCGACGGGCGTGCATCACGCCTCGCCGCTGGGCACGCGCTACGACATCTTCGGCAGCGAGCGCTATGTGCTGACGACGGACAACCGCGCGCTGCGCGACCTGGCGCAGTACGCGCCGTATGAATTCATCGAAATCCTCGTCAATAACGACACCTACGGCGGCGGCGGCATCTTCGGCCAGTTCAGCACGGCGGCGGCGAACAACGACTGGGCCAATTACCTGTTCGTGCATGAATTCGGCCACCATTTCGCCGGCCTGGCCGACGAGTACTACACTTCGCCCGTGGCCTACCAGTCGAACGGCGAGCGGCAGGAGCCGTGGGAGCCGAACGCCACGGCGCTGCGCGATCCGGCCAAGCTGAAATGGAAGAGCCACGTCAAGGCGGGCACGCCGCTGCCGACGCCCTGGCCGAAGGAAGCGTACGACAGCCATGCGCGCGAATACCAGAAGCAGCGCGCGGCCCTGCGCGCTGCCAACCGCCCGGAAAGCGAGATGAGCGGCTTGTTCAAGGCCGACCTGGCGTACACGCAGCAACTGTTCTCGAAGGCGCCGCAGCGCCATGCGGTGGGCGCCTTCGAAGGCGCGAACTACGAATCGTCCGGCTACTACCGGCCCGAGATGCAATGCATCATGTTCGACCGCAGCGAGACGTTTTGTTCCGTCTGCCAGGATGGCATCAGCACCATCATCGACCTGTATTCGCGTGGCGCCCCGGCGCCGCGCCAATAATGCCGTTCATGTCGTTTTCGTAAGCATGGCGGGCCATGTTGCATCGCAATAACATGGCCCCCTGTCCTATCCTTCCCATTGCCGGCCTTGTGCCATCGTCCGGCGCTGCTTGTTTTCCAGACAATCGGCATTGGCGCCGGCATGCTCCCTTTTCTTCCCGCCAGCCCGGTAGTATTATCAAATACGTATGCCCGCGCGCTTGCCTGAAAATTATTTCATTTAAATAATATTGAGGTAAAATTTGATTTACATCAATGTTGCATTGCCGCAATCGCACTTATAGTTGACCTAGCTCAAAATGATAAGCATGCGGACCGGACTCATCGCGAATCACGTATCTAAATGCTGTAGAGTAATTTCGCCCTGTACCAGTTCCCCGAGAATGCACTGGTGCCGGCCTCGAATTTCAGTGACGGAAGCCGATTCATGAAGATGCAGACCCCCGCGCCTGACGCGTGCAATACCCTCCATCCCCACACACCGATTGCCTTGCCGTATGCGCGCGCCGGCGGCGTGACCCTGGCCATGAGCGCGGCCGCCATGCGCGCCGGCGCGGCGCGCTGCGTGCATGCGGCCACGCCGTGGCCCGCCTTGCGTCCCGTCCAGGCATGACGGCCGATTCGCGCCCGCACTTGCCTTTGCAGGGCAAGCGGGGCCTGGTGGTGGGCATCGCCAACGCGCAAAGCATCGCCTGGGGCTGCGCCAGCGCGCTGCGCGCGGCCGGTGCCGAACTGGCCGTGACTTGGCTCAATGACAAGGCCCGTTCACATGTGGAGCCGCTGGCGCAGCAAGTGCAGGCGGCCATCATGGCGCCGCTCGACGTGGCCGTGCCGGGTCAACTGGAGGCGCTGTTTGCGCAGATCGAACGGCAGTGGGGCGCCATCGATTTTGTCGTCCACTCGATCGCGTATGCGCCGAAACACGACTTGCATGGCCGCGTGACGGACAGTTCTGCCGACGGTTTCGCGCAGGCGATGGACATTTCGTGCCATTCCTTCATGCGCATGGCGAAGCTGGCCGAACCCCTGATGCCGCACGGCGGCAGCTTGACCACCATGAGTTATTTAGGCGCCGAGGAAGTCATCGCCGACTATGGCCTGATGGGACCCGTGAAGGCGGCGCTGGAAGCGTCGGTGCGCTACCTGGCCGCCGAACTGGGGCCGCAAGGTATCCGCGTGAACGCCATCTCGCCGGGCCCACTGGAGACGCGGGCCGCCTCCGGCATCGCCCATTTCGACCGCCTGATGGCCGACGCCATCGAACGCTCGCCCATGCGCCGCCTGGCCACCATCGAGGACGTGGGCGCGCTGTGCGCCTTCCTCGCCGGCGACGGCGCGCGCGCCATCACGGGCGGCACCCTGTACGTCGATGGCGGCTACAACATTCTGAATTGACTGGAAGAAGATGACCATGGCTGTTTCTATTTTGCCCAACCGCGCCGGGATGGCCGCGCTGGCCACCGCGCTGGCCCTGGCCGGCTGCGCCTCGCTGGCGCCGCCTTACGCACCGCCGCCGCTGCCCGTGGCGGCGCAGTATCCGGAAACTGACGCTGCCGGCGCAAGCGCGCCCGACGTCGCCTGGCAAGCCTACTTTGCCGATCCGCGCCTGCAGGCGCTCATTGCGCAGGCGCTGGCCGGCAACCGCGACATCCGCATCGCCGCCCTGCGCGTGGAAGAGGCGCGCGCCGCGTATGGCATCCAGCGCGCCGAACAATTTCCCACCATCGCGCTGGGCGCCTCCGGCAGCCGCGCGCGCGTGCCGGCTGACCTGAGCCCGACGGGGCGCGCCATGACGAGCGCGCAGTACCAGGCGGGCTTGAACGTGAGCGCCTGGGAACTCGATTTCTGGGGCCGGGTGCGCAGCCTGAAGGACAGCGCCCTGCAAACCCTGCTGGCCAGCGACGAGGCGCGCCGCGCCGTCGGCGTGGCCCTGGTGGCGCAGGTGGCCAATGGCTACCTGGGCTTGCGCGAACTCGACGAACGGGTGGAACTGGCGCGCGCCACGGTCGACAGCCGCGCCGAATCGCTGCGCATCTTCACGCGCCGCTTCGAGGTGGGATCGATTTCGAAGCTGGACCTGACGCAGGTGGAAACCCTGCTCAGCCAGGCCCTGTCGCTGTCGGCCCAGCTGGAACAGGCGCGCGCCGTGCAGGCGCATGCGCTGGCCCAGCTGGTGGGCGGCCCCGTCGACCTGGCGCCGGTGGCTGGCGAGGTGCGCCGCTTCGACGATGCCAGCGTGCTGCAGCCGCTGCATGCGGGCCTGCCCTCGGCTTTACTTACGCAGCGCCCCGACCTGATGGCGGCCGAGCACCAGCTGCGCGCCGCGCAGGCCAATATCGGCGCCGCGCGCGCCGCCTTCTTCCCCACCATTTCGCTGACGGCGGGCTATGGCACGGCCAGCGCGGAATTGAGCGGCCTGTTCGACTCGGGCAGCGGGGCCTGGAATTTCGCCCCGCGCCTGGTGCTGCCGGTCTTTGACGCGGGCCGCCTGCGCGCCAATAGGGACCTGGCCGAGGTGCGCCGCGACGTGGCCGTGGCCAATTATGAAAAGAGCGTGCAGGGCGCCTTCCGCGAAGTGGCCGACGCGCTGTCGAACCGGCGCTGGCTGGCGCTGCAGGTCGACATCGGCAAGACCACGCTGGCCGCGCAAAGCGAACGCGCGCGCCTGGCCAAGCTGCGCTACGACAATGGCGCTGCGCCCTACCTGGAAGTGCTCGATGCGCAGCGCGACCTGCTGACGGTCGAGCAGCAGCTGGTGCAGACGCGCCGCGCGCTGCTGTCCAGCCAGGTCAGCCTGTATGCGGCCCTGGGCGGCGGCGCACCCGCACCCGCCGCCGCTTCCACCCACTAATTTGATCACCCCGATACCATGAATGCTCAACTGAAGAAAAAACTCATCCCCGTCGCGCTGGTCGTGGCCGTTCTCGTGCTGGGCTACTTGGCCTGGCAAAAAATGCGCCCCACGGGCCCTGGCGAAGGTTTTGTCAGCGGCAATGGCCGCATCGAGGCGACGGAAGTCGACGTCGCGACCAAGCTGGCCGGCCGGGTCAAGGAGATCCTCGTGCGCGAGGGCGACTTCGTCAAGGCGGGCCAGCCGCTGGCCACCATGCAGGTCGACTCGCTGACGGCCCAGCGCGACGAGGCGCGCGCGCGCCAGCAGCAGGCGTCCGATGCCGTGGTCGGCGCGCAGGCGCAGGTGGCCGTGCGCGAGAGCGACAAGGCGGCCGCGCTGGCCATGGTGGCGCAGCGCGAAAGCGAACTCGATGCGGCCAGGCGCCGCCTGGCCCGTTCCGAAACCCTGTCGAAGGAAGGCGCTTCCTCGGTGCAGGAACTCGACGACGACCGCGCCCGCGTGCGCAGCGTGGCCGCCGCCCTGAATGCGGCCAAGGCGCAGGTGACGGCGGCGCAGGCGGCCATCGATGCGGCAAAAGCGCAGGTGGTCGGTTCGCGTTCGGCCGTCGTCGCCGCCGAGGCGACCACGGCGCGCATCGATTCCGACCTGGCCGATGGCCAGCTGACGGCGCCGCGCGACGGCCGCGTGCAATACCTGGTGGCGCAGCAGGGCGAAGTGCTGGCCGGCGGCGGCAAGGTGCTCAACCTGGTCGACCTGTCGGACGTCTACATGACCTTCTTCCTGCCGGAGACGGCGGCCGGCAAGGTGGCGATGGGCGGCGAAGTGCGCCTCATCCTCGACGCGGCGCCCAATTACGTGATTCCCGCGACGATTTCGTTTGTCGCCGCCAGCGCGCAGTTCACGCCGAAGACGGTGGAAACGGCCAGCGAGCGCCAGAAGCTGATGTTCCGCGTGAAGGCGCAGATCAGCCGCGAGCTGCTGCAAAAGCATCTGGCCCTGGTCAAGGTGGGTTTGCCCGGCGTGGCCTGGGTGCGCCTCGATGCGAAGCAGCCATGGCCCGCTGAACTGACGGCCAAGGTTCCGCAGTGAGCATGGACGTGACTTCCTTTGTCGTCAGCATCCAGGGCGTCAGCCAGCATTACGGCAAGACGGTGGCGCTCGACGGCATCGACCTCGACGTGCCGGCCGGCCGCATGGTGGGACTGATCGGGCCCGACGGCGTGGGCAAATCGAGCCTGCTGTCGCTGGTGGCCGGCGCGCGCGCCGTGCAGCAGGGCAGCGTGATGGCGCTGGGCGGCGACATGCGCGATGCGCGCCACCGCGACGATGTCTGCCCGCGCATCGCCTACATGCCGCAAGGCCTGGGCAAGAATCTGTATCCGACCCTGTCGGTCGAGGAAAACCTGCAGTTTTTCGCGCGCCTGTTCGGCCACGACGCGGCCGAGCGCCGCCGCCGCATCGACCAGCTGACCCGCAGCACGGGCTTGCAACCCTTCCTCGCGCGCCCGGCGGGCAAGCTGTCGGGCGGCATGAAGCAGAAGCTGGGCCTGTGCTGCGCCCTGATCCACGATCCCGACCTGCTCATTCTCGATGAGCCGACCACCGGCGTCGATCCGCTGGCGCGGGCCCAGTTCTGGGACCTGATCGCCGGCATCCGCGTGCAGCGCCCGCAAATGAGCGTGATGGTGGCCACCGCCTACATGGACGAGGCGCAGCGCTTCGACTGGCTCGTGGCCATGGATGACGGCAAGGTGCTCGATACGGGCACGCCGGCCGAGCTGCTGGCGCGCACACAGAGCGACAACCTGGAAGCGGCCTTCATCAAGCTGCTGCCCGAAGCCAAGCGCGCCGGCCACCAGCCCGTGGTGATCACGCCGCTGGATCCAGCCAGCGCGCAGGACGTCGCCATCGAGGCCAAAGACCTGACCATGCGCTTCGGCGATTTCACGGCCGTCGACCATGTGAATTTCCGCATCGGCCGCGGCGAGATCTTCGGTTTTCTCGGCTCGAACGGCTGCGGCAAGTCGACCACCATGAAGATGCTCACGGGTCTGCTGCCGGCCACGGAAGGCAAGGCCTGGCTGTTCGGCAAGGAGGTCGATTCCAACGACATCGATACGCGCCGCAGGGTCGGCTACATGTCGCAGGCATTCTCTCTGTACAGCGAACTGACGGTGCGCCAGAACCTGGTGCTGCACGCGCGCCTGTTCCACGTGCCGGAGGGCGAGATTCCGGCCAGGATCGACGAAATGGCGCAGCGCTTCGACCTGCGCGCCGTGATGGGCGACTTGCCCGACAGCCTGCCGCTGGGCATACGCCAGCGCCTGTCGCTGGCCGTGGCCATGGTGCACAAGCCGGAAATGCTGATCCTCGACGAACCGACGTCCGGCGTCGACCCCATCGCGCGCGACAATTTCTGGCGCCTGATGATCGAACTGGCGCGGCGCGACCGCGTCACCATCTTCATTTCCACCCACTTCATGAACGAGGCCGAGCGCTGCGACCGCATCTCGCTGATGCACGCCGGTAAAGTGCTGGTCAGCGATGCGCCGGCCGAACTGGTGCGCAAGAAGGGCGCGCCGTCGCTGGAGGCGGCCTTCATCGCCTACCTGGAAGAGGCGGGCGGCGGCACGGCAGCGGCGACAGTGCAGGAACCGCCGGCATCCGTGCCGCAGGAAGCGGCACCGGCGCCGCAGCACCGGCGCAGCCGTTTCAGCCTGGGCCGCATGCTCAGCTACATGTGGCGCGAGGCGCTGGAATTGCGCCGCGACCCCGTGCGTCTGACCCTGGCGCTGGGCGGCTCCGTGCTGCTGCTGTTCGTCATCGGCTTCGGCATCAGCCTCGACGTCGAAGACTTGAGCTATGCGGTGCTCGACCACGACCAGACGACCCTGAGCCAGAATTACACGAACAACCTGGCCGGCTCGCGCTACTTCGTCGAGCGCCCGCCGCTGCGCGACTATGCCGATATCGACAAGCGCATGCGCAGCGGCGAACTGTCGCTGGCCATCGAGATCCCGCCCGGCTTCGCGCGCGACGTGCAGCGCGGCGCGCCGGCGCAAGTGGGCGCGTGGATCGACGGCGCCATGCCGATGCGCGCCGAAACCGTGCAGGGCTACGTGCAGGGCATGCACCAGCTGTGGTTGGCCGACCAGGCCTTGCACCGCTACGGCATCACGATGAGCAATCCCGTCGCCATCCAGACGCGCTACCGCTACAACCCGGACGTGAAAAGCCTGCCCGCCATGGTGCCGGCCGTGATTCCCCTGCTGCTGCTGATGCTGCCGGCCATGCTGGCGGCGCTGTCCGTGGTGCGCGAAAAGGAACTCGGTTCCATCATCAACCTGTACGTGACGCCCGTCACGCGCCTGGAATTCTTGCTCGGCAAGCAGGTGCCCTACGTCGTGCTGGCCATGTTCAACTTCGTCCTCATGGCCCTGCTGGCGGTCACCGCCTTCGGCGTGCCGATCAAGGGCAGCCTGCCGACCCTGATCGGCGCCACCTTCATCTTCAATATCTGCGCCACGGGCATCGGCCTGTTCGCCTCGACGTTTACGCGCAGCCAGATCGCGGCCCTGTTCGTGACCATGATCGGCACCATGATCCCGGCCATCCAGTTTTCCGGCCTGCTCAATCCCGTCTCGTCGATGGAAGGCGTGGGCAAGGCTGTCGGCCTGATGTATCCGGCCACGCACATGCTCAACATCAGCCGGGGCGTATTCAACAAGGCGCTGGGCTTTGGCGACCTGCACGCCTCGTTCTGGCCCCTGCTCGTCGCCATTCCCGTGATCCTCGGCGTGACGGTGGCGCTGCTGAAGAAACAAGAGAGCTGACATGCGCCACCTTGAAAACATCTACCGCCTGGGCGTGAAGGAAATCTGGAGCCTGATCCGCGACCCGATGATGCTGATCCTGATCCTCTACACGTTCACTTTGGCCATCTACGTGGCTGCCACGGCCAAGCCGGAAACCTTGCACATGGCCTCGATCGCCATCGTCGACGAGGATGGCTCGCCCCTGTCCGGGCGCATCGCCTCGGCCTTCTTCCCGCCCCAGTTCACGCCGCCGGCCATGATCAACCAGAGCCAGGTCGATGCGGGCCTGGACGCGGGCCGGTACACCTTCGTGCTGACGATCCCGCCCAAGCTGCAGGCCGACGTGCTGGGCGGGCGCCACGCGGAATTGCAGCTGAACGTGGACGCCACGCGCATGAGCCAGGCTTTCAGCGGCAGCGGCTACATCCAGCAGATCGTCGCCGGTGAAATAGCCGAATTCGGCAAACGCTACCGGGGCGCGACCGTCTCGCCCGTGGAGCTGGTGATGCGCGCGCGCTTCAATCCCTCGCTGAGCCAGGCGTGGTTCGGCTCGCTGATGGAACTCATCAACCAGGTGACGATGCTGTCGATCATCCTCACGGGCGCGGCCCTGATCCGCGAGCGCGAACACGGCACCATCGAGCACTTGCTGGTGATGCCGGTGACGCCGGCCGAGATCATGCTGGGCAAGGTCTGGTCGATGGGCCTGGTGGTGCTGCTGGCCGCCGCCCTGTCGCTGAACCTGGTGGTGCGCGGCATGCTGCACGTGCCGATCGAAGGCTCGATCGCGCTGTTCCTGTGCGGCGCGGCCCTGCACCTGTTCGCCACCACCTCGATGGGCATTTTCCTGGCCACCGTGGCGCGCAGCATGCCGCAGTTCGGCATGCTCTTGATTCTCGTGCTGCTGCCGCTGCAGATGCTCTCGGGGGGCAGCACGCCGCGCGAAAGCATGCCCGAGCTGGTGCAGAACATCATGCTGATCGCCCCGACCACGCATTTCGTCGAATTGAGCCAGGCGATCCTGTACCGGGGTGCCGGCATCGACGTGGTGTGGAAACCGTTCCTGGCCCTGCTGGCCATCGGCACGGCCCTGTTTACCTTCGCGCTGGCGCGTTTTCGCAAGACCATCAGCCAGATGGCGTAGCCCCCGCGCCGGAATGGTCCGGCGTTTTTTGCATGAAAAGGATAGCCATGACAACCGAAGCTGCACCATTTTTCTCCACCGGCGGCTTGCCGTCCCTGGGCATGCTGGGCGACTATGCGCGCGACTCGTGGCAGCGCATCGTGCTGTACGCGGACGTGATGCGCCGGCGCGGCAACCAGTACCAGGAGCACCTGGCCGAGGAAGTGCCGAACGTGCTGGACTTCCCCGCCGAACTGGTGATGTCGGGCCTGGAGCTGGCGCGTCCCGTCAACTACGGCCTGGCGCGCATTTTGACGCCCGATGCGCCCGAACCTGAGCCATCGAAACGGCCGTTTGTCGTCGTCGACCCGCGCGCCGGCCACGGTCCCGGCATCGGCGGCTTCAAGGCCGAGAGCGAGATCGGCGTGGCCCTGCGCGCCGGCCACCCGTGCTACTTCATCGGTTTCCTGCCCGATCCCGTGCCGGGACAGACGGTGGAAGACGTGATGCATGCGGAGGCGGCCTTCCTGGAAAAAGTCATCGCCCTGCATCCGCTCAGCGAAGGCAAGCCCGTCGTCATCGGCAATTGCCAGGCGGGCTGGCAAATCCTCATGACGGCGGCCATGCGCCCGGAACTGTTCGGCCCCATCATCGTGGCCGGCGCGCCCGTGTCCTACTGGGCCGGCTGGCATGGCCGCAATCCGATGCGCTACGCGGGCGGCCTGATGGGCGGCAGCTGGGCCACGGCGCTGGCGGGCGACCTGGGCAACGGCCGCTTCGACGGCGCCAGCCTGGTGCAGAATTTCGAAAAGCTGAACCCGGCCAATACCCTGTGGAGCAAGCAGTACAATCTGTATGCGCACATCGACACGGAAGCGCCCCGCTACCTGGAATTTGAAAAATACTGGGGCGGCCACGTCTTCCTGAACGACGTCGAGATGCAGTACATCGTCGACAATCTGTTCATCGGCAACCGCCTGGCCACGGCCGAACTGATCACCTCCGACGGCGTGCGCCTGGACTTGCGCAATATCCGCTCCCCCATCGTCGTATTCTGCTCGAATGGCGACAACATCACGCCGCCGCCGCAGGCCCTGGGCTGGATCACGGACTTGTACCGCGACGACAAGGACGTGCTGATGCACGACCAGACCATCGTGTATGCCGTGCACGACAGCATCGGCCACCTGGGCATCTTCGTCTCGGCCAAGGTGGGGCACAAGGAACACCAGAAATTCGCCAGCAATATCGACCTGATCAACCTGCTGCCGGCCGGGATCTACGAAGCGAGGATCGTCGACAAGACGCCCGACACGCCGAACGCCGACCTGGCCAGCGGCGATTATGTGCTGCAGGTCGAGCACCGCGGCATCGAAGACGTGCGCGCCATCGTGCAGCCGAGCGTGGAAAACGACCGCAAGTTCGCCGCCGCCGCGCGCGTATCCGAGGTGAACCTGGCCCTGTACCGCACGTTCGCGCAGCCGTGGGTGCGCGCCATGGTCACGCCGCAAACCGCGCGCTTCCTGCAGCTTGCGCATCCGCTGCGCGTGTCGTACGAGCGCTGGACCGACCACAATCCGCTGGCCAGGCTGGTGGCCAGGGAGGCGGAAAAAGTGCGCGCCCACCGCCAGCCGGTATCGCCCGACAATCCGCTGCTGGCCATGCAGGAAGCCGTTTCAGGCGCCATCACGGCCGGCTTGAACGGCTGGCGCGACTGGCGCGATACTGTGCAGGAAACCACCTTCGACATGATCTATGGCTCGCCCCTGGTGCAGGCGCTGACGGGACAGGCCATCGGCGATGCCGCGCCGCCGCGCCCCCATCCCGGCATCTCGCCCGAGCATTGCGAATACGTGCGCTGCGAAACGCGCAAGATGGACGAGGACATGCAGCGGGGCGGCCTGGTGGAAGCGGCCGTGCGCGCGCTGTTCTACATCTATCGCTTCCGCATGATCGCCGACGAGCGCAGGGTCAACCTGGCCCTCAAATTGATCAAGCCGCAATACCGGCAGGAGGTCGGCATGGAGGAATTCCGCGGCATCGTGCGCCAGCAGGCGCGCCTGATGCTGCATGATTTCGATGCCGCCATCGCCGCCTTGCCGGCCTTGCTGTCGCGCGCCGATCCGGACGACATCGGCGCGCTGGCCGAGTGGCTGCAGCAGGTGCTGCAAGTGCCCGAGGCGCCGACGCCGGACGAGGAAGCGAGCCTGCAGCAGATGCTGGACGTCTTCGACCGCGCAGTCAAGCAGCAGGCGCAGGCGAAGGCGCTGCCGCCGGACGCGCGCGCCTCCCATGCCGGACCCAAGGCCAAACCGGCCAAACACATTACCCCTGTATAGAAGACCACGATGACCACTACCCAAGACGATGATCTGAATATCGTACGTAACCGCACCTTCGACCAGATCGCCATCGGCGACACCGCCAGCATCACGCGCACCCTGAGCATGGACGATATCGCCCTGTTCGCGGTGATGTCGGGCGACGACAACCCGCAGCACCTCGATACCGAATTTGCCGCCGCCACCCGCTACCAGGGCGTGATCGCGCACGGCATGTGGGGTGCGGCACTCATTTCCGCCGTGCTGGGCACGCGCCTGCCCGGCGCCGGCACCGTCTACACGGGCCAGACCCTGCGCTTTTTGCAACCCGTGCGCGTGGGCGATACCTTGGCCATCAGCGTCACCGTCACGGCCCTCGAGCCGCGCAGCCGCCACGTGACCCTGGCTTGCCGCTGCGTCAACCAGCATGGCGCCGTGGTGCTCGACGGCGAGGCGCAGGTGATCGCGCCGGCCGAGCAGATCGAGCGGGCGCGCGCCACCTTGCCCGAAGTGCGCCTGCATAACGGCGACGGCACGCGGCGCCTGCTCGAGCACGCGCGCACGCTGGGGCCGATCCGGGTCGCCGTGATCCATCCCTGCGATGCATTGAGCCTGTCGGGCGCGCTGGACGCGCATGCGGCCGGCCTGATCACGCCCGTGCTGGTGGCGCCGCGCGCGCGCCTGGAAGCGGTGGCGGCCGAAGCGGGCCTGAGCCTGGCCGGCATCGCCATCGAAGATGTCGAGCATAGCCATGCGGCCGCCGCGCGCGGCGCCGAACTGGCGGGCAAGGGCGAAGTGGAGGCGCTGATGAAGGGCAGCCTGCACACGGATGAACTGATGTCGGCCGTGCTGTCGGCCAGCGCCGGCCTGCGCACCAAGCGCCGCATCAGCCACTGCTTCCTGATGCAGACGCCCGCCTATCCGCGCCCCTTCATCATCACGGATGCCGCCATCAATATCGCGCCCAACCTGGCCATGAAGGCCGACATCGTGCGTAACGCCATCGACCTGGCGCACGTGATCGGCGTGGCCTGCCCGCGCGTGGCTATCCTGGCCGCCGTGGAAACGGTGAACGCGGACATGCCGGCGACTTTGGACGCGGCCGCCCTGTGCAAGATGGCCGACCGCGGACAGATCACGGGGGCGATCCTCGACGGTCCGCTGGCCTTCGACAACGCCGTGTCGATCGCCGCCGCCACCGTCAAGGGCATCGTCTCGGAAGTGGCGGGCCGCGCCGATATTTTGCTGGTGCCCGACCTGGAAAGCGGCAACATGCTGGCCAAGCAGCTCGAATACATGGGCGACGCGGACAGCGCCGGCATCGTGCTGGGCGCGAAGATCCCCGTCATCCTCACCAGCCGCGCCGATTCGCGCGCCAGCCGCATCGCCTCGTGCGCCATCGCCGTGATGCTGGCCAACCATTACCGGAGCACTCCGCCATGAACGCGCCAATCACCCACGCCGACGGCACCCTGATCCTGGTGCTCAATTGCGGCTCGTCGAGCATCAAGTTCGCCCTGTTCGAGCAGGCGGACGGCGTGCTGCCGCAGCAGGCGCAATGGAGCGGCAAGGTCGAAGGCATCGGCCGCGAAAGCGCCACCTACCGCGCCGGCGGCCTGCCGGCGGTCGCCTTGCAGCTGGACCCGCAGCAGCCGCATCACGCGGCGCTCGAATACATCCGCGCGCAAGTGGTGGCGCAGCTGGACGGGCGTGCGCTGCGCGCCGTGGCGCACCGCGTGGTGCATGGCGGCAGCAAGTACTTCGCCCCCGTGCGCATCGATTTCGCCGTGCTGGCGGACCTGAAAAGCTATGTGCCGCTGGCGCCCCTGCACCAGCCGTTCGCGCTCGAGGCGATCGAGGTGCTGCTCACATCGCGGCCCGACATCGCCCAGGTGGCGTGCTTCGACACGGCCTTCCACCACACGGTGCCGCAGGTCGAGCAGATGCTGGCCCTGCCTTACGATGCGTGGGAGCGGGGCTTGCGCCGCTACGGCTTCCACGGTCTGTCGTATGAATACCAGTCGCTGGTGCTGGAACGGCGTTTTGGCGCTGTCGCGCACGGCAAGGTCATCGTCGCCCACCTGGGCAGCGGCGCCAGCCTGTGCGCCATGGACAATTTGCACAGCGTGGCCACCACCATGGGCTTTTCCGCGCTCGACGGCCTGATGATGGGCACGCGCTGCGGTTCGCTCGATCCTGGCGCCGTGATCTACCTGATGGAAATCGAAAAGCTGTCGCTGGAAAAAGTGGCGCATGTGCTGTACCACGAGTCGGGCTTGCTGGGCGTGTCGGGCGTGTCGGCCGACCCGCCCGTGCTGCTGGCGCAGCAGGACCGGCAGGATGCGACGGGCGAACGCATCCGCGCCGCGCTGGCTTTATATGTCCGCCGCATCGTGCGCGAGATCGGCGCCCTGACAGCCGTGCTGGGGGGATTGGACATGCTGGTGTTTACGGCCGGTATCGGCGAGCACAGCGCCGAATTGCGCCAGCGCATCTGCGCCGAGCTCGGTTTTATCGGTCCCGTGCTCGATGCGCAGGCGAATGCGCGCAACGCCAGCCGTATCTCCACCGACGCCAGCCGTATCGTGGTGGGCGTGGAGCCGGCCAACGAGGAGTGGGTGGCGGCGCGCCACGCGGCCCTGGCCGTGGGCGCATGAGGATCTGAAGCGTAGGGCCGCACTCGATGGGAAATTTGTCGATTTGCACATATTTCTCGTTGAGTGCGCTACCGCACTGTGTGGTTTGCCAGTTATCTTTACTATGAAGTCATGCCATTGCGCTACATCAAGAAACAGCGCGATGCCTGGCAAATTTTGAACATTTTGCCCGCCTTTAGTAAGAATAAAATTAAACCATATTGAAAGGTCTCATCATGAACAAATTACTCGCCGCCCTGATCGCTACCCTGTTTGCTACCGCCGCCTTCGCTCAAACGGCGCCGGCCACGGAAGCTGTCGTGAAAGCCCAGGCTTCCGCGCAAAAAGACGTCAACAAGGCTGCCGCTTCGGAAGCCAAGGTCGATGCCAAGGCTGACGCCAACGTCGCCAAGGCCGAGATGAAGGCTGACGAAAAGAAAGCCGACGCCCAGCACAAGGCCAACAAGACCAAAGCCAAGGCCCATGACAAGGTCGTCCACGCTGATGCGGAAGACAAGCTGAAAGCGGAAGCCAAGGCAGACAAGACCGATGCCAAGGCCGATGCGAAAGCCACCAAGGCTGCCGTGAAAGCGAACGCCAAGGTCGCCAAGGAAAAAGTGGAAGCGAACGCCGACAAAGCCCTCGCCGCCACCAAGACGGAAGAAGCCAAGGCCAAGGCCGACGCTGAAGTCAAGGCCGCCGCCGCCAAGTAATTCCCCGTTTGCGGGCCACGGCCCGCAAGCCAAAAAGACAGCTTCGGCTGTCTTTTTTTTCGTCTGCCACTTTTTTCGGGCACCGCTTGCCAGTCTTGATCTGGCACAAATGCTGTTCTTTTCGCCGTGCCATAGTGAATTGGCAAACAGACGAAGGAGACATCATGAGCACCGCTAAAACAAAAAAATTACCGGCCACCGGTTCGGCGGAAGGCGCGCCGGCCATGCAGTCCATGCCGGTCGAGGGCGACGTGCATGCCGGTACTGATGCGGCGGGCGCCGACGCCATGCCGGGAGCGCGCCTGGGCATCTCGTACGCGGATCAGGCGGCGCTCGCGCAGGGCGCGGCCGCGGCGAACGGCGGCGACATGCCGGGCGGCGGCATGCAGCAGGCATCGCAGGGCATGGCCGGCGCCAGTTGCATGCACGTGGGCGATGGCGGCGGCATGGGGGGCGACCGCGATGGCGGGGGCGGTGGAGGCGGCATGGGCGGCGACGGCGGCCAGGGCGGCGGCACGCCGCAGGTGCGCACCTGCGCCACGATGGACGTGCATCGCCGCCTGCTGACGGAGGACCCCTCCTATGCGAACATCCGCGCCGAGATTGAAAACCAGGCTGGCATGTACGAGGGCGCCGGCAGCAGCGCCGGACGTTCCGGCGTGACGCAGATACCGGTGGTCGTGCACGTGGTGTGGAATACGGCCGCGCAGAATATTTCGGATGCGCAGATCGCCAGCCAGATCGATGTGCTCAACCGTGACTTCCGCCGCGTCAATCCCGATGTGAACAGCACGCCGGCGCCGTTCCTGCCGCTGACGGCCGATGCGCGCGTGGAGTTCGCGCTGGCCACGATCGATCCGCATGGCGCGGCCACCAGCGGCATCGAGCGGCGCCAGACGACGGTGGCCTCGTTTGGCGCGGACGATGCCGTCAAATCGCAGGCGACGGGCGGCATGGATGCCTGGCCGGCCGACAGCTACCTGAATATCTGGGTGTGCCAGCTGGGCGGCGGCTTGCTCGGCTACGCGCAATTTCCCGGCGGCCCGGCCGCCACCGACGGCGTGGTGATCCTGCAATCGGCCTTCGGCACGACGGGCACGGCGGCGCCGCCGTTCCACCTGGGGCGCACTGCCACGCATGAAATCGGCCACTGGCTGAACCTGAACCATATCTGGGGCGACGACGGCACCGGCTGCTCGGGCACGGACAACGTGGCCGACACGCCGAACCAGGGCGGACCGAACACGGGCCAGCCTTCGTTCCCGCACATTTCCTGCAGCAACGGGCCGAATGGCGACATGTTCATGAACTACATGGATTACGTCGACGATCCCGCCATGTTCATGTTCACGGCGGGCCAGGTGGCGCGCATGCAGGCTTGTCTCGACGGTCCGCGCGCCAGCATCGGCACGGGAACGGGCGGCACGGGCGCCACGCCGCGCCAGAGTTCTTCCCCCGTCGTGGCCTGGGGCGCGAACCGCCTCGACGTCTTCGTGCTGGGCACCGACCGCGCGCTGTACCACAAGGCCTGGAACGGCACGGCCTGGGCGCCGTCCGTCACCGGCTATGAAGGGCAGGGCGGCATCTGTACCAGTGCGCCGCAGGTGGTGTCGTGGGCGCCGAACCGGCTCGACGTGTTCGTCACTGGCACCGACAGCGGCTTGTTCCACAAATGGTGGAACGGTACGGCCTGGGGACCGTCCCTGACCGGTTATGAAGCGATGGGCGGCTTGTGCGTGGGCGACCCGCGCGCCGTGGCCTGGGGGCCGAACCGCCTCGACGTGTTTGTCGTCGGCACGGACCGCGGCCTGTATCACAAGTGGTGGAACGGGTCCGCCTGGGGGCCGTCGCTGACCGGCTACGAAGCCATGGGCGGCATCTGCCTGGGCCAGCCGGAAGCCGTGGCGTGGGGGCCGAACCGCCTCGATGTCTTCGTCATCGGCACGGACCGGGCGCTGTACCACAAGTGGTGGAACGGCACGGCCTGGGGGCCGTCGCTGACGGGCTACGAGCGCCTGGGCGGTATCTGCACCTCGTCGCCGAAGGCGGTGGCGTGGGGGCCGAACCGCCTCGACGTATTCGTCACCGGTACCGATGGCGCCCTGTATCATAAATGGTGGGATGGCGCGAAATGGGGCCCTTCCAACGATGGCTTCGAGCGTCTGGGCGGCATCTGCGTGGGCGAGGTGGAAGCCGTGTCGTGGGCTGCCAACCGGCTCGACCTGTTCGTCATCGGCACGGACAGCGCCCTGTACCACAAGGCGTGGAACGGCAGCGCCTGGACGCCGTCGCTGACGGGCTTTGAAAGCCTGGGCGGCGTGTGCACCTCGCGCCCTCGCGCCACGGCCTGGGCGGCGAACCGCCTCGACGTGTTTGTCACGGGGACGAATGGGGCCCTGTTCCACAAGGCGTGGAACGGCACGGCCTGGTCTCCTTCCGTGAGCGGCTATGAAAGCCTGGGCGGCGTGGTATCGTGTTTCTGACGTCTATGCGTGAAACGGGAGGTGGCATGCACGGCATGACAACGGCACTGCCCAGCGGCAGCTGGACGCATTCCTTCGAGGAGGATGCGGATGGTATCGAGGTGTACCGGCCCACGGCCACCTTCGCCTTTCCTCCCAGCCGCAAGGGGCGCAAGGTGCTCGAATTCGGCGCGCCCGCCGGCGCCATGGCGCAAGGGGTGGCGACATTGACGTCGATGGCGCCCGGCCCCGACGATCGTCCCCGCGCCGGCCCCGTTGCCAAGCTGGTACCCCTGGGCATGGGCCGCTACGCGCTCAGCGATGCTGGCGGGGGGCAGGACGTGATCGACATCGTCGAAGCGACGCCCGACGTGCTGCGCCTGGCGCGGCGTTAAGGCCGGCCGCGCAGCTTGTGCGCGAGCGCCGTGCGGTTGCCCACGCCCAGTTTCTGGTAAATCGCATGCAGCTGATTGCGCACGGTGGCCGGCGACTTGCCCAGTTCCCTGGCGATGCTTTTATACGGCAAACCTTCGGCCGCCATGGCCGCCACCAGCCGTTCTGCCGGGGTCAGGCGCTGCATGGCAGCCTGCCTGAAACGTTGTTTGTCATCCTGGCTCTCCTGTCCGTGTGCGGCATGCCGGTGGCATGCCTGCAGGGATAACGGGAGCGCGGCGCCTATCTGTAAAGTTATTTACTCTGCTGCCAGATGCGGGGGACGAAAAAAAAGACAGGCGAACCTGTCTTTTCGTGTGGCGTGATGACGGTCAGCCGATGGCTGCCATCGAGACCGGTTTCAGCTTGGCCGCCAGCGCCTTGCCCTTCTTGGCGCGCTTGCCGAAGTGCTCGGCCAGGGCCGTGGCGCCCAGCGACGCGTCCTGCGGTTTCGACGCCCGGCCGATGCCCGAGACCACCACGCCGCGTTGCGTGATCGGCTGCACGGCCAGCAGCTTGTCCTTGGCATCGAGGTCGATCAGCTTGACGCCGGTGCCGCCCTTGGACAGGGTTTTCATTTCATCGAGGCCGAACACCAGCAGGCGCGCGCCTTCCGTCAGGCAGGCCAGGGCGCTGGCCGCATCGGGGATGACTTTCGGCGCCAAAGGCACGTCGCCATCGTCCAGGGTGATGAAGGCCTTGCCGCCTTTCAGACGGCTCGTCATGTCGCCCGCCTTGGCGATGAAGCCGTAGCCGGCGCTCGACGCCAGCAGCAAATTGGTGGCGCCATGGCCGGCAAAGTAGTGCAGGATGCGCACGGCGTTGCCCGGCGTGCCGCCGCTCAGGTCGCACAAGGTCGTGATCGGCACGCCGTCGCCGCGCGCGTTGGGCAGCGCCGAGACGGGCACCGAGTAGATCTTGCCGTTGTTGCCAAAGCCCAGCAGGGTGTCGACCGTGCGGCACTCGAAGGCGCCATGCAGGCTGTCGCCCGCCTTGAACGTGAACTGCGCCGCATCGTGGCCGATGCCGGTGCGCGCACGCACCCAGCCTTTTTCCGAGATGATGACGGTGACCGGTTCATCGACCACCTTCTGTTCGGCCACGGCTTTTTGCGCTTCCTCGATCAGGGTGCGGCGCGCGTCGCCGAACTGCCTGGCGTCCGCTTCGATTTCGCGGATGATGGCGCGCTTCATCGAACCCGGGTTGTCGAGCAGGTCCTGCAGCGTTTTTTCTTCCTTGCGCAGTTCGGCCAGTTCCTGCTGGATCTTGATCGTTTCCAGGCGTGCCAGCTGGCGCAAGCGGATTTCCAGGATATCGTCGGCCTGGCGCTCGGACAGCTTGAACGCCTCGATCAGGGCCGCCTTCGGTTCATCCGAATTGCGGATGATCTGGATCACCTTGTCGATATTGAGCAGGATCGCTTCGCGTCCTTCCAGGATATGGATGCGGTCCTTGACCTTGCCCAGTTTATAGCCGGTGCGGCGCGTGACGGTCTCGAAGCGGAAATCGATCCACTCGCGCAGGATGTCGCCCAGCCCTTTCTGGCGCGGACGGCCATCGCCGCCGATCATCACCAGGTTGATCGAGGTCGACGATTCCAGCGACGTGTGCGCCAGCAGCATCAGCATGAATTCCGTCTGGTCCTGGTTCTTCGACTTCGGTTCGAACACGAGGCGCACGGGCGCGGCGCGGCCCGACTCGTCGCGGATGGTGTCGAGCGAATTGAGGATCAGCGCCTTCAGGGCCACCTGGTCCGGCGACAGCGCCTTCTTGCCCAGCTTGATCTTTGGATTCGTCAATTCCTCGATTTCTTCCAGCACCTTTTGCGACGAGGTGCCCGGCGGCAGTTCCGTCACCACGGCTTGCCACTGGCCGCGCGCCAGCTCTTCGATCTTCCAGCGTGCGCGTACCTTCATGCTGCCACGGCCGCTCGCGTACATGTCCTGAATTTGCGATGGCGGCGTGATGATCTGGCCGCCGCCGGGGAAGTCGGGGCCGGGCATGATGGCCATCAGCTCGGCGTGCGTCATCTTCGGATCGCGGATCATGGCGACGGCCGCTTTCGCCACTTCGGCCAGGTTGTGCGACGGGATTTCCGTCGCCAGGCCCACGGCGATGCCGGAGGCGCCGTTCAGCAACACCATCGGCAGGCGGGCCGGCAGCAGCTTCGGTTCTTCCGTCGAGCCGTCGTAGTTGGGCTGGAAGTCCACCGTGCCCATGCCGATTTCATCCATCAGCAGCTTGGCGATCGGCGTCAAACGGGCTTCCGTGTAACGCATGGCCGCGGCGCCGTCGCCGTCGCGCGAGCCGAAATTGCCCTGGCCGTCGATCAGCGGGTAGCGCAAGGAGAAATCCTGCGCCATGCGCACCAGCGCGTCATACACGGACTGGTCGCCGTGCGGATGCAATTTGCCCAGCACGTCGCCGACCACGGCCGCCGATTTGCGCGGCTTCGCCGTGGAATTCAAGCCCAGCTCATTCATCGCATACAGGATGCGGCGCTGCACGGGCTTCTGGCCGTCGCACACGTCGGGCAGGGCGCGGCCCTTGACGACGGAGATGGCGTAATCGAGATAGGCGCGCTCGGCGAAGGTGGACAGGGTCAGCGCTTCGCCGTCGAATACCGGTTCATCCGGCTCGATCGGCTCAGGCTGGGCATCGTCAAATAAATTGGTTTGTGTGGACATGGCGCTTGTTTCGGTGTTAAGTGGTTGCGGTTGAATTCATGGGGGCGATTATGACAGCCCGGATTTGGAGAAGGACTTGCCGTAGGTCTTGTAGATGTAGCACATGGTGAAATACAGCACGGCCATGGCCAGCTCCACGCTGTTGTGCATCATCTGCATGGCGCGGATGGCCGGGGCCTGGCCGGCCAGCACGACGCTGGCGAGGGACGGCACCAGTACCACCGGCCAGATCGTCCTCCATTTGAAATCGGTGGGGGAAAACAGCAGGCCGGCGCAGGACCAGGCATACAGCGCGGCGCCGACGAGGGCGGCCGGCAGCTGCTGCACATACAGCAAGGACAGCAGGCCCGCACAGCCGATCAGCCATGCCGCGCGCAGGCGGGGCAAGAGCGCTTCCGGCCAGCCACAATCGCCATACAGGCCGGTGGCGCTGCGCAGGGCCAGCGCCGCCAGGCAAAACATCATCGGCATGGCGTCGCCGATGGCCAGCGCCGACTGGCCCTTGCCGCTCATGAACATGGCGGCGAACAGCGACAAGCCCAGGACCAGGAGCAGCAGCATGCCATGCAGCAGCTGGCGGTTCATCGCATACGCGAGCAGGGCCGACGCGCACAGGCCGGCCGCGGTGACGAGGCGCATGGTCTCGCTGCGTTCGGGCAGGAACAGCAGCAAGGCCAGCGAGAGGTAGGGCACTATCCAGCCCAGCTGCCGCAAGCCGGGCCGCTGCCACAGCACGGGCAGGCGGTCCTGCAGCGCTTCCTGCAGCGAGTCCAGGCGCGCGAACAGGGGTGCCGGCCAGCGCAAGGCATGCATGGCCAGCAGGGAAAAGGCCAGCGCCTGGAAGCCGAGCAGGCTGGCATGGGCGGCCGCGTCGCCGAGCTTGACGCCGGCCGCGTCAAGCACGCCGGCGAGCATGAAGTGCAGCACGAAGCCCAGGCCGCCCGACGCGAGCGCCGTCTGCTTGAAGTAGCGTTTGGCATGGACGGCGTGTTCCCACTGCTCGAACAGGTCCGTATCGAGCTTGTAGGCCAGCATCTCGCCGTGCTGCCAGCGTATCGCGTGCAGCAGCTCGCGCAGCTGCAGCGTGAATTTTCGGTCGAACAGCTGGCGCGCGTAGGCGCTTGGTGCCTGCTGCGACATGATGCAGTCCAGACCGGGGTAGCTGTCGCGGTTATCGCTGAAATGGGCGAACGAGCGGTCCGCACGGTAGCGCTGCACGGCGCTGCGCACCAGGTCCGCATGGCTGCGCGCCAGGTAGGAAAAATCGTGGTCCCAGCCCAGCTGTTCGAACAGGGCCTGGCGCAGCGCCAGGTCATAGCCGGTGCTGGCGCAGTAGCGCAGCGCGCACAGCTCGAATTCCTCGCGCACGTCGAGGTTCAGCATGGCGTCGTCCTGCAGCATGCGGGCCAGCGCGTCGTCCGCATCCGCGTGCCGCATCCATGCCAGGCAGCCTTCCCACAGATGCTCCGCTTCCTGCGCCGGATCGATGGCGAGCACGCCCCATAGTTCCGTCGGCGGTGCGGGCTCCCGGGCGATGACGCCCCACAGTTCCGCAGGTGCTTCCCGTGCGGGCTCGTCGATGACGCCCCACAGGTCGGCCGGTTCCATGGGCGGCGCTTCTGGCGTTTCCGCCGCCGCCGTTTCAGCCGCTTGCGTTTCCGGCAGCTCCCCGGCAAACAGGTGCGCATGGCGCAGCGCGTATTCATACGCTTCGCGCAGCTCCTGGAAGGCGGCCGGATCGTCCTCGGGACGCGTCGCCTTCAGGCGCTTCGCATACGCGCGCTTGAGGGCGCGCTCGTCGCCGGTCGGCTCCGTGCCCAGGATCTCCCACAGGCCGCGCTGGCCGTTGTGCATGCCGCCGTCCATTTACAGGAAGCTCTCGCTCTCGACCTGGCGCAGCACCTCGTCGAGCGCCTGGCGCGCCTTGCGGATGGTGGCCGGGTCCTGCGTTTCCAGCGCGGCCTGGAAATTGGCCGTGTGCGCCGCCAGGTACTGGCGCACGTCGCCCAGCGACTGTTCATACAGGCGGTCGGCGCGCGTGACCAGGGTGCGGTTTTCCATCTGCTCGCGCGGGTGGATCTTCAGGTCGGCCAGTTCCGCAAAGCGCTGCTCGATCTGTTCCGGCGTCATCACGCCTGCATTGTCGCTGATGATCATCTTGTGCTTTTCCTGCGTGGCCAGCACCGTCACTTCCGCTTCCAGCACGCCGCTGACGTCATAGGTGAAGCGCACGTCGATGCCGATCTCGCCCGCCTTTTTCGCGGGGATCGGGAAGCTGATCTTGCCCAGGAAGACGTTGTCGGCCACCAGGCGCGACTCGCCCTGGAAGATCGCCACGTTGATTTCCTTCTGGTTGTCGTGGATGGTGGTGATGTTTTCCGTGCGCGAGACGGGCACCACGGAGTTGCGCTCGATGATGGGCAGGTAATGCCCGCCCTCATACTGGTTCGCGCCGACCTGGCGCGAAATCGAAATGCCCAGCGAATACGGCGCCACGTCCGTCATGACCACTTCGTCGAGGGCCGCATCGCGCATCTTCAGACCCGCCTGCACGGCGGCGCCCAGCGCCACGGCTTCGTCCGGGTCCAGGTGGATGGCGGGGAAGCGGCCGAACATGCGCGAGACGAGTTTACGCACCAGCGGCATGCGCGTGGCGCCACCGGCCAGCACCACTTCATTCAATTCCGCCGCGCGGATGGTGGCGTCGCGCAGCGCCCGTTCCACGGGCAGGCGCAGGCGGGCCAGCAGCGGTTCGCACAGCTGCGCCAGCTTGTCTTCGCCGATCTCCCAGCTGTACTCCTTGTCCTGGTAGCGCGTGGCCATGCGCATGGATGGCTGGTCCGACAGCAATCGCTTGACGCGCTCGGCTTCGTCGCGCAGCAGCTGCTGCTGGCGCGGGTCGAGCAGGCGGCTGCCGACGGCGCCGCGCAGGCCGCTGCCTTCCATGAAAGCGTCGACCAGCACGGTGACGAAGTCTTCGCCGCCCAGAAAATTATCGCCGGCCGAGGCGCGCACTTCCATCACGCCTTCGAACAGCTCCAGGATCGACACGTCGAACGTGCCGCCGCCCAGGTCGAAGACGAGAAATTTGCTTTCCTGTTCCTTGTCGCGGATGCCGTAGGCCAGCGCGGCGGCCGTCGGCTCGTTGAGCAGGCGCTCCACGCGCAGCCCCGCCAACTGGCCGGCGATGCGCGTGGCCTTGCGCTGCGCATCGCTGAAATACGCGGGCACGGTGATGATGGCTTCCTCGACCTTGTGGCCCAGGAAGGCTTCGGCATCTTCCTTCAGCGCGCGCAGCACCATCGACGACAGCTCTTCCGGGCGGAATTGCTGCGTGCCGAGGGTGATCTTCTTTTCGCTGCCCATGTAGCGCTTGAAGACGGCCGCCGTCAGTTGCGGGTGCGTCTGCAGCCGTTCGCGCGCGGCGCGCCCCACCAGCACGGTGCCGTCGTCGTCGATGCTCACGCACGACGGCGTCAGGTGTTCACCGAGCGCATTCGGGATGATGGCAGCCTTGCCGTCGCGCCAGATGGCGACCAGGCTGTTGGTGGTGCCCAGGTCGATGCCGATGATCATCAGATATCCGCCTCCGCCTCATTGCCGTGTTCCTCGATCCAGGCGCGGCGTCCTGCCGCTTCGCCCTTGCCCATCAACATATTGAAGCGCAAGGCCGAGGCCATGTGGTCGACTTCGCCGAGCGTGACGGGCAGCAAACGGCGCGTGTCCGGGTTCATCGTCGTTTCCCACAGCTGCTCGGCGTTCATCTCGCCCAGGCCCTTGAAGCGCGAGATCGACCAGGCGCCCTGTTTCACGCCTTCCTTGCGCAGCTTGTCCTCGATGGCCAGCAGTTCGCCATCGTCGAGCGCATAGATTTTCTGCATCGGCTTCTTGCCGCGCGCGGGCGCGTCCACGCGGTACAAAGGCGGACGGGCGATGCAGATGTGTCCCTTGTTGATCAGGACGGGGAAATGCTTGAAGAACAGGGTCAGCAGCAGTACCTGGATGTGCGAGCCGTCCACGTCCGCGTCCGACAGGATGCAGATCTTGCCGTAGCGCAGGCCCGACAGGTCGGGCGAGTCGCCCACGCTGTGCGGATCGACGCCGATGGCCACCGCAATGTCGTGGATCTCGTTATTGGCGAACAGGCGGTCGCGGTCCGTCTCCCACGAGTTCAGGACCTTGCCGCGCAGGGGCAGGATCGCCTGGAATTCCTTGTCGCGGCCCATCTTGGCCGAACCGCCCGCCGAATCGCCCTCGACGAGGAACAGTTCATTGCGCGCGATGTCGGACGATTCGCAATCGGTCAGCTTGCCCGGCAACACGGCCACGCCCGAGGATTTTTTCTTTTCCACTTTCTGCAGCGAGCGCTGGCGCGACTGCGCCTGCTTGATCACGAGCTCGGCCAGCTTCTTGCCGTAGTCGACGTGCTGGTTCAGCCACAGTTCCAGCGGCGGCTTGGTGAAGGTCGAGACGAGGCGCACGGCGTCGCGCGAATTGAGGCGTTCCTTGATCTGGCCCTGGAATTGCGGGTCCAGCACCTTGGCCGACAGCACGAACGAGGCGCGCGCGAACACGTCTTCCGGCAGCAGTTTCACGCCTTTGGGCAGCAGGGAGTGCATTTCGACGAAGTTTTTCACGGCGCCGAACAGGCCGTCGCGCAAGCCCGATTCGTGCGTGCCGCCATTCGAGGTGGGAATCAGGTTGACGTACGATTCGCGCACGATGGCGCCTTCTTCCGTCCACGCCACGACCCAGGCCGCGCCTTCGCCTTCGGCAAAGCCTTCCGAGTCCGGGCCTGCGTATTGCGCGCCTTCGAACAGGGGAATCAGGGTTTCGCCATTCGATACCTGCGCCAGCGTTTCGGTCAGGTAGCCACGCAAGCCTTCCGCGTACTGCCAGGTCTGCGTATCGCCCGTCTTCGCGTTGGTCAGGGTGACGGTGACGCCCGGCAGCAGCACGGCTTTCGAGCGCAGCAGGCGTTGCAGCTCGGTTTGCGAGATATTCGGCGAATCAAAGTATTTTGCATCGGGCCAGGCCGTGACGCGCGTGCCGGATTTCTTGCCGTCGCGCGGGGCGGGGCGGGAACTCAGGGGCTCGATCACGTCGCCGTTGGCAAACACCATGTGATGCAGGCCGTTGCCGTCGCTTTCCTTGCGCCAGACGGTGATTTCCAGGCGCGTCGACAGCGCATTGGTGACGGACACGCCGACGCCGTGCAAGCCGCCCGAGAACGCGTAGGCGCCGCCCGAACCCTTGTCGAATTTGCCGCCCGCGTGCAGCCGTGTAAACACGATTTCCACCGTCGGCACGCCTTCTTCCGGGTGCAGGCCGACGGGAATGCCGCGGCCATTGTCTTCGACGGTGATGCTGCCATCCGTGTTCTGCGTCACGGCGATATGCGTGCAATGACCGCCCAGCGCCTCGTCGGAGGCATTGTCGATCACTTCCTGAATGATGTGCAGCGGATTTTCAGTGCGGGTGTACATCCCCGGGCGCTGCTTGACGGGTTCCAGTCCTTTCAGGACACGGATGGATGATTCGCTGTAGTCGGATGCTGGTTTTTTAGTGGCCATACGTGTTCAAGCTAAGTAAAGACAGTGGTTGGAACGCCAGGCCAGGGCACTGCGGGCGCAATGACAGCGGCGGCGATAACTGTATGAATATACAGTATATCCCGTCCAGCGTCACTGGGGGAGGGCAGTGCGGCAGGCTTGGCGTCCTTGTGCGGACGCTCGCGCATTCTATCTTGTCCGGCGAGCAATAGCGCTACTCCAGGGCAACAACAGTGCGTTGCGCGGGGGCTTTTGCGCCCATTGTGAAGGATTTTATGCGGTAAAGCCGCCGTTTTTACATCTTGTTTACAAGCACCTCCCCAGTCTTTACGAATTTTTTAGACCCTTTTGGCTAATCTGCTCACTATCAAAACAAACCTGAATGAGGGTGGGAATGGATCTCGTGTATCTCGGCTTGATTGCCGTGTTTTTCGTCGTGGCGGCCGGCTTTGCCGTCGCCTGCGACAAATTAGGGAGCGTCAAATGAACGCGTTTTATGTGCTGGGCGCCGTCGTCTCGGCCGGCCTGCTCGTGTATTTGCTGGTGGCGCTGCTGAAGGCGGAGGAACTGTGATGACGACGCAATCGATACTGTTGTTGGTGGCCTTCCTGGCCGTGCTGCTGGCCGCCGGCTATCCGCTGGGCCTGTACATGGCCAGGGTGGCCGGCGATGGCCCCGTGCGCGGCCTGGGCTGGCTGCAAAAGCTGGAAAACCTGCTGTACCGCTGGTCCGGCCTGCCCGCCGACAAGGCCATGGGCTGGAAAAGCTATGCCATCGCCCTGATCGTCTTCAATACCGTGGGCGCCGTCTTCGTCTATGGCCTGCAGCGCCTGCAGGGTTTCCTGCCCTTGAATCCCCAGGGCCTGGGCGCCGTCAGCCCCGATTCCTCGTTCAATACCACCGTCAGCTTCGTCGCCAATACCAACTGGCAGGGCTACGGCGGCGAACAGACCATGAGCTACCTGACCCAGATGCTGGGCATGGCTTGCCAGAATTTCTTTTCTGCGGCCACCGGCATCGCCGTGATCTTCGCGCTGGTGCGCGGCTTTGCGTCGCGCTCGGGCAAGTCGATCGGCAATTTCTGGGTCGACCTGGTGCGCTCCACCCTGTACATCCTGCTGCCGCTGTCCCTGGCCCTGTCCGTCGTCTTCATGGGCGAAGGCATGATCCAGAACTTTTCCGCCTACAAGGAAGTGACCCTGCTCGACCACGTGGCATATGCAACGCCGAAGGTGACGGCTGACGGCCAGCCCGTGCTGGACGCCGCCGGTCAACCCTTGATGGAAGCGCAAGTGGCGACGACGCAGACGATCGCCATGGGCCCCGTCGCGTCGCAGGAGTCGATCAAGCTGCTGGGCACGAATGGCGGCGGCTTCTTCAATGCCAATTCCTCGCACCCGTACGAAAACCCGACCGCGCTGTCGAACTTCCTGCAGATGCTGGCCATCTTCATCATTCCCGCCGGCCTGTGCTTCACCTTCGGCCGCATGGTGGGCGACCTGCGCCAGGGCTGGGCCGTGCTGGCCGCGATGACCCTGATCTTTGTCGTCATGACGGCCGGCGTGATGAGCGCCGAGCAGCAAGCCAATCCGGCGTTGCAGGCCTTGGGCGTGGACCAGCAGGCCAGCAGCCTGCAATCGGGCGGCAATATGGAAGGCAAGGAAACGCGCTTCGGCATCAGCTCCTCGACCCTGTTCGCGGCGGTGACGACGGCCGCATCGTGCGGCGCCGTCAATTCCATGCACGACTCCTACATGCCCCTGGGCGGCATGGTGCCGCTGCTGCTGATGCAGTTCGGCGAAGTGATCTTCGGCGGCGTGGGCACGGGCCTGTACGGCATGCTGATGTTCGCCATCCTGGCCGTCTTCATCGCCGGCCTGATGATAGGCCGCACGCCTGAATACCTGGGCAAGAAAATCCAGGCGTATGAAATGAAGATGGTGTCGCTGGCCATCCTGATCACGCCAGCCCTCGTGTTGACGGGCACGGCGATCGCCGTGATGGTCGAACCGGGCAAGATCGGCGTGGCCAATCCGGGCGCGCACGGTTTCTCTGAAATCCTGTACGCCTTCACGTCGGCGGCCAACAACAACGGCAGCGCGTTTGCCGGCCTGTCCGCCAACACGCCGTTCTACAACGTGATGCTGGCGATCGCCATGTGGTTCGGCCGCTTCGGCGTGATCGTGCCCGTGCTGGCGGTGGCCGGTTCGCTGGCGGCCAAGCAGCGCCTGTCGGCGAATGCGGGCACCATGCCCACGCACGGCCCCATGTTCATCGGCCTGCTGATCGGCGTCGTCGTGCTCGTCGGCGTGCTCAATTACGTTCCCGCGCTGGCCCTGGGCCCGATCGTCGAACACCTGCAACTTTTCATCAAATAAGAGGCTACCATGTCACGCACAAGCCTGACCTTGTTCGATTCCGCACTGATTGGCCCTGCCATCGTCGATGCGTTCAAAAAACTCGACCCCCGCACGCAGTGGCGCAGCCCCGTGATGTTCGTCGTCTATGTGGGCAGCATCATCACGACCCTGCTGGCCATCCAGGCCCTGAATGGCCAGGGTGAAGCGCCGTTCGGCTTCATCGTCGCCGTCGCCGTGTGGCTGTGGTTTACCGTGCTGTTCGCGAACTTCGCCGAAGCGCTGGCCGAAGGCCGCAGCAAGGCCCAGGCGGCCTCGCTGCGCGCCCTCAAGCAGACGGTGATGGCAAAGAAAATGCAAACGCCGAAATACGGCACGTCCTGGCTGCCCACGCCGGCGACCGACCTGCGCAAGGGCATGACGGTGCTGGTCGAGGCGGGTGACGTGATTCCCGCCGACGGCGAAGTGACGGCCGGCGTGGCCTCCGTCGACGAAAGCGCCATCACGGGCGAATCGGCGCCCGTCATCCGCGAATCGGGCGGCGACTTTTCCGCCGTCACGGGCGGCACCCGCGTGCTGTCCGACTGGCTGCTGGTGCGCGTTTCCGTCAACCCGGGCGAAGCCTTCATCGACCGCATGATCGCCATGGTCGAAGGCGCCAAGCGCCAGAAGACGCCGAACGAGATCGCCCTGACGATTTTATTGGTGGCCCTGTCGATCGTCTTCCTGATCGTCACCGTGACCCTGCTGCCGTATTCGCTGTTTTCCGTGGCGGCGGCCGGCACCGGCACGCCGGTGACGATCACCGTGCTGATCGCGCTGCTCGTGTGCCTGATCCCGACCACCATCGGCGGTTTGCTGTCCGCCATCGGCGTGGCCGGCATGAGCCGCATGATGCAGGCCAATGTGATCGCCACGTCGGGGCGCGCCGTGGAAGCGGCCGGCGACGTCGACGTGCTGCTGCTCGATAAGACGGGCACCATCACCCTGGGCAACCGCCAGGCGTCGAGCTTCGTGCCTGCCCCTGGCGTGACGGAGCAGCAGCTGGCCGATGCGGCGCAACTGGCTTCGCTGGCCGATGAAACGCCGGAAGGGCGCAGCATCGTCGTGCTGGCCAAGCAGAAATTCAATATCCGCGAACGCGAGATGGCCAGCCTGCACGCTACCTTCGTGCCGTTCACGGCGCAGACGCGCATGAGCGGCGTGGATATCCCGGGCGAGCAGCAGGTGCGCCAGTTGCGCAAGGGCGCGGCCGATTCCATGAAAAAGTATGTGGAAGCACTGGGCCAGCCGTATCCGGCGGAGGTGGGACGCGCCGTCGACGACATCGCGCGCCGCGGCAGCACGCCGCTGGTGGTGGTGGACGATGGCCGCGTCATGGGCGCCGTGGAACTGAAGGATATCGTCAAGGGCGGCATCAAGGAGCGCTTCGCGGAATTGCGCCGCATGGGCATCAAGACCGTCATGATCACGGGCGACAACAAGCTGACGGCGGCCGCGATTGCCGCCGAAGCGGGCGTGGACGATTTCCTCGCCGAAGCGACGCCGGAAGACAAGCTCAAACTCATCCGCAGCTACCAGGCCGAAGGCCGCCTGGTGGCGATGACGGGCGACGGCACCAACGACGCGCCCGCGCTGGCCCAGGCCGACGTGGCCGTGGCCATGAACTCGGGCACGCAGGCGGCGAAGGAGGCGGGCAATATGGTCGACCTCGATTCGAACCCGACCAAGCTGCTGGAAATCGTTGAAATCGGCAAGCAGATGCTGATGACGCGCGGATCACTGACGACGTTCTCGATTTCGAACGACATCGCCAAGTACTTCGCCATCATCCCGGCGGCGTTCGTGGGCACCTATCCGCAATTGAAGGCGCTCGACATCATGCACCTGGCCAGCCCCGCCTCGGCGATCATGTCGGCCGTGATCTTCAATGCCCTGATCATCGTCGTGCTGATTCCGCTGGCGCTGAAAGGCGTGCAATACCGGGCCATCGGCGCGGCCAGCCTGTTGCGCCGCAATCTGCTGATCTACGGCCTGGGCGGGATTATTTTGCCCTTCATCGGGATCAAGCTGATCGACATGCTGCTGTCCGCCCTCAATTTAGTCTAAAGGAACCATCATGAGCACTATCGTACGTCCCGCCCTGGTCCTGTTTGCCGCATTGACCGTGATCTGCGGCGTCGTCTATCCGTTTGCCACGGCCGGCATCGGGCAGCTGGCCTTCAACGATGAAGTCAACGGCAGCATCGTCGAGCGTGGGGGCAAGCCCGTCGGTTCGACCCTGATCGGCCAGTCCTTCACCTCGCCCAAGTACTTCTGGGGCCGGCCGTCGGCCACCGCGCCGATGGCCAATAACGGCGCCGGTTCGGGCGGCTCGAACCAGGGACCGAGCAATCCGGCCCTGGTGGACGCCGTCAAGGCGCGCATCGCCGCCCTGCAGGCAGCCGATCCCGGCAACCGCAAGCCGATCCCCGTCGACCTGGTGACGGCGTCGGGCAGCGGCCTGGATCCTGAAATCAGCCTGGCGGCCGCCCTGTACCAGGCGCCGCGCGTGGCCCGCGTGCGCGCCGTGCCGCTGGCGCAGGTGGAAAACGCCATCGCCAAGGTGCAGAAAACCGCGTATATCGGCTTTTTCGGCGAACCGCGCGTGAATGTGCTGGAACTGAATCTGGCGCTCGATGCCATGGCAAAGTAAGCTGGCAAAGGCGCGCAGGTCGGCATCGTGCACCGCTTGGCCAATGATGTCTTGGCCAATGATGTCGTCGGATTACGCGCTTGCGCGCTAATCCGACCTACTTGACGCCATGGCAAAATAAGGCGCAGGTCGGCGTAGGTCGGCTTAGCGCAGCGTAAGCCGACATCACCCATAGCCCCAGCCAGGCCAACAATGCCGTCGGATTACGCGCCAGCGCTAATCCGACCTACACATGCTCCAAGAAGATTAAAATACAACATGCTCCCCAACGACAGCCAACGCCCCGACCCTGATGCCCTGCTGGCGCAAGTGCAGGCGCAGGAAAAGAAAGCCGCGCGCGGCCGGCTGCGCATCTATTTCGGCGCCTCGGCCGGCGTCGGCAAGACCTATGCGATGCTGGCGGCCGCCCGCAAATTGCTGGCCGACGGCCAGGACTTGCTGGTGGGCGTGGTGGAGACGCATGGGCGCCAGGATACGGCGGCCCAGCTGGACGGCTTGCCCGTGCTGCCCCTGAAGGCCATCGAGTACCGGGGCAAGACCCTGTACGAGTTCGACCTGGACGAGGCCCTGTTGCGCGCGCCGCCGCTGATATTGATGGATGAACTGGCCCATTCGAACGTGGCCGGATCGCGCCATCCGAAGCGCTGGCAGGACGTCGAGGAATTGCTGGCGGCCGGCATCGACGTGCTGTCGACCGTGAACGTGCAGCACCTGGAAAGCCTGAACGACGTGGTGGGTGGGATCACGGGCGTGCGCGTGGCCGAGACCCTGCCCGACACGGTGTTCGACCGCGCCGATGAAGTGGTGCTGGTCGATATCCCCGCCGATGAACTGCTGCGCCGCCTGAAGCAGGGCAAGGTGTATCAGCCGCAGCAGGCCGAACGGGCATCGCAGCATTTTTTCCGCAAGGGTAACCTGATCGCCCTGCGCGAGCTGGCCTTGCGCCGCACGGCGGACCGGATCCAGGATGACGTGCAGGCCTACCGCGTCGAGAAATCGATCAATCCCGTGTGGAAGACGGGCGCCGCATTGCTGGCCTGCGTGGGACCGCACGCGGGGGGCGAACACGTGATCCGCAGCACGGCGCGCCTGGCCAGCCAGCTGAACGCGGAATGGCACGCGCTGTACGTGGAAACGCCGCGCTTGCAGCGCTTGCCGGCGGGCCAGCGCGAACGCATCCTGAAAACCCTGAAGCTGGCGCAGGACCTGGGCGCGCGCACGGCCATTGTGCCGTCCGCCGACATCGCCGGCGCCGTGGTCGAGTATGCGCGCGGCGCGAATATCTCGAAAGTCATCGTGGGACGTGGTCGCGGCCGTGCGCTGGCGCGCCTGTGGCAGGCGCCGCCGGCCGCGCGCATGGCCAGCCTGGCGCCCGATATCGATCTGATCGAGGTGGGCTTGACGCCGGCCGATGCCGCGCCCCGGCGCGCGGCGGGCGACGATGCGGAGGCGCCGCGCCGGCCATCGCGTCACTGGCGCTATATCCTGGCCGCCGGCGCCAGCCTGGCCACGGCCCTTGCCTCTGTCCCATTGCAGCCCTACCTGGACCTGGCCAACATCGCCATGCTGTCCTTGCTGACGGTGGTGCTGGTGGCCGTGCGCCTGGGACGCGGCCCGGCGGCATTGGCCAGCCTGGTGGGCGTGGCCTGCTTCGATTTCATCTTCGTGCCGCCGCGGTTCTCGTTTGCCGTGGGCGATTTCCAGTACGTGATCACGTTTGGCGTGATGCTGGCCGTGGGCCTGATCACGGGCCACCTGACGGCCGGCCTGCGCTTCCAGGCGCGCGTGGCCTCGCACCGCGAAGCGCGCGCCCGTGCCCTGTATGAATTCTCGCGCGAGTTGTCCGGCGTGCTGCAGACGGAGCAGATTTTCGACATCACGAAAAGCGCCATCGAGCGGGCGTTCCGCGCGCGCGCCACCTTGCTGCTGCCCGATGACGAGGGCAGCTTGCAGGCCCCGAACGGCGGCGAACCGCTCGATATCGGCATCGCGCAGTGGGCCTTCGACCATGCGCAGGCGGCGGGGACGGGCACCGATACCTTGCCGGCGTCTCCCATTTTCTACCTGCCGCTGATCGCGCCCATGCGCACGCGGGGCGTGCTGGCGCTGCTGCCGCTCGATGGCGCGCAGCGCGGGCGCTGGCTGCTGGTGCCGGAACAGCGCCAGCACCTCGATACCTTTGCCGCACTGGCGGCCATCGCCCTCGAACGCGTGCACTACATCGACGTGGCGCAGGGCGCGCTGCTGCAGATGGAGTCCGAGCGGCTGCGCAATTCGCTGCTGGCGGCCCTGTCGCACGACTTGCGCACGCCCCTGACGTCGCTGGTGGGCCTGGCCGAATCGCTGGCCCTGTCCCGGCCCGCGCTGTCGCCCGCGCAGCTGGACATGGCGCGCTCGCTGCAGTCCGAGACCGTGCGCATGAGCGCCCTGGTGGCGAACTTGCTGGACATGGCGCGCATCGAAAGCGGGCAGGTGCGCCTGAACCTGCAATGGCAGGCGCTGGAAGAAGTGGTGGGCAGCGCGCTGCGCGCCAGCGGTCCGCAGTTGCAGCAGCACACCGTGAAGACGCAGCTGGCGCCGGACTTGCCGCTGGTGCGCTACGATGCCGTGCTGATCGAGCGCGTGCTGTGCAACCTGCTGGAAAACGCGGCCAAGTACACGCCGTCCGGCAGCACCATCACGGTCGCGGCCGGAGTGCACGGTCAGTTCCTGCAGGTGACGGTGGCTGACGATGGCCCGGGCCTGCCGCCCGGCCGCGAAGAAGCCATCTTTGAAAAATTCACGCGCGGCGAGCGCGAATCGAACAAGCCGGGCGTCGGGCTGGGGCTGGCCATTTGCCGCGCCATCGTCGAAGCCCACGGCGGCACCATCCACGCGCAGCCGCACACGCCGGGGCAGGGCGCCGCCATCGTCTTCAGCCTGCCGCTGGGTACGCCGCCAGCCTTGCCGGAAGCGGAGCTGGACGACGCCAACGTAAATGAAACAGGAAAACCATCATGAACGAACCTTCCGCCACCGCCTTGCTGGTCGAGGATGAACCGCAAATCCGCCGCTTCGTGCGCGCCGCGCTGGAAGACGAGGGCTGGCAGATTTTTGAATCGGCCACCATGCAGCGGGGCTTGATCGATGCCGGCACGCGGCGGCCCGACCTGATCGTGCTGGACCTGGGCCTGCCCGACGGCGACGGCATCGACTTCATCGCCGACATCCGCAAATGGTCGGCCGTGCCCATCATCGTGCTGTCGGCGCGGGTCGACGAGCAGGACAAGATCCGCGCGCTCGACGCGGGCGCCGACGACTACCTGACCAAGCCGTTCGGCGTGGGCGAGCTGCTGGCCCGCGTGCGCGCCACCTTGCGCCGCCAGCGCCAGCCCGCCGCCAGCGACGATGGCGTGGTGCAGTTCGGCGACGTGCGCGTCGACCTGAAGGACCGGCTGGTGACGCGCAACAAGCAGCTGGTGCACATGACGCCGACGGAATTTCGCTTGCTCTCGGTACTCGTGAAGAACGCTGGCAGGGTGGTCACCAATCCGCAGCTGCTGCGCGAAGTGTGGGGGCCGTCGAACAGCGAAAACGGCCACTACCTGCGCATCTACATGGGCCATCTGCGCCAGAAGCTGGAAGCCGATCCGGCCCAGCCGCAGTACCTGCTGACGGAAACGGCTGTCGGCTACCGGCTGCTGCTGCCGCTCTAACACCTGATATTCCCCTGTTTGAAAACAGGCGCCGCGCGCGCCAGGGGGACGCTTTACCTTTTTTTTTTGCAGCGGCGGGCCAGCTGCGCCATGTTGGCAAAGGCCCATACCACCCATGAAGAAGAAAAAACCATGAATAAAATGTTACTTGCACTTGCCGTCGCGACCGCCTTTAGCGGCAGCCTGGCCCACGCGGAAGAGGCCAAGCCCGACAATGAAGTCAGTTTCAACGTGGCCGGCGTGTCCGATTACCGTTACCGGGGCATCTCGCAGACGCGCTTGAAGCCCGCGCTGCAGGGCGGCGTGGATTACGTCAACAACCCGACGGGCCTGTATGCGGGCGCCTGGGCTTCCACCATCAAGTGGACCAAGGATGCGGGCGGCAGCGGCGACGTGGAAGTGGACCTGTATGCGGGCAAGCGCGGCCAGCTGAACGATGCTATCGGCTATGACGTCGGCGTGCTCGCCTATGTGTACGCGGACAACGGCTTGAAGCACGTCGCCGGCCTGGCCGACGCGGACACGCAGGAAGTCTACGGCCAGCTGTCGTACGGCCCCGCCTATATCAAATATTCGCACGCCGTCTCGAACCTGTTCGGCATCGTCAACAGCAAGAACAGCGGCTACCTCGATATCGGCGCGAATATCGACCTGACGAACGGCTGGACCGGCAACCTGCATGCGGGCCACCAGAAAGTGAAAAACAATGATGCGGCTAGCTACACGGACTGGAAAGTGGGTGTCACGCGCGACTTCGGCTTTGTTTCGGGCGCGCTGGCCGTGATCGGCACGAACGCGGGCAAGTCGGCGTATGCCTCGCCCGTGAATGGCAAATTCATGGGCAAGACGGCGCTGCAGTTGACGGTCAGCAAGACGTTTTAATGGACTGAGTTGACTGAAAGGAGAGGCGGCGTATGCGCCGCCTTTTTTGCGTGCCCGGACGGGCTAGGTAGAAAGGTTGAAAACGGCGCAGTACAGCTGCCCCAGTCCCACCACGCGGGCGGCCGGGATCTGCGCGGCCAGAGCATGGGCCGGCGCCGCCTGCGTGTCCGTTGCCAGCAGGACGCGCAGTTCCGGATTGACGCTGCGCGCGTGCGCGATGCGGCGCGCCAGGCCCGCCTGCGCGCCGGCGTCGGCGACGCCGTCGAGCGGCACCACCAGCACGCGCGCGGCGATCAGGGCCGAGCGGCTGCCCATGGAGTCGCGGCCTTCGCTGTCGATGACGATATCGTGGTAGCAGTGCACCAGGTGCTCGAGCTCCGGCTGCAAGCCCTTGGCGCTGATGGCGCGCGCCATCAGGCGCGGCCGCGTCAGGCTGCCGTGCATGGCGCCGTCGTGCAGGTTCCTGGCTTGCGCCATGGCGCCCTGGCGCGGATCGGCATCGAGCAGCAGCACCTTGCGGCCGGCCAGCGCGCGCGAGGCGGCCAGCCGCCCGGCCAGGATGGATTTCTCCATCCCCCCGCGTTCATCCGTGATGGCGATGATCATCTTGGCGCACGGCTGGCATGATGTTGGCAGGGGAAACCAGCTGCAGCAGACAGCCTTCGCGCGGCGCATCCCTGTCGCTCGCGGTCCATACGGGCAGTTCCATCAGGGGTTCGAGCGCCGCGGCCAGGGCGGCCTGGCCGGCGGAAGACATGGGCGTCATCGGCAGGCGCAATGCGTCGCGTACCTTGCCCTGCATGGCCAGCGCTGCCTTCACGGGAGCGGGATTCGGTTCGGCAAACAGCAGGCGGATAACGGGCAGCATGGTCTTGAACAGGGCGCCGGCGGCGCCGTGGCGGCCCTGCCTGACGAGGTGGTACAGCTGCGCATACAGGTCGGGGCGTACCTGGGCGGCGGCCGACATGGCGCCGTGGCCGCCCATGGACAGGCTGGCCAGCAGCAGCGCGTCGTCGCCGCACAGCACGTCCAGGCGCGTGTCGAGCAGCAGTTCGCCCAGCTGCTGCAGCTTGCCGCCCGCTTCCTTGATGGCGACGAAGTGCGAGTCGCGCGCCAGCAGGGCGGCCGTTTGCGGTTCGATATTGACCCCCGTGCGGGCCGGCACGTTGTACAGCACGATGGACTGGTCGGTGGCGGCGGCGATGGCCTGAAAGTGGCGCACGATGCCTTCCTGCGAAGGGCGCACATACGCTGGCGCCGAGACCAGCAGGCCCGCCAGCGGATGGTCGTTGTAGCGCTGCACCGTGGCGACGACGCTGCGCGTGTCGCTGCCGCCGACCCCCATGACGACGGGGAAGCGGGGACCGACGGCTTCGAGCACGCTGTCGAGCAGCATGCTCTGTTCCGCGGCGCTCAGCATGGCAGCTTCGCCCGTGGTGCCGCACACCACCAGGCCATCGATGCCGCTGGCGGCCAGTTCGCTGGCCAGCTGCTGGGCCGCGTCGAAGTCGATGTCGCCATCGCCATCATGAAATGGCGTGACCATCGGCACCCAGATGCCCTGGAAGTGCGCGGTGATGCGCGATGACGACATGGCCTGCTCGCAGGAGTACTGGTTCATAGCGATTTCCCCTGGCTGATGCGGCCAAATTCCGCCGCCGGCAGCAGGCGCATGACGGCATCCATGGTCAGGCGCAGGGCCGGTTCCGTCACGCACAGCCAGACTTTCATGCGTTCGGCATGGTCGACCGCCTCGACACGCATGAACGACAGCATGCCGCCGCAGGTCCTGACGACCAGCTGGCGCAGCTCGGCCAGGCAGGATTTGTCGACCGTGATGTGCATGAGGAAGGTGGGCAGGCGGGGATGGCGGTGGGGCAGTGCTTGATGCGATTGCAGGCGTGAATGGGGTTCCATGGTGGCTTTGCAGCGGTGGTTGAGGTAAGTTCAAGATTAGCAGCGGGGGCGTAAAGATTCTCTAAAAAGCGGGGCCGTGGGCGTAAACGGTCTGTATGCGGCGGGCGCTCGCGTGTTGCGCGGATGCCCCGGGCGTGGGCTTTTGTTACAAAATTGAATCGTGCTTTTGGGGGAGGGGGTTTATATTGAAAACGTCTCCGCTTTCAGTCAGCCTTGCCATGTCAGACGAAAAAGATCCCCAGCAGCCCCCATCCACCGATCCCGCAGCGCCAACGCCGTCCCGGCCCGACCGGGTGGGCCGCCGGGCACCCGATGAGGAGCACCGCGCGCGCGACGCCGCCCCCCGCTACCTGAAGGATAACGACACGCCGCTGGCGCTGGCCTGGCGGGTGATCTCGTCGCGCTACCGTTCCATGCGCGACAAGGCCAGCCGCGACTTCATGCGGCGCACCCTGCGCATCGGCATCTCGGCGCGCATTTTCCACCCGGAGCCGGGCGCCACTGGCCTGCGCAGCAAGAACCTGCAATACCTGGAAGAGTCGATCGCCCAGTGGGTCATGTCGCGCGACGTGCTGGTGTTCATGATCCCGACGGTCAATACCAGCGGCCAGTTGCACCCGAGCAACATCACCCTGCGCCACTATGCGCGCCACCTGGACGGCCTGGTGCTGCAGGGCGGCGCCGACGTCTCGCCGCAGACGTATTCCGAGGCGGCCACGCGCCCCGAATGGAACGGCGACCGCGCGCGCGACCTGTACGAACTGGAGCTGCTGCACGAATTCGTCGACGCGGGCAAACCCGTGCTGGGCATTTGCCGCGGCTGCCAACTGATCAACGTGGGCTTTGGCGGCACACTGTACCAGGACATCGCCTCGGACGTGGCAGGCGCCACTTCCCACGTCAACGACCTGTATGACCGCCACCGCCACACCATCGTCTTCCCGAAAGGCTCGTCCCTGGCGGGCATGTTTCCGAAGGCGGGCGAGGCGCTCGTCAATTCCATCCACCACCAGTCGGTCAAGGACCTGGGGCGCGACGTCACCGTGGAAGCGTATTCGCAAGGGGACAACATCGTCGAGGCCATCCGCTACCAGCGTGCCCGCTTCGTCATGGGCTTGCAGTGGCACCCGGAATTCCATTCGGCGGGCGGCGTCGAGCTGCTCGATTGCACGCCCATCCTCGATAATTTTTTGCGCGCGGCGCGGGAGACGCGGTTTTGAGCACGCACCTGATGCGCCGGCGCAGCGTGCTGGCCGGCCTGCTGGCGCTGCCCCTGGCGGGCTTGCGCGCGGCGCCACGCCCGCATGAGGGCGCGCTGCCGTTTGCGCTGACGTCCGCCGCGCGCGCCCGCACGCTCAAGGCGCGGGGGGCGCCGGCCATCGCGGAACAGGTGGTCAAGGCGGCGCGCAAGGACGCTGCGCGGCCCGTGCACCTGATGGCGCAAGTGCGCACGGGCGGCTTGCTGAAGGGAGAGGGCGGACGCGAGACCAGCCAGCAGGCGCAGGAAGACTGGCGCCAGGCGCGCTTGCAGGCGCTGGCCTGGCGGCTGTCGGGCGAGATGCCGCATTTCGAGGCGGCGCGCCAGCTGCTGCTGGCCTGGAGCGGCAGCTATCAGCCCTCGTTCAGCCCCGTCGACGAGACGGAGCTGGCCAGCCTGCTGATGGGTTTTGATTTGGTACAGGAGCGCTTGAACGGCGTCGAGCGCGAGCAGGTGCAGGCGTTTTGCCGCACCCTGGCGCAGGGGTATCTGAGCGATCCCGTCAAGGTGGGCGGCCCGTCCACGGCGCGCAATAACTGGCATAGCCACCGCATCAAGATCGGTGCGGCCGCCGCGTATGTCACGGGCGACGCCTTGCTGATCGCGCGCGCGAAGGAGCGCTTCCTGGCGCACGTGCCGCGCAATATCGGCGCCGGCGGCGTGCCCTTCGACTTCGAGCAGCGCGACGCCCTCCATTACACCACCTACAGCCTGGAGCCGCTGCTGACGACGGCCCTGATGGCGCAGGCGCATGGCGACGACTGGTATGGCGCGCCGGAAGCGAAGCGCCTTGCCGAGGCACTGGCCTGGCTGTCACCGTATGCGCAGGGCAAAAAAACGCACGAGGAGTTCGCGAAAAGCGCCGTACCCTTCGACCGCAAGCGCGTGGCCGCCGGCGAAAAGGGCTTTAAGGGGAACTGGGAGCCGAAGGGCGCCGCCAATGTGTATTTGCTGGCGGCGCGCTTCGATCCGGCTTACCTGTCCCTGGCGCTGGAACTGCGCCCGCCAGCCTGGGCGCTGGTGCTGTACGGCAGTGAGTTAAAACTTGCTGATTAAAACTTCGTGCGCACGGTGAACATCACGTTGCGCGGTTCGCCGTAGAAGCCCGTCTGGAACAGGCCCAGGCCCGTAAAGTACTTCTTGTCCAGCAGGTTGTTCACGTTCAGGCTGGCCGTGACGTTCTTGCTGATCTCGTAGCGCGCCATCAGGTTGACCAGCGCGTAGCCGCCCTGCTTGATGCGTGAATAATCCTCGATGGCGGGATTCCAGATATTGCCGTAGTAGCTGCTTTGCCAGTTGACGCCGCCACCGACGGTCAGCTTGTCCAGGCTGGCCGGCAGGCGCCACGAGCCTTGCACGCGCACCAGGTGGACAGGCTGCGTGGTTTGCAGCATGGTGGAAAAGACGTCCTTGCCATCCGCGTCGCGCACGTGGGTGTAGCTATAGCCGGCGCTCAGCTTCACGTCCTGCATCACTTCGCCCGTCACTTCCATTTCCACGCCGCGGCTGGTGACGCCGTCGATGGCTTGATAGGCTTCCTCGCCGTTGACTTCGCCCACAGAACTGGCCACGTTGCTTTGACGGATCTGGAACAGGGACGCGCTGGCATTGACCTTGCCATCCAAATACTCTGCCTTCACGCCTGCTTCGAAACCTTTGCCGCGCACGGGAGGCAGAAACCGACGGTTCACGTCGCGGTTGCTTTGCGGCGAAAAAATGCTGGTATAGCTGCCGAAGAGGGAATACGTCTTGTCGAGGTCATACACGACGCCCGCATACGGGGTGATGACGTTGCTTTCGTCGATGCGCGAAGTGATGCGCGCGGTCTTGGGGGCGAAGAAGCTGCGGTCCTGCTCCTGCCTGTAGCTGCTCACGCGGGCACCGACGATGATGGACAGCGCATCGGCCGGATGCAGGCGCACGGCGCCATACAGACCGCTCTGGCGCGTGCTGTCGTTGTCGTTGCCCAGGCGGGTAAATGCGGGTTCCGCATACTGGCCGCGCCAGTCGAAATAGCTGCCTGCGACGGGTGGATAGACCGATTCGTAGACGGGGCCGTCCTGCTTCGCGCTGGAATGGGAATAGCCGAGCATCGCTTCGTGCCGGCGCCCGAAGGCGGTGAACGGGCCGCTGGCGTCGACGTTGACGGTGGTCTGGCGGCGGTCGCCCTTGTATTTGCCCATGAAGAAATACGCGCCTTCGCCCGTGACGGGATCGGGATTGCCGCCGCTGGCCGAACCGAGCACGCTGTCATGCTTGCTGCGCAGCTGGTTGGCGCTCAATTTCAGTTTCCACGCGTTGGCGAACGTATGTTCCAGCGACGAGAACAGCGTGGTGTTCCGCATGTCGCGGCGGCTCCAGTCCGTGGCCGGGTTCCACGCGGTGGGAAAATCCGTGCGCGAGCCGTCGGCCAGCAGCACGGGGAAACCCGTCCAGGTGGAGCCGCGCGGCTTGTAATCCTGGTGCGTGAAGCCGGCCGTCAGCAGGGTGACGGGTGTCAGGTCCGCCTCGATGATGCCGTAGGCGACGGATTTCTGCTGCGTGTAGCGGTCGAGGTAGGAGTGCTTGTCCTGGTAGGCGCCCACCAGGCGGCCGCGCACCGTGCGGCTGTCGTTCAGGGGGCCGGAGACATCGGCTTCGCCCCGGTAATTGTCCCACGATCCCGCGCCCAGGGTCGCCGAACCCTCGAAGCTGGCGGTGGGGCGCTTGCGCACCATGTTGACGGTGGCCGAAGGGTCGCCCGAGCCGCTCATCAGGCCCGTCGCGCCCTTCAGCACTTCGATGCGGTCGTAGATGGCCATGTCGCTGTTGGTCGTGCCCCAGTCGTAGACGCCGTCATAGATGGCCGATACGCCGTCGTACTGGAAATTGGTGACGGCAAAGCCGCGCGCCTGGAAGCTCCAGCGGTCGCTGTCGTAGTTTTGCACGCTCACGCCATTGACGTTCTTCATGACGTCGGAAACGGCGTTGCTGTTCTGGTCATCCATCTGCTGGCGCGTGACGATGGTCAGCGACTGCGGCGTTTCGCGCTGCGTCAGGGCCAGGCCCGTGGCACCGCTGGCGGGGCCGCCCGTGTAGCTGCCCGTGCCGCTGGTGGCGGCGCTGCGCTCGGCCGCCGCCACCACGGTGACGCCGCTCATGACGGCCATGCCGCGGCTGTCCGCCGTGGGCGTATCCGCGCCGGCGGGGATCTTTTGCAGCAGATAGCCGCCGTTCGATTGCGGCACGGCTTGCAGGCCGCTGCCGGCCAGCAGCACGCGGAAACCATCGTGCACGCCATAGCTGCCTTGCAGGCCGGCGCTGCGCAAGCCCTGCGTGGCATCGCTGGAAAACGACAATAAAATGGCGCTCTCGCTGCCGAAGCGCGTCAGCACGTCGCCCAGCGCGCCGGCCGGAATGCTGTAGACGCGCACTTGCCGGCTTTGTGCCTGGGCCAGCGCCGGCAGGGTGAGAGCCATGCCGATCTGCGACAGGGCGCAGGCCAGGACGGTGCGGGTGAGGAGGGAACGCGAAGCGTGGTGCATGGAATGAAACCTTTCGTGGATGCGCAAGATGGAGACTGCCTATCTTCCAGGTCACGCGAGCACGGCGAAACAGCTCACTTTGCAGAAAGTATTTTTTAGCGCGCCGCGAGTTCGATCCTGACGACTTGCCGGCCCCAGAAGCGCGTGATGGTATTGCGCCGCAGTTGCAGGCTGGCGCAGACGGCGTCGACGATGGCATCGACGTCGGCCAGCGGGTAGGAGCCGGACACGCGCAAGCCGGCGACGGCGGGCGTGCAGGCCAGCGGCTGCTCGCTGTAGCGCGACAGCTCGGCGAGGAAATCGGCCAGGCGCATGTCGCGCGCCACCAGCATGCCGTCGAGCCACGCGCCGCCGTATGGCGCCAGCGCCTGGCGGTGATAAGCGTCACTGTCGAAATGGGTGCCTTCGCCGGGGCGCAGCAGCAGGCGCTGGCTGCCATCGCCGGCCAGTACGGCGACGACCCCTTCGAGCACGCCGGCGCTGGCATAGCCATCGTGCAGGCGCACGGTGAAACGCGTGCCCAGCGCCTGCAGGCTGCCGTGCGGCGTGCCGACGAAGAACGGGCGCTGCGCCGCATCCTTGCCGGTGGCGATGAAGATTTCGCCGGCCAGCAGGTCGATGCGGCGCTGTGCGCCGTCGTAGGCGAAGTTCACGGCGCTGTTGGTATTGAGCGTGAGCTGCGTGCCGTCGGCCAGGGTCACGACGCGGCGCTGATTGATGCCCGTGCGGTAGTCGGCCGTCCAGCCGCGCCACGGGCTGCGGCGTTCGAATGCATACAGCGAGGCGCCGCAGGCCAGCAGCAGGGCCAGCGTCTTGACGGCATGGCGGCGCGGCGCGTTCGCCTGCACGCAGGCGCGCAGCAGGCTCGCGTGCGCCGCGGGCGGCAGATGCTCGTGCTGTATTTGCAGCTGCTGCCACGCCTGCGTGGCGCTGCCGGCCCGCTGCAGATGGCGTTTTACCGTGGCCAGCGAGATGCCGAGCTGGCGCGCGATGTCTTCCTGCGGCAGTTCGTCGAGCTGGCGCAGTAAAAATGCCCGTTTGACGGGAGGCGGCAGGCCGTCGAGCATGCGGTCCAGTTCAAACACGGTGGCCAGCAGCAGCGCGCGTTCCTCGGGCGAGGGCGCATGCCGGGGCGGCAGCTGCGCCAGCACGTCGAGGTACGCCTGTTCCAGTTTCTGGCGGCGGTAATGGTTGAACAGCACGCGCTGGGCGACGGTGGCGAGAAAGGCGCGCGGTTCGCGCGCGGCGACGGCGTCTTCGCGGTCGAGCAGGCGCATGAAAGTATCGTGCGCCACATCGGCCGCGCAGGCCGTGCTGCCGAGTTTTTTGCGCAGCCAGCCCTGCAGCCAGCCGTGGTGGTCGGCATACAGTGTCGCGATGTCCTGGCGTTGTAGCGGCTCTGCCAGCGGCATCGCATTCCCCTTGCGTTTTTAAACAATAATAAGAATCATTCTCATTGTAACAAGCGGGGACGGCGGCTGTAAATGACGGGCAGGTGCGCTGTGGTTTTTTGGTTGACGGATGGTAGGTCGGATTAGGTCTGAAGGACCGTAATCCGACGCCACCAATAGCGCTAACAATGTTCTCGGATTACGCGGCGTGCCGCCGCTAATCCGACCTACGTTTCCAGGCTGACATCCTCAATAGTTCATGGGCTCGCCACGGAAGCAGCGGATGGCCGAATCGACCATGCCCTCGGCGCTGCCCTGCAGGCTGTGCTGCTTGCGCAGGTATTGCGCGTCACTCCACTGCTTGGCCACGTCCGACAGGTGTTTCAGGGCCGGCGTGCTGCCCAGCGCCTCGGCGTGCGGCTCCATCTTGCGCAGGGTGGTCATGATGTCTTCGCGCAGCGACATCGTTTCGTAGGTTTTCGGATGCGTGATGGCGCCATCGAGGCCGAAGCGGCAGGCCTGGAAGCGGTTGTAGTTATATACGAGGTAATCGTCTTCCACCGGCGGGGTTTCGCGGCGTTCGAGCAGGTAGCGGCACAGCGCCTGCAGGTAGGCGGCCAGCGCGGCGGCCCGCTCCACCGTCAGCGGCGTGTCGCACACGCGCAGTTCGATGGTGCCGAATTCCGGCTTGGGACGGATATCCCAGTAAAAATCCTTCATGCTCTTGATGATGCCCGTGTTCTCCATCTTGGCGAAATACTCGTTGGAGAACTGGTCCCAGCTCAGTGTAAACGGCGCGCGTCCGCTCATGGGAAACGCGAACACGGAATTCAAACGGGCCGAATCGAACAGGGTATCGCGGCCCTGCACGTAGGGTGAGGACGCCGACAGGGCGATGAAATGGGGGATGTAGCGGTTCAGCGAATGCAGCAGGAACATGGCGTCGTCGCCCGAGGCGCAGCCGATGTGCACGTGCTGGCCGAAGATGGTGAACTGCTTGGCCAGGTAGCCGTACAGTTCCGAAATCTCCTGGAAGCGGGGCTTGGAAAAGATCTTTTGCGACGACCATTGCTGGAACGGGTGCGTGCCGCCGCCCGCGATGCCGATATTGAGCTTGTCGCCGGCCGTGATCAAGGTGTCGCGGATTTCCTGCAATTGCTCCAGCAGGGGGCCGTGGTGCGTGTGCACGCTCGAGTTAATCTCGATCATGCTCTCGGTGATTTCCGGCGTGACGTTGCCGGGGAACGGCTTTTTATTCAGCAGATGCAGCAGGTCGGGGCTGGCGGCCGTCAAGTCATAGTCCGACAGGTTCACCAGTTGCAGTTCGAGTTCGACGCCGAAGGTCAGCGCGGCCGATTGGCCAAAGGGTTCCAGCGGCATTTAGCGCTCCTTGATTTCGTGGGTTTCTTTGGCCAGCATCAGCACGCGCTGCACCAGCACGGGGCCGATCAGTTCCAGGCCCAGGGTGATGGCGGCCAGGGCGTTCAATTCGTCGCCGAAGTTCACGCCGTGCTGGCGCGCGTGTTCGAGCAGCAGGATGATGAAGACGGAGACGGGCGTCAGGGCCACGCCCGTCAGCACGCCCTTGCGCCAGGAAATGCCGCTGACATGCGAAAACGCGGCCACGCCGGCGACCTTCGTCAGCAAGCGTCCGCCGACGACGGCCAGGGCCAGGCCCGCGCCGGCCGTCACGCTGGCCCATTCCAGGGTCGAGGCGGCATACACGAACAGCAGCACCGTCAGCAGCTCGCCCATGGCGCCGAAATTGCGCTGCGCCTGGCTGAAGGCGACCCTGCGGTGGCGCGCCACCAGGCCGAAGGTGAGGGTGGCCAGCAGCGGCGACAGGCTGGTGGTGTAGGTCAGGGCGACGAGCAGCATCACCGACAGCGCGAACGCCACGGTGGCGTCCTGCGCCATGTTGCCCAGGCGGCGCAGCATGGCCGGCACGACGATGCCGAAGACGGTGCCGGCGGCCACGGAGGCGGCCAGCACGGCGGCGCTGCTGCTGCTCGCCTCGATCAGGTCGGTGGAACTTTGGAACATCCAGAAGCCGACGATGATGTTGAACGTGAAGACGGCCAGCACGCAATTGAGGGCGGTGAGGTGGACGATGCGTTCCGTGACCTGGCCCGAGCTGCGTTCCTCGTTGATGACGCGCATGATGGTGGCCGGCGAGGTGGACATGGCCAGCGATGCGAGCAGCAGCGCCGTCATCGAGGTGCTGCCGAATTCGATGCCGATGAAGTAGACGACGGCAAAGGTCAGCAGGGATTCGACCAGGCCCGTGACGGCGATCCACGGATTGTTCTTCAGCCAGCGCAGGTTGATGCGGTAGCCCACCTCGAACAGGATCAGGCCGAAGGCCACGTCGGCCAGCACCAGCATGGGGCCGGCGTCCGTCTGCGGCAGGATGCCTACCTGCGTCTGCGCGAGGACGAAACCGATCACGCCGTAAAAACTGATGCGCGGCAGGCCCGTCCAGCGGTGGCCGAATTCGCCCACTACCCAGGCCAGGGTAATGGCAAACGGCCAGGACAGGTCGGCGGCGATCGAGATCAGACTTTGCATGCTCATTCCTTTGAAAATGGCGCTGGCACCGGCCGGCAGCACGGGGGCTGGCGCGGCAAGGTCGTGGTGCAGCGGTGGTGCATGGTTTGCGCAGAGCGATGCGCCGATTCTACCGGAGCAGAAGGCGCGCACGATGTGCGCAATCGAACAGTGTCGCGGTCATGGCGGCTGCGCACGGGATGCAGCAGGGTAGGGCAGGGCTGGTATCGGCGTATGCTACCCGCCCGCGGCGGAGATGCTCCGCACGGTAGTGCCGTGTCGCAGTGTACGGCATGGCGGCCTCCTGCCGCCATGGACTTTTTGTTGCGTGCTTTTATTTACTGAGCAGACGCATGCCCCGTTCCAGCCCGTCGATCGACAGGGGGAACATGCGGTTGTTCATCAACTGCCGCATCACGCCGATCGACTGGCGGTATTGCCATAACCCTTCCGCTTCGGGATTGAGCCAGATGAATTTCGGGAACGCCTGGGTAAAGCGCGCCAGCCACGCCGATCCCGCTTCCTCGTTGTTGTATTCCACGCTGCCGCCCGGCTGCAGGATTTCGTAGGGGCTCATGGTGGCGTCGCCGACGAAAATCAGCTTGGTGTCGGGCGGGTATTTGCGCAGCACGTCCCAGGTGGGGAAGCGCTCGGCGTTGCGGCGCCGGTTGTTCTTCCACAGATAGTCGTAGACGCAGTTATGGAAGTAAAAGAACTCCATGTTCTTGAATTCCGTCTTCGCCGCCGAAAACAGTTCCTCGGTGCGCTCGATATGGTCGTCCATGCTGCCGCCCACATCGAGCAGCATCAGCACCTTGATGCGGTTCTTGCGCTCGGGCCGCATCCTGATGTCCAGGTAGCCCGCGTTGTTCGCCGTGGCGGCGATGGTGGCGTCGAGCGCCAGCTCATCTTCCGCGCCTTCGCGCGCGAACTTGCGCAGGCGGCGCAGCGCCACCTTGATGTTGCGCGTGCCCAGTTCGCGCTCGCCGTCGTAATCCTTGTAGCTGCGCGCTTCCCACACCTTCACGGCCGTGCGGTTGCCGCCCTTGCCGCCGATGCGGATGCCTTCCGGGTTCGTGCCGCCATTGCCGAACGGCGAGGTGCCGCCCGTGCCAATCCACTTGCTGCCGCCCTCGTGGCGCTCCTTCTGCTCCTTCAGCAGCTCGTTCAGGCGGTCCATCAGCTTGTCGTAGCCGAATTTCTCCAGTTGCGCCTTCTGCTCTTCGGACAGCTCGCGCTGCATGCGTTTGAGCAGCCAGTCGAGGGGAATCGCCGCGTTCGTGTCGAAAGCCGCGTTGACGCCCTTGAAGTACTGGGCAAAGGCGCGGTCGAACTTGTCGAAATGGGCCTCATCCTTGACCAGGGTCAAACGCGCCAGATAGTAGAAATCGTCCATCGAGGCGTCGATGACGTTCTTTTGCAGCGCCTCCAGAAGCGTCAGAAATTCCTTGATCGAGACGGGAATCTTCGCATCCTTGAGCGTGAAGAAGAAATCGATCAGCATGGCGCTTCCTCTGTCCCTGCGTCTCCCGCGCGGGGCAGTGCGGCGATGGGGCGCTGCGCCAGCTTGTAGCGCAAGTGGGCGGCAATTTCCGGCCACTCGCCGCGCGTGATGCTGTACATGACCGTGTCGCGCACGGTGCCGTCGCGGCGCAGCGCATGGTGGCGCAGCACGCCATCCTTTTTCGCGCCCAGGCGCTCGATGGCCGCCTGCGAGGCGTGGTTGAAATTATCGGTGCGCAGACCCACCAGCGCGCAGCCGAGCGTGTCGAAGGCGTGCGCCAGCAGCAGCAATTTGCAGGTGGTGTTGACGTGGCTGCGCTGGCAGCGCTTCGCATACCAGGTGTAGCCGATTTCCAGGCGTCCGATGGCCGGCACCACGTCGTGATAGCTGGTGGTGCCGAGCACCTCGCCGCTGGCCGCGTCGATGACGGCAAAGGCGAAGCGCGAAGGGCGCATCTCGATGCCCTTGAAAATGTACTGGTCCACCTGGTCCGGCTCGGGCACGGAGGTGACGCGTAGATTCCACAGTTCGCCATCCATGGCCGCCGCGCGCAGGCCGGGCGCGTGGTGCGGCGCCAGTGCCTCGAGGCGGATGCCGTGCAGTTCCAGAGGGACGAAGACCATGTCCGGGCTGATATCGTTCACCGGCGCTCCTTAGCGGTTGGTGCGCGACATGAACATCAGGCGCTCGAACAGGTGCACGTCCTGCTCGTTTTTCAGCAGCGCGCCGTGCAGCGGCGGCACGACGGCCTTGTTGTCCTTGCTGCGCAGCGCGTCAACGGGGATATCCTCGGCCAGCAGGAGCTTGAGCCAGTCGAGAAATTCCGACGTCGACGGCTTTTTCTTCAGGCCCGGCACGTCGCGCACCTCATAGAAGGTTTGCAGCGCCTGCGCCAGCAATTCCTGTTTCAGCTGCGGGTAGTGGACGGCGACGATCTGCTCCATCGTGTCCTTGTCGGGGAATTTGATGTAATGGAAGAAGCAGCGGCGCAGGAAGGCGTCCGGCAATTCCTTCTCGTTGTTCGAGGTGATGATGACGAGCGGGCGGTGGCGCGCCGTGACCATTTCACGCGTCTCGTAGACATAGAATTCCATGCGGTCCAGTTCGCGCAGCAGGTCGTTCGGGAATTCGATGTCGGCCTTGTCGATCTCGTCGATCAGGAGCACCACCGGTTCGGGCGCCGTGAATGCCTGCCACAGCACGCCCTTGACGATGTAGTTCTGGATGTCGCGCACGCGCTCGTCGCCCAGCTGCGAATCGCGCAGGCGCGACACGGCGTCGTATTCGTACAGGCCCTGCTGCGCCTTGGTGGTCGATTTGATATGCCATTGCATCAGCGGCATGTTCAGCGCGGCGGCCACTTCCTCGGCCAGCATGGTCTTGCCCGTGCCCGGCTCGCCCTTGATCAGCAGCGGGCGTTGCAGGGTCAGCGCCGCATTCACGGCCAGTTTCAGGTCGGCGGTGGCGACATAGCTGTCGGAACCTTCGAAGCGTTGGCCTTGCTGGGTGTGCTGTGCTTGCATGAGCGGTCTGCCAAAGTAGGGAAATGGTGAGTATAAACAGAACTGTGGCGCGCTGCCACGCGGACGGCCTGTGCCTGCCTGCCTACAATGCGGGTTTTATAGGTGGACTTGCAAGAATATCTTGGCTAGAATCGGCAAGCAGCAGATTAATTGTCAACCTTAATTGTCAACACATAAAATCAATAAAAACCAGCTCTGGCGTTTCTCCGATTACCTTTGTTCACATTGCCACTATGAAAAAAATATTTGCACTTCTCGTGCTTGCCGGCATAGCAAATGCCGTCACAGCGGCTGACATTGTAGGAAACGCCAAGGCAGCCCCTGCCAAGGTGGAAATGTGTATCGGCTGCCACGGCATCCCCGGTTACAAGGCAACCTTCCCCGAAGTGTTCCAGGTGCCGATGATCGGCGGCCAGCCGGCAAAATATATCGAGAATGCGCTGCAAGCCTACAAGAAGGGCGACCGCAAGCACCCCAGCATGAAGGGCATCGCCAGCAGCCTGTCCGACCAGGATATCGCCGATGTCGCCGCGTACTATGCGCAACAAGCCAAGCCGAACTGAGGACCAGCCCGATGAAAACACTACTCGCCGCCCTCGTTTGCGCCACCGTCTCGTTTTCCGCCAGCGCCGCCGGCAATATCAACACGGGCAAGGCCCTGGCCGAAAAATACAGCTGCGCCACCTGCCACGGCAAGGATTACGGTTCGCCCATCGACCCGTCGTACCCGAAACTGGCGGGCCAGCACAGGGATTACCTGGAACACGCCTTGACGGCGTATAAACGGGGCGACAAGGCCAACGGCCGCAACAACGCCATCATGACGGGCCAGGTGAAACCGCTGAGCAACCAGGACATCAAGGACCTGGCCGCCTACCTGCACAGCTTGCCGAGCAGCCTGGTCACTCATCGCTGAGCGGTAACGCCGGCTCAGGCTTTCAGCCCCACCCGGCGAGCAAGTTTATGCAGATTGCTGGCGTCGAGTCCCAGCTGCCGCGCGGCGGCGGCCCAGTTATCCTGATGCAGCACCAGCGCTTGCCGGATGGCCTGGCGCTGGCTCGCTTCCACGATCTGATGCATGGACAGCGGCGCCGCCGGCGTGCCGCACGCGGCCGGCGCCGGCGGCAGCGCGTCCGCGCCGGCCGGCGCTTCCAGCGCATCGAGGTCGAGCATATCCGTTTCCAGGGTCACGATGTCCTTGCGGTCCGCGCCGCGGATCACGGCTTTCAGCGCGGCCCGGCTGATCACATGTTCCAGTTCGCGCACGTTGCCCGGCCAGCGGTAGTGGCACAGGGCGTTTTCCGCCGCGGCCGACAGGCGCAGGCTGCGCAAGCCGAGGCGCGCGCGGTTCAGTTCCAGGAAACCGCCCGCCAGCAGCAGCACGTCGTTGCCCCGCTCGCGCAGCGGCGGAATCGGCACGGGATACACGGATAAACGGTGGTACAGATCGGCGCGGAACGAGCCGTCGCGCACATGTTCGCGCAGGCTGCGGTTGGTGGCGGCGATCACGCGCACGTTGACCCGGCGCGGCCGGTCCGCGCCCAGGCGCTGGATTTCGCCATTTTGCAAGGTGCGCAGCAGCTTGGCCTGTATCGACAGCGGCAACTCCCCCACTTCATCGAGAAACAGGGTGCCCCCTTCGGCCGCCTCGAAACGGCCGGGCCGGTCGCTGACGGCGCCGGAAAACGCGCCGCGCACATGGCCGAACAATTCGCTCTCGGCCAGCGATTCCGGCAAGGCCGCGCAATTGACGTGGATCAATGGCTTGCCGGCGCGGCGCGACAGCCGGTGCAGGCGGTGCGCGCACAATTCCTTGCCGACGCCCGTCTCTCCCAGCAGCAGCACGGGCAGCTCGGAATCGGCGACCACCTGCAATTCGTGCAGCAAATGCGTGATGGCGCTGCTCTGGCCGACGAAGTCGTGTTCTTCGCGCGGCGCCTGCGCATCGGCCAGCATGGCGCCGCCCGACAGGCGCAGGGCGCGGATTTCCGTCTCCAGGCGCGTGACGCGCACGGCCGCCTCGATGGCGCAGGCCAGCTCGCCCAGGTCGCGCTGCGCCTGCGTATCGAAGGTGCCCACCCGCAGCGCGTCGAGCGTGATCACGCCCCAGCGTTCGCCTTCCAGGTCCAGCGCCATGCCCATGCAGTCGTGCACGGGCAGCGGTTCGCCGGCCCGCTCGGCGATCAGGCCGTCGTAGGGATCGGGCAGGGAACTGTCGTGATGGAAGCACAGCACGCCGCGCCGCTGCAGGATGGCGGCCAGGCGCGGATGGCCGGCGACGGCGAAGCGGCGTCCCAGCGCGTCGCTGGCCAGGCCGGCCATCGCCACGGGGCGCAGGTGCTCGCCATCGAGCTTGAGCAAGGCCACGGCCTCGCAGCCGAAGTGCGCGCGCAGGCTGCCCACCAGGCGCTGCAGGCGCACGGCCACGGGCAGGTCGGCGACCAGGTCGGTGAGCAAGAGCAGGTGGATGGCGGTGGTGGTCATAAGTACCATGCAGGGTACAACGGACCACGCTTGAAAAGGGTCATATCGACCGTGCATTTTTCAAATCGTTGATTTAAAACAAGTTTTTCCTGGCATGCCGTTTGCCTAGGTAAGGGGGCCGAACCGGCATACAAGACCAAGGAAAGCCTGATGAAAACGACTCCCTCCCTCCGCGCCATTGCCGCCGCCGTCTGCGTACTGGCCATGCCCCTGTCCGTGCAAGCCCAGGCGAGCCTGCCGGCCAGCGCCGCCGCCACTGCGGCCGCTGTCAGCCAACCCTCTGCCGCCGCCGTGGTCAAGCGCTATGAACTGCAAACCAATATCGTCGACGGCAAGATGGTGTTCATCGATGCCAAGGGCCAGGTCAACCCCGTGCTGGCGGCCAAGGTGGGCGACACGGTCGAACTCGTGCTGAAAAGCGGCGAAGGCGCCGAGCACGACCTGCTGATCCCGGAACTCAATGTGGCATCAAGCAAGTTCAGCGCCAATAGCGGCAGCACCACCGTGCGCTTCAAGGTCGCGCGCGCCGGCACGTTCACCTATTACTGCTCGATTCCCGGCCACCGCCAGATCGGTATGGAAGGCAAGCTGGAAGTCGCCGGCGCCTCGCTGGCCGAAGCCGGGACACCGAAGGCCGCCGGTGCCGGCAGCGCAGCCGGCGAATCGAGCCAGGCCGCCGCGCTGGCCCTGTACACGCCCGCGCCGTCGCCGATGCGCGGCCCCGATCCATCGGCCGTCAGCGTGGCCGCCAATCCTGCGCAGGTGCCTTCCGCCATCGGCGCGCGCGCGCCGCAAACGCTGAAATACCGCATGGAGACGGTGGAACTGCCGGGCAAGCTCGATGACGGCACCAGTTTTACGTATTGGACCTTCAACCGCCAAGTGCCGGGCCCGATGCTGCGCGCGAAGGTGGGCGACACGGTGGAACTGACCCTGTTCAACGCCAAGGACAGCAAGATGATCCACTCGATCGACCTGCACGCCGTGACGGGCGGCCATGGCGGCGGACAGCACACGCAGGTGGCGCCGGGGCAGGAAAAGACGGTGACCTTCAAGGCGCTCAATCCGGGCCTGTTCGTCTACCACTGCGCCACGCCGCTGGTGCCGCAGCATATCGCGGCCGGCATGTACGGCATGATCCTGGTCGAACCGGAAGGCGGTTTGTCGAAGGTCGACCGCGAGTATTACGTGATGCAGGGCGAGATGTACACGGGCCGTCCGCACGGCGCACCCGTGCACCAGGAACCGAACCTGGAAAAAATGGCCAATGAGCTGCCCGACTACTACGTTTTCAACGGCGAAGTGGGCGCCCTGAGCAAGACGCACAAATTGCAGGCCAAAGTCGGCGAGACCGTGCGCATCTATTTCGGCGTCGGCGGCCCGAACAAGATTTCATCGTTCCACATCATCGGCGAGATCTTCGACAAGGTGTACAGCGAAGGCTCGATCAGCAGCCCGAAACACGACGTACAAACCACGCTCGTCGCACCGGGCGGCGCGACCATCGTCGAACTCAAGGTACAGCATCCTGGCAGCTATCTGCTGGTCGACCATGCGCTGTCGCGTGCCGGCAAGGGCGCCGTGGGCGTGCTGGAAGTGACGGGCGAAGCCGTGCCCGGCGTCTACCACGCGGGCGCCGTCCAATAAAACAACCCCCCATTCATCATCAAGGAACTGCTATGGAAATGATCGACCTATCCCTGGGCCAGCTGGCCCGCCGCATCCCCGGCGCCACGCGCCTGTTCGATGCGCACCGCCTCGATTTCTGCTGCGGCGGCAACAAGACCCTGCGCGCCGCGGCCGAAGCGGCCGGCGTGGACGCGGCGCCCATCGTCAAGGAACTGCAAGTGCTGGCCGGACGGATTGACGCCAGCGGCGCGCGTGACTGGCAGGACGCTCCGGCCACCGAGCTGGTGGAACACATCCTGGCGCGCTACCACGCCGTGCACCGCGAGCAGCTGCCCGAGCTGATACGCCTGGCGCGCAAGGTCGAGCAGGTGCATGGCGACCGCGCCGACTGTCCGCACGGGCTGGTGGAACATCTGTCGGCCATGGCGCAGGAACTGGAAAGCCATATGCGCAAGGAGGAAGACGTGCTGTTCCCCATGATCGTGCGCGGCCAGGGTCCCCGCGCCGGTGCGCCTATCAACGTGATGCGCATGGAGCACGACGACCATGGCGTGGCCTTGCGCGCCATGGAGGCGATGACGAACGATATCACCGCACCTGGCGGCGCCTGCACCACCTGGCGCGCGCTGTACACGGGCTTGCGCACCTTCCGCGAGGATCTGATGGCGCACATCCATACTGAAAACAATATCCTGTTCGAGCGCTTTGCGCCGGCCGTGGTGCACTGACAAAGGAAAGACCCATGGGTCCCTACAAAAAACTCTGGTTCACCCTGATCGGTGTGCTGATCGTGACGTTTTCGCTGCTCGGCTACTACGGCACGGAAGTGTATCGCCAGGCGCCGCCCATTCCCGCGCAAGTGCTGGCGCAGGATGGCCGGCAGCTGTTCGACCGCGAGGGCATCCTCGACGGCCAGACGGCCTGGCAATCCGTGGGCGGCATGCAGCTGGGCTCCATCTGGGGCCACGGCGCCTATCAGGCGCCCGACTGGACGGCCGACTGGCTGCACCGCGAACTGACGGCCTGGCTGGAACTGGCCGCGCAAGAGCAGCATGGCAAGGCGTACGCGGCGCTCGACGGCCCCGCGCAGGCGGCGCTGCGCGAAGCGCTCAAGCTGGAATACCGCGCCAACCGGGTCGATGAAGAACAAGTGCTGCATCTGTCGGCGCGCCGCGTGCAAGCCATCGCCAGCACGGCGCACTATTACGACCAGCTGTTCTCCGACGCGCCTGCGCTGCACGCCAGCCGCGAGCATTTCGCCATGAAGGAAAACACCCTGCCCAGCGCCGCGCGGCGCGCGCAGATGACGCAGTTCTTCTTCTGGACGGCGTGGGCCGCCGCCACCGAACGTCCGGGCCAGAAAGTGACCTATACGAACAACTGGCCGCACGAACCGCTGATCGGCAACCAGCCCAGCGGCGAAAACCTCGTCTGGTCGGTCGCCAGCGTGGTGGTGCTGCTGGCCGGCGTGGGCTTCCTCGTCTGGGGCTGGGCCTTCTTGCGCGACCACGACGAAGCGCTGCCGGCCGCCGGTCCGCGCGATCCGCTCACCACTTTCGCGCTGACGCCTTCGCAGCGGGGACTGGGAAAATATCTGTTCCTGGTGGTGGCGCTGTTCATCTTCCAGGTCTTCATCGGCGGCTTTACGGCGCACTACACGGTGGAGGGGCAGCAGTTCTACGGCATCGACGTGTCGCGCTGGTTCCCGTATGCGCTCACGCGCACCTGGCATATCCAGGCGGCGCTGTTCTGGATCGCCACGGGCTTCCTGGCCGCCGGCCTGTTCCTGGCACCCCTGATCAATGGCGGCAAGGACCCCAGGTGGCAGCGCCTGGGCGTCGACGTGCTGTTCTGGGCGCTGGTCGCGGTGGTCGTCGGCTCCTTCATCGGCAATTACCTGGCCATCGCGCAAGTCATGCCGCCCGAATGGAATTTCTGGCTTGGCCACCAGGGCTATGAATATGTGGACCTGGGACGCCTGTGGCAGATCGGTAAATTCGTCGGCATCCTGCTGTGGCTCGTGCTGATGCTGCGCGGCGTCGTGCCGGCCCTGCGCCAGCCAGGCGGCGACAGGAACCTGCTGGCGCTCTTGACCGCGTCCGTGGGCGCCATCGGCCTGTTCTACGGCGCCGGCCTGTTCTACGGCGAGCGCACGCATTTATCGGTGATGGAGTACTGGCGCTGGTGGGTGGTGCACCTGTGGGTGGAAGGCTTCTTTGAAGTCTTCGCCACCACGGCGCTGGCCTTCATCTTCTCGACCCTGGGCCTGGTGTCGGTGCGCATGGCCACGACGGCCAGCCTGGCGTCGGCCTCGCTGTTCATGCTCGGCGGCATACCCGGCACCTTCCACCACCTGTACTTTGCCGGCACCACCACGCCCGTGATGGCCATCGGCGCGAGCTTCAGTGCGCTGGAAGTGGTGCCGCTGATCGTCTTGGGCCACGAAGCGTGGGAAAACTGGCGCCTGAAGGAGCGCGCGCCGTGGATGGATCAATTGCGCTGGCCCCTGATGTGCTTTGTCGCCGTCGCCTTCTGGAACATGCTGGGCGCGGGCGTGCTGGGCTTCATGATCAATCCGCCCGTGGCCTTGTACTACATCCAGGGCTTGAACACGACTCCCGTGCATGCGCATGCGGCGCTGTTCGGCGTGTACGGCTTCCTGGCGCTGGGCTTTACCTTGCTGGTGCTGCGTTACCTGCGGCCCGACTACCGCTTCAGCCCTGCGTTGATGAAGTGGGCGTTCTGGGGCTTGAACGGGGGCCTGGCGCTGATGATCTTTACCAGCTTGTTGCCGATTGGCATTATCCAGTTCCACGCCAGCGTGACGGAAGGCCTGTGGTATGCGCGCAGCGAAGGCTTCATGCAGCAGCCTTTGTTGCAGAACCTGCGCTGGATACGCACCTTCGGCGACGTGGTCTTCATTGTCGGCGCCATCGCCATGGCGTTGCAGGTGGTGCTGGGATTGCTGGAAAAGGGGCCTGCACAGGTATTGCCTCAGCGTATGAAGGGGGCAGTGCGACCCGGTTAGCGGCGGCGTACGCAGTCGATGTAGGCTTCCGTATCCGGCGGCAAGCCCGAGCGCTGCGAGGCCCAGATCATCTGGCCCAGGCATTCCATCACTTCGTGCTGGGCCGCATGGGCCGAATCGAGGCGCTGGGTCAGTTGCTGGACGGCCGGGCGGATGCCGCGCGGCTGGTCCACCTGTACCTGCTCCGTGATCGACAGATGCATGGACAGGTGCAGGAAAGGATTGGCCTGGCCCCCTTCGACGGAGTAGTCGCGCGCCAGCGCCGCTTCGACGTCGGAGAGCTCGTTTTCATACTCGGGGTGTTCGAGGATCCAGTCGAGCGCGATGGCTTCCATCGGCGTGAGAATTTCATGGGCGCGGTGCTTGCGCAAGGTGTCGCAAAAGAAACGGCGCACGTCGTCGGAAGAGGGGTTGAACATGGCGGAAGGACTATGGCTAAAGGGCAGCCGGCATTGTACCGCGTACGTCAATTCAAGGCATCGGGGATGCCCTTTTTGCCGTCTGGCACCCGCTGGCATGACCCGATAGTCACCGCAATTTAATACCCTGCAGTAAGTATTATCCACTACCGCCACGGCCCGGCGGCGCCAAATAACGGTGATAAAATCGCCGCTCTTGATATTTGCTCTGGACACGACGGCGATTTTGTTGCCATTGCGTGCTTCCATTGCCCGCACCTTTGCCACCAGATCTTGCTCCTGGCTTATTCCGGAGCGCGGCAGCATGCCTATCACCATCAACCTTGACCTGTCCGACCGCCCTGGCGTTCCGGCTGGCCGGCTGTTTTTCATTCAACACAGCGATGGTGCCGCCACGGTGGCGCGCAAGAATCATCTTTCAGTATTCATAAACGGAGTTACGTATGCGTAAATCGCTATTACTTTTGATGTCGTGCCTGATCCTGGCGGCATGTAACAAGACCCCTCCGGCCTCGTCCGAGAAACCGGTCGACGTGCTGCTGATCGGCGCCGGCACCATGAGCGCCACCCTGGGCAGCATGCTCAAGGAACTCGATCCCTCGCTGACGATGGAAATGGTCGAGCGCCTCGATTCCGTGGCCGCCGAAAGCTCGGACGCGATGAACAACGCAGGCACGGGCCACTCGGCGTTTGCCGAACTGAACTACACGCCGGAAGCGGCCGATGGCAGCATCGAGACCAAGAAAGCCGTTGCCATCAATGAGCAATTCGAAATTTCCAAGCAATTCTGGGCTTATCAGGTAGCCAACAAGCACCTGGGCGCGCCGCAAACCTTCATCAACAACGTGCCGCACATGGCCTTTGTCTGGGGTGACGACAATATTGCCTTTTTGAAGAAGCGCTATGCCGCGCTGCAAAAGGAAAACCTGTTCAAGGGCATGCTGTACTCGGAAGACCAGGCGCAGATCGAGCAATGGGCGCCGCTGGTCATGCAAGGCCGCGACAAGGGCCAGAAAGTGGCCGCGACGCGCATGGAGATCGGTACCGACGTCAATTTCGGCAACCTCACGCGCGGCCTGGTGAAGTACCTGACGGACAGCCACGGCATGGTCCTGCACCTGCGCCACCAGGTGGAAGACATCCGGCGCGGCGCCGATGGCGTGTGGAACGTGACGGTGAAAGACCTGGCCGCTGGCAAGGAAAAAACCATGCGCGCCAAGTTCGTCTTCATCGGCGCCGGCGGCGGTTCGCTGCCGCTGCTGGAAAAGTCGGGCATTCCTGAAGCCAAGGGCTACGGCGGCGTGCCGGTGGGCGGCCAATGGCTGGTGACGACCAATCCGGAACTGGTGGCGGCGCATGCGGCCAAGGTCTACGGCAAGGCGTCCGTCGGTTCGCCGCCGATGTCCGTGCCGCATCTGGACACGCGCATCATCGACGGCAAGAAAGCCCTGCTGTTTGGCCCGTTCGCCACCTTCTCGACCAAGTTCCTGAAAAACGGTTCCTGGATCGACTTGCCTGCCTCGATCGGCACGGGCAATGTGAAACCGATGCTGCAAGCCGGCTACGACAATATTCCGCTGACGAAATACCTGGTGGAACAGGTCATGAACACGCCGGAAGACCGCCTGAAGACCCTGCGCGAATACTTGCCAAACGCCAAGATGGAAGACTGGACCCTGCAAAACGCCGGCCAGCGCGTGCAGATCGTCAAGGATGACCCCGTCAAAGGCGGTTTGCTGCAGTTCGGCACGGAAGTCGTCGGCGCCGCCGATGGCAGCATCGTTGCCCTGCTGGGCGCCTCGCCAGGCGCATCGACCGCGCCGCCGATCATGATCAAGGTGCTGCAAACGGCATTCAAGAGCCGTCTGGCCACGCCGGAATGGCAGGCGAAGATGGTGGAAATGGTGCCGTCGTACGGTCAAAAGCTGAACAACGACCCCGCCCTGGCCAACAAGATCCGCCATTACAGCAGCAATATCCTGGGCCTGAAAGCCATCACGCTCGACGTTCCCGCTGCTGCGCCAGCGCCGGCAGCAAACTAAGCCAGCCTGACCGGCAGGGAAGTTTCCTGCCGGTATGAAAAAAGGGGCAGCCTGTTCAGGCTGCCCCTTTTGCGTGGGAGCGTGCGTTCATTGCGGCGGACTACTCCTTGCCCGGCAAGATCAGCTCCGGCGTACACCCTTCGGCGGCAATGCCGTCGCAAGGCTTGGCCAGTGCCGCGCCGTCCTGTGCCCGTGGCGCATGGGGCTGGCGCAGGTAGCGCGACGTGTGGCGGTGCGCTTGTTGTGCGTTGCCATGCACGGGCCAGGTCAGGAAGCGGGACAGCTCCTGCAAGGCGCGCTGGTATACATCGCGTTTAAATTCAATGACGACATCGAGCGGGACCCAGTATTCATGCCAGCGCCAGGCGTCGAACTCGGGATGGTCGGTCAGGCGCAGATTGACGTCGTTATCGCGCGCGCACATTCTCAGCAGAAACCAAATCTGCTTCTGGCCACGGTAATGGCCGCGAATCTCGCGCTTGATGAAGTGGTCTGGCACCTCATAGCGCAGCCAGTCGCGGGTGCGGCCGACAATTTTGACGTGTTCCTGTCTGAGTCCGATTTCCTCTTCAAGTTCGCGAAACATGGCTTGTTCCGGTGTTTCGCCATATTTGATACCGCCTTGCGGAAACTGCCATGAGTGCTCGCGCACCCGCTTGCCCCACCACACCTCGTTCTGGGCGTTTAGCAGGATGATGCCGACGTTGGGCCGAAACCCTTCACGGTCGAGCATAATGCACCTCAAACTTTCTGCGACAGTGCGTCCTTTTTTACATAATTACCCACAACTTCGCAAGCCGGTGACCTTTTCGGGGTGCGAAAAGCGCCGGAATCGCACCAATTGAGCGCATTTGTGTAAAGTATGGACGCATCAGCCAGCTAATCCTTTAAAATTAGGTTGATTATAACCCTCTCTTTTTAAAAAGAATTCACCGTTATGCGCGCCTCCCGTTTTTTTATTTCCACACTTAAAGATGCACCTTCTGACGCGGAAATCGTCAGCCACCAATTGATGATGCGTGCAGGCATGATCAAACGCCTCGGTTCCGGCATCTATACCTACATGCCGATGGGCTTGCGCGTGATCCGCAAGGTGGAAGCCATCATCCGTGACGAGATGAACAAAGCCGCCGGCATCGAACTGCTGATGCCGCTCGTGCAGCCGGCCGAACTGTGGCAGGAGACGGGCCGCTGGACCAAGATGGGCGACGAACTGATGCGCGTGAAAGACCGCCACGGCCGCGAATACGCGATCCAGCCCACGTCGGAAGAAGTCATCACGGACGTCGTGCGCACGGAAATCAAGTCCTACCGCCAGCTGCCGTTGAACTTTTATCATATCCAGACCAAGTTCCGCGACGAGCGCCGTCCCCGCTTCGGCCTGATGCGCGGCCGCGAATTCACCATGAAGGACGCGTATTCGTTCGACCGCGACCTGGCCGGCATGCAGGCGTCGTATAAAGTCATGTTCGACGCCTACACGCGCATCTTCACGCGTTTCGGCCTGAAATTCCGCGCCGTGGCGGCCGACAACGGCGCCATCGGCGGTTCCGGTTCGCACGAATTCCACGTCATCGCCCACACGGGTGAAGACGCGCTCGTGTACTGTCCGACCTCCGACTACGCCGCCAACATGGAAGCGGCCGAAGCGCTGCCGCCAGCCGGCGAGCGCCCGGCTGCCACCCAGGCGCTGACGAAAACGGCCACGCCGGACACCGTCAAGTGCGAAACCGTGGCCGCCCTGCTGGGCATCGAGCTGTCGGACACGGTGAAAACCATCGCCCTGACGGTGGAAACGACGGGCAAGGACGAGAAAGTCACGAAACAGCATTTCATGCTGCTGCTGCGCGGCGACCATGAATTGAACGAGATCAAGGTGGGCAAGGTTGCCGGCCTGGCCGGTCACCGTTTCTCGACGGAAGCGGAAATCCTGGAAGTCTACGGCACCATCCCCGGCTACCTGGGCCCGATCGGCACGAAGGCGCCCGTCACCGTGGTGGCGGACCGCACGGTCGCCTACATGAGCGACTTCGTCTGCGGCGCGAATGAGGCCGGTTTCCACTACACGGGCGCCAACTGGGGCCGTGACGTGGCCGAGCCTGCCATCGTGGCCGACTTGCGCAATGTCGTCGCCGGCGACGCGTCGCCGGACGGCCAGGGCGCGCTGGCCATCGAGCGCGGCATCGAAGTGGGCCATGTGTTCCAGCTGGGTACGGCGTATTCGGAAAGCATGAAAGCCACCTTCCTCGACGAAAATGGCAAGCCTGCGCCGTTGCAGATGGGTTGCTACGGCATCGGCGTGACGCGCATCCTGGGCGCTGCCATCGAACAGAACTTCGATGACAAGGGCATCATCTGGCCCGCGTCGATCGCGCCGTTCGAAGTCGTGCTGTGCCCGATGGGCATGGACCGCAGCGAACTGGTCAAGGAAGAGACGGAGAAGCTGTACGCGGCCCTGCAAGGCGCTGGCGTGGACGTCATCGTCGACGACCGCGGCCTGCGCCCAGGCGCCATGTTCGCTGACTGGGAACTGATTGGCGTGCCGCACCGCATCGTCATCGGCGAGCGGGGCCTGAAAGAAGGCAAGCTGGAATACCAGGGCCGCCGCGATGCGGAAGCCACTGGCGTGGCGCCGGACGAGATCGTCGCCTTCATCCAGGGCCAAATGGCGCAGTGAAGCGCCTATCGGTAAGCAAGGCGGCTGGCGCGCTCGCGCTGGCCGCCGGCCTGGCCTGCGCCTTCACGGCGCAGGCCGGCAACCAGAAGGAGGAGGCGCTGGCCGACTCCGTCCGCCTGGCCCTGTCGCATGCGATCCGCGACGAACGCCCGCCGCAGCCCAAATTTGCCACGCCCGCCGACTTGCAGCGCTACCAGCAATGGCTGGCGCAGATGTCGCAGCGTCTGCAGCGCAAGCTGCCGGACGCCCAGTTGCGCACGGAATTCCTGGAAACGGTCTGGTATGAAGCGCGCCGCGCGGGCCTGGAGCCGGCCCTGGTGCTGGGCCTGATCCAGGTGGAGTCGGCCTACCGCAAATATGCCGTCTCGCTGGCCGGCGCGCGCGGCTACATGCAGGTGATGCCGTTCTGGACGGGCGTCATCGGCGACCATGACCGCAGCAAGCTGTTCCACATGCAGACGAATCTGCGCTACGGCTGCGCGATCCTGCGCATGTACCTGGACATGGAAAAGGGCGATTTGTACCTGGCGCTGGGGAGGTATAACGGCAGCCGGGGCAGGGCCGAGTATCCGAATGCCGTGCGTGCCGCGTGGAGGCAGTGGGAATTTAAATGAAGGCTGGGGTCAGGACGTAGGTCGGATTCGGTCTGAAAGACCGTCATCCTACAACATCGTTGACGCCCGCAGCAAAAAAAATGCCCCGCTCGCAGTCATGCGGCGGGGCACTCACACGGCGCGGAACGCCCTGTGCGTATCTGATTATTTCAAATGATCGGAGATCAGTTTCGTCATTTCAAACATGGAGACTTGGGCTTTGCCGCCGAAAACAGCTTTCAGCTTGTCGTCCGCATTGATCATGCGGCGGTTGGCCGGATCTTGCAGATCGAGTTTTTTGATGTAATCCCATACCTTTTTGGTCACTTCCGTACGCGGCAGTGGTGCTGCGCCAACAACGGCGGCCAGATCTTTCGATGGCGTCATTGCTTTCATGAATGCTGCGTTTGGCTTGCGTGGTGTTGCCGGTGCTGCCGCTTTCTTCGCCGCTGCTGGTTTAGCTGCTGCCTTGGCTGCGGGTGCTGCTTTCTTGGCGGCTGCAGGCTTGGCTGCTGCTGCTTTGGCTGGCGCTGCTACTGGGGTTTTTTTGGCTGTTGCCATCTTCGAGCCTCCTTAACAAACACATGGGAAATTGCGCAATTAATCGCACGGCTAATATTGGTGTGGATTTACCTTGTATGCAAGTGTTTTTCACGTTTTCACGAGGAAAAAGCAGGGAAATGCCGTGCCTGTCGCCCGGGCGCACCGCTTGGGGGCGCAGAACGGCGTTTTTACCCGTAAATGGCATGGTTGCTGGCTATGCGGGCAGGGGCGCTGCGGGGGAGGAAAGAAAGGATTCCGGACACATGAAAATGCAATCCGGCATTATTTGGAACGGTGTTTTTTGATCTGTCGACTTTCGATACGCGGCGTAAAAAAGGCCTTCAAAATCACAGCGAGCAGGGATGATTTGTGGCCGAGAAGCGCAACCGTACTTGAGTACGGTGAGCATCGCCGGCCGCAAAGCGCCCCGCGCAGCGGATTTTGAAGCCTTACCTCATGCCAGGCATCATGCCCTTCATGGAGCGCATCATCTTCATCATGCCGCCGCCCGACAATTTCTTCATCATCGTCTGCATTTGCTCGAATTGCGTCAGCATGCGGTTCACTTCCTGCACTTGCACGCCGGCGCCGGCGGCGATGCGGCGCTTGCGCGTGGCCTTGATCAGTTCAGGCTTGGCGCGTTCCTGCGGCGTCATCGAATCGATGATGCCGCACATGCGGCGCACCTGCTTGTCTGCCTGATCCATGTTCTTGCCGCCTGCCGCCTGCTGGAACTGGGCTGGCAGCTTGTCCATCAGGTTGGCCATGCCGCCCATTTTCTTCATCTGGCCCAGCTGCGCCTTGAAGTCGTTCATGTCGAACTTGCCGCCGACCTTGATCTTTTGCGCCAGATCGGCTGCCGCCTTGCTGTCGACGCCCTTGCGCGCTTCTTCCACCAGCGCAAGGATGTCGCCCATGCCCAGGATGCGGTTGGCCATGCGGGTCGGGTCGAACGCTTCCAGGCCGTCGAGTTTTTCCGAGACACCGGCAAACTTGATCGGTTTGCCCGTGATGTGGCGCACGGACAGGGCTGCACCGCCGCGCGCGTCGCCGTCGAGCTTGGTCAGCACGATACCGGTCAGCGGCAGCGCATCGTTGAAGGCCTTGGCCGTGTTGATGGCGTCCTGGCCCAGCATGGCGTCGACGACGAACAGGGTTTCGATCGGCTTCACGGCGCCGTGGACGGCGGCGATTTCGCGCATCATCTCTTCGTCGATACCGAGACGGCCCGCCGTATCGATGATCAGCACGTCGTGGTAGTGCTTTTTCGCCCAGTCCAGCGCGGCCAGGGCGATATCGACCGGCTTGTCCGTGCTGGCGGACGGGAAGAAGTCGGCGCCTACCTGGGCGGTGACCGATTGCAGCTGGGCGATCGCGGCGGGGCGGTAGACGTCGGCCGAGACGGTCAGTACTTTCTTCTTCTTTTCTTCCTTCAGGTACTTCGCCAGCTTGCCGACGGTGGTGGTTTTACCCACACCCTGCAGACCGGCCATCAGGATGATGGCGGGCGGCTGCTGCGCAAAGCTGATCTGCGACGCTTCCGGTCCCAGGTCGGCGCCCATCAGGGCGGCCAGCTCGCGCTGCACCACGCCCACCAGGGCCTGGCCTGGCGTGAGCGAGGAAATGACATCCTCGCCCATGGCTTTTTCTTTGACTTTGGCGATGAATTCGCGCACGGCGGGCAGGGCGACGTCGGCTTCGAGCAGCGCCAGGCGCACTTCGCGCAGCATGTCGGCGGTGTTCGCTTCGGTCAGGCGCGCCTCGCCGCGCATGGTCTTGACGACTTTGGCAAGCCGTTGGGTGAGATTATCTAGCATGATGAACCTGCAATGAAAAGCTTGGGAGTGGGCGGCGCAAGCCGGACGATGGCCGTCATTTTACCTTATCGCGGGTGGCTGGCGGTCCCGCGCAGCAGCGCCTGGCGGTTGGCCGGCTTTTGAATGAGTTGGTATTTCTGCCAATGCCGCGATTGCATGAAAGTCAAAAACACGGTTAAAATGAGAATAATTCTTATTTACATTCGTGGGCGCGCCGCGCCAGACCGGAAAGGGATGCCATGTCGGCCGCCGATTTTGCCCAGCAACAAGACCTGCACGCGCTCTACAGCAGCCATCACGGCTGGCTGCAGGGCTGGCTGCGGCATAAGCTGGGCAATGCGGGCGACGCGGCGGACCTGGCGCAAGACACCTTCATCAGCGTGTTGACGGCCGCTTCCGCGCCGCAGATCCGCGAAGCGCGGCCTTTTCTCGCCACCGTCGCGCGCCGCCTGGTGGCGCACCGCTACCGCCGCCAAGTGCTGGAGGACGCCTATCTGGAAGCGCTCGCCTGCCTGCCGCCCGAGACGGCGCCCGCGCCCGAGGAGCGGCTGCTGGCGCTGGAAGCCTTGCAGGAAATCGACCAGGCCCTCGACGGCTTGCCCGCACCCGTACACGCGGCGTTCTTGCTGGCGCAGCTGGAAGGCCTCAGCTATGCCGAGATCGCCGCGCGCCTGAACGTATCGGCCAGCTCGGTCAAGCAATACCTGACGCGCGCCAACCGCCAGGTGTTTTTCTCGCTGCCGGCATGAGCAAGTTGGCAGAGCCGGCGGCACCGCCAGCCATTCGCGAGGAGGTGCAGCAGCAGGCGGCCGAGTGGCTGACCGTGCTGATGTCTAGCGAGCCCAGCGAAGCGGAATACGCCGCCTGGCAGCGCTGGCGCGCCGCCGACCCGGAACATGAACGGGCCTGGCGGCATATCGAAGCGGTGTCGCGGCGCTTCAACGGCTTGCACCGCGGCGCGGCCGCGCAGGCGCTGGCCGGCACGCAGCGCAAAGCCGTCAACGGCAAACGGCGCCAGGTGCTGGCGTGGCTGGGCGTGGCGGCCGGCGGCGGCATGCTGGCCGCGCAGACGGGCGCCTGGGATGATATGCGCGCCCTGCGCGCCGACTACCGCACGGCCACGGGCGAGAGGCGCGAGGTGGTGCTGGACGATGGCAGCGTGCTCAGCCTGAATACGGGATCGGCAGTCAACGTGCGTTTCGACGCCAGCCGCCGCCTGATCGAGCTGCTGGCCGGCGAGATCCTCGTCACCAGCGGCCACGGCGCCGGCAGCGCCGCACCTTTGGTGGTGGCCACGCGCGAAGGCCTGGTGCGCGCGCTGGGAACGCGCTTTACCGTGCGCCAGCAAGATGACTACAGCACGGTGGACGTGTTGGAAAGCGCCGTTGAAATCCGCCCCCGCGACGGCGGCGCGCCCTTGCTGCTGGCGGCCGGGCGCGGCGTGGCCTTTTCCCGCCAGGCGCCGGATGCGCCGCATGCCGTCGGCGCGCATGCGCATGCCTGGTCGCGCGGGCAGCTGATCGTCGACGACGTGACCCTGGGCGATTTCCTGGCCGACCTGGCCCGCTACCGCCCCGGCGTGATCGACTGCGCGCCGGCAGTGGCACAGCTGCGCCTGTCGGGCGTGTTCCCGCTGGCCGATACCCAGCGTATTTTGAACATGCTGCCTAACTCGCTGCCGGTGCAGGTCCGCAGCCGCACGCGCTATTGGGTCAGCGTCGAGCCGGCGCCGTAGCGTTCGATAAAAATATTTTTCCATCCGGCTGCCCGTTTTGCAGTCTTGCGGCACCTACAAGGTAGGGCGCCTGTTTTTCACCGTCTCATGACGCCACTTTTCAGGATCTTTTATGCAACAGGTTTCGCATCTTGTCAATTTCGTATCGCATCGTCCCCAGCGGCATCCGCTGGCGCTGGCCGTGACGGCCCTGTGTCTGGCCGCCAGCCTGCCGGCGCTGGCGCAGCAGGCCGCGCCTGTCGTTCCCGCGACCGAGCAGACCATGCTCGGCGTGTCCGTCACGGCGGGGCGCGATGCGACGACGGAAGGCAGCGGCTCCTATACGACGGGCGTGAGCAATACGGCAACCAAGCTGAGCCTGTCGCTGCGCGAGACGCCGCAGTCGGTCAGCGTGCTGACGCGCCAGCAGATCGATGACCTGGGCATCACGACCCTGGACGACGCCGTGCAGTCGATCACGGGTCTGGTCATGCAAAAGGGCAACTTTACGGGCGATTCGGGCAGTTTCAGCGCGCGCGGCTTTCCAGTCGATAACATCCTGCTCGACGGCTTGCCCACCAGCCTGGGCGCGAATGGCACTTTCAATGGCGACAACGACGACCTGGCCATCTACGACCGCATCGAGGTGGTGCGCGGCGCCACGGGCCTGACCACGGGCAGCGGCACGCCCAGCGCGGCCATCAACATGGTGCGCAAGCGCCCGACGGCCACGCCGCAAGCCGCGTTCTCGGCCAGCATCGGCAGCTGGAGCAACTACCGCCTGGAAGCCGATGCGGCCAACGCGCTCAACGCAGCGAAGACCCTGCGCGGGCGCATCGTCGTCACGGTGCAGGACAAGAAGGATTTTGTCGACGTGCTGCATGGCCGCAACCACCAGCTGTACGGCGTCATCGAGGCCGACCTGCGTCCCGATACCACGCTGACGGTGGGCGCCCACTACCGCAAGACCGATAACGACGGCGTGACGACGGGCGTGGTGACGGCCGCCGACGGCCGCTTTTTGAATTTGCCCCGTTCCACCTACCTGGGTACCGATTTTGATGCGTGGCGCCAGACCGATAAAACCGTCTTCGCCGAACTGGAACACCGCTTCGGCAACGGCTGGAAGGCCAGGCTGTCTGCCACGCGCAAGACGCCCGAGATCGACACGACGTTTTCCGGCATCAACCGCCGGGGCGACACCCTGCGCTTCAATTCGCAAAGCTACCGCGCCGAACTGGCCAACACCAGCTATGACGCGTATGCCAGCGGCGGCTACAACCTGTTCGGCCGCGAGCACGAGCTGACCGTCGGCGCCAGCCACCGCCGTTCCTCGAAAAACAGCTATGGCGGCTGGGCCCCGTACAGCTGGGGCGCGGCCGCGCCCGTGCTCGACCCGTACAACTGGGATGCGGGCAGCGTGGCGCGCCCCGTCATCAACTACGCGCAGTGGCGTACGGCCAGCATCACCGAGCAAAGCGGCGTCTATGTGGGCACGCGCCTGCGCCTGGCCGACCCGCTGTCGCTGGTGCTGGGCGGGCGCGTGAGCTGGTACAAGGACGATGCCGGCTACTCGGTGGCGCGCGAATTCACGCCGTACGCCGGTGTCGTGTATGACCTCGACAAGCAGCATTCCGTGTACGCCAGCTGGACCGAGATCTTCCAGCCGCAGGCGTCCACCGATGCCAATGCGCAGCCATTGAAGCCGATCAGCGGCACCAACTATGAAGCGGGCGTGAAGGGCGAATACTTCGGCGGCGCCCTCAATGCCAGCGCGGCCGTGTTCCAGATCCGCCAGCAGAACCGCGGCGTGGACGACCTGGCCGGTCCGAATCCCTGCCCCGGCAGCACCTGGGGCTATTGCCAGCGCGCGTCGGGCGAAGTGCGCAGCGAAGGCGTGGAGCTGGACGTGGCGGGCGCGCTGACGCCCGACTGGCAGTTGTCGGCCGGCTACACCTATGTGAAGGCGCAATTCACGCGCGACAGCGATCCGGCCAATATCGGCAAGGACTTTAATAGCCGCTATCCGCGCCAGCAGCTCAAGCTGGCCACCAGCTACCGTCTGTCCGGCGCGGCGCAGGGCTGGCGCGTGGGCGCGTCGGTGTACGGGCAGGGCGCGACCGAGTCGAGCGACGGCACCTACCATCTGCGCCAGGGCCGCTATGCGATCGTGGGCCTGAACGCGGCCTGGCAGATCGACAGCCGCACCGAGCTGCGCCTGAACGTCAACAATGCGCTCGACAAGCACTATTACCAGAGCATCTATTCCGATGTCTTCGGCAACCTGGTGGGCACGCCGCGCAACCTGATGCTGACCTTGAACTACAAACTGTAAACAATCACTTTTGAATGACCTATCTTGATGAAGGATGCATGGCTTATGGATGTGCAGTTGAACCTGGCCCGCGATGGCGTGACCACGCTGGTGCTGCAGGGAGCGCCGCGATGATGAAATCGGCCCACATGATGTTGTTTTCGCGCGTGCTTGCCGCCGTTTTTGGCGGCTATGCGCTGACGTCCGGCGTGGCCGTGCTGCTGGCGGCCGTGCTGCCGCTGTCGCGCCCCGAAGCCGTGCTGACGGCCACCCTGAGCGCCTTTGTCGTCTACACCTGCGCCGTGATCTGGGTCTTTGCCGTGCAAGACCTGCGCCGCGCCTGGCTCGGCATGCTGCTGCCGGCCATCGCCTGCGGCGGCATCGGCCTGCTGCTGTCGCGGGGTGCCGCATGAACGCCGTCAAGGTAGACAAAGTGGTGAAAACGCCGCAACAGGGTGGCCTGCGCCAGGCCATGGCCTGGCTGCATACCTGGAGCGGCCTGTGGATTTCCTGGCTGCTGTTCGCCATCTTCCTGACCGGCACCCTGGCCGTCTTCGACGACCCGATCGGCCACTGGATGACGCCCGAACACGCACTGGAAGAAGCGGCGCATGCGAACGATCCGCCGCTGCCCAAGGTCACGGACCGCGCGCACCGCCTGGAACTGGCGCTCGACTTCATGGCGAAGGAGCACCCAAAGGCGGACATGTGGGAAATCTGGCCCGTGCAGCGCCCCGGCCACGGCCTGTCCGCCTACTGGTTCCAGCCCAGCGGCGGCTATGGCTCGGCGGATCTCGATCCGCTGACGGGCGCCGTCATCGAGCATGCGCGCGAGGCAACGGAGCGGGAAACCATCGGCGGCCACCATTTCGTCGATTTCCACTACGAGCTGCACGCGGGACGCATCGGCGTCTGGATCGTCGCCATCACCACCATGATCATGCTGGTGGCGCTGGTGAGCGGCGTCATCACGCACAAGCGCATCTTCAAGGATTTCTTCACCTTCCGCCCGGCCAAGGGCCAGCGTTCGTGGCTGGACGCGCACAACGCGGTGGCCGTGCTGACCTTGCCGTTCCAGTTCATGATCGCCTACACGGGGCTGGCATTCTTCAGCGATGACTATGTGCCGGCCCCCGTGGCGGCGCAATACGGCATGGACAATCCCAAGAAAGCCTTCCTGGCAGACTGGAACGATGCGGGCAAACCCGTGAAAACGGGCCAGCCGCTGGCCATTCCCGCGCTGGAATCGTTTGCGCTGCGCGCCGAACAGGCCATCGGCCAGGAAATCCGCGCCGTGGTGCTGGACAATCCGAACGACGCCTCCATGCGCGTGTGCATGTACGGCTGGAACGAAGAGACGGACACGATGGAGCGCCTCAGCGCCAACACGGGCAGGGCCTGTTATGCGCTGGCCACGGGAGAGCAGACCGCCTTGCGCCTGCCCGGCGCGTCCGACACGGGCGGCGCGGGCCTGACGCGCTCCGTCATGTCGAACCTGCATATGGTGGGTTTCGGCGGCACGCCGATGCGCTGGCTGTACTTCTTTTGTGGCCTGGCCGGCACAGCCATGATGGGCACGGGCGCCATCCTGTTCATGGTCAAGCGCCGCCAGAAGTCCGGCGGCGAGTTCGGTGCCTATACGCAGCGCGTCTACCGCGTCATCGCCTGCCTGAACGTGGCGGCGATCGCCGGCCTGTCCATCGCCTGCGTGGGTTTCCTGTGGGCCAATCGTTTGATCCCCGTCGGCATCGAGCACCGCGCCGGCTGGGAAGTGCGCGCCTTCTTCGGCGTGTGGTTCCTGATGCTGGTGCACGCCTGCGTGCGCGCGGAAAAGCGCGCGTGGATCGAGCAACTGTGTTTGCTGGCCGCCCTGTGCCTGCTGCTGCCGGTGCTCAATGTCCTGAGCACGGGAGACAACCTGGCGGCGCAAATCGCGCGCGGCGACTGGGAAAGCGCCGGCGTGGAACTGGGCAGCATGGCCTTCGGCCTGCTGGCCGGCTGGGGCGCGTGGAAAGTCCACAAGCGCAAGGAAAAACCGCTCAAGAAGGCGGTAGCCAAGGAAGCACCGTCGGCCAGCCTGCGAGTCAATACGGAGGGACAGTCATGATTAACGCCATCCTGTGCGCGCTGGGCCTGTCGTATGCGGGCATGGCCAGCCTCTCGCTGGCGATGGACCGCCACCATGGCCAGGTCTGGGGCAGGGACGCGGCGCCGAACGTGCGGCGCGCGCTGCAGCTGGCGGGCGCCGTCCTGTTGGCGCTGGCCATCTGGCCTTGCGTGGCCGGCTGGAGCGCCACCGTCGGCGTCGTCGCCTGGCTGGGTTTCATATCGGCCGGCGCGCTGCTGGTGGCCCTGCTGCTGCCGTATGCCCCCCGCTTGCTGTTGCGTAGTTCCCTGCTGGCAGCCGTCGCCGCGCTGGCAGGTCTTGTGACGTTCCTGCGGTGATGTCCACCGCTATTTTCAAGGATAGACCGATGTATTTTTCACGTTTGGCGACACCGATTTACTGTATCTGCAACCGCAAGGCGGCTTCCTGATGGCGGCCCGCCTGCCTTCGCGCCGCGCCCGCATCCTCGGCGGCGTGGTCTTGCTGGCGCTGTTTGGCGCCGGTGCCCTGTGGGCCACGCGCGGCCCGGCCACCGTGTTCGACACGGCGCCCGTCAAGCGCGGCAATATCGAGGCCAGCGTCACGGCCATCGGCACCCTGCAGCCGCAAACCTATGTCGACGTGGGCGCGCAGGTGTCGGGCCAGATCACGCGCCTGCACGTGCAGCCGGGCAGCGCCGTGGAAAAGGGGCAGTTGCTGGCCGAGATCGACCCCAGCGTGCAGCAGGCCACGGTCGACGCGGGCCGCGCCGCGCTGGCGGGCTTGCGCGCGCAACTGGCCGACCAGCAGGCGCAGCACCGCCTGGCCGGCCAGCAGCACGTGCGCCAGAAGCAGATGGCCAAGTTTGATTCCACGCCGCTGGCTGACCTGGAGACGGCCGAAGCCACCTTGGCCTCGGCCGGCGCCAAGATCGACCATCTGAAGGCGCAGATCGCCCAGACCCAGGCCAGCCTGAAGGCGGACGAGGCGCGCCTCGGCTATACGCGCATCTACGCGCCGATGGCCGGCAAGGTGGTGGGGCTGGACGCGAAAGAGGGGCAAACCCTGAACGCCACGTACCAGACGCCGAACATCCTGCGCATCGCCGACCTGTCGGCCATGACGGTATGGACGGAAGTGTCGGAAGCGGACGTGCGCCGCGTGCGCCCGGACATGCCCGTGTACTTCACCACCCTGGGCGGCGACCAGCGGCGCTGGAGCGGCAAGGTGCGGCAAGTGCTGCCGGCCCCGCCGGTGCCCGGTGGTGCCGCCGCAGGCACGGCCCTGGCGCCGTCGACCAGCAAGGTGATCTTGTATACAGTACTGTTCGACGTGGATAACGCCGATGGCGAATTGATGCCGCAGATGACGGCGCAAGTGGTGTTCGTCACGGCAGCGGCGAACAATGTGCTGGCCGTGCCCTTGCCGGCCCTGAAACCGTCGACGGAAGAAGGCGCCAAACCGGGGCAGTTCACGGCCCGCGTGATGGATGCGGACGGCAAGGTCGATACGCGCACCGTCACCGTGGGCGTGCGCAACCGCCTCAGCGCGGAAGTGCTGCAAGGCTTGCGCGAAGGCGAATTGCTGGTCACGGGCGAGCAGCCGGCCGGCAGCGGCAGCAGCAGGTTCCAGCTGTGAGCGCGATGAGCGAGGCCGCTTCTCTGGGACAAAGCGGAGAAGGCGGCCAGCCGGCGCCCCTGATCGAGCTTGTCGGCATCCGCAAGCGCTACGGCGGCCACGACGGCGCACCGGCCGTGGAAGTGCTGCGCGGCCTGACCCTGTCGATCGGCGCCGGCGAATTCGTCGCCATCGTGGGCGCGTCCGGTTCCGGCAAATCGACCCTGATGCATTTGCTCGGTTGCCTGGACCGGCCCAGCGACGGCAGCTACCGCTTCGCCGGCCAGGACGTAGCCAGCCTGAATCCCGATGAACTGGCGTGGCTGCGGCGCGAAGCGTTCGGCTTCGTCTTCCAGGGCTATCACCTGATCGCCACCGAATCGGCGCGCGAAAACGTGGAAGTGCCGGCCCTGTACGCGGGCATGCCGGCCGCGGCCCGCCACGCCCGCTCGGAAGCGCTGCTCAAGCGCCTGGGCCTGGGCGAGCGGCTCGACCACCGGCCGAACCAGTTGTCCGGCGGGCAGCAGCAGCGCGTATCGATCGCGCGTGCCCTGATGAATGGCGGGCGTATCATCCTCGCCGATGAACCGACGGGGGCGTTAGATAGCAGCAGCGGCGCCGAAGTCATGGCCCTGCTGGGCGAACTGGCCGACGCGGGCCACACCATCATCCTGATCACGCATGACCGCAAGGTGGCGGCCCAGGCGCGCCGCGTGATCGAGATCAGCGACGGCGAAATCGTCGCCGACTCGGGCGCCATCGCCATTCCCGCCACGTCGGCGGCCCTGCCGCCGCTGGACATGTCGCGCGCCGCGCACGACACGGGTGCGTCGCTGGGCACGGAATTGCTCGACGCGGCGCGCGCCGCCTGGCGCGTGCTGTGGATCAACCGCTTCCGTACGGGCTTGACCCTGCTCGGCATCGTCATCGGCGTCGCTTCCGTGATCGTCATGCTGGCCATCGGCCTGGGCACGCGCCAGCAGGTGATGGCGCAACTGGGCGCGTTCGGCTCTAACCTGCTGTACATGGCGTCGCGCGGCGAAAGCTCGCGCATTCCCGGGCGCAGCATCACCCTGGCCGACCTCGATGCGCTCAAGGACGTGCCAGGAATTTCCCACGTGCTGCCGAATGTCACGGGCAACAAGGTGATACGCCACGGCAACCTCGACGTGCAGACCTATGTGCGCGGCACGGGGCCGGCTCTGCCGCAGATCCAGACCTGGCCCGTGGCCAAGGGCGGCTTCTTTACCGAGGAAGACGAGCGCGAGATGGCCACCGTGGCCGTGCTGGGTGCGCACCTGGCCGAAAAGCTGATGCCCGACGTGGCCAATCCCGTGGGGCAGAGTATCCTGATCGGCAACGTGCCGTTCCAGGTGATCGGCGTGATGAGCGCGAAGGGCGCGCTGACGGGCGAGAAGGATGAAGACGACGTGCTGCTGCTGCCGTTTTCCACGGCCGGCATCCGCGTCTTCGGCCAGCGCGAGCCGACATACACGGTGATGGCGGTGGACGACGTCAAGCGCGTGACCGAGGTGGAGGCGGCGGTCGACGCCACCATGTTCGAGCGCCACCGCATCCGCGACTACGGCATCAGCAATGCGGCCGCGTCGATCGCCGCCGAAGCGAAGACGCAGGACAACATGACCATGATGCTCAGCCTGATCGCCGCCGTCTCGCTGGTGGTGGGCGGCATCGGCGTCATGAACGTGATGCTGATGACGGTGCGCGAACGCACGCGCGAAATCGGCATCCGCATGGCGACGGGCGCGCGCCGGCGCGACATCCTGCGCCAGTTCCTCACCGAAGCCGTGCTGGTGTCGGTGGTGGGCGGCGTGGCCGGCATCGTGGTCGGCGTGACGGTGGCCGGCCTGCTGCTGGTCTGGGACGTGCCGGTGATCTTTTCGCTCAGCGCCATCGCCGGGGCATTTGCCTGCGCCGTGGTGACGGGGCTGGTGTTTGGCTTCATGCCGGCGCGCAAGGCATCGGGACTCGATCCGGTGGTGGCGCTGGCGGGACAGTAACGCTTCATGCAGCCGGGCTTGCTGCTCCCGGATTCGCCTGTCTTTGCGCTGCTGCAACAGCGCCAAGGCAGGCTTTCCATAAAAAAGATTGCTCCTGACTCAACACACGGTACTATCTCCCCATAATAAGAAGCCGTGTTTCGCATAGCTGTGCCCTGACGGGCACACGTCAACCACCACAGGAGAACCCGATGCAGAAAAAATCAACCTTGAAGACCGGTATCGCCGCCGCCCTCATGCTGGCGTTCGGCATGGGCGCCGTGCAGGCGCAGGCGCAGGAAGTCGTGCGCCTGGGTAACTTGAAATTCGCCCACTACGGCGCCGTGTCGTACATCAAGGAAATCGCGCCCAAGTGCGGCATCAAGGTCGAAGAGCATGTCTTCGCCAAGGGCCTCGACGTGATGCAGGCGATTATCGCGGGCGAGCTGGACGTGGGCGCGACGGCGTCCGAAGCGGCCATTTCCGGCCGCGCCGGCGGCGCGCCGATCTATGTGGTGGCCGGTTTTGCCAAGGGCGGCGCGCGCCTGGTGGCGGGCGCGGGGCAAAAGATCGCCAGCGTCAAGGAACTCAAGGGCAAGCGCGTGGGCGTGACGCGCGGCGGCATCCAGGAAGTGCTGCTGCTGGCCGAACTGTCGCAGGCGGGCCTGACGTATTCCGAAACCAAGGGCAAGGATGTGCAGCTGGTGTTCCTCGCCTACGCCGACTTGAACCAGGCGCTGATGGGCAAGAATATCGACGCCATGATGCAGTCGGAGCCGCAATCGTCGCAGGCGATCAACAAGGGCTTTGGCACCGAAGTCATCAAACCGTACGACACGCCGATCGGCGAGCCCGTGCGGACCATGGTGATGACGGAAAAGTTCTACAAGGAACGCCGTCCCGTGGCGGAGAAATTTATGCGCTGCTTCGTCGAAGCGACGAAAACCTTTATCGACAACAAGGCGACGGCGGAAAAGTATGTGCGTGAAGTCGTGTTCCGCGGCCAGATCACGAAGGATGACTTCGACGACGCGATCAGCAATTCGCCGTATTCGTACGACATCTCGCCAGAACATATCCAGGTCACCACGGACGTGATGGTGAAAACGGGCGTGGGCCGCATGACGAAGCCGCCCGTGGCCAAGGACTGGGTCAAGACGGACTTGCTGGAGCAGGCGAAAAAGAGCCTGAACGTGAAGTAAGCCGGATAATGGCAATACCCGATGGCTCGCTTAAGCGGGCCATCATTTTTTTGCTGCATACTAGTATGAGATGTAGCGGCGCGAAAGATTGCCGAAATCTTGAGGGTGCGCCACCCCGTCGCGGCCGAGGCGCGATATCATGGCAGGCTTGCGGTATCGGCTGGCGGCAATTGCTTACAGCCCATACTGTCGCTTGAATCGCGCTTGCCGGCTATGGTGTAAACTTAAACTATGCAGATCTATTTCTTTTTCATCGCCGCCCTGTTGTACGCGGCGTGCGCGGTGCTTCCCTCGTCCCGTGCCCGGCTCATTGCCGGCCTGACCGGCGTCGCCTGGCTGGCGCACGCCGCCACCCTGTGGTTCGACCTGATGGCGCCTGGCACCTTGCGCTTCGGTTTTTCCGCCATGCTGTCGGCCGCGCTGTGGGTCTCGGTGGGAGCCTACTGGATAGAGAACCGCAATTTCAGCCTGGATGGACTGCGCCGCATGGTCATGCCCAGCGCCGTCATCGCCATCGGCCTGGCCTGGGCCTTTCCCGGCAGCCAGGTCAGCATGGAAGGCAAGTCGGCCGTCTTCGGCTGGCATATCGCCGTGGCCGTGCTCGCCTACAGCACCTTGACGATTGCCGCCTTTCACGCCGTGCTGATGGCGCTGCAGGAATCGCGCCTGCATACGCGCAGCGAGAGCCGCGGCTTCATCGGCAGCGCGCTGGACCAGCTGCCAGCCCTGTTGACGATGGAAAAGTTGCTGTTCCGCATGATCGGCCTGGGCTTCATCCTGCTCAGCCTGACCGTGCTGTCGGGCATTGTGTTTTCCGAGCAATTATTTGGCAAGGCGCTCAACTGGGATCACAAATCCGTATTTACCATGCTGTCGTGGCTGCTGTTTGCCGCCCTGCTGGCGGGGCGCCGCTTTCGCGGCTGGCGCGGCAAGACGGCCCTGAGCTTCACCTTGGCCGGTTTCGCCACCTTGCTGCTGGCCTATGTCGGCAGCCGTTTTGTACTGGAAGTGGTTTTACACCGGGGATTCGCATGACACGTGTTTTATTCTGGCTGGCGCTGGTGTTCCTAGTGCTGTTTGCTATCCGCAGCAAGATCCGGGGCATGCAGCAGCGTGCCCGCGCGCAGCAGCCGCCGAACCCGTTCACTCCGCCGGGCCGGCCGCAGGAATTGCCCGATGCCGAGCTGATGCTGTGCTGCGCCCATTGCGGCGTGTACTACCCGGCCTCGGAAAACGTGCAGGCCAAGGGCCACGATTACTGCAGCCACGCGCACGCCACCGTGTAAGGGCAAGCGCGCAGCTTCGCGCGCGTTGCTCATCCGTATCGTAACGGCCTCCGGCATTCGTCCGGCGTAGCATCTGCAGCAGGCGGTTCGCCACCGCCATTGCAGAAAGGCGCGCTCCCATGTCCAGTCCCCGCACCAGCCCGCAGACCGTGACCGCCGCCGGCAAGCCGGGGGCGCCGCAACTGAGCGGCAACTCGCTGCCCATGCAGGCGCTGCGCGCGCAGATAAGCCGCATCGCCCGCTGCGGCGCGCCGGTGGCCATCCGCGGCGAATCGGGCACGGGCAAGGAATTGGCGGCGCGCGCCATCCATGCGCAGGGCGCGCGCGCCGGCTTCCCGTTTATCGCCGTCAACTGCGGCGCCATTCCCGAAGCGCTGATGGAAGCGGAATTCTTCGGCTGCCGCCCGGGCGCCTACACGGGCGCGCTGCACGAGCGCCAGGGCTTGTTCCAGGCGGCCCATGGCGGCAGCCTGCTGCTCGACGAAGTCGACGACCTGCCGCTGGCCATGCAGGTAAAACTGCTGCGCGTGCTGCAGGAGCGCCGCGTGCGCAGGCTGGGCGGCAGTGCCGACGAAGCCGTCGACGTGCGCATCCTGTGCGCCAGCCAGCATGGCCTGGCGCGCGGCGTGGCCGCCGGCACGTTCCGCCAGGACCTGTTTTACCGCCTGAATGTGATCGAGCTGGCGCTGCCGCCGCTGCGCGAGCGGCGCGGCGATCTGCAGGTATTATGTGAGGTGATCCTCGCGCGCCTGTCGCCACGCCGGACCGTGAGCCTGGCGCCGCCCGTGCTGGCGGCCCTGGCCGCGTATGCGTTTCCCGGCAATGTGCGCGAACTGGAAAACGTGCTGGAGCGGGCGCTGGCCTTTGCCGACGGCGGCGTGATCGCGCTCGACGGGCTGGCCTTGCCGTCCGCGGCGGGCAGCATGCCGTTGCGGGCGGCGCCGGCACCGCCGGACTTGCCGGAGCGGCAACTGTGCCTGCCCGGCATGGCGGCATATGGCATGGCCCCCATCCTGCCGCTGGACGTGTATCTGCGCCAGGCCGAGCGCGACATGATCCTGCAGGCGCTGGTGCAGGCGCGCTACCACCGCGCGCGGGCGGCGCGCCAGCTGGGCCTGAGCGTGCGCCAGTTGCGTTACCGCATGCAGAAATTGACGATACAGGAAGCCCTACTTGATGAGCGCATGGACGATAGATGAAGACGGCTGGTGCGACGGCGCGCTGCGCTATGACTCCCCCTACCACGATGCGCGCCCGGACGGTGCGCAGGTCGACTTGCTGGTGATTCATAACATCAGCTTGCCGGGCGGCCACTTCGGCGGGCCGCATGTGTCGGACTTGTTTACGGGCCGGGTAGATTATAATGCCGATCCTTCTTTCGCCGACCTGCGTGGCTTGCAGGTGTCGGCGCACTTTTTTGTGCGGCGCGATGGCGCGCTGTTGCAATATGTTTCTACTGATCAACGTGCCTGGCATGCGGGCGCGTCCATGTTCGAGGGACGCCCGCAGTGCAATGGCTATTCCATCGGTATCGAAATGGAGGGCGCGGACGATGTGCCTTTCCAGCGGCGGCAATACCATGTGCTGGCGGCGCTGACGGCGGCGCTGGTGGCGCGCCACGGGCTGTCCCATGTGCGCGGCCACGAGCATATCGCACCGGGAAGGAAGACGGATCCGGGGCCGTTTTTTGACTGGCATTTTTATCAAGAGTGCTGGCTGGAAACCCTGCGCGGGCAGCCTGCGTTAGCGCTTACTTCGCGGGGATTGGGCTTTCTATCCATGCCCTGAAAAGTCAACCGAAATCGTATATGAAAATACAAAAAATTACGCCGACGGATGCTGGAAAACTATTGCATCGCCCTTCGATGGGCACTACAATTAGTGCAGAAGTTGGATATAAAGACTATATCTAGTGCCATCACAGACGTTTTCAGAATTATTATCAAAGCTACCCAGATTGCTGATAAAGCACTGGAACTGGCGGTTTATCACCCTTGATCATGTTTTGCGCCAGCCGGGCAGTACGGTGTGGCGCTATGGATACTGACCTGTTTTATGCATTATAAATTTACTATTTAGCAACAAATACCTGAAGAAACCCTGACCATCGGGCGTTCTATTCAACAACACACGCGGCAGCAAAACTGCAGGCTGACTTTAGCTGACAACGGGAGCTTCAATGCAATCACCACAAGATATTTCCATCCATCCAACGCCAGTATCGCCAGCGCCAGGCGCGGCCAACAGCGTGGCGAGCACGGGCGCGGCATTGGGCGACTATCGCATCATCCGCCGCAACGGCGCGGTGGTGGCATTTGAGCCTTCGAAGATCGCCATCGCCATGACCAAGGCGTTTTTGGCCGTTAACGGCGGCCAGGGCGCCGCCTCGGCACGCATCCGCGAACTGGTGGAGCAACTGACGGACGGCGTCGTCGCCGCGCTGGTGCGTCGCCATCCGGGCGGCGGCACCTTCCATATCGAAGACGTGCAAGACCAGGTGGAACTGTCGCTGATGCGTTCGGGCGAGCACGACGTGGCGCGTGCCTACGTGCTGTACCGCGCCAAGCACATGGAAGAGCGCCGCCTGCAGAAGGAAGCGCAAGGCGCGTCCGCACAAGTTTCCGCACCACAATTAAATGTCACCGACAACGGCGTGCGCCGCCTGCTGGACATGCAGGAAGTGCGCGACCTGATCAACGCCGCCTGCGCCGGCCTGGAAAAGCACGTCGATGCCGACGCCATCCTGGCTGAAACGGTGAAGAACCTGTACGACGGCGTGCCCGTCGAAGAGCTGCACAAGTCGGCCATCCTGGCGGCGCGCGCGCTGATGGAAAAAGACCCGGCCTACAGCCAGGTCACGGCCCGCATCCTGCTGCACACGGTGCGCAAGGAAGTGTTCGGCAAGGAAGTGCCGCAAGCGGCGGCCGCCGCCGAATACCTGACGTATTTCCCGCAATATATCGCCAAGGGCATCGCCGCCGAGCTGCTGAACCCGGTACTCGCCAGTTTCGACCTGGAGCGCCTAGCCAAAGCCATCGTCGCCGACCGCGACTTGCAATTCGGCTACATCGGCCTGCAAACGCTGTACGACCGCTACTTCCTGCACATCCAGGACGTGCGCATCGAAATGCCGCAAGCGTTCTACATGCGCGTGGCCATGGGCCTGGCGCTGAACGAGGCGGACCGCGAAGCGCGCGCCATCGAGTTCTACAGCCTGCTGTCCTCGTTCGACTTCATGAGCTCGACCCCGACCCTGTTCAATTCGGGCACCCTGCGCTCGCAGCTGTCGTCGTGCTACCTGAGCACCGTCTCCGATGACCTTGAAGGCATCTACGACGCCATCAAGGACAACGCGCTGCTGGCCAAGTTCGCCGGCGGCCTGGGTAACGACTGGACGCCGGTGCGCGCCCTGGGCGCCCACATCAAGGGCACCAACGGCAAGTCGCAAGGCGTGGTGCCGTTCCTGAAAGTGGTCAACGACACGGCCGTGGCAGTCAACCAGGGCGGCAAGCGCAAGGGCGCCGTCTGCGCCTACCTGGAAACCTGGCACATGGACATCGAGGAATTCCTCGACCTGCGCAAGAACACGGGCGACGACCGCCGCCGCACGCACGACATGAACACGGCGAACTGGATTCCCGACATGTTCATGAAGCGCGTCATGGAAAAAGGCGATTGGACCCTGTTCTCGCCGTCGGACACGCCTGACCTGCACGACAAGGTCGGCAAGGCTTTTGAACAGGCTTACCTGGGCTACGAAGCCAAGGCCGCCGCCGGCGAAATCCGCGTCTTCAAGAAGATCGCGGCGCTGGACCTGTGGCGCAAGATGCTGTCGATGCTGTTTGAAACGGGCCACCCATGGATCACGTTCAAGGATCCTTGCAACATCCGCAGCCCGCAGTCGCACGTCGGCGTCGTCCACAGCTCGAACCTGTGCACGGAAATCACGCTGAACACGGGCCCTGACGAAATCGCCGTCTGCAACCTCGGTTCCGTCAACATGCCGGCGCACATGAAGGAAGGCAAGCTCGATCACGTCAAGCTGGCCAAGACCATCCGCACCGCCATGCGCATGCTCGACAACGTCATCGACATCAATTACTACGCCGTCGACAAGGCGCGCAACTCGAACATGCGCCATCGTCCGGTCGGCATGGGCATCATGGGCTTCCAGGACTGCCTGCACATGATGCGCGTGCCGTTCGCCTCGGACGCGGCTGTCAGCTTCGCCGACACCTCGATGGAAGCCGTCTGCTACTACGCCTACCTGGCGTCGACGGAACTGGCCGAAGAGCGCGGCCGCTATGAATCGTACGCAGGTTCGCTGTGGGACCGCGGCATCCTGCCGCAAGACTCGGTGAAACTGCTGGCCGAAGAGCGCGGCGGTTACCTGGAAGTCGATTCCTCGTCGGCCATGGACTGGACGCCGGTGCGCGAGCGCATCGCCAAGTTCGGCATGCGCAACTCGAACTGCGTGGCGATCGCCCCGACGGCGACGATTTCGAACATCATCGGCGTCTCGGCCTGTATCGAGCCGACGTTCCAGAACCTGTACGTGAAATCGAACCTGTCGGGCGAATTCACCGAGATCAACGGCTACCTGGTGCGCGACCTGAAGGCGCGCGACCTGTGGGATGAAGTCATGATCTCCGACCTGAAGTACTTCGACGGCAGTCTGGTGAAGATCGACCGCATCCCGCAAGACCTGCGCGACATCTACGCCACCGCCTTTGAAGTGTCGCCAAGCTGGCTGGTGGAAGCGGCTTCGCGTCGCCAGAAGTGGATCGACCAGGCCCAGTCGCTGAACATCTACATGGCTGGCGCTTCGGGCAAGAAGCTCGACGAGACCTACAAGCTGGCATGGCTGCGTGGCCTGAAAACCACCTACTACCTGCGTACCATCGCCGCCACCCACATGGAGAAATCGACTTCCAAGACGGGCGCGCTGAACGCCGTGGCAGTCGACGGCGGCATGTCGGCCAGCGCACAGAGCGCCCAGGCAGCCGTTGTGGCGGCAGCAGCAGTGACCGTGGCGCCGGTAGTGGCAGCGGCGGCGGACGACGCCGATGGCGAAGCCTGCTATCTGCGTCCCGGTGATGACGGTTTCGAAGAGTGCGAAGCCTGCCAGTAAGATTTTAGTTGTCAGCCCAGAACTTCTGGGCTGATTCAATGTTGTCAATGTCCGCATTGTCCGATTCAACGGGCCTGTTGCGGATCGCCGGCTCGCCGGCATGGAAAGGAAGAAGAATATGTCGTTGTCTTGGGATGATGAAACCACGTCGGCAGCTGTGCCGCGTCCGGCGCAGCAAGCGCCGTTGGGAAATACCGATTTGAACCTGCCGGCCGGCGCCGAGCCGTCCGAAGCGAACGCCGAGCAAGTGGCGCGCCGCGTGAATGCCGACGACAAGCGCATCATCAACGGCAAGACGGACGTCAACCAGCTGGTGCCGTTCAAGTACAAGTGGGCGTGGGACAAATACCTGGCCGGCTGCGCCAACCACTGGATGCCGCAGGAAGTGAACATGCAGCGCGATATCGAGCTGTGGAAAAACCCGAACGGCCTGACGGACGACGAGCGCCGCCTGGTCAAGCGCAACCTGGGCTTCTTCGTCACGGCCGACTCGCTGGCCGCCAACAACATCGTGCTGGGTACCTACCGCCACATCACGGCGCCCGAGTGCCGCCAGTACCTGCTGCGCCAGGCGTTCGAGGAAGCGATCCACACGCACGCCTACCAGTACATCGTCGAATCGCTGGGTCTGGACGAAGGCGAGATATTCAACGCCTACAACGAAGTCAAGTCGATCCGCGACAAGGATGAATTCCTGATCCCGTTCATCAACACCCTGACCGACCCGGCCTTCGTCACCGGCACGGTGGAAAACGACCAGAAGCTGCTGAAATCCCTGATCGTGTTTGCCTGCCTGATGGAAGGCCTGTTCTTCTATGTCGGCTTCACGCAGATCCTGGCGCTGGGCCGCCAGAACAAGATGATGGGCGCGGCCGAGCAGTACCAGTACATCCTGCGCGACGAATCGATGCACTGCAACTTCGGCATCGACTTGATCAACACGATCAAGATGGAAAATCCGCAGTTGTGGACGGCCGCCTTCCGCGAAGAGATCAAGGATCTGTTCATGAAGGCCGTGGAACTGGAATACGCGTACGCGGAAGACACCATGCCGCGCGGCGTGCTGGGTCTGAACGCGCCGATGTTCAAGGGCTATTTGCGCTTCATCGCCAACCGCCGCGCGCAGCAGATCGGCATCGAGCCGCTGTTCGCCCAGGAAGAAAATCCATTCCCGTGGATGAGCGAGATGATCGACATGAAGAAGGAACGCAACTTCTTCGAGACCCGCGTGACCGAGTATCAAACGGGTGGTGCGCTGAACTGGGAGTAAGCGGATAAGTAGTATCAAGCGCTAATCTGAATGATGATTGGAAGAGAAGGGGCCTTGCGTATGTGAGGCCCCTTGCCATTGGAACGTCTTATTGCTATTGTATTTTTAACCAGTAGGTTCAGATAAAACATCTTGCAGTCTTCGGTTTGGACGGCATACTTGGAGACTGCTCCACATCGGCGAGTAGTTGGCGGAACTAAAGGAGATCGGAACATTGAAGCAGTCACCTGACTCGAATTTTGAGATGTTGCGCTCCTATGAGGAGCAACTCTGGCGCCTTGGTGCTTTGGCTGAACGTTATTTCGCCGAAGATCCCAATACATGCCTTCTCAAGTTGCGTCAGTTGGCAGAGTTGTTGGCTCAGTCGCTCGCGGCTAGATCTGGCCTGTATGTTTCACAGGAAGAAACGCAGTACGAATTGATTCGGCGTCTTCATGCCGAGGGTTTCCTGCCACGAGAAATCAAACAGATTTTCGATCAAGTTCGTATCAATGGTAATTCCGCCAATCACGCCTTGCATGGCAATTATGCTACAGCCTTGTCGACTCTGAAGTTGAGTTGGCAACTTTGTTTGTGGTTCCACCGAACTTTTCGACAGGCGGATTACCGTTCGGGTCCGTTTGTCCCTCCGTCACCGCCGACTAACGAAAGCGATGAGTTGCGGCACGAGTTGGCATTGCTTCGCCAGGCTGTTTCCCAATACCAGACTCAACAACATCAAGCGGTCAACGCTCTCCATTCGGTTCAAACACAGCTCTCGGCCTTGAGCGAGGAGCGAGCGATATGGGAGCAGCTTGCTGTCGAAGCAGAACAGGCAAAAGCAAAACTCGCAGAACAGCTCTCCAGCTTGCAAGCGGATGCGTTGGCGGCGCCTCAAGGAACGCTCAATAAACTCTTGGTTTCTGCGACCAATGCTGCTGGGCTTTTGCAGCTGGATGAAGCCGAGACGCGCCGCATCATTGACGACCAGTTGCGTCTGGCCGGCTGGGAGGTTGATTCGGAGAGCCTACGTTTTAGCAAGGGTACCCGTCCCCAGCGCGGGCGTAATTTAGCGATCGCGGAGTGGCCTTGCGACGGTTACTCGGCCGATTATGTGCTTTTTCATGGACTGCTTCCGATGGCAATAGTGGAGGCCAAGCGCTCGATCAAGGATGTATCCGCAGATCTGCAACAAAGCAAGCGCTACAGTCGTACTTTTTCGCCCAGCACAGAAACCCAATTACACATCCAGAATTGGGGCGAGCAAGGAGAGTTCCGTATCCCCTTCGTTTTTGCCACTAATGGCCGGCCCTATTTGCGTCAATTGTCGACCAAGAGCGGTATTTGGTTCTGCGATTTGCGTCAAGCGGATAACCGCAGCCATGCGCTCGACGGCTGGTATAGCCCTGATGGGCTGCAAAACTTGTTGCGTCAAGATAAAGTCCGTGCCCATGCGGAATTAGCGAATACGCCTTTCGATTATGGTTTCTCATTGCGGCATTATCAGCAAGCCGCGATAAGTGCGACCGAAGCAAGCATTGCTAAAGGTCAAAGAGAAATTCTGTTGGCCATGGCTACGGGAACCGGAAAAACCAAGACGTGTATCGCTCTCATTTACCGTTTGCTCAGTGCTCAGCGCTTCCATCGGATTCTATTTCTGGTTGACCGTTCGGCGTTGGGCGAGCAGGCCGCCAATGCTTTCAAAGACACCCGGATGGAGCGTCTGCAAACCTTTGCCGACACCTTTGGTATTAAAGAGCTGGAGGTGCAGGCGCCGGATGCCGACACTTGCGTCCACATTGCCACTATTCAGGGCATGATGCGGCGTGTCTTGTTCCCAGCCGATGGCATCGCCCCGCCAACAGTTGATCAATACGATTGCATCGTGATTGATGAATGCCATCGTGGTTATACGCTGGATCGGGAGATGTCCACTACAGAGCTTAGTTTTCGCGGCTTCGATGACTATATCTCGAAGTACCGGCGAGTATTGGACTACTTCGATGCCGTCAAGATTGGACTGACCGCAACGCCAGCCTTGCATACCAGCGAGATTTTTGGTCAGCCCGTGTATAGTTACAGCTACCGCGAAGCCGTGGTGGATGGCTTCCTGGTAGACTACGAGCCGCCGATTCAGATTCATACCGAATTGACCGATAAAGGCATCGTCTGGAAAGTTGGTGAAGAGGTCCAGGTCTACAATGTAGAGCGTAGTCAGATCGACTTGTTCAAAGCCCCAGATGAAATCAAACTCAAGGTTGATGACTTTAACCGCAAGGTCATCACCCGTCCTTTCAACGAGGCAGTGTCTAGTTATTTGGCGCAAGAGTTGGACCCGAGCGGACGGCGCAAGACCCTGATCTTTTGCGTCAGCAGCGAACATGCTGATCTGATGGTTGATGTATTGAAGGCCGCCTTCGAACAGCTGTATGGCAGCGTTGAGGATGATGCCGTGCTCAAGATCACCGGCAATGCGGACAAACCGCTGGAGCTGATCCGCCGCTTCAAGAATGAACGGCTGCCGAATATCGCCGTGACGGTGGATCTGCTCACGACAGGTATTGATGTGCCCGAAATTTGCAATCTCGTCTTCCTGCGGCAGGTGAATAGCCGAATTCTGTTTGATCAGATGCTCGGCCGCGCGACGCGCTTGTGCGACTTCGATGGCGAAGCCAAGGACAACTTCCGTGTTTACGACGCTGTACGTCTTTTCGAGTCTGTCGGTGACATGACCGCGATGCGGCCTGTTGTCGTCAACCCCAAAATCACGTTCGCCCAACTGGAGCGTGAACTGACCACGGTTGTTGACGACGCTGCACGCGAACTGGTGCGTGAGCAGTTTCTGGCCAAGTTACAAGTCAAGAAACGGCACTTGCATGGCCAGGCGGTGCAAGACTTCGAGATCAAGGCCGGCATGAATCCCGATGCGTTTATTCAAAAGCTCAAGAATTTGAGTTTGACCGAGGTGGCGCAGTGGTTCACGCACAACCCCGATCTTGGTGAAATACTGGACCGCAAGCTGACGGGTAACCGCCAAGGTATCTATGTTTCTGAACACCCGGATGCATTCCTGCGCGTGGAGCGCGGCTATGGCAATGCGAGCAAGCCCGAGGATTACCTGGAAGCGTTCAAGACCTTCATCACAAGCAATAGCAACCAGCTTCCTGCGTTGATGGCCGTGCTGACCAAGCCACGCGAGCTCACCCGCAAACAACTCAAGGAACTCACCTTGGCGCTGGATCAGGCAGGTTTCAGCGAGGCGCGTCTGGCGACAGCCTGGCGTGAACTGAGCAACCAGGACATCGCGGCGCGTATTGTCGGCTACATCCGGCAAGCCGCACTGGGCGATGCGCTACTACCCTACGGCGAACGGGTGGATCATGCGTTGCAAGCCATGCTGGCCAATACACCTGGTGGCAAGCCCTGGACCAATCCGCAGCGCGATTGGCTCAAGCGCATTGCCGCACAAACGAAGGCGAATCTGCTAGTCGACCGTGAGGCGATTGACGACCCCGATTTGCTATTTAAACGCGAGGGCGGTGGTTTTATTCGCCTCGATAAACTTTTCAACGGCCAACTCCAACCCGTGTTGGACGCCTTTAACGATGCGCTCTGGGCGCCTCCCGCCCGGCCTGCACAAGCCTGATTTTTATGTCTACCAATTCCCAAGTAACCCACGATATCGGCGCCAAGCTTTGGTCGCTCTGCCATGTGCTGCGCGACGATGGCGTCACCTACCACCAATACCTCAGCGAACTCACCTTCCTGCTGTTCCTTAAAATGATGAAAGAGACCAGCCAGGAAGATCGGCTCCAGGTATGGATAAGGCCCAAAAAAGGCGAGCTACCTGTGGAACAGCCTGGCACCCGCTGGGACGACTTGCTGAGCGCTTCGGCCGCCGAGCGTCTCGACCTGTACAAGGAGATGCTGCTGAGCTACGGCCTGCATGGCCGTGGCGCTGTGCAGGAAATTTATGCCAATGCGAATACCTTCATCACCAAGCCGACAACGCTGAGCAAGCTGGTCAGTGACATTGATGCGCTCGACTGGTATAGCGTGCAGCGTGACGACCTTGGCGATCTCTATGAGGAGTTGCTGGAGCGTAACGCCACCGAGAAAAAGAGCGGCGCCGGCCAGTACTTCACGCCCCGGCACTTGATCGACAGCATCGTCACCGTGATGAAGCCGCAACTGAGCGACACCATCCAGGATCCGGCCGCCGGCACATGCGGCTTCCTGATCGCGGCCAACAACTACCTGCGCCGGGAAAATGACCTGGACAGCCTCGACGAAGCGGCCCAACGCCGCTATCGCAACGTGACTTTCCATGGCATGGAACTGGTGCAGGATACGCATCGGCTCGCCTTGATGAACATGCTGTTGCACGGTATCGAAGGTGGCGTCATTTATGGTGACACATTGAGTGATGACCACAAGAAGCTGCCGCATGCGACCCTGAGCCTGTCGAATCCGCCCTTTGGTACGAAAAAGGGCGGCGGTTTGCCGACCCGGACAGACCTGACGTATATTTCCAGTAATAAACAATTCGCTTTCCTGCAGCATATTTACAGAGACTTGCGCCCAGGTGGCCGCGCTGCGGTGGTGCTGCCGGATAATGTACTTTTCGAAAGTAATATTGGTACCGATATTCGCCGCGACCTGATGGAAAAATGTAATCTGCATACCGTCCTGCGTCTGCCAACCGGCATCTTTTATGCCCAGGGCGTGAAGACCAACGTGCTGTTTTTCACCAAGGGAGAGCAGGACAAAGGCAATACCAAAGAAGTCTGGGTATATGACATGCGCGCCAATATGCCCCAGTTTGGCAAGCGTACGCCCTTCACCCGCGATTATTTCCGTACTGCGGCCGATGCGCCTGCCAGCGTACCCCGTGAAAAGTTCGAAGACGTCTTTGGTGACGATCCGTTTGGCGGGCCTGCTGCGCTGGCCCAGCGCGTGGATACGGGAGAGAGCGGTCGCTGGCGCAAGTTCACGCGCGAACAGATTGCACAGCGTGGCGATAACCTCGATATCAGCTGGCTCAAGGATGACAGTGGCGGCAGCGCATTGGATCAGCGCGATGAACCTGCGGTAGTGGCGCGGCTGGCCCTGCGGGAACTGAATGGCGCTATCGGCGAATTACGCGCCTTGCTGGAAGAGCTGGGCGAAGATCCCGACCTGCCGCTGGATGATCTTCTGCCGGATGAGGATGATGTCTCCGGGGTAGCCGAATGAGCACGGCTGAAGTCGCGCTGGTGGCCAATCTGGAATCGCTGCATGCCGAATTGCGTGGGTTGATTGAAGCCAGCCGGCAGCGTTTGTCGAGTACCGTGAATGCCGAATTGAGCCATTTGTACTGGACGGTAGGCCATCGGCTGGCCACGGAAGTGCTGGGCGGCGAGCGCGCCCGGTATGGTACTCAACTGATGACACGCCTGGGGCAGAGGCTGGCCGATGAATTCGGACGCGGTTTCGAGATCAAGAATCTTCGGCGCATGGTGCAATTTTCTCAAGCCTTTCCCGATCTGGAAAATGTCGCATCACTGATGCGCCAATTGAGCTGGACCCATTTTTTGCAGCTGCTGCCAGTCAAGGACGAGGAAATTCGTTCCTTCTACGCGCAGCAAAGCGTGCTGGAACACTGGAGCGTGCGGGAACTGCGCCGGCAAATCGAACGCAAAGCCTATGAGCGCCGCGAAATCGCCAGTGCGGGGGTACCGGCGGCGTTGCCATCCGGTGCAGTGGCTCCCGCCTTGATTTTCAAGGATCCTTATTTTCTCGATTTCTTGGGCCTGAGTCAGGGTTACGATGAAGCCGACTTGGAAAGCGCCATTCTGCGCCAGTTGGAAGCGTTCATCCTGGAATTGGGGCGTGGTTTCGCCTTTGTTGAAAGGCAAAAGCGCATGGTGATTGACGGCGAGGATTTTTACCTGGATTTACTCTTCTTCCATCGCCGCCTACGCCGTTTGGTAGCGATCGAACTCAAACTGGGCCGTTTCAAGGCCGCCCACAAGGGGCAAATGGAGCTGTATCTTAAATGGCTGGACAAGCATGAACGCCAAGCGGGCGAAGAAGCGCCGATAGGCTTGATCCTATGCGCCGAATCGAGCCGCGAACAAGTGGAACTATTACAAATGCATAAAGATGGTATTACTGTGGCCGAATACTGGACCGAGCTGCCGCTGAAGGCGGAGCTAGAGCGCCAGTTGCATGCAGCGTTGGCTGAGGCACGGGAGCGGTTGGCGCGACGTGGGTTGTTGAGGGTGGGAGATAGCGATGCGTGAACTTCCAAGTTCGTGGGTATGGTCAACGATTGGTGAGCTTGCTGAGTATGTTCAGCGCGGAAAATCACCTAAATACACAGATAGAAGCGATTTACCTGTCATTAACCAAAAATGTATCCGTTGGAATCAACTCGAATTAAAAAATCTGAAGTTCATTCACCCCGATCATTTTTCGGCATGGGAGGATGTCAGATTCATTAAGGCTGGTGATGTGTTATGGAACAGTACGGGAACGGGTACGGTTGGGCGGGCTTATCTTGTCAATGAAATTGATTGCACTCCCCCAAAAGTTGTGGACTCGCATGTAACAATTGTTCGGCCTGTTTTAGGAATCGAGTCTCGATATCTTTTTAACTGGATCAGGAGTTCAGCAGTACAAGACAAGATTGAAGAGATGTGCGACGGCACAACGAATCAAATAGAATTGAGTCGAGGTTCTATTGTTGAAACGGCTATACCTGTCGCTCCAGCTGCGGAGCAAACCCGCATCACTAAGCAACTTGACATTTTGTTGGCTCGCTCTCAAACCTGCAATGACCGTCTGAGTACGATTCCCTCCTTGCTAAAACGGTTTCGGCAGGCAGTATTGCGCGCGGCAACAGAGGGGGGCTTGATTGATGATACCTTTGAGCTTACCAATGGCAATTGGACCAAGACCGTTATTGGAGAAATTGCTGAAGACTTACGTTATGGTACTTCTAAAAAGTGCGACTACGAGTCCAAAGGTAAGGGAGTTTTACGCATACCAAACATTGCTCAACATGGCAGAATCGATATATCTGATCTCAAACGAGCTGACTTTGAAGATGTAGAAATTAAAAAGCTATCTTTAAAGGAAGGTGATCTGCTTGTCATTCGTTCTAATGGTAGCGTTGAACTTGTTGGTAAAATCGGTTTGGTAACAGCCAGCGAGGTCGGATTGCTTTTCGCGGGATACCTCATAAGGCTCCGAGTTGATCAAACTAAAGCACGTCCAGAGTTTATTCAATTATGGCTATCCGCTCCTGCGCAGCGCCAACTGATTGAGCGAACCGCTAAATCAACTAGTGGAGTCAATAACCTGAATGCAGAGGAATTGCGATCATTGCCTTTGTCTCTTCCCTCGCTCGAAGAGCAGGATGCGATCATCAACCGGGTAAAAGCCTTGTTTGATAAGGCAAACTATATTGAAGCTCAATTGACTAATGTTAGAGTACATGCTCAGCGCTTGGTTCCACTGATGCTTGCCAAAGCCTTCCGTGGCGAACTGGTTCCGCAAGATCCGAACGACGAACCTGCCGAGGTATTACTGGCGCGCATAGCCGCCGAGCGTGCCAACGCTGAACCCAAGACGCGCAAGCCGCGAGTATCCCGCGCACCGCGTGTACCTAAAGAAACTGCCGCCATGACCAAAAGCCGCCAAGACGATGATGTCAAAGACCAACCCTATCTAGCCGGGCATTTGCGCCGATTGGGGGCGCCGGTGACCGCTGAAACATTGTTCAAGATGGCTGAATTGCCTGTGGCGGACTTTTACAAGCAATTGGCATGGGAAGTGGCGCAAGGCTATGTGAATGATTCCACGATCTTGCTGGAGCAAGGCCATGCGACTTGATAAGATCTATATCGATGGTTTCAAGAACCTGAAGCAACTGGAGGTCGACTTTGATGAGGGCAAGCTCACCACAGTGCTCATTGGTCAGAATGGTGCTGGTAAATCCAACCTGATCGAGGCCATTACCCAGATCTTTCGCTGGGTGGACATGCGCCGCAACGAACCGCGCTTTCGTTACCGGGTGGATTACCGTATTCAACCGCCAGGGAAAACCATTGCTGAACCGCCGCGCGTTACATTGAGTAATGTGCCTGGCGAGCCGGCCATCCGTGTGAATGGTCAAGATATCAAGCGCAGCGAGTTCGAGAAGCGCAAGGTTGAATGGTTTCCCGATCTGGTGTTTGGGTATTATTCGGGTGGCAGCCGGCGTCTTGAGGTGCTTTTCGACAGTCACCAGCGGCGCTATTACGACGCGATCAAGCTGGAGGATAGTCTTACCGAGTTCAATCAAGCGCAAGATGCGCGTCGACTATTCTATTGCCGCCCGATTCACGGCGTGTTGGCCCTGATGGCTCTGTTTGCCTTCCCCGATCCCAAGGTAACAGGAGAACTGTCGGCCAAGCTGGGTATCATCAGTTTTCATTCGATGCTGGCCCATTTTCGGGAACCTTGGTTCGCGCGCGGCAAAAAAGGCGATCAATATAGCTCGCGCAATTTCTGGGGTGCTGGCGGACCTGCGGGACGTACGGCGCGGAAGTTCCAAGAGGTGGCTTTTCATCCTCTTGCACTGGAAGGAAACGCGATAGACGATTATCGCGACAAGCAGCAAACCGAATCGCAATATGCGACTTTTCTTCCGTCACTGGAGCACTTGAAGCGCTTCTCGAGCGCATTCAAAAGCGAACGGGAGATGTTTTATGCGCTGGAGGCGATGGACATTTCGGACTTGATCCGCGAGATGTTGATCTGGGTGACCCGCAACAACGATGCAAGTGGCGATGTCGGTTTTGCGGATCTGTCGGATGGTGAACGTCAGCTGCTGATGGTGCTGGGCCTGATCCGCGTTTCACGCGGCAAGCGCGCTTTGTTCTTATTGGACGAACCGGATACTCACCTTAACCCGCATTGGCAGCACAGCTATCTTAAACTGATCGAAGACTGGACAGGCATCGCCGCCGATGCGGACAAGTGCCACATCATTCTGACCTCGCACAACCCGCTGACGATTTCAGGGTTGACCCGCAATGAAGTACGCGTGATGTATAGCGACCAGTCTTCCGGCGCTGTGATGGTGGAAGCGCCTTTCGTCGATCCAAAAGGATTGGGCGTTAGCGGCGTGCTGACCGATATTTTCGGTATGCCATCTACGCTGGATCAGCCGACACAGGAGCTGATCGACGCCCGCAATCGCTTGGCTCGTCTTGCCGAATTAGACGTGGCGCAGACCGAAGCGCTGGACGCGATCAACGAACAGTTACGTGAGCTTGGATTCATGTATGAGGAGCGCGATGAGCTGTATCGCCAGTTTCTACGTAAATTAGACGACGTGGAATTGGCCGATGATACCGCGCGCACGCCAGAACAACTGCGCCAGCGCGATGATGCCACCCGCGAAGTCATCGCACAACTGCTGAAAAAATAATGATCTATATTCATCGAGACTGGACTCAAGTGCCTGACGCGATCAAAGCGGCACTGCAGAAGGCAACTGAAGAACTGGACGCTATCGACAATTTAGCTGCCCGCAAAGCTTATATCGAAAAAAATTCTTCAGCTTGGACGGCCGTTCGAGAATATTTGCTCGCGATGTCTAATGGGAAGTGCTGGTATTCGGAGGCCAAAGATAGCGTTGCCCGCTACCAGGTAGACCACTTTCGGCCACATGGCCGCGCCAAACAGGCAGCCAAAATATTTGCAGATGGCTACTCATGGCTTGCCTTCGATCTGGATAACTTTCGGCTCTCAGGCATGCTTTGCAATACGGCTAATAGAGAGTATTCGGAGGAGACTGTCGGCAAGAGCGACTGGTTTCCATTGGCCGATCCGAGCAGGCGCGCAACCTTGGTGGCTAGAGATACGGCAGGAGAGACTCCCTTGCTACTGGATCCCGTTGAGCCAGAAGACTTGTGCAAGCTTTGGTTCAATGATGATGGTTCCATATTGCCAGATCCTGACTTGGAGGAAGGTGCGAAGTCCAACGTAAATTTGGCGATTCAGTATTTGGGACTGCAGCAAAGTCAGCTAAATGCTCAGCGACGATCAGCATGGAGAAATTGTAATCGCACTATTAAGCGGTACAAGAGGATCGACAAAATAGCAAAAGGTGATCGTACACAGCTCGAAGTCGATATGCTGAAGGAGGCACGGGAAGAGTTGGTGGCAATGTCGAAGGCATCCAGTGAATTTGCCGCAGCGATGAGATGCTGCTTGATCGCCCATGGGCTGAAACAATTGGTCGTGCGGGATGAACTGTTGCCTTTGGCATTGCAGGACTAATTGGGCTTGATACACGCAATTTTTTCGTCAGATTTATTGATGGCAGGTCGATGTGTTATACATGATCTCTAGCCTATCCGGCGTGGATGTAAGGTCTTGGGATGCTTTCTGATTTTTGCTGCCGACAAACGGCCCGCTATCATCACAAGACAGGGTACTGCTGCTCACCCGTCGCGATCTAACATGATTAGATGATGTTGCCAACGCAGTCAGTCCAGCACCAGGATCGTCTAACTTTTTGGTGCCAGTTTCGGAGCACGGGAGGGCGAAAAATCGGCTGTTTCTCGGCAGCGTCGTGATGCGAAAAAGAGCTGTAAAGGGTGTAGTTAATCCACTGCATGAATTGCCACCGTTGTTAAAGAAAAGAGCCTGATTTTTTGATCTTGTTGTGACGTTGTATCGCGTTTTCTGAAATGCACGTAGCCGTCGCATCGCACACAAAAATATCGTTTCCGGACTTGCTGGCGGCGGCATTTGCCGCGCGATTGTGCGATAGCACGCGTATCGTGCAAAAAAGCGGGCGAAAACGTGTCGTGCCGGTTGCGCATTGACAAGGTTTTCGTGTACTTTATGAGATTGCAAATGCGAGCGTTAGAATGCGGGGTTTTTTAACCAGCGCGGTAGCGAAAAAACCTCGCAAAACAGGGATACAGATTTACACGGATATGCACAAAACCACACCGTTTTCGTCTGCCGCCGTGCCCGAATTTTTTCAGGCATGGCGGTTTTTTATTTGACGCATCGGTGTTGTGGCGAGCGCGATGCGAGGAGCGAAAAAACGCACGGCATCGAAAACGAATGACCGAATTCAGACTTTGCCACCAGCTGCGAGATAAAGCAGGGTGGCACCGACGATGGCTGAAGTGCTGCAAACGTGAGGAGTTGCAGCAGTTCAGCTGGTGCCGAATTCATTAGCGCAAACGACCGTTTGTGCCGATGAATAATTCGCCTGGCCTATCCCTGTGGTGGGTCGGACGGGTTTAAATCTTGTAGCTTAAATTTCTCATCTCAGATGAAGGAGAGACAAATGGCAACAGCCGCTAAGAAATCAGAAGTAAAGAAACCAGCCGCCAAGGCTGCTCCTGCCGCGAAGAAGCCGGCAGCTGCAGCGAAGACGGTTGCCGCTAAACCAGCTGCCAAAGCCGCAGCGAAACCAGCAGCAAAACCGGCTGCCAAAGCCGCAGCCAAGCCTGCAGCAAAAGTGGCTGCCAAGCCAGTAGCGAAAGCCGCAGCGAAACCTGCGGCCAAGGCAGCAGCAAAACCGGCAGCCAAGCCAGCAGCGAAAGCCGCAGCGAAACCGGCAGCCAAGCCTGTCGCGAAAAAAGCCGCAGCCAAACCGGCCGCCAAGCCAGCAGCAAAAGCCGCAGCAAAACCGGCCGCCAAGGCAGCAGCCAAACCAGTAGTGAAAAAAGCCGCAGCGAAACCTGCAGCCAAGGTGGCAGCGAAACCGGCCGCCAAGGCAGCAGCCAAGCCAGCAGCGAAAAAAGTCGTCGCCAAGGCAGCAGCGAAGCCAGCAGCAAAAGCTGCAGCCAAGCCAGCGGCCAAGGCAGCAGCCAAGCCAGCGGCCAAGGCAGCAGCCAAGCCAGCAGTGAAAAAAGCCGCAGCGAAACCTGCAGCCAAGGCAGCAGCGAAACCGGCCGCCAAAGCGGCAGCCAAGCCAGCAGCGAAAAAAGTCGTCGCCAAGGCAGCAGCGAAGCCAGCAGCCAAAGCGGCAGCCAAGCCAGCGGCCAAAGCAGCAGCCAAGCCAGCAGCAAAAGCTGCGGCGAAGCCAGCGGCCAAGGCAGCAGCGAAGCCAGCAGCAAAAGCGGCAGCCAAGCCAGCAGCCAAGGTAGCAGCGAAGCCAGCAGCAAAAGCTGCAGCCAAGCCTGCAGCCAAGCCAGCGGCCAAGGCCGCAGCGAAACCTGCAGCCAAGCCTGCGGCAAAAGCAGCAGCGAAACCTGCAGCCAAGCCAGCGGCCAAAGCAGCGGCGAAGCCAGCAGCCAAGCCAGCAGCGAAGCCAGCGGCCAAGGTAGCAGCGAAGCCGGCAGCGAAAGCAGCAGCGAAACCTGCCGCCAAGCCAGCCGCCAAGCCAGCCGCAGCGCCAGTCGTGGCAGCCGCACCTGCGGCAGCGCCGGCAGCAGCTCCAGCGGCACCAGCCGCCGTGGCCGCCAAGCCAGCCGCCAAGAAGGCCGCGCCTAAAAAGGCCGCACCGAAGAAGGCAGCTCCTGTCGCCAAGCCATCGGCACCTATCGCACCTGTAGCAAAAACCGTGTTGGCACCGGCTGCAGCCTGGCCATTCCCAACCAGCACCCGCCCATCGTAATTCCAACGATACGGGTGCCTGGATGAGGCAACACGCCGCTGTGTGACTCAATCACACAGCGGTTTTTTTTTGGAGAATTAGTCGTGCTGATCGTTATCCTTACATTGATCGTTGATACCATCGCCACCTTGCTGGGCGGCGTGTTGCTGCTGCGCTTCTGGATGCAGGCGGTGCGCGTGCGGCCGCCCTCGTCGGTGGCGCAATTCACGTTTCAATTGTCCGACTGGCTGGTACGCCCCCTGCGCCGCGTGGTGCCGGGCGTGGGCGGGTATGACTGGGCCAGCCTGATCGGCGCCTTCCTGATCGTGCTGCTGGCCAGCTCGGTGCTGTTTATTTCCGGCGCTCCCGTCGAAGTGGTGCTGCTCAAGTCGCTGCAACGCTTCCTGCAATGGATACTCTACGGTTTCATGGCCTTGCTGATCATCGAAGCCATCTTCAGCTGGGTCAACCCGCATGCGCCGCTGGCGCCGTTCGTACGGGCCCTGAACGAGCCGCTGCTGCGTCCGATCCGCAAGGTGGTGCCGCTGGTGGGCAGTCTGGACTTGTCGCTGCTGGTGGCGCTGATCCTGCTGCAGATCGCGCAAGTGCTGGTGGGAATGATTATTGTGCTGCGATGATGGTGATGTGAGGGCGTAGGTCGGCTTAGCGTAGCGTAAGCCGACATCCCCACTTGCCATGCCAGCGATGTTGTCGGATTACGCGCGGTTTTACCGCGCCAATCCGACCTGCGACCTACATATTAATAGCGGTAACCGAACGCCGCTTCGAACTGGTCGGCGATGCTCTCCGGCGTAAACACATGGTTTTGCGCACCCTGGGTGGCGATCTTGATGGCGCCCAGCAGACTGGCCAGGCGGCCGCTGGTTTCCCAGCCCAGGTCGTTGGTGATGCCGAACAGCAAGCCGGCACGGTAGGCGTCGCCGCAGCCGGTCGGGTCCAGTACTTCCTTGGCGGTCACGACAGGAATGTCGATGCGCTTGCCGTCCGTATAGATCTCCGAGCCCTTCTCGCCACGCGTGATGATCAGCGCTTCCAGGCGGCTAGCGATGTCCGGCAGGGTCAAGCCCGTGCGTTCCATCAACATTTCCATCTCATAATCGTTGGCCGATACATACGTAGCCTTGTTGATGAAGTCGATCAACTGTTCGCCATTGAAGCGTGGCAACTGCTGGCCAGGGTCGAACATGAAGGGGATGCCCAGTTCGGCCAGGTCGGCGGCGTGCTTGAGCATGCCCTGGTCGCCGTCCGGCGAGATGATGGCGACCTTGGCCGGGCCCGCATTGGCGATCGGGTTTTCATGCGCAAACGACATGGCGCCCGGGTGGAAGGCATTGATCTGGTTATTGTCCGCATCGGCCGTGACGAAGCATTGCGCGTTGTAGCTGTCGGCCTTGATCAGGATGTTGGCGGTGGAAATGCCCAGCTTTTGCAGGCGTTCCAGGTAGGCGGCGCTATCTTGCCCCATGACGCCGACGATGCGCGGGTCGCCGCCCAGCATTTTCAGGCTGTAGGCGATGTTGCCCGAGCAGCCGCCGAACTCCGTGCGCATGGTGGGCACGAGGAAGGAGACGTTCACCTTGTGCAGCTGGTCGGCCAGCAGGGATTCGCCGAAGCGGCCGGGGAATTGCATGATGGTGTCGGTGGCAAGCGAGCCACAGATCAGCGATGTTTTGGTCATGATAGTGTCTGTTAGGGGTAAAAGATGGCGATATGGTAGCCAGACGCCGTGAGCTGGTCTAAGGCAAAATACAATTTGATGGTTTGTTCCGAGCGCGGCGCAAATCCCTTGCTCACGTCGATAGCGGCTGGCAGGTAGTCGCGCGGCGCGATCACGCGGCGCAAGACGGGCTTGTCGTTGGCGTCGTTGAGGATCAGTTCGATGCTGGGCCAGGCTTGCACGCTGCGGCTCTGGTTGCGCAGCAGCGAGACGTAGGAAAACGTCTGTTCCTTGAGGGTTTGCAATTCGCCCTGCTCGATGGCCAGCGCCTCGATCTGCGCCGGCAAGTCGACCTGGCAGCCGCTGAGCTTGCACAGCGCGACCAGGGTCGGCTTCCACTGCGGAAACTGCGCCGCCAGCGGATTGCGGAAGGTGGTCATTACTTGCAGGAATAACAAAAGCAGCAGCACCACCGAGCCGGCGGCCATGGCCACGCGCAGGGCTTTGCCGCTCTGTTCGCGGCGCCGGCCCTGGGTGACGAAAGCCGGTTCGTCGTCGGCCGGCGGCAGGAGCGGTGCTTCCTGCTCTTCGGCTGGCGCCGGTACAACGGGGGCGGCGGGCAGCGGCGTGAAGGAATGGTCGGCCAGCGTCGGTTCCTTGCGCGCGGGCACGGGTTTGTCCAGGCTGACTTTTTCGGCCGCAGGCAGCACCGGCGCGGCCTCGGCTTCCAGGCTCGGCTCGCGGCGGCTGTCGCGCAGATACGTGGCGAAGGCGGGCACGTCATCGACCTGGCGGCGCTTGAAGGGTGCCATCGGCTGGGGCAGCGGCGCTTCTGGCGGCTCTGCCGGTGTTTCTTCAGGCAGGTCGAGCGGCGCGTCGGCAGGCGCGTCGGCTGCTACCTCGGCAGGCAGGCTGACGTCGAGGTCCAGCTCGATGTGCTCGCCGTCGTCATCCTTGAGCTGCGCCGTTTCCGGCAAGATGCCGAACGGGTCGAACGAGGTGTCGAAGTCGAGGGAATAAATGGGTTCGTCGTCCGTGGCGGACGGCAGGCTGTTGTCGTGGGGGAACGTGGACGACAGTGGGACGACCGTGGCTGGGGCGGATGTTAAAAACGGCGATGCCGCGGCCGGATCGACCAGCGCGGCATTGCCGTCAAACACTTCCCTGCACGTGCCACAGCGCACGATGCCCCCACGTAACTTCAACTGGTCAGCAGCGACCCGAAATATCGTGTTGCAATGGGGGCATTTGGTGGCGAGTGCCATTGCTGTGCTTATGCACCTTCCGCGCGGGGCGCAGGCGCTTGCGTTGCACCCAGGCGGCCATGCAGGGCCACCCAGCCGTCTTGCTCGGCCCACACACCCAGCTGGATGAAGGGGGCGTAGGCAGCGGCCACTTCTTCCGCCTGGCGTGCCAGCACGCCGGACAGGATCAGGGCGCCGCCGTTGGCGACGCGGCCGGACAGCATCGGCGCCATCAGTTTCAATGGACTCGACAGGATATTCGCGACGACGATGTCAAACTTGGCCGTGGCGTGTGCCGACGTGGCAAACGTATCTGGCAGGAAATATTCAATGTCGCACTGGTTGCGTTCGGCATTGTCGCGCGCCGATTCGATCGCTTGCGGGTCGATATCGACGCCAGCCACCGTTTGCGCGCCGAGTTTCTTGGCCACCATGGCCAGGATGCCGGAACCGCAACCGTAGTCGAGCACGGTCTTGCCTGGGGCCGGATGGGCTTCCAGCCATTCCATGCACAAACGCGTGGTCGGGTGGCTGCCCGTGCCGAAGGCCAGGCCCGGGTCCAGTTCCAGGATCAGGCCGTCAGGATCCGGTGCCTCGTGCCAGCTGGGCACGACCCAGATATTCTTGCCGATGTGAATCGGCGCGAATTGCGACTGGGTCAAACGCACCCAGTCCTGCTCTTCCACGGGGCGCACGGTAAAGGCGGGCGCGTCCGTCATGCCGACCGCTTGCGCGGCAGCGGCCACGATGGCGGCCTGGTCGGCGTCGACGTCCGTCAGCGCCACCACGCGGCTGCGTTCCCACGCCGCTTCCTTCGGTTCCATGCCTGGCTCGCCAAACAGCGGCTGCTCGGCATCCGTGCCTTCATCGGCGTCTTCCACCGAGACCGACAGGGCGCCCGCTTCCATCAGCGCGTCGGACATGGCCTCGGCGTTGTCACGGGCGATTTCGATGACGATTTCCGTCCAGCTCATGCGCCCGCCTTGATTTCGGATTTCTTGGCGATGCTGGGGCTGCCGCTATTCAGGTTCTTGCCCAGGTCCGGCATGTCGGCCAGCTTCTGTTCCAGATAGTGAATGTTGGTGCCGCCTTCGATGAAGCGCGCGTCGATCATCAGTTCGCGGTGCAGGGCGATATTCGTGTTGATGCCTTCGACCACCATTTCGGACAGGGCGATCTGCATGCGGCGGATCGCTTGCTCGCGCGTGGCGCCGTAAGCGATCACTTTGCCGATCATCGAGTCGTAGTGCGGCGGCACGTAGTAGCCGGCGTAGGCGTGCGAATCGACGCGGATGCCGGGGCCGCCCGGTGCATGCCACGACACGATCTTGCCCGGCGATGGCGTGAACTTGAACGGGTCTTCCGCATTGATGCGGCACTCGACGGCGTGGCCCGACAGCATGACGTCGCGCTGGCGATAACGCAGTTTTTCGCCGGCGGCGATGCGGATCTGTTCTTGCACGATGTCGATGCCGGTGATCATCTCGGTGACGGGATGCTCCACCTGCACGCGGGTATTCATTTCAATGAAATAGAACTCGCCGTTTTCGTACAGGAATTCAAACGTGCCGGCGCCGCGGTAGCCGATCTTGCGGCACGCTTCGGCGCAACGGTCGCCGATTTTCTCGATCAGTTTGCGCGGGATGCCCGGCGCTGGCGCTTCTTCGATCACTTTCTGGTGGCGGCGCTGCATGGAGCAGTCGCGCTCGCCCAGCCAGACGGCGTTCTTGTGTTCGTCGGCGAGGATCTGGATTTCCACGTGGCGCGGATTTTCCAGGTACTTCTCCATGTACACTTCAGGGTTGCCGAAAGCGGTGCCCGCTTCCGTCTTGGTCATCGCCACAGCGTTGATCAGGGCCGCTTCCGTGTGCACCACGCGCATGCCGCGTCCGCCACCGCCGCCGGCGGCCTTGATGATGACCGGGTAGCCGATCTTGCGGGCAATTTGCACGATCGCTTTCGGATCGTCCGGCAAGGCGCCTTCGGAGCCGGGCACGCACGGTACGCCAGCCTTGATCATGGTTTGCTTGGCCGATACTTTATCGCCCATCAAGCGGATCGATTCGGAGCGGGGGCCGATGAAGACGAAGCCCGATTTCTCGACGCGTTCGGCAAAGTCGGCATTTTCCGACAGGAAGCCATAGCCTGGGTGAATCGCTTGCGCATCCGTCACTTCAGCGGCGCTGATAATGGCGGGCATGTTCAGGTAGCTCAGGGCCGACTGTGCCGGGCCGATACAAACGGATTCGTCGGCCAGCTTGACGTATTTCGCGTCCTTGTCGGCTTCGGAGTGGACTACAACCGTTTTAATGCCCATTTCGCGGCAGGCGCGCTGAATACGGAGGGCAATTTCACCACGGTTGGCAATCAGGATTTTTTCAAACATGGTAGGTTCGCGTATGTCTGTGAGAGCCGGCGAGCCGGCGAAACAACAAGTGTGAGGGGCTAAAACTGCAAACGGCCGTTGCCGGCCGTGTGGACTGGGTTTTAGCCGATCACAAACAAGGGTTGACCGAATTCGACCGGTTGGCCGTTTTCGACCAGGATCTGGGTCACGACACCGGCTTTATCGGAGTCGATTTCATTCAGCAGCTTCATCGCTTCGATGATGCACAGGGTATCACCTTCCTTGACGGTCGAGCCCACTTCAACATAGGCGGCGCTGCCAGGCGCGGAGGAGCGGTAGAAGGTGCCGACCATCGGCGACTTGACCACATAGCCCGTTGGCTCGGCGGCCACCACGACGGCAGCTGCCGCAGCAGGAGCAGCGGCTGGCGCGGCGGGCTGGTATTGGGCTTGCATGCCTTGCGGCTGCATCATGACCATCTGGTTTTGCGGCATGGCCGACGATTTGACGATGCGAACCTTGCTTTCGCCTTCGGTAACTTCCAGCTCTGCGATATCCGATTCGGCGACCAGGTCGATCAAGGTCTTGAGTTTTCGTAGATCCATGTAAAACCCCTAGGAATGTAGTTTGTTTTATGAGTGATGCGGTGATGTCCAAGAACCTATCGCCGCGCTAAATGCGTGCAGATCGCGTAGATTAACGTTTTTTAAGCGCAAAGTCGATGGCAAACCGATATCCATCGATACCTAGCCCGCAGATCGTCCCCTGCGCGATCGCGCTGAGAAATGAGTGATGTCGAAACGTTTCGCGTTGATAAATATTCGAGATATGGACTTCCACGAACGGGATGGCGACCCCGGCCAGCGCATCGCGCAAGGCAACGCTGGTATGGGTCAGGCCGCCCGGATTGATGACGATGGCATCGATCCCTTCCGCTCGCGCGGCATGGATGCGGTCGATCAGCGCGCCTTCGTGGTTGCTTTGAAAGCAGACCAGGCTGGCACCGGCCGCCATGGCTTGCGCCATTGCTGCCTGTTCGATATCGGCCAAGGTGCTGGCGCCGTAGACCTCAGGCTCGCGCGTTCCCAGCAAATTCAGGTTGGGACCGTTGAGCAGAAGGAGGTTTTTTGCCATGTATGGAAGACCGTTTTAGCGAAAGTTCCGCATTTTGCCGCCAAAGATACGCATTGGCAAGAGAAAAAAGCACGCTCCGAATTTACAATTTATCCAGATCGGCGCGCAACTGATCAAATTTCAAGCGGCCCAGATAGGTCTTTTTGACTTCGCCATCGGCGCCGATCAGCACCGTAAAGGGCAAACCGCCCGTGGCATTGCCAAAATGACGCGACAGGTCGGTACCGCTCATGCCGGAGACATACACGGGATAGGCGATCTTGACCTTGCTGGCAAAAGTGGCAATATTGCTGGCCGAATCGATGCCGATGCCGATGACCTGCAGGTTTTTCGCCGCATAGTGGCCTTGTACTTCGGATAACTCCGGCATTTCTTCCACGCAAGGCGGGCACCACGGGGCCCAGAAATTGACCAGCAAATTCTTGCCTTTCCATTGCGACAAGGCTTGCGTGGCGCCCGCCGCGTCCGGCAAGGACAGCGCATACAGCTCGTTGACGGGGCCCGTCGCGCCTGGCGCAATGGTGGTCGTCAGCGGTCCCGCTGCCTTCGCTTTTTCCTTGCTCAAACCGACGTAGGCGCCCATGCCGCCAAACATCAGCGCGACGATGGCGCAGGCGATCCAATTCTTTTTTGTCATAACTTTATCTATATCAATGTTAGTCGGCAGCCGGCACGCCATCGGCGAGGCTGGCGGCCAGCAGGCTGCGCAGCCCGGCGATATCGGTGCGCAGCACCTTGCCGTCGGCCTTGGCTTTCAGCGCGCCGCGCATATCGTCGAGCTCATACATGGCCGCGTGCACGCCTTCATTTTTCCACAAGAAACTGGCTGTCTCGACCGCATCATAACGCGCTCCCTTGAAATGCGGGCTTTCCGACATGTCGAGCACGACATTTTTATTCAGCAGGAAGATGTGGATTTCCTTGGCGCTCTCGGCAAACAGCTGCAAATAGATCTCGTCATGGGGGCCGGCCGTGCCGTTGAGCACGGGGCCGCTGAGCAGGGGATGAAATTGTTGCAACGCTTCCATGACCTGCAGCGCGATCGTGCGCAGCTGGAACAGGCGCGCCGGCTGGCTGTCGGCCAGGAACAGGGCATTGTATTGCCGCACCTGCTCCTCGATCATGTCGTTGTCAGGCAGTATATTAGGCCGATTCGTGGGCCGGTTCGGCGCGTCGCCCAGGACTTGCCGCGCCGCCTTGCGCTTGGCGCTGCCATAGTCGGCGCCATCCTGCGCCACGAGGCGCGCGGCAGCGGCGGCGATTTCCAGGCGCAACTGCGCGCTATCGTCAAATGCATCGTTCGTCATGAGCGAGATGATACTCCGAAGCGGAAAAAGTCATGGCGTCAGGTAAAATCCTGCACTTGCTGTTTTTTATCTCACCGTCTTACTTACTTAAGCGTGCACCTTTCGCACTGATCACATGCATATTCATATTCTCGGCATTTGCGGTACCTTCATGGGCGGCCTGGCTGTCCTGGCCAAGGAAGCCGGCCATAAAGTCACCGGTTGCGATGCCAACGTCTATCCGCCGATGAGCACCCAGCTGGAATCGCAGGGAATCGAACTGATCCAGGGGTTCGATCCGGAACAGACCAAGCTGAACCCGGATTTGTATGTGATTGGCAATGTGGTCTCGCGCGGCAACCCGCTGGTGGAAGAAATCCTCAACCGCAGCCTGCCGTACGTGTCCGGCCCGCAGTGGATCGGCGAACATATCCTGCGCAATCGGTGGGTGCTGGCCGTGGCCGGCACGCATGGCAAGACGACCACCTCTGCCATGCTGGCCTGGATACTCGAAGACGCGGGCTACGCGCCGGGCTTTTTGATCGGCGGCGTGCCGATGAACTTTGGCATTTCCGCCCGCCTCAGCGGCAAGATCGACGGCAAGAGCGCCGAGTCGGACTTCTTCGTCATCGAAGCCGACGAATACGATACGGCCTTCTTCGACAAGCGCAGTAAATTCGTGCATTACCACGCGAAGACGGCCGTCATGAATAACCTGGAATACGATCACGCCGACATCTTCCCCGATCTGCACGCGATCGAGACGCAATTCCACCACCTGGTGCGTACCGTGCCCGGCATCGGCCGCCTCGTGTTCAACGGCGACGAAGCGTCGCTGCAGCGCGTGCTGGCGCGCGGTTGCTGGAGCGAACAGGAAAGTTTCGGCCACGATGCCCACTGGCAACTGCAAGAGCAGGCCGATGGCAGCTTCGACGTGTATTTCAATGGCCAGCAGGAAGGCCATGTGGCCTGGGCGCTCACGGGCAAGCACAACCGCAGCAATGCGCTGGCCGCCATCGCCGCCGCGCGCCACGTGGGCGTGCCCATTGCCCAGGCGTGCGCTTCGCTGGCCAGCTTCGAGAGCGTCAAGCGGCGCATGGAAGTGCGCGGCGTGGTCAACAACATTACTGTGTACGACGATTTCGCGCACCATCCGACGGCCATTGCCACCACCGTGGGCGGCTTGCGCCAAAAGATTGGCAGCAGCGGCCGCATCCTGGCCGTGCTGGAGCCGCGTTCGAACACCATGAAGCTGGGCGCCATGAAAGATGCGCTGCCGGGCAGCCTCAAGGATGCCGACCTGGTGTTTGGTTACGGCAGCCATGCCGCGCTGGGCTGGAGTCTGGGCGACGCGCTGGCGCCGCTGGGCAAGATTGCCAGCGCCTATGAAGACATCGATACCCTCGTGGCGGCCGTGGCCGCCAGCGCCCGTCCCGGCGACCAGATCGTCGTCATGAGCAACGGCGGCTTTGGCGGCGTGCACCAGAAATTGCTGGAGGCGCTGGGCCGATGATTCTGTACCTGCATGGATTCCGCTCGTCGCCCCTGTCGATGAAGTCGCGCCTGCTGGCCGCGCAGATGCAGGCGCTGCGCCGCGCAGATGAGTGGCTATGCCCGCAATTGCCGGCCTCGCCCAAGCTGGCCATCGAACTGGCGCTGTCGCTGGTCAAGGATGTGGCGCCGGCCGAGCTGACCATCATCGGCTCCTCGCTGGGCGGCTATTACGCCACCTGGCTGGCCGAGCGGCTCGGTTGCCGCGCCGTCCTGCTCAATCCTGCCATCGTGCCCCTGATCGACCTGGAACAGCATGTGGGCGTGACGACAGAGTTTCATTCTGACAAGCCATTCGAGTTCAAGCGCGAATACATCGCCGAGCTGGGAACGTTTGCTGTAGAGAAAATTACTGAACCACAACGTTACTTCCTGATCGCCGCCACCGGTGATGAAGTGCTCGACTACCGCGACATGGTGGCGCATTATCAGGGGGCGCGGCAGTGCGTCATCGACGGCAGCGACCATGGCATCAGCGAATTTGCCGCATACCTGGCACCCGTGCTGGCATTTTGCGGCATCCCGACGGATGCGGCCAGGTGAGGCCGGGTTCGCTGCGGCAGGCGCAATGGCATGCGCATGTCAACGCCGTCAATGCGCCGCCGGCCTTGCGCCACTGGCTCACGGGCGGCGGTTCGCTGACGGCCAAGCTGAAAGCGCATAGCCAGGCATTCCGCGTGCAATGTTTGCATCAGGAAACGGCACGCTGCTTGAGCGATGAGGCCGCCATCATTGGTTTGCACCGCGCGGGCCGGGTATGGGAACGCGAAGTGCTGTTGCGTTGTGATAACAGACCGGCCGTGTTTGGCCATACCGTCGTGCCCATGCAGGCGACGGCCACGGACTGGCCTTTGTTTTCCGCGCTGGGCGAGCGTTCGCTGGGCACGACCCTGTTTGGCGACCGCATGGTGCGCCGCGGTGCACTGGAATTTGCCCGCTTGCGCGCCGGCCATCCGCTGGTGCAGCGGGCGCAGGCGGCGCTGGCAGGGGAAGGGCGGCGCTTTGACGCCAAGTCGCTGTTTTTTGCCCGCCGCTGCCTGTACCAGCGTCACCAGGGATTGCTGCTGGTAACAGAAGTATTTTTGCCGGCGGTGCTCGAGTTGACGTCCATCGCTCGCACCGTTGCAACCGACACATTAATAAACAAAGCATAACAATGAATCTATTTTTTGAAGAATCCGGCGATTTCAAGGTCGGCACGGTCCTGTCGCAAGCGGGTGAGGCCAATCAGGTCGAAATGGCCAGCGGCAAGCGCACCAAGGTCAAGGTCAAGGATGTGCTGCTGCAGTATGAAAAGCCGGCCCCGGCCGAGCTGCTGGAACAGGCCAAGAGCATTGCCGCCGAGATCGACCTCGATTTCCTGTGGGAAGTGGCGGGCGAAGACGAGTTCGGTTTTGCCGAGCTGGGCGCCGAGTATTTCGGCCATGCCCCCTTGCCGCCGGAAGCGGCCGGCCTGATCCTGGCCCTGCATTCGGCGCCCGTGTATTTCTACAAGAAGGGCCGTGGCCGCTACAAGGCGGCGCCGGAAGCATCCTTGAAGGCGGCCCTGGCCGGCATCGAAAAGAAAAAGCAGCAGGCGCTGGTGCAGGCAGGCTATGTGGAAGAGCTGAAACAGAACCGCTTGCCCGCCTCGATGCAGCCCATGGTGCTGCAACTGCTGTTCAAGCCGGACAAGAACACGATTGAATACAAGGCGCTGGAAGCGGCCTGCACGGAATTGCACACGACGCCGCCGCGCCTGATGCTGGCCGTCGGTGGTATTGCTTCGCCGAAAGATTTGCACCTGTCGAAGTTCCTCTTCGAAAATTTCCCCAAGGGCGCCGGTTTCCCCAACGTGCCCGTGCCGTCCGTGACGGCCAAGCTGCCGCTGGCCGACGTGGCCGCCTTCTCGATCGACGACGTGACCACGACCGAGATCGACGATGCCTTCTCCGTGCAGCCTTTGCCCGATGGCACCGTGAAAGTGGGGATTCACATCGCCGCGCCGGGACTGGGCATCCGTCCGGAAGACGTGATCGACAAGATGGCGCGCCAGCGCATGTCGACCGTCTACATGCCGGGCGACAAGATCACCATGTTGCCGGACGAAATCGTCAATGCGTTTACCCTGGCGGAAGGCACGACGTGCCCGGCCCTGTCGCTGTACGCCACCCTGGACCCGAAAGCCGACTGGGCCGTGGTCAGCACGCAGACGCGCGCCGAGCTGGTGCCGATCGCCAGCAATTTGCGCCATAACCAGCTCGACGACCTGGTCAACGAAGAAACCCTGGCCAGCGGCGAGGGGGAATACCCGCACAAGGCCGATTTCGCCATCCTGTGGCAATGGGCGCAGCAGCTGGAACAGGGCCGCATGAAGAAACGCGAAGCGTTTGGCCTGAAGCCGGAACAGAATAACCGCGTCGATTTCAACTTCTATGTGGAAAACGACATCGTCACCGTGGCGCGCCGCAAGCGTGGCGCGCCGCTCGACAAGATCGTCGCCGAACTGATGATTTTTGCCAACAGTACCTGGGGCAAGATGCTGCACGACCATGGCGTGCCCGGCATCTACCGCAGCCAGGGCGGCGGCAGCGGCAATAGCTGGGCGGCAAAGATGCAGGTGCGCATGGTTACCCATGCGGCGCCGCACCAGGGCCTGGGCGTGGATCAGTACGCGTGGAGCACCTCGCCCTTGCGCCGCTACACGGACCTGGTGAACCAGTGGCAAATCATCGCCTGCGCCGAGCATGGCGTGACGGCGCCCCTGGTGGCCCCGTTCAAGCCGCGCGATGCGAATCTGTTCGCCATCGTCTCGGCCTTCGACGCCGCGTATGCCGCGTATGGCGATTTCCAGTCGAACATGGAACGCTACTGGTGCTTGCGCTGGCTGCACCAGGAAAACGCGCGCCAGGTCGATGCCGTCGTGCTGAAAGATGAAATCCTGCGCCTGGTCGACATTCCGCTGGTCATCAAGCTGCCGGGCATGCCATCGGTGGCGCGCGGTGCGCAGGTCAAGCTGGATCTCTTGCGCTGGGATGAAGTCGATCTGAGCATCGAAGCGCGCCTGCTGGAAATCGCCGCCGTGCCCGATGCGGCGGCCGACGCCGAGCTCGATTACGAGGAAGCCGCGGGCGACGACGGCGCGGAGGAAGCTTCGCCGGAAGCGGCGAACCAGGTCAGCGACGCCGATGCGGAAGTGGCGGAACTGGCCAGCGAAGACGTGGTCAGCGAACCCGAGGTCAAGTAAGGCGGCGGGGCGGCGTGAAAAACGGGACTGAAACTGTTTCCCGCGTCGCCCTTTGACGTAGAATTCAGCCATCTTGTATGGTGTGCCTGTTGCGAACTGGGTTGCGCGTGAAGTCTTTCCGAGAGAATCGTTTCCTGATGATAGCCGTGGCGGTATCGCTGCTGGCGCACGGCGCCTTGCTGGCGATGCATTTTGTCGCCCCGGCGCCGCAGCGGGCCGTGGCCACCGATCCCGGCCTGGAAGTGATACTGGTCAATGCCAAGCATGCAAACAAGCCGCTGAAGGCCGATGCCCTGGCGCAAGCCAGCCTCGACGGCGGCGGGCAAGCGGACAAGGGCCGCGCCAAGTCGCCCTTGCCCGACATGCGCAAGGTGGAAGAGGGCGACAGCGTCAAGGCCAGCGCCCGGCGCATTGCCGAACTGGAGCGGAAGCAGCAGGAATTGCTGACGCAGGCGGCCACGCCGACGCCCTACAGCGCCGCGCCCGTCACGGAAAAGGACAAGCCCAATCCCCTGGCCAGCGGTTCGGATTTGATGGAAAGCAGCAAGGCCATCGCGCGCATGGCGGCCGAGATCAGCCAGACCGTGGAAGACCAGAATAAGCGTCCGCGCAAGACCTTCATTACCCCCAGCACGCAGGAGGTCGGCTATGCCATGTATTACAAGACCCTGCAAAAGCGCATCGAGGAAATCGGCACCCTGAATTTCCCGCAAAAGAATGGCCGCAAGATGTATGGCGAACTGGTCGTCTACATCCCCATCTTCCAGGACGGCACGATCTACCAGAAAGAGGGCGGCGCCCGCGTGGAAAAAAGCTCGGGCAATCCCGCGCTGGACGCGGCGGCCCTGGCCATCGTGCGCCGCGCGGCGCCGTTCGGCCGTTTCCCACCGAATATGTTGTCGAGTGATAAGGATGATCTGTGGGTCGTCATCACCCGTTTCAAATTTACCCGCGAAGAAAAAATGGAAGCTAACCTGACTGGCGGCAGCAATTGAACAAGCAAGAGATGAATCCCGATCAATATTGTGTCTTCGGCAATCCCATCGCCCATAGCAAGTCACCCCTGATCCACGCCGCGTTTGCCCTGCAGACAGGACAAGCGTTGGTCTACGAGCGCCGCCTGGCGCCGTTGGACGGCTTCGCGCTGGCGGCCCGCAGCTTTGCCGCCGAGGGCGGCAAGGGCGCGAACGTGACGGTGCCCTTTAAACTGGACGCGTGCGCGCTGGCCACCGAGCTGACGCCGCGCGCGCAAGCGGCCGGCGCCGTCAATACCCTGCGTTTCGATGGCGACACCATTCTTGGCGACAATACCGATGGCGCGGGCCTGGTGGCCGACATCGTGCGCAACGCCGGCGTGGCCATCGCCGGCAAGCGCGTCCTGCTGCTGGGTGCGGGCGGCGCGGCGCGCGGCGTCGTGCTGCCGCTGCTGGAACAGGGGCCGCAGGAAATGTTCATTGCCAACCGCACCGTGGCCACGGCCGAGGCGCTGGTGGCGCAGTTTGCCGATGCGCTGGCGCACCCCGGCCAGCTGCGCGCCGGCGGCTTCACGCAGCCCGACGGCGTCTTCGATATCATCATCAATGCCACCTCGGCCAGTCTGGCGGGCGACTTGCCGCCCGTGCCGCCGGGTATCTTCGGCAGCCACACCCTGGCGCTGGACATGATGTATGGCGCCCAGCCCACCGTCTTCATGGACTTTGCCGCGCAATACGGCGCGCAGGTGCGCGATGGCCTGGGCATGCTGGTGGAACAGGCAGCCGAAGCGTTCTACGTGTGGCGCGGCGTGCGGCCGCAGACGCAGGATTTGCTGGCGCAATTGCGCAGTGCCCTGTGAGCGCGGGCAAGAAGGGCGCGCGCAAGGGCGGCAGCGGCGGCCGCTACGGCTGGATCAAATGGCTGTTCATCGTGCCCGTGTTGGCCTTTATCGCCGTGCAGCTATATTTCTTCCTGCAAATCTGGTGGTGGGTCGACCACAATCCGTCCAGCACGGCTTTCATGCGCGAACAGTTGTCTGTCTTGCAGGACAAGAATCCGAATGCCACGATCAAGCAGACGTGGGTGCCGTACAACCGCATCTCGAACAACCTGAAACGAGCCATCATCGCCTCGGAAGACGCGAATTTTTCCGAGCACGAGGGCGTGGACTGGGACGCCTTGCAAAAGGCGTATGAAAAGAACAGCAAGAAGCAGAAAGTCGTGGCGGGCGGTTCCACCATCACCCAGCAACTGGCGAAGAACCTATTCCTGTCCGGTTCGCGCAGCTATGTGCGCAAGGGCCAGGAACTGATCATCACGTATATGCTGGAAAGCCTGATGGAGAAGCAGCGCATTTTCGAGATTTATTTGAACGTGGTGGAATTTGGCACGGGCATCTTCGGCGCCGAGGCGGCCGCGCGCCACTATTACAAGGTCAGCGCGGCGGGCCTGAGCGCCGGGCAGGCGGCGAAACTGGCCGTGATGCTGCCGAACCCCCGCTTTTACGACCGTCACCGCGATACCGGTTATCTGAACCGGCGCACGGGCGTGATCCTGCGCCGCATGGGGGCGGCGGAACTGCCTTGATGGCAGCGGGCTTTCTTTGTATAAAATTAAAGCTGTTGAATTGGCACTATTGCGGCGCAGCATCTTAATCGGCTCGGTTGGTGCAGCGCCGCACTTTTTCCGTGAAAAAGCCGTGCCGGGGGTGGTCGTGAAAAGGCCTTTGCGGGTACACTTGCGCTGTTTTCATTTTTGGCGCCAGCGCCAGCACATTACGATAACCCCACATCCGGCTGAGAGCGCGCATGATCAATGTCTTTGTATTACAGAATGGCCGGCTCAACCAGGTGCCGATCGACAGCCGCGCAGACCTCGAAAATGCCGAACCGGTGTGGGTCGACCTGACCGACCCCACCGATGATGAACGGGCCTGGGTCAAGGCCATCTACAACGTCACCCTGCCGGGCGAAGACGAAGTCAAGGATATTGAAGCGTCGGCCCGCTATTACGAAGCGGAAAACGGCGACTTGCATCTGCGCACGGATTTCCTGCGCGAAGAAGACGACGGCCCGTCGCGCGTCATCACCGTGGCCTTCATCCTGGCCCGCAAGATCCTGTTCTCCATGCATACGGACGACTTGCCCGTGTTCCGCCTGGTGCGCATGCGCGCCCGTTCGCGGCCAGGCTCGATTGCCGACTACATGGACGTGCTGCTCGACCTGTACGCCACCGATGCCGAATATTCGGCCGACGTGCTCGAGGGTATCTACCAGAACCTGGAAGAAGTCAGCACGCGCGTGCTGCAGAAGGAGTTTACCGATGCGCACGCGGCCGAAGCGCTGAATGCGATTGCCCACGAGGAAGATTTGAATGGCCGTATCCGCCGCAACATGATGGATACGCGCCGCGCCGTGAGTTTCCTGATGCGCGGCCGCTTGCTCAATTCCGAGCAGTTCGAGGAAGCGCGCCAGATTTTGCGCGACATCGAATCGCTGGACGGCCACACGTCTTTCCTGTTCGATAAGATCAACTTCCTGATGGATGCCACCGTCGGTTTCATCAACATCAACCAGAACAAGATCATCAAGATCTTCTCGGTGGCCAGCGTGGCCTTCCTGCCGCCCACCCTGATCGCCAGTGTGTACGGCATGAACTTCAAGCTGATGCCGGAGCTGGAATGGTCGTTCGGCTATCCATGGGCCTGGGGCTTGATGATCACCAGCGCCATCGCGCCCTTCCTGTACTTCCGCCACCGCGGCTGGCTGAAGTAAGCGGTCTCGCCGGGGCGCTCCCGCGTCCCGGTTTCAAGGCGAGCGCAGCAATTTCAAAAATCGGCGATAATCACTGGTATTGCGTGGTATTGAATTGGTATCTACGTTGCTTGTGTTGAGCCAGTCTTTCCCCCGCTGGCTGCCTCTTGCAGAAAAGTATCGTCATTCAGGCGTTTTCTGCGTGGCAGCGTCCGCCTGTTCCACCTATGATCGTTGCGATGCCAGCCTTGCCGGCTGGCCGCCGCATTTCCCGCCACCATTGTTCTTCTGGAGAGTCCATGCCTGATACCGCCATCACCCCACCGCGCTTCACCCATTTGATCAGCGACTGCGATGGCGTACTGATCGACAGCGAAGCCGTGGCCCTGCAAGCGCTGCTGGAATTGCTGGGGCCGCGCCTGCCGAACCTGCCCGAGGGCATCACCTTGCAAGGCTTGATCGAGCCGCGCCTGGGCCAGCGACTGGTGCCGCTGATGCAGGATATCTACAAGGAACTGGGCTTGCCCCAATTGCCGGCCGACGAGATCATGGCCATCGGCAATGCCGTCGATGCGGCTTGCGACGCGCAATTGCGCGCCGTGCCCGGCGTGGCGCAGGCGCTGGCCGCCATTCCCCTGCCCAAGGCCGTGGCATCGAACAGCGTCAGCGCGCGCGTGCTGTCGGCGCTCGAACGGACCGGTATGGCGCCGTTGTTCGACAAGCGCGTGTTTACGCCGGACCTGGTGGGTCATGCCAAGCCGCATCCGGGCGTCTACCTGGCGGCGGCGGCCGCCTTCGGGGTGCCGCCAGGCCAGTGCCTGGTGCTGGAAGACAGCGTCACGGGCGTGACGGCCGCCGTGGCGGCGGGCATGACGGTATTGGGATTCATCGGCGGCGGGCATATCGCCGCCGGCCAGGAAGATAGGTTGAAAGCGGCCGGCGCGCATGTCGTTTTCAACGACATGGCCAGTTTGCCGGCGCTGGTGGCCGCGGTGATGGACACCGCGACCGTGTAAAACGCTTAGGCGAGAGCGGCAAACACCTTGCGCGCGGCGGCGATGGTGGCGTCGATGACGGCGTCATCGTGCTGCGCCGAGACGAAGCCCGCCTCGAAAGCGGCTGGCGCGAAGTACACGCCTTCGTCCAGCATGGCATGGAAGAAGGCGTTGAACTTGCTGCGGTCGCCCGCCATCATTTCCGCGTAGCTGGTCGGCGGCGTTGCGCTGAAATAGATGCCGAACATGCCGCCGATGTAGTCGGCGCAGAAGACCACGCCCGCCTCCTTGGCGGCAGCGGTCAGGCCTTCGGCCAGGCGCTTGGCCGTGGCGCCCAGCCGCTCGTAGAAGCCCGGCTGCTGGATCAGTTTCAGGGTGGCCATGCCGGCCGCCACGGCGACCGGGTTGCCGGACAAGGTGCCGGCCTGGTAGACGGCACCCAGCGGCGCCATGTTGTGCATCAGCGCCGCGCTGCCGCCGAAGGCCGCCACCGGCATGCCGCCGCCGATCACCTTGCCCAGCGCGGTGAGGTCGGGCTGGATGCCGTACAGCGCCTGCGCGCCGCCCAGGGCCACGCGCAAGCCGCACATGACTTCATCGAAAATGAGCAGGGCGCCGTGCTGCGTGCACAGCTCGCGCATCGCCTGCAGGAATGCCGGCGTGGCTTTCACCAGGTTCATGTTGCCGGCCACCGGTTCGACGATGACGCAGGCGATTTCCGCGCCGAAGCTGTCGAAGGCGTCCTTCAACTGTTCCACGTTGTTATAGTCGAGCACCAGGGTGTGCTTCACAAAATCTTCCGGCACGCCGGCCGACGTCGGATTGCCGAAGGTGAGCAGGCCGCTGCCCGCCTTGACCAGCAGCGAATCGGCGTGGCCGTGGTAGCAGCCTTCGAACTTGACGATCTTGTCGCGTCCCGTGGCGCCGCGCGCCAGGCGCAGGGCGCTCATGGTCGCTTCCGTGCCCGACGACACCAGGCGCACCTGCTCGATCGACGGCACCAGGCGCGTGATTTCCTCGGCCATCAGCACTTCGCCTTCGGTCGGCGCGCCGAACGACAGGCCCAGCGCGGCCGCATCCTGCACCGCTTTCACCACTTCCGGGTGGGCGTGGCCGACGATGGCCGGGCCCCACGAGCCGATATAGTCGATATAGCGCTTGCCGTCCGCGTCCCAGAAATACGGGCCTTCGGCGCGCGTGATGAAGCGCGGCGTGCCGCCGACGGAGCGGAAGGCGCGCACGGGCGAGTTGACGCCGCCTGGCGTGGTTTTTTGTGCGCGGGCAAACAGGATGTCGTTCTGTGAAGTCGTCGTCATGATAATCGTGCCTTGAGAGTGGATCGTTGTCTGTGTCGTCTGTGTTTGTGTGGACGGGATTACTGGGCGCCGTGCTGGCGCTGCTGCCGGAACAGGCGGTTCGGCACCAGCTTGCCCATGCCGTGGCGCTGCGCGTGGGCCAGCGCGCCGGCCGTGAAATCCTGCGCCGCCACGACCACCTGCGGCACGTCGTCTTCGTTTGCCGCCAGGGCCAGCAGGGCGGTGGCCGCCGCAGACAGGGTGCTGCCGGCGCCGTTGAAGATGCCCGGCAGGTGCTGCCATTCGTCGTGGCGCACCACGCCGTCCTCGCCGAACAGGGTATTGGCGCGCAGCTTGCCTTCGCCCGTGCCGGACTTGCTGGCGTCGGCCGGCATGCCGGTGACGAGCACGTATTCGCAGCCCAGGGCCACCAGGTAGTCGACGTCGTTTTGCAGGGTGTCGTCCGGATCGGCGTCGCGCCAGGTCTCGGCCAGGCGCTCCAGCTCCACCGGCGAGAGCACCAGCAGTGTCGTTTGCGGGATCAGCAGCTGGCGCACGGCCGTGAGGATGTCTTCGTCGTCCATGCCCTGTTCCGGCAGCGCCGAGATGAAGGGGTCGAGGATCAGCGGCACGTTCGGATAGTCGGAGACGATTTCGGCGATGGCCGTGACGTTTTCCACGCTGCCCAGCGCGCCGATCTTGATGGCGGCCACGGACATGTCTTCCAGCAGCACGCGCGCCTGGTCGGAAACCCAGTCCGGGTCGACCGCCTGCACGTCTTCCACGCGCGCCGTATCGCTGATCAGCAGGCCCGTGGTGACCGACAGGCCATGGCAGCCGAAGGCTGAAAACGTGGCCAGATCGGCCTGGATGCCGATCGCGCCGACCGGATCGGACACGCCGAAGCTTAATATGAGGGGAGAAGTTTGGTTTTGCACGGCGGGTAGATTAAGATACCTAATTCAGCATTTTACTTGATTGAAGGGTGGCAGAACGTGAGTAGCAACGAAACAACGCAGCAATTCCAAACGTGGATGTGTCTTATTTGCGGCTGGGTTTATGATGAAGCGGCCGGCTTGCCCGACGAAGACATCGCTCCGGGCACGCGTTGGGCCGATGTTCCGATGAACTGGACCTGCCCTGAATGCGGTGCGCGCAAGGATGATTTCGAGATGGTGGCGCTGTAGTCAATCAGGTCCACGGGATGCCGCTGCCGCACGTAGGTATCGCGGCCGCCTGTGCTATGGTATGAAAGATTGTCGAATAATCACATGACGCGTCCCTTCCCGCCCGAGGCGCCGTCCGGTGCCGTGTGCGCCAGCGCCACGATACTCGTCATCGACGACAGCGCGACGATACGCAGCGCGGCCGCAAAGATATTGGGCGAGGCCGGTTACCGCGTGGTGGTGGCGGAAAACGGCTTCGAGGCCCTGGCCAAGATCGCCGACTGCCAGCCGGCGCTGATCGTGTGCGACATCGTGATGCCGCGCCTGGACGGCTACCGCACCTGTGCGCTGATCAAGGCCAGCGCGGCGTATCGCGCCACGCCGGTGCTGATGCTGTCGTCGAAGGAAGGCTTGTTCGACCGCGCGCGCGGCGCCATGGCAGGCGCCAGCGCCTGCCTGGCCAAGCCGCTGGCGCGCGAGGCGCTGCTGGAGGCCGTGCGGCTGCACCTGGCTGGGCATTTTGAGTAAGTGTTTTTATTGATTGACAACGCAGCAAGGAAGCAGATGGCCATACACACAATTCTGATCGTCGATGACTCGCCGACAGAACGCTACTACCTGAGCGAGATGCTGGTGCGTGCCGGTTATGCCGTCCTCACGGCGCAGGACGGCGCCGACGCGCTGGCGCAACTCAAAGAGGCCAGGCCCGACCTGATCCTGATGGACGTGGTGATGCCCGGTGCGAATGGCTTCCAGATCACGCGCGCCATCGCGCGCGATCCCGAACTGCAGGACGTGCCGGTGATTATCTGCTCCAGCAAGAGCCAGGAAACGGACCGCATCTGGGGCTTGCGCCAGGGCGCGCGCGATTACCTGGTCAAGCCGGTGGTGGAAGCCGAGCTGCTGGCCAAGATCGCCGCGCTTTCCTGAGCATGCACACGATGCCAGGTCACGGCGTGTCCACAGCGGCCTTTCCGCCTGCCGCTGCCGCCATGCCATCTTTTGAGGCGGGCGCGCGGCAGGGGCGCTTGCGCCAGTACCAGCTGCAATTGATCGAGCGGATACAGGCAGCGCGCAGCGGCGCACTGGCGGCGCGCAAGGAACTGGGCGTGATGCTCGGTGGCCGCCCCTGCCTGCTCGACCTGACGCAGCTCGGTGAAATCGTCATTGCCGCCGGTGTGCAGATCCAGGGCGTGCCGTTGGCGCAGGACTGGTACCTGGGCCTGGCGGCCATGCGCGGACGCCTGACGGGGGTCGTCGACCTGGCCCGCTACATGGGCGAACCGGCTTGCGCGCCCGGCAATCACTGCCGCATCATCACGTTTTCACCCCGCCTGGGCCTCAATTGCGCATTGCTGGTCGAGCGCGTGCTGGGCTTGCGCCAGCTGCGCGCGATGCAGCCCGTCTCCTTGCCGGATGCCCCGCCGTCGTGGGCGGCGCAGGCGCTGCGCGACAGCGAAGGGCAGCAATGGCTGCGCCTGGACCTGGCGCAGCTGGCGCAAGCGGAACGCTTCCTCGATGCCGGTTTTGGCGGCCCGGCCCTCCACAAGGACATTTGCTGATGGGCGCCCATTCTCCCATCCTGGCGGCCGGCATGCCCGAAGCGGAGCACGCGCCCGGGGAGCCGGCATCTGCGGCCGACCTGCCGCTGCGCCTGCGCGACGCGCTGGGGCGGCGCAAGTCGCTGGCCAGCGCGCCGGCCGGGGACTGGAAGCTGCCGCTGATCGGCCATTTTCCGCTGCAAAAGCAGCTGAGCATCCTGTCGACGGTGATGGCCCTGAGCCTGGCCGCCAGTCTGCTGTTCGTCGGCCTCAATACGCGCAGCGGCAATATCGCCTCGGCGCAGACGCAGCTGGCCAGCGATGCGCTGATGCATTCGCAGCGCATCGGCAAGGCCGCGCCGAACGCCGTGCAAGGCAATCCGGAAGCCTTCCGCCAGCTCGAGGAAAGCCGCAATGAACTGAACCAGGATTTCCGCCTGATGCTGCGCGGCGGGACGTATCACGGGCGCGATATCGGCGAGTCGCGTTCCGCCCTGCTGGCGGCCGTGGCCGACGCGCGCAAGAAGTGGGCCAGCAGCGACCGTGCGGCCAGCACCATCCTGCGCCTGAAAACGGAGCTGGGCGAATTCGACAGGACCTTGCAGCAATTGAACGCGCTGTCGCCGGCGCTGCTGGCGCAGACCGAGGAAGTCGCGGCGCTGAAGGTGCAGCGCGGCGGCAATGCGCGCGATCTGGCCGTCATCGGCCGCCTGATGATGCTGAGCCAGCGCATGAGCCGCAGCGCCAGCGAGTTCCTGTCGTCAGGCAGCATCAGCTCGGAAACGGCGTTTTCGCTGGGGCGCGACACGACGTATTTCCGTACTGCCGTCGAAGGCCTGTTGAATGGCAGCGTGTCGCTGCAACTGACGCCCACGCGCGACGCCGAATTGCGCGACCGGCTGGTGGCGCTGAAGGCCAGTTTCGACACTTACCAGAAGCTGGTGTCGTCGATACTCGACCGGCTCGACAAATTCAGCTCCGCGAAAAGCGCCGAACAGCTGATCTTCAACGAGAACGAAGACCTGCGCCAGCGTTTGACCCTGCTGCAGCAGATGTACCACGTGAACCAGGAAACCCTGGGCGTCGCCTTCTGGATGATGGTCGGCGGCGTGTTGCTGACCCTGATCGCGGCCGCCGGCATCGGCCGCGTGCTGCTGCAGGACTCCGTCAACCGCACGCGCGACGCCGAGCGGCGGCGCCAGGAAGCGGAAATCCTGCGCCTCCAGTCGCAGGAAAAAGAGGAAGCGGCGAAGGCCAGGAATGAGCAGAACCAGGCGGCCATCCTGCGCCTGATGAACGAATTGCAGAAGGTCGCCGATGGCGACCTGACGGTACAGGCCACCGTGTCGGAAGACATCACGGGCGCCATCGCCGATTCCGTCAACTACACGGTCGAGGAATTGCGCGGCCTGGTGGGGAGGGTGACGGCGACGGCCGAACAGGTCAACCGTGCCTCGACGCAGGCGCAAAGCATCTCCAGCAAGCTGCTGATCGCATCGCAGCAGCAGTCGCGCGAAATCCAGGGCGTCAGCGCCACCGTGGTCAAGATGGCCAATGCGATTACCGACGTGTCGAAGTCGGCCAGCGTCTCGGCCGATGTGGCGCGCCAGTCGGTGGCGGCGGCGCAGCAGGGTTCGACGGCGGTGGAAAACGCCATCAAGGGCATGCATGAAATCCGCGAGCAGATCCAGGATACCTCGAAGCGCATCAAGCGCCTGGGCGAATCGTCGCAGGAAATCGGTGAAATCACCGAACTCATTTCCGACATCACCGAGCAGACCAACGTGCTGGCGCTGAACGCCGCCATCCAGGCCGCATCGGCCGGCGAGGCGGGGCGCGGCTTTTCCGTCGTCGCCGAGGAGGTGCAGCGCCTGGCCGAACGCTCGGCGGCGGCCGCCAAGCAGATCGGCGCGCTGGTGCGCACCATCCAGGCCGACACCCAGGATGCGACGCGGGCGATGGAAACGTCCACGCAGGGCGTGGTCGAGGGCGCGCGCCTGTCCGACGCGGCCGGCGCCGCCTTGAACGACATCAGCCAGGTGTCGAAGCACCTGGCCGAACTGATCCAGGGCATCTCGTTCGCCACCGGCACGCAGGCCGGTTCGGCCAGCGGCGTGGCCTTGAATATCCAGCATATCCTGAGCGTGACGGAGCAGACCCAGGATGGCACGCAGCAAACGGCGCAATCGATCCATAAACTCTCGATGCTGGCGCAGGAACTGAAAAATTCGGTGTCGCGCTTCCGCGTCGCCGCCTGAACGCCGCGCCAGTCCAGGGCGAATTCCTTACCGAGGCATGCATGAGCACACCTGATAGTCCACAGCAGTCCAAGCCATTCGACAGCGAACCTTTGTCGTGGGTGATGGTGGAAATCCGCGAAGCCCTGGGCCGCTCGAAAACAGCCCTGTTCGAGGCGGGCGGCCGCGAGCGCGAGGAACGCGCCACGGCCCTGCAGCACGCGCGCTCGCACCTGCACCAGGCGCATGGCGCGCTGATGATGGTGGACGTGGCCGGCGTCGGCCTGCTGACGGACGGCGCGGAACGGGCGCTGGCGCGCTTTCGCGACGGCAGCCTCGAATACACGCTGGACCATGCGCAAGTCGTCGCCGGGCTGTATCAGGCATTGACCGAATACCTGGAAGACCTGGTGGCCGGCACGCCGCCGCAGCCGGCGCGCTTGTTCCCCTATTACCGCGACCTGCAAACCATGCTGGGCGCCGAGCGCATCCACCCGGCCGACCTGTTTTTCCCGCCCTCCGCGATGCTGGAAGGGCAGGCCATCGCGCTGGCCGACACGCCGCCCGTGGCGGACTATCCTGCCTGGCGCGGACGCTTTGAAAAATCCCTGCTGCCCTTCCTGAAGGCGCAGGATGACGCGGCGCGGCGCCAGCACGCGGGCGACCTGCACGCCACCTTGACCCTGGTGGCCGACGCGCAGCAGGAAGCGCCGGCGCGCACCTTCTGGTTCGCCATGCAGGCGTTCGCGGGGCTGGCGGCCAGCGGCGAGGGCATGGGCACGCTCAACGTTAAACAGCTGTTCGGCCTGATCAACCTGCAATTGCGCCGCCTGGCGCAGGGCACGGCCAGCCTGCCCGAAGCGATGCTGCGCGACGCCCTGTTCTTCATCGCCGCCGCACGCGAACCGACGCCGGAGGCACGCCAGCTGCGCACCGCGTTCGCCCTGGACGGCATGCTGCCCGCCGACGTGGAAGCGCGGCGCTACGGCCAGATCGACCAGGATGCCTGGCAAGGCGCCCGCACGGCCCTGGCGCAGGCGCGCGCCAGCTGGGGCCGCCTGGCGCAAGCCGACCTCGATCCAGTCCTGGGCACGGAGTTTGACGCGTCGCTGCAACAGGTGGCGGCACATGTGGAGACCCTGAAGCAGCCGGCCCTGGCCAGCCTGCTGCGCGAGTGCGCGGCCGTGGCGCGGCAAGCCGTCACCAGCGGGCGCAGCGCGGCCCTGGAAAATGAAATCGGCATGGCCCTGCTGTTTGCCGACACGGGCCTGGCGCAGCTGCGCCGCCTGCCCGACGATTTCGCCGGCAATGCGGAAACCATCGCCGCGCGCCTGCAGGCGCTGCTGGCCGGCGAAGCGCCGCCGCCCGTCACGGCGGGAGAACTGTCGCGCCAGATTGAGCAGGGCCAGACCGTGGCCGCGCTGGCCGAGGACATGAAGGCAGGGCTGCGCCAGGTGGAAAAGGTGCTCAACGCCTACTACGCGGATGCAGCGGGTGCGGGGACGGCGGGGGCACTCGATGGCGTCGCGCCCGTGCTGGAGCAGTTGCAGCGGCAGCTGGCCGGACTGGAACAGGACGACGCACGCGCCGCCGTGCTGCAGGTCGATGCGGCCGTGCGGCAGCTGGCCGGCGGCGACACCGATGCGCACGCCAATGCGGAGTCGCACGCCGCGGCGCTCGACGAGATCGCGCAAAATGTCAGCGCGCTGGGCTTTTTTGTCGATATGCTGGGCCGTAACGCACAGGCGGCCAGCGGGCGTTTCCATTTCGATGCGGCCGCCGGCACCTTCCGCGCCCTGCCATTTGAAAAAGTCGCCGCCGCCGGCGCCGTGCCCTTGCTCGACCAGGCGCTGGCACCCGCCGCGCCTGCCGGCATGGATACCGCGCCGGCGGTGACCGACGTTGACGCGCAGATGCTCGACATCTTCATCGCCGAAGCGCGCGAAGTGCTGGCCTTTGTCGACACCACGCTGGCCCTGCCGCGCGAGCAGGCCGCCAGCGGCGACCACCTGGCCATGCTGCGCCGCTCGTTCCATACGCTGAAAGGCAGCAGCCGCATGATCGGCCTGGCGCAGTTTGCCGAAGCGGCCGGCGCCGTCGAGCGCGTCATGAATACCTGGCTGGCCGAGGCGCGCCCCGTCAGCGACGACTTGTTTACCTTGCTCAATTACGGCTGGTACCAGCTCAGCGAATGGGTGGCCGAACTGGAAGGCGGCGCGGGGCGCGAGCGCGAGGCCGGCATGCTGCTGGCGGCGGCCGAGCGCGTGCGCGAAGGCGGACCGTTCGAACTGCGCAAGCCTCGCCCGGCATCGGCCGCGCCCATGGCCAGCAATGGCAATGTGATCGGACTTCCCTTGGCCACGGCGCCCGCGCTGCACGAAGCGCCTGACGATCACCTCAAGCACGTGGGCGAACTGCGCATCAGCCTACCCTTGTACAACATCTACCTGGCCGAGACGGATGAATTGCTGCGCGTGCTGACGCGCGACTTCGGCGAGTGGCGCCATGAACAGCGCGCCGTCAGCGCGGAGGCGCTGCAAGCCGTGCATACGCTGGCCGGGACGTCCGGCACGGTCGGCTTCCAGTCCCTGCGCGACCTGACGCACGCGCTCGAGACGGTGATCGAAACGGTGGTGCCGCCGCTGGCCGGCCTGCAGGAAGCCCAGCACGACGTGCTGGAGCAGGCCACGCAGCGCATCGGGCAAATGCTGCAGGCGTTCGCGCTGGGCGACCTGGCGCCATCGCAGCCGGACATGATCGAAGCGCTCAACACCCTGTGGCGCGCCTTGACGGCGCCGCCCGGCGAGAGCCGGGAAGACCGGCTCGACGCCCTGTTTGCGGCCGCTTACGCCAGCATCGTCGGCGCGCCGGCGCAGCCCGCCGCGCCGCTTTCCGAAGTCCCTGTACCGCAGCTCGAGACCCTGTTCGAGGCGACGTATGCGAGCATCGTCGCCGACGCGCTGCAGCCGGAGGCCGCCGAAGTGCCGGCGCCGCAACCGGCGCAGGACAGCGGCGCCAGCGACGACCTGTTCGACGCCGGCTTCGAGCACGCGCCGCCGCTGGAGCATGCGGCGCCGGAAGCGCCGGCGCCCGCCATCATGCCGGCCGATGCGGCCGCGCTGCTGGCGGCGAGCGCCGGCATCAGCGATGAACTTGACCTCGATCTGTTGTCCGTCTTCCTGGAAGAGGGCGCCGACCTGCTGCCGCAGATCGGCGAGGCGCTGCGCAGCTGGCAGCAGCAGCCGCACGACAGCGGCCAGGCGCAGATGCTGCTGCGCACCCTGCACACCGTCAAGGGCAGCGCGCGCATGGCCGGCGCCATGCGCCTGGGCCAGCATGCGCATGAAATCGAGACGCATATCGAAAACATGCTGCACGCGGGCACCGCCACGCCGCAAGCCTTCGAGGAATTGCTGGCCCACTACGACCATGCGCTGCACCTGTTCGAGCAGTTGCAGCAGCCCTTGCTGCCCTTGCCGGGCATGGAAGACACGCCGGTGACCGAACCGAAGGCGGCGCTGGTGCGCGTGCGCGCCGATATCCTCGACCGCCTGGTGAACCAGGCCGGCGAAGTGTCGATCACGCGCTCGAAGATGGAAAATGAAGTGGGCGTGCTGGGCGCTTCGCTGTCCGAGTTTTCCGACAACCTGGCGCGCCTGCGGCGCCAGTTGCGCGAAGTGGAAATGCAGGCCGAATCGCAGATCGCCTCGCGTATGGCCGTCGGCAGCGAGCGCGAATTCGACCCGCTCGAATTCGACCGCTTTACGCGCCTGCAGGAACTCACGCGCATGATGGCCGAAAGCGTCAACGACGTGGCTTCGTTCCACGAAAACCTCAGCCACAGCGTCGATGCGGTGACGGACGATCTGGTGCTGCAGGCGCGCCTGACGCGTGAGCTGCAGCGCGACCTGATGCAGATCCGCATGGTGCCGTTTGCCAGCATCGCCGAACGCCTGTTCCGCGTGGCGCGGCAAAGCGCCAAGGAAGTCGACAAGCGGGTCAACCTCGACATCCGCGGCGGCGGCGTGGAAATCGACCGCAGCGTGCTCGAACGCATGGCCGCGCCCTTCGAACACCTGCTGCGCAATGCCATCGTGCACGGCGTCGAGCCGCGCGATGCGCGCCTGCTTGCTGGCAAGAGCGAGACGGGCGAGCTGCTGGTGCAGGTCAGCCAGCAGGGCAATGAAGTGGCGATCGCTTTTTCCGACGATGGCGCGGGACTGGACCTGGAACGCATCCGCGCCAAGGCGCACGGCGCCGGCCTGGTGGCGACGGATGCGCCGCTGACCGACGCGCAGGCGGCCGAACTGATTTTCACGCCGGGCTTTTCCACCGCCGACAGCCTGACGGAACTGGCAGGGCGCGGTGTTGGCATGGACATCGTGCGCTCCGAAGCGCTGGCCCTGGGCGGGCGCGTGGAAACGCTGACGCAGGCGGGCCTGGGCATGCGCTTCACCATCCACCTGCCGCTGACCCTGGCCGTCACGCAAGTGGTGCTGCTGGCGGCGAACGGCAAGACGTATGCCTTGCCATCGGTGCTGGTGGAGCAGGTGCTGCACCTGAAAGGCGAACAGCTGGAGCAGGTGCGGGCGGCCGGGCGCATCGAGTCGCACGGGCAGTCGCTGGCGCTGCATCACCTGTCGGCCATGCTGGGCGAGACGCCGGCGGCGCAGGCCACGCAGCGCCATGCGCCCGTGCTGCTGCTCAGGAATGGCAACGACAGGCTGGCCTTGCAGGTCGATGACGTGGTGGGCAACCGCGAAGTCGTGGTCAAGCACGTGGGCCCGCAACTGGCGCGCATGCCGGGCATCGCCGGCGCCACGGTGCTGGGCACGGGCGACATCGTGCTGATCCTCAATCCGGTGGCGCTGGCGCAGCACCTCGAGCATCATCCGGAACTGCTGTCGCAGTATGCGCTGGCCAGCAGCGAGCAGCATGCCGCTTCCAGCGCGCTGGCCGCGCCTGCCGTGCGCGTGATGGTGGTCGACGATTCGCTGACGGTGCGCCGCGTGATGCAGCGCCTGTTCGAGCGCGAAGGCTACCAGGTGCTGCTGGCCAAGGATGGCCTCGACGCGCTGGAGCAGCTGCATGCGCTGGAAGCGGCTGCCATGCCGGCCCTGCTGCTGGTCGACGTGGAAATGCCGCGCATGGACGGTTTTGATTTGACGCGCAATGTGCGCAGCGACGACAAGACGCGCGCCATCCCCGTCATCATGATCACCTCGCGCAGCGCCGACAAGCACCGCGCGCATGCATTCGAGCTGGGCGTGAATGCGTATTTCGGCAAGCCGTTCCAGGAAGAGGAATTGCTGGCGGAGGTGGGGCGCTTGCTGGCCGACGGCGTGGCGTAACCCGACGTCTTCACAAGCGCTAACGATGTTGTCGGATTACGCGGGGCCTTGCCCCGCTAATCCGACCTACGCTCTTGCACGATGGCGCATGTCGGGTAGGTCGGGTTAGCGCGCAGCGCGTAACCCGACATCACCGCAATGCCAATCAATTACCTGCTTACCCCGCCACCTTCACCACCGCATAGCGCTCCAGGGTCTCCTTGCGCGCCTCGTCGTGCTGCACGATGGGTTCCGGATAGTCGCGTCCCAGCATGATGTTCTTTTGCTCGAGCAGCATGCGCGGCACCAGCCAGGGCGCGTGGATTTCCTTGTCGCCCAGCGCCTTCAGCTGCGGCAGGTAGCGGCGGATGAAGCGCCCGCCCGCGTCGAATTTTTCCGACTGCGTGATGGGATTGAAGATGCGGAAGTAGGGCTGGGCGTCGCAGCCGGACGAGGACGCCCACTGCCAGCCGCCGTTGTTCGACGCCAGGTCGAAGTCGTTCAGGTGCAGCGCGAAATACGCTTCGCCGCGGCGCCAGTCGATGCCCAGATCCTTGATCAGGAAGCAGGCCGTGACCATGCGCAGACGGTTGTGCATATAGCCCGTCTGGTTCAGCTGCGCCATGGCCGCGTCGACCAGCGGATAGCCGGTGCGGCCCTCGCACCAGGCGGCAAAGGCGGCATCGGCGTCGGGGCCCGTCTCCCAGGCGATGGCGTCGTAGGCCGGTTTGAAGGCGCCGCCTTCCACGTGCGGGTTCTGGTACAAAATCATGGCGTAGAAATCGCGCCAGATCAGTTCGGCCAGCCACACGGGCGCCCCATCGCCGCCGCCGCCCCGGTCCATCAGGTCGACCACGGTGCGCACCAGATAGCGCAGCGACACGGTGCCGAAGCGCAGATGCATGGACAGGTAGGATGGCCCCTTCAGGGCGGGAAAATCGCGCGCCACGTCATAGCGGGCCACGCGCGGCAAAAAATCCTCGAACAGCGTGCTGGCGCCCGACATGCCGGTGGGAATGGCCAGTGCGGCCAGGTTGCTCGCTTCGAACCCCAGTTCGCCCAAGGTGGGCAGGGGCGCCGGCGTCCCCCCATTGCGCGGCGGCGCCAGGCTGGCCGCATGCGGTTCGATAGCGAACGGCGCCAGGCAGCCGGGTTCGGCGCGCATTTTCTTCAGCCAGGCATTTTTGTACGGCGTGTAGACGGTGTACGGTTTGGCCGACAGCGTCAGCACCTCGTCCTTCTCAAAGATGACCTGGTCCTTGAAGCTGAACCACAGGCGCGCGTCGCGCGTGAGCGCGGCGGCCACGGTGGCGTCGCGGGCGATCGCTTGCGGTTCGTAGTCGTGGTTGGCAAAAACGGCGTCGGCGTTCAATTCGGCGGCCAGGCGCGGGATGGCCTCGGCCGCGTCCGCGTGCAGCACGATCAGGTCGCCGCCCAGCTGGCGCAGCTCATGGGCCAGCTCGGCCACGCTGGCATGGATGAAGTCGACCCGCCGGTCGCGGCGCGGCAGCGTTGCCAGGATGGCGGTGTCGTAGACGAAGACGCAATGTACGGCCTGGCTCTGGCGCAGGGCGTGATGCAGTGCAGCATGGTCAAACGCGCGCAGATCGCGCCGGAACCACACCAGGGAAGTCTTGATTCTCATTATTTCGCGTGTTCAGGGTCAAAGATAGGCGATTTTTTGCCGCCAACAGGGCTTTATGGCCGCTCGCGTCGTGCCTTTGGCGTCGCTGCGGCGGCAATTCAGTGTAAACTACCGGGTATGTTCATGGTGCTTTATGTGCGACAGCGATTTTGCAATCAATTTTACAATTGGCATTGACATGCGTCTGCAGGCATAGCGAATTGACCATTAATTTACAACATAACAAGAATAGCGCCTGGTAACACGGTGCGCGCCGCCCAGGATGTGCGGCCGCTTGCGCCAGGCGTACGATAGCGGGTTAAGCGAGACTTGCCAGCAAGCCCACAGAGAGAGCATCGCGTATGAAAAAGAGTAAAATCGACCAGACTCTACCAGGACATCGCCTGATGCAGGGTGTGGGAGAGCCGGCCGCGACCGGTTCCTCCACCTTGAATCTGGCCAACCATTTCCTGATTGCGATGCCGGCCATGCAAGACCCGATCTTCGGCGGCACGGTCGTGTACGTGTGCGAACACAATGAAAACGGCGTGCTGGGCGTCGTCATCAACAAGCCCACCGACATGACCATGGAAGTGCTGTTCGACCGCATCGACCTGAAACTGGCGGCCGGCAGCGACACGCCCATCATCAACGAGCCGATCATGTTCGGCGGCCCGGTGCAGGACGACCGCGGTTTCGTGCTGCATACGCCGGGCGCGCGCTATTCCTCGTCGCTGACGGTGACCGATGAAGTGGCCTTTACCACCTCGATCGACGTGCTCGAAGCCGTCGCCAAGGGCGATGGTCCCGAGCGCATGCTCGTCTCGATCGGCTACTCGGGCTGGAGCCCGGGCCAGCTGGAAGACGAGATCGGCCGCAACGGCTGGCTGACGGTGGGCGCCTCGGCCGACATCCTGTTCGATTTCCCCATCGAACAGCGCTACGTGGCGGCCATCAAGCTGCTGGGCATCGATCCCCTGATGCTGGCCAGCGAGGCTGGCCACGCATGAGCGGTGACGCCATCGACACCATCCTCGCCTTCGATTTCGGCTTGAAACGCATCGGCGTGGCCATCGGCAATACCATGATTTGCCAGGCCAAGCCGCTCAGCGTGATCACGGCCACGGCGAACGAGCCGAAGTTTGCCGCCATCGATAGCCTGATCAGGGAGTGGGGCGCCAGCCGCATCGTGGTGGGCTTGCCCAGCCACCCGGACGGCACGGAGCACGAGATGAGCGCGCGCTGCCGCCGTTTCGCCAACCAGGTGCATGGCCGCTTCAACCTGCCGGTGGAACTGGTCGACGAACGTTACTCCTCGGCCGTCATCGCCGCCAAGCGCGGCGAAGTCATCGACGACCGCGCCGCCGCCATCATCCTGCAACAGTATTTCGACGCGAATTATTAATCTGACCCTAGACTTCCTCCCTGAATGATCAAGAACTCTATGCCGCATCCTACGAATCCTTCCCAACTCGACGCCGAGGCCCTGTACGGGGTCTTGCTGCAACAGGTGCAGAGCGGCCTGGCGGGCATCCCCAACGTGGCCATCGTCGGCATCCATTCGGGCGGCGCCTGGCTGGCCGAGCGCCTGGCGCGCGACCTGAACCTGCTTGACCGCCTGGGCGTGCTCGACGTGTCCTTCTACCGCGACGACTTCGCCCAGAAGGGCCTGCATGCGGACGTCAAGCCGACGCAGATCAGCTTTGACGTGGCCGGCGCCACCATCCTGCTGGTCGACGACGTGCTGTACACGGGCCGCACCACGCGCGCGGCCATCAACGAATTGTTCGATTATGGCCGCCCGGCCAAGATCATGCTGGCGGCCCTGGTCGACCGCGGCGAACGCCAGTTGCCGGTGGCCGCCGATTTCGTGGCCGCCTTCACAGCCGTGCCGCCGGGCCAGGCCCTGGTCCTGAAGCAAGCCGACGATGGAAAATTCACGCTCACCATAGATACCCACCATGCTTAATCCGCAACTGAATAAACACGGCGAACTGCAACATCTGCTGACGATCGAAGGCTTGCCGAAGTCTATCGTCAACCACATTCTCGATACCGCTTCCTCGTTCGTCGGCATCTCTGACCGCGACGTGAAGAAGGTGCCGCTGATGCGCGGCAAGAGCGTTTTCAACCTGTTCTTTGAAAACTCCACGCGCACCCGCACCACCTTCGAAATCGCCTCGAAGCGTTTGTCGGCCGACGTCATCAACCTGAATATCCAGGCCTCGTCGGCCAGCAAGGGCGAATCGCTGCTCGACACCATCGACAACCTGTCGGCCATGCATGCCGACATGTTCGTCGTGCGCCACGCGCAGTCGGGCGCGCCCTATCTGATTGCCAAGCACCTGATCGACACCAAACAGCCGCACGTCCACGTGGTCAACGCGGGCGACGGTCGCCACGCGCACCCGACCCAGGGCTTGCTCGACATGTACACGATCCGCCACTACAAGAAGGATTTCACCAACCTGACGGTGGCCATCGTGGGCGACATCCTGCACAGCCGCGTGGCGCGTTCCGACATCCATGCGCTGACCACCCTGGGCGTGCCGGAAGTGCGCGCCATCGGCCCGCACACCCTGCTGCCGGGCGGCCTGGAACAGATGGGCGTGCGCACCTTCACCAACATGGATGAAGGCTTGAAAGGCGTGGACGTGATCATCATGCTGCGCCTGCAGAATGAACGCATGAGCGGCGCGCTGCTGCCGTCGGCGCAGGAATACTTCAAGAGCTATGGCCTCACGCCCGAGCGCCTGGCGCTGGCGAAACCGGACGCCATCGTCATGCATCCGGGCCCGATGAACCGCGGCGTGGAAATCGATTCGGCCGTGGCCGACGGTCCGCAGGCGGTGATCCTGCCGCAGGTGACGTTCGGTATCGCCGTGCGCATGGCGGTGATGAGTATTTTGGCTGGTAATCAGGGCTGATAGCCCAAGGACGAGTAAGCGAGCATGACGACACTACATATCAAGAACGGCCACCTGATCGACCCTGCCAACGGCATCGATGGCTTGCAAGACCTGTTCATCGCCGACGGCAAGGTGCTGGCCGTGGGCAGCGCCCCGGCCGGCTTCAAGGCCGACACCACCTTTGACGCGGCCGGCCTGGTGGTTTCCCCCGGCCTGGTTGACCTGTCCGCGCGCCTGCGCGAGCCGGGCTACGAATACAAGGCGACCCTGGAATCGGAACTGCAGGCGGCGCTGCAAGGCGGCGTCACGAGCCTGGTGTGTCCGCCCGACACCGATCCCGTGCTCGATGAGCCGGGCCTGGTGGAAATGCTGAAATACCGCGCCAAGACGCAGAACAAGGCCCACGTGCACCCGCTGGGCGCGCTGACCATGGGCTTGAAGGGCCAGTCGCTGACGGAAATGGCGGAACTGACGGAAGCGGGCTGCATCGGCTTCGCGCAGGCGGAAGAGCCGATCGAGGACACCACCGTGCTGCTGCGCGCCATGCAGTATGCGAACACCTTCGGCTACACCGTCTGGCTGCGCCCGCAAGACCCGCACATCGGCCGTGGCGGCATCGCCCACAGCGGCCCGCTGGCGTCGCGCCTGGGCTTGTCCGGCGTGCCCGTGATGTCCGAGACCATCGCGCTGCACACGATCTTTGAATTGATGCGCGCCAGCCGCGCGCGCGTGCACCTGTGCCGCATCTCGTCGGCGGCGGGCCTGGAACTGATCCGCGCCGCCAAGGCCGAAGGCTTGCCCGTCACTTGCGACGTGGGCGTGCACCACGTGCACCTGACGGACGCCGACATCGGCTTCTTCGATCCGAACGCGCGCGTCACGCCGCCGTTCCGCAGCCAACGCGACCGTGACGCGATCCGCGCCGGCCTGCTCGATGGCACGGTCGACGCCATGTGCTCGGACCACACGCCCGTCGACGACGATGAAAAACTGCTGCCGTTCGGCGAAGCGTCGCCCGGCGCCACGGGCCTGGAACTGCTGCTGTCGCTGGCCCTGAAGTGGGCCGACGACTACGCCTTGAACCAGCCGCAAGCGGGCGAGCGTCCGCTGGCGCGCGCCGTGGCCAAGGTCACGTCCGACGCGGCCCGTGTCGCCGGCATCCCGGCCGGCAGCCTGGCCGTGGGCGAGGCGGCCGACATCTGCGTCTTCGATCCCGCCGCGCGCTGGACCGTGTCGTCGGCCTCGCTGGCCAGCCAGGGCAAGCACACGCCTTTCCTCGGCTATGAGCTGAGCGGCATCGTCAAGGCGACCATCGTGGCCGGACGCGTGGCGTTTCAGCGTTAAATTTTTTGTGTCGGAGCCGTAGGTCGGATTAGCGGTACGCGTAATCCGACAAGCCCATGGCGGCTCCTGTCGGCTTACGCAGCGCCTCACGGACGCTGCCAAGCCGACCTACGCGGCTGCATGGCTTTGCTTCCAACCTTGGTGTCATTTGAAACTTCTGCTTACCTACCGCCTCGCGCGCATCGCCATTCACCTGAGCTGCGGCATGGCCAAGAGCGCCGTGCTCTTTCCCTGGCTGGACCTGGAAGGGCGCAACCGGCGCATCCGCCGCTGGTCGACGCAGCTGCTCGACATCTGCGGCGTGCACGTGGCGCAGCCGGCAGACAGCGTGCCGGCACTCGACCATGCGATGGTGGTGGCGAACCACGTCTCGTGGCTCGACATCTTCGTCATCAATGCCGTCCACCCCTGCCGTTTCGTCGCCAAGGCGGAAATCCGCGCCTGGCCGATCCTGGGCTGGCTGGCGGGGCGCGCCGGCACCATCTTCATTTCGCGCGGCAGCAAGCGCGACCTGCGTCTGATCTTCCAGGGTCTGGTGGATAAATTGACGGCGGGCGAACGCATTGCGTTTTTCCCCGAAGGCACGACCGCCGCGCAAGGGCAGATCCTGCCGTTTCACGCCAACCTGTTCGAGGCGGCCATCGATGCGCAGGTGCCGGTGCAGCCGTTCGCGCTCGTGTATGTGGATGACAAGGGGGCGCTGCACCACGCCGTCGACTTCATCGGCGACATGAGCTTTGCGCAAAGCATGGTGGCGATCCTGAGCGGCCCGCCGATCACGGCGCGCCTGACCTGCCTGGCGCCAGTGGCGACGGCCGACGCGCACCGCCGCGAACTGGCGGCGGCAACGCAGGCGGCGGTGGCCGCTGCGCTGCCGCTGGAAAAGGCGGCCTAGTTCTTGACGTGCAGCCAGCGCGCATGCGCGGCGCGGGCCAGGTAGTCGAGGATAAAACCTAACATCCCGATCAGCACGATGGCGGCCATCAGTTCCGAATACGCGAGGCGGTCGCGCGTGTCGAGGATGAAGTAGCCGAGGCCGGCCGACACGCCCAGCATTTCCGCCGGCACCAGCACGATCCAGATGATGCCGATGGCCAGGCGCACGCCCGTCAGGATATCGGCCGTGATGCCCGGCAAAATCACCTTGAAGACGATTTCGCTGCGCGTGGCCGACAGGCTGCGCGCCAGCAGCAGCCAGTTCGGATCGAGCCGCGCCACGCCGGCCGCCGTATTGAGCAGGATGGACCAGACGGCCGCAAACGCCAGCAGGAAGTATACGGGCGCGTCGCCCACCCCCAGCACCATCACGGCGATCGGCATCCAGGACAGCGGCGAAATCATGCGCAGCAGCTGGAACAGCGGCATGGCCGCGCCGGAAAAGCTTTTCGACATGGCCACCAGCACGCCCAGCGGCACGCCGATGACGATCGCCAGTCCCAGGCCAACGGCCACCCTTTGCAGGCTCAATACCACGTGCAGCCAGATATCCGAACCGCCCAGCATCTCCTTGAACGCCAGCGCCGTGGGCAAGGGCGCAAAGGCGGTGGCGATCGGCGTGGATTTCTCCAGCGCCGTCACGCCCACGGACCACAACAGCAAGGCACAGGCCAGCCCCACCAGGGGCAGGCCGAACTTCGTCAACAACTTGCTTGCCATCGTCAGACCGCCACGGTTTCGCTGCGCAGCAGGTTGGCCGGCAAGCCGAAGGCGGCCGGGCCGCCGACTGCCGTGATGGCCTTGCGCACGAAGCGGTCATCGACCAGGTCGCGCGCGGCGAACTTCGGATCGAGATTGGCCAGGAAGCGCGTATCGCCTTCGACCTTGGTGCGGCCGATGGCGCGCACCAGTTCTTCCGTGTACGAGGCAAACGGATACGGCTGGAAGTCGATGCGGCGCTGCTGCCAGTTCTTGTGCACGATCAGGCCCTGCTTTTCATAGCCGGCGTAATCGGTGGTGGCCAGCACCTTGGTCAGCACCTGCAGCGGATGCGGCGTGTAGCGGTGCTCGCCCACGTTCGACAGCAGCTTGGCCGTGTCGACCTGGTTCGTGCGTGTCCACAGCTGCGCCTTGACGATGGCGTTGGTGACCTTTTGCGCCCATTCCGGACGCGTGTTGATGTCGCGCTCGGACAGGAAGGTGACGCAGCACGCATGATTTTTCCACACGTCGCCCGAGAAGCGCAGGATCTTGCCGATGCCGGCGTTTTCCGCCGCCGCATTGAATGGTTCTGCCACGATGTAGCCGGCAATCGACTTGCTGGCCAGGGCCGAGACCATTTCGGCCGGCGCCAGCACGATCAGGTTGACTTCATTCGGCTTGATGGCCGCGTTGCGCGCGCGCGTGACGGGCGTCAGGCCATTCGAGGACAGGATTTGCTGCAGCAGGATGTTGTGGATCGAGTACCAGAACGGGATGGCGACCGTGCGTCCGCCCAGGTCGGAGACCTTGTTGATCTCGTTGGCCACCGTCAGCGCGGAGCCGTTGACGTGGTTCCAGGCGACGACCTTGGCCGGGAACTTGGCGCCGTAGCGCACCCACAGGGTGGCCGGCGACAGCAGGTGGATGACGTTGACCTGGCCTGCCACGAAGGCTTCGATGATCTGCGCCCAGCTGCGGAACAGGCGCGGCGTTTCCGCCTGCAAGCCTTCCGCCTCGAACAGCTTGCGCGCGTGCGCGACGAGCAGCGGGGTGGCGTCGGTGATGGGCAGGTAGCCGATCTTGACGGGCTGGTCGTCGCCTTTCGGGCCTTGCTGGGCCATGGCGTCGCCGGCGAACAGCAGCGGCGAGGCGACGCTGGCCGTGGCCAGGGCCGACATGCGCAGGAAGTCGCGCCGCGTCAGGCCGCAGTCGCAATCGGACGAGGCGCAGATATGCAGGGGGTTGTTATTTTCTGGGAGGGACATGAAAGTGTTCCGATTGGTTATAGTGGGGCGAGGGCCGGCTGCTGGTCCTGCTTTTGCAGCGCCTGCAGGGCGTCGAGAATGTCCATCTTGAGGGCGATCACCTCGGCGCTGTGGCCGATGCGCGGCTGGTCGATGGCGACGTGCCATTCGCGCACGATGTTGCCCGGCTTGCCGCCCATGAGCAGGATGCGGTCGGCGACGAGGATGGCTTCGTCGATATCGTGCGTGACCAGCAGCACGGCCGTGTGCCAGCGGTGCACCACGTCGACCAGCAGCGACTGCATCTCGGCGCGGGTGATGGCGTCGAGCGCGGAAAACGGTTCGTCGGCGAACAGCAGTTCCGGTTCGCGCGCCAGCGCGCGGGCCAGCGCCACGCGCTGCGCCATGCCGCCCGACAGCGCGGATGGATACAGTTTTTCGCGGCCCTTCAGGCCCACCGCTTCGATGGCTTGCGCCACGCGCGCCTGGTGCGCCGCGCGCGTCAGCTGCGGCTGGTGCTTGAAGTCCAGGCCGAAGCCCACGTTGCCCGTGACGTTCAGCCAGGGCAAAAGGCTCGCCTGCTGGAAGACGAGGGCGCTGCGCGGATCCGGTTCGCGCATGGGCGCGTCCAGGAATTGAATGGCGCCCGTCGATGGCGGCTGCAAGCCGGCCAGCACGCGCAGCAGGCTTGACTTGCCGCAGCCGCTGCCGCCCAGCAGGCAGACGATCTCGCGCTTGCGCACGCCCAGCGAGACGTGCTGGAAGACGGGCGCGGCGCCCGCATAGGAAAAGCTCAGATCCTGCGCCTGCAAGGCCCAATCCGCTACACTCATGCCGATACTCCCGCCTTGGCCGCCTGCTGGCTGTCGAACAGCTGCAAGGCCGATTGCAACTGCGTCAGGCTGGGGGTGACGATGGGGATGAACGACGATTCGCGCCAGCGGCGGGCAAAGCCCTGCTGCTCGGCGTTCAGGTAGGCGCGCCCGCCCATGGCTTGCAGTTCCAGCATCAGCGCCTGCTGCAGCACGTCGGCCAGCTGTATGCGCAAGCGGAACATGGCCGGCGCCTGCGTCTTGAAGCGGCCATCGTGCACGCCGGCCAGCAGGGTAGCGACGGCGCTTTCGAGGGTCGCTTGCAGCGCTTCGATGCGCGGCGTGAGCTGGTTGCGCGAGCCGGCCGAGATTTGCGCCGCCTGCGCCAGGCTGGCGCGCGCCAGGCCGATCGACAGGCCGCACTGCATGCCGAGGAACGATGGGCGCACCTGCGGTAGCCAGGCCGGCGCGTTGTCGCTGATGATGTCCGCGGCGGGGATGTGCACCTGCGCCAGCTTGACGGAAGCCGTATTGCTGCCGCGCAGGGCGATCAGGTCCAGGTCGTCGCTGCGCTTGACGCCCGCCGTGCCGCTGTCGAAGGCGACGATGACGGGCGGCGCGCCGTCGTCGGGCGCCACGGCGGCCGCCGCGACAAAGCCCGCCTTGCGCAGGTTGGTCACCCAGGCCAGGCCGCCGTCGACCAGCAAGCCGTCGCCGTGGCGCGCGCCCGTGATTTGCAGCTGTTCGATGCCGGACAAGAATTTCATCGCGTTCGACAAACCGCTGGCGCCTGCCTGCGTGCCGGCCAGCAGGCCGGGCAAGCGGCGCTCGGCCAGCGCGCGGTTCTCGCTTTGCAGCAGGAATTCGATGAAGCAGCGCTGGCCCCAGAAGACAAAGGCCGCCGTCACCGATTGCTCGGCCACCTTGGCGATGGCCTCGATGGCGTCGCGCACGTCGCCGCCCGCGCCGCCGTGTTCCTGCGGCACGCCGATGGCCAGCAGCTTGTCGCCGGCGAGGGCCGGCAAAACGGTTTCAGCCAGTTCCGGCGATTGGTCGAGCTGGTCGGCGTGCATGTGCAGCCAGTGAGTGAGGTTCGCCATGTCAGACGGCGCCGGGCAGGTAGGGCGTCAATTGCGGATTGACGGGCGTGCCGGCCAGGCTGTTGGAGAAATTGCACAGGGTGGCCAGGCTGATGCCCAGCACAACTTCGAGCGCCTGCTGCTCGTTGTAGCCGGCGGCCAGGAAGGCTTGATAGTCGCTGTCGGCGACTGCGCCGCGCGCGGCGATGACGGCCGTGGCGAAGGCGGCGACGGCGTCGAGCTTCGTATCGCCCGTCGGCTGGCCGTGCTGCAGGGCGCGCACCGTGTCCGGTGTCTGGCCCGCTTTTTTCAGCGAGATGGCGCTATGGCCGGCGATGCAGAAATCGCAGCCATGGATGCGCGCGGCCGTGATCTGCACCACTTCGCGCTCCATCAGGGTCAGGCTGGCGCGCGCATTGATGCCGGAGACGGTCAGATAGGTTTCCAGGGCCAGCGGGGCATTGGCCAGCACGCCGATCAGGTTGGGCAGGAAGCCATTGTTGGCGATGGCCTTTTCCACGAAGGGACGGCTGTCGGCCGGGGCGGTATCGAGAGTGTGCAGCGTCAGACGGGACATGGGGTACCTTGCTAAGTTAGTAAGTCACCCGGGCATTATATCGGCCATGACCTTCACGCAACAGACGTCAGCGTCGTCCTTTTGTGCTCGTTCGTCTGCGAATGTGTGATCCTTGATTTCAGCTGGCCAGCTGGCGCAATCGCTGGTCGCGCCGGTAGGCGCCCGGCTGTTCGCCCGTGACCCGCTTGAAGGCCCGTGTAAAGGCGGCGTGCGAGCGGTAGCCCACCAGTTCGGCGGCGCGTTCGACGGAGACGCCGTCGTGCAGCCGCCGCGCGGCGATCTTCATGCGCAGCAGGAGCAGGAACTGGGCCGGCGAGTGGCCGCTGGCGCTGGCGAAATGCTTGCAGAAGCTGGCGCGCGACATGCAGGCCGCCTTGGCCATGTTCTCGATTGACCAGTCGTCGGCGGGGGCGTCGAGCATGCGTTCGAGCAGCGGGGAAAATGCGGGCTGGTGCAGCAACGACAGCAGGCCGGCCGCCACCTGCTCGCCCTGCGCCACATGGCGGATCAGGTAGAAGAACAGCAGTTCAACCAGGCGCGCGATGAGCGGCGACGGCTGTTCCGGGTCGCCGCCGGCCTCCGCCAGGATCAGGTCGAACAGCGCGGCGGCGGCGCTGAAGGCGGGCGCGTCGCCGCGTATCAGCAGATACGGCGGAAACGAGTCGACGATCAGCGCGGAGAGGGCGCCGCGAAATTGAAAGAAGCCGCAGGCCAGCGCCGTCGCCGGCTGCTGCGTGGGCGTTTGCAGCGGCAGCATGGCTTGCGCGCTCACCGCCTGCAGCGGATCGCTGTGGGGACTGAGAAAGTGCGGCAAGTCGCGCAGCAGGAAGATGCCGTCGCGCGGGCCGAGCGCGATCGGCGCCGCGCCGTCGAGGTGCAAATAGCAGTGGCCATCGAGCACCAGGTGGAAGCTGCCCAGTTCCCGCCCCGCCGTGGAAGCGCGCCAGCGGCCGCAGTACTGGCCCACGTGCAGGACGGCGGTGTCGAGTTCCAGGCTGCCGAGCAGCCAGCGCGCCAGCTTGTCGGTATCAGGATGCATGGGATCGCAATGGCAAAAGCTGCATCATACGGGCGGCGCGCCGCACGGCAAACGACCGATTTCGACTAAGCATATGCGCGATGCGGCTTACCGCTTGCCGCCGTGCTGCTGGAACGTGGGGCAGTCGACTTGCAGCAGCGAGCGGTCCTCCAGGCACACGGCCGACAGTTTTCCGCCCCACACGCAGCCGCTATCGAGGCCGATCAGGCGTGGCCGCAACTGCAATCCCAGCGCCGACCAGTGGCCGAAGACGATGGTGTCGCCCGCGCTGCGCCGGCCCGGCACGTCGAACCACGGCAGCAGGCCGGAGCCTGGCGGCGGGCTGCCGCTTTCCTTCATCTTGAAGTCCATCACGCCGTCCGGCGTGCAAAAGCGCAGCCGCGTCATGGCGTTGACGATGCAGCGTAGCCGGTCGGCGCCCTGCAGGTCGTCGCGCCAGGCGGCAGGCTCGTTGCCGTACATGGTACGCAGGAACGCCATCCAGCCGTCGCTGCGCAGCATGGCCGATACTTCCCCGCTCAGGGACAGGGCCTGGGCCGCGCTCCATTGCGGCAGCAAGCCCGCATGCACGAGCACATGGCCGTCGTGTTCCAGTGCCAGCGGCCGCCGGCGCAGCCAGTCGATCAACTCCTCGCGGTCGGGCGCATCGAGGATTTCCGCGAGGGTGTCGGACGCGTGCTCGGGCCGGATGCCGTTGGCCACGGCCAGCAAGTGCAAGTCATGGTTGCCCAGGACGCTGTCGGCCAGGCCTTGCCGGGCCAGCGCACGTACGTGGCGCAGGGTGGCCAGCGAGGCCGGGCCGCGATTGATCAAGTCGCCCGCGAACAGCAGGCGGTACGGGCCGTCCGCCGCCGCCTGGATACGCTCGATCAATTCGACGGTTTGTGCATGGCAGCCTTGCAGATCGCCGATAAAGTAAGTTTTCATATGTGCCGGGGTGAAGTGAACTACGCGCCTGCATTATAAGCATGCCTGCCCTTTGGCGTTGGGGGCATTTCTGGCTGCGGCCTGAATGCGCGTATGGCCGGCGGGGAAAAATGCGGGTGCCGGTTATGCTGAATGGGAATTTAATTGGGCGGCACTTCTCGCTGGCAGATATCGGTCATTATCCGCCGGCACGCCGCTCAGGCATGCGGGAATGCCATTTCATTCATGTTTATTCAATTTTCACGCGTGCCTGCTGCATATTCTTCATTTAATCTTAATGTTGGGCCGCTAAATAAACCGATGGCCGTGATTCAATTGGCGATCGATTATGCAATGGCGCGCGGAGGTTTATGCAATGTAGTATATTCCACGTGATTTTATTATTTAAATTAATATAAAGGATGTACCAATGGATCTGTCGACAATGACGATGCTGGAATTGCGCAAACTGGAAGATAACGTCAAGCAGGAATTGAACAGCCGCGAGCGCGAAGACTTGAACAAGGCGCGCGAACAGATCATGGCCATCGCGCAGCAGGCGGGCATTCCGCTGAAACAGCTGATACTCGATGGCTTGCACCCGCGCACGGGCAAAGTCGCGGTGCGTTACCGCCATCCTGACAACGCGAACGAGCAATGGACAGGCCGTGGCCGCCAGCCGCTGTGGGTCAGGCAGTGGGTGGAATCGGGCAAGTCGATCGATCTGCTGCGCGTATAATTCGGTATACTCTTGGCGCAGCAGCAAGGCGGCAGCCGCGCGCCGCACCTTGCCTGGTACCTTATTTACCCCCTTATTTAGACCCTTATTTCTTCTTTTAGATACCGCCCACACCATGCTTCCATTGTCCAGAACGATCTTCAAGGCCTACGATATTCGCGGCATCATCGCCAAAACCCTCGATGCCAGCGTGGCCCACAAGATCGGTCAGGCATTTGGCCAGGCCGCCCTGGCCAAGGGCGAGCAGCGGGTGGTGATCGGCCGCGATGGCCGCCTGTCGGGACCGGAATTGACGGCGGCGCTGGCGCAGGGCTTGCAAGCGGCAGGCGTCGACGTGATCGACCTGGGCGTGGTGGCCACGCCGATGGTCTATTTCGGCACGAATGTGCTCGACACGCGCTCCGGCATCATGGTCACGGGCAGCCATAATCCGCCCGACTACAACGGCTTCAAGATGGTGCTGGCCGGCGAGGCCATCCACGGCGAAGCGATCCAGGCGCTGTACCACAGCATCGTCGCGCACGACGGCAGCGCCAGCGCCAAGCCTGGCAGCTACGCCACGCATGATATCCGCACGGCCTACCTGGAGCGCATCCTGGGCGACGTCAAGCTGGCGCGCCCGATCAAGATCGCCGTCGACTGCGGCAATGGCGTGGCCGGCGCGTTCGCGGGCGACCTGTTCCGCGGCATGGGCTGCGAAGTCATCGAACTGTTCTGCGAAGTCGATGGCAACTTCCCGAATCACCATCCGGATCCCGCGCATCCGGAAAACCTGCAGGACCTGATCCGCTGCCTGGCTGAGACGGATGCCGAAATCGGCATCGCCTTCGACGGCGACGGCGACCGCCTGGGTGTGGTCACCAAGGATGGCCAGATCATCTACCCTGACCGCCAGATGATGCTGTTCGCCGCCGACGTGCTGACGCGCCATCCGGGCGCGCAGATCCTGTACGACGTGAAATGCACGCGCCACCTGGCGCCGTGGATCAGCAAGCATGGCGGCGTGCCGCTGATGTACAAGACGGGCCACTCGCTGGTGAAAGCCAAGCTGCGCGAGACGGGTGCGCCGCTGGGCGGCGAAATGAGCGGCCATATCTTCTTCAAGGACCGCTGGTACGGTTTCGACGACGGCCTGTATTCGGCCGCGCGCCTGCTGGAAATCCTCACGCGCGAAGCCGATCCTTCGGCCCTGTTGAATTCCCTGCCGCAGTCCGACAGCACGCCGGAACTGCACCTGGAACTGAAGGAGGGCGAGAACGTCGCGCTGATGGACATGCTGCGCCGCGACGCCGTCTTCCCCGGCAATGAACAGATCATCACCATCGACGGCCTGCGCGTGGAATACGCGGACGGTTTCGGCCTGGCCCGTTCATCGAACACCACGCCGGTGATCGTCATGCGCTTCGAAGCGGAAACGCCGGCGGCCCTGGCGCGCATCCAGGGACAGTTCAAGAGCGTGATCCTGGCCGCCAAGCCAGACGCTGTCCTGCCGTTCTGACAGCATGGCCGGTCAATCTGACGCACAGGCGCCCTTGAAAATCCTGCTGGTGCGGGTATCTTCGCTGGGCGACGTGCTGCATAACCTGCCGATGGTGGCGGACATCGCCCGCCATTTCCCGAACGCGACCATCGACTGGGTGGTCGAGGAAGGCTACACCAGTCTGGTGCGCCTGAACCCGCGCGTGGATACCATCTTCCCGTTCGCGCTGCGGCGCTGGCGCAAGAGCCTGGGCAAGAAGGAGACGCGCGCGGAAATCGCCGCCTTCTTCCGCAGCCTGCGCCAGACGCGCTACGATTATGTGTTCGATACCCAGGGCTTGCTCAAGACGGGCATCATCATGGGCGCCGCGCGCCTGGCGCCGGGCGGACAGAAGGTCGGCCTGGCCAATGGCAGCGAAGGCTCCGGCTACGAAGGCATTTCACGCCTGTTCCACACCAAAAGCATTCCGCTCGACCCGCGCACGCATGCGGTAGCGCGCGGCCGCCTGGTGGCCGCCGCAGCGCTCGGCTACACGGCCGACACGCCGGCCGATTTCGGCTTGCCGGAAGTCTCCGGCAGCGAACCGCGCCCGGACTGGATGGGCGAGGCTCCTTACTGCGTGTATTTCCACGGTACCGCGCGCGACGCCAAGAAATGGGCGCCGGAAAACTGGATCGCCCTGGGCCACGCGCTCGCGCCCATGCCGATTTTGCTGCCCTGGGGCTCGCCCAAGGAAAAGGCGGAAGCCGAACAGCTGGCGGACGGCCTGCCGAACGCCCGCGTGCTGCCAAAATTGTCGATGGGCGACGCCACCCTGCTGGCGCGCCACGCGGCGCTGGTGATCGGCGTCGATACGGGCCTGACGCATATCGCGGCCGCCTTTGTGCGCCCGACGGTGGAAATCTATGCCGATTCGCCGCTGTGGAAAACGGAAGGCAACTGGTCGCCGAAAATCATCAACCTGGGCGACAAGGGCGCGCCGCCCGGCGTGCCCGAAGTGCTGGCCGCGGCGCGGCGCCTGCTGGCCGACTATCCTCCCGCCTGACTTTAACATCAAACAATCATGCGACTTCTTTATACCCTCGCCTGGTGGCTGGCCTTGCCCCTGGTGCTGGCGCGGCTGTGGCTGCGCGGCCGCCAGGAACCCGGCTATCGCCAGCACTGGGCCGAACGCCTGGGCTTTTACGGCCGCCAGCCGGCACCTGCTGCGGACACCATCTGGCTGCACGCCGTCTCCGTCGGCGAGACGCGCGCGGCCGAGCCGCTGATCGATGCGCTGCTGGCGGCCTGGCCCGCGTGCCGCATCGTCCTCACGCACATGACGCCGACGGGGCGCGCCACGGGCAAGTCGCTGTTCGCCAAACACGGCGCGCGCCTGGTGCAAAGCTATCTGCCGTACGACACGGGCGCCATGCCGGCCCGTTTCATCCGCCACTTTACGCCGCGCATCTGCATCCTGATGGAGACGGAAGTGTGGCCGAATCTGATCCACCAATGCAATCGCTACAAAGTGCCCGTGGTGCTGGCCAATGCGCGCTTGTCGCAGCGTTCGCTGGGCAAGGCGCAGCGCCTTGGCAAGCTCATTGCCGACGCGGCGCGCGGCATCAGTCTGGTGGCGGCGCAGACGCAGGACGACGCCGATCGCGTGCGTCAGCTGGGCGTGCGGGACGTGGTCGTCACGGGCAGCATCAAGTTCGACGTCGTCGTGCCCGGGGCGGCCCTGGCGACGGGGGCGGCGCTGCGCGCGGCCATCGGTGCGCGTCCCGTGCTGCTGTGCGCCAGCACGCGCGAAGGCGAGGAGCCGCTGATCCTCGATGCCTTTACCCGCGCCAACCTGCCGGAAAATGCGCTGCTGTTGATCGTGCCGCGCCATCCGCAGCGCTTCGACGAGGTGGAAAAACTGATCGCGGCGCAGGGTCTGGCCGTGCAGCGCAGGTCGGGCCTGGCGCAGGACGATACCATTGCGGCGGGCACGCAGGTGCTGCTGGGCGACTCGATGGGCGAGATGTTTGCATATTACGCGGCCTGCGATTGCGCGTTCGTCGGCGGCAGCCTGCTGCCGCTGGGCGGGCAAAACCTGATCGAACCGGCGGCGCTGGGCAAGCCCGTGCTGATCGGCCCGCACACCTTCAATTTCGCGCTGGTCACCGAGCAGGCGATTGCCGCTGGCGGTGCCGCGCTGGTGGCGGACGCCGACGCGCTGATGGCGCAGGCGTCGGCGCTGCTGCAGGATCCCGCGCGGTTATCGTCGATGGGGCAAAAGGCGCTGGCGTTCGCCAGCCAGCACCGGGGCGCCACGCCGCGCACCATCGCGGCGATTCAACCGCTGTTGCGGTGACGGCGGCGCGGCCAATAATGTTGTCGGATTACGCGCTAGCGCGCTAATCCGAACTACGCGACTGCTGCCATGATGAAGGTAGGTCGGATTAGCGCAGGGCGCGTAATCCGACAGTCGCGGCCAACAATATTGTTTACGCGAACAACACCGGCAGCTCCTGCGAGCGTTTCCTGAGCGCCTGCTTGGCGCCGTCGTAATCGGGATAGATCGATTCCACGGTGGCCCAGAAGCGGGGGCTGTGGTTCATTTCCAGCAGGTGCGACAGTTCGTGCGCCACGACGTAATCGATCAGCGGCAGGGCGAAGTGGATCAGGCGCCAGTTCAGGCGGATCTTGCGCTCGATGGTGCAGCTGCCCCAGCGCGTTCCGGCCGACGAGAGCGACAGCGAATCGTAGCGCACGCCCAGCTTGTCCGCATACAGGTCCAGGCGCGCCTCGAACAGCTGGCGCGCCTCGTGCTGGAACCAGCCCTTCACTTTTTCCTTCAATTGCTGCTCGCTGCCCGTGGGCGTGACCCACACGTGCAGTTCATTCGTCTCGCGCTGGAAGCTGGCGCGGTGGCGCGGCGCCTGGTGCAGCCGCAAGGTGATCTCGCCACCGAGGTAGGGCAGCACGGCGCCATCGACCCATGCCACGGGCGGGCGCTGCTGGCGCTGCACCTTGCGCTCGCCCCGTTCCAGCAGCTTCGAGACGATCCAGCCTTGCTTGGCGCGGATGGCGTTGTCGATTTCGGCCAGGGTGACGCGCTTGGGCGCCGTCACGCGCAAGCCGTTATCGTCGATCATGAAGCCGATGGAACGGCGCGTGGAGCGGCGCAGGGCGAATTCGACGAGGTGGCTGCCCAGCTGCAGCTGGCGCAGCGGCGGGCCATCGGCGGAGCGTGGCGGGGAAGGCAGGGGAGGCGGAGCGGGGCGAACGATGGGCGGCGCGGGCGCCACTACCGGTGGCGCCACGGGCGGCGCTGGCGGTGCCGTGGAGCGCACCGCCGGGGGCGTGCTGGTCGAGACGTCATGCGCGAACAAATCCAGTTGCTGGTCGCCGACCTTGATGGTCTTCATCTGCTGGCGCAGTGTCGGCTCCTGGATGACCGCGCTGATGCCGTCTAGCCAGCGTTGTAGGCGTGAGGCGAAATGACGCGCATTTCTGATTCTATCCAATTTTCCACCTGTTGCATCATGCTGTCCGGGGTTTGCCCTTCCGGCGAAATCGGTTTGCCTATCGAGACGGTGATCAGCCCCGGGCGTTTGAGGAATGACTGCTTGGGCCAGCACTCGCCTGAATTGTGCGCAATCGGCACCACCACGGCGCCCGTGGCGATGGCCAGACGCGTGCCGCCGCTCTTGTACTTGCCCGCCTGGCCCACGGGAATGCGGGTGCCTTCAGGGAACATGATAATCCATTGGCCGTCGGCCAGGCGGCGCTTGCCATGCGCGACCACGCTCTTGAACGCATGCTTGCCCTGTTTGCGGTCGATGGGGATCATGCGCAGCAGCGCCATGGCCCAGCCGAAGAAGGGAATGTACAGGATCTCCTTCTTGAACACATATACCAGCGGACGGGGCAGGCTAGGCAGCAAGAAGATGGTTTCCCATGCCGACTGGTGCTTCGACAGCACGATGGCCGGCGCGTCGGGGAAGTTCTCGGCGCCCTTGACTTCATAGCGGATGCCGCAAATAACCTTGGCACACCACAGGATAAACACGTTCCAGCGCGAGGTGACCCAATAGCGCTTGTTGTAGCTCAATGGCGCGGCAAAAAAGCACACGCAGGCCCAGACGATGGTGGCCACGATCATGATGATCATGAACAGCAGGGATCGCAGGAACAGGGAAATATTACGCAATGCGGTTCTCCGAAGATTAGATACTGAATGCCACGGTGGGCGCTGGTGCCGCTGGCGCCTTGAGCAGGTGGCTGACGACGGCGCCCAGGTCCGGGAAGACCTGGGTGCCAGGCGGCAGGCCACCCGTGTCGTTGGTCTTTTCGCCCTTGCCCGTCAAGACCAGGTAGGGCACGCAGCCGCTGATGAAGCCGGCCTGCAGGTCGCGCAGCGAATCGCCGACGGTGGGCACGCCTTTCAGGCTGGTGTTGTAGCGCTGCGAGATTTCATGGAACATGCCCGGTTTCGGCTTGCGGCAGTCGCAATTGTCCGCGCCCGCGTGCGGGCAAAAGAAGATGGCGTCGATATCGGCGCCCACCTGCTGCGCCAGCGTGTGCATCTTCTGGTGGATCGCGTTCAATACCGTCATGTCGAAGTATTCGCGCGCGATGCCCGACTGGTTCGAGGCGACGACGACGCGATAGCCGGCCTGGTTCAGGCGGGCGATCGCTTCGAGCGAGCCGGGAATCGGCAGCCATTCGGCCGGCGACTTGATGAAGTCCGGCGAGTCATGATTAATGACGCCGTCGCGGTCGAGAATAATCAGTTTCAGCGCCGGAGTCCCCATTATGCCGCCAGCTTGGAAATGTCGGCCACGCGGTTCATCATGCCGTGCAAGGACGACAGCAAGGCCAGGCGGTTGTTGCGCAGGGCGACATCCTCGGCCATTACCATCACGTCGTTGAAGAAGCCGTCGACGTCGTCGCGCAGCTGCGCCAGGGTTTGCAGGGTGCTGGTGAAATCGCCCTTTGCGAAGGCTGCGTCGACTTCCGGCTGCACGCGAGAGACGGCGGCGGCGAGTTTTTTCTCCGCCTCGTCCTGCAGCAGCGCCACGTTGACGCCGCCGGCGGCGACCTGGCTCACGGCTTCCTCGTTCTTTTTCAGGATGTTCGTGATGCGCTTGTTGGCGGCTGCCAGCGAGGCGCTTTCCGGCAGCGCGGCAAACGCCTGCACGGCTTCCAGGCGCTGCACGATGTCGTCCAGGCGGTCGGGATTCTGCGCCACGACGGCTTCGATTTCATTCGGCGAGAAACCGCGCTCGCGCAGGATGCCGCGCAGGCGGTCCAGCATGAAGGTGGTCACATCCGCGACCGGGTCCTTGAAGCCTGGCACGGCTGCGAACTGCGCGGCGGCATCGCCCAGCAAGCCCTGGATCGACAAGGGCAGGCGTTTTTCCAGCAGCATGCGCAGCACGCCCAGGGCGTGGCGGCGCAGCGCGAACGGGTCCTTGTCGCCCGTGGGCGCCAGGCCGATGGCCCAGATGCCGACCAGGGTTTCGAGCTTGTCGGCCAGGGCCACGGCGGTGCCGGTGGCGGTGGACGGCAGGCTGTCGCCGGCAAAGCGCGGCTGGTAGTGTTCGGAGGCGGCCAGCGCCACTTCTTCCGGTTCGCCGTCATGGCGCGCGTAGTACGTGCCCATGATGCCTTGCAGTTCGGGGAATTCGCCCACCATGTCGGTCAGCAGATCGGCCTTGGCCAGCAGGGCGCCCCGTTCGGCCAGGGCCACGTCGTAATTCAATTTGGCGGCGATGGCGCCAGCCAGCGACTTGACGCGCTCTGTGCGCGCCGCTTGCGTGCCCAGCTTGTTGTGGTAGACGACGTTGGCCAGCAGCGGCAGGCGCGATGCGAGGGTCTTCTTCTTGTCCTGCTCGAAGAAGAACTTGGCGTCGGACAGGCGCGGGCGCACGACGCGCTCGTTGCCGCCGATGATGTGCTCGGGCGTGTCCGTTTCGATGTTCGAGACGATCAGGAAGCGCGAGCGCAGCTTGCCTTCGCTGTCCGTCAGCGCAAAATATTTCTGGTTCGTCTGCATGGTGAGGATCAGGCATTCCTGCGGCACGGCCAGGAATTCTTCCTCGAAGTGGCACTCATACACGACCGGCCATTCGACCAGGGCCGTGACTTCGTCGAGCAGCGCTTCGGGCATCAGCACCTGGTCGGCGCCGGCCTTGTCCAGCAGCTGGGCGCGGATGCGCTCCTTGCGCTCCTCGTTGCTGGCGATGACGCTGGCGTTGAGGATCAGCGACGGCGCATAGTTTTCCGCGTGCGCGATGGTGATCGGTTCGCCGTCGGTGAGGAAACGGTGGCCCAGGGTGGTGCGGCCGGCGCTCAAGCCCAGCAGGGTCAGGGGCAGGATATTGATGCCGTGCAGGGCGATCAGGCTGTGGGCCGGGCGCACGAATTGCACGGTGGTGCCGTCCGGGCGCTGATAGCTCATCAGTTTTGGAATCGGCAGCTTGGCGCAGGATTCGGTCAAGGCGGCCTGCGCGCCCGTGGCGAGCTGGCTGCCGGGCGCCGTGTAGGTGTAGAAGAAGCTGTCCGCCTTGCCGTCGGCGGCGCGTTCCAGCTCGGCCACCGTCAGCTCGGGGAAGCCCAGCGCGGCCAGTTTCTTGGCCAGCGGCGGCGTGCCGTTGCCGTTCGCGTCCAGCGCCACGGAGACGGGCAGGACTTTTTCGCGGATCGATTTATCGGGCGAGACTTCGCGCACGTTGGTGATGGAGACGGCCAGCCGGCGCGGCGAGGCGTAGCTGGTGGCGACGCTGTCGGCTTCCAGGAAGTCGCGCGCTTTCAGGCCGTTGACGATGCCGGCCGTGAAGGCGGCGCCCAGTTTGGCCAGCGCTTTCGGCGGCAGTTCTTCGGTCAGCAGTTCGATGAGCAGTGTTTGGTTCATGGTGTTCTTGTCTGGTACGGCGGTGTATGAGCTAGGCGATCAAGCGGCGGCGGGTTGGTCTGCGGCGGGCAGCATCGGGAAACCGAGGCGTTCGCGCGAGTCGTAATAGGCTTGCGCCACCAGGCGCGACAGGGTGCGCACGCGGCCGATATAGGCGGCGCGTTCCGTTACCGAGATGGCGCCGCGCGCGTCCAGCATATTGAAACTGTGCGAGGCCTTCATGATTTTCTCGTAGGCGGGCAGGGTCAGTTGCAGCTCGATCAGGCGCTTCGCTTCCGCTTCGTAATTGCCGAACTGTTCGAACAGCAGGTCCGTATTCGCGTGCTCGAAGTTGTAGGTCGATTGCTCCACTTCGTTCTGGTGGAAGACGTCGCCGTAGGTCAGTTTTTTCGTAATACCGTTTTCTTCCCACTCCGTCCACACCAGGTCGTACACGTTTTCCACGCCCTGCAGATACATGGCCAGGCGTTCGATGCCGTAGGTGATCTCGCCCAGCACGGGCTTGCAATCGAGGCCGCCCACTTGCTGGAAGTAGGTAAATTGGGTCACTTCCATGCCGTTCAGCCAGACTTCCCAGCCCAGGCCCCAGGCGCCCAGGGTCGGGCTTTCCCAGTCGTCTTCGACGAAGCGCACGTCATTCTGCTTCAAGTCCAGGCCCAGCGCGGCCAGCGAACCCAGATACAGGTCGAGGATGTTTTCCGGCGCCGGTTTCAAGACCACCTGGTACTGGTAGTAGTGCTGCATGCGGTTCGGGTTTTCGCCATAGCGGCCATCTTTCGGGCGGCGCGACGGCTGCACATACGCGGCTCGCCACGGTTCCGGGCCGATCGCGCGCAGGAAGGTGCCGGTGTGGAAGGTGCCGGCGCCGACTTCCATGTCGTAAGGCTGGAGCAGGGCGCAACCTTGCTTGTCCCAATAGGTTTGCAAGGTCAGGATAATTTGTTGAAATGTGAGCATCGTATGAGTTCGCCGCGCGGGAGGCTGCGCTTTGTTAAGGTTTGCTTGAAGCCCGCACGCTGCTAACAAGCGCGTCCGGGCCGGGGTTTTGCTAATTTTAGCGGTTTTTACGGGCCCACTGTGACTCTTCGGGCAATATCGGCCGCTTATTGCTGCGCGACGCGGGCACGGCGCGCGGCGCGCGACAGCAGGAAGGCCGTCAGCAGGGCCAGCGCGGCCAGGGCCAGCACCAGTTTGTTGCCGTACAGAATGTATGGCGTCATGCCGCCCATGCCCTGCACCTTGGCCGCCAGGGTGGCTTGCTGTTCCGGCGGCAGCAGGCTTTGCACGACGCCCTTGCCGTCGATGACGGCCGTGGCGCCCGTGTTCGTCGAGCGCAGCATGGGGCGGCCCGTTTCCAGGCTGCGCATCTGCGAAATCTGCAGATGCTGGGGGATGGCGATCGAGTCGCCGAACCAGGCCAGGTTCGAGATATTCAGCAGCACGGAGGCCGACTGCTTGCCATGCCGGTGGGCGCTGGCCAGCTGGCCGGCGATTTCCTCGCCAAACAGATCTTCGTAGCAGATATTCGGCAGTACCAGCTGGTCGCGTACCTGCAGCGGCGCCTGCACCTCGGCGCCGCGGCCCATGTCGCCCAGCGGGATGGCCATCATGGCGACGAACCAGTGCAGGCCGGGCGGCACGAATTCGCCGAACGGCACCAGATGGTGCTTGCGGTACTGGTAGTACGGTCCCGGCGTGCCGTTGGGCGTGATGCCCACAGCCGCATTGTAGAAGCGCTGCTGCTCGTCGAGCACGGGCATGCCGACCAAAATCGTGCTGCCCGTCTGCTGCGCATACGTCGCCAGGCTATCCAGATAGCCTGGCGGCAGCTGGTGCGGCAGCACGGTGACGGCCGTTTCCGGCGTGGCGATCAGGTCGGCCGGCGCGCTGGTGATGGCGCTCTGGTACATCTGCAGGGCGCCCAGCACGAAGCCGGGGTCGAATTTCTGCTGCTGCGGCACGTTCCCCTGCAACAGGCGCACGGTGATGGGGCGCCCGACCGGGTGGGTCCAGTTCACGTATTGCAAGCCGACGCCGGCCGCGTACAGGGCGATGACGCCGCCCAGGGCGCTCCAGCGTGTGCGATGCAAGGGGTGGATTAGCAGCAGCAGGGCGCCGGCGGACAGCGCCGCCAGCCAGCCCAGGCCGTACGATCCGACGATGGGGGCGAAGCCGCCCAGCGGGCTGGCATTGTGGGCGTAGCCCGTGGCCAGCCACGGGAAACCCGTAAACAGCCAGCCGCGCGTCCATTCGAACAGGGTCCACGTGGCAGGCAGCACCAGCAAGGTCATGGCGGGCAGGGACAGCACCCAGCGCTGGCGCAGCCAGGCGGCCGCGCTCATGGCCAGGGCCACGTAGATGGCCATCAAGAGGGCCAGCAGGGCCACGGCGATGGCGGCCAGCGGCGCGGCCATGTCGCCATAGCGGTGCATGGAGATGTACAGCCAGTGCGTGCCGGCCGCGCACCAGCCGAAGCCGTAGGCCCAGCCGATCAGCGCGCCGGACTTGACGTTCGCCGCGCGCAGCACCTGGTAGAACAGCACGCCCAGGCTGAGGATCTGCAATGGCCAGTAACCGAAAGGGGCGAACGCCAGCACGGCGACGGCGCCGGCGACGGCGGCAGTCAGCATGCGCGCCCAGGTGCTGCGGGGCGGTTTGGCGGGGGCGTTGGGGTCGGCGCGTCTGAAACGCATTTACAGCACGCGCATGTCAGAGTTCCAGTTCCGGCACATTGGGCAGGCGCTCGACGAGCAGCACGTGCACCTGGCGCGCGTCGGCGCGCAGCACCTCGAAACGCAGATTGCCCAGGTCGAAGATGTCGCCCTTGTGCGCCATGCGGCCCAGGTACTTCGAGACCAGGCCGCCGATGGTGTCGACGTCGTCGTCCACCAGGTGGCTGCCCACTTCCTCGTTGAACTGTTCGATCTCGGTCAGCGCCTTGACGCGCCAGCGGGGGCCGAACTGGCCTTCCTTGAGCGAGAGGATATTGTCCTCGGCTTCATCGAAGTCGTATTCGTCCTCGATATCGCCGACGATCTGTTCCAGCACGTCTTCGATGGTGATCAGGCCGGCGACGCCGCTGTATTCATCGACGACGATGGCCATGTGATTGTGGTTGGCGCGGAAATCGCGCAGCAGCACATTCAGGCGTTTCGATTCGGGGATGAAGATGGCGGGGCGCAGCATGTCGCGCACGTCGAAAGTTTCTTCTGCGTAATAACGCAGCAAGTCTTTCGCCAGCAGGATGCCGATGACCTTGTCGCGCTCGCCTTCGATCGCGGGGAAGCGCGAGTGGGCGGTGGACAGGACTTCCGGCATCCATTCCTCGATCGGCTTGCTGATGTCGATGACATCCATTTGCGAGCGGGGAATCATGATGTCGCGCGCACAGAGATCCGACACCTGGAACACGCCTTCGATCATCGACAGGGCGTCGGCGTCGATCAGCTTGCGTTCATGCGCATCGTGTAGAACTTCGAGCAATTCTGCACGGTTCTCTGGCTCGGGGGAAATGAGTGCGGTCAGGCGTTCAAACAGTGACCGGTGGGGCTTGACGTCAGTTCTGACGCCACTAGGGTGCTCGGGCATAGGAGGCGTGAGCCGTTGTTGCGAAGGGATATAGGATACACCAAAAGCGGGGGAATACCGGATTTCCCCGCTTTTGATGTAAATTTAATACGTTGAAGTGCGCCGTTGCGCGATCTTTTACGCCGCTTCCGGGCCTAGCACGCGCGCGCGCAAGGCTGCCACGTCGGCTTGCCAGTCGGCGAAATGCTCGCTGTCCTGCCACAGCTGGCGCAGTTCCGACGTTTCCGCGCCGATCTTGTCGAAGGCCTGGCGGGCCTTTTCCAGCAGCGGCGGCGTGACCTTCTTCTTGCAGGCGGCCACCCATTCGTCCACGTCCAACGTGGCCGGGTCGTCCTCGCCGGGCTGGCCCAAGAGGCGCGCGATGACTTCCAGCGCGGCCAGCGCCTCGGCGGCGAACGGCGCTGCCAGCTCCGCTTCCTGGCTGTCGATCACGTTGTCGAGCGTCGTCTCGACCAGTTCCAGTGTTTTATATTCGTGCAAGTCCTGCGCCCAATCCATGGCGTAGTCGTTGCCGAAGGCGTCAGTGGCCCAGGTGCCCATCATGTGTCCTTGTGTGTGCGTTGGCGCTATTTGTACGTAGGTCAGATTAGCGCAGCGTAATCTGACACTGTGGTGCTCCGGTTACGTTGACGGATGTTGTCGGCTTACGCCCTGCGGGCTAACCCGACCTACCCGACCTACCGACCGCCCCAATCTGCGCGGTTTATTTTGGGTCCGCGTACGGGTCGGTAATGCCGAGCTTGGCGAGGATCTCCGTTTCCAGCCCCTCCATCTCGGCCGCTTCCTCGTCGTCCATGTGGTCGTAGCCCTGCGCATGCAGCACGCCGTGCACGATCAGATGGGCCGTGTGCTCTTCCACGCTTTTTTTCTGCTCCGCCGCTTCCTTCTCCAGCACGTCCGTGCACAGGATGATGTCGGCGCGCGTCGGCTCGTCCTCGGCCAATTCTTCGCCTTCGTTGTAGGCGAACGTCAGCACGTTGGTGGCGTAGTCCTTTTCGCGGTAGTCGCGGTTCAGGCTGCGGCCCTCTTCCGCGTCGACGAAGCGGATGGTGAATTCGGCGGGCGCGAACAGGGCCGCCTTGACCCAGCGGCGCACTTTCGGGCGCGTGATCAGGGTTTCCAGGCGGGTATCCGGGTATTGCACGGACAAGGACAGTTTATTTTTTTCGGACATTTTTGGCGGCGGCTGGTTTCAATAGGGGAAGTAACTGGGCGGCGTCGGCATTGGCCGCCTGCGCCGTTTCATAGGCGTCGACGATGCGCGCGACGAGCGGATGGCGCACCACGTCGGTGCTGTTAAATTGCGTGAAACCGATGCCGCGCACATCCTTGAGCACGTGCACGGCGTCGATCAGGCCGCTTGTCTGGCTCTTGTGCAGGTCGACTTGCGTGACGTCGCCCGTCACCACGGCCTTGCTGCCAAAGCCGATGCGCGTCAAGAACATCTTCATCTGTTCGACGGTGGTGTTTTGCGCCTCGTCGAGGATGACGAAGGCGTGGTTCAGGGTGCGTCCGCGCATGTAGGCCAGCGGGGCGATCTCGATCACCTGTTTTTCAAACAGTTTTTGCGTGCGGTCAAAGCCCAGCAAGTCGTACAGCGCATCGTAGAGGGGACGCAGATACGGATCGACCTTTTGCGCCAGGTCGCCCGGCAGGAAGCCCAGGCGTTCGCCCGCTTCGACGGCGGGGCGCGTCAAGATGATGCGCTTGACGGCGTCGCGTTCGAGCGCGTCGACGGCGCAGGCGACGGCCAGATACGTCTTGCCCGTGCCGGCCGGACCCACGCCGAAGCTGATGTCGTGTTCGAGGATGTCGCGCAAATAGGCGATCTGGTGCGGCGTGCGTCCACGCAGGTCGGCGCGCCGCGTTTTCAGCACGGGGCTGGCGATGTCCGGTTCCACAAAAGTGCTGATGGGCGCGTTGGCATGGTGTTCCGAGGCGGCGGACAGGCCCGCGCGCTGCTCCACCAGGGCCAGCTGCACTTCTTCCAGCGGCACGACCTTGTTGGCGATGGCGTAGAACTGCTCGAGGATTTCCACGGCCCGTTCGGCATTGCTGCCGCCGACGATGAATTTCTCGCCGCGGCGGAAGATCGTCACGTCGAGGGCGGCGGAAATCTGGCGCAGGTTTTCATCGAGCGGTCCGCACAGGTGCGCCAGGCGCGTGTTGTCGAGCGGCTCGGGGATGAAGTAATGCGGCTGTATCGGGGCTTTGGTTTTCAACTGGCTCTTTTCAATGCGGGTGCGCTGGCGACGAGTTCGCCGCGCAGGGTATAGGAATGGCTTTCGGTGATGCGCACGTCGACCAGCTGGCCGACCAGTTGCAGCGCGTCCGGGCCGGCGTCGAAATTGACCACACGGTTGTTTTCCGTGCGGCCTTGCAGTTCGCGAGCTATCGTGTCCTTCTTCGAGCGGCCTTCGACGAGGATGGTTTGCACCGTGCCCACCATGGCCTGGCTGTAGTTGCGCGTGTTGGCGTCGATGGCCACCTGCAGTTGCTGCAGCCGGGCCAGCTTGACCTCGTGCGGCGTGTCGTCTTCCAGGCTGGCGGCCGGCGTGCCGGGGCGCTTGCTGAAGATGAAACTGTAGCTGTTGTCGAAGCCGACGTCCGCGATCAGCTTCATCATGGCGTCGAAGTCGGCTTGCGTCTCGCCGGGGAAACCGACGATGAAGTCCGAGGAAATGGCCATGTTCGGGCGCACGGCGCGGATGCGGCGGATGATGGACTTGTATTCGAGGCCCGTGTAGCCGCGCTTCATGGCGCCTAGGATCTTGTCGGAACCGTGCTGCGCCGGCAGGTACAGGTGGTCGACCAGCTGCGGGATCTTCGCGTAGGCGTCGATCAGGCGCTGCGTGAATTCCTTCGGGTGGCTGGTGACGAAGCGCATGCGCTCGATGCCGGGTATGTCGGCCACGTATTCGAGCAGCAGGGCGAAGTCGGCGATCTCGCCGCCTTCCATCGCGCCCCGGTAGGCATTCACGTTCTGTCCCAGCAGGGTAATTTCCTTGACGCCCTGGGCGGCCAGGCCCGCCACTTCCGTCAGCACGTCCTCGAAGCGGCGCGACACTTCCTCGCCGCGCGTGTAGGGCACGACGCAGTAGCTGCAATATTTGCTGCAGCCTTCCATGATGGAAACGAACGCCGACGCACCTTCCACCTTGGCCGGCGGCAGGTGGTCGAACTTTTCGATTTCCGGGAAGCTGATGTCCACTTGCGCATCGCCGCTGGCGCGGCGCAGTTCGATCATTTGCGGCAGGCGGTGCAGCGTTTGCGGGCCGAACACCATGTCGACATATGGCGCGCGCTTGACGATGGCGTCGCCTTCCTGCGAGGCCACGCAGCCGCCCACGCCGATCAAGAGGTGCGGCTTGGCCAGTTTCAGCTCGCGCAGACGGCCCAGGTCGGAAAACACCTTTTCCTGCGCCTTTTCGCGCACGGAGCAGGTGTTAAGCAGGATCACATCGGCATCTTCCGGCGTGTCGGTGCGCACCAGGCCATCGGAGGCGCCCAGCACGTCGGCCATCTTGTCCGAGTCGTACTCGTTCATCTGGCAGCCGAAGGTTTTAATGAATACTTTTTTCTGCATGGAGTCGGATGCTTATCGGTAAATGTAGCGGCAAATAAATGGAACAAATAAGTGGGACAACTAAGTGTGGCGCAAATCAGCTGGGCAGGGGGCTTGCGCTGTGCGCCGCCCGGGGCGGGAGGCGGTGGATGACCGGCCGGGCGCCTCTGGCTGCCCGGTGGCAGGCTCGCTGCAAGTTCAGGCCATAGTTTAGCGTAAATCGCCGGCACGGGCCATGTCGTGCTGACCTTGCCGACAAGGTTGCGGTGTGAACAAGGCACCTGGAACGACGATGCTGAAAAGCATTTATTGCCGTACGACACCATTGATTTGTAACAAGTTGCTGCAAAGCCTTGTGTGCGCCCGCTGGCATCCTAATGTGTTGAAATAGCATCGTTGCCAAGCCAACCAGCAGCTTGATTGATATTTAACAATCAGGAAGTTTGCGCGAGGCGCAGATGCAGCGTGTTTGGACTAGTATATTGTTTTATATGCAATTCATTTCGTTGAGTTGCAGTGCTTTTTACTCACGCGGCAAGCTGCGCACGTTGGTTGGACGTGGCTGTGCAAGTCCTGTGCAGGCAGTGCGATAAGGAGGGGCGGCGGAGGGGAGGGCTGAATCCGATGGAAAGACGTTTATTTAAACACTCTAAGCCAGCCTTAAGTTCGTATCGGCATTATTTTCTACATTCACCAGACGAGGAAAAATCATGGCACATCATGCATTAGCATCGCAAGAGAGTTACAACCCGAACCACCTGCTGGATATTCTGCTGAGCAAAATGCAGCTGAAGAACGATGCAGCCCTGTCGCGTCTGCTTGAAGTGGCGCCACCCGTCATCAGCAAGATCCGCCACCACCGCTTGCCGGTCGGCGCCTCGCTGCTGATCCGCATGCACGAAGTGACGGGCATGAGCATCCGCGACCTGCGCGATTTGATGGGCGATCGCCGCACCAAGTACCGTTTGTCCGACGCCCAGGGCCGTCCAAAAGCGGAAGACCGCGGCGATGCGCAAGAATCGAATTACGCGCACTGATGTGGCGGTTGTACGCTGACTGTGCCGCTTGCGTAGCTGCTGGCGGCAACAGGCTGGCGTGGACCGGGCAGCATGGACCGGGTAACATGGATGTATCGCAGTACCCATAACGGCTTTCGCTTCGCAGCGAGGGCCGTTTGCGTTTGCGGATTTGCTTAGCTCAGCAGTGCCGAGGTGATTTCGTCGTAGCGCAGCTCCGTTTCGCGGAACAGCTGCAGATACGTGTCCTTGCCCAGGCCCAGCGCATCCCAGGCCACCGGCGAGACGCGCGGCACCATGTCGTCGCCCGCCTGCGCCAGGTCGAGCGCACAGACGACGGCATTGGCCACATGGATCAGTGCCGCAAGAAAACCGGCGCCCGGCGTTTCCGGCTGCAGGTAATTGCCCAGCGCCAGGCGCATGGTGTCGGAAAAATTCCAGTGCTCGGCCAGGGCCACGCCTGCCTGCACGTGGTCCACGCCCAGCACGGCCTGCTCCGCTTCGAGCAGGCTGCAATCGTGCGCGGCCTGGTGCGCGATGACTTGCGCATAGTGCGCGGGAAAGCTGCTGACCAGCACCAGGCGGCCGATGTTGTGCAGCAAGCCGGCCGTGAATGCGTAATCCTGGTTGAAGCGGAGCTGCCGCGCCAGCACTTTGGCGCAGGCGGCCGTCGCCACCGAATGGCGCCAGAAGGCCTTGTCGTCGAAACCTGGGCAGCGTCCTTCCGGGAAGCAGCCCGTGATGGCGGCCGACGTGATCAGGCTGCGCGTGGTCTGGAAGCCCAGGTAAGTGATCGCCTGCTGGATGGTGGTGGCCTTCACTTGCAGGCCATAGTGGGATGAGTTGGCCAGACGCAAGGTTTTTGCCGTCAGCGCCTGGTCATACGACACTTTTTTGGCCAGCACGGAAATATCGACGTCTTCCTGGTCTATGCTGTTGAGCAGTTCCATCACGACGGCGGGCAGCGAAGGCAAGCCATCGAGGTGGGCGACGATATCGTCGAGCGTCAGCTGGGTGCTCATGCGGTCTCTCCCGTGCCCAGGCGGTAAGCCGTGACATAGCTGCGCAGCAAGGTGGTGGCCGCGTCCAGGGGATCTTCGGGATCGTGCTTGCGGAACAGGTACGCCAGCCGTTCGCTGTCGGCCGCTTGCTGCGCGGCGATTTCTTCCGGCGACGGGGGCGGCGCCTGGATCGGCAGCATGTCGATGTTGTGGCGGGGCATCAGGGCCAGCATGTTTTCCGTCAATACCGCGCCTTGCGGCAACAGCACTTGTCCATGCGCATCGAGCAAGACATCCGACAAAATCATGCCGGGACGAACTTGTTCCAGGGGTAGATGTTGATGCGTGACCGCCATGACGACTCCTTAGATGATTGCGGGATATTACCATTGCCATGCCGCAATGTCTCAACCTGCATCAAAGTCCCTATCGAAAGTGGGGATGCTGTAAATCTTGCCAATAAGCATGTCATACCGTACATTTGAATCAGGCCCTTGCATTGCTGACGTATCTGCGCCCGCGCCGCGGGCCGGCGGCTGGCCTGGCCCGGGGAGTGTTGATTGATGGTGAGTATCCAAGTCCGGCTGACCCTGCTTTTTGTCGTGATCGTCACCCTGGTGCTGGGCATTTCCGGCAGCTATACCCAATATACCTTGAGCAAGGAACTCGAATCGGGCAGCGCGCGCCTGCGCAGCGGCGTGCTCACGCGCTTGCAGACCAGCTTGCCGTCCGCCCTGTGGGATCTCGATAAATCCAAGGTCGACAGCATTGTCGCGGCCGAAATGCTGCCGCCGGAGCTGGTCGGCATCCGCGTCTATGACGCCTCGGTCGGCCTGTTCGCGGGCGAAGTGCGCGATGCCTCCGGCACCCTGGTGCCGCTTGAGGCGGACGTGGCCATGGGCGGCACGCCCGTCGAGGCGCCGCTCGTGTTCCGCGACGCCGTGGCGGCCGCCACAGGCGGCAAGCCCGTGATCGTGGGCAAGGTCATCGTCAATTTCAGCCGCGAGCAGATCGATGCGGCCCTGCGCAGTGAAGTGCGGCGCAAGGTGGTGGAAGTGTTGCTGCTTGACATCATTCTCGTGGGCGCCCTGGCGCTGAGCCTGCGCATCGTCTTCGGCCCCCTGAAACAGTTGCGCGACGGCTTGTTCGACCTGGCCACGCGCGGCAGCGATGACGTCGAAGAGCTGCCGGAAAACCGGCGCGACGAACTGGGCGACGTGATCCGCGGCTTCAATGCCGTGCAGCGCAAGCTCAAGTCCATCATCGAAGGCAGCCGCGAGGCGGAAGACATGGCGCGCCGCTCGCAGCAGGCAACGGCGCAGGCCATGGACGAGCTGCGCCGCGCGCAAGAGTCCCTGCTGCAATCGGAACGCCTGGCTTCGCTGGGCAGCCTGGTGGCCGGCGTGGCGCATGAAATCAATACGCCGGTCGGCATCGCCCTGACCAGCGCCTCGGTGCTGAAGGAAGCCACCGATGACATCAGCGCGGCGGTGGCTGGCGGCAGCGTGAAAAAGACCGATATCGTGCGCTACCTGGAAACGGCCGGCGAAAGCGCGCGGCTGATCATGAACAATGCCTATCGGGCCGCGCATCTGATCCACAGCTTCAAGCAGATCGCCGTCGACCAGGTCAGCGAGGCGCGCCGTTTGTTCGAATTGCGCGACTATATCGGCGAAGTGATCTCGAGCCTGCAGCCGACCCTGAAAAAGACGCGCATCAGCATCGATATCGATTGCCCGCCCGGCATCATGCTCGACAGTTATCCGGGCGCGCTGGCGCAGGTGCTGACCAACCTGGTATTGAACTGCGTCGAGCACGCCTTCGATGCGGACACGGCCGGCAATATCCATATCGGCGTGCGCCGCGACGGCGACGCGATCGCCATGCAGGTGCGCGACAACGGCCGCGGCATCGCGCCCGACATGCTCGACCGCGTGTTCGATCCGTTTGTCACCACGCGCCGCGGGCAGGGCGGCACCGGACTGGGCTTGAATATCGTGTTCAACTTGATTGCCAAGCAGTTTGGCGGCACCATCACGGTCAGCAGCACCCTGGGGCAGGGCGCGACGTTCCTGCTGCGCCTGCCTACGGTGACGCCGTTGCCGGAAAGCACCAGCAGCCAGGCATAGGCAAGGAGACAATATGGCATCGATAGAAAACAGTCAGCAAGTGGCGCTTTTGCGCGGGATCAATGTGGGCCGCGCCAAGCGCGTGGCCATGGCCGACCTGCGCAAGCTGCTGGGCGACCTCGGTTTTGCGCAGGTGCGCACGGTACTCAACAGCGGCAACGTCGTGTATGACGGCGGCGTGGTGGCGCCTGCCGAGGCCGCTGCCCGCATCGAGGAAGCGCTGGTGCTGAAACTGGGCGTGGCGGCCAGGGTGACGGTGCTGTCGGCCGGCCAGTTCGCCGAGCTGGTGGAGCAAAACACCCTGGCGCCGGCGGCCGATGCGGCCCGCTTGCTGACCTTGGTGCTGAACAATCCGGCCGATGTCCAGCGCCTGACGCCCCTCCTGCGGCAGCCGTGGCAGCCGGAAGCGCTGGCGCTGGGCCGCTGGGCCGCGTATGCCTGGTGTCCCGATGGCGTGCTGGCCAGCAAGGTGGTGGCGGCGCTGGGCGTGCTGCTGGGCGACGGCGTCACCTCGCGCAACTGGGCCACCATGCAGAAATTGCATGCGCTGCTGAATGGAGCGGATGCGGCAGCCATATCGGCCAAGGAGTAATGATGCCTTCCATGGAGACGCCATGAACTGGGATATCGTCAAGGGTGTCTTGATCGTGTTCGTCGCCATCAGCGTGGTGGTGACGGCCTTCGTGCTCATGTCCGCCTCGGGCCCGGACAAGGCGGGCTGCATCGCGCGCGCCCTGAAGTCGGGTATTCCGGTGGGCAATATCGAACGGGTCTGCCGTCTGCTGGACAAATGAGGGCGCCATCAAAAAACATTCCGCACCAGGCGGAATGTTTTGCGGCAGCGCCTTGCCAGTGCTGGCGCCGTCAGTTATCGAATTTTTCCTGTTTTTCGCCGTGCAGGCTCAAGGCCACCAGGCCCAATCCCACCAGCAGCATCGAGTACATGCTCGCTTCCGGCACCGGGGCCGGCACGCTGGCTTGCTGTGCGGGGGCGGCCGTCATGGGCCTGGACGGCGCCAGGGCCACATGGCGCGCGCTGCTCCAGTGCGGTGCCGTCGCGCTGCTGCTGGCCAGCAGGCGTGCATACGGCAAGTCCGGCGTTTCCCAGCCGGGATTATTATTCAAGCTGATGCTTTCATCGATCGTCACGCGTTCGCCGGCTTCGTGCAGCTTGGCGGCCGTCGTGTCGCTGACTGCCGCCAGGCTCCCTGTGCTGGCCGACAGCGCCAGCAAGGCCACGCAGAGCGGCTGATAGATTTTCATCTTGCTCTCCCTTGTTGTTCACCGCCTGGCGCAGCCGAAACCGGCTTGCGCATGGACGGACGATTCGCCTGTACGGGGGCGTATCCTGATTTTTCTGCTGTTTTCCCATTACAGCATAGATCGTGACAATTTTGATACGTTTATTTCCTGTTTATTACGAATATTTGTCATTTTGATAGCGTAAACATGATCGTTGCCGCACACTTTGCATGAGTATGCTATCGCCAAAAACACTGTTGTTTTTTTGTGCGAATCGCCAGCAGGAAAACAATATATTGATTAGTATATTGTTTATCGCACGCTATTCAATATGACCGCCTGTGGGAGGGCACGATGGAGACAGTCGCAACACAACACGCCGAATACAACCTCGACGCCATGCGGGGTTCGGCCTACAAGGCCAGCTCGCTGCTCAAGGCCATGGGCAATGCCGACCGTTTGATGCTGCTGTGCCAGCTATCGCAGGGCGAGCATTGCGTCAGCGACCTCGAGCAAAAAGTGGGCATCGGCCAGCCGACCCTGTCGCAGCAGCTGGGCGTGCTGCGCGAAGAGATGCTGGTGGCCACGCGGCGCGACGGCAAGCAGATTTATTACCGCGTCGCCAGCGCGCCCGTGCTGGCCGTGCTGCAAGTGCTGTACGCGCAATTTTGCGCGCCGCGCCCCCCGTTCAACGACGAAGCCGACTGAGATTGCCATGACGATAGCCTGGCAACACTTCACGCCATGGGCCTCGCTGGCAGGCGGCATGCTGATCGGCTTGGCGGCGGCGCTATTGATCCTGTTCAATGGCCGCATCGCCGGCATCAGCGGCATCCTCGGCGGCTTGCTGCGCCCGCGCAGTGGCGACCTGGGCTGGCGCATCGCCTTTCTTGCCGGCCTGACCGGCACGCCCCTGCTGTGGCGGTTGTGGCAAGCCTTGCCGCCCGTGCAGATCGACGCCGGTACGCCGGCCCTGATCGCGGCCGGCTTGCTGGTGGGCGTGGGTGTGCGCTATGGCGCCGGCTGCACCAGCGGCCACGGCGTGTGCGGCCTGTCGCGCCTGTCCCCGCGTTCGCTGGCGGCCACGTGTGCCTTCATGGCGGCCGGTTTCCTCACCGTGTATCTGTTGCGCCATCTGTGAGCAAGCTTATGAGCAAGCTGATCCTTTCCCTGTTGAGCGGCCTCATCTTTGGATTGGGCCTGATCGTCTCCGGCATGAGCAACCCGGCCAAGGTGCTCGGTTTCCTCGACCTGGCCGGTGCCTGGGACCCGTCGCTGGCGCTGGTGATGGGCGGCGCCATCGGCGTGGCTCTGCCCGCCTTCTGGCTGGCGCGCCGGCGCAGCACGGCGCTGCTGGGCGACCCCATGCAATTGCCCGCGTCGCGCCGCATCGACCGGCGCTTGCTGCTGGGCAGCCTGGCCTTTGGCGCGGGCTGGGGCATCGCCGGTTTCTGTCCCGGTCCCGCCCTCGTGTCGCTGCTGGCGGGCCAGCCGAAGGCGTGGTTGTTTGTGATCGCGATGCTGGCCGGCATGCTGCTCTTTGAAGTGCTGGAGCGCCGCAAGGCACCCGCGCCAGCCTGAGACGGTACAATCTGGCGCATCGCCACTTTGGATACCGCTTACATGAAGACCATGATTTTCCGTGCCGGCGCGCGCGCCGCCCTGCTGTGCAGCGTGCTGGCGCTGGCCGCCTGCGGCAGCTTGCTGAAGAAGGAAGCGCCGCCCGCTCCCGCGCCTGTGGCCGATACCTTGCCCAATCCGCAAGTGCTGCTGCTCGGTGAAGTGCATGACAATGCGCAAGGTCAGCGCCTGCGCGTCGCGGAATTGCAGCGCCGCCTGGCGGCCGGCTGGCGTCCCGTGATCGTCATGGAGCAGTTCGACCGCGAAAACCAGGCCCTGCTGACGCGCGCCGCGCGTGAATGCGCCGACCCCGATTGCATCATCCGCGTGATGGAACAGCCGCGCTGGGACTGGAGCATGTACCGGCCCGTGCTGGACCTCGTCATCAGTTACCAGCTGACCCTGGTCGCCGGCAACCTGTCGCCGGCCGATGCCTCGCGTATCGTGCGCGACGGCATCCAGTGGGCCATGCCGCCCGCCATGGCGGCCACGTACCTGGCCGCGCCCGTGCCGGCCGATATCCTGGAAGGGCAAAAGAGGGAAGTGCAGGCGGCCCGCTGCAATATGCTGCCCGACATGATGATGACCGGTGTCGTCAACGCCCAGGTGGCGCGCGATATCTGGATGGCCAAGCTGATCCGCGACCAGGCGCCGCGCGACGTGGTGCTGATCGCCGGCAATGTGCATGTGCGCAAGGATATCGGCGTGCCCCGCTGGCTGAAGCTGGCCGACCCGCAACTGAATGTGCGCAGCATCGGCTACCTGGAGCAGGGCGCCGCCGGCTACCAGGGCACGTTCGACCTGACGCAAACGATGCCGGCCCAGCCGCGCGCGGACCTGTGCGCGAAGTTTAACAAGTAACTACTGCTGCACCCGCACCAGGGCGCTGACCCGGTTTGCCGTCTCGAGCAGTTTCGGCAGGCTGTGCTCCAGCAGATGCGCCACGGATGGCCCCGCCGTCTGGCCGCTGACGTTGATCGCCGCCACCACCTTGCCGGCCCGGTCGAACACGGGCGCGGCCAGGGCGATCAAGCCCTGTTCCAGCTCTTCCTGCACCAGGCACCAGCCCTGGCGCCGCACTTGCGCAATCTCTTCCATCAAGACATCGATATCGACCTTGGTCGCCGGCGTGATCTTCAGCAGCGCCATCTTCGACAGCCGTTCGCGCAGCACCTCGGGCGCCAGGCCCGACAGCAACACCCTGCCCATCGAGGTGCAGTAGGCGGGCAGGCGGCTGCCGATACCCAGGTTGATCGACATGGTGCGGTGCGCGGACAGGCGCACGACGTAGACGATGTCGTCCCCGTCGAGCACGGTGGCCGAGCACGACTGGCGCAAGGTCTGCATCAATTCTTCCAGCAGCGGCTGCGCCTGCGTCCATACGGGCAGGGATGACAGATAGGCGTAACCGAGGTCGAGCACCTTGGGCGTCAAACGGAACAGCCGCCCATCCGCTTCCACGTAACCGAGATGCAGCAGGGTGTGCAGGATGCGCCGCGCGCCCGCGCGCGTCAGCTGCGCCCGTTCCGCCACTTCGCTCAGGGTCTGCTGCGGCGCGTCCGCGCCAAAGCTGCGCAGCACGGCCAGGCCCCGCGCGAACGATTGCACATAGCTGTCGCCGGGACGCGGCGCGCCCTCGGCATCAACGCTTTCTTCGGTGGCAAGGGAGGTGCGGCTGCGTGCGGTCATGGCATTTCCAATGGGGCAAGGTGGCAATTATAGCCATGGCGGTGGCGAAAACGGCAAATTGACAAGCGCCCCGATCAGGCATATTCTCACGAATAAGTTCTAAATACGAATATTTGTTCGTTATGCGAACAAATGGCTAATGAGTTTGATTGGGAGGAGACCGCAATGATCGACAAACTGCGTTCCAGCGTGCTTGATGCGCTGGCCGATATCCACGATGGCGCCACCGTCATGATTGGCGGCTTCGGCGGCGCGGGCCAGCCGGCCGAGCTGATCGACGGCCTGATCGCCCAGGGCGCGCGCGACCTCGTCATCGTCAACAACAATGCGGGCAACGGCGACACGGGCCTGGCCGCCCTGCTGAAAAACGGGCAGGTGCGCAAGATCATCTGCTCGTTCCCCCGTCAGGCCGATTCCCACGTCTTCGACGCCCTGTACCGCGCGGGCAAGCTGGAGCTGGAACTGGTGCCGCAGGGCAACCTGGCCGAGCGCATCCGCGCCGCTGGCGCCGGCGTCGGCGGCTTTTTCACGCCCACGGGCTACGGCACGGACTTGGCCAAGAGCAAGGAAACGCGCGAGATCGACGGGCGCATGTATGTGTTCGAGTCGCCCATCCACGCCGACTTCGCGCTGATCAAGGCGGAGCAGGGCGACCGCTGGGGCAACCTCACCTACCGCAAGACGGCGCGCAACTTCGGCCCCATCATGGCCATGGCCGCCAAGGTCAGCATTGCTTCCGTGCATGAAGTTGCTGAGCTGGGCAGCATCGACCCCGAACACGTCATCACGCCGGGCCTGTTCGTGCAGCGCCTCGTGCAAGTGCCGCGCACGGCCACCGGCCCCGCCGGCTTCAAAGCAGCCTGAGGAAAATCAATATGAACAAATGGAATCGAGACCAGATGGCGGCCCGCGTGGCGGCCGACATCCATGAAGGTGCCGTCGTGAACCTGGGCATCGGCTTGCCGACCCTGGTGGCGAATCACTTGCCGGCCGGCGCGGAGATCATCCTGCACAGCGAAAACGGCGTGATCGGCATGGGCCCCGCGCCCGCGCCGGGCGAGGAAGATTACGACCTGATCAATGCGGGCAAGCAGCCCGTCACCCTGCTGGCGGGCGGCAGCTATTTCCATCATGCCGACAGCTTTGCCATGATGCGCGGCGGCCACCTGGACATCTGCGTGCTGGGCGCGTTTCAAGTGTCCGCCACGGGCGACCTGGCCAACTGGCACACGGGCGCACCCGACGCCATACCCGCCGTGGGCGGGGCCATGGACCTGGCCATCGGCGCGAAAAAAACCTGGGTCATGATGGAATTGCTGACCAAGGGCGGTGAAAGCAAGCTGGTGCAGGCCTGCACCTATCCGCTGACGGGCATCGGGTGCGTCAGCCGCATCTACAGCGACCTGGCCGTGTTCGACCTGGGACCAAACGGTGCCACGGTCATCGAACTGGCCGATGGCTTGCGTTTTGAACAGTTGCAAGCGTTGACGCCGGTTTCACTGCTGGACGGACGTTAGCAGCCAGCAATGTCGGCTTACGTGCTTGCGCACTAACCCGACCTACATAAATATTTCTTGGAGGAAAAAAATATGACTGCAGCGTTTATCTGCGATGCCCAGCGCACCCCCTTCGGCCGCTATGGCGGCGGCCTGTCCGGCGTGCGCGCCGACGACTTGGGCGCCGTGCCCATCCGCGCCTTGATGGCGCGCAACCCGAACGTGGACTGGACGGCCGTCACGGACGTGCTGTACGGCTGCGCCAACCAGGCGGGCGAGGACAACCGCAACGTGGCGCGCATGGCCGCCTTGCTGGCGGGATTGCCCGACAGCGTGCCGGGCGCCACCCTGAACCGATTGTGCGGCTCGGGCCTGGACGCCATCGGCAGCGCCGCGCGCTTCATCAAGAGCGGCGAAGCGGGCTTGCTGATCGCCGGCGGCGTGGAAAGCATGAGCCGCGCGCCCTTCGTAATGGGCAAGGCCGACAGCGCCTTTTCGCGCGGCATGAAAATGGAAGACACGACCATCGGCTGGCGCTTCATCAATCCGCTGATGAAGGCGCAGTACGGCGTCGATTCGATGCCGGAAACGGCGGAAAACGTGGCCAGCGACTTCGGCATCAGCCGCGCGGACCAGGATGCGTTTGCCCTGGCCAGCCAGGTAAAAGCCCTGGCGGCGCAGCAGGCGGGCGTGTTCGACAGCGAAATCTGTCCCGTCAGCATTGCGCAGAAGAAGGGTGAGCCCGTCGTTGTCAGCCGCGACGAGCATCCGCGCGCCACCACGCTGGACACCCTGGCCAAACTGAAACCCGTCGTGCGCGCGGACGGCACGATCACGGCCGGCAACGCGTCCGGCGTCAACGATGGCGCGGCGGCCCTGCTGCTGGCCGACGAGGCGAACGCGGCCCGCTTTGGCCTGACACCGCGCGCCCGCGTGGTGGCAATGGCGACGGCCGGCGTGGCGCCGCGCATCATGGGCATCGGCCCCGCGCCCGCCACCCTGAAAGTGCTGGCCATGACGGGCTTGACCCTGGCCGATTTCGACGTCATCGAATTGAACGAAGCGTTTGCCGCCCAGGGCCTGGCCGTGCTGCGCCAGCTGGGCTTGCGCGACGACGATCCGCGCGTGAACCCGAACGGCGGCGCCATCGCCCTCGGTCACCCGCTGGGCGCGTCCGGTGCGCGCCTGGCCATGACGGCCGTCAACCAGCTGCACCGCACGGGCGGGCGCTATGCGCTTTGCACGATGTGCATCGGCGTAGGCCAGGGTATCGCGCTGGTACTGGAACGGGTCTGACCTGCAGCGCGTCCGGGCAAGCACCATGCACTGTGCACTCACACAAGATGCGGCATCGGCATCGGCCAGGGCATCGCGCTGGTGCTGGAACGGGTCTGATTCCACGCCTCCACAGGCGAAAAAAAGTTGCCGGTGATACGTATTAACCCGTATGCCGGGCGGCTTTTTGACCTTGATCAAGGGCGTATGATGCAAAACCAGCCCGGGCAACCTGGCAGGCGTTGGCTTTTTCACACGAACAAGAAGATTGATATGACATCCCACGATACTCCGCATGACGTTGCGCAGCTGACTTCCCAGCAGCGCATCAAGGCCATCATTGGCGCTTCTTCCGGTAACCTGGTCGAATGGTTCGACTTCTACATTTACTCGTTCTGCGCGCTGTATTTCTCGCACGCCTTCTTCCCTTCCGGTAACCCCACCACGCAGCTGCTGCAGACGGCCGGCATCTTTGCCGCCGGCTTCCTCATGCGCCCGGTGGGCGGCTGGCTGTTCGGCCGCATCGCCGACAAATATGGCCGCCGCCAGTCGATGATGATTTCCGTGCTGATGATGTGCGGCGGCTCCTTGATGATCGCCGTCATGCCCACGTATGACACCATCGGCGCCTTCGCGCCGTTCCTGCTGCTGGTGGCGCGCCTGTTCCAGGGCCTGTCCGTGGGCGGCGAATACGGCACCAGCGCCACCTACATGAGTGAAGTGTCGGAGTCGGGCAAGCGCGGCTTCTTCGCCTCGTTCCAGTACGTGACCCTGATCGGCGGCCAGCTGCTGGCCTTGCTGGTACTGGTGGTCTTGCAGCAACTGCTGACCTTGGAAGAGCTGCGCGCCTGGGGCTGGCGCATCCCGTTCGTCTTTGGCGCCCTGGCGGCCCTCGTCTCGCTGAACCTGCGTAAATCCCTGACGGAAACGACCACCGCCAGCGAGCGCAAGGACAAAGATGCGGGCAGCCTGCGCGGCTTGCTCAAGCATAAGCGCGCCTTCATCACGGTACTCGGCTTTACGGCCGGCGGCTCGCTCGTGTTCTACACCTTTACCACCTACATGCAGAAATACCTGGTCAACACGGCCGGCATGGATACCAAGACGGCCAGCGCCGTCATGACCTGCGCCTTGCTCGTCTACATGATTCTGCAACCGGTGTTCGGCGCCTTGTCCGACCGTATCGGCCGCCGCACCTCGATGCTGTTCTTCGGCGGCCTGGCCACCCTGTGCGTGCTGCCCATCATGCATGCCTTGAAGGATATTTCCAGCCCGTACGCGGCGTTCGGCCTGATCATCATCGCGCTGGCCATCATCAGCTTCTACACGTCGATCAGCGGCCTGATCAAGGCGGAAATGTTCCCCGTCGAAGTGCGCGCACTGGGCGTGGGCCTGTCGTACGCGGTCGCCAACGCCATGTTCGGCGGCTCGGCCGAATACGTGGCGCTGCAGTTCAAGGCCTGGCACGTGGAAGAGTATTTCTATTGGTACGTCACCATCATGTGCCTGATTTCCTTCATCGTTGCCATCCGCATGCCGGACCCGAGCCGCTCGGGACTGCTGAAGTAACGTTGTCGTAAAATGGGTGGCACTGCGTGGGGGACACTGCGGTGTCCCTTTTTCATCGCCGCCTTTTTATCGTGCCGATCAGGAGTTTTCATGTCGTATGTCATTCCCGCAGCCATCCAGTCCAGCGTTCCCGTCAGCGGCAGCGTCGATACCTTCCCTGTCCACCGCATCTATTGCGTAGGCCGCAACTATGTCGAGCACGCCAAGGAAATGGGCCACACGGGCCGCGAGGCGCCGTTTTTCTTCATGAAGCCAGCCGACGCCGTGCTGCCCGTGCCAGCCGGCACGACGGGCGAGCTGCCGTATCCGGCGCAGACGCAGGATTTCCAGCACGAGATGGAGCTGGTGGTGGCCGTCGGCAAGGGCGGCAGCGATATCGGCGCGGCCGATGCGCTGAGCCACGTGTGGGGTTATGCGATCGGCCTGGACATGACGCGCCGTGACGTGCAGGGCGCAGCGAAAAAACTGGGCCGTCCGTGGGAGACGGGCAAGGCCTTCGAGCACTCGGCGCCCATCAGCCCCATCACGCCGGCCGCGCAGGCGGGTGACGTCCAGCATGCCGCCATCACCCTGCACGTGAATGGCGAGCTGCGCCAAAGCAGCAGCATCGATATGCTGATCTGGAACGTGGCCGAAACCATCGCCGACCTGTCGACCTATTTCACCTTGCAGCCGGGCGACCTGATCTACACGGGCACGCCGGCCGGCGTGGCGGCCGTGCAGCGCGGCGACGAGTTGGTGGGCGCCATCGATGGCCTGGGCGAATTGCGCGTGAAAGTGGTCTGAGCGGACAAGGAAGGCGGCATAATGCACGACACATATTCCGTAGCACAACCGACGCGCGCCGAGATCGACGCCCTGGCGGGGCCGGCCCTGCTGGAATTCGGCACGGGCTGGTGCGGCCACTGCCGCGCCACAGACGCGCCGCTGGCCGCCGCGTTGGCGCAGCACCCCGGGGTAGCGCATATTCGCGTGGAAGACGGCCCCGGCCGCGCGCTGGGGCGCTCATTCAAGGTGAAACTGTGGCCGACCCTGATTTTCCTGAAAGATGGCCAGGAAGTGGCGCGCCTCGTGCGCCCGCTCGACAGCCGCGAGATCGAGCAGACTTTTGCATTGATCGATGCGTAGGTCAGCATAGGTGGGCGTAGGTCGGCGTAGGTCGGCTTAGCGCAGCGTAAGCCGACACCACCGTACATGCTCCATCACAACTTCTTGCCGCACCGCAGCACTGCGCGTATGATAAGCCGCTTACAGCAAGATCAACCGCATCCTGCGTGATGCAGCGCGATCATCGCCGGCCCGCTCCACCCGGAGGGGCCGCAGGCAAGGACTCACCACAAATGACCGATGCCGCGATGCCGACGCGCGGGTCTGGTACGGAATGCCTGGCGATACGCCGGGCCTGATACACGTCGCCCATCCCCTGACGCCTTTCCTGCCGTGCCCCGGGTAACCGGATGGCGCACGACCGTTGTTTCTCTAAATCAGCACTGATCACGGCGCGTTAGCGCGCGTTGCCGGCAGTTCGCTACGGCAACAAAAACCGTTGTTTTTGTTTGCAAATTTAATAGCAAATGCGCGGCAAATGCCCGCGCGCAAGGCTATGATATGCGAACGACACGGAGACAACGTGCTGTGCTGCTGCCTGAAAAAACATCCAGAGAATGGCCTTTAGACACCCTCCCCAAGGAGCGCAGTAAATGAGTAAGCCCCGGAGCACCCCCCCCAAGAAAAATTCCCCCGGCACGGTGCTGTTCGCCAGCCTGATCGGCACCACCATCGAGTTCTTTGACTTTTATATCTACGCCACCGCCGCCGTGCTGGTGTTCCCGAAATTGTTCTTCCCCGCCGGCGACCCGTCGGCCGCCGTGCTGCAATCGCTGGCCACGTTCGCCATCGCCTTCTTCGCCCGCCCCATCGGTTCGGCCGTGTTCGGCCACTTCGGCGACCGCATCGGCCGCAAGGCCACTCTCGTGGCGGCCTTGCTGACCATGGGTATCTCCACCGTCATCATCGGCTTGCTGCCGACGTATGCGGCCATCGGCACCCTGGCGCCGCTGCTGCTGGCGCTGTGCCGTTTCGGCCAGGGCCTGGGCCTGGGCGGCGAGTGGGGCGGCGCGGTGCTGCTGGCAACCGAGAACGCGCCACCGGGCAAACGCGCCTGGTACGGCATGTTCCCGCAGCTGGGCGCGCCGATCGGCTTCTTCCTGTCGGGCGGCATCTTCCTGCTGCTGAGCGAAACCATGACCGATGAGCAGTTCTTCAGCTACGGCTGGCGCATCCCGTTCCTGGCCAGCGCGCTGCTGGTCATCGTCGGCCTGTACGTGCGCCTGAAGATCACGGAAACGCCGGACTTCCAGAAAGTCATCGACAAGAACGAAGTCGTCAAGCTGCCCGTGGCCACCGTGTTCCGCCAGCATGGCCGCATGTTGTTCCTGGGCACCATCATCGCCCTGGCCACCTTCGTGCTGTTCTACCTGATGACGGTGTTTGCATTGAGCTGGGGCACGACCAAGCTGGGCTTCACGCGCAAGGAATTCCTCGTCGTGCAACTGTTTGCCGTGCTGTTCTTCGCCCTGACGATTCCGTTTTCGGCCGTGCTGGCCGACCGCCGCGGCCGCCGCGCCACCCTGATCTGGGTCTCCGTCGCCATCGCCATCTTCGGCCTGGTGCTCGCGCCCATGTTCGGCTCGGGCGTGACGTGGGAAGTGACCGTCTTCATGGCTGTCGGCCTGGGCCTGATGGGCATGACCTACGGACCGCTGGGCACGATGTTGTCCGAGCTGTTCCCGCCCGAAGTGCGCTACACGGGCGCTTCGCTGACGTTCAACCTGGCGGGCATCCTCGGTGCCTCGCTGGCGCCGTACATCGCCACCTGGCTGGCCACCAACTATGGTCTGCAATACGTGGGCTATTACCTGTCGCTGGCGGCCGTGCTGACCCTGGGCGCCTTGCTGATGGTGGGCAAGCCGCGCGCGGGCAAGGAAGCCTGGCAGTAATACCCCTCTGACCCCACCGGTCCCGAAAGCCGCCAGCTGCAACCAGCTGGCGGCTTTTTTTGTCGGTAAAACGCCACGCCGCACGCCTGCCGAGATTCTTGTTGACAGTCAAAATCGGCTGGTGTTAAGGTGTGCACACGTGTGCAATGCAGTGCAAGGCCTTACAAAGCACATCCCGGGACAGTGACACCGCAAGATAGCGGTGCGGTCTGAAGTACCACAACGACAACGAACTTGGAGTGAGACGATGAAGATGCGCAATGTTGCGATTGCTATAAGCCTGGCCCTGCCGATGACGGCCATGGCCGCCGAGGAACGCCTGTCCGTGCTGTGCTCGGCCGACATGGAATGGTGCCAGCTGATGAAGAACCGCTTCGAGGCGGAAAGCAAGATCAAGGTATCGATGATCAGGAAGAGCGCCGGGGAAGCCTACGCGAAGATCCGCGCCGAAGCGTCGAACCCGAAATCGGACATCTGGTGGGGCGGCACGGGCGACCCCCACCTGCAGGCCGCCGCCGAAGGCTATACGGAAGAATACAAGTCGCCCACCTTGCCCAAGCTGCAGCCGTGGGCGCTCAAGCAGGCCGAGACGGCCAAGTACCGCACCGTCGGCATCTACATCGGCATCCTGGGCCTGGCCTACAACGAAAACGTGCTGAAGAAGAAAAACCTGCCGCCGCCTCAATGCTGGAAAGACCTCGTCAAGCCCGCCTACAAGGGCGAGATCGAGATGGCCAACCCGAATTCCTCGGGCGCCGCCTACAACGCGCTGGCCACCGTGGTGCAGCTGTTCGGCGAAGAGGAAGCCTTCGATTTCCTGGCGAAAATGGGCCAGAACGTCAGCAAATACCCGAACGCGGGCGTGGCGCCGGGCGAGGACGTGGGCCGCGGCGAAGCGGGCGTGGCCATCGGCTTCATGCATGACCTGATGAAACTCACCGTGGCCGGCTTTCCCGTGAAGGTCTTGCCGCCCTGCGAAGGCACGGGCTACGAGATCGGCTCGATGAGCATCGTCAAGGGCGCGAAAAACATGGAACAGGCAAAGAAATTCTATGAATTCGCCCTGCGTCCCGACGTGCAGAGCGAAGCCGTCAAGGCGCTGGCTTTCCAGATCCCGTCCAACGCGGCCGCCACCATTCCCGCCGCCTCGCCGCGCCTGGAAAACATCAAGACCATCAACTACGACTTCGCCAAGTACGGCGCGTCGGACACGCGCAAGCGCTTATTACAACGCTGGACCACGCAGATTTATTCTGCCGGCAATTAACGCGCGCCAAAACTTACTGCGCGTCGCGATTTGCAGCCTGCGATGCTCACTGTGCTAGCGCACAGCTGCGCGTCTCGGCCGCAACTCACTGCCGCTCGCTACAGTTTTGGCAGGCGTTAAACCTATATCAATTGTTCAAAACGTCTGGAAACAGAGCGCATCGCGCAACAGAATTTCAGACGTTCATAGTTGGATGAAACTCATGAAAAAGATATTTTACGGCTGGCTGCTGGCCGCTTTGGCAGCGTTGTGCCTGTTGCCCTGGCAGCAGCAGGAAGCGGGACTGTTCGCCGGCGAATGGCTGCGCGACGGCCAGTTCTTCAGTGAACGTGGCGCACCGGCCGTGCTGCACGTGCTGTCGTTCGGCGCCTGGCCGCTGGGCGTGTTTTTTGCCCTGATCGCCGCCAGCGCCGCGCTGGTGGCCGCCAATCCCCACCGCAAGACCCTGGGCCTGGGCCAGATCGCCCTCGGCGGCGCGGGCCTGCTGTGGCTGGCATGGCTGGGCTGGGGGCCGCTGGCCGCCGGCACCGGCCTCGGTTTCGGCGCGCTGCTGCTGGCGCTGTGCCTGCTGTTCCTGCTGACCTCGGGCGCCGCCGCCTGCGGCGTGTGCCGCGGCGACGCCTTCGTGGCCGGCGCCATCGGCCTCATCATCTGCCTCATTTCCCTGTTCGTGCTGTTCCCCGTCGCGCTGATCCTCGTCAGCGCCGGCCAGCCCATGGACGATGGCGGCACGGGCGCCGCCGCCCTGGCGCGCCGCCTGGCCGACCCCGGCATCTGGAGCCTCAATTGCGTGGCCGGTCCCGGCCGCTGCGGCGTGGCCTGGAACACGCTGGCGCTGGCCCTGCTGACGGGCGTATCGGCCACCTTCCTCGGTCTCGTGTTTGCCCTGCTGGTGACGCGCACGAATGGCCGCTGGGTACGCCCGATGCGCGCCATCACCATCTTGCCGATCGTCACGCCGCCGTTCGTGCTGGGCCTGGCGCTGATCCTGCTGTTCGGCCGCAACGGCGCCATCACGGGCCTCGTCGGCGACCTGTTTGGCATCGAACAAAGCCGCTGGCTGTACGGCATGACGGGCGTGTGGCTGTCGCAGATGCTGGCCTTTGCGCCGATCGCCTTCATGACATTGATCGGTGTGGTCGAAGGCGTCAGCCCCTCGCTGGAAGAAGCGTCGGGCACCCTGGGCGCCAGCAGCTGGCAAACCTTCGTCAAGGTCTCGCTGCCCTTGATGCGCCCCGGCATCGCCAATGCCTTTTTGCTGTGCTTTATCGAAAGCATGGCCGACTTCGGCAACCCTATGGTCTTGGGCGGCAACTTCCACGTGCTGTCGACGGAAATCTTCTTTTCCGTGGTGGGCGCCTCGAACGACCAGGGCCGCGCGGCGACGTTGGCCATCGTGCTGCTGACGTTTGCCGTGGGCGCCTTCTTCATCCAGAACCTGTGGCTGGGCAAGAAATCGTATGTGACGGTGACGGGCAAGGCCGACCACGGCGGCCACGCCTCGCTCAATCCGCGCCTGAAAACGACCCTGTGGACCATCGCCCTGCCATGGTTCGCCTTCACGGCCCTGATCTACGGCACCGTGGTGGCGGGCGGCTTCGTGAACAACTGGGGCCAGGACAATGCCTTCACCTTGCGCCATTACATCGACGCCTTCGGCATCACGGCGGGCGCTGCCGGCTGGCACTGGACGGGCCAGGCCTGGCCGTCGCTGTTCACCACGCTGACGATTTCGGCCATCGCCGCGCCCTTGACGGCCTTTGTCGGCATCCTGTCGGCCTGGCTGCTGGTGCGCCAGCAATTCGCCCTGAAGAGCGCGTTCGAGTTCGGCACCATGCTCAGCTTTGCCATTCCCGGCACCGTCATCGGCATCAGCTACATCCTGGCGTTCAACTCGGCGCCGATCGAGTTGACGGGCACGGCGACGATTCTGATCCTGTGCTTTGTCTTCCGCAACATGCCGATGGGATTGCGCACGGGCATCGCCGCCATGCGCCAGCTCGACGGCAGCCTGGACGAGGCGTCGATCACCCTGGGCGCCAGCAGCTGGACCACCATGCGCAAGGTCATCCTGCCGCTGCTGCGCCCGGCCATCGCCTCGGCCCTCGTGTATGGCTTCGTGCGCTCGATCACGTCGATCTCGGCCGTTGTCTTCCTCGTCAGCGCCGATTACGACATGGCCACGTCCTACATCATCGGCCTGGTGTCGAACGGTAACTACGGCACGGCCATCGCCTATGCCACGGTGCTGATCGTCATCATCCTGCTGTGCATCCAATTGATCCATTTGCTGGTCGGCAAGCGCCGCCTTCGCCGCGTCAGCGCCGAAAAAACGCTGCCGGCCGCCGTTCCCAACCTGGAAAAGAGCTACGCATGAACCACTTTACTACCCAAGCAACAGAGCTTGCCGCGCTGGAATTCGATGGTGTTACCAAGCGCTACGGCAAGGCCCTGGCCGTGAACGATGTGTCGTTCATGATCGCCCCGCGCACCATGGTCACCCTGCTGGGTCCCAGCGGCTGCGGCAAGACGTCCACCCTGCGCCTGATCGCGGGCCTGGAGCGCGTCAGCGCCGGGCGCATCCTGCTGGCCGGCGAGGATGTCACCCTGACCTCCGCCGCCGAGCGCGACGTCAGCATGGTGTTCCAGTCGTATGCGCTGTTCCCGCACATGACGGTGCTCGACAACGTGTGCTACGGCTTGACCGTCTCGGGCGAGACCAAGCCGCGCGCCGTGGAACGGGCGCAGGAAAGCCTGCGGCTGGTGGGCCTGGCCGATTTTGCCGCGCGCTTCCCGAACGAGTTGTCGGGCGGCCAGCAGCAGCGCGTGGCCGTGGCCCGCTCGCTGGTGCTGCAGCCCAAGGTCTTGCTGCTGGACGAGCCGCTGTCGAACCTGGACACGAAACTGCGCCGCCGCGTGCGCGACGAGATCCGCGACATCCAGGTCAAGCTGGGCTTGACGGCCGTGTACGTCACGCATGACCAGGAAGAGGCGCTGGCCATTTCCGACCAGATCATCGTCATGAACCGCCAGGTGATCGCGCAAAAGGGCACGCCGCACGAGCTGTTCGAGTCGCCGGCCGACAAGTTCGTCGCCGACTTCATCTGCAACGCGAACATCGTCGATGGCGTGATCGAATCGGTGGCCGACGGCAAGGCCGTCTGCGTCATGGGCAAGCTGCGGCTGCGCCTGCCATGCCGCAGCCAGCGCAGCGGCGAAGCGAGTTTCGCCGTGCGTCCGGAAGCGATCCTGCTGTCGCCCGCGCAGCCGGACAGCGCCATGGTGGCGCGCGTGGCGCGCGCCACTTACCTGGGACGCGAAATGCAATACACGCTCGAGACGCCCGTCGGCGAACTGTTTGCCGTCTCGCACGACTTGAGCCAGGTTTTCACGCAAGGCACATCGGTCGCCATGACCGTACACGAACATGGCGCAGCCATCATTGGAGGACAAGCATGACAGATATGACACAGGCAGCGGTACTGGCCGACGCGGCGACCCTGGAACGCTATGCCTACGCCCGGCACATCATCGGCCAGGCGGGCGAGATCGCGCTGGGCATGTTCCAGCGCCGCACGGAACTGGTGATCGAGGAAAAGGGCTTGCAGGACATGGTCAGCATCGCCGACCGCATGGTGGAGGATTTCCTGCGCGCGCAGATCGCCGAGCGCTTCCCGGAAGACGCCGTGGTGGGCGAGGAGCGGGGCGGCGGGGCGTCGGACGCGCGCTGCGTGTGGGTCATCGATCCCATCGACGGCACGGCCTGCTTCGTCAACGGCATGCTGGCCTGGTGCGTGTCGATCGGCGTGCTGGTCGACGGCCAGCCCGCCATCGGCGCCGTGTACGACCCGAATGCGGACGAGCTGTTCCACGCCTGCCTGGGGCAGGGCGCGCATGTGACGGCGAAGGCGGGTGAAACGCGGCTGCGCATCAACGACGTGGCCAGCCTGCAGGGCGGCGTGCTGGGTGTGGGTTTTTCGCACCGCGTGGGCACCGATACCTTTTTGCCCTTCCTGCTCGACGTGCTGGAAGAGGGCGGCATGTTCATCCGCAACGGTTCCGGCGCGCTGATGATCGCCTACGTGGCGGCCGGGCGTCTGATCGGCTATTTCGAGCCGCACATCAATTCCTGGGATTGCCTGGCGGGCATCGTGCTCGTCAACGAGGCAGGCGGGCGCTGCAATGATTTCCTGGCCGATAACGGCCTGGAAAAGGGCAACCCCATCCTGGTGGGCGGCCCCCGCTTGTATCCGCAACTGGCGGCGCTGGCCTTGCCGCGCTGTCAGTAAATCAGCAGGTATTGGAAAGGGAGGGCAGGCGTCCGGCGAGGGACGCATGTAGTGGCAACACGCTGTCGAGCATCATGAGTAATCCACCACCATAAAAACAAGCAGGAGACAAAATGAAAAACGGGATGAACACCATGCAGTTGAACAAGATCGCCGCCGTATTGTTGCTGGTCGCACCAGGCTGCGTGCTGGCCGAATCGAGCGTCGTCGTGTACGGCCGCATCCACGCGGGCTTCGACCGCATCGAAACGTCGAGCTCGGCCACGGCGCCGAATGGCGAGTCGGTGTCGCGCGTATCGGACAATTCCTCGAAGATCGGTTTCCGTGGACGTGAAGACTTGGGCAATGGCAACACGGCCTTCTTCCAGATCGAAGGCAATGCCAAGCTCGACGATGGCACGGGCGCCATCAATAGCAAGGATACCTTTGTCGGGCTGGAAAACCCCGCCTATGGCCGCATCGCGCTGGGCCGCTTCGCCACGCCGATCCGCCAGATCAACGGCTACACCAACCGTTTCGTGGGCGAAGGCATCCAGGATGACGCCAACATTTCGCAGCTGGGCGGCGAAGGCTTCAACCGCCGCAGTGCGAATGCCGTCAGCTATCGCACGCCCGTGGTACAGGGATTCAGCGCCACGATTTACCGCGCCAGCGAAAACGAGGCATCGAACGGCGACCGCATCTATTCGGGCATCGTGCAATACGCAAACGGCCCTGTCAAAGGCGCCGTCGGCTATGAAAAGCACAAGGACTTGCGTCCCGGCTTCAGCGAAAAGATGTACCGCGCCGTGGGCAATTACAACTTCGGCGGCGGCGACGTGGGCGTGGCCTGGAACCGCATGGTGTATGACGTGGCGGGCGGCGACTTGCAGCGCGACTACTTCACCATCACGGGCGCCTACAAGGCGGGCGGCGGTGCCTTCATCGGCCGTTTCGGCGTGGCAGGCGACGTGTCGGGCAGCGCGCCCAACGGCAGCAGCGTGACCATCAAGGCCACCACCCTGGTACGCGGCGACGACAGCGGCGCCAAGCAGGCGACCCTGGGCTACGAGTATTACTTGTCCAAGCGCAGTACCGTGTATGCCTATTACACGCAAACGAATAACGACAAGAACGCCAACTACACGTTTGGCGGCAATGCCTTCGCCGCCACCAAGAAGGGTGCCAAGCTCAGCGGTGTAATGCTGGGCGTCATCCACCTGTTTTAACTTTTTTAGCCCGGATTTGCACACGTGTGCATTTCCGGGTCAAGCGATACCGACTATCAAGGAGATGGAAATGATTCAAGTGGCATTGTTCGGCGCCGGGCGCATCGGCCGCATTCACGCCGGCAATCTGGTACGCCAGCCCGGCGTGCGCCTGAAATACGTGGTCGACGTGCATGCGGGCGCGGCGGCGGAAGTGGCGGCCCTGCATGGCGCCAGCGTCGCCAGCGTGGACACTGTGCTGGCCGACCCGGAAGTCAAGGCTGTGCTGATCGCGTCGAGCACGGATACGCATGCGGACCTGATCGTGCGCGCGGCCGCCGCCGGCAAGGCCATCTTTTGCGAAAAGCCCGTCGACCTGACCTTGGAGCGCGCGCGCGCCGCCGCCGCCGCCGTCAAGGACGCGGGCGTGCTGTGCATGATCGGCTTCCAGCGCCGCTACGACCCCACGTTTGCCGCCGTCAAGCAGCGCATCGCAGCGGGCGAGATCGGCACGCCGGAGATGCTCATCGTCACCAGCCGCGATCCGGGCCCGCCGCCCGTCAGCTACATCCAGGTGTCGGGCGGCATCTTCAAGGATATGCTGATCCACGATTTCGACATCTTCCGCTGGATACTCGACGATGAAGCCGTCAGCGTGCACGCCACGGGCAGCTGCCTCGTCGATCCGGCCATCGGCGCGGCGGGCGATCTCGACTGCACGGCCGTCACCCTCCGCACGGCGAAGGGACGTTTGTGCCAGATCAACACGACGCGCCGCGCCGCCTACGGCTACGACCAGCGTTTCGAAGTGCTGGGCAGCGCCGGCATGCTGCAGGCGGGCAACCACAAGCCGACGGAAGTGACGGCCTATGGCGCCGTGAACGTCAGCGTGGACAAGCCGGAAGACTTTTTCCTGGAACGCTACCGCGCCGCCTACGCCAGCGAAATGGCGCACTTTTTCGACGCCTTTGCCCATGGCGCAGCGCTGCGCACCACCGTCCACGATGGCTTGAAAGCCCTGGAACTGGCCGAAGCGGCCACCGTGTCGTGGCGCGAGCAGCGCATCGTGCAACTGTCATAAGGAAACAATGCCATGAAGAATACGACTGAATTTGCCCAGGGCCGCGCGCTCGACGTGATCTGCCTGGGCCGCCTGGCGGTGGACCTGTACGCGCAGCAGATCGGCAGCACCCTGGAAGACGCGACGAGCTTTGCCAAGTACCTGGGCGGCTCGTCGGCGAATATCGCCTTCGGCACGGCCCGCCTGGGCTTGAAATCGGCCATGCTGTCGAAGGTGGGCGACGACCACATGGGCCGCTTCTTGACGGAGACCTTGGCGAAGGAGGGCTGCGACGTCAGCCACATCGGCATCGACCGCGAGCGTCTCACGGCCCTGGTGATGCTGGGTATCAAGGACAAGCACACCTTTCCGCTGATTTTTTACCGTGAAAATTGCGCCGACATGGCTATCGACTTGGCGTCGGTGGATGCGGCCTTCATTGCATCGAGCAAAGCCTTATTAATCACCGGCACGCATTTCTCGACCAGCGCCATGCACGCCGTCAGCACGCAGGCATTGCAGCTGGCCCGCGCCAACAAGGTGCGCACCGTGCTCGACATCGATTACCGGCCCGTGCTGTGGGGCTTGTCCGGCAAGGCGGACGGCGAAACGCGTTTCGTCTCGAACGAAGGCGTGACCCGCCACCTGCAGGCGATCCTGCCGCAGTTCGACCTGATCGTCGGCACGGAAGAGGAATTCATGATCGCCGGCGGCGGCACCGACATCATGGCCAGCTTGCGCGCCGTGCGCAAGGTGAGCGGTGCAACCCTGGTGGTCAAGCGCGGACCGCTGGGCTGCGCCGTCATCGAGGTGGCCATTCCTGCCGGTCTCGATGAGGCGTTCAACTATCAGGGCGTGCGCGTGGAAGTCTTGAACGTGCTCGGCGCGGGTGACGCCTTCCTGTCGGGCTTCCTGAAGGGCTGGCTGCGCGGCGAGGATTACGAGGCGTGCTGCCGCTACGCGAACGGCTGCGGCGCCCTCGTCGTGTCGCGCCACGGCTGCGCGCCGGCCATGCCGTCGCCCGTCGAGCTCGACTATTTCCTGACCAATGCGGCCAAACTGACGCAGCCGGACCAGGACGCCACCCTGGCGCGTCTGCACCGCACGACGGTGGCGCGCAAACAATGGAATGAGTTGTGCGTGTTCGCGTTCGATCACCGCACGCAATTCTTTGAGCTGGCCCAGCAGGGCGTGAGCGACGAAGCGCGGATTTCACAGCTCAAGCAACTGTTCGTGCAAGCCGTGGGCCAGACGGAAGCGGCACGCGGCTTGCAGGGCGGCACGGGCGTGCTGATCGATGACCGCTATGGCGTCGACGCGCTCAACGATGCGACGGGGCGCGGCTGGTGGATAGGCCGTCCGGTCGAGATGCCGGGCTCGAATCCCTTGCAATTCGACTGGGGCCGTTCGCTGGCATCGCGCTTGACGCAGTGGCCGAAGGAACACGTGATCAAGTGCCTGGTGCAGCTGCATCCCGACGATACGCCGGAAAACCGGCTGGAACAGGAAGCGCAAATCAAGGGCTTGTACGATGCCGCGCAAATCACGGGCCATGAATTGCTGCTGGAAATTATTCCTGCCAAGTCCTTGCCCCAGCACGACGATACCGTGTATCGCGCGGTGAAACGCCTGTACAACCTCGGCATCTACCCCGAATGGTGGAAGCTGGAAAGCATGTCGGCCCAGCAATGGCAAGCCATCGATGCCCTCGTGCATGAACGCGATCCGTATTGCCGTGGCGTCGTCTTGCTGGGCCTGAACGCGCCCATCGCCGCCCTGGCCGCCAGTTTCGAACAAGCCAGTGCCAGCACCACCTGCAAGGGTTTCATGGTGGGCCGCACCATCTTTCAGGAACCGAGCCGCCGCTGGCTGGCCGGCGAACTCGACGATACGGGCCTGATCGCCGCCGTGCGCGCCAACTTCGAGCAGCTGATTGGTCTGTGGCAGCGCACGCGCAATCGCCTGGAGCGTGCAGCATGAAGACCACCACGATCCGCCTGACCATGGCGCAGGCGCTGGTGCGCTACTTGTCGGCACTGCGCACGGAACAGGGCGAACCTTTGTTTGGCGGCGCCTTCGCCATCTTTGGCCACGGCAACGTGGCGGGCCTGGGCGAAGCGCTGTACCAGTACCAGGATGTGTTCCCCACCTACCGCGCCCACAATGAACAGGCGATGGCGCACTCGGCCATCGCCTACGCGAAAGCGCACATGCGCCGGCGCATGATGGCCGTCACCACTTCCATCGGCCCCGGCGCCACCAACCTGCTGACGGCCGCCGCGCTGGCGCACGTCAACCGTTTGCCCGTGCTCTTGCTGCCCGGCGACGTGTTCGTCTCGCGCGCGCCGGACCCCGTATTGCAGCAGCTGGAAGATGCTTCTGACGGCAGCGTTTCGGTGAATGACGCTTTTAAACCTTTATCACGCTATTTCGACCGCATCGTCTATCCGGAGCAATTGCTCACGGCCTTGCCGCGCGCCATTGCCGCCTTGACGGACCCGGCCGCTTGCGGCCCCGTGACCTTGTCTCTGCCGCAAGACGTGCAGACGATGGCGTATGACTACCCGGAAGCATTCTTTGCGCCGAGGACCGTGCGTTTCCGCGCCGTGCCGCCCGTCGAGCAGGAGCTGGAAGAGGCCGCGTTGCTATTGAAAAACGCGAAACAGCCACTGATCGTCGCCGGCGGCGGCGTGCTGTACGGCCAGGCCGGCGCCGCCCTGCAGGCGTTTGCCGAACGGCATGGCATTCCCGTGGCGGAAACCCAGGCCGGCAAGAGCAGCTTGCCCTGGGACCATCCCTTGCAGCTGGGCGCCATCGGCGTCACCGGTTCGCCCGCCGCGAATGCGCTGGCGGCGGACGCGGACGTGGTGCTGGCCGTCGGCACGCGCCTGCAGGATTTCACGACAGGATCGAACTCCCTGTTTGCGCAGGCGCAGCTGCTCAGCCTGAACGTCAACAGTTTTGACGCGCTGAAACGCCGGGGCCTGGGTGTACAGGCGGACGCGACGCTTGGCTTGCAGGGACTGTCGCGGCGGCTGGATGGCTGGCACAGCGCGGGCCAGTGGCAGGAGCGGGCGCAGCAGGAAGCGCATGCCTGGCGCGCCACCTTGCTGGCGATCACCGGCAAGCGGGAAGTGGCCGGCTTACCGTACGACGGCGAAGTCATCGGCGCCGTGCAGCGCTCTTCACTTGACTCCACCACCCGCGACATCGTCGTCTGCGCGGCAGGGACTCTGCCGGCCGAGCTGCACAAGCTGTGGCGGACAAGCACGCCGGGCGGCTATCACATGGAATACGGCTATTCGTGCATGGGCTATGAAATCGCCGGCGGCCTCGGCGTCAAGATGGCCAAGCCTGACTCGGAAGTCATCGTCATGGTGGGCGACGGCAGCTATCTGATGATGAATTCGGAAATCGCCACCTCCGTCATGCTGGACAAAAAACTCATCATCGTCGTGCTCGACAACCGGGGCTATGGTTGCATCAACCGCCTGCAGCAGGCCTGCGGCAATGCTTCGTTCAACAATATGCTGCCCGACAGCGCCCCCCGCATCGACTTCGCCCTGCATGCGCAATCCTTGGGCGCGCTGTCCGAACATGTGGGCTCGATTGCCGAACTGGAACAGGCCATGCTGCGTGCCCGGGCAGCTTCGCGCACGTATCTGATCTGCATCGACACGGACGACACGCGCACGACGCAGGAGGGCGGCTGCTGGTGGGAAGTGGCCGTGCCCGAGGTCTCCACCCAGCCCGGCGTGCAAGCTGCGCGTACCCGTTATGAAAACGATCGCCTGAAACAAAGGAATTGAAATGACTACATGGAATGTACGCATCGGCATCAATCCGATCTCGTGGATGAACGACGATTTGCCGAGCCTGGGCGGCGAGACGCCTTTGGCGACGGCCCTGAAGGAAGGCGCCGAGATCGGCTACGTGGGTTTTGAACTGGGCAACAAGTTTCCGAAAGATGCCCCGGCCCTGAACGCCGTACTGGGCAAATACAATCTCGCCTGCGTCTCCGGCTGGTATTCGGGCCGGCTGGCCCATCGGTCTGTGGAAGAAGAGATCGCCTCCGTCGCATCGCATTTGCGCTTGCTTGCCGACAGCGGCGCCACCGTCATGGTGTACGGCGAAGTGGCCGACGCCATCCAGGGCGAAGCGCGTCCCTTGTATAAACGCCCGCGTTTCCAGTCGCAGCAGCAATGGCAGGACTACGCCGACAAGTTGACGGCCTTTGCCGCCCATTTGCTGGCCCACGGCGTGCGCCTGGCCTATCACCATCACATGGGCGCCTATGTGGAAACGCCGGCCGACGTGGACCAATTGATGGCCCTGACGGGACCCGAGGTCGGCTTGCTGTTCGACACGGGTCACATCACCTTTGCCGGCGGCGATGCGCTGGCGGTGCTCAACAAACATATCGATCGCATTTGCCACGTGCATTGCAAGGACGTGCGCCCGAATGTGGTGAAACTTGCCCGCAACGGCCACTGGAGTTTTTTGCAGGCCGTCATCAATGGCGCTTTCAGCGTGCCGGGCGACGGCTGCATCGACTTTCCGGCCATCCTGACGCGCTTGTATCTGCACGGCTACGAGGGCTGGCTGGTGGTGGAAGCGGAGCAAGACCCGGCCGTCGCACCCAGCTACGCATACGCGAAGATGGGCCACGATTACCTGGCGCGCCTGGTCGATGCCATCCCCCGACTGGGCCGGGAGGCGGCATGAGCCCGCTGCTGGTGAAAGCGGGGCAGGGACAGACCATCGTCGAGGTCACGCCCGCATCCGCCGGCTGGACGCACGTGGGCTTTGCTGCCCACCGCCTGGCGGCCGGCGAGGTCTTGACGCTGGAGACGGGCCGCCGCGAACTGTGCCTCGTCGTGCTGACGGGCACGGTCACGGTGCGGGCGGGCGATCAAACTTGGGAAGCCATCGGCAAGCGCGCCAGCGTCTTCGAGGACGTCTCACCCTATGCCGTGTACGTGCCGCTGGAAACCACGGTCAGCATCACGGCCGTGAGCGCCGCCGAGGTCGCCCTGTGCAGCGCGCCGGCCACGACCCACCGTCCGGCGCGCCTGATCGAGCCGGCCAGCATGACGCGCTCCGTGCGCGGCCAGGGCGCCAACACGCGTTATGTGTGCGACATCCTGCCGCAGACGGAAGCCGCGGACGGCTTGCTGGTGGTGGAAGTCGTCACGCCGTCCGGCCATTCATCGAGCTATCCGCCGCACAAGCACGACAGCGACAATATTCCAACCGAAAGTTCGCTGGAAGAAACCTATTACCACCGCCTGAATCCGGAGCAGGGCTTTGCCTACCAGCGCGTCTATACGGATGACCGTTCCATCGACGAAGCCATGGCCGTGGAAAACCACGACGTGGTGATGGTGCCCAGGGGCTATCACCCCGTCACCGTGCCGTATGGCTATGACGGCTATTACCTGAACGTGATGGCCGGCCCCAAGCGGGTCTGGCACTTTAAAAACGACCCGGCCCACGACTGGCTGATGCCTACCAAATAACAAGGATTCAAGATGACAACGCAACAGATCGGCCACTTTATTGGTGGCAACCCGATGGCTTCGCGCACCGAGCGCACGAGCGACGTGTTTAATCCTGCCACGGGCGCCGTGACGGCCAAGGTGGCGCTGGCCACGCCTGCCGAGCTGAACGCGGCCGTGGCCGCCGCCCATGCGGCGTTTCCCGCCTGGTCGCAAACCTCGCCGCTGCGCCGCGCCCGCGTCATGTTCAAATTTAAAGAGTTGCTGGAAGAACATTCCGACCAGCTGGCGGCCCTGATCACGGCCGAGCACGGCAAGGTCTTCACGGATGCGAAAGGGGAAGTGACGCGCGGCATCGAAGTGGTGGAGTTTGCCTGCGGCATCCCGCAGATGATGAAGGGAGAGTATTCGGAGCAGGTGGCCGGCGGCATCGATGCCTGGTCGATCCGCCAGGCGCTCGGCGTGTGTGTCGGCATCACGCCGTTCAACTTTCCCGTGATGGTGCCGATGTGGATGTTCCCGATGGCCATTGCCTGCGGCAATACCTTCGTATTAAAACCGTCGGAACGCGACCCGTCGGCCAGCCTGCTCTTGGCGCAGCTGCTGACCGACGCGGGCTTGCCCGACGGCGTCTTCAATGTGCTGCAAGGCGACAAGGAAGCCGTCGACGGCTTGCTGCACCACCCGGACGTGCGCGCCGTCAGCTTCGTCGGTTCCACGCCGATTGCCGAATATATCTATGCGACGGGCTGCGCGCAGGGCAAGCGCGTGCAGGCGCTGGGTGGCGCGAAAAACCACATGGTCGTCATGCCCGACGCGGATATCCCGCAGACGGTGGACGCCCTGATGGGCGCCGCGTTTGGCTCGGCCGGCGAGCGCTGCATGGCCATTTCCGTCGTCGTGGCGGTCGGCAATGTGGCGGATCAATTGGTGGAAGCGCTGGTGCCGCGCATCGCGGCGTTAAAGATCACGCAGGGCATGGACCTAGCGGCCGAGATGGGCCCCGTGGTGACGCAGGTGCACAAGGACAAGATCGCCGGCTATATCGCCACGGGCGTCAAGGAAGGCGCGAAGCTGGTGGCCGATGGGCGCGGCTTCGTCCTGCCCGGCCATGAGCGCGGCTTTTTCCTCGGCGGCAGCCTGTTCGACCACGTCACGCCCGAGATGACGATCTACAAGGAAGAAATCTTTGGTCCCGTGCTGTGCATCGTGCGCGTGCCCGATTTTGCCACCGCGCTGGACCTCGTCAATGCGCATGAATACGGCAACGGCACGGCCATCTACACGCGCGACGGCAACACGGCGCGCGAATACACGCACCGGGTGCAGGTCGGCATGGTCGGCGTGAACGTGCCGATCCCCGTGCCGATGGCCTTCCACAGCTTCGGCGGCTGGAAGCGCAGCCTGTTCGGCGACCACCATGCGCACGGGCCGGAATCGGTGCGTTTCTACACCAAGCAGAAGGCCGTGACGCAGCGCTGGCCGGCCTCGACGGCTGCCGGGGCCGAGTTTGCCATGCCGACCTTGAAGTAAAGCGCGCTGGCGGCGCGCAGTATCAGCGCGTCAGCGCGCCGCCACGTGTCCGTAGCAGGTTTTCAGTTTGGCATAGTCGTAGAAGACGCTGCCCGGCGCGATGCGGGCGCCGTCGCAAGCGGCCTGGAAGTCCGTTTCCTTTTCGTTGTACAGCAGGCGCACGATGAGCTGCCCTGCGTCGTTGCGGTACACATCCCATTGCATATTGGCCGCCAGCGGCGAGACGCTCTGGCCGCGCCATGGATTGTCTGCATAACTGTAGCTGAGCGATGCAGGCAAGGGGGCCAGCGCCTGCTGCAAGCCCATGGCCGAAGCGAGCGGAATGATCATCTCGGCGTGCGTGAAGCGCAGCTTGGCCGCGTGGCGCACATCTCCCCTGGCCAGCGCATCGACCTCATTGAAAAAATCGTCGCGCAAGGCCAGCGCGAAGCGCCAGGTCACGCCGCTGCTTTCCGTGGTGGCCGGTCCCTTCTGGTAAAAATCCTCGTGGTCGGCGACATAGGCGTAGTAGCGCGCGTCCTCGGCGGGCATGTAGCGGCTGAAATCGGCCGGCACTTCATGCCGCATGCCGGCGGCGATCGCATACAGCTCATACAGTTTTGTCGCGGCCGCATTCAGGCTGCGGATGACGGTCTTGCCGCTGCCCGTCATGGTGCGCGTGAGCTTGCCGTCGTCGCTGGTGAAGGTGTAGCTGCCCGTGTCCGCATAGCTGGCGCGGCCGCCTTCAAACTGGTCGAGGAAGGCGGGAGAAAACAGCCGTTCGAGCACGTGGCGCGCATGTGCGGTCGCCGCAGGCAGCCTGGCCGGAGTGCCCATCAGCGCATCCAGCTGTTTGGTTCTTTCATAATACTGGTAGGCCTGGCTGGCGGCATAGGTGGCGTAATACGGGTTGGCCGGATCGGTGACGCGGTCCGTCTGCGGCGCCAGCTTGTGCGCGTACAGCAGGAAGCGGTTGACCCCATCGGGCTGCAGTACCGGCTGCACCCTGGGCTTGCGTCCCTGCGGATACGGCGCCGGCGCGGGCGGCAGGTACAACAGGGGCGTCAGCGCGGGCGCGTGCTCGAGCAGCGACTGCGTGAAAAAGCGTGCGCTGTCGCGCGCGCGGTCCACGCCGGAATGGATGGTGACGAGCTGGCGCGGCGCCGTCGCCGCGTCCTGGCCCACCTGCGCGAACAGGGTGGGCAGGCGCGCCAGCATGCGCACGGCCAGCTGCCGATGCTCGTCGATACCCGTCTGCGACAGATTGCCGTAGCCGGGCCGCTCGATGCCGGCCACGCCATGGCCGAGCAAGGCATTGGCCCGCATCAGGGACAGGATGTCGGGACCGAGTTCGCGGCCCAGGGGCGTGAGCGCATCCTGCGCGGCGGCCTGCTGCCACATCGCATACAGGGCCGCGTCGTTCTTCATGCTGGTGAGCCCGCGCGAACCGTGGCGCGCCGCCAGCTGCGTGAAGATGGGCCGGAAGCCGGCCGGCGGCGCGGCATAGGTGGCCGGGTCCTGCTGCGGCGCATACGGCGTCTTGGTCTGGTAATGGCCTTCGGCGGCCAGCGTGGGACCGGCGCACATGGCGAGGGCCAGGGCCAGCGGGATGCTGGCCAGGGGAGGCGATGGAGGCATGGGGGTCCGTGACGTGATGAGTTCCTGGGCGCAAGCCTAGCATCAAACGCCAAACAGGCGGGCACGGCTGGGAGCCGGCCCGCCCACGCTTCCCGCTTACTGCGCCACGTGGCCGTAGCAGGTCTTCAGCTTTGCATACACATAGAAATGGCTGCCGGCCGCATGGCGGGCGCCATCGCAGGCGGCCTGGAAATCCGTTTCCTTTTCGTTGTACAGCATTTTTACCAGCACATTGCCGCTGGCGTCGCGGTACACGTCCCACTGCATGTTGGCCGCCATCGGTGCCACGTACAGGCCGCGCCAGCTGCTGTTGTCATAGCTGTAGGTCTGCGCCGCCGGCAGCGCGCCGACGACGGTCTTCAGGCCCATGGCCGTGGCCAGCGGGATGATGGCTTCCGCATGCGTGAAGCGCAGCTTGGCGCCGTGCGACAGGTCGCCGCGCGCGATGGCGTCCACTTCCGTGAAGAAGTCGTCGCGCAGCGCGCGCACGTAGTTCCAGGTGACGCCGGCGCTTTCCGTGGTGCCGGGACCCTTGTTGTAGAAATCTTGGTAATCCTGCACGAAGGCCTGGTACTTGGCCGCGTCCGACGGCATGTACTGCACGAAGTCGGCTTTGACCTCATTCGTCATGCCGGCCATGATGGCGTACAGGTTGTACAGCACGGAAGCTGCATCGGCCAGGCCCTTGATGGTGGTGCCGCCGTCGCCCGTGACGGTGTTGGTGAATTTGCCGTCGTCGCTGGTGAAACTGTAGGTGCCCGTATTGGCGAAGCGGTAGGTGCCGTTGTCGATCTTGTCGACGAAGGCCTTGGTGAACAGCCGCTCCAGCACTTCGCGTCCCAGGGTGCGCGCCGTGGCATCCGTGTCGATGGCCGAGTACTTGGCCAGGAAAGCCGGGCTTTCCAGGTAGGCCTGGTAAGCCTGGCTGTCCTGGTAGGTCTGGTAGTAGCCGTCGAGGGCATCGGTGACCAGGTCCGTCTTGGGCACCAGCTTGTGCGCATACAGCAGGAAGCGGTTGGTGCCAGCTGGCTGCGCCACGGGCTTGCCGGCCGGGTAGCCGGCGGGCGCGGGCGGCAGGGTAATCAGCGGCGCGACGTTGGGTGCCGTGGCGGCCAGCGACTGCGCAAAATACGCGGCGCTGTCCTTGGCGCGGTCCACGCCGGAACTGACGGTGACGATCTGGCGCGGCGCGCTGGCGGCGTTCGCGCCCAGTTGCGTGAACAGGGCGGGCAGGCGCGCCAGCATGCGCACGGCCAGCTGCTTGTGCTCATTGATGCCCGTCTGCGACAGGTTGCCGTAGCCGGGCGCCGTGATGCCGTCCACGCCGTAGCCGAGCAGCGCGTTGGCCTTCATCAGTTTCAGGATGTCGGCGCCCAGCTTTTGCCCCAGCGGCGTGAGCGCATCGTCGGCGGCGGCCCTTTGCCAGACGTTGTAGAAGGCGGCGTCGTACTTCATGCTCGACAGGCCGCGCGAGCCGTGGCGCGCCACCAGTTCGGTGAACACGGGCGCGTAGCCGGCCGGCGCCGCTTCATACGTGGCCGCGTCCTGCTGCGGCGTGTACGGCGTCTTGGTCTGGTAGTAGGTGGCGGGCGGCGGCGTCACAGGGGGCGTCACCGGCGGCGTTACCGGCGGCGTTGTCTCGCCGCCGCCACAGGCGGCCAGGGAGAGCATCAGGATGGACAGGGGAAGATGGCGTGCGTGCAGCATGGCGTTTCCTTTGGATGTGAGTTGCCCGGGCGCGCCGCGCAGGACGGCGCACCCAGGGTAGACAGGCAGGAGGGGGCGTTACAGCTTGAGGGCTTTGGCCAGGCTGTTGGCGTGCGCATCGCGCTCGCTCAATGGCGCCAGCCCATGGCGCTCCTCGATGAACTTCAGGATCGACACGGTTTCATATTCGGTATGGTCGATATGCCCGCCTTCGCTGAACGGCGAGATGACGAGGGCAGGGATGCGCGTGGCCGGGCCGAAGCGGTCGCCTTTGGGCGGCGCCACGTGGTCCCAGAATCCGCCGTTTTCATCGGTGGTGACGATGATGACGGTGTCCTTCCATTGCGGCCCTTCCATGATGGCGCTGATGATGGCCACGCCCTCGTCATCGCCGGCTGCCACGCTCGATTTATCCATCCCCGGATGCATGTTCTTCTTGCCCATGGGTTTGTAGAACGAGACGGGCGGCAGCTTGCCCGCCTGGACGTCGGCGATCAAGTCGGAGCGGTCCTTCAGGTGCGTGGCGCGCTGCTGCGGGCTGTCGATGAAGCGCTTGAAGTAGGTGAACGGCTGGTGGTGATACGAGAAGTCGTCGGCCTTCTTGCCCGACTTGGTCGAGGCGACGGCGATGTCGTAGCCGTCCGCATAATAGACCCACGAGATGCCCTTGTCCGTCAGGCGGTCGCCGATGGTGGGCATGGTTTGCGGCGGTAAAAAGGTCTGCTTCTTGGTCGGGTCGAACAGCAGCGGACCCTGCATGGTGTTGACGGCGTAGCCGTCCTGCGTCACTTCCGCTTCCTCGCCCTTCTTGTGGCCCGTGCCGCGCTCATCCTGGGCGACGATGGACTTGGGCGCGTTCGGGAACACGGGCGTGCAGGCGCAGGTCAGCCACATGTGGTTGAGGAAGGAGCCGCCATAGGCGGACTGGAAGAAGCGGTCGGCCAGGGTGTAGCGCTGCGCCAGGGCCCACAGTTTGAGCTTGCTGCCGTCGAAATAGCCCATCGGCAGGGCGCCCGTATTGCCCTCGACGACGAAGCGGTCATTCTTGCCGTCGTTGATCTGGCGCTTGTGCGTCCAGAACGCGTGCACGGGACTGGCCGTCTTGTCGCCCAGCGACACGCTCGGCTCCATGTGGAAGGGCGCGTTGGCGATGTCGCCCTTGAAGCGCTGGTCCAGGCCGCCCTTGTCGAGCGCCACGGCGGGCAGCATCGCATACGGCTTGCCGTCGGGACCGGTCTGCGTGGTGGTGTCCGGCGAGCGGCCATTGGCGATGCCGTCGGCGCCGGGGAAGGTGCCGAACAGGTGGTCGAAGCTGCGGTTTTCCATGTACACGACGACGATCTGGCCGATCTTCGCCAGCTTCGGATCGGCGGCGGCACTGGCAGCCGTATTGTGCTGCATGCCGGCGGGGGTGGTGCAGGCCGCCAGGCCGATGGCCCCGGCGCCGAACAGGGCGATTCTTAGAACGTGGTTCAACATAACGGTCTCCTTGATACGCCTCCGTGGACGGGGCGCTTTTTTTAGTGGTGTGGCCAGAACAGGCTTTTTGAAGAAATTGCACACGTGTGCAGTACACGTGTGCAAACAGTAACCCGGATTTTTTTCGATGTCAACAAGTACAGGCGGAGGATGAAAAAGTGTGGGAAACGGGGAACGGCGGGCGCTGCGGGGCGGTGGGGGCGGGCAGACGGCGTTGCGCCATCTGCCGTATTGAATCGCTTAGCGCGTCGTGCCGCGCCGCACCAGGGTGACGGGGACTTCCTTCAGGCGGCCCGGCATGGCGAATTTTTCCATGCGCTCGACCAGGCTCTTGACGGCGCGGCGCGCCAGTTCGCCCGCATCCTGGCGGATGGTGGTCAGCTGGTAGGCGTCGAGCGCCGCCATGGGAATGTCGTCGAAGCCGATCACCTGCAATTGCGCCGGCACGTCGATGCCGTACTTGCTGCGCGCCGCGTCGATGAAGCCGCAGGCGATCAGGTCGGTGGCGCAAAAGACGCCGTCGGGCAGCTTGCCCGAGGCGAGCAGGGCGTCGGCCGCTTCCTGGCCCGCCTGGTAGCCGATGGCGTCGGCCAGGTATTCGCCGGCCGTGCAGCGCTTCTTCGCCACGGCCGGCGCCAGGTGGTCGAGGAAGGCCTTGCCGCGCGCGATGCCGCTGAAACTGCTGGCGCGCGTATTGACGAAGGCCAGCCGTTTGGCGCCGCTGTCGAGCAGGGTGCTGGCCGCCAGTTCGCCGCCATGGCGATTGTCGCTGTTGACCACGTCCACGCCCTTCAGGTCGCGCGCGCGGTTGATCATGGCCACCGGCACTTGCCGCTGCAGGTATTCCGTCGCCACGGCGGACGGCGGCGAGCCGGACGTCATGATGACGCCGGAAATCTTGTAGCTGAGGAGGATGCGCAGCAATTCGCTGAGGCGTTCGGGATCTTCCGCATTCATCAGCAGCGGCACCAGCGCATGTTCGCTCAGGCTGCGCGTGACTTCGCCCAGCAGGGCCACGCGGAATGGGTCCGTGAAGCCCGTGATGACGACGCCCACCAGGTTGCTCTGGCCCTGGTTCATGCTGCGCGCCAGGATGTTGACCTGGTAGCCCAGCGACTGCGCCGCTTCCATCACGCGGGCCCGCGTTTCGGGCGCCACGCTGGCGCCGGGCGTGAATGTGCGCGAGACGGCGGAGCGCGAGACGCCGGCCCGTTTGGCGACGTCCACCGAAGTGACCCAGGACTTGTCTTTTTGTTCCATTGACGGTGTAGATGATTGAGAGGCCGATGCACGATGCGGTGCGGCGCAACGCCGCGCCATCATCTTAGCCGAAAATCCCGGCCGCGGCGCGAACTGAATGCCGGTGGCACTATCAGTCACGCGGCGCGGCCGGCGTGCCGGCCCTCAGCTTTTCAATCGTCCTACCACTTCGGCGTGTACTTCAGGGTGAACTGCACGTTGCGCGGGTCGCCATAATAGTTGTTCGACCCGGTGGTGTTGTAGGCCGGGATGATGTAGCGCTTGTCGAACAGATTGTTGACGTTGACCGACAGGGCCACTTGCGGCGTGGCTTGCCAGCCCAGGCGTGCATTCCAGATCGAGAAACCGGCAACCTTGAACGTGCGTTCGGTATCGACCGTATGGCTTTGCAGGCTGGTGCCGGCGCCCACGCTGAACTTGTCCCACGCACCGGGCAGGGTATAGCTCGACCAAAGGCGCAGCATGTGCTTCGGCGTCCACGTGGAAAAGACCTGGCCCTTGTTGTCCGGATCATTGAGGTAGGTCGTCGTCGTGTAGGCATAGCCGGCCGACAGCTGCAGGCCGCGCGCCACTTCGCCCGACACTTCCGCTTCCAGGCCTTGGCTGCGCACCTTGCCCGAGGCGCGCGAGCAGTACCAGCCGTCGCAGGCGAAACCGGCAGCGTAGTCGGTGACGGCGCGGTCCTTGTGGTCATAGCGGAACACGGCCAGCGAAGTGTTGACCTTGCCATCCACCAGTTCCCCCTTGATGCCGCCCTCGTAGCTGCTGCCCGTGATCGGCTTGAGGGTGCGGCCCGCCACGTCGTGGTTCGTCTGCGGCTGGAACACGTCCGCATAGCTGGCATAGGCCGACCATTGCGGCGTCAAAGCATAGATCAGCCCTACCGATGGCGTGAACTTGGCCGTGGCGCGGGTGGCGTCGCGGTAGCCGTCCGGCGTGGCATACAAGAAGTCGTACCAGCTGAAGCGCCCGCCCAGCAGGGCTTTCAGCTTGCCCGTCAGCTGGCCGTTCCAGGTGGCGTACAGCCCTTTCTGGCGCATGTCGTAGGTGCTGTAGCTGCTCACGCCGCGCGCGGCGATGCTGTCGAAGTCCTGCCACGGGCGATGGTGCTTGATGTTGAAGATATCCGCGCCCGTTTCCCACGCGCGCGCATAGCGGTCGTTCGACGTCATGCTGACATAGCTGGCGCCGACGACGACTTCCTGCGCGATGCCCAGGCCGTCGAACTTGCCGCGCACGAAAGCGTCGATGCCGCGCTTGCGGTTGTCGAAATCGGTGGAAAAGTCGCCATAGCGCGCGCCGCTGCCGTCGGGTTTGATGGCGAAGGCCGTGCGCTGGTGCGTGGAGCTGGTGCTTTCATTCATGCCCAGCGCCGAGGCCTTCAGGCTCCATTGCGTATTGAAGTGGTGTTCCAGGTCCAGGTAGACGGTGCTCTGTTCCACCAGGCTGCGGTTCCAGTCGGCACCCGTGAAGGTGGAGCGCGGCAGCGGCAGTGCGCTGCCGTCAACGTAGCGGGGCAGGCCGATGAACGTGGGGCGGCCGTGGGCCTTGACGTGGCTGGCGGCCAGGCCCACGGTGGTGGCGGGCGCCAGGTCGTAGTCGAGCGTTGCATACAGGGTGCGGTTCTTGCTCCACACCTGATCGATGAAGGAGTGGCTGTCGTCTTCATCGACGATGGCGCGTCCACGCAGGGTGCCTGCCGCGTTCAGGGGCGTGCTGATGTCGACCTGGGCGCCATAGTGGTCCCAGGAACCGGCGCGCCCCGTCAGCGTGATCGCGCGTGTGGCCAGCGGGCGCTTGCGCACCAGGTTGACGGAACCGCCGGGGCTGCCCGTGCCAACGAGCATGCTGGAAGCGCCGCGCAGCACTTCCATGCGGTCGTAGATCACCATGTTTTCCTGGCCCCAGTTACCCAGCGCATAGGTGTTGCGGTCGATCGGCACGCCGTCGTATTGCCACTGGTCGATCTGGAAGCCGCGCGCCGTGATGACCACGCCCGGGCCCACGCCATGCACGCCGACCACGCCGGTGACGTTGTTGACGGCTTCGCGCAAGTCCGTGATGCCCTGGTCGTCCAGGCGCTGGCGCGTCAGCACGCTGACCGATTGCGGCATGTCCTTCATCGATTGCTCGCCCTTGCCGAGGGTGATTCTGCGCGCCGTATAGGAGCCGCTGCCTTCCGTGGTGGCGCCTTGTTCGGCCTGGCCGACGATGGTAATCGAGGGCATGGTGCGCTCGGCCGCCGAGGCGGCATTGGCCGCCGCCGTGGGTGCGGACGCCGGCGCGGCCACCAGCACATAGCCGGTGGACGTCTTGCCGATGGCGTAGCCGCTGCCGCGCAGCAGCACGGCGAAACCGTCGTCGATGGCGTAGCTGCCTTGCAGGCCCGCCGTCTGCAGCCCCTGCACCTTGGCGGCGTCGATGACGATGGATACGCCCGCCTGCTGCGCATAGCGGTTCAGGGCGCCCGCCAGCGGACCGGCGGGGATGGCGTAGCTGGCGACCGCCGGCGCGGCCTGGGCGGTGGCCTGGACGTGCATGCCGGCGCCAGCGAGCAGCATGGCCGCCAGGGCCAGGGGGCGCAGATGCGTGCGCAGGGTGTTCGGGGATGAAACGGCAACGACTTGAGCGGACATGGTGACAGCCTTTTTTGATTGATCTCAGCTGCCTTGACGCACGAGATGCGCCAACACGAACCTGCGTGGCAAATTATTTTTTTGCGGTGCCAGTGCTTGGCGCGTCGACCATCACCAGGTAGCGCGTCAGCATGCGGATGCGCAGTTGCGGGAAATTGTCAATCAACAGCTGCAGCGCCTTGTCCGTGTCGTCCAGCGGCAGCACGGCCGCCACGCGGATGCCAGCGATCTGCGCGCGGTCGTAATGCAGCTGGCCGGGACGGTGGCGCGCCAGCTCGTCGAGCACCTCGGCCAATGGCTGGTCGTCGACCACCAGCTGGCGCGCGCGCCACGCCTGCTGCACGCTGGCCGCATCGATGGTTGTTAGCGGTCCCACGCCATCGTCCGTGATGCGCGCGCGCTGGCCCGCCCGCACCACGACGGCCGGATGTTGCGGCACCTGCGCCGATACTGTCGATTCCAGCATGTTCAGGATGGTGGCGCCGTCCTCCCTGCGCACGCTAAAGCGCGTACCCAGCGCGCGGATCGCCGCCTGCCTGCTGTCGACGATGAAGGGGCGCTGCGCATCCTTGGCCACGTCGACGAGGATGTCGCCACGCACCAGCTCCAGGTGCCGCTCGCCCGCAGTAAAGCGCACGTTGACGGCGCTGTCGCCGGCCAGGGTGATCCGGCTGCCGTCGGCCAGGGTATGCGACTGCCATTGTCCCGATGGGCTGCGCAGGTCGGCCAGCAGGTAGGCGGGGCGCTCGCTGGCCAGCATGGCGGTGCCGATGGCCAGCATGGCGACGGTGCCGGCGGCGGCCAGCTGGCGCAGGCGCTGGCGGGGACGATCGGGGGCGATGGCGGCCAGGGCGGCGCGCGCGGGGCGGTGGTCGCCGCCGGCGGGCTCGCGCACGGCGTGCAACTGGCGCAGCAGGTTTTCCATGCCGGCCGCTGCGTTCGCGTGCAGCGGATCGGCCGCCTTCCATGCGGCGAAGCCGGAGCGCGCCTGTTCGCGCTCGGCCGGGTCGTCGGCGCTCAGGCGCACGATCCACTGCGCGGCCTGTTCGGCTGCCGCGTCGGTGCGCGCGCCCTTCATGCCGCCATGGCCGGGCAGGCGTGGCGGCAGGCCAGCAAGGCTTGCACCAGGTATTTTTGCACCATGCGCGTGGAGACGTTCAGCTGCGCGGCGACGGCGGCCTGCGGCAGTTCTTCCAGATAATGCAGCAAGAAGGCGTCGCGCGCCCTGGCGGACAATCCGTCCAGCGCCGTGGCGATCTGCCCGAGCGCCTGCACGGCCATCAGGATCTCGTCCGGCGAGGGCGCGCCGGGCAGGCTGTCGGCCAGCAGGGCCAGTTCCGCCAGGTAGCTGCGCTCGAGTACCTGCCGGCGCGCGCGGTCGAGCAGCAAGCGCTTCGCCGTGGTGGATAGATAGGCGCGCGGTTCGCGCATGGCGAACAGGGCATCCCGCGAAGCGATGATGCGCACGAACGTGTCTTGCGCCACGTCGGCCGCGCCATGCGGGCAGCTGAGTTTCTTGCGCAGCCAGCCCACCAGCCAGCCATGATGCTCGCTGTAGAGCGACTGCACTTGCTGTTGCAGGCTGGACTGGATGGCGGACATGGGGAATGAATAATATAAATGAGAATTATTCTCATTGTAAGCGGCAGAGGCGTCTCGCCACAATCCCCGATTGCATGCGGAGGGGGGCGGGTGTTGCGCGCAGGCCGCATGCGCGGTAACCGGAAATGAAAAAACCCGCCGCTGCACGGGGCAGGGCGGGTTCATCAATGCTGCAAATTCTTGGTGGTGATAGGTGGACTTGAACCACCGACCCCAGCATTATGAATGCTGTGCTCTAACCAACTGAGCTATATCACCAAACAGACCGGTCAGACCGGATGCTGGTTTTGACCAGGGAAAACCTGATCGATGTTCTTTGGTGGTGATAGGTGGACTTGAACCACCGACCCCAGCATTATGAATGCTGTGCTCTAACCAACTGAGCTATATCACCCCAACAGCCGAGCATTATCCAGTCTTCCGATTTCCTTGTCAATGCCGGCACAAAAAAATGTGCGGATTTTTTGGCCTGGGCAGCGGACATGGTTACTTTATCAAGGGCTGGATCTGCGCCAGCATGACCGAGGCCGGATCAGTTCCCAGGCAATCGATGACGATGCGTTCCGGCATCGAGCGCAGCCTAAGTCGAGCCTAGCGCTTGGCCAGTTGTTGTGTGGCGACGCTTATGTC
>NZ_JBWKUN010000006.1:64809-315378 GCF_059420865.1 Janthinobacterium sp. GW821-FHT03C10 | reverse complement strand
GTGTGGCGACGCTTATGTCAGCAAAGGGACGATTTGTGCCAGCATGGCGCTGGCCGGATCAGCACCCAGGCAATCGATGACGATGCGTTCCGGCATCGAGCGCAGCCTAAGTCGAGCCTAGCGCTTGGCCAGTTGTTGTGTGGCGACGCTTATGTCAGCAAAGGGACGATTTGTGCCAGCATGGCGCTGGCCGGATCAGCGCCCAGGCAATCGACGACGATGCGTTCCGGCATCGAGCGCAGCCAGGTCAGCTGCCGCTTGGCCAGCTGGCGAGTGGCGATGATGCCCGTCTCGCGCAGGGCGGCGCGGTCGATGCGGCCATCGAGGTATTCCCAGGCCTGGCGGTAGCCCACGCAGCGCATCGACGGCAGGCCCGGGTGCAGGTCGCCACGGCGGCGCAGCTGTTCCACTTCATCGAGCAGGGCATCGTTTTTCAGCATCAGGTCGAAGCGCGTGGCGATGCGCGCGTGCAGTACGGCGCGGTCGGACGGCTCCAGCGCGAACGATTGCAATTGAAATGGCAGCACGGTCTTTTCGCGGCGGGCCAGCAGGGCCGACATGGGTTGGCCGGACAGGGCGATGATTTCCAGCGCGCGGCCGATGCGCTGCGCGTCCTGCGGCGCCAGGCGCGCGGCCGTGAGCGGGTCCTGCCCGGCCAGGCGCGCATGCATGGCGGGCCAGCCGATGGCGGCCGCATCCTCTTCCAGCCGGGCGCGCAAGGCAGGATCGGCGCCGGGCAAATCGTCGAGGCCGTCGGCCAGGCCCTTGAAGTACAGCATGGTGCCGCCGACGAGCAGCGGCAGCTTGCCGCGCGCGGAAATCTCCGCCACCAGGCGCAGGGTATCGTTGCGGAACTGGGCCACCGAATACGCATCGAGCGGGTCGATGATGTCGATCAGATGATGCGGTACCTGGGCCAGTTCTGCTTGCGAGGGCTTGGCCGTGCCGATATCCATGCCCCGGTAAACGAGGGCGGAATCGACGGAAATGATCTCGGACGGGATCGCTTGCGCGATGGCCAGCGCACTGGCCGTCTTGCCGCTGGCCGTGGGGCCCATGATGGCGACGGCCAGGGGGAGGTGTGGGGTGTTTTGCATGTTGACTCGTGTAAGGTGATGCGTAGGTCGGATGAGCGCAAGCGTAATCCGACGCGATGCCGCCGCTGCAGTGTCGGATTACGCTGCGCTAATCCGACCTACTGGCCGCGCAGGAATAGTTTATCGAGCGCGTTGATCTCGACCTGCACCCAGGTCGGGCGGCCATGGTTGCACTGGTCGGCGCGTTCCGTGCTCTCCATCTGGCGCAGCAGGGCGTTCATTTCCTGCACCGATAAAATCCGGTTGGCGCGCACGGCCGTGTGGCAGGCCAGGGTGCCCAGCAATTCGTTCTGGCGTTCGATCAGCACGCGCGAGCCGCCGTATTCGCGCACGTCGCGCAGCACGTCGCGCGCGAGGGTTTGCGCGTCGGCGTTCTTGAGCAGTGTCGGCACGGAGCGCACGGCCAGGGTGGTGGGCGACAGGGCGGCGATGTCGAAGCCCAGCGCCTTCAAGGTGTCCTGGTTTTCATTCGCCGTCGACACTTCGATGGCGTCCGCGTAGAACGTCACGGGGATCAGCAAGGATTGCACCTGCATGTCCTGGCCGGAGACTTGCGCCTGCAGCGCGTTCTTCAGCTGTTCGTACAGGATGCGCTCGTGCGCCGCGTGCATGTCGACCAGCACCAGGCCCTTGGTATTCTGCGCCAGGATGTAGATGCCGTGCAGTTGGGCCAGGGCAAAGCCCAGCGGATATTCTTCGCGCGCCATCGCTTCGGGCGAGGCGATGTAGGGCTCCACCTGCGTGATCGGCGAGGATGCGCTGCCGCCGCCGAACAGGGCGCCGTAGGCCGCCGTGTCCTGGCCCACGCCTGGCGCCTCGGCAAAGAAGGGGCGGGCCGCGCCGGGCGAGGCGGGCGCGAAGGTATTCGTAAATTGCGCGCCGAACGAGGTCTGCGTCTGCTCGCGGCGCCAGATGCCTGGGCCGCCGTTAGCGGAGCCGGCGTCGCCGCCCAGGGTGGAAGCGGCCGGCAGCGGTGCCGGCACGCTGCCGAACGCCGTGGCCGAGGTCTGCGCCAGCGCGCGCTGCACCGCGTGGAAGACGAACTGGTGCACGGAACGGCTGTCGCGGAAGCGCACTTCGATCTTCGACGGGTGCACGTTGACGTCGACCAGCGCCGGGTCGAGGTCGAGCGCCAGCACGTAGGACGGGAAGCGGTCGCCATGCAGCACGTCCTGATAGGCCATGCGCACGGCGTGCACGAGCAGCTTGTCGCGCACGAAGCGTCCGTTGACGTAAAAGAACTGGCCGTCGGCGCGCGCCTTCGATGCGGTCGGCAAGCCGGCAAAGCCGTGAATGCGCAGACTGCCGGCCGACTCGTCCAGCGCCAGGCGCGCTTCGGCGAAGTCGTTGCCCAGGATGTGGGCGCTGCGCTTGGCCAGTTCGCTGATATTCCACTGGTCGATGGTGCGGCCGTTGTGCGACAGCGAGAACGACACGTCGGGCCGCGCCAGCGCGATGCGGCGCACGACCTCGGCGCAGTGGCCGTATTCCGTCTGCTCGGATTTGAGGAATTTGCGCCGCGCGGGCGTGTTGAAATACAGGTCCTGCACGTCGACCGTGGTGCCGTGCGCCCCCGAGGACGGCGAGACGCTGCCATTGTGCGAGCCGACGATTTCCCACGCATGGGCCGCGTCGGCCGTGCGCGAGGTCACGGTGACGGCGGCCACCGAGGCGATCGAGGCCAGCGCCTCGCCCCGGAAGCCCAGGGTGCCCACGTTTTCCAGGTCGTGCAGCGATGCGATCTTCGAGGTGGCGTGGCGCGCCAGGGCCAGCGGCAGCTGGTCCTTATCGATGCCGCGTCCGTTGTCGGTGATCGCGATGCGTTTCACGCCCCCTTCTTCCAGCCGCACCGTGATCTGCGTGGCGCCCGAGTCAAGCGCGTTTTCCAGCAGTTCCTTGACCACGGCCGACGGCCGCTCGACCACCTCGCCGGCGGCGATTTGCGAAATCAACTGGTCAGGCAGGGCCTGGATCGGGCGGTGGGGCGTGATGGGAGCGTTCATGCGGTAATTATACCGGGGTCAGACCCGCAACGCCGCCTACGCAAAGCGTAGCGCCAACGTACTTGGGGTCAGACCCTCAACACCGTTAACACAAAATTTGGCGCCAACGTACCCGGGGGTCTGACCCCAGCCTTGGTCCCTATTTACTTCGCCACCTCCCGCACCGGTATCGGCGCATTGCACAGGTCGACGTGGCCGGCCGTGACCTTGCTCCACGGGCCGCCGCGGTGGCGCTGGGCTTCCAGCACGGCCTGGTAGGCGGCGCTGTCGGTGCGCATCACTTCCAGGTGGCTGCGCTGCTCGGGTGGCACGCTGGCAGCCAAGCGGATGGACTTGATCGGCACGTTTTTCTCGGGGCTGTCGTAAAAGCCCATGGGCGCCGTGCCGCGTGGCAGGGTGGACAGCAATGGCATGCCGGAGACGACCCTGCCGACGACCGTGATGTCGCGGTCCAGGTGGCGCGGCGACTGGCCGATGACGGCGTACAGTTCGGTGCCGCCGCCGCTGTCGCTGGCGCTGTCGCGGCCCACGCCCACGGTGGCATAGCAGTGCGTGAGCCAGGCCGTGCCCGTTTTTGGATCGCGCGCGGACGCAAAGCCGTTCGAATGGCCGACCTGCGGCGCATAGCCGTCGACGTCCGGCAGGCGGGTGAAGCTCTTGACGTTTGTTAAAGGTACCGTAAATTCGCCGGGCAGGGTGCGCTGGGCATGCTGGATGGGCTTGGGATTTTTCTCGTTCGGATCGCCCCATTGCGCCACCCAGTTGTCCTGCGCGCGCGTGATGGCCAGGCCGTCGTAATACTGTTCCGCCACCAGGGCCTTGATGTTGGCCACGTGCTTCGGCGCGAAGTCGGGCGCCAGTTCGATCACCACGCGGCCGGCGGGAATGTCCATATACAGTGTGTTGTCCGGGTCCAGCGCACGCCAGTCGGACGGCTTCGAGGCCTTGATCACGTCGGCCAAGGTCGCCTTGGCGGGCAGTTCGGCGGGCGCCTTGATCTGGACAGGGGCCGCGTGGGCCGTCAGATGTGCAAGGCCCAGTACGGTGGCCATGGTCAGGCCGCTCAATGGGTGTCGATACATGTTTTCTCCTGGTGGGCGCGGGTTGCGCCGTGCAGAAAGTGTATACCGGAATGGCAATATTTCGCTGTAAAAACATTGCAGATGGTAATCCTGGCAGTTGCCTGCCGAGACGGCGTTTCCTTAACCTTTACTTAAATTGCCACACGCGCAAGGGCGACGCATAATTAATCCTGAAATATCGGGCCGGGGACTGCCGTTGCGCTGGCCGGGTGGTGTATGATTCCGCCGCTACCTTTAGGGAAAAATATATGGATTTTGTGCAATTCCTCGACATGATCGTGCATGTCGACAAGACGCTGGGCCTCTTGATCGAGCAGTACGGTACCCTCGTGTATGCAGTGCTGTTTGCCATTATTTTTTGCGAGACAGGCCTCGTGGTACTGTTTTTCTTCCCTGGGGATACCTTATTGTTTATCGCCGGCGCGTTTTGCGCGACGGGACAGATGCACCTGGGCTTGCTGATCGCCTTGCTGGTGACGGCCGCCATCACGGGCAACACGCTCAATTACTGGATAGGCGAGGCCATCGGGCAAAGGGTGTTTACCCACGATTACCGCTGGATCAACAAGGATGCCATGCGCCGCACGCATGAATTCTTTGAAAAGCACGGCGGCAAGACCATCATCCTGGCCCGTTTCGTGCCGGTGGTGCGCACCTTCGCCCCGTTCGTGGCCGGCATTTCCGACATGACGCATGCGCGCTTCCAGATGTACAACGTGACGGGCGCCCTGTTGTGGGTGGTCGGTCTGGTGACGGCGGGCTACTTCTTCGGCAATATCCCGTGGATCCGCGATCACCTGACCTTGATCGTGTTGATCGGTGTCGGCGCCGCCGTGGTGCCGGTGGTGCTGGGCGGTTTGTGGAAACTCTACAAGCGCATGGTCGGCAAGTCGGCGTAAGGCCGCATGGATCCGGGGCAGGCGCGCTGCGGCACAGCCCGCAGCCGGCCCCGGATCCCGTTTTTCTCTGCCTTGTTTCTGTTTTGCTCCCGCGTTGATTCAAGTTTTGTTGCTTTCCAGCCGTAAACCAGAGGGTATTCTCACTTTCTGGATTTCCATGCGACATTTGAGCGCCCTGTTAGCTTGCAGCCTTGCCGCGATGGCGGCCATGGCAAGCGCCAAAGATGCCCCCGCTTCGGCGAGCGCGGCCGCCTCCGCGCCCACGTCGGCGTCGGCGCGCGCGGCCGCCATGAAAACCCTGACCGAATCGGTGAAGGGCAAGGAGGCCAAGGCGCCTGTCGTCGTCGCGCCCACGGCGCGCGAGAAGGAAGAGGCGGCCGAAGTCGACCTGTCCGAACGCATCGCGGCGCGCCTGGCGGAAATGCGCGCCACCCAGGCGGCCCGCGCCGCCGCCCGCGCCAAGCGCGCCGCCGTGGTGAAGGCCGCGCCGCCGCCACCGCCGCCCGTGGCGCGCGGCACGCACTGGTCGTACGAGGGCGACAGCGGTCCGGCCAACTGGAGCAAGATCAATGTCGACTGGGCCAAGTGCGGCAATGGCAGCCGCCAGTCGCCGATCGATATCCGCGACGGCATGAAGGTGGAACTCGAACAGATCAGCTTTGACTACCACCCGTCGTCGTTCAGCGTGGTCGACAATGGCCACACGGTGCAGGTGGGGGTGAGCGCCGGTAATTACATCACGGTGCAGAACCGCATGTTCGAGCTGCAGCAATTCCATTTCCACCGGCCGTCCGAAGAGCGCATCAATGGCAAGGCATTCGAGATGGTGGTGCACCTGGTGCACCGCGACGCGGAAGGGCGGCAAGCCGTGCTGGCGCTGCTGCTGGAGCGGGGCGCGCCGCAAGCGACCATCCAGACCGTGTGGAACAACTTGCCGCTGGAAAAATTCGAGACCATGCAGCCGAGCATCCTGCTCGACCCGGCCGAGATGCTGCCGGCGCGGCGCGATTACTACACCTACATGGGATCGATGACGGAGCCGCCTTGCAGCGAAGGCGTGCTGTGGCTGGTGATGAAGCAGCCGGTGCAAGCCTCGCCGGCGCAGATGGCGCTGTTCAGCCGTTTGTATCCGCTCAATGCGCGTCCGGTTCAGCCCGGTAACGGTCGCATCATCAAGGAGTCGAATTAAATAAATTCAAGGCGCTGGCGGCCGGTCCATGCGGCGCCGGCGGCCAGCAGGTCGGGCTGGATCAGGGCCGGCTCGATGCAGATGAAGCGCTGGTATTCCTCGTCGGCCAGGTCGGGCAGGGCGGCCGCGTCTTGCGCGCCCGGGTTCCACACGACGGCGTCCGTGAAGCCCTGCTGCTCCAGGCGCAAGGTATGGCCGCCGGACTGCAGGGTCAAGGCGCCCGGCAGCTGGTAATAGATGCGGTCCAGCTTGTCCGAAAATTGCAGCACCTCTTCCGCCTGCAGGGCATCTTGCGGCGTCTCGTCCGAATAGCGCACGCGCTGCAGGCCGCCAATGCGCGCCTCGCTCAATTGATCGATCGCAAAATAGCTGTGCAGGGCGGCCGAGAATGGAAGCGCCTGCTCGCCCGTGTTGTGCACGGACAGCTCCAGCTCCAGCGCCTGCGCCTTGACGGCCACGCGCAGGCGCAGGGTGAAGGCCCAGGGCCAGCTGGCGGCGATCGCCTCCGGCAGGTCCGTGTGCTGCAAGGTAAATTCCGCATGGGCGTCGCCATCGGCGTCGCCCGTCGATTCCAGCTGCCACGTCGCCACGCGCGCAAAGCCGTGGCGCATGCCCGTGCCGCGCGCGCCGAACTGGGGGAAGATCACGGGCACGCCGCCACGGATGGCGCGGCTGCCGTCGAGGGCCGAATCGCGGCTGCAGAACAGGCGCTCCCGGCCATCGCTGGTTTGCCACGAGACCAGGTGGCCGCCGTACAGGGTGACGGTGGCCTGCGCGCCATCGGCGGCGCGGATGGTCACGGCCGGCAGCTGGCCAAAGGTACTCTTGCTCATGCTAGGCTTTCATGTCAGGTCAAACGGCTTTTCGCCAGCGGCGGATTCTTGGCAAAGTAATTCTTGATGCCCGTGACGATGGCGTCGGCCATCTGGTCCTGGTAGCCGTTGTCGGTCAGCTTGGCTTCTTCCTCCGGATTCGAGATGAAGGCCGTCTCGATCAGGATGGAGGGGATGTCGGGGGCTTTCAGCACGGCGAAGCCGGCCTGCTCGACGGAACCCTTGTGCAGGCGGTTGATGCCGCCGATTTCGCGCAGCACGGCCTTGCCCAGCTTCATGCTGTCATTGATCTGCGCCGTCGTCGACAGGTCGAGCAGCACGCTGGCCAGCTGCTTGTCGTGGTTCTTCACGTTCACGCCGCCGATCAGGTCGGCCTGGTTTTCCTTGTTGGCCAGCCAGCGCGCGGCCGTCGAGGTGGCGCCTTTTTCGGACAGCACGAAGACGGACGAGCCGCGCGCCGTCGGCTGGATGAAGGCGTCGGCGTGGATCGAGACGAACAGGTCGGCCTGCACCTTGCGCGCCTTTTCCACGCGCATGCCCAGCGGGACGAAGAAGTCGGCGTCGCGCGTGAGCATGACGCGCATGTTCGGCTGCAATTCCAGCTTGGTCTTGAGACGCTTGGCGATGGCCAGCACCACGTCCTTTTCGCGGCTGCCCCGGCTGCCCATGGCGCCAGGGTCTTCGCCGCCGTGGCCCGGATCGAGGGCGATGGTAATCATGCGCACCACTTTCTGGCCCGGCAGGGGGCGTGCTTCGGGGCGCTGTTCCGGACGCAGTTCGGGCACCGGCGGCACGATCGGCGTTACCGGCGTGACGGCGGCCACGGGCGGCTTGCCGCTCTCGGGCAGCGGCAGCGCGGGCGGCGGCGTATGCGTGTCGGCCATGGGCGGCTTGGCCGGGTCGCTCGACCAGTCGCCCTTTTCGATCATCTGCGCGATCAGGTCCGGCTCGCGCACGGGATACAGGTCGAAGATCAGACGGTGGTTGTAGGAACCGGCCGGCGGCAGGGTAAACAGCTGCGGCGTGACTTCCTCTTTCAGGTCGAACACCAGGCGCACGACGTTGGGCCGGTTCTGGCCCACGCGCACCTGCTTGATGTACGGGTCGTTCGACTGGATCTTCGCCACCAGGCCCTTCAAGGTGGGATTGAGTTCCAGCCCTTCGATGTCGACCACCAGCCGTTCCGGATCCTTGACGATGAAGTGGGTCGCCTTGAGGATGCTGTCGTTTTCCAGGGTGACGCGCGTGTAGTCCTCGGCCGGCCAGACGCGCACGGCGAGAATTTGCGCCGCCATCGCCGACATGGGCGCGAACACGGACAACAGCAGGGTGCCGCCGGCCTTGAGCACCGTGCGCCGGGTGATGGGCGAGGAGATCAAAGGTTCGGGGCGAATTTGAGACGGTGAAGGCATGACAGACCCAATTCAGAAGACGCTTGCAATTCTACATCACGTCCTGTACCCGCAACGTTCAAATAAATATTCAGGTCGGCCGGCGGCAGCACCGGTTCGGCTTTCTCCGGCCATTCGACGATGCAGATATTGCGGCCGTCGAAGTCTTCGCGAAAGCCCGCGTCGAGGAATTCCTCGGCACTGCCCATGCGGTACAGGTCGAAGTGGATGACGTTGACGCTCTGGCCGTCGAGCCGCACCGTGTACGGTTCGGACAAGGTGTAGGTGGGGCTTTTGACGTGGCCCGCGTGGCCGGCCGCGTGCAGCAGCGCGCGCGTGAGGGCCGTCTTGCCGGCGCCCAGGTCGCCGTGCAGGTAGATCGCCAGGCCCGGCGCCAGCGCGCGCGCCAGCGCGGCGCCCAGCGCGGCGGTGCCGGCTTCGTCGTGGAGGTGGGCTGTGAAGTGTTCGGTCATTATCTTCCGTATCGCATAAAATGGAGGCTGCTGTCATTGTAACCGCCCGCGCGCCTGCCGTTTTCCGTAAAGTCCCCTATGTCCGCCACCGTCACCGATCTCGCCGTCCTGGCGCGCACCATCAAGGAATGGGGGCGCGAGCTGGGTTTTGCCGAGGTGCGCATCGCCGACGTGGACCTGTCGCACATGGAAGCGCCCCTGCAGGCGTGGCTCGATGCAGGGTATCACGGCGAAATGGATTACATGGCCAGCCACGGCATGAAGCGCGCGCGCCCGGCCGAGCTGGTGCCAGGCACGGTGCGCGCCATCAGCGCCCGCATGAACTACCTGCCGCCGGCGCTGGGGCCGGACTGGCGCGCGCACGAGGCGGCGCGCGACGCCGACCCTGCGGCGGCCGTGATCTCCGTGTATGCGCGTGGCCGCGACTACCACAAGGTGATGCGTTCGCGCCTGCAGCAGCTGGCCGAGCGCATCAAGGGCGAGATCGGCGACTTCGGCTACCGCGTCTTTAGCGATTCGGCGCCCGTGATGGAAGTGGAACTGGCGCAAAAGGGAGGGCTGGGCTGGCGCGGCAAGCATACCTTGCTGATCAACCGCCAGGGCGGCTCCTTCTTTTTCCTTGGCGAGATCCTCATCGACGTGCCGCTGCCCGTCGACCCGCCGGAGACCCCGCACTGCGGCCAGTGCTCCGCGTGCATCACGGTGTGCCCGACGCAAGCCATCCTGGGGCCGTACCAGCTCGACGCGCGGCGCTGCATCTCCTACCTGACGATCGAGCTGAAAGGCGCCATTCCCGTCGAGATGCGTCCCCTGATCGGCAACAAGGTGTACGGCTGCGACGATTGCCAGACCGTCTGCCCGTGGAACAAGTTCGCCCAGCGCGCCGTCGTGCCCGATTTCGACGAGCGCCACAGCCTGGGCAGCGCCGGCATGGTGGAACTGTTCGCCTGGACGGAAGAGGAATTCAACCGCCGCATGGAAGGCAGCGCCATCCGCCGCATCGGCCACGAACGCTGGCTGCGCAACCTGGCCGTCGGCATGGGCAACGCGGCCGCCAAGGCCCGGGGCCAGGCCGACATCGTCGCGGCCCTGCTGTCGCGCCGCGAGCACCCGTCGGCCATCGTGCGCGAACACGTCGAATGGGCGCTGGCGCTGCACGGCATCGATTAGCGCCGGTTTACGCCTGCTTCAGGCGCAGCGCCGACCAGTCGGCGTCGATGGCGACCATCGCCACGCTATCGAGTCCCATTGTTTGCGCAAAACTGCGGAGATCGTCGCGGTGGATGTCGCTGCCCGCTTGTATGCCACCCTTGCGGTAGGCTACCCAGACCGCGCCGCCGGGCGCCAGGCGCGCCTGCGCCGCCGGCAGGAACTGCTCCAGTTCCGCGCGGCTGCGCGCGAACAGCAATATCCAGTCGGCGTTCTCTCCTTCGCTCACCCGCCGTTCGGCCGGCAACTGCGCCAGCAGGGCGGCATGCTCGCTGCCGTCATTGAGCACGGCCAGGGCCCTGGCATTTTTCACATACATTTTTTCAGCGACGGTTTTTTCAGGCATGGCATGGACGTGTAGATTGCGGAAAGACGAGCATAACAAATTTCTCCTTGACTTATCGATATATCGTTATAAAATGACGATACCTACTAACGATATATCTTTAAAGAGAAAACATGAGAAACTCACACCACGCAGAACACGGCCATTGCGGCCAACATCACCATCACCATCACCACCAAGGCGGGCATCGCCACGAAGACCGTCACGAATACTTCATGCACGGCCGCGGCCCGCGCGGCTTCGACGAGCGCGGCGACGGCATGGGCCATGGCGGCCCCGGTGGCCGGGGCGGACGCGGCGAACGGGCCGAGCGCGTCTTCGGCCGCGGCGACCTGCCGCTGATCGTGCTGGCGCTGATCGAGATCAGCCCCCGCCACGGCTATGAAATCATCAAGGCCATCGAAGAGCGTTGCGGCGGCGCCTACGCCCCCAGCCCCGGTGCCGTGTATCCGACCTTGACCTTGCTGGAAGAGCAGGACCATGTGACGTCCTCCGAAAGCGCCAGCGGCAAGAAGCTCTATACGATCACGGACCTGGGCCGCGCGTATCTCGACGAAAACCGCGCCCAGGTGGACGGCATCCTGGCCCGCCTCGACATGTTTGCCCGCGTCCAGGCGCGCAACGCCTTGCCCGAGCGCGTGCGCCAGGCCATGCACACCCTCAAGCATGCGCTGTTGCTGAACAAGACCAGCTGGAGCGAGGCGGAAGCCGAGCGTGTCTCCGCCGTGCTGGAACAGGCGGCGAACGCCATCGTCGACGGCCACTGAGCCCACTTTACAAGGATAAGCAATGACTACTGCCTCACCTGCAACACCACGTCCGCACGCCATCGAGCGCGTGCGGCATGACTTGAAACTGCGCGTGCTCACCGTCGTGCGCACCGAGCAGCTGACGCCGCACATGCGCCGCATCACGCTGGCAGGGGACGACCTGGAAGGCTTTGTCTCGCCGGCGCACGACGACCACGTGAAACTGTTCTTCCCCGCGCCGGGGCAGACCACGCCCGTGTTCCCTGTGCTGGGCAATGGGCCGAATCCCATCCAGTACGCGGAAGGCGCGCGTCCCATCGCCCGCAATTACACGCCGCGCCGCTACGACGCCGCGCGGCGCGAGCTGGACATCGACTTCGTGCTGCATGGCGACGGGCCTGCATCGTTGTGGGCGGCGCAAGCGGCGCCCGGCCAGACCCTGGGCGTGGGCGGCCCGCGCGGTTCCATGCTGGTGCCGCTCGACTTCGACTGGTATGTGCTGGTGGGCGACCAGACGGCCTTGCCGGCCATTGCCCGCCGCCTGGAGCAGCTGCCGGCCACGGCACGGGCGATTGCCGTGATCGAGATCGTCGAAGACGGCGAGCAGATCGCGCTCGATTGCGCGGCGCAGCTGGACGTGCGCTGGGTGGCGCGCAATGGCCGCCAAGGGCCGCTGTTGCTCGACGCCTTGCGCCAGATCGCGCTGCCGTCAGAGGGCGACGGCTACGTGTGGGTGGCGTGCGAGCACGCGCAGGTGCAGGGCTTGCGCGGGCACTTTATCGACGCCGGCGTGCCGAAGCAGCATCTGCATGTGGCCAGTTACTGGAAGCATGGGGCGGCGGAGCATCACGAGCATCACGACGAGTGATGGTGCTGGTGTCGGGTTACGCGCTTTGCGCTAACCCGACCTACATTGTGCATCATGGCGTAGGTTGGATTAGCGGCGCGCCAGCGCCGCGTAATCCAACGTTACCGCCATTACTTCAACAATCCCGCCAGCTCCACCGCCGTCTTGACCTGCATCTTGTCGAAGATATGCGCGCGGTGGACTTCCACGGTGCGCATGCTGATGCCCAGCTTGTCGGCCACCACCTTGTTCATCTTGCCCGCCAAAATCAGGTCCAGCACTTCGCGTTCGCGCGTCGACAGGGTGGCCAGGCGCGCGTGCACGGCGGCCAGTTCCCCGGCCTGGCGCGAGTTGGCCAGGCCTTGCTGCACGCGGTCCATCAGGTCGTTGTCGTTGAACGGCTTTTCAAAGAAATCGAAGGCGCCCCGTTTCAAACTGTCGACGGCCATCGGCACGTCGCCGTGGCCGGTGAGGAAGATCACGGGCAGGCGCGCCGTCAGGTCGCGCTTGACCAGCTGGTCGAACAGGGCGATGCCGTTCATGTCGGGCATGCGCACGTCGAGCAGCACGCAGTCGCCGGCGGCGTCGAAGCCGCCGTCGAGGCTATCGAGGAATTGCTGGGCGCTGGCGTAGCTGCGCGCCTCGATGCTGCGCGAGGCGGCCAGCCAGGAGAGGGAGTCGCGCACGACTTCTTCGTCGTCGATAATGTGTAGCATGGTGTCTCCGGCTTGTCGGTTATTCGTTATTGCTTGGTGCGGCGCGCGGCGCGGCCGGCACGCTGAAGGTAAAGATGGTACCGCCAGCGGGGTTGGCGCCGAAGGTCAGCGCGCCGCCGTGAAATTCGATGGCGGTGCGGCAGATGTTCAGGCCCATGCCCATGCCTTCGGACTTGGTCGAGAAAAACGGTGAAAACAGCCGCTCGGCCACGTCCTGCGCAATGCCGTGGCCATGGTCGATCACGTCCACCGTCACCATGCCCTGCTGCGCGTCGTGGCTGGCCCGCAGGCGCATGATACGCCGTCCGGGCGCCGCATCCTGCATCGCCTCGATGGCGTTGCGCGTCAGGTTCAGCAGCACTTGCTCGATCATCACGGGGTCGGCGCGCAGCAGCGGCAGGTCCGGCGGCAGTTCTTCCTGGATGGTGACATAGTATTTGCGCGCCTGCAGGTCGATCAGCGCGCGGATGCCGTCGATCAGGGTGCGGATGGCGATATCCTGGCGCTGCGGTTCGCTTTTGCGTACGAAATCGTGCACGCTGCGGATGATCTGGCCGGCCCGCTGCGCCTGCGCGCTGGCCTGTTCCAGCGCCGGTTTCAGGGTGCCCGGATCGACGGGGGCGTCATGCTCGATGGCGCGGCGGATCAAATTCAAGGCCCCTGTCGTGTAGCTGGAAATGGCCGCCAGCGGCTGGTTCAATTCATGCGCCAGCATCGACGCCAGCTCGCCCATGGTGGCCAGGCGCGAGCTCGTTTGCAGTTTTTCCTGCTGCTGACGGTTGAGTTCCTCGACGCGCTTGCGGTCCGAGATGTCGAGCACGGAGCCCATCCAGCCCGTCTGCTGGCCGTTCTTGTCCACCAGCGGCGCCTCGAAGATCAGCACGGGCACGCGCGTGCCGTCCGGGCGCTGGAAATAGGTTTCGAACTGCGGCGTGGGATTGCCGGCCAGGGCCTTGACGAAGCGCTGCTGGTATTCCTCCAGCGCCTCGGGCACCCAGTAGGGCATGGGCGGCAGGCGTCCCAGGATTTCCTCGGGCGGATAGCCGACGATCTGGCAAAACGCGGGATTCACGTACGTGACGCGGCCTTCCAGGTCGCGCGCGCGCATGCCCGTCACCAGCGAGTTTTCCATCGCCGTGCGAAACAGCATCTGCTGGCGCAGCGCGCCTTCAGCCACCAGGCGGCGCGAAATATGGCGCCACAGGGCCAGCAAGCTCCACAGCAAACCCAGCGACAGGGCGATGACGGAGCCGACCAGCAGATTGGGCAGCAGCTTGGGCTGGCTTTTCACGCTGTCGGTAAACAGGGTGATGGTGGCGCCGGGCACGTCGAGCGCGCGCTTGTGCGTGTACACGCCGTGGCCGGGACCGGCGGCAGCGCGCCGCGCCAGCACCTTGTCATCGCGGTCGATCAGCGAAATCTGGTTATCCTGGGCGAACCACCACGGCACCATTTCATCGAGCAGGCTGCTGATCTGATAGGTGGCCACCAGGCTGCCGACATAGCGCTGGCCATCGAACAGGGGCTGGTGGTAATCCATCAGCATGGCACCGGGCGGCGCGTCGGGAAAGCCCGTCTGCTGCGAAGGCTGGGCGTATTGGCCCCGGTGCAGGCGGCGCGCATTGTCGGCCGCCGTCAGCGAGGCGGGAGAAAACGCCAGGGCGTGCGGCGGATTGCTGTCGCTGGTGGCCAGCACCTTGCCGCTCGTGTCGAGCCACAGCACGCGCTGCAGTTCACGGCCATTGCGCAGCATCTGCTGCAGCCGTTCGTGCACTTTTTCCGCCGACAGGGAGCCGCTGGCGATGTCCACGCCCAGGTTGAACAGGCTTTCCTCGTTGCGCGCCAGCTGGAAACGGATGGTCTGCTCGACCCACAGCGTGTCGGCGATCAGCTGCTCCTGGCGCTCGTTGCTTTCCATCTGGCGCGCCTGCCAAGGCAGCCAGAACAGGACGGAGAGGAACAGCAGCAGCAGGATGACGGGCAGCAGCCAGCGCATCGGACTCGATAGCTTGAAGCGGCGCGCAAGGGTGGGGGGAGTCGGCATGGCTGGCAGGGTAGCGGCTTATCGGGAACCGGCTATTGTGGTTAACCACAATAGCCGAGGCAGTTTCTTTGGCACAATATCCAAGTAGACAAATAATAAAGTTTTTTTTAAACACCATTCAGGAGACAAAAATGCAACTGCCACCAATGAAAACCCTGTTCGTCGCGCTGTGCGCAGCCATCGGCGCCACCGCCGGCGTGCACGCTTACGCGCAGGCGCCCATCGTCATCAAGTTCAGCCACGTCGTGGCCACGGACACGCCGAAAGGCCAGGCCGCCGAACGCTTCAAGCAACTGGCTGAAAAAGCCACGAATGGCAAGGTCAAGGTCGAACTGTACCCGAACAGCCAGCTGTACAAGGACAAGGAAGAACTCGAAGCACTGCAGCTGGGCGCCGTGCAGATGCTGGCGCCTTCGCTGGCCAAGTTCGGTCCGCTGGGCGTGAAGGAATTCGAAGCGTTCGACCTGCCCTACATCTTCCCCACCAAGACGGCGCTGTACAACGTCACCGAAGGCGAAATCGGCAAGAGCCTGCTGAAAAAGCTGGAACCCAAGGGTATCACGGGCCTGGCATACTGGGACAACGGCTTCAAGGTGATGTCGGCCAACAAGCCGCTGCACACGCCGGCCGATTTCAAGGGCCTGAAAATGCGCATCCAGTCGTCCAAGGTGCTCGATGCGCAGATGCGCGCGCTGGGCGCCAACCCGCAGGTGCTGGCCTTCTCGGAAGTGTATCAGGCGCTGCAGACGGGCGTGGTCGACGGCACGGAAAATCCGCCATCGAATATGTACACGCAAAAGATGCATGAAGTGCAAAAGCACGTGACCGTGTCCAACCACGGTTACCTGGGCTATGCCGTCATCGTCAACAAGAAATTCTGGGATGGCTTGCCGCCCGATATCCGCGCCCAGCTGGAAAAAGCCATGCGCGAGGCGACCACGTTTGAAAAAGCCATCGCCCAGCGCGACAACGACCAGGCCCTCGACGCCATCAAGAAAGCGGGCAAGACGCAGATCTACACGCTGACGGTGCAGGAACAGGCCGAATGGCGCAAGGCGCTGGCGCCCGTGCAGAAGGCCATGGAAGGGCGCATCGGCAAGGATCTGATCTCGGCCATCAACAAGGAAAGCGCGAAGTAAGCAGCATGCTGTAGCGCACCGCCTGGTGCGCCAGGCAGGGTCTTCCCTGCCAATGGCTCGAATGACTCCTGCGCGTCCTGCGCGGGAGTCCGTGTACCCGCATTCTTTGAAAGTCCACCATGAAATTTCTGGATCACCTGGAAGAGTGGCTGATCGCGTCCCTGATGGGCGCCGCCACCTTCATCATCTTCGTGGCGGTCGTGCACCGCTACCTGGCAGGCTTGCCGATACCGGGCCTGCAAGACTTCCTGATTCAAATCAATACCAGCTGGGCCCAGGAACTGTGCATCTACATGTTCGTCTGGATGGCCAAGTTCGGCGCCGCGTATGGCGTGCGCACGGGCATCCACGTGGGCGTCGACGTCCTGATCAATCGCATGAACCCGCGCTGGCGCGACCGCTTCATCGTCTTCGGCCTGGCCGCCGGCGCCCTGTTTACGGGCATCGTCGGGACACTTGGCGCCAGCTTCGTGTGGTCGATCGGCCACACGGACCAGACCTCCGCCGACATGGAAATACCGATGTGGCTGGTCTACCTGGCCGTGCCGCTCGGTTCCTACCTGATGTGCTTCCGTTTCCTCCAGGTGATGGTGCATTTCATCAAGACGGGCGCCCTGCCGAAACACGACCACTCGCACGTCGAGGGGCTGGAAGACGAACTGACGGCGGAAGAAAAAGGAGCCAAGGCATGAACGCGCTGATTATTTTTGTGCTGCTGCTGGCACTGATGCTGACCGGCATGCCGATCTCCATCTCGCTGGGCCTGACGGTATTGACGTTCCTGTTCACCATGACCAGCGTGCCCATCGAATCGGTGGCCCTGAAGATTTTTACGGGCATCGAGAAATTCGAGATCATGGCCATCCCGTTCTTCATTTTGGCGGGTAACTTCCTCACGCATGGCGGCGTGGCGCGGCGCATGATCAACTTCGCCAGCTCCATGGTCGGCCACTGGCACGGCGGCCTGGCGCTGGCCGGCGTGATGGCGTGCGCGCTGTTTGCGGCCGTCTCCGGCTCCAGCCCCGCCACCGTGGTGGCGATCGGTTCCATCATCTTGCCGGCCATGGTCAAGCAGGGCTATCCGCGCGGTTTCGGCGCCGGCGTCATCACCACCTCGGGCGCGCTGGGCATTTTGATACCGCCATCGATCGTGATGGTGATGTATTCCGTCAGCACGAATACCTCGGTGGGCAAGCTGTTCATGGCGGGCGTGATTCCCGGCATGATGCTGGCCATGCTGCTAGGCCTGACCACGTGGTTCTTGGCGCGCAAGCACAACTATCCGCGCATGCAGAAGGCCAGCTGGAAGGAGCGCTTCGTCACGTTCAAGAAGAGCGCCTGGGGCCTGCTGTTGATCGTCATCGTCATGGGCGGCATCTATTCGGGCGCGTTTACGCCCACGGAAGCGGCCGCCATGGCTGCCGTGTACGCCTTCATCATCGCCGTCTTCGTCTACAAGGACTTGAAGATCAAGCAAGTGGGCAAGGTCTTGCTCGATTCGGCCGCCATGTCGGCGATGCTGTTGTACATCATCACCAATGCCGTGCTGTTCTCGTTCCTGATGACGAGCGAAAACATCCCGCAGGCGATGGCCGAATGGATCACGGGCAAGGGCCTGGGCGTGATCAGCTTCTTGCTGGTGGTCAACGTGCTGCTGTTGTTGGCTGGTAACGTCATGGAGCCGTCGTCCATCGTGCTGATCATGGCGCCGATTTTGTTCCCCGTCGCCATGAAGCTGGGCATCGATCCCGTGCACTTCGGCATCTTGATCGTGGTCAACATGGAAGTGGGCATGTGCCATCCGCCCGTGGGCTTGAACCTGTACGTGGCGTCCGGCATCACCAAGATGGGCATCTCGGAGCTGACCGTGGCCGTGATGCCATGGCTGCTGACGATGCTGGCCTTCCTGGGCTTGATTACCTACGTACCACAAATCTCGCTGTGGTTGCCAAATTTAATTTACAACTAAAACAGTTGTCCCCTTCATGGTGCAAAAAAAGTCGATCCTGCCGAACAAATGCGCTATGATGGGCAGCCTTAAGGGGAAACACGTATATGCATATGCGCCCAGGTAGCAAGGCTGAAATACAGAATTGGCAACAAGGTTAGTGGGGGAGTGGTCTATAAAAACGGTATTGATACCGGGGATATATTGAGGAGACACACGTTTCACAGAAGTTGTTGAGTCATAGCTGTCTGCGGCCACAAGCCGGCACCGGCGGACCCAAACGACCGGGAACGTGAAGCAATATTTGAAGCGCACCGGCTGGTGCGCTTTTTTTTCGTCCCCGGGAAACGTCCGCCGGCACGCCCAAAGTCGGTGCATAATTCCCGTGGCGCCGTTTCCGGCGCCGGCAGGTTGCATATATGCCACACTTGAATAATGATCAGCAGATGAAAAAACAACAGGGCAGTGAACTGTTCAGCGCCATCGTGGCCGCACCGTTCGGCGCCATGGGCGTGCGCGCGCAGGACGGCCGCTTATGCGAACTGGTCTACCTGCCGCCGCACTTCGCCGAGAAGGAGGCGCAGGATGCCGTTTCAGAACGTGCCTGCGCGCAACTGACGCGCTATTTCCGCGATCCCGATGCGCCGTTCGACCTGCCGCTGGCAAGCCTGGGCAGCGCCTACCAGCAACGGGTCTGGGCGGCGATCGCCGGCATTCCGCGCGGCCAGGTGCGCACGTATGGCGACGTGGCGCGCCTGATCGGCTCGGCGCCGCGCGCCGTGGGCCAGGCATGCGGCGCCAACTGGTTTCCCGTGGTGATCCCCTGCCACCGGGTCACGGCTGCAGGCGGCCTGGGCGGCTTTGCCCACCACGACGACGCGACCGGCTTCCACCTGGGCGTGAAGCGCTGGCTGCTGGCGCATGAAGGCGTGGCGGGCATGGGGTGGTCAACACGATGATGAACAGCCTGCTGGCGCCGGACAACGCCACCCTGATCGATGAATTCTGCGACAGCCTGTGGCTGGAGGACGGCCTGTCGAAAAACTCGCTCGATGCCTACCGGCGCGACATGCGGCTGTTCGCCCGCTGGCTGGAAGTGGCGCGGCCCGGGCGCGAGGGCCTGTACGAGGTGGCCACGGCCGACATCGAGGCGTATTTCGCCGCCCGCCACGACGAGAGCAAGGCGACCTCGTCGAACCGGCGCCTGTCCGTGCTCAAGCGCTTTTACCAGCTGGCCCTGCGGCACAAGCATATCGCCGCCGACCCATGTCTGAAGATGGTCTCGGCCAAGCAGCCGGCGCGCTTCGTGCACACGCTGAGCGAAGCGCAGGTGGAAGCCTTGCTGGCGGCACCCGACGTGAGCACGCCGCTGGGCTTGCGCGAGCGCACCATGCTCGAACTGATGTATGCGAGCGGCTTGCGCGTGTCGGAACTGGTGGACTTGCAATCCGTGGAACTGAGCCTCAACGATGGCGTGCTGCGCATCACGGGCAAGGGCAGCAAGACGCGCCTGGTGCCGTTCGGCGAACAGGCGCGGCTGTGGATCGAGCGCTACCTGAAGGAAGCGCGCGGCGTCATCCTCGACGGGCAGATGGACGACGCGCTGTTCGTCACGCGGCGCGGGGGCGCCATGACGCGGCAAATGTTCTGGGTCATCATCAAGAAACACGCGCTGAGCGCCGGCATCACGGCGCCGCTGTCGCCGCATACCTTGCGCCACGCGTTCGCCACGCATTTGCTCAACCATGGCGCGGACTTGCGTGTTGTGCAATTGTTACTGGGGCACTCGGATATTTCCACCACGCAGATTTACACGCATGTGGCCCGTGAGCGGCTGAAACTGCTGCATGCGCAGCATCATCCGCGAGGCTAAACATTTGGAGTTTGCTCCAACTACGTCATAATGTGCCTTATATGCTTATCTGTAACATCTAAAAACTAAAGAGGTAGTAAATGGCCAAGACAAATTTCCAATACGAAAAACGGCAAAAAGAGCTGGAAAAGAAGAAGAAAGCCGAGGAAAAAGCCAGGCGCAAGCTGGAAGCGAAGAACAATCCGAAGCCGGCCGACGGCGAAGAGGGTGCCGAGGGTGACGAGCCCGAAGCGGACGACGCTACCGACGCTCCCGCCCAGCCGCAGTAATTCCCCTGTTTCTGACGACCGGTGCGGCATGGCCGCGCCGGTCTCCCCTCGTTTTCCCTTCCCCCGCTACAAGCGCGGCCGCTGGCCGATCGCCAGTTGCAGCTGCGTGCTGGCGATGGCCTCATCGGCGCGCGCCTGCACATAGCCCTGATACGCCTCATCGGCCGAACGCTGCGCCGCCAGCCATTCCAGCAGCGAAGCATTGCCTTTGACGTAAGACAGACGCATGCCGTCGACCACCTTTTGTGCATCGACCAGCACCCCATCGCGGTAGTGCGCCAGCCTGTCCTGCGCCGCAAGCAGCTGCCGCTGCGCCGTGCGCACCTGCGTTTCCGCCGTCAGTTCCGCCTGGCGCAGAGCCAGCATCGCCTGCGTCACGCCCGCTTCCGCCTGCACCACGTCGCCCTTGTCGCGCCGCGACAGGGGGATGGGGATGGCCAGCGAGATGGACAGTGCACGGGAGCGGGGTGCGCCGTCGACGGGATTGCCGCTGGCGTCAAAACCGTCATGGTAGCCGCGCGCGGCGGCCAGGCCCACGGTGACGGTCGGGTCGACCGAGCGGTTGGCGCGCACCAGCGCCGCGCCGTCGCGCAGATTGTCCACGGTGGCGCGGGCGATGCGCACGTCGCTGCGCTCGCGCAGCGCCTGCGGCACCAGGGTGCTGGCATCCTGGTCGGCATACGAGGCGAAGTCGCAGGCCAGCTGCGCGTCCGGAAACAGGCTGTCGAACTGGCGGCCCAAGGGGGGCGACAAATTCAACATGGCGCTGTCCGCCTCGCTGCGCGCCTGCGCCAGCTCGGCCTGGAACTGGTCGCGTTCCACGCGCGACTGCAGCAGCTCGATGCCGCCCACGTCGCCCGCCTTGCGCCGCACGACGTTTGCATCGACGACTTTCGACAGGGCCGCCATGGTCTGCTGCTTGCGGGCGAGGACCTCGCGCGTGCGGCACGCTTCCGTGAACGCGGCGGCGGCCGTGCCATACAGTTCGCTTTTGAAGCCGGCCACCGTTTCCTCGGCCAGCGCGACATGGCTGTGCGCCGCCTTCAAGCGCGCGGCGCGCTTGCCGCCCGTCTCGATGGCCATGCTGATGGCCGGATTCCACGTGACGGGACGGTGTTCGACGCTGCGCACGGTTTCGCGCGTGGCGCCCACGGTGAATTCGGGATCGGGACGCAGGCCGGCGATGCCGATGCCGGCCTTGGCCGAGACGATGTCTTCCTGCTGCGCCTGCAATTCCAGGCTGTGGCTCTCCACGGCGGACAAATAGGTCTCGAAGCTCAACGGCGCGGCGCTGGCGCCGGGGGCGATCAGCCAGGCCGCCAGCAGGACTTTAAAACGTGTCATGGTTCACTCCTTCGGTATCGGTCCGGCGTTGTTGTACATAGGCCTCGATCAGGTAATACAGGGCCGGCAACAGCAGCAAGGTCAGCGCCGTCGCCGTCACCAGCCCGCCCACCACCACGGTGGCCAGCGGGCGCTGCACGTCGCTGCCCAGGCCCGTCGCCAGCATGGCCGGCGTCAGCCCCAGGGCGGCCACGGTGGCTGTCATCAGCACGGGGCGCATGCGGTCGCGCGCGCCTTCCAGCACGGCCTCGCGCAAGCTCATGCCTTCGTCGGCGCGCAAGCGGTTGATCTGCGCCAGCATCAGCACGGCATTCAGCACGGCCACGCCGAACAGGGCGATGAAGCCGACGGCGCTCGACACGTTCAAGGTCATGCCGCGCAGGTGCAGCGCGGCAAGGCCACCCAGCATGGCCAGCGGCACGGCCAGCAAGACCAGCGCGGGCTGGCGCAGGTTGCGGAACTGGCCAAACAGCAGCAGGAACATGGCGCCCAGGGTCATCGGCAGGATCAGAGCCAGGCGGCTTTGCGCGCGCTGCAGGTTTTCAAACTGGCCGCCCCACTCGACGCTGATGCGCTGGTGCTCGTTGGCCACGGCTTGCGCCACCAGCGGGCGCGCTTCGGCCAGGAAACCGGCCAGGTCGCGTCCGCGGGCGTTGAGGCGCACGATGATGTGGCGCCGCCCCATTTCGCGCACGATCACGCTTTCGCCCGAGGTGGTGCTGATGGTGGCCACCTGCGCCAGCGGTATCCTCGCGCCGTTGGCGGCCGTGAGCTTCAGGCTGGCGATGGCGTCCGGGCTGGAACGCGTCGCGGGCGGGAAGCGCACGGCGATGTCGTAGCTTTTCTCGCCCACGTAGACCTGGCCGATGGGCGCGCCGCCGATGCCGGTGGCAATCAGGTCGGCCACGTCGGCTGCATTGATGCCGTAGCGGGCCGCCTTCGCGCGGTCCAGTTCCACCTTCAGGTTGGGCAGCGGCGGCTCCACGTCCACGGCCACGTCGGAGGCGCCATGGACAGCCTTCAGGACATTTGCCACCTTGCCGGCGATGGCGCGCACTTCATCGAGGTCGTTGCCGAAGATTTTCACCGTCAGGTCGCTGTGCGCGCCCGACAATTTATCCTGCACGCCATCGATCATCGGCTGCATGAAGGCCACCGTGACGCCTGGCATGCGCGCGAAGCGTGCATTCATTTTCGCGATCAGCTGCTGCTTGCTCATGCCCGACTTCCAGCTTTTGTATGGATGCAGTCCCACGCTCGCCTCGATGTGCGACGGCGTCCAGTAATCGGTGCCGTCGTCGTTGCGCCCCGTCTGCGTGACGATGGTCGACACTTCGGGAAATTCCAGCGCTGCGCGCCGCAGTTCGCCGGCCATCTCCGACGCCTTGTCCAGGGTGATCCCGGGCGGCATCTGCACCTGCAGCCACAGCGAACCCTCATCGAGGTAGGGTAAAAAATCGCGGCCGATGCTGCCGCCCAGGATGGCAAGCGCTGCGAGCGATCCTGCGCACACCATCGCCACCCAGCGCTTCTTGCCCACCATGCGTTCGAGGAAGCGGCCATACGCGGCCGCCAGCTTTTCCAGCGCGCGGTTATGGAAGGTGCGGCGCGGCTTGCGCAAGGCCAGCCAGGCCAGGCCCGGAATCAGCACCAGGGCCACCACCAGTGCGCCCACGAGCGCCGCACCCACCGCATACGCCATCGGAGAGAACAGCTTGTACTCGATGCGCTGGAAGGCGAACAGGGGCAGGTAGGCGGCGATGATGACGGCCATGCCGAACATGATGGGGCGCGCCACCTGCAGGGTCGCGTCGATGGCGTCCTGCAGGGTGAGGGGCCGCTCCTGTTCCCGCTCGCGGCGGCGCAGCATGTTTTCCAGCACCACCACGGAACCGTCGACGAGGATGCCGAAGTCGATCGCCCCCAGCGACAGCAAATTGGCGGGAATCTTAAAGTGGTGCATGAAGATGAAGGCGATCAGCAGGGCCAGCGGAATCGTCAGCGCGACGATGGCGGCCGCGCGCGGGCTGCCCAGATACAGCAGCAGCACGAGGGCGACCAGCAGCATGCCTTCGCCCAAGGTGAATCCGACCGTGTGCAGGGTGGCGTCGATCAGCGAGCTGCGGTCCAGGTAGGGCACGACCTTGACGTCCTTCGGCAGCACGTTGGCGTTCAAGTCATCGACGGCCGCATGGATGCCGGCCAGCGCCTCGGACGGATTGAAATCCTTCAACAGCAGGGTGATGCCTTCGATGGTGTCGGGGTTGTCGTCCTTGCCGAGGATGCCGCGCCGCTCGACGTTGCCGTAGGCAAGCTTGCCCAGGTCCTTCACCAGCACGGGCACGCCGTCCTTGCTGCTGACGACGACGTTGCCCATGTCATCGAGCGAATGCAGCAGGCCCACGCCGCGCACCACGTACGATTGCTGGCCGCGGTCGATGACGCTGCCGCCGCCGCTGACGTTGTTGGCGTTGATGGCGTCCTTCACCTGCGCCAGCGAGAAGCCGTAGCTGTCCAGTTTTGCGGGATCGAGTTCCAGCATGAATTGCGTCGTCAGACCGCCGAAATTGCTGACGTCCGCCACGCCGCGCACCTGCTGCAGGCGCGGGATCACGGTCCAGAACTGCAACTCGGACAGTTCGCGTAAAGACCGTGTTTTCGACTCCAGCGTGTAGCGGTAGATCTCGCCCGTGGGCGAGGTGTAGGGATCGAGCCCCGGCTTGGCGTCGTACGGCAGGTTCACGCTGGCCAGGCGCTCCTGCAGCCGTTCGCGCGTGAAGTAGCCGTCGCTGCCGTCCTCGAACACCACGGTGATCAGCGACAGCGCGAACAGGCTGCGCGTGCGCAGCACGTGCATGCCGGGCGTACCGAGCAGGGCGCGCTCGAGCGGGATGGTGATCTGCTGCTCGATTTCCTCGGCGCCCAGGCCCGGCACCTGCGTGACGATCTGCGAAGTGACGTCGGCGATGTCGGGATAGGCTTCGATGGGCAGCTGCTTCCAGCAGTAGACGCCGTAGACGGCGACGAACAGCAGCACCAGCCAGACGATGCCGCGCCGCTGGCAGCAGGTGGCGATGAAACGGTCAATCATTGAGCAGCACTCCTTCCTTGACGACGATGCGTTCGCCCGCTTTCAGGCCGGCGAGGATTTCCACCTGTTCTCCATGGCTGGCGCCCACTTCCACCGTGCGCGGCGTGAATACCAGCGGGCTGCGCTCGACCATCACGCGCGTCGACGGCCCGCTCTGCAGCACGGCGGACGCGGGCACGAGGAGGGCGCGGCGGCTGGCGCCGGCGAATCCCGCGTGGGCGAACATGCCCGGCTTGAAGGTGCCGGCGCGGTTGTCGATGGCCACGCGCACTTGCACCGTGCGCGTCTCGGGATCGAGCACGGCGCCCACATACGCGACCTTGCCCTCGAAAGCCTTGCCGGGCCAGGCGTCGACGGTGATGCGCGCCGTCTGGCCCACGGCGACCTGGGCCAGGTCCCGCTCGGCCACGTTGGCCGACAGCCACACGGTGGACAGATCGGCCACCGTCATGACGGGCGCGTTGATATCGTTCCAGTAGCCGCCCTGGGCGCCTTCCATGGCGATCACGGTGCCGGCGATGGGTGAACGCAGCACGTAGTCGCGGCGCGCGCCGCGTGCGCCGGCGCCGTACTGGGCCAGCTTGTCGGCGCTGGCCTGGGCGTCGCTGCCCGCCTGCGCAAAGGCCGCCTGGGCCGCTTCGTACTCCTTGCGCGCGGCGATCTCCGCCTCGAACAGGGTTTTCTGGCGCTCCAGTTCCTGACGCGCCTGCAGCAGGACGGACTTTGCCTTGCTGTCGTCCGCGTAGGCGGCACTGAGTTCCGCCGAGTCGAGCGTGAACAGCGGGTCGCCCGCCTTCACGCTGTCGCCCAGGGCGCGCTGCAGGCGCGTGATGCGCCCGGCCAGGGGCGGCGTGATCTTCACCAGTTTTTCCGGCATCGCTACGATGCTGCCAGGCGCCTCCGTCTGCGTGGCGAACTCCTGTTCCTGCACGGACGCGATCTGCAGGCGCTGGCGCAGCGGCGACATCCTGTCGACGGCGATGCTGCCGTCGTCCAGGTGCCTCGATTGGGCGGGCGGCATGGCTGCCGCCGTCGGTTTGGCGCAGCCGGCCAGGGCCGAGCAGGCGAGAGCGAGGGCGCAGCTGGCGCCCAGGGCGTTGCGGGTGGTCGTGTTCATCCCGTGTTTCCTTGTTATTGATGGTGATGGGGCATGCGTGGATGCCGTGCCCAGGCGGGCGGTCAGAGGGGAGCGCGGGCAGCGGTATGACAGCGCCGGAAAAGCATAGCAATGTGCTCCTGAAGAAGCGCCCAAGAACGCCTGAATCATTCTTCAGGTTCGGTCGCGCGAGGGCCTGGCGCGTTAAAATACGCGTATGGAAAACGCAGGGCTCGATGAAAGGCAGGCATGAGAATCCTCCTGGTGGAAGACGACCGCAAGGCGGCGCGCCTGCTGGCCCGTGGCTTGCAGGAAGAAGGCTTTGTCGTCGACGTGGCGCACAGCGCGGAAGAGGGCGAGGACGAAAGCTACGCCGTCGACTACGACGCGATCGTGCTGGACTGGATGTTGCCGGGCAAGCAGGGCATCGATTTCTGCCGCGATTTGCGCGCGCGCGGCATCCAGACGCCCGTGCTGATGCTCACGGCGCGCGACGCCACGGCCGACCGCGTGGCGGGCCTGAACACGGGCGCCGACGATTACCTGACCAAACCGTTCGAATTCGAGGAGCTGCTGGCGCGCATCCGCGCCTTGCTGCGCCGCTCGGACATCAGCCGCCCGCTGGTGCTGGCGCTGGCGGACCTGACGCTCGATCCCGTCAGCCACCAGGCGACGCGGGCCGGCGCGCCGCTGGTGCTTACGCCCAAGGAATACGCGATTCTGCTGATCCTGCTGCGCCAGGCGGGCGAGGTGGTCAGCCGCGCGCGCCTGGCCGAGCAGATCTGGCAGGCGGACCTGATCGGCATCGATAACCTGATCGACGTCCACGTGCGCAACCTGCGGGGAAAAGTGGATGCGCCGGGCTTGCCGCCCTTGATCCACACGGTGCGCGGACGCGGCTTCCGCCTGGCGGAAAACCATGATGGCTAGCTTTCGCAAGCGATTGCTGCTGGTGCACCTGGCCGTCATCCTCTCCATCGTCGCCTGCACGGCGCTGGCCGGCTACTGGGGCCTGTCGCGCGCCGTGCATGGCCAGCTCGATGCGGCCCTGCTGGCGCTGGCCGAGACGGAAATGGCCATGCTGCCGGCCGCGCCGCGCCAGCCCGTGCAGGTGCACGAGGTGGCGCCGGGACTGGCGCCGCCGTCGTTGACGCGCCTGGACCGCCTGGTGCAGATCATCGATGGCGAAGGCCGCGTGCTGGCGCGCAGCCGCAACCTGGAGGCGGCGCAGCTGCCGGCGCCGCCCGCCCTGCTGGCGCGCCTGGCGGCCGGCGAGACCGTCTTCGAAACCCTGCCCAAGTTCGGCGAAGAGCCGCTGCGCATGGTCTCGATTCCCGTGCCCTCATCCGGCGCGCGCCTGACGGTGCAGGTGGCCGGTTCGCTCGACGACGCCAACCACGTGCTGGCCGCGGCCACCGTGCTGTTTGGCGCCATGGCGCTGGCCTTGCTGGCGGCCGTGGGCCTGGCCGGCGAAATGCTCACGCGCCGCGTGCTGGGCGCCATTGACGATGTGGTGGACCAGGCGCATTCGATCGGCGAAGCCAGCCTGCACCAGCGCCTGCCCCATCCCGGCACGCAGGACGAGATCGGCCGCCTGGTCGATACCCTGAACGCCATGCTGGACCGCCTGGAGCAGGGCTACGATGCGCAGCGCCGCTTCACGGCCGACGCCTCGCACGAACTGCGCTCGCCCCTGTCGCGCCTGCGCACGGAAATCGAAATCACCCTGCGCCGCCCGCGCGAAGCGCCCGAGTATGTCGACGCGCTGGCGTCCTGTCTCGACGAAGTGCAGCGCCTGACGACGCTGGTGGAAGAGCTCCTGATGCTCACGCGCCTGGACGTGGGCCAGGAGCGCAATGCCGTGGAAACCATCGCGCTCAATCCGCTCGTGCGGGCGGCCGCACAGCGGCTGGAAAAGCCGGCCGCGCAGCGCGGCATCCGCATCGTCTTCGATGACAGCGTGGCCGTGCAGGCGCGCGTGGCGGCCGGTCCCGTGGATCTGGTGCTGGCCAATCTGCTCGATAACGCCGTGAAGTTTTCGCCGCCAGGAAGCAGCATCACCGTGCACGTGGCGCGCGAGGGCGAACATGCGTTCGTCGGCGTGGCGGACGCGGGACCGGGCATCGGCGTGGAAGACTTGCCGCATCTGTTCGAGCGTTTTTACCGCGGTGCCCAGGCGCGCGCGGGCGAGGCGCCCGGCTTCGGCCTGGGCCTGGCCCTGTCGCAAGCGATCGTGCACGCGTACGGCGGCAGCATCGAGGCGCGCAACCGCCCGCAAGGCGGCGCGCTGTTCCTCATGCGCCTGCCCGCCTCAAGCTGACGGGGCGACGCCTTCCCAGCGCACCTGCCGCACTTGCGGCCAGGCGCCCGCGCGGTTGACGAAGCGCACCAGCACGGCGCGCTGCACGGCCTGGCACAGCACCGTGGCGATCAGCCGCACCACTTGCCGGGCCTCGTCCCAGCTGCGCAGCATCTGCGACGGCGCCAGGCCAGCGCCTTTGAGTTCGGCCAGCAGCAGGCGCACCACGTGGTCGGCTTGCGCCGCGGGGCAGGTGACGGTCAGGCGGTAGGTGGCCACGACGGGACCGCGCCCGGCAAACCAATGGAAGAATTTTTTCATCATCACACTCCCCGTTCGGCGACAAATTCCGCGTTGTTCACCAGCGCCCAGCGCACGGCCGAGACGCTGCCTTCCAGGCTGACCTGGCTGACGATCTGCTCCAGTAATCCCAGGCTGGAGAGGGGCGTGAGCAGGTCGGCCCGTACTTCGATGCGCCCGGCGTGCGCCGCATCCTCGCTGTGCAAGGATTGCAGCATCAGGGCCGGCATGCCGCTGATCAAGCGCAGCATCAGCTTGCGCACCTGCACTTCCTGCTCCGCCTCGCACACGGCCGTCACGCGGTAGATGCTTTCCGTCTCGATGCCCGCTTCGCTGCCGTGGGCGTTGATGCGTTGCGCCAGGTGGCGCAGCACCAGGTTGGCGATCAGCACGAAGCCCGTGCCGATGGCCGCTTCCAGGGCAAACCCCAGGCCGCACAGGATGCCGATGGCGGCCGAGCACCACAGGGTGGCGGCCGTGTTCAGGCCGCGCACCGTCATCCCCTCGCGCATGATGACGCCGGCACCGAGAAAACCGATGCCCGACACCACCTGCGCGGCGATGCGCATATGGCCCGAGGCATCGCCTTCGAGCACGGAAACCATCACGAACAGCGAGGCGCCGACGGACACCAGCGCATTCGTGCGCAGGCCCGCCATGCGCTGGCGCAGCTGGCGTTCGGCGCCGATCATGGCGCCCAGGGTCAATGCCGCGGCAACGCGCAGCGCAAAGTCAAATACCACCATCAGTTTCTCCCGGCTGGGGAGGAACAGGCGAGTGCAAGGGCGAAGACAATCCGCCCGCAAGGGGGCAGCAGACGATCACGGTGGAACGATGAGGAGGGAAGTGGCGGCGAGAGAGTACTGCCGCTGGTAAAACCGCACCTTGCCGAGGGCAGGGCGGGCGGAATGCGCGCGTCTTGCCTAAGGCCGATCGCCGATGGTCAATCGACTACTGTCACTGGAACAAGCACCCACGAGTCACTCCATATCATTGATAACGGGGACAGTCTAGCCAGTGGGGCCGCTTTGGTCAACTGAAGCTCTCTTCAGGCAGCCGCCGCGTCGTCCCCGCCAATGCGGGGACGGTGAAGGCGACCGGTCAATCAGTGGGCGTGTGCCTTGCCGTCATCGGCGGATTCGGCATGCTCGCCGCTGCCACCGAAAAAGCGCGCGGCGCGCTTGCCCAGGCTGTCGAGATAGGTGTAGGCGACGGGCACCACCACCAGCGTCAATAGCGTCGAGGTGATCACGCCGCCGATGACGGCGCGGCCCATCGGCGCCTGCGATTCGCCGCCGTCGCCCATGCCGATGGCCATCGGCAGCATGCCGAACACCATCGCCAGGGTCGTCATCAGGATGGGCCGCAGACGCACCTGCCCCGCTTCCATCAGCGCCTCGAACTGCCCCAGGCCTTCGCGCTGGCGCTGGTTGGTGAAGTCGACCAGCAAAATCGCGTTCTTCGTCACTAAGCCCATGAGCATGATGAAGCCGATCACGGAGAAGATGTTCAGGGTGCTGCCCGTGATCAGCAGCGCGGCCAGCACGCCGATCAGGGACAGCGGCAAGGACACCATGATGGCGATCGGCTGCAGGAAGCTGCCGAATTGCGACGCCAGCACCAGGTAGATGAAGATCACGGCGATGCCCAGCGCCATCATCGCGCCGCCCATGGTTTCGGCCATCTGCTGCGCATTGCCGGCCACGTCGAAGCGCACGCCCGGCGGCAGGTCGATGGACTTGATGGCCTTCTGCACGTCGGCGCCGACGTCGCCGGCAGGGCGGCCCTGCACGCCAGCATAGATGGCGACGCGGCGCTGCAAGGCCTGGCGTTTGAGCACCTGCGGGCTGGAGGACGGCACGAATTCGACCACCTGGCGCAGCGGAATCATCACGGGCTTGCCGTTCGCGTCAAACTTGCTCGACGCGAGCGACAGGTCGGCCAGGTCGGCCACTTTCTGACGGCCCGATTTCGGCAGCTGCACGTTGACGTCGTAGTTCTGCCCGTCGCTGGCCAGCCAGTGGCTGACCGTGTCGCCCGCCACGAACGGCCGCAAGGCATTGCCGATCTGCTGCACCGACAAGCCCAGGTCGCTGGCCAGTTCGTTATTGATCTTCACGGTGGTCGAGGGATTGGCGCCTTCCTGGCTGTATTCCATGTCGGCCAGGCCCTTGATGTTGCGCATCTTGTCCATCAGGGTGTGCGCCACCGCATCGAGCTTGCCTTCATCCGTGCCGAGGATGGCGATGAAGATGGGACGCTGGCCGACGGACAGGGTGATGCCGGCGATCGGCGCCAGGCGTTCGCGGATCAGTTTTTCCAGTTCTTGCTGCGAGCGGCGCTTGTGCGTCTTGATGTCCGTCAGCTTCAGGTTCACCTCGGCCGTGTTGCGCCCATCGGGCGTGCCGATATTGGCCACCAGGCTGTCGATCTCGGGAAATTCCTTCAAGGCCGTTTCGATCTGGCGCACCTTGGAATCCGTGTATTCGAGGCTGGAGCCGACGGGCGTCTTGAAGCGCAGGTTGACCCAGCCCTGGTCCGTTTCCGGGAACATCTCGCCGCCGATCATGGGCACGAGCATCAGGCTGCCCGCGAACAGCGCCACGGCCGTGGCCAGCGTGGTCTTGCGCCAGCGCAGGGCCACTGCCAGCACCTTGCCGTACCAGACGTGCAGGCGGTCGATGCCCGTTTCGATCCAGGCCATGAAGCGGCCCAGCCACGGCGCGTACTTGAAGCGGTCCTTGACGGGATCGCGCCAGACGGACGACAGCATGGGGTCGAGCGTGAAGCTGACGAACAGCGAGACGAGCACGGCGACGGCCACGGTGATGCCGAACTGCAGGAAGAAGCGGCCGATGATGCCGTCCATGAAGGCGACGGGCACGAACACGGCGACGATGGCGAAGGTGGTGGCCATCACGGCCAGGCCGATTTCATTGGTGCCGTCGTTGGCCGCCTTGTAGTGGTTCTTGCCCATGCCCAGGTGGCGCACGATGTTTTCGCGCACCACGATGGCGTCGTCGATCAACAGGCCGATGCACAGGGACAGCGCCATCAGGGTCAGAAAGTTCAGGGTGAAGCCGAAGGCCTTCATGGCGATGAAGCTGGCCAGCACGGAGATAGGAAGGGTCAATCCCGTGATGATGGTCGAGCGCCACGAGTGCAGGAACAGGAAGACGATCATCATGGTCAGCACGGCGCCTTCGATGATGGTGCGCTTGACGTTATTGAGCTGGCTTTGCACCCGCTCCGATTCGTCATCGAGCACGCGCAGGGTGATATCGGGCGGCAGGGTCTTTTGCAGGTCCGCCGCCACTTTCAGGATGCCGGTGCCCACTTCGACCACGTTGGCGTCCTGCACCTTGGTGATTTCCATGGTCACGGCCTGCTGGCCGTTCATGCGCGAAATCGACAGTTCTTCCTGCTCGCCGTCGACGACGGTGGCCACCTGGTCCAGGTAGACGGGGCCGACGGCGCGGCGCGCGACGATGATCTTGCCGAATTCGCGCGCATCCTTGATCTTGCCTTCCACGCGCACCAGCTGCTCTGCCGCGCCATGGCTGATGGAGCCGGCCGGCAGGTTGGTGTTCGTCGCCTGGATGGCGCGGATCACTTCATCGACGCCGATGCCCTGGGCATTGAGTTCGATCGGCTTCATGCTGATGAGGATCTGGCGCGCGCGCAGGCCGCGCAGCTTGACTTGCCCCACGCCGGCCACGCCCTGGAAGCGCTTGCTGATGATCTGCTCCGTCATGATCGACAGCGCGCGCAGGTCATGCCCGGTCGAGGTCAGCACGATGGTGGCGATGGGGCGTTCGTTGTCGCCCTCGGCGCGGGCGATGAACGGATCCTTGGCTTCCTTCGGGAAGCGCGGGCGCACCAGGGCCACCTTGTCGCGCAAGTCCTGCATGGCCTTGTCCATATTGGTCGACAGCTCGAATTCCAGGTAGACGCCGGCGCGTCCTTCCCACGAATTGGCGCGGATGGTCTTGATGCCGCTGACGGTATTGACGGCGTCCTCGATGGGGCGCGTGATGTCGTTTTCCACGGCTTCGGGCGAGGCGCCCGGGTAGTTCACTTCAATGGCGGCGAACGGAAATTGCACGCTGGGCATGCTCTCCACGCCCAGGCCCCGGTAGGAGAAGATGCCCAGCACCACCAGCGCCACCATGACCATGGTGGCGAAGACGGGGTTTTGAATGCTGACTTTGGTCATCCACATGGCTTAATCCTTTCGTGCCAGCACGGCCGCCGGCGCGGCGGGGGCCGTGGCGGGCGCGGCGAAGGTTACGCCATGGCCCGGTTTTACGCCATCGAGTCTGGCGATGATGACTTTCGCGCCCGGCACCAGGCCCGATTTGACTTCCGCATAGCCTTCATCCTCGTTGCGCAAGCCCAGGGTGACGGGCTGGGCGACCACCTTGCTGTTCACCAGCGCATACACGACGGGGCCCTGCTTTTCGTTGCGCACGGCCGTCAAGGGCACCAGCGGCGCGACGATTGATCGCTCGGTGACGATGCTGCCCTTGGCGAACATGCCGCCGCGCAGCGCGCCATCGCCATTGTCGACGGCGATGTAGACGAGCATGGCGCGCGAGCCGCTCTCGGTGGTGGGGTTGATGCGCATGACCTTGCCGGCGAAGTCGCGCGCGCCGAAACCGTCGACCTTGAAGTGCACGTCCTGGCCCAGCTTGATGCGGGGAATCTCCGCGCTGGGCACGGGCGCTTCCAGGGTCATTTGGGCCAGGTTGACGATGGTGTAGACGGGCATGTCGGGCGAGACTTTTTCGCCCGCCTGCAGATGGCGCTTGCTGACGATGCCGGCCATCGGTGCGCGGATCACCGTGTCGGCCAGCGCGATGCGGGCGATGTCGACCATGGCGGCGGCGGACTTGACGTTGGCGCGCGCCAGGTCGACGGAATTCTGCGTCGTGTCGTAGGCCGTCTGCGAAATGTATTTTTGCTTGAGCAGCGCCTGGCTGTTCGCCTCGTTCTTGGCCGCCATCGACAGGCGCGCCTGCGCTTCGTCCAGCATGGCTTGCTGCTGCGTCAGGCGGGCGCGCAGGTCGGCCGCGTCCAGGCGCACGAGGATTTGTCCGTTGGCCACGTGCTGGCCTTCCTGCAAGGTCGTCTCCTGGATCACGCCGGAAACCTTGGCCTTGATGGTGGCCTGGGTCACGGGCGCCAGCGAACCGGACAGGGGCAGGCTGATACTGAGTGCGCGCGCGTCGATGGCGGCCACGTCGCCCTGCGCCAGTTCATGCACGGGCGTCTTTTCCTGTTCCTTCTTCTTGCTCGCTTGCTGTTCGGCCGCCTTGGCCGCTTGCTGCTTCGACTGCATCACGGTCCAGCCGCCGCCGGCCAGGCCCAGCACGACGAGGATCAAGAGGGGCGTGCGCCAGCGCCGGCGGCGCGTGGCGGCAAGGGGAGAGGCGGGGGGCAGGGTCTCGTTTTTCATAGGTTTTTTTCAGGAGCGGCGCAGGGGTTCGGCGCCAGGTCTCGGTGCGGCCGGCCTGCGGCGGGCCGGGGGAATTCGGGTAGCGCATCACCGTGGCGGCCGCAGACGACACGCCTGCCGCTGCCGCCGTTCACGGCGATGCGCATGTTGCCACTTTAGGAAGATTCAAGTCCGGCCGCCATCGCCGTGCGACAGATTGCACAAAATCGGGGCTGGAATGCAAAAAACGGCGACCAAAGACCACGGCCAGCATGCGCGCCGTGCGCGTCACGATGCTTGCGCCTCCTCAAGAAGCCGATTCGCCGGCGCGCAAGAATGGTCGGGATGGTTGCGCCACCGGACAGGCCATTTGCCCGCCGGTTGCCGCGCGGCCGCGCCACGGGGGGCCTGATGTCTGATCGGATTGTCGGAGCCGCCCCGTCGCCGGGCCGTTTGCTGGCCGCGGCCGAACCGCAGGCGGGGCCGGCCGGCAAGGCGCTCGATTTGCTGTCCATCATCGTTGCCGCCGTCGAGCAGGCGCCCGGCCTGGCCGTGCGTGGCATCGACCGCGACGGCATCGTGCGCTACTGGAGCTTTGGTGCGGCGCGCCTGTACGGCGTGGCGGCCGAGCTGGCGCTGGGCCAGCCGTGGGCCAGGGTGGCCGCCTCGCTGCCCGGTGGCGCCACCCTGGCCGAGGAGCTTGCCGGCGAACTGGCGGCCGTGTGGGAGAGCGGCAAGGCGCGCGGCATGCGCCTGTGGAAGCTCGATGCCGACGGGACCGCGCCGCGCTGCATCTGTTCCACCGTGTTTCCGGTCATGCAGTCCGGACGTGTGCGGCAAGTGGTGTGCATCGATGCCGACATCACGGCCAGCGGCCAGGATGGCGCTGCGCAGGGCGCCTTGTTGTTGATGGGCGACAATTTCCGCCAGTTGTACGAGAAATCCGCCGACGCCATCGTGCTGCTGCGCGACGAGCACATCGCCGAGGCGAATCCGGCCGCCATTGCCTTGTTTCAATGCGAAGACCGGCCACGGCTGCTGGGGCGCCGCCTCAGCGACTTTTCGCCCTTGCGCCAGCCCGATGGCGAATTGTCCTCGTTGCGCGGCACGCAGCTGGCGGCGCAGGCCCACGCCGACGGCAACTGCCGCTACGACTGGCGCTATCAGACGTGCGCGGGCCAGCTGTTCTGGGGCGAAGTGCTGCTCACCTCCGTCACGCTCGACCATAGCTATCTGTTTTACGCCGTGATCCGTGATATTTCCTCACGCAAACTGGCCGAGCGGGCACTGTACCTGTCGGCGCAGGTGGTCGAGCATGCGCGCGAAGCCATCGTCGTGATGGACCCGCAGCAGCGCGTCGTCAGCATGAATCCCGCGTACAGCGAGATCAGCGGCTACAGCCTGGACGACATGCTGGGCAAACCCTTCGTCCCGCACGGCGTCGAGCCGGACGCGCCCGCGTTTTTCGACCATGTGTGGGACGAAGTCGATGCCAACGGTTATTGGCAAGGCGACATCGTCGGCCAGCGCAAGGTGGGCGGGCGCTATCCGGCCTGGCTGTCGCTGACGGCCATCCGCGACCCGCAGGGGCAATTGAGCAATTATCTGGCCATCCTCAGCGACATCAGCGAGCGCAAGAAAAACGAGGAGCACACGCGCCACCTGGCCGAGCACGATTTCCTCACCGACTTGCCGAACCGCGTGCTGCTGCTGGACCGGCTGTCGCTGGCGCTGGCAGCCGCGCGGCGCAAGCTGAGCATGCTGGCCATCCTGTACCTGGATCTCGATCATTTCAAGCACATCAACGACAGCATGGGCCACCACGTGGGCGACCTGCTGCTCAAGGAGGTGGCGCGGCGCCTCGTGCGCTGCGTGCGCGGCGTCGATACCGTCAGCCGGCATGGCGGCGACGAGTTCGTCATCATCCTGGCCGAGGTGGGCGGCATCGACCAGGTGGCCCACGTGGCGGCCAGCCTGCTGCATGCCGTCACGCAACCCTATCAGCTGGGCGAGTACGAATTGCATGTGTCGACCTCGATCGGCGTGGCCATCTTTCCCAGCGATGGCGACAGCATCGATACCCTCGTGCACAACGCCGACATCGCCATGTACCACGCGAAGGAAAGCGGGCGTAACAATTTTCAGTTTTTCAATGCGGAGATGAATGCGCAAATCGTCGAGCGGGCCAGCCTGGAGCAAGGCTTGCGCGCGGCGCTGGGGCGCGACGAATTCGTGCTCGAATTCCAGCCCGCGCTTGATGTCGCCAGCGGGCAAATCCTCGGCGCCGAAGCGCTGCTGCGCTGGCGCCACCCGCAACTGGGCCTGCTGCCGCCCGAGCGTTTCATCGCCGTGGCCGAGGAATGCGGCTTGATGGTGTCGATCGGCAACTGGGTGCTGCAGCAAGCCTGCCGCCGCGCGCGCGCCTGGCACGATGCGGGCCATGCCTGGCGCGTGGCCGTGAATCTGTCGCCGGCGCAATGTCTGCACAATGACTTATTGCTCAGCGTGCAAGAGGCGCTGGCCGTGTCGGGCTTGCCCGCCGCCTGCCTGGAACTGGAAGTGACGGAGTCCTTGCTGATGAAAGGGGGCGCGCGCCTGGCCGGCGTGCTGGCGCAGCTGCGCGCGCTGGGCGCCAGGCTGGCCATCGACGATTTCGGCACCGGCTATTCGCGCCTGGCCAATCTGCGCCATTATCCGGTGGATCAACTCAAGATCGACCCGTCGTTCCTGCCGGCCGCGGCGGACGGCGCGGCAGGCGAGTCCGACACGGCCATCGCCGCCACCATCATCGCCATGGCGCGCGAGCTGCAATTGACGGTGATCGCCGAAGGCGTGGAAACGGCGCAGCAGCTGGCGTATCTGCGGGGGCAGGGCTGCCAGCAATACCAGGGGCGCTATGCCAGCGCGCAAGTGGCGGGCAGTGCTCTGGCGAAGTTATTGAATTAGTGAATGTTTCCCAGCAGCTTGATGCGTGCGAGCACTTGGCCATGGTCGGACGCATGCGGCAATCCCAGCAGCAAATGGTCGTTCAGATACGTCACTTCCTGCAGCACGCCGATGGCGCGCGGCGAGGCGGGGTGGAAATGCTCGGACACGAGGATGTGGTCGATCGTCATGTAGGCGCTGTCGTGGATATTCGTGTAGCCCACGTGGCGCAGGGCATCCTGGCGCAGCTGGATGGCATTGGCGTCGTACAGGCGCGCGCGCATTTCCATGCCCGGTTCGCACGGCGCGCCCGCGCCCATGACGATGGACGTGGTGACGGCATTGGCGATGTCGTTGAAGTCGCCCAGCACGATGCGGGGACGGCCAGTGTGGCCCAGTTCGCTTGCCAGCACGCGCAGGGCCACGGCTTCCGCGCCGCGCCGCTGCAGCGAGCGCAGGTTGGCCAGCGCGTAGGCGGCCGCATCGTTGCCGTCGCCGTGGCGGTAGTCGGGCCGGCGCGATTTCAAGTGCACGACGACCACGTCGGTGAGTTGTCCGCCCGGCAAGATGACCTGGACATGCAGGGGCGCGCGGGCGAAGCGGCAGGCGTTGTCGTCGGCAGGCTGCCTGTCGGCGGACACGGTCACGCCGGCGGGAAAATTCGCCCAAGCAACACCAGCGCCGGCCAGCGGCAGGCGCGATACGAGCGCCACGGTGGGCAGCATGCGTCCGGCAATATCCGTCGCATCGTAGCCGGCCAGCGTGGCTGCGCGGTAGTGGCGCGTGCGCGACAGCACGTCGCGCAGGGCCGCCTGCGAGAAAATTTCCTGGAAACCGATCACGTCGGCGTCGAGCAGGTCGATCTGCCGCGCCGTCCATTCCGCCTTGGCCTCGTATTGCGCCGGGCTCAACGGTTCCAGGTTGTCATACAATTTCGCCCCGGCGGGGGCCAGGTTGCAGACATTGAATGTGGCAAAGCGGATTTCTTCCTGCATAATTAGCACTCCTCACTGAACGATCAGCGTATCACGCATGGCTAAAAAAGAGCATATTTCCGAAACCCAGGCGACGCAGCTGCTGCGCAAGCATCACGTTTCCTTCGAAGAACACCCGTATCCGTACGAGGAGCACGGCGGCACCAGCGTCTCGGCGCGCGAACTGGGGGTACCGGAACATGCGGTGATCAAGACCCTGGTGATGCAGGACGAGGCGGCCAAGCCGATGATCGTGCTCATGCATGGCGATTGCAAGGTGTCGACCAAGAACCTGGCGCGCGGCATCGGCTGCAAGTCCGTCGAGCCATGCAAGCCCGAGGTGGCGCAGCGCCATTCCGGCTACATGATCGGCGGCACCTCGCCGTTCGGCACCAAAAAGACCATGCCCGTGTATGTGGAGCAATCGATCCTGGAATTGCCGCGCATCTACATCAATGGCGGGCGGCGCGGTTTCCTCGTCTCGCTGGCGCCGCAGGTCTTGCTCGACTTGCTCAAGGCCAAGCCGGTGCAGTGCGCGCTGCAAGATTAAGAAAACCAGACGCCGCCCTGTCCCTGGACTGGACGCTGGTGTATATTCTGCTGCGCCAGCCTCGATGCTGGTGCAATAAACACAATAAAGGGAAGAAATGAATCCAGTAATCACAACCGTGGCAATGACAGTGGCCGCTTACTTGCTCGGCTCGATATCGTTTGCCGTGGTGATGAGCAAGGTCTACGGCATTGCCGATCCGCGCACCTATGGCTCGAAAAACCCGGGCGCCACCAACGTGCTGCGCAGCGGCAACAAGGGCGCGGCCATCATGACCCTGCTGGGCGATGGCGCCAAGGGCTGGCTGGCCGTGTTCCTGGCCGACCATTTTGCCAGCGCGCTGGGCGTGGGCGACACGGCCGTGGCCCTGGTCGCCATCGCCGTCTTCCTCGGCCATTTGTGGCCCGTGTTCTTCCGCTTCGTCGGCGGCAAGGGCGTGGCCACGGCCCTCGGCGTGTTGCTGGGCATTAATCCCTGGCTGGGCCTGGCGACCCTGGCCACCTGGCTGATCATCGCCTACGCCTTCCGCTATTCCTCGCTGGCAGCCCTGGTGGCGGCCCTGTTCGCGCCGTTTTACTATGGCTTGCTGTTCGGCGTCGATCCCATCTTGCTGGCCGTGATCGTCATGAGCGTGCTGCTGGCTTACCGCCACAGCCAGAACATCGCGAACTTGCTCTCTGGCAAAGAAAGCAAGATCGGCGGCAAGAAGGATGGGGCCAAGGCGCCCGTCAAGAAAAAGTAAGCGCTTGATTTCCCGCGGCCCGCACGCATATGCAGTGCTTGCGGCGCCGCGCGGTGCGGCCGCCACCGACCCGCGCAAAGGCTGCTCACCATGACCGTTTCCACCACCTCCGCCACACCCGCTCCCCTCCGTATCGATTTCGTTTCCGACGTTTCCTGCCCCTGGTGCGTGATCGGCCTGAAGTCGCTGGAGCAGGCGCTGGACAAGTTGCAAGACACCGTCCAGGCCGAGATCCACTTTCAGCCCTTCGAGCTGAACGCCAATATGCCGCCCGAAGGCGAGGATATCGGCGAACACATCGCCCGCAAATACGGCTCCACTCCCGAACAGATGGCGCAATCGCGCGAAGCGATCCGCGCGCGCGGCGAACAGCTGGGCTTTACCTTTGCGATGGACAAGCGCGGGCGCATCTACAACACTTTCGACGCGCACCGGCTGCTGCACTGGGCCGGGCTGGAAGGGCGCCAGAAGCAACTCAAGATGGCGCTGTTCGATGCCTACTTCACGCAAGGCCAGGATCCGTCCTCGCACGAGGTGCTGCTGAACGTGGCGGGCAAGGTGGGCCTCGATACCGCGAAAGCGGCCGAGGTGCTGGCGTCCGATGCCTATGCGGACGAGGTGCGCGCGCAGGAGCGCTTCTACCAACAGAACGGCATCAATTCGGTGCCCGCCGTCATCATCAACGAGCGCCACCTGATTTCCGGCGGCCAGCCTCCCGAGGTGTTTGAGCAAGCCTTGCGCCAGATCATCACCGGCGCCTGAACGGGGCGCCAATGGCGCGCGCCATGGCAGACTTTTTGCGCTACACTCGGCGCAGAAGGAGGATAGTCAAATGCCAACAGCCAGCTGGAATGGCGCCGTCATCGCGCAAGCCGCCGACGATCAGGTGCAAGTCGTTGAAAACAATGTATATTTTCCTTTGTCGGCGGTGACGCAGGAGTACCTGCGTCCCAGCAGCCACACGAGCGTCTGCCCGTGGAAGGGCACGGCCAGCTATTACGACCTCGTCGTCGATGGCCAGACGAATGCCAACGCCGCCTGGTACTATCCCCAGCCCAAGGACGCCGCCAAGCAAATTGCCGGCCACGTCGCCTTCTGGCGCGGCGTGAGCGTCGGGCGCTGACCTGACTCCCGCGATTTTCCCACCATTCCCACAGAAAGCAGACGATGGATTTACGCCTCGCCGTGTACCAGCTCGCCTCGGCCCATGCGCTCGATGCCCAACAAACCCGGCAGTTGCAGGAAGCGGCCGGCTTCCAGCGCGAACCGGCGCGCCTGGCCTACTGGCTGCCGCGCGGCGTGGCCGTGCTGGGCGCCGCGCTGCTGGGCATGGGCTTGATCTGCTGGGTCGCCGCCAACTGGGAAGACCTGGGCCGCATGGGCCGCTTTGCCCTGCTGCAAGGCGTGCTGGCCGCCGCCTGCGTGGGCGCCTTCGCCGTGCCCAAGGCGCGCATCCCGCTGCTGCTGATGGCCTTGCTGGCCATCGGCGGCCTGTTCGCGTATTTCGGCCAGACCTACCAGACGGGCGCCGATCCGTGGCAGCTGTTCGCCCTGTGGGCCGTGCTGGCCTTGCCCCTGTGCCTGGTGGCGCGCAGCGACGTGCTGTGGACGCCGTGGATGCTGGTGCTGGCCACGGCCGCCGCCCTGTGGATGCAGGCGCATGCGCGCCACAGCTGGCGCATCGATTCGGCCGATCTCTCCATTTTCGTCAGCGGCTGGCTGGCCGTGCTGCTGGCCTGTGCGTTTGTCTCGCCCCTGCTGGCGCGCTGGACGGGCGCGGGCAACTGGGCCTTGCGCCTGGGTCTGGTGCTGGCCACCATCCTCATCACGGGCACGGCCGTCAGTGCCTTGTTCGGCAATGAGATCGAATCGCCGTACTGGGCCGGTCTCGGCTTGCTGGCCGTCGCCGCTGTCCTGCTGGCCACGCGCCGCTACTTTGACGTGTTCGGCCTGAGCGCCGTCGCGCTCGGTATCAATACCTTGCTGGTGGGAGGGCTGACGCACGTGCTGTTCAACGGGCATGGCGATGGCGTCGGCGCGCTGGCCATGCTGGGCTTGCTGGCCGCCGTGCTGCTGGCGCTGACCGTGCAAGGCATTCTGTGGCGCACGCGCCAGGAGGCGGCATGAGCAAGATGAACATTCAGCGCGACGATGCGCTCGCCACCCTGATCGACGATGCCACGCGCGCCGGCCTGTTGCCGCCCAACGCCAGCCGCCCCGTGCAGGATGTACGGCCGTGGCCGCTGGTGCTGATGACGGCCTTCGGCGCCTGGCTTGCCGCCATCCCCCTGATGATCGCGCTGGGCGTGGGCCTGGAAAGCGTGGTGCGCCACGGCCCCGGCGCGTATGTCGTGGCCGCCATCGTGCTGGTGGTGTCCGTGCTGCTGATCCGCACGCGCGGCGTGGCGCTGTTTGTCGAGCAGCTGGCCGTGCCCTGCCTGCTGGTGGGCGGCGGCTTGCTCGGTTATGCCCTGTACCGCGACTATTCCACGCAGACGGCGTCGCTGCTGCTGTGCCTGGCAACCCTGGTGGTGGCCGCCGCCTTGCCGCGCGACTGGCTGCGCGTGCTGCTGGGTCTGGTCGCCTGCGGCCTGCTGGGGCTGGGCATCGTCGACAGCACGCGCGACTGGATCTTCGATAACGACCCGACGCAACTGTATCTGGCCTGGATGCTGGCCCTGGCACTCTGGCTGGCGGCCCACTGGCTGCAGAAGCAGGCCTTCAACGATGGCCGCGGCGCCCCCGTCGCCGCCTTCCTGGAATCGCTGTCGACGGGGTGGGTCCTGGCCATCTTGCTGGGACTGGTCTTCTGGTCCGGCATGACCTTCATGCTGGGCGGTGCCTTGGGCGGCGGCTTCACGGGCGAAGTGGCGCGCGAAGTGAGCCGGCACCATGCCGGCGCCTGGTATGCGCAAGCGTTGAACGGCGTCTCGCTCGTGCTGGCCACGGCCGCCGCCGCCTGGACGGGCTGGCGCTGGCCGGCGCTGCGCCAGTTGCCCGCCATCGGCGTGGCGCTGGTGCTGATCGTGCTGGCGTGGTTCATGCCGGCGCTGGGGCCCGTGCTGCTGATCCTCGCCTACTGCGTGACGAGCGGGCGTACACGCGTGGCCGTGGCCGCCGCGCTGGCGGCGGCGTGGATCATCGGCAGTTTTTATTACCAGCTGGCCTGGCCGCTGGCCAGCAAGGCGGCGCTGCTGGCCGTGGCCGGCGCCGTGCTGTGCGCCCTGTCGTGGCTGGCCACGCGCGGCGCCGTGCTGCACCTGGTGGAAAGCAAGCCGGCGGACGTGGCGGTCGAACGCCGCTTCTTGCGCCTGGGTGCGCTGGGCGGCTTGCTGCTGGTGCTGCTGGTCGCCAACGGCGGCATCTGGCAGAAGGAGCAATTGATTGCCAAGGGCGAGGCCATCTTCGTGGCGCTGGAACCCGTCGATCCCCGCTCGCTGATGCAGGGCGACTACATGCGCCTCAATTTCGTCAACCTGGGCGTCCTCTCCACGTTGGCCAGCGTGGAGCGGGCGCCGGGCCGTCCCTTCGTGGTGGCCCGGCGCGATGCGCGCGGCGTGGCCGAACTGCTGCGCCCGTACACCAGGGAGGCGCTGGCGCCCGGCGAATTCCTGCTCGAGCTGACGCCGAAGGATGGCAACTGGGTGCTGGTCAGCGATGCCTGGTTCTTCAAGGAAGGCGAGGCGGCGCGCTGGGAAAAGGCCCGCTATGGCGAGTTCCGCGTGCTGCCCGATGGCCGCGCCTTGCTGGTGGGCATGCGTGGGGAAGATTTACAGGCGCTGTAGCCGCTTGATTGAACAAACCCAATGGCAGAATCCGGGGGCGTACCCTGAGGGGACGACCCCGGCCTTTGCTCTTGGGGTGGCCGTATCCTGTAAAATTGCCCCATGGATAATATTACGCATTCGGTCATCGGCCTCGGGGTCGGCGAACTGGTACACCGCAGCCTGCCGCCCGAGCCGCAAGCCCCCGCACAGCGCACCCGGCGCGCGCTGTTTCTGTTTACGGCCTGGTTTGCCAGCAACGCGCCCGACCTGGACCTGGTGCTGACCAGACTGCTGCCGCGTCCGTTCGGCTACATGCTGCACCACCGGGGCCACACGCATACCTTGCTGCTGGCCTTGCCGCAGGCGCTGCTGTTGCTGGCCCTGCTGTGGCTGTTGTGGCCCGGCGCGCGGCGCTTGCTCAAGGAGAGCGTGCCCGCCCGCATCGGTCTGGCGGCTTGTCTGCTGCTGGGATTTTGCTTGCACATGGGCATGGATTTCCTCAATTCCTATGGCTTGCACCCGTTTTACCCGTTTAACAGCCGCTGGCTGTATGGCGACATGGTCTTCATTGTCGAACCCATGTTCTGGGTGCTGCTGGGCGTGCCCGTGATCATGTCATTGCGCTACGGTATCGTCAAAAGCGTGCTGCTGGCCGGATTGGCGGCGGCCCTGTGCTTCTTTACCTATAAAACCTACCTGGCGCCCGCCGCGCTGGCCGTGCTGCTGGGGCTGGGCTTGGTCCTTGCCGTGCTGCAAGGGCGGGCTGGCGAGCGGGGGCGGGGACCGCTGCTGCTGGCCTTTGCGCTGGCCGCCACGTTTATCGGCACGCAGGGCGTGGCGTCGGCCATCGGCCGCACGCGCATCGAGGCGGCCGTGCAGCGGCTCGATCCCGGCACGCGCGTGTGGGACGTGGCGATGACGGCGTTTCCCAGCAACCCCCTGTGCTGGATCTATGTCTCGCTCGACAGCAAGACGGACGTGTATACCTTGCGGCGCGGCACCCTGAGCCTGCTGCCCGCATCGCTGGCGCCCGCCGCCTGCCCGGCCGGCCTGGCGGAAACCAGCAAGCAAGGCCGGCAGCTTGCGCCCGGCATCGCCGTCTCCGCCCAGGCGGCCGGCAGCCTGGGCGCCATGCGTGCGCTGCAGGAAGAAAATTGCTATGTGGACGCCTGGTTCCGCTTTGCCCGCATGCCCAGATTGAATGCGGACAAGCTGACGGACGTGCGCTTCAACCCCGGCATGTTGCCCAATTTCACGACCGTGGAACTGCGGCAATTCCGCGGCCGGCCATGTCCCGCCTACGTGCCGGGCTGGGACCGCCCCCGTGCCGACATGCTGGCGTTGCCGAAAGAGGATGGCAAGTAGCGGATATGTTGCTCTGTGGAAAAAATATCGTGTGTGCACTTACTTCCCTGTCGCCCAGCATGCGACAATTGTAAATTCGGCATGCATGCCATTAAGTTAGGATTATCTTGGAAGAGCAACACGCCTTACCGTATTTGCGGGAAACCCTGCTGTTTCTCGCCTTGGCCGGGATTTTTATTCCGCTATTGCAACGCCTGAAGGTCAACCAGGTGCTCGGCTTCCTGGCCGTGGGCGCCCTGTTCGGCCCGTTCGGCTTTGGCCTGTGGGCAGGCGACTTCACGTGGCTGACGTATTTTTCGTTCGTGCGCGCCGAGCAGGTCAGCGGCCTGGCCGAGCTGGGCGTGATGTTTCTGATGTTCATGATCGGCCTGGAACTGTCGACGGAACGGCTGTGGGCGCTGCGGCGCTGGGTGTTCGGCGCGGGCGTGGGGCAGGTGGCCGTCAGCGCCTGCCTGATCGGCGGCGTCGCGTATTACTTCGGCCTGTCGCTGGAAGCGTCCATCGTGCTGGGCCTGGTGCTGTCGCTGTCGTCCACGGCCGTGGTGATGCAGCTGCTGACGGACCAGCGCTCCCTGCAGACCCCGGCCGGCCAGGCGGGCTTTTCCATTCTGATGTTCCAGGATCTGATGGTGGTGCCGCTGTTCATCCTGATCGACGTGTTCGCCAGCGGGCGCAGCGACGACCTGGCGTACCTGCTCAGCTTTGCGGCCGTGAAATCGGCCGGCGCCATCCTGCTGATCTATCTGCTGGGACGCCGCGTGATCCGTCCCCTGTTCCAGTTTTTCGTCAAGAAACGCCAGCCCGACGTGTTCATGGCATTGACCCTGCTCAGCACCCTGGGCATCGCGGGCCTGACGTATCTGGCGGGCCTGTCGATGGCGCTGGGCGCCTTGCTGGCCGGCCTGCTGCTGGCGGAAACGGAATTTCGCCACGAAGTGGAAGTGACGATCGAGCCCTTCAAGGGTTTGCTGATGGGCCTGTTCTTCATGTCGGTGGGCATGCAGATCGACGTGCGCGAAATCCTCAAGTCGCCCATCCTGATTCCCTTGGCCGTGCTGAGCCTGTTTGCGGTGAAAACCCTGGTCATCAGCGTGATTTTCCGCCTCGGCGGCTTTCACTGGGGGCGCGCCGTGGAAACGGGCGTGCTGCTGGGACAGGGCGGCGAATTCGCCTTCATCGTCGTCGCATATGCGCTCGGTACCAAGCTGATCGGCCCGCAGGTGGCGCAGTTCGTCATGCTGGTGGTGGGCCTGAGCCTGTTCGCCACGCCGGCGCTGGCCAAGGCGGCGCGCGCCTTCGGCAACTGGTGGGAGCGGCGCCACCACCATCAACTGGCCGACTTGGCGCACGGCGCGCTGCCGCCGCAGGGCAGCACCGTCATCATCGCCGGTTTCGGCCGGGTGGGGCAGTTGCTGGCCAAGGTGCTGACGGAGCAGGATATCGCGTATGTGGCGATTGAAAATGATGCGCGCCTGGTGACGACCCTGCATCCGCGCGGCTTTCCCGTGTATTTCGGCGATGCGTCGCGCGCGGAACTGTTGCAAAAGGTCAATGCCGACCGCGCCGCCGCCGTCGTGCTGACGATGGACCATGCGGCGTCCGTGCTGCACGCCGTCAAATCGATCCGTCGCGAGTATCCGCTGCTGCCCGTGTATGCGCGCGCGCGCGACGAGGCGCATGCGGTGGCCCTGATCCAGGCGGGCGCCACCCTGGTCGTGCCCGAGGCGCTGGAGTCGGCGCTGCAGCTGACGGCCACCGTGCTGCACACGGTGGGCCTGTCGGAAGCGCGCACGACGGACATCGTGCAAGCGGAGCGCGACCGGCGCAATGCCGTGCTGCTGGCGAAAAAATTGTCGTAGGGCAAACCTTAGTGCAAACGTGCGTGTCGCCGTGCTTTGTCAATTATCTATACAATAATAGTATATGAGCACACTAACCACATGAAAGCCGCGACGAAGAGCGGGGCGGCTCCGCTGACGCCGCAGCAAATTGCCGCGCAGGAAACGCAACAGAAATATGGCAAGCCCGAGCGGGGCTGGCGCGAACAGGTGTACACCGTCATTTTCGAGGCGGAAACGCGCACGGGCCGCGCCTTCGACCTGCTGCTGATCGCCGCCATCCTGATCAGCGTGACGGTGGTCGTGCTCAGCAGTGTCGCCTCCGTGGCCGAGCGCTATGGCACCTGGCTGACGGCGCTCGAATGGTTTTTCACCATTTTATTTACCATCGAATATTTCGCCCGCCTGTCGTGCCTGCAGCATCCGGTGCGCTACGCCAAGAGTTTTTTCGGCATCATCGACTTGCTGGCCATCGTGCCGACCTATATCGGCTTGCTGCTGCCGGGCGCGCACGTGCTGATCGACGTGCGCATTTTGCGCCTGCTGCGCATGTTCCGTATCCTCAAGCTCACCTCGTATGTGCATGAGTACACGGTGCTGGGGCGGGCCTTGCTGGCCAGCCGGCGCAAGATCCTCATTTTCTTGTCTTTTGTCATGATGGTGGTCTTTCTGCTGGGTACTGTAATGTATGTCGTGGAGGGGCCGGAAAACGGTTACAGCAGTATCCCCACGTCGATTTACTGGGCCATCAGCACCATGACCACGGTCGGTTTCGGCGACATCACGCCGAAGACGGATATCGGGCGCACCATCGCCTCGCTGATGATGCTGCTGGGCTGGGGCATCCTGGCAGTGCCTACCGGCATTATCAGCGCCGAGATGACGGTGCAGCGCAGCTCCAAGCTGGTCACCACGCGTACCTGTCCCACGTGTCTGAAAGAAGGGCTCGATGACGATGCCAATTTCTGCAAGAACTGCGGGGTCGATTTGCCGCCGCTGGCACGCGATTAGCGCATAGACCATACATAGACCATATTTACTTTACTTTGTTAAGGCCAACATGATTCCAGTTCGCCTGATCGCGACGGGCAAAGCCTTGCCGTCGCATAGTGTGACTTCCGCCAGCCTGGACCTGAAATTGGGGCATCCGGACGGCTATACCCTGCGCAAGAGCGGCGTGCTGTCGCGCTTTGTCGCCGCGCCCGATGAATCGCAAAGCCAGCTGGGCGCCGCCGCCCTGCTCGACGCGCTGAAGAATGCCAGCCTGCGTCCGGCCGACATCGACTTGCTGATCTGCGCCTGCGGCGTGCCCGAGCAAGCCTTGCCGAATACGGCCTGCTTCGTGGCCGAACATGCCGGTTTGCCGCCAGGCACGCAAAGCTTCGACGTCAACGCCAGTTGCCTCAGTTTCATGGCCGCTTTCCGCGTGGCCGCGTCCATGCTGGCCGGCGGCGCCTACCGCCGCATCGCCATCGTCTCGTCCGACCTCGCCTCGCGCGGGGTCGACTGGAGCGAGCCGGAAGCGTCGATGATCTTTGGCGACGGCGCCGCCGCCGTCATCGTCGAGCGGGGCGACGGCAGCGCCGGCATCCGCGCCTACAAGATGGGCACGTATCCGGAAGGGCGGCGCTACTGCGAAATCCGCGGCGGCGGTACCGAGCGCAACCCCCGCAACGGCTGCGAACCGGGCGACTACCTGTTCCGCATGGATGGCAAGGCCGTGTTCCGCCTGGCCGTCAAGGTGATGCCGGATTTCCTGACGGAACTCATGCAGGAATCGGGCGCGGGACTGGATAAAATCGACGTGGTCGTGCCGCACCAGGCCAGCCCGCTGGGCCTCGCGCATGCGGCGCGCATCCTCGACGTTCCCGATGCTAAAATCATCAAGATCTTTGAAACGCATGGCAACCAGGTGGCCGCGTCCCTGCCCACCGCCCTGCACGAGGCGGTGATGACGGGGCGGGCCGTGGCAGGCCAGCGTTTGCTGATGATGGGCACGGCCGCGGGCCTGACCATCGGCGGCATGATTCTTGACCTGTGAAGGTGGTGCGATGAGGCGGATTCTGGTCACGGGAGCGACGGGCGGCTTGGGGCGCAATGCCGTGCGCACCCTGCTGGCGCAGGGCGTGGAAGTGCGCGCCACGGGCCGCAACGCGGCCGTGGGCCGCGAACTGGAACGCATGGGCGCGCAATTCGTGGCGCTCGACCTGGCGCAAGCCACCCCGCGCCAGGTCGACGAGCTGGTGCGCGGCATGGACGCCGTCTGGCACTGCGCCGCGCTGTCGTCGCCGTGGGGCGCGGAACGCGACTTCATCGCCGCCAACGTCACGGCCACGGCCCAGCTGCTGCGCGCGGCCGCCAGCCTGCACGTGGCGCGCTTCGTGCACATCTCCACCCCGGCCATCTATTTCGATTACCGCAACCGCTACGAGGTGCCGGAAACCTTCCGTCCCGATGCCTTCGTCAACGCGTACGCGCGCTCCAAGGCGATGGCGGAAAAACTGGTGCAGGAGTGCGTCGACCGCCACCGCGGCATGACATGCGTGATCCTGCGCCCGCGCGCCATCTTCGGCCCGCACGACCAGGTCTTGATTCCGCGCCTGGCGCGCGTGCTGCGGGAGCGCGGCGGCAAGCTGCCGCTGCCCAATGGCGGCGCGGCCACCATCGACGTCACCTATGTCGACAATGTCGTGCACGCGATGTGGCTGGCCACCGTGCACAAGACCATCGCTTCGGGCGCCGCCTTCAACATCACGAATGGCGAGCCGGCGCGCCTGTGCGACATTTTGCGCACCTTGTTTTGCGACCACCTGCAGCAGCCGTTCGAGATCGTCAGCGTGCCGTATCGCGTGCTGGCGCTGGCGGCGCGCCTGATGCAGTTCGCCTCGCGTTTTACACGGCGCGAACCGGCGCTCACGCCCTACAGCATCGGCGCGCTCAGTTTCGACATGACGCTCGATAACGCCAAGGCGCGCAAGGTGCTCGGCTACCGCCCCGTCGTCAGCCTGCAGGACGGCATCGCCCGCACGGCGCAATGGATGCGCCAGGAAGCGGCGGCGCACAAGGTGGGCAAGGAGCGCAATGGCTAGCATCACGGCATTTCGCGTCGGCCACTGCACCCACCCATCGTGCATGGTCTTGAAAGGCAGCGGGCTGGCCAGCCGCTGCTTCCCTTCGCGCGCCTACCTGATAGCGACGCGCGCGGGCCTGTACCTGTGGGACACCGGATACGCCGAACACTTCCGCGCCGCCACGTCGAAAGGCGTGTACCGCATGTACGCGTGGGTGACGCCGATTGCGTTCGACGAGAATGAGTCGCTGCACGGCCAGCTGCGCGCGCATGGCGTATCGCCCGGCGATATCCACACCTTGCTGCTGTCGCACTTTCACGCCGACCATATCGCCGGCCTGCGCGACTTTCCCGGCGCGCGGCTGATGGCCTCCAAAACGGGCTGGGACGCCGTGCGGGGTTTGTCCGGCGTGGCCGCCGTGCGCCAGGCCTTCGTGCCCGAGCTGCTGCCAAACGATATCGCTGACCGCCTGGCATTTGTCGAAAGCGTGCCCGAGACGGCCTTGCCGGCCGCCTTGCTGCCGTTCACGCACGGGCGCGACGTCAGCGGCACGGGCGAGATCTACATCGTCGACTTGCCCGGCCACGCCATCGGGCATATCGGCGCCTTCGTGCTGCAGGACGGCGGCTGGACCCTGCTGGCGTCGGACGCGGCCTGGGTGCCGGAAAGTTTCCAGCAGCTGCGCGGACCGTCCGAACTGTCCTTCCTCATCCAGCACAAGCGCGCGCCGTATTATGAGACGTTGAACCGCCTGCACCAGCTGCACCAGTCGGGCCAGGCGCAGATCCGCATCACGCATGAAGATACCAACGATTATTTGCCAGTGGCGGGCCGCCCGTGAAGCGTATTGTCTGGCTGTTGCTGTCGTACTGGCGCACGCGCCGCCTGCGTTTTGCCGACCGCGCGCAGCTGGACGCCTACCAGCACAAGCAGCTGGCCCGTTTCATCGAGGTGCTGTGCGCCCGCAGCACGTATTTTGCGCCGTTCCGCAAGCTGTCGCTGGCGCAGTGGCCGACGATGAACAAGGCGCTGATGCTCGAGCATTTCGATGCCATGAATACCGAGGGAATCACGTTGGCGCAGGCGATGGATGCGGCCATGGCGGCCGAGCATAGCCGCGACTTTACGCCGGCCGTGGGCGACATCACGGTGGGCCTGTCGTCGGGCACGTCGTCGCGGCGTGCCGTGTTTACCGTCAGCCCCCGCGAAAAGGCCCAATGGGCGGGCGTGATGCTGGCCAAGGCGCTGCCTGACGGCCTGTTTTCCGGCGAAAAGGTGGCGCTGTTCCTGCGCGCGAACAGCAATCTGTACACGGCCGTGCGCTCGCCGTGGCTGACCTTTGCCTTCTACGACCTGTTCGCACCGTTCGACAGCCTGTGCGCGCAGCTGGCGCGCTATCAACCTTCCGTCATCGTCGCGCCGGCCCAGGTGCTGCGCCAGCTGGCGCTGCGCGTCATCGATGGCAGCCTGGCGCTGGCGCCGAAAAAAGTCATCTCCGTGGCCGAAGTGCTGGAAGCGCAGGACCGCGCGCTGATCGTGCAGGCGTTCGGCGCCGTGCATGAAATCTACCAGGCCACCGAGGGTTTCCTCGCCAGCAGCTGCGAACACGGCGTGCTGCACCTGAACGAGGAATACGTGCACATCGAACCGCAATGGCTCGATGCGGAGCAACGCCGTTTCGTGCCCGTGATTACGGATTTCACGCGCATCACGCAGCCCATCGTGCGCTACCGCCTCGACGACATCCTGGTCGCGCGCGCCACGCCATGCCCGTGCGGCCGCGCCACGCGCGCCATCGATGGCATTGAAGGGCGCTGCGACGACATGCTGCTTTTGCCATCCTTGCCATCCCTAGCATCCATGTTGTCGGCGAACGGCGGCGCTCCCGTCGCCGTGTTTGCCGACGTCTTGACGCGGGCCTTCGCGCAAGCCTTGCCGGCGGACGCCGATTACCGCCTGCTGCAGTCGGGCGACAGCGCCTTGCAGCTGCACGCGGCCCTCGACGACGCTGGCCTGGCTGCCTTGCGCGATCACCTGGCAACGGTGCTGCGCGGCCTGGGCGTGGCCGTCGACAGCCTGGCCTGGACGACGAGCGGCGAATTGCCTCCCTTTGACCCCACCATGAAACGGCGCCGCATCCGGCGCCTTGCGACTGCATGAATCCTTCTCCCATGAGTGTACGCTGCCGCCTGCTGCATTTGCTGGCCGGCTGGGGCAGCGTCGGCCTCGTGTATTTTTCCAGCGACGTGCTGCAAGGGCAGGGCGTGCTCCTGCCGGAAACGGCGCTCGACCGCGCCATTCCCTACACGGATGCCGCCATCTGGCTGTACCTGTCGTTCTTCATCCTGATCCCCTACGCCTACCTGGCGGCCGATGCGGCCCGCGTGCGCTGGCTGGCGCGCGCCATGGCGCTTTCCGCGCTGGCCTGCGGCGTGGTCTTCCTGCTGTATCCGACCACGCTCGCATATCCGCCCGTGGGCGACGGTGCCGCCTGGAGCACGCAGGCGCTGCGCCTGCTGCAGGCGGCGGACTCCGCGCAAAACTGCCTGCCCTCGCTGCATGGCGCCCTGACCCTGCTGTGCGTGTGGGCCTTGTGCGACAGGCGCCGCCTGCTGCGCTCCGCGCTGGCCCTGGTGCTGGGCGTGGCGATCTGCTACGCCATCATCGCGCTGCGCCGGCACGTGAGCATCGACCTGGCCGCCGGCCTGGCTGTCGGCGTGGCGGGCGGCATGCTGGCGAAAATGCAGGTATTCTGGACGGCTCGCCGCGCCATTTCCACTGAAACCGCATCATGATGAACCCCTTTGCCCTCTCTTTCCTTGTCATGCTGGCCTTCGTGCTGGCTGAACTGCTGATCCTCAAATGGGTGCGCAAGACCCCGGTGCCGTGGAAGGACGTGATCTTCAACCTCAATTCCGGCCACATCCTGATGTGGGTGTTCCGCGGCGTGGAAGTGGCGGCCTTCGCCCTGCTGCTGCGCCATGTGAACCTGCACATCGTCGACCAGTGGCCCGTGGTGGCGCAATGGGTGTTCGCATTCTTTGCCTGGGATTTGTGCTTTTACTGGATGCACCGGCTGCACCATAAGATCCCCTTGCTGTGGGCCGTGCACGTGGTGCACCACCAGGGCGAGCATTTCAACCTGTCGCTGGGCGTGCGCAATTCCTGGTACTCGTCGCTGACGAATTTCCCGTTCATCGCCATCCTGGCCGTGCTGGGCGTGCCGCTGGAAATCTTCCTCGTCGTCTCATCCCTGCATTACACGGTGCAGTTCTACAACCACAATGCGCTGGTGAACAAGTCCGGCATCCTCGATAGCTTCATGGTCACGCCCTCGCACCACCGCGTGCACCATGGCACCGATAAACGCTACATCAACCGCAATTTCGGCGGCACCCTGCTGCTGTGGGACAGGCTGTTCGGCAGCTTTCAGCCCGAACTCGAGGGCGTGGAAATGCGCTATGGCGTGAAGGGCATGACGCAAACGCATAATCCCCTGCTGGCCAGCAACGGCAAACTGTTCAAGTGGCTGCGCGCGCGCTTTCCCCACTGGCAGTCGCGCGGCACTTTCGAGGTGCCCGAGCTGTTCATCGGTATCGGCGGCGTGATTCTGTTTGGCCTGGTGATCTATTACGTCAATCACGAAGCGGTGCTGGCCGGCGCGCAGCAAGCCATCCTGTTCGCGCTGATCTTTGGCGGCACCCTGGCGCTGGGCGGCCTGTCGGACGCGCGCCGCTGGGGCGCCATCGCTTGGGTGGCCATCGCCGTGACCATGCCCGTGCTGTTCCTCGGCTGGTATGGCGCGCGCGACGTGTGGGGCATGGTGTTCCTTGCCGCGCTGCTGGCGCATGGCCTCGACGGCGCGCGCCGCCTGTGGTGGCCGGCCGCGGCGGGGACGCGCGCGTGAGCCAGCTTCCCCCGCTGCGCTTCCAGCCCGCCCGCGATTCCGCCTTCCGCCGCGAACTGCGCGCGCGCGCCGACGCCTACCTGGCGGCCCAAGGAAAGCACCGCTTCGGCGACTGGCGCCTGCATGCGAAAACCGTCTTCCTGGCCGCGCTGACGGCGGGGCTGTATGCGCTGGCCTTGAGCGCCGGCAGCACCTGGCCGTTTGTCGCCAGCTATGTCGCCTGCCTGGTGGCGGCCATGGCGCTGGCCATGAATACCCTGCACGATGCGGCCCACAGCGCCGTCTTCCGCCAGGGACGCCTGAATCGCATCCTGATCCGCCTGGTGGGCTTGCCCGTGGGCGTGGACACGGATTTCTGGACCATCCGCCACGTGCATTTCCATCACACGTATGCGAACGTGGAAGGCTATGACCTCGACACGGAACCGAACCCCTTCCTGCGCCAGACGCCGTTCCAACGCTGGTCGCCCCAGTACCGCTATCAATACCTGTACTGGCCCGTGGTGGCGGCCCTGTCGCTGCCGTATCTGAACTGGTATGGCGACTGGCTGGACCGCTTCGGCAAGACGCCCGTCGCCGCGCACAGCCGCTTGCAGGGCTGGCGCGGCTGGATGTCCTTCCTGGGCTGGAAGCTGGGCCACGTGGCGCTGGTGCTGGCGCTGCCCATGTGGGTGCTGCAGCAGCACGGCATCGGCTGGGGCGTGGTGCTGGGCGCGTATTTCGTGGGCCAGATGCTCGCCTCGTGCGCGCTGGTGGCGCTGATCCTCGGCACGCACTGGGCTGAAGTGGAATTCTTCCAGCCGGGGCAGGACGGCACACTGCCGCATGACTGGTACCAGCACACGTTTTATACGGCCTGCGACTGGACGCCGAAACCGCGCGCGCTGCGCTGGCTCGGCTACTGGCTCGGCGGATTGAATCTGCACCTGACGCACCATCTGTTCCCCACCTGGAACCACCGCCACTACCCGGCGCTGGCGCGCATCCTGGCCGAACTGGCGCCGCGCCACGGCCTCGTCTACCGCGAACTCGGTTACGGCCAGCTGCACGCCTCGCAGCAGCAATTTCTGCGCGCCATGGGCCAGCCGCCCGCCCAGTCCTGACGAATCGCGCTTGACTGGTTTTCTGTTTCGTCTTACATTTCTGTAACAACAGAAATAAGAGAAAATCATGGAATTGAGTCCGACCACGCAAAAGTATATTTTGCACTGGGGTGAAATGGGCACCCGCTGGGGCGTCAACCGCACGGTGGCGCAGATCCACGCGCTGCTGTTCCTGGCGAATGCACCGCTGACGGCGGAAGACATCGCGGCCAGCCTGAACGTGGCCCGCTCGAACGTCAGCAACAGCCTGAAGGAATTGCAAAGCTGGGGCCTGGCGCGCATCACGCACGTGATGGGGGACCGGCGCGACCATTTCGTTGCCCTGCAGGATGTATGGGAAATCTTCCGCGTCATCATGGAGGAGCGCAAGCGGCGCGAGATCGACCCCACCCTGACGGTGCTGCGCGAGTGCGCGATCGAGGGCGAACAGGATGCGGCGATACCGCCAGAAACGCTGGCGCGCATGGGCGAAGTGCTGGCTTTCCTGGAAATGCTCAGCGCCACCTACAGCGACTACAAGAACCTGCCGCCGGCGACCCTGCAGCGCATGCTGTCGATGGGCGGCAAGGTGGCCAAGTTCCTCAGCCCGGACGACAAGCCGGGCAAGCCGGGCAGGCCGGGAAAAGCATGAACGGCCCGTCCGAAGGAGAATTGTTCAAGAAGGTCATGGGCGAGCGGTGGCTGACCCTGCACCCGGACATCCGCCGCCGCTTCGAGAAAAATCCCGCGCCGGGCCAGCCCCTGTACTACCGGGGCGAGCTCAGTGAACTCACCAGCTCGCGCCTGGGCAAGGTGCTGGGCTGGCTCACGCGCCCCTTCATCGACGGCGCCCTGATCCCGCATGACGACCACGACTTCCCCGTCGATATCGAAGTGTATTCGCGCCCCGGCTGCCCCTTCATCTTCAAGCAGCGCACCTATCGCCTGCATGGTCGCGCGCCCATCCGCTTCACCTCCTACATGGCCGAAAGCGAACAAGGTGAAGTGCTCGAATACGTGGGCATGGGGCTGGGCATGAAGCTGGTGCTGCACGTGGAAGATGGCAACCTGCATTTCACCAGCGACGGCTATTTTTGGGATCTTTTCGGCTGGCGCATGCCGCTGCCCGGCGTGCTCACGCCCGGCAAGACCTATCTGTGCCACCGCAACGACACGCCGCAGCAGTTCAACATCCGCATCGAGATCCGCCACGCCCTGTTCGGCACCACGTTTACCCAGGTCGGCGTGTTCCGCGAATCCGCCGCGCCGGAAATGAAGGAGACACCATGAATACGCATCTGCTGGCCCTGCAACTGATGGCGGCGCAAGGCTGCCTGGGCGCCTTCGACACCATCTACCACCATGAAATCACGGAAGCGCTGCCGCAAAAGGCCTCGGCGCGGCTGGAACTGACCATCCACGCCACGCGTGCGCTGATCTACAGCCTGCTGTTCGTGGGCCTGGCGGCCTGGGAGTGGCATGGCGCCTGGGCCTGGGTGCTGGTCATCGTGTTTGGCGTGGAAATCGTGCTGACCCTGTGGGATTTCGTCGTGGAAGATCAAACCCGCCTCTTGCCCGCCACGGAGCGGGTCACGCACACGGTGCTGGCAATCAACGCGGGCGCCTTCATCGCCCTGCTGGCCCTGAACAGCAGCGACTGGGCGACCTTGCCGACGGCCCTCGTGTGGCAGCCGTACGGCTGGCTCAGCGTCTTCCTCGCCCTGTGCGGCGTGGGCGTGGGCTTGTCCGGCCTGCGCGACGCGTATGCCGTGTGGCAGCTGGGCCGGCGCAAGGTGCAGGAGCAGCAAGAGCAAGAGGAGCATCTACGCTTTGCCGCCGCGCCGCAATCCGTGCTGGTGACGGGCGCCACGGGTTTCATCGGCCAGCAGCTGGTCAGCGCCTTGCTGGCCGACGGCCACGCGGTGACGGTGCTGACGCGCCAGCCCAAGCAGGCCGCATGGACCTTCGATGGCCAGGTACGCTGCATCCGGTCGTTCGATGAATTGGCTGATGCGCAGCGCATCGACATGGTGGTCAACCTGGCCGGCGCGCGCATCGTCGGCAAGCGCTGGACGGACGCGCGCAAGGCGGCCCTGCGCCGCAGCCGCGTGGCGCTGACGCAGGATCTGGTGGCGTGGATCGCCCGCGCGCAGCACAAGCCGAGGGTACTGCTGTCGGCGTCGGCCATCGGCTACTACGGCGTGCAGCCGCAGGACGATGCGACGGAATTGACGGAGGAGAGCGCGCCGCAAGCCATCTTCATGTCGCAGCTGTGCCAGGAGTGGGAAGCGGCCGCGCGCCAGGCGGAGCAATATGGCGTGCAGGTGGGCTGCATGCGCTTCGGCCTCGTCTTCGGCCACCAGGGTTCGCTGCCGCAGATGCTGCTGCCGATACGCTTCGGCGCGGGCGGCCCGCTGGGCAGCGGCAGGCAGTGGGTCACGTGGGTGCATGTGCGCGACGTCATCCGCGCCATCGCCCATGTGGCGCGCCGCAGCGAAGAGGGTGCCGTGAATGGTCCGTATAACTTCTGCGCGCCGGAAGCCATCGAACAGCGCCGCTTTGCCCAAGTGGCGGGCACCGTGCTGCACCGCCCCAGCGTCGTGCCCACGCCGGCCTTTGTCATGCGCGCCTTGCTGGGCGAGCAGGCCGACTTGCTGGTGGAAGGCCAGCGGGTCGCCCCGCGCCGCCTGCTGGCCGACGGTTTTGTCTTCCGCTATCCGCAGCTGGAAGGGGCGCTGCGCAGCCTGTAGCCTGGCGTAGAATGGGCCATTGGGATGCCTTGGAGCACAATCTATGCCCCGCTTCAGCCATACGATAGACAGCCATGTTTACCAGTTCGCCAGCCTGAAGGAGCTGCTGGCCAAGGCCACGCCGCTGCGTTCGGGCGACGTGCTGGCCGGCGTGGCGGCCGCCAGCGCGCGCGAGCGGGTGGCGGCGCAGCTGGCGCTGGCGGACGTGCCGCTGTCGGCCTTCCTCAATGAGGTGCTGGTGCCGTACGAAGACGATGAAGTCACGCGCCTGATCATCGATAGCCACGAGCGTGCCGCCTTTGCGCCGATTTCCCACCTGTGCGTAGGCGACTTTCGCGACTGGCTGCTGGACGACGCGACGGATACGCAGGTGCTGTCGCAGGTGGCCGCCGGCATCACGCCGGAAATGGCGGCCGCCGTCTCAAAAATCATGCGCCTGCAGGACCTGGTGCTGGTGGCCCGCAAGTGCAGGGTCGTCACGGCTTTCCGCAATACCCTGGGGCTGGAAGGGCGTTTGTCCGCGCGGCTGCAGCCGAACCACCCGACGGACGACGCCACGGGCATCGCCGCCTCCGTCCTCGACGGCCTGCTGCTGGGCAGCGGCGACGCCGTGATCGGCATCAATCCCGCCACCGACAATGTGGCGCAGGTGGTTTCGCTGCTGCAGCTGCTCGACGCCGTCATCGATCAATATCAGATTCCCACGCAGTCCTGCGTGCTGACGCACATTACCAATACGCTCGAAGCGATCCGCCGCGGCGCGCCCGTCGACCTGGTGTTCCAGTCGGTGGCGGGCACGCAGGCAGCCAACCGCAGCTTCGGCATCGACCTGGCCCTGCTGGCCGAGGGGCAGGCGGCGGCCCTGTCGCTGGGACGCGGCACGGTGGGCAGCAACGTCATGTATTTCGAGACGGGGCAGGGCAGCGCCCTGTCGGCCGGCGCCCACCACGGCATGGACCAGCAGACGTGCGAGGCGCGCGCATATGCGGTGGCGCGCGCGTATTCCCCGCTGCTGGTCAATTCGGTGGTGGGCTTCATCGGCCCCGAATACCTGTACGACGGCAAGCAGATCATGCGCGCGGGGCTGGAAGACCATTTCTGCGCCAAGTTATTGGGTTTGCCCATGGGCTGCGACGTGTGCTACACCAACCACGCGGAAGCGGACCAGGACGACATGGACGCCTTGTTGACCATGCTGGGCGTGGCCGGCTGCAATTTCATCATGGGCGTGCCGGGCGCGGACGATATCATGCTCGGCTACCAGAGCACCTCGTTCCACGACGCCCTGTATGCGCGCCGCGTGCTGGGCCTGCGCCCCGCGCCCGAATTCGCGGCCTGGCTGGTGCGCATGCGGATCACGGATGCGCGGGGAAATCTGAACGTGGCGCTGGCGCCGGCCTTCCAGGCGGCCCTGCTGCGCCTGGAAGATTAGGAGGATACATGGACGAGAAAACCCCGTGGCAAACGCTGCGCGCCCATACGGCGGCGCGCATCGCGCTGGGGCGCCGCGGCGTGAGCGTGCCGACCCGCGCGCAGCTGGCGTTCCAGCTGGCCCATGCGCAGGCGCGCGACGCCGTGCACCTGGCCCTCGATGGCGAAGCGCTGGCAAGCGCCCTGGCCGCGCAGGGGCAAGCCTGCGTGCAGCTGCACAGCGCCGCCGCCACGCGCGCCGACTACCTGCAGCGCCCCGACCTGGGGCGCCGGCTCGACGACGCTTCACGGGCGCGGCTGGCCGCAGGGACGACGGGAGTGGATCTGGCGCTGGTGGCGGCCGATGGCCTGTCGGCGCTGGCGATACAACGCCACGCGGCGCCGTTCCTGGCCGCCCTGCGCGCACGGCTGGCGCTGGAAGCGTGGACGCTGTCGCCCGTGCACATCGTGGCGCAGGGACGCGTGGCCGTCGGCGACGAGGTGGGGGAATTGATCAAAGCGCGGGCAGTGCTGGTGCTGATCGGCGAGCGGCCGGGCTTGAGTTCCCCGGACAGCCTGGGCCTGTACCTGACGTGGGCGCCCAAGGCAGGCTTGCTGGACGAGCGCCGCAACTGCATCTCGAACGTGCGCCCGGAAGGGCTGGCGTATGCGCCGGCCGCGTACCGGCTGCACTACCTGCTGTCGCAGGCGTTCAGCCGGCAGTTGTCGGGCGTGGCATTGAAGGATGAGACGGTGGAAGAGGGCGCGGCCCTGGCGGGCGCGCGCAACTTCCTGCTGGCGTGATCAGACTTCGCGGATTTCGTCCAGCGGCCAGCGCGGGCGCACGTTGAACGAGTAATCGTGCTTGGCGGCGGCCGGGTTGATCTGCAGGCGCATGGCGCCGGCAAAGGCGATCATGGCGCCGTTGTCGGTACAGAATTCCAGCTCCGGGTAATACACCTTGAAACGCTTCTTGGCGGCGGCCGCATTGAGCGAAGCGCGCAGCTGCGCGTTGGCGCCCACGCCGCCGGCGATCACCAGGCGCTTCAAGCCCGTGTGCTTGAGGGCCGACACGCATTTGGCGGTCAGCACGTCGACGATGGCGTCGACGAAGCCGCGCGCGATGTTCGCCTTGTCCTGCTCGCAGATATTGGCGATGACTTTTTCTTCATGGTTTTTCACCACGGTCAGCACGGCCGTCTTCAGTCCGGAAAAGCTGAAGTTGAAATCCTTCGAGTGCAGCATGGGGCGCGGCAGCTTATACGCCAGCGGGTCGCCGAATTCGGCCAGGCGCGAAATGGCGGGACCGCCCGGGTAACCGAGTCCCAGCAGCTTGGCCGACTTGTCGAATGCCTCGCCGGCCGCATCATCCAGGGTTTCGCCCAGCATCGTGTACTGGCCCACGCCATCGACGCGCATCAGTTGCGTGTGGCCGCCCGATACCAGCAGCGCGATGAAGGGGAATTCCGGCGGCTCGGACGCCAGCAGCGGCGACAGCAAATGGCCTTCCAGGTGGTGGATGCCCAGCACCGGCTTGTTGATGGCCAGGCCCAGGCTGCAGGCCACGGACGATCCCACCAGCAGCGCGCCGGCCAGTCCCGGCCCTTGCGTGTAGGCGATGGCGTCGATTTCGGACAGGCCGATGCCGGCCTTCGTCAGGGTCTCTTCGAGCAGCGGGATGGCGCGGCGGATATGGTCGCGCGACGCCAGTTCCGGCACCACGCCGCCGTACTGCTCGTGCATGGCTACTTGCGAGTAGAGGGCGTGCGACAGCAGGCCGCGTTGCGTGTCGTACAAGGCCAGGCCAGTTTCGTCACAGGAGGATTCGACGCCAAGAACAATCATGAAGGTACTGAATAGGGAGGAGTAATCCGCCATTGTAAAGGAAAGCCGCGCAGTCCACCGTGCGGCCAGCGCACCATTTCGGCGGCAGTGTGCACTTGCGCAGTGCGCCGCAGGCCGGTTTTGCCCGGGATTGCGGCTGCTTTACGCCTGGAACGGCACTGGCACCGCTCTTGCTTAGACAGGCGTGTGCCTTTCTCAAGGGAGCTTGCGATGTCGGAACAATGGAAAATGATTTGCCGCCTGAAGGACATGCCGCTGGCGGGCGTGCGCATGGTGCAGCGGGGCCTGGCGTGGCAGGATTTGCCCGGCGTGGCGCTGTTCCGCGCGGCTGACGATACGGTCTACGCGCTGCTCGACACGGTGCCCTGCCTGGGCGGCCCGCTGGCGCACGGGGTGCTGATGGAGAAGAACCTGATGGGGCCGAAAAACGGCTGGATCATCGAGCTCGATTCGGGCCGCCTGGTGGCGCCCGTGCAGGGCATGGCGCGCATGTACGCCGTGCGCATCCTGGACGGGCGCATCTACCTGGACGTCAATGAACTGAATATCCCGGCCAGCAAGGCGGAGCAGGCGTTGGCGGGATCGTTCGCCGTACTGCCGCATGTGCAGATGGCGTGATGAAGGGAAAAGCAAAAACGGCGCACAGGGCGCCGTTCTTTGTCTGCAGTGATGTGTCGGCTTACGCGCTACGCGCTAAGCCGACCTACGTATTGACGCGGCCGGCCGGGTAGGTCGGATTAGGCCCACAGGGCCGTAATCCGACAACATTGTTGGCGGTATATTTTACGCCGGGCGATTGAGCAGGTGCGCATGCGCGTCGCGCAGCATGGTGGCCGTCGTGTCCCAGTCGATGCAGCCGTCCGTGACGGAGCAGCCGTAGGTCAGTTGCGACAGATCTTGCGGGATCTTCTGGTTACCGCCGACGATGTTCGATTCGATCATCACGCCCACCAGCGAGCGGTTGCCCTGGCGGATCTGGTTGACCACGTCGCCCATCACCAGCGGCTGCAGTTCCGGCTTTTTATAGCTGTTCGCGTGCGAGCAGTCGACCACCAGGTTGGCGGGCAGCTTGGCCTTGGCCAGCGCCTGTTCGGCGATGGCGATCGAGACGGAATCGTAGTTCGGGCGGCCGTCGCCGCCGCGCAGCACCACGTGGCCATACGCGTTGCCGCGCGTGCGCACGATGGCGACGTTGCCTTCGCCGTTGATGCCCAGGAAGGAGTGCGGGTGCGCGGACGACAGGATCGCGTTGACGGCGATGCTGATGTCGCCGTCGGTGCCGTTCTTGAAGCCGACCGGTGTCGACAGGCCCGACGACATTTCGCGGTGCGTCTGCGATTCGGTGGTGCGCGCGCCGATGGCCGTCCAGGCGATCAGGTCGCCCAGGTATTGCGGCGAGATGGGGTCCAGCGCTTCGGTGGCGGTGGGCAGGCCCAGTTCGCACACATCGAGCAGGAACTGGCGCGCCTTTTCCATGCCTTCGTTGACCTTGAACGAATCGTCCATGTACGGGTCGTTGATATAGCCCTTCCAGCCCGTGGTGGTACGCGGTTTTTCGAAATACACGCGCATCACCAGCAGCATCGTATCCTTGACTTCCTCTTGCAGCGCTTTCAGGCGGCGCGCGTAATCGAGGCCGGCGACGGGGTCGTGGATCGAGCACGGACCGACGACGACGAACAGGCGCTGGTCCTTGCGGTCGATGATGTTGCGCAGCGCTTCGCGGCCGCGGCTGACGGTGTCGAAGGCGCTCTCCGACAGGGGCAGCTTGGCGTGCAGTTCGGCCGGTGTCGGCATGGGCGCGAAAGAGGTGACGTTGATATTTTCGATGTCTGGCGTATTCATGATTCTGGCTCGGCTTTCGCTATTGCGTTCTTTAAGAGGCAATAGTGTAGCGGAAATGCGGCCTGGCGGCGGGGATGGGGCCAAAACGGGAATGCATGAGTTGTTTTTATGGCAGGGCCGGCACGCCGCCGGCCCCTTGCTGCCGGGCGCTCAGTGGCCGCCGGCCAGGCTGGCGCCGGTGCTGTAGCGGGCGATGCGCTGGTAGTTGCCGGCCAGCTCGGGCGGCCGGGGCAGGCCGGGATGGCGCCGCACATGCGCGAGGATGGCCGTTTCATGCTGGCGTATCTGCGCGTCCAGGCAGGCGATTTGCTGACACAACAGGGCGTGCAGCGCATGCTGGCCAGCCTGCAGATGGGTATCGAGGCGCGCCGACTCCTGCTTGCGCACGCCTACGATGGCGTGCAGGCGGCGCAGCCACAGGCGCAGTTCCACGTAGGCGGGCGAGGGCGGCGTCCAGCCAGCGGGGCGTTTGTCCTCGCAGTAATTGGCCAGCACCACGGCGCCGTGTGCCGCGTTCTCGGGCAAGCCTTGGCCGCGCAGATAGTCTGCCAGTTGCGCGGGCTGGGCGTCGCAGACCAGCATGCCCATGTCCGCCAGCGCGCGGGCCGGCGCCTCGCTGTACGGGGCGTCGAGGCGCATGCAGACGCGCAAGCCCATGACGGGCACGTCGTTCCTTTGCAGCCAGCTGCGCAGCCAGCGGTAGCCGGCCATATCGTTTTCCAGCACCTTGCACAGCACGTCGCCGCCCGAGCGCAGCACGGCTTTCAGCAGCAGCTTGCCCGTTTCGATGCCGACGAAGGCAGTTTCCTGTTTGATCGCGTGTTCCATGATGAGTTCCCCCCTGTGCAGTCTTATACGCAGCGGCGGCGCGTTTGGATGCAGGCACGAAGCACATTCATCAAAAAAATAGCTGGAAAGACTGTTGCATCGGCGCCTATGGCATCCGCCAGCCCGTCTGCAAGGGGAAAAATCCGTGTAAGCTGGCGCCATGACGACTGTATCCATCCCCCATACCGACGTGGCCGGCGAGCCATTTCCCGCCGCGCGTTTTATTAAAGAAATAGGACGCGGCAAGAACGGCGCGCGCAGCATGACGCGTGACGACGCCTGCGCCCTGTACCGCGCCATGCTCGAGGGCCGCGTGTCGGACCTGGAACTGGGCGGCATTTTGTTGTCCATGCGCATCAAGGGCGAGTCCGTGGACGAGATCGCCGGCTTCCTCGACGCTGCCGAAGCCTCGTTCGCCCCGCTGGCCGCGCCGGCAGGCGCGTTCGCCCCGATCGTCATTCCCAGCTACAACGGCGCGCGCAAGATGGCGAACCTGACGGCCTTGCTGGCGCTGCTGCTGGCGCGCGCGGACGCACCCGTGCTCGTGCATGGCGTGACCAGCGACCCGGGCCGCATCACGACGGCCGAAGTGCTGGCCGCGCTGGGCGTGCCCGCCTCGCTCGACCATGCACAAGCCGAGGCCGCCATGGCGCGCGGCGAAGCGGCCTTCCTGCCGATCGACGCGCTGGCGCCGCGCCTGGCGCACATGCTGTCGCTGCGGCGCGTGCTGGGCGTGCGCAATTCCACGCACACCCTGGTGAAAATCATGCAGCCGTTCGCCGGGCCCGCCCTGCGCCTGGTGTCGTACACGCATCCCGAATACCTGGAAATGCTCGGTGAGTATTTCCTGACCGCCTGTGATCCCGCGCGCGGCGACGCCTTCCTGATGCGCGGCACGGAGGGCGAAACGGTGGCCAACGCCAACAAGGCGCAGCAGATCGACTGGTTTCACGGCGGCGAGCGCACGGTGCTGGTGGAAAAGCAGTTGCTGGTGGAAGAACTGCCGCATTTGCCGGCCGAGCGCGACGCGGCCACCACGGCCGCCTGGATCGCGGCCGTGCTGCGCGGCGAGCTGCCCGTGCCGCCGTCGATCGCCGAGCAGGTGGAGCAATGCCTGATGGCATCGCGGCAGATTGCGGCACGGCCGCGCTAGCCGCGCCGCCGCAGTTTACAATGGCGTCTTTGTAATCAGCGGTGACCGGAATTCTTATGGCAAAACAATTTGATGTGGCAGTGATCGGCGCGGGCGCGGCCGGCATGATGTGTGCGGCTGTTGCCGCCCAGCAAGGCAAGCGCGTGGTGTTGATCGATCACGCGGCCAAGCTGGCCGAAAAGATCCGCATCTCGGGTGGCGGGCGTTGCAACTTCACCAATATCAACGCCACCCCGCAAAATTTCCTCTCGGAAAACCCGCATTTCTGCAAGAGCGCGCTGTCGCGCTACACGCCGCAGGATTTCCTCGCGCTGGTGAAAAAATACCGGATCGGCTACCACGAAAAGCACAAGGGCCAGCAATTCTGCAATGAATCGGCCGAGCAGATTATCGACATGCTCAAGGACGAGTGCGCCGCCGGCGGTGTGCATTGGCGCATGCCGTGCAAGATCGACAATGTTGCCCAGCAAGCGGACGGCGGCTTCGTGCTGCAGACGGACAGCGGCGACATCGAGACGGCCAGCATCGTCATCGCCACGGGCGGCCTGTCGATCCCGAAGATCGGCGCCACCGACTTTGCCTACCGCATCGCCAAGCAATTCGATCTGGCGATGGTCGAGCCGCGTCCGGCCCTGGTGCCGCTGACGTTCGACCCGGCCAGCTGGGCGCCGTTCGCGGAACTGTCCGGCATCGCGCTGGAAGTGGATGTGGAGACGGGCAGCCTGAAAGGCCGCAAGGCCACGGGTGCGCGTTTCCGCGAAGATTTGCTGTTCACGCATCGCGGCCTGTCGGGCCCGGCGATTTTGCAGATTTCCAGCTACTGGCTGCCGGGCGAGCCCATCGTCATCAACCTGCTGCCGGAAGTGGACGTGGCGCAGACCTTGATCGAAGGCAAGGGCACCCTGAAGAAGCAGCTGGGCAATATCGTCGCCCAATGGCTGCCGCAGCGCCTGGCCGACTGCCTGCTGGCTGCCAACGGCCTGGCGCCGGACGCGCGCATCGCCGACATGCCCGACGCGCAGCTGCGCAAGCTGGGCCAGGCCATCAATGCCTGGTCCATCGTGCCCAACGGTTCCGAAGGCTACCGCAAGGCGGAAGTGACGCGGGGCGGCATCGATACGCGCGAACTGTCGCAGCAGACCATGATGGCCAATAAAGTGCCGGGCCTGTATTTCATCGGCGAGTCGGTGGACGTGACGGGCTGGCTGGGCGGCTACAACTTCCAGTGGGCCTGGGCTTCCGGCGTGGCGGCAGGTATTGCCTTGCAGTAAGCAACTCTGTAGGATGGGAGCACCGGTGCGTGGTTTACGCCACATTCCGGCAGCGACCTCAGGCTGCATGCCGCACGCAAGTGGGGAGGGGCTTCCCTTTCCGAATAAAAGCTGCTACTATCTATCTCTTCCTATACACCACCTCAACGGTTTGAATTTTACATGACCACTATTCGCCTTAAAGAAAACGAGCCGTTCGAAGTCGCAATGCGTCGCTTCAAACGCACCATCGAAAAAACGGGTCTGCTGACCGAATTGCGCGCTCGCGAATTCTACGAAAAGCCAACAGCTGAGCGCAAGCGCAAGCTGGCAGCTGCTGTCAAGCGTCATTACAAACGCATCCGCAGCCAACAACTGCCGAAAAAATTATTCTAAGACTGTTCAGTCAGAACCAACCCGGGTAGTTCGGCGCATTGTTCGCCACGGGTTTTGTTTTGATTCGCCTGGAGTGATACTTCAGATGAGTCGCATACCCGCTCCGGTTCGCCGCAGCGGGTTTTCGCTTTTGTGGCCCGTACTTGTTTCTGGCCGCGCACGAGCACCGTTCCCATACTGACCAACGAGGATTGCCATGAGCTTGAAAGAACAAATTACCGAAGACATGAAAAACGCCATGCGCGCCAAGGAAACGGGCAAGCTGGGCACGATTCGCCTGTTGCTGGCGGAAATCAAGCGCAAGGAAGTCGACGAGCGCATCGAATTGACGGATGCCCACGTGACGGCCATCGTGGAAAAGATGATCAAGCAGCGCAAGGATTCGATCACCCAGTTCGAAGCCGGTGGCCGTGCCGACCTGGCCGACATCGAAAAAGCCGAGCTGGTGCACCTGATCGGCTACATGCCTGCCGGTCTGTCGGATGAAGAAGTGGCGGCCGAAGTGGCTGCCGCCGTGGCCGCCTCGGGCGCCGCCGGTCCGCAAGACATGGGCAAGGTCATGGCCATCGTCAAGCCGAAGGTGGCCGGCCGCGCCGACATGACCGTGGTGTCCGCCCTGGTCAAGAAAGCCTTGACGCCGGCCGCGTAAGCAACAATAGTAGCAAGGGCTGCCAGCCGTCGCGCTGGCAGCCTGTTAAACAGCCCACACGTTGACCTGGCTCAACCTCAGGCCACGTGCGGTAGTATAGTCTGACCTATAACAAGACCCGCCCTCGCCAGTGATACCTCAATCCTTCATTTCCGATTTGCTCAACCGCGTCGATATCGTCGATGTCGTGGGGCGCTATGTGCAGCTGAAAAAAGGCGGCGCCAATTTCATGGGCTTGTGCCCGTTCCACAGTGAAAAATCGCCCAGCTTTACCGTCAGCCCCACCAAGCAGTTCTACCACTGCTTCGGCTGCGGCGCGCATGGCACCTCGATCGGCTTCCTGATCGAGTACTCGGGCATGGGCTTTGTCGACGCCGTCAAGGACCTGGCGCAAAACGTCGGCATGGTCGTGCCGGAAGCGGACGACAAGATCCCGCCGGCCCAGCGCGCGCAGATCCAGGCGCAAAGCCTGGCCCTGTCCGACGCCATGACGCAGGCGTGCGACTATTACCGGGGGCAATTGCGCCACGCGCCGGAAGCCATCGCCTACCTGAAGAACCGGGGCTTGACGGGCGAAGTGGCCGCCCGCTTCGGCATGGGTTTCGCGCCCGGCGGCTGGGATAACCTGCGTTCCGTCTTCCCCGATTACGACGTGGTGGCTCTGGCCGAGGCCGGTCTCGTGATCGACAAGGTCGATGAAGAGGGCAACAACCGCAAGCGCTACGACCGTTTCCGCGAACGCATCATGTTTCCGATTCGCAATACCAAGGGCCAGGTCATCGCCTTTGGCGGCCGCGTGCTCGACCATGGCGAACCGAAATATCTGAACTCGCCGGAAACCCCCTTGTTTTCCAAGGGATTCGAACTATATGGGCTGTTCGAGGCGCGCCAGGCCATCCGCGACGCCGGCTACGTGCTGGTGACGGAGGGTTACATGGACGTGGTGGCGCTGGCGCAGATGGGTTTCCCGCAAGCGGTGGCGACCCTGGGGACGGCGTGCACGCCCACCCACGTGCAAAAACTGCTGCGCCAGACCGATAACGTGATTTTCAGCTTCGATGGCGACAAGGCCGGCCGCCGCGCCGCCCGCCGCGCGCTGGAAGCGAGCCTGGCCCACGTGTCGGATAATAAAACCATCAAATTCCTGTTCTTGCCGGCGGAACACGATCCGGACAGCTATATCCGCGAGTTCGGCGCCGAAGGTTTCGAGCAGCAAGTACATGAAGCGATGCCGCTGTCGCAATTCTTGCTGAAAGAGGTGTCGGGCGAGCATGATTTGTCGGAACCGGAAGGGCGCGCCCGCGTGCAGTTTGACGCCAAACCCCTGCTGCAGCTGATGGCGCCGTCGTCCCTGCGCCTGCAGATCGTGCGCGGCCTGGCGCAGTTGACGCAGTCCACGCCGGCCGAGATCGAAGCCCTGTTCGAGCTGGCCAAACCCGTTGCCGTGGCGCACCGCGCGCCGCCGAAATCGGGCCGCCCCGTGCCTGTCGGCCTGGAATTGAAGATCATGCGCATGCTGGTGGCGCACCCGCCCTTGACCCTGCGCATCGATGAAGCGGCCCTGACCGCCTTCCAGCACCTGGGGCCCGATGCGGCGCACAGCCTGGGGCAGCTGGTGGCCGTGGGCCAGGCGCTGGGCGAGCACGGCAGCTTTGCCGCGCTGGCGCAGCAGCTGAAGGAGCTGGGCAGCGAATACGACGAGATCATCGGCGAGATCGCGGCCGGCACGGAATCCGATTACGACAGCGAATTGTCGTGGCTGGTGAGCACCATCCGCGAGATCAAATTGAATGCCTTGAAGGCGGAATTGCAGCAATTGTTTGCGTCGGGTTTGCCATCGGAGAAAATTGGTGTACGCTACCGCGAAATCATGCAGGAGCAAGGCGAGCTGGAACGCGAACGCGATGCCGAGTTGGTGAATCGCTAACCTTGCCCTGAGGGTATGGCGCGCACTGGAAAAACATTTTTCGCGTGCTATAATTAAATGCTAAGTATTGTGTGCTTTGGCAAGCTAGTTCTGTTTCGTAAATAGTATTTGTTTTCAGTAAGTTAGGCTCTTGATCGGCGCGGTGGATCGTGTCGGCAGCCAGGGCCAACTGGTGCTTTCGGCGTTGCGGGCAAGGCCCGCGGACGCTGGCAAGCCGCGCCAGGCTCTCGCTCCCAACGCGGTCGATGCAGGAATTTTTGCCGAGACGGCTGGCAACAGCCGGTGGACAGGAATTGCTGCGCTTCCCGCGGATCGTGGCCGATGAGGTGTAAGTAACGTAACAGTGTCGAATTTGCGTAGTCGGCAGGTTCGAAGATGGTGGTTCCCGCAGGTAGACAGGGAGCTGGCAGCAAACTTTATCCTAATCCACCGTAAAGCAAGTCGTTGTGTAATCGAAAGCGCCTGTGCCAATCAAGAAACCCGAATCCAAAGCGGCTGCAAAGCCCACTAAAGTTACCACGAAAGCCGAAAAGGCGCTCGATCGGCCAGAAGCGCGCGTGACCAGCGCGCCGCCTGTGGTCAGCCAGACCACCGACGCCGCCACCCTGGCGGCCATCGATACGTCCGGTTATGTCTTGCCGTCGGTAAAAGTGCCAGGCCGCCGCGGCCGCAAGCCAAAAGAATTCCAGCCAGAAAATGATGAAGTCGCCGCCCTGAACGCCGTCGAGCGGGCCGAACTGAAAGCCGTCGACAAGGCCAAGGCCAAGGACCGCAAGGCGAAAGAGCGCGCGCTGCTGAAGGACGCCTTCTCGTCCGACACGGAAGCGAGCGAGGAAGAACTCGAGCGCCGGCGCCAGAAACTCAAGACCCTGATCAAGTTCGGCAAGGAACGCGGTTTCCTGACGTATGCGGAAATCAACGATCACTTGCCCGAAAACATAGTCGATCCGGAAGCCATCGAAGGCATCATCGGTACCTTCAATGACATGGGCATCGCCGTCTACGAACACGCGCCCGATGCGGAAACGTTGTTGCTGTCCGATAACGTTGCCGTCGTCACCAGCGACGACGAGGCGGAAGCGGCGGCCGAGGCCGCCTTGTCGACCGTCGATTCCGACTTCGGCCGCACCACCGACCCCGTGCGCATGTACATGCGCGAGATGGGCTCGGTCGAGCTGCTGACGCGCGAAGGCGAGATCGAGATTGCCAAGCGCATCGAAGATGGCTTGAAAGACATGATCCAGGCCATTTCCGCCTGTCCCGTGACGATCGCCGAAATCATCGCCGCCGCCGACCGCATCGCCAACGAAGAGATCAAGATCGATGAAATCGTCGACGGCCTCGTCGATGAAAACGAACCGGTCGCCGCCGCTCCTGTCGTGGCCGCTCCCGTCGAAGAAGACGAGGAAGAGGGCGAAGCGGAAGAAGAGGAAGAGGAAGAAGAGGAAGAAGCGAGCGCTTCGGGCGCCGCCGGCTTCTCCGCCGAGCAGCTGGAAACGCTGAAACGCACGGCGCTGGAAAAATTTGCCGTCATTTCGCAGCAATTCGACAAGATGCGCCGCGCCTTCGAAAAAGAAGGCTACAACTCGAAACCGTACGCCAAGGCACAGGAAGCCATTTCGCAAGAGTTGCTGGGCATCCGCTTCACGGCCAAGGTCGTGGAAAAGCTGTGCGACACCCTGCGCGGCCAAGTCGACGAAGTGCGCCATATCGAGAAGCAGATCCTCGACGTGGCCGTGAACCGCTGCGGCATGCCGCGCGCCCACTTCATCAAGGTCTTCCCGGGCAATGAAACCAACCTCGACTGGGTCGATGGCGAAGTCAACGCAGGACACGCCTACAGCGCCATCCTGGGCCGCAACATTCCGACCGTCAAGGAACTGCAGCAGCGTCTGATCGACCTGCAGGCGCGCGTCGTCTTGCCGCTGCCGGACTTGCGCAATATCAACCGTCAGATGGCGGCCGGTGAAATGAAGGCGCGCAAGGCCAAGCGCGAAATGACGGAGGCCAACTTGCGCCTGGTTATTTCGATTGCCAAGAAATACACGAACCGGGGCCTGCAATTCCTCGACCTGATCCAGGAAGGCAATATCGGCCTGATGAAGGCCGTCGACAAGTTCGAGTACCGCCGCGGTTACAAGTTCTCCACGTATGCGACCTGGTGGATCCGCCAGGCGATTACCCGCTCGATCGCCGACCAGGCGCGCACGATCCGCATTCCCGTGCACATGATCGAGACGATCAACAAGATGAACCGGATTTCCCGCCAGATCCTGCAGGAAACAGGCGCGGAGCCCGATCCGGCCACCCTGGCGATCAAGATGGAAATGCCCGAGGACAAGATCCGCAAGATCATGAAAATCGCCAAGGAACCGATCTCGATGGAAACGCCGATCGGCGACGACGACGATTCGCACCTGGGCGACTTCATCGAGGACAACAACACCCTGGCCCCTGCCGACGCAGCGCTGCATGCGTCCATGCGGGGCGTGGTCAAGGACGTGCTCGATTCCCTGACGCCACGCGAAGCGAAAGTGCTGCGCATGCGTTTCGGCATCGAGATGTCCACTGACCACACCCTGGAAGAAGTGGGCAAGCAATTTGACGTGACGCGCGAGCGCATCCGCCAGATCGAAGCCAAGGCGCTGCGCAAGCTGCGCCACCCATCGCGCTCCGACAAGCTGAAAAGCTTCTTGGAAGGCAACTAGAAGCCAATAGGGCTTGACGTACGCCCCTGATACCCCTATCCTCGCGTGTCCGTTTCCAAAACGGCCGCGCGAGGCGGGCATCAACAGCGCCGCCACGCCGCAGTCCCCGGGCCTCTAGCTCATGCTTGGTTAGAGCAGCGGACTCATAATCCGTTGGTGCCGTGTTCGACTCACGGGAGGCCCACCAGAATTTAGCAATATTAGAACAAGCCCCGGCGGGCCACTGCCGGGGCTTTTTTTATGCGCGACAATCACCGCAAGGTTTGCTATTGGGACAGACTAGCTGGCTTCGCCACTAATTTCATCTTTATGGTGGTACGGAGCATATAAGAGGCGTTGCGTACTTTTCCTGCCGTTCAATCTTGTATTTGCAATTGAGTACACCGCAGCTCATCACCGTTTTGCAATACGGTTATGGTTGTGCTTGTGTCTGAATTGCGGACCTGACCCTGCCAACTTGCAATAATAGAATTAGCCCCGGCGGGCCACTGCCGGGGCTTTTTTTATGCGCGAGACAATCGTCGCAAGGTTTGGTCGTTCGGATGGGCTGGTTCTGGCTTCGTCACTAATTTCATCTTATAGCGGTACGGAGTGCATAGGAGGTGTGTGCACTTTGCCTGCCGTTCGTCCTTATATTTGCAATTAAGTACGCTACAGGTCATTATCGTTGTTCAATGCGGCTATGGTTGGGCTTGTGTCTGAATGGCGGACCTGACCCTGCCACCCTGTACATGGGCTAGTTGGCATGTACAGCGTGGTACGCCATTGCATGTTTTGCAGGAATTAGGTGGTTGGCAATCGACCCAGACGGTAAGACGGTATGCGCATTTTTCTGCTGGGCATCTTGCCACATACGTGTCAAAATTGCCATTGTTGATTTTTCCAGAGCGGACTAACTGATTTTTTATGATTTATTAAAACATCAAGTTGTCTTTTTGTGGATTTTATTTTTGATAATCCTTACTATTTTTAAAGGATGTATATATGGCAGAAGTAATTCGGATTGAAGTGGCGGATAAAGTTGTTACCATGCCAGTTGATAAGAAAACATTGGGTGAATTTATCTCTGGTTTGTTGGGGCAGCCACAAACTCTCGAACGTCGAATTCATACTGCTTTTTCGATTGATCATGCCTGGCTCATTCATTTTTGCTCATTGATTACTCAACGCATTAACCAACAAAATTCACATGAGCCTCTTTCATTTGAAGCTGTTATTTTTTACGGGGATGGAATTAAGAGGGTGATAACATCATTTTCTGCTTTTGAACATTTTGCGGAAACGCAAAATTTTATCTGCAAGGGTGTGAAAATAAGTATTAGCCTTTTGATTCAATTTCCCGGGAAACTTGTTCCGGAAAGACAGGATTTGGTTTTTGAGTTTGAAACAAGAACTGCTTCTGGAGGTTTTTTAGAGATTTTTCTTGGAATTAAAGAATCTACTGGGGTTGTTGATATAGAAATTAGGCATACAGAGCGAACTTGGGCAGACGATCTATTCCGATTGATTTTGGATGAAGTTGAGGCTATTAGTGTTGTTGATAAAGGAGTGAAAGAGTGGTTGCGACGTAAGGTTTTCCCACTTTATTCGTTGTTTTTTCCATTTTTTATGTTTTTCATGCTTGGTTTTGGTGCCTGGGATAAGCAGAGGAATGCGGATCTGTTGAAGTCGAAGTTGGACGCCCTAATAGGCGGGAAACAAGTAGGGTTAACTCAGCTTCATGAGAAAATGAATATATTGGTAAATTATACGTATGCCAATGATGGCCAACAATTTGGACATGTAGCTATTTTTGTTATTTGTTGCATGACGGCGATATTTGTTTTTTATCTTGCAATACAACTTGCAAGGCCTAGTCCATCGTTTGTGGTGTTGTCGAAGGCAACTGAAAGATATAGAGATAAAACATTAAAGAAACTACAAAGAAAAAATATTATGTTTATTGGGTCAATAGTTCTTACAATTATTTTGGGCCTGACAGTAAATTTCTTGTATGATATGGTTAAATAAGTAAGTTTCTATTTTCTGCCTATTTCTATTTTTGGTGCTGTAAATTTCACTGTTACTTGGCTCGCAATTTTTCTTCTGAATGGTTTGGGGATCGGGCGCGGTGTGGCATTCTTTATTTAGTGATATTTTTGATAGGTAAGTGATAAAAGCATCCGGTTTGCATGTAACTGGTAGGGAATGTGTCTCATAATCCGTTGGTGCCGTGTTCGACTCACGGGAGGCCCACCAGAATTGAGCAATATTAGAACAAGCCCCGGCGGGCCACTGCCGGGGCTTTTTTCGTGCTGTCGTACAATCGCGGCATGACGATTGATGAAGGATGAAACGAGATGACGGCTGAAGTGAAGATTGACGATATTGTCATCGGCGACGGCAAGGCGGCGGCGCGCGGCGCGCTGGTCACGGCGCATTACCGGGGCTGGCTGGACGATGGGACGGAGTTTGACTCGTCGCACAAGCGGGGCGAGCCTTTCCGCTGTGTATTGAGCAATAACAAGGTCATCCAGGGCTGGATTCTGGGTTTGCAGGGCATGCAGGTGGGCGGCACGCGCAAGCTGTGGGTGCCGGCGGAGCTGGCGTATGGCGAGCGGCAGGTGGGTTTGATTCCGCCGCATTCCAATTTGATCTTCGAGATTGAGTTGCTGGAAGTGCTGACGCGCGATTGATCGCTTGACGCGCAATCAGGCGGGCAGGGCGCTTGCCGTCACTCTACGCGAACAGCGGCGTGTTTTCGTGCCGCTGCCCGCATATCCAGGCGGTGCGCTTGTGGAAGATCAAGCTTGTTTCAAGTTGACCTGCATCATCTCCAGCGCTGGCACGATGTCGTGCAGGCTGGCCACTTCATAGGTGGGGATGGCGGCCGAGGTGTTGGCCATGCCGTCCGGGTTGAACCAGCAGCTGGCTATGCCGTAGCGGTTGGCGCCCAGGATGTCGGCGTCCAGGCGGTCGCCGATGATGATGGTCGTTTCCTTGCTGAATGTACGGGCCATGTTGGCCGCGTATTCGAAGAAGCGCACGTCCGGCTTGGCGTGGCCGCAGGCTTCGGAGGTGGCGACGAAGGAGATGTAGTCGCTCAGGCCGGAGGCGGTGATGCGGCGGTTCTGGATGGACTCGACGCCGTTGGTGATGATGCCCACTTCGCCGATACGCGACAGCGTTTCGCACACTTGCTTGGCGCCATCGATGAGCACGACCGTGTCCGGCAGCGATTCCAAATACAGGCGGCTGGCCAGTTCCGGGTCGATGGCGATGCCGTTCAGCGCAAACGTCTTGCGGAAGCGCTCCACCTTCAGGAAATCCTTGCTCACCTCACCCGTCTCGAAACGTTTCCACAGGTCGACGTTGATCTCCTGGTACTGGGAAAACAGCCCGTCGATGCCGTTGCGCAAGCCCAGTTCATGCATGGTGTGCAGGAACGAGCGTTTTTCGGACGCCCGGAAATCGAGCAGGGTATCGTCCAGGTCAAACAGGAATAGCTGGTAGGTCATGGTATGTATTGAAAGCGTGGAACTTGTCTTGCATCGTAGCACGTAGCGCTGAGTTCGGTTGGCCGTGCCCTGTGCGGGCGATCCGCTACAATCGCTGCCGGACCCGTCACTTTCACTTCATTCCTTTCATGACCCAGCTCTCCGTCAACGTCAATAAAATCGCCCTGCTGCGCAATTCGCGCGGCCGCAATTTCCCGGACCTGCTCGCGTTTTCCGCGCGCTTCCTCGACCTGGGCGCCGCCGGCATCACCTTGCACCCGCGCCCGGACCAGCGCCATGCGCGCTACGATGATGTTGCTCCGTTGCAGCGCCTGTGCGCGGAACGGGGGCGCGAGCTGAATGTGGAGGGCTATCCGGCGGCGGATTTTCTGGAGGTGGTGAAAAGCGCGCGCCCGGCGCAATGCACCTTGGTGCCCGATATGCCGGGCCAGCTGACGTCCGATCACGGCTGGGACATCGAACGGCATGTGGCGCTGTTGCGCCCCGTCATTGCGGAATTGAACGACCTGGGCATCCGCGTCAGCCTGTTCGTCGATGCCGACTACCCGGCGCTGGAATGGGCGCGCGAGGTGGGTGCGGCGCGGGTCGAGCTGTACACGGAACGGTTTGCCGAGAGTTATGGCGGCGCGCAGGCCGAGGCCGTGTTTGACACGTATCTGCAGGCGGCGCGGCGGGCACAGGCGCTGGGCCTGGGCGTGAATGCGGGGCACGACCTCGATTTGCACAACCTGGCGCGCTTCCTGGACATTTCCGGCATCCTGGAAGTGTCGATCGGCCATGCACTGGTGGTCGAGTGCCTGGAACTGGGCATGGACACGGTGTTGGGCCGCTACCTTGAGATATGTCAATCGTAGGGCTGCCGCACATCGAACGCGCTTGCCGCTTGCTGACCTTGCTTACCAGTCATTTCTGAATGAATTTTTGCATGTTTGACGCAACTGCGGGGAGTGGCTTGAGGAGTGGTATTGAGCGCACTATTTGCACTGAAAACTGACTATTTTCGTTTGCTGTGTAATGGCTGCAACGCACTGTTTGACGCCTGGCAAAGCCATGCGCAGGTAGCGTTCGGTACCGGCATACAGGCAGTCCACCTGAAACAGATACTCGGGTGCATCAAAATTGATGTCCCAGCGTTGATGCAAGGTGCCGTTGCGTGTCCATTCCTTGTCCGGGGCCAGGATAGGCAACGCTTCGCCAGCTGCTGGCGGCTGATGCGCCGGATAGGACAGCACGCGTACGCTATCGAGTTTGCTGGCCGGCAGGTTCCAGCTTGAGGGAGGCGCTTGCGGGCAAGAAACGGACGCAATGGGGGCCGCGGCAACTGGCCGCATCGCCGCGGCAGCGATGACCAATGTCGCCAGTGTGAGCGGCTTCATTCCACTACCGAATAGCGTTCGGGACGATTCGATGCCCCGGCCGCGGAACGGCCGAAGTAGATCACGCGGGCGCTGGGCTTGTGGTTACGCCACTGGTCGAAAATTGCTATGCCGCCAGGCACCTGGCGGATGAACAGCGCCGCATGATTGCCCTGCCGCAGATTCTGATAGCGGCCGTTGACGAAGGTGGCAATCACTGTACCTTTCGCGATACCGCCTTGTTCCAGCAGATCCGGCACTTTGTCTCCTTCGCGCCAAAGCGATGAGGCACGGGCGCCGGTGAGGTGCCTGACCAGGGTAACGCACTCGCCATTTCCCACGAACTCTTTTTGCTTCGCATAATCGGCACGCGCAATGTAGGGCATAGCGTTGCTCTCTGTGGTTGATGATAGAGAGAGCGTATGCAAGGCGCGGGCAAGCAGCTTGATGTGTGCCAGAGCAATACAGAACATTGACATGTATCATGGCCCCGCCTGGTGCACGGACAACCTTACATATCCACCCACCAGTTAAGCAAGGTTTCATCATCGTCGTCATCAAGGTTGACGTAGATGTTGGCGAAGTACCATTCCACGCCTGTTGCCTCGCGGAAGGCGTCGAAGGGGCCGTTGACGTTGTAGATGCCGTGGTGTCCCGGCACGCTGAAGGTGAGGTTGCCCTTGTACTGGCCATCCATGGTGCCGCCCAGCTGGCCTTGCACGTCGCGTTCGAGCTGGTCCACTGCTTCTTGCGGCACGTCGTCGGCGTAGATCTGGATGCAGAAGTTGCCGCCGCGCTTTAATACTTCGGCGGGGGCCAGCGGGTCGGCGATGCTGACGATGTCGCCGCGCGCCAGGTTCAGGGTCAGGCCGGGCGAGGCCAGCAGTTCGTAGACGTGCTCGTCAATCTGGCGCGCCGGCAGGGTTTCATACACGGGGCCGCTGGTGTTTTCACCTGCCAGTACGCGGATGTGCGGCAAGCCTTCGCAATTGATGTCTTCCATTTATTCTTTCATAGTGCCGGCGCCATGTGCTGCCAGGCGCGCCAGGTAGAGGGTTGTGGCAATATTGTACCGGGTACGTATCTGCTGGCAGAGCACGCAACGGTGCAAACGAGGAGAAACAATGGAGAATGTGGTGCAAACAGGCGGCTGCTTATGTGGCGCGGTGCGCTTCGAAGTGAGGGGCGAGGGCAGCAATCCGCACAGCTGCTCCTGCCGCAATTGCCAGCAGCATACGGGCGCGCCGACGGTGGCGTGGGTGGAGTTTGCGCGCGATCAAGTGCACTGGACGGGCACGGCCGGCGCGCCGGCCACCTACCGATCTTCCGATTATTCCAGCCGGGCGTTTTGCGCCGTTTGCGGCAGTTCCATCGGCGCCATCGACGATGCGCCCACGGTGGCTTTGCTGGTGGGCAGTTTTGATGATCCCAGCCAGGCGGCCTTTGCGCCCGCATACCACGCGTTTGACGACGTCAGGCCGGGCTGGTGGCACGTTGACCTGGCCACTGCCGCAGCCACTTCCGGCGATTAGCCGGCGCGTCAGACTGGCGGCGTGGCCAGGAAGGCGGGCAGGGTTTCCGCCGAGCGTGTAAAGGCGTGCACGGCCGGGTAGTCGGCCGGCTTGACGATATCGGGCGTTTCCAGCTGGGCGAAGCTCCAGCCGACGGCGATGGTCACGCCCGCCTGGTCGATGTTGCCCGTCTCGCCAGGCAGGGGCAGGTGCGCGCATTCCTGTTCCAGCGCATTCCAGGCGGCATGCAGTTGCATGCTGACCCGTTCCAGCCACGGCGCGTGTTGCTTGTCGAGCGGACGCAGCTTGCGTTCGTAGACGATCTGCACGGCTTTTTCATAGGCGGCCAAGGCCAGGCCCGTCAGGCGCAGCGCCCGCACGCTGTCGGCGAGGGGAGGGGCGGACATGTCCGGGCGCAGCAGCGATAGATAGTGCAGGATCAAGGTGGAGTCCATCAGCACTTGCCCGTCGTCCAGGACCAGGGTCGGCACCTTGATGACGGGGTTGATCTCGCGCACGGCATCCATGTTGCGGAACACGGACAGAGGCAAGTGCTCGTAAGCAATTCCCTGCAAGTGCAAACAGATGGCGACCCTGCGCACATAGGGCGAGTCGAGCATGCCGATCAGTTTCATGGCCAGTCTCCGGGGAAGTTAGCGGGAATGCCTACGATACCCGCTTGCCTGCCCGTTTGCCAGCGTGGTGCTTAATTGTGTGCGCTGATGCCGCTGCGGAATTGTTCGAAACCGGCGCGCGCTGCCTTGTAGCAATTGCCGGCGGCCGCTTCCAGGCCTTCGCGGTCGAGCACTTCGACGGTGCCGCGGCGGTACTGGATCAAGCCTTCGTCCTGCAGCTTGCGGGCCGTGACGGTGACGCTTTCGCGGCGCACGCCCAGCATGTTGGCCATGGTGTCTTGCGTGACCTTCAGTTCGTTCGACAGGGAACGGTCGAGGCGGTCCAGCAGCCAGCGGCACAGTTTTTGTTCGATGCTGCAATGACGGCCGCCAACGACGTTCTGTGCCATTTGCGCAAACATGGCGCTGGTGTAGCGCATCAGCAATTGCGCCAGCGCACCGCCTTCGTTGAACACTTCGCGCAGGAAGGCGGTTTTCAGGCGGTAGCCATAGCCGGCCGTCTGCACGATGGCGGTGCAGGTGGCGCGCTCGGCTTCGTACAGCACCACGCCGGCCACGCCTTCGCGGCCGATGACGGCGATCTCGGTGGTGGCGCCGTCTTCCATCACATACAGCAGGGAAACGATGGCGTTGGTGGGGAAGTACGTGTATTCAATCTTGCCGCCGCAATCGAACAGGTGCTTGCCGGCAGGCAAAGCGACCAGTTCCAGTTGGCAAAACAGGCGCTCCAGATCGGCGCGCGACAATGCGCGCAGCAATTCGTTCTGTTGCGCGCCCGTGATGCTGATCATGGGCGTGGCCGGTGCGGCTTGCCAGTTGTGCTGGACAGCGGCGTGGCTATTCGTGGCTGGGGTCAGGTTGCTATAAGCTTTGTACATGGTAGGGCCTCGTCTTCTGATTTTGTTGGATGGCGCTGCTTTTCTGGCTTGCTAGCGTTGTGCTGAATCTTGTATCCACTATAGAAGCAGGGGGCGCCGGCGGGCATCGGATGAGCCGACGTGCTTATGTAGGCTAGGAACATTGCCTCGTGTCATCCGACTCCTACGCTGGTTTCTGCATTTTTTCCTTTGCACACAACGGTGTTGGGGCAGAAATACGCCACGCTGCCCGCTACCCGCGAACTTTGGCCGCCTGCCGCGGTCAAACCACTCTGCGCTGCAGTACGACGGTGATAAAATGTTGCCTTGTGGAAATTTGACTCATGGTTCGATAGGAGCCCTTGCTCGTCATCACTGAGCGCTTCCGCTTCCACCTGCCCTCACTGCCCGCGCCGTGCATGTAGTTGGCGCGCGCCTACCTAGTCCCGTTTACCCGTTTAATGAAGGAACGCAACGCATGAAATGGTTTTTTGATCTGAAAATTGCCACCAAGCTGATCTTGTCGTTTGGCGCCGTGCTGCTGCTGACGGCAGCGCTGGGCGTGTCGGCGATCTTTTCCATGGCGCGCATCAATAGCGCGTCGACGGACCTGTCCGACAACTGGATGCCCAGCGTGCTGGCGGCCATGTCCATGCGCAGCGATGTCAGCGATTTCCGCCGCTGGGAACTGGCGCACATGCTGGCCGCGCAGGATGCCGACATGGCGCAGAACGAAACGCGCATGACGGAAACGCAGGCCAGGTTGAAGGCCGATGCCGACAAGTACCGCAGCCTGATTTCCGAACCGGGCGAGAAGGACGTGTTCGAGCGCTTCCTGGCGCTCAACGATGAATTCATGCGCCTGCACGCAACCATGCTGAGCCTGTCGCGCGAGATGAAGAAGGAAGAGGCGCGCGCGCTGGCCGTGGGACCGTCGGCCAAGGTCATGACGGACATGATGGCGGCTCTCGATAAACTGGTGTCGATTAACACGGACGGCGGCGTGCGCTCGAGCGCCAGCGCCGACGCAACCTATGCGGCCTCGCGCGCCAGCCTGATCGGCTTGGTGGTGGGCATCATCGTCATCGGCATGCTGCTGGCGCTGTGGGTGGCGCGCAGCGTGGCGCGTCCGCTGATCGAAGCCGTCGGCGTGGCGCGCCAGGTGGCGGCCGGCGACCTGACGGCGCATATTGTTGTGCGATCGCAAGACGAAACGGGGCAATTGATGCAAGCCCTGAAAGACATGAATGCCAGCCTGCAGAACCTGGTGGGCCAGGTGCGCGGCGGCACCGATACCATCGCCACGGCGTCGAGCCAGATTGCCGCCGGCAACCAGGATTTGTCGTCGCGCACGGAAGAGCAGGCCAGTTCGCTGGAAGAAACGGCCTCGTCGATGGAGGAGCTGACCTCGACCGTGAAGCAGAATGCGGACAATGCGCGCCAGGCCAACACCATGGCGCTGACCTCGTCGAGCATCGCCATCGAGGGCGGCAAGGTCGTCAGCGAAGTGGTGGGCACGATGGCGTCGATCAACGCGTCGTCGCGCAAGATCGTCGACATCATCGCCGTCATCGACGGCATTGCTTTCCAGACCAATATCCTGGCCCTGAATGCGGCCGTCGAGGCGGCGCGCGCGGGCGAGCAGGGACGCGGCTTTGCCGTCGTCGCCACGGAAGTGCGCAGCCTGGCGCAACGCTCGGCCGCGGCGGCCAAGGATATCAAGGTCCTGATCGGCGATTCGGTCGAGAAAGTCGAGGCGGGATCGAAACTGGTGGACCAGGCGGGCCGCACGATGGATGACATCGTTGCCAGCATCACCCGCGTAACGGACATCATGAGCGAGATCACGGCCGCCAGCAGCGAGCAGAGCGCCGGTATCGAGCAGGTTAACCAGGCCATCGCCCAGATGGACCAGGTGACGCAGCAAAATGCGGCCCTGGTGGAAGAGGCGGCGGCAGCGGCCGAATCGATGCAGGAGCAGGCTGCCAGCCTGAGCGACGTGGTCAGCGTCTTCAAGCTCGACGTGGCCAGCGCCGCCGCAAGCCGGCCACGCGCGCCTGTCAAGGCTGTCAAGGCGCCGGCACCTGCGCCGCGTCAACTGGCCAGCACGGCGCGCCGCGCGGCGCCAGTGGATGAGTGGGAAAGTTTCTAAGGGCGCTTGCGCGGCTTCCTGACGCCCTGGGTGGCGGGCGCGGCAGCAGCTTGCTGGCGCTGCTGCCAGGCCCTCAGGGCTGCTTCGTAGGCGGCGAGGTCTTCCTGGTACATTTCCAGTACGCAAAAAGTGCAGCCGCTGTGGCAGCACTCGTCATTGCCCGGTTTGCTGGGCGGCTGCGGTTGCGGATCGTGGGGTAAAGGCGGGGTGGGCATGGTGAGGGCAGGGCGGCGGAGCTGGCATCGGAGCTGGCATCGGAGCTGGCATGATACGGCATCCCGGCGCGTCGTTGCTGGAACGCTTTTTGCTCAAAAATCACGGTTTCCGTGTACAGTTGCGGTGAATTAGGGTATCGTTTACAGCACTGATATTGTATCTTCTGCGCGCGATGTTCCGCCGGCGCGATCTCCGCCGCCATCGCAGCACATCTCTTCGACGCTCCCGCATACGCCATACAGCATGTCCCGGAGCACGGAGGTGCCGCAAGAACAATGATCCATGGCTTGCAAGACGGAGCTGCCTGTGCCCCGAAATGTTGTTTATTGAGAAAGCATGGCTTCCGCAGTGCGGAGGCACACCAGAAAATTTATGTCTGAAACCGAATCGACTCCTACGCCCAGCCCGGCGATTGCCCCTGACGCGGCGCCCGCCGCCGCTGCACCTGCACCTGCCGCATCCGCCGCTCCCAGCCTGACCTTTGCCGACTTCGGCCTCGCGCCTGAAATCCAGCGCGCCTTGACCGACCAGGGCTACACCCATCCGACACCGATCCAGGAACAAGCGATCCCCGTGGTGCTGCAAGGCCGCGATGTGATGGGGGCCGCGCAAACGGGCACCGGCAAGACGGCCGGTTTTTCCTTGCCGATCATCCAGTTGCTGATGGCGCATGCCAGCAGCAGCATGTCGCCGGCACGCCACCCCGTGCGCGCGCTGATCCTCACGCCGACCCGCGAACTGGCGGTGCAGGTGGCCGAAAACGTCAAGGCCTACGCCAAACACACGCCGCTGCGTTCGACCGTCGTCTTCGGCGGCATGGACATGAAGCCGCAAACCGTCATCCTGCGCGGCGGCGTGGAAATCGTCATCGCCACGCCGGGCCGCCTGCTCGACCATATCGAGCAAAAGAACATCAGCCTGAGCCAGGTGCAGATGCTGGTCATGGATGAAGCCGACCGCATGCTGGACATGGGTTTCCTGCCCGACTTGCAACGCATCATCAACTTGCTGCCGAAACAGCGCCAGAACCTGATGTTCTCGGCCACGTTCTCGCCGGAAATCAAGAAGCTGGCCGCCACCTTCCTCAACGATCCGCTGACGATCGAAGTGGCGCGCAGCAACCAGACGGCCGACAAGGTCACGCAAGTGGTCTACAAGGTGACGGAAGACCAGAAGCATGCCCTGGTCGCCCATCTGCTGCGCCAGCGCGACCTGAAACAGGTCATCGTGTTTTCGAACACCAAGATCGGCGCTTCGCGCCTGGCCCGCGTGCTGGAGCAGGAAGGCATGAGCGCCACGGCGATTCACGGCGACAAGAGCCAGCAGGAACGCATGGCGGCGCTGGAGGCGTTCAAGAAGGGCGAGATCGACGTGCTGGTGGCCACCGACGTGGCGGCGCGCGGCCTGGACATTTCCGACTTGCCTTGCGTCATCAACTTCGACTTGCCGTACAACGCGGAAGACTATGTGCACCGCATCGGCCGCACGGGCCGCGCCGGCGCCTCGGGCGACGCCATTTCGATCTATTCGGATAAAGACGAGCGCTTGCTGGCCGATATCGAGAAACTCATCAAGCAAAGCATCAAGCGTGGTGAATTGACGGGCTTCAACCCGGCTCCCGCCCGCAGCGGCGACAGCGAGCGCCGCCCGGCGCGCCGCAGCGAAGCCGGCGAGGCGCGTCCCGCGCGCACCCCCGAGAGCCGCCATGCCAGCGACAGCCGCGACAGCCGCTCCGCCGAGCGTGGTGCGCGTCCCGCCTTCGGTCCCGGCGCCCGCCGCGAAAAGGCCGATCCCTGGTTCCTGAAGCCGTATGAGCCGGCCAAGGCGGCACCGGCAGCCGCCAGCATCGCGCCAGTGGCGGCCAAGCCGAAGCAGAAGGTGGCGGCGTTGCTGGGTGGGTTGTTGAAGCCGTAAAAGGCAGAGACCAATATTTATTTTCTCGTTGCTTGATGTAAAAAAAGCCTGAAACTCAGTTTCAGGCTTTTTTTTGCGATTGACCCGTCCTGGAATAAGTTGACACTTTTGAGATGCAACGCAGGAGTGTCAGATGGAACAAGGGTTTCGACGCAGTCAGCGTGATTGCAGCCTGGCTTGTAAACTGAGCGTGGTCGAGCAGGTGGAAAAAGGCGAGAGGCGGTACAAGCAGGTGCAAATGCGTACGCAGTACAGCGCCGAGCAGCGTTTTTCGACAGGTGGCAACGCAAGTGAGCGGCCTTGTATGCAAAACGCCCGATGCAGTGCATCGGGCGTCGTTCCCGGAAGGGATGAAGCGGTCAGGCAACGATGTGGTCAGGAATTCAGTTTCTGGCGGTTCTCGCGCCACCATTTGCTACCGAATACCAGAATGACGGAAAACAGCAATCCAAGCAGGCCGCTCGTCAGGATGACGGACGACAGGCGCGACGAACGCCGCTCAGGCAAGCTTGGGCCGGCAATGAAGCGGCTCTTTTCCAGATACAGGCTTAGCGCGCTCTGGTTTTCTATCGAGATGGTGTTGTAGACTTCCTTGATCGTGTCGTCGTTCAGATCCTTGTTCTTGAACGCTGCTTCCTTGACCGCTTCCAGGCCGCGCAGGATGACTTCACCGGAGCGTGTCTGGTTCATGAACGCCCTCGCCTTGTCGTAGTAGTCGCGCAGCAGTACGGCCTGCTGGCGGTCGCGTTTGGCCTTGGTGATGATTTCCTTGAGGTCGACGATCCGCACTTCGCTGGTCGTCAACTGCGTAATGGGCGACAAGTAGCGGGCGTTGTCTTCCGTAACGGTAACCAGCTGACGCGCATTTTGTGCCGACTCGGGATAGCGGGAGACGATCTGTTTCAGGCTTTCTCCCTTGCGTTGATACTCTTCCAGCGATTGATTGCTATCGATGATGTGATTGTCGAGTTTGGTAATCTTGGCATTCATCTCGGCTGTCTTGACACGCAGTGAATCCTCATAGCTCAGGTATATGATGCTGTCCATGACGAAGCGGCCCAGTAAGCCTACCGTGCGCTGGGCCTTTTGCGGGCTATCGGCCTCAAAACTGAGGCGCAGGCCAATCACATTGGTATTGCTGCCATCGCGCGGCTGTTCAAGTTCCTTGGCGTCAAGCTTGGAAAACGGGTAAACCGGCTCGACAACCTTGTCGATGCCATCGCGCACGATAAAAATTTTGCGCAACTGGTCCGCGCCCGGCGCGTCATTCAGTTGGTTGTATTTGATGAAGTCAGCATAGCGCTCGGCAGTGCCAAAGGCTGCCGCGTAACGCTTGTAGTCTGCCAGGGCGATACCGCTGGCGGGATCTTTTTCCTTGGCATCCAGTTTTTTCTCGGCTGGCAGGGGAATTGCGCCGCCAAACTGGAAAAAACCTTCGCTCTTGTACTGGGCCATATAAAGGGCATACGAGACGCTGACGATGACGATCAATGATGTTGCCAAAATGATGCGCCAGCGTGCCTGCCATGCCGTTCCAAGCAGTTCCGTCAAGGAAGCGACATCTTCATTATCTTTGATTTGTTGCATATTGAATTTGGCCTGTTCTTCCATAAATGTGAGTATGAATCGTTGTAGCTGGTGTGAAACATGTTTTCCTGCCGTACGCCGGCAGGATCTTACTGCAGATAGTCTCCGGCAGGGGAGCCAGCACGTATCGCCTTGTTGTGCGCATGCGAAGCATGTTTTTCATGTTCCAGCCAGATGAGGTCTTCAATGCCGCACTGGGGGCTATATTCGTTCACCGTACGCAACAGCAGCCTGCGGACTTCATCATATTTGAATTCCACACATGCTTTTTGCAGCTCGGATAGCAGTGGTTCCAGTTCCGACCATGGGATCAGCGACTCCTCGGCGCGCATGATGAGAGGATGCTCCGTGCCTTCGACTTTTTCGCCGATCAGCAACTCCTCATATAATTTTTCTCCGGGCCGCAAGCCCACGTGTTCGATCTCGATACCTTCGGGCGAGGCTGGACTGCGCACCGCCAGGCCGCTCAGGTGGACCATGCGCTTGGCCAGATCCAGGATCTTCACCGGCTCGCCCATATCCAGGACAAAGACGTCGCCACCTTCGCCCATTGCGCCTGTCTGCAAGACCAGCTGTGCCGCTTCGGGGATTGTCATGAAGTAGCGGGTGATTTCCGGATGGGTCAGGGTAATCGGGCCGCCCAGCATGATCTGCTTGCGGAACAAGGGCACGACCGAGCCAGAGGATCCCAGGACATTGCCGAAGCGCACCATGCAAAACCGCGTATGGTCTTGTTCGCGCGCAAAACCTTGCAGAATCAGCTCAGCCAGGCGCTTGGTTGCTCCCATGACGTTCGTGGGCCGAACCGCCTTGTCGGTGGAAATGAGCACAAAACAGCCCACGCCAGCGGCCATGGCTGCCTTTGCGATACTGAGCGTGCCGAAGACGTTGTTGCTGACACCCTCGACCGGGTTGTGCTCGACGAGAGGAACGTGTTTGTAGGCCGCCGCATGGTACAGCGTATCGATGGCAAAGGTGTGCATGATCCTGGTGCACTTCTCTGTATCGAGCACGGAACCGAGGAATGGCAGCAGTTCGATTTGCAGGTTTTGCGCGCTTATCGTGCTCTTCAATTCCTGCTTGATCGTATACAGGGCGAATTCCGACATGTCGAGCAGGATGAGCCGGCTAGGGCGTTGGCCGATGATCTGGCGGCATAGCTCGGAACCGATGGAGCCACCTGCACCAGTCACCATCACTGCCTTGCCGGTGATGCATTTCGCCAGCAGTTCGCGGTTGGGGGCGACCTGGTCGCGTCCCAGCAAGTCTTCAATTTCAATGTCGCGCACATCCTGAACCCGCAACTCTCCCGACACCAGGCTGCCAACTGGCGGCGTTACCTTGATCTTGACCTTGTGGACTTCCAGCTTGTCCAAGATGTGTTTCTGCTGGCTCTTGGACAGCGATGGCATGGCCAGCAGCACTTCCATGATACTGCTCTTGGCAATCAGTTCCCCCAGTTCTGCTGAAGGGTAGACCTTAATACCTGCAATGGTGGCGCCTTTCAACTCTTTTTTATCGTCGATGAATGCCACTGGCAGATAGTCGTGGCCGGCGCGCAGGGCGCTGGCCAGTTGTGTGCCTGCCTTGCCGGCGCCATAGATGGCAACCCGTACCGGCGCCCGTTCCCCGTTGGCGTGCAGCAGGAAGCCGCGCGCGACAAAGCGGCTTGCGACCATGTACATGATGGCGCTGACCCAATAGATACCGAACACGCCGCGTGACAGGCCGCTCATGTGAATGGCAAACGCGGCGATGGCCACCAGAATGGCTACCGAAATGGTCACGCCCAGTATTACTACATAGACAATTTTCTGGTCGATGAAACGGATGACCGCCCGATACAGGCCCAGGCGCACAAACACGGGCAGCGAAATTACCGGTACCAGCAGGATGAGCCAAGAGTATTGTTTCAGGATCACAATATCGACGACGTCGTAACGCAGCAATATGGCGACAGCAAAAAGTAGGGGCAACATGAACAAATCCGTCGTCGCGGCGATGATTTGTTTATGGAAACGCGAAAGATCAAGGAAAGATTTCATTTTTGTTTTCTTATTATGGGTAATCTTGCGAACGCTACACGCAATAAGGTCACGGTATATTACTCTGGCATGGCCGAGGCAAGACTCCCTGAATCAATGTGTTACATTATCCTTGCGTATTACTTTGATGAAGGTCAAAAATATAATTTTCAGGTCAAGTATAAATGACCGTTTCTGCAGATATTCCACGTCAAGCTTTACTTTATCTGGAATAGGTAATTCATCACGGCCATTTATCTGCGCCCAGCCTGTCAATCCGGGCGAAATTTTTTCAACTCCATATTGAGTGCGCAAGGCAATCAGGTCCTGCTGATTGAACAGGGCGGGGCGTGGACCGACAAAACTCATGTCGCCGCAAAGAATGCTCCATAGCTGGGGTAACTCATCCAGACTTGATTTGCGCAGGAATGAACCGATCGGTGTCAGGACACTTTTTGGATCTGGCAATAAATGCGTGGCGACGGCTGGCGTGCCGACGCGCATGGTGCGGAATTTCGGCATGCGGAAGATGCGGTTGTTGCGGCCTACCCGATCGGACCAGTACACCACAGGACCGGTGGAAGTAAGTTTCACCAGAATGGCGACGATCGTGATTGGCAATAGCAATATGCATAGCGCGACGCAGGCCAGCAGGAAGTCAAATATTTTTTTCATTCAGAACCGATTCATGTGTGACGAAATGGGGCGACGGTTTTGGCAAGTGCCTTTTCCATGCTGATTACAGGTTGCCAGGACAGCGTTTGACACGTGGATGTGATATCCACTTGCAAGGAACCCAGCAGTCTGTCCGCCGCGGCAGACTTGCCGATCAGCCGGGCTGCGAAGGCGATCCACCCGGCGGGCACGGGCAGCAGCACGTTGCGCCGCCCCATGGCAGTCGCGAGCATGCGCAGCAGTTCAGTGATGCCTACGTCGCGGTTGTCGGATACCAGGAATACTCGCCCTGCTGCGGCCGGATGCGTAGTGCAGGTAATGAGCAAGTCCACCAGGTTATCCAGCGCCACCATGCTGCGGCGGTTGTGAATGGATCCCAATGGCATCGGTACGCCTTTGGCCACCAGTTTCATCAGGCTGTGGAAGTTGGCGCGTACCCCAGGGCCATACACCAATGGCGGACGTACCACCGTTACCTCCAGACCGGTTTCCCGGGACAGTGCGAACAGGACATTCTCTGCTTCCAGCTTGGACTGCCCGTAAGGATCGCGTGGCGCTGGCGTATCCGATGCGCGGAACGGGGTATCGGTGGTTTCTTCGCCGTTGACCTTGATGCTGCTGACAAAAACGAAACGCCGAACACCTGCATCCGCCGCTTGCCTGGCCAGATTGAGCGTCGCCTCCACATTTACCAAACGAAACTCTGCCAGCGGATCGTCGGACGTGTCTTGCATGACATGCACGCGCGCCGCCGCATGGATCACGGTGTCGCAGCCGGAGAGGGCCTGTGTCCAGTCCGTGTTTGCCGACAGCGAACCCACGGCAATCTGGCCGGGGCCATTGCTATTGCGCACTGCCGCAACATAGTTTATACCGCGTTCTGCCAAGGCGGCGCACAATCCACTGCCGACAAAACCGTTGGCTCCTGTTACTAGAATCTTCGTCATCTTTTCTGAACTGCTTTTCCTATTACGTAGGCCAACAATGTGCTTTGTGGAACTATTTTGACCAGACAGTGGTATTGATGTAATCAATATAGCTGCTGACTATCCGGCTAACCTGTTTTGAAACAAACGGATTTTCATAATCCGCCACAGCCAGTACCGGTGCGGTCTTTTCGCTATATTGCGACGTAATAATATCGACTGCTTCGAGTACGCGTTCCGTCTTCAAGCCGCACATGATCAACGTACCGGCATCCATTCCTTCTGGCCGTTCGTGCGTATTGCGGATGGTGATGGCCGATAAATTCAATAGCGAGGTTTCTTCGGTAATCGTGCCACTGTCCGACAGCACGCAGAACGCTGCCATTTGCAATTTGATGTAGTCGACAAAGCCAAATGGCTTGGAAAAGACAATGCGCTTGTCGAGATGATCAATGCCGATCTCCTGCAGGCGCTTCATGGTGCGCGGATGCGTCGAAACGAGCACAGGGAAGTCATACTTTGCTGCCAGGGCTTCCAGTGTGCGCAGCAAGTCGCGCAGCGCGTCCGGCGAGTCGACATTTTCCTCGCGATGCGCACTGACCAGGAAAAACTTGTTCTTGGTCAGCTGTTGGCGCGCCAGGACGTCCGAGCGTTCGATTTTCGGCATGTAAAAATCGAGTACTTCGCGCATATGGGAACCAGTCTTGATGATGGTTTCAGGCCGCACGCCTTCGGCTAGCAGATAGCGTCGCGCATGTTCCGTCAGTACCATATTGATGTCGGCCAAATGGTCGACTACCTTGCGGTTCAGCTCTTCCGGTACACGCTGGTCAAAGCAGCGGTTGCCCGCTTCCATATGGAAAACTGGAATCTTGCGGCGTTTGGCCGCAATGATGGCGAGACAGGAATTGGTGTCGCCATACAGTAGCAGCGCATCCGGTTTTTCCTTTTCGAATACGGCATCTGCCTTGACCAGCACCTGGGCGATCGTGTCGATCGCGTTGGTGCCTGCGGCATCGAGGAAATAGTCCGGCTTACGAATTTCCAGATCGTCGAAGAAGACCTGGTTCAATTCATAGTCGTAATTCTGGCCGGTATGCACCAGAATATGCTGGCTGTGCTTTTCCAGTTCGGCAATCACCCGGCTCATCTTGATGAGTTCCGGGCGTGTACCGACGATGGTCATGATTTTACGCATCGAGTTGCTCTTTTACGAATTCCAGTTTCAACAGGATATCCTTGACTTGATCCACCGTCAGGCGCTCCGTATTGTGCGAGGTGTAGTCATCGATTTCAGAAATCTTGGTCTCGCCCTCGACAAAGTACTTGTCATAGTTCAGGTCGCGATTGTCGGCAGGAACGCGGTAGTAGCGGCCCATATCTTCTGCCTTGGCCATTTCCTCGCGCGAGACCAGCGATTCGTACAGTTTTTCACCATGGCGGGTACCGATCACGCGTACTTCATTGTCCTTGACGAACAGTTCTTTCAAGGCGGCGGCAAGATCGCCGACCGTCGATGCAGGCGCTTTTTGAATGAAGATATCGCCTTGCTTGCCGTGTTCGAAGGCATGTAGAACGAGGTCGACCGAATCATCCAGCGACATCAGGAAACGTGTCATGTTGGGATCGGTAATGGTAATTGATTTGCCATCCTTCAGTTGTTGAATAAACAGCGGAATCACGGAACCGCGCGAAGCCATGACATTGCCATAGCGGGTTGCGCAGATGACCGTTTCGCCTGCCGTGCGCATGCGTGATTTGGCGACCATGAGTTTTTCCATCATGGCCTTGGAAATGCCCATGGCATTGATTGGATAGACGGCCTTGTCCGTGCTCAACACAACCAGGCGCTGGACATTGTTGGCGACTGCGGCGTTCAGGACGTTTTCGGTACCCAGCACATTCGTGCGTACCGCTTCCATGGGATAAAACTCGCATGACGGCACCTGTTTCAGCGCAGCAGCGTGGAAAACATAGTTCACGCCTTTCATTGCTTCATTGATGCTGTCGTAATTACGGATATCGCCGATATAAAACTTCAGTTTCGGATTGTTCAGCGCAATGCGCATGTCTTCCTGTTTTTTTTCATCCCGGCTGAAAATCCGGATTTCCGCCACGTCGGTGGAGAGGAAGCGCTTCAATACGGCATTGCCGAAGGAGCCCGTACCACCCGTAATCATCAGTACTTTATCTTTAAACATTTATTGCTCCTTATTACTTAAAATTAGCCATTTTCTGGATGAGTTCCGGCCATGCCGGTGCCACGTAGCCAGTGGCGGCGCGGAAGCGTTCCGCATTCAGCGATCTGTCGATTGTTAATTGCTCATCGGCAACAATGTCGATCTGCTTTCCATAGGCTTGCGCAACCAGGGTGAGCAGATCAAATTTGTTGATCGGCTTGGCGGCCACATGGTACAGACCGTGCAATGCGGGTTGCGGCAAGACGACATCGCGTATCACGTGCGCCAGTTCGACCGTTGGCAAGCCCGAGAAAACCGCTTTCGTATAGCCCTTGACAGTGCCTTGCTGCCCGAGGAACCAGCCGACCAGGCTCTTTGCGCTGTTCAGCTCGTGGCCGATGATCGAGGTGCGCAGCGTGATGCAGTGCGGATAGTCGACTTCCCCCAGGAATTTCGAGCGTCCGTACAGGTCCTTGGCGTCCGACGCATCCGATTCCAGGTAATTGCCCTTGCTGCCAGAGAAGACGCAGTCGGTACTGACATGTATCAGGCGCGCGCCGGCGATATCGCACAGGCGAGCCAGGCGGTGCGGCAACAGGGAATTGATGGGAATGGCTTGCAGGGGATCGTTGGCATCGGCCAGTTGCTTGATCAGGCCGACACAGTTAATGACGACATCCGGCTTGACCCGGGCGAACAGCAGCGCCAGGGAATCTTGATTGTCGACATCCGTACCGACGACGATACGTTGTGCCAGTTCGGTGGAAAAGTTGCGGCGTACGCCATCACTGCGGGCCGAGCCAACAACATCGTGTTGGCTATCTTCGGAGCAATACCGAAAGACGGCATTGCCCAGCATGCCGGACACACCCAAAACTAAAATTTTCATAAACTATCCTTTTCTCGTCGATTTATTAGTTGTTGTCCTTATTGCCCGTCAACAGATTGTCAAAATGCGTGATCAGGTTTTGGGTCAGCATGGCGCTGTCATAATGCTGTTTGAAGTACGCCAGGCCATTCTGGCCCAGCTGTTCCCGTTCCGTTTCGCCGAGACGGGACATTTCCAGTATGGCCGCTGCCAGCGCTGCGGCGTTGTCTGCCGCGCAGGCGATGCCGGCCTGTGCCTGCGTGACGATGCGTGCCCCTTCGCCGTTCAGACACGCGATGATGGGACGGCCCATGGCCAGGTAAGCCTGTAGCTTGCTGGGTACTGTCTGGCGAAAGATAGGTTCATCGCGCAGTGACACCAGCAGGGCACCAGCCTGCCGCAGGATGGCGGGCATGGCACCGAGAGGATGCTGCCCCGCCATGATGACATTCTGCAGTTTTAAACGGGCGATTTCTGCACCCAGCCACTCGGCGCGGCTGCCATTGCCTACCAATACCAGACGGATATGTGGCTGGTTTCTCAATAGCGCCGCGGCGGCAATGATGGTTTCGACGGACTGGGCGGTTCCCAGGTTGCCGGCGAAGACGATGGAAAAGCCGTCGTGCAAGCCCGCCACAGCGCTGGGCTGCTGGTGCTGGGTATCCTGAAAGAAGACATTATCGGCTGAGTTTGGATAATAGGATATTTTGCTGCGCTCGGCCAGTACCGCGACGGGCGCGATGAACGCTTCCGATTGCACCAGGATCAGGTCGGCGTGGCGATAGATCCAGCGCACCAGTATCTCTACCAGCTTGAGCACTTTACGGTTGCGAACAAAACCGGTCGCTTCCAGGCTCTCGGGCCATAGATCCTGTACCCAGATGACCAATTTTGCACCCTTGATCCACTTCAGGAAAATAGCTGGAATGACTTGCAGGATCGGCGAAATCGCATATACAAAAATCACGTCGACGCGTTTGCGGCGCAGGGCGAATGGCGCCAGCAGGATACCGCTCAGGACGAAAGACAGGTAATTGCCGATCAGTCCGAGGGCGGAACCCCGTCCACGCGGCATCAGCGGCACGCGATGCACGGTAGCGCCATGCCAATCCTGCGCACCAAAGCCAGTGGCGGTATAGCCAGGGAAAACCTTGCCATCAGGATAATTTGGCTGGCCCGTCAAGACGTCGACATGGACATCCTGCTTGACGAGCGAACGTACCAGGTCATTGATGCGGAAATTTTCAGGCCAGAAGTACTGGCTTACCACGAGCAAGTTCAAGAGCGTAGCTCCGCAAGAAAATCCGATGCCGAACCGATACGGCCAACGGGCTCCGCCACGCCGAGGAAGCGGCGGATGGCCCGGGCGATTGACACTGGCGAAGTCGGATCAAAGGTGTCGGCTGGTACGCACACATCGCGCACATAATCTAGTTCCGATGCTACGATGGGCAGGTTGGCCCAGCTGGCTTCAAGCAGGGGTAATCCAAACGATTCCGTCATGGACGGGAAAACCAGCGCCTTGGCATGGCGATACAGAGTCAGTATGTTGGCATGTGGCAACACGCCTAGTTGCTCAATGCGCAGGCCATGCTGGACAGTTGCGCTGTCGAACTCCGCGCGAAGCGCTGTGCAATGCGGGGGCAGGGTAAGCGCCAGAGACGGAAAGATGTTTTGCTCGGCCAGCAGAATCCAGGCGGCCAGCAGGCGGCGGTGATTCTTGTGCGCCTCGCCATCGGCCACGTAGACAAAATCAAAGCCGTCGCGCACGCTGGTCTGATCATGCGACGCGCTTGCCATGGCCCCAATGAATGGGATGACGCGCACCGGGGGCTTGGCGCCGTGCCAGGTTATCAGCGCTGAGCGCATGGAAGGGGTCTGGACGACATACTCATTGACATTGCCCTTGAAGGCGCGGCAAATGATACGTTCGAACGCTACCCGTATTTTTGTCTTGCCGGAAAATTCGGAAAGGGGCGTGAGGCCAAAGTAGTTCCGATTTTGCTGGAATACCACGACGTGGCCGGCCAGCGGCAGCAGCGGCGGCATGCCATGGAAGCACAGAATGACGTCATCGGCGCGTGCCGCGCGTTGCAGGCGCAGTTCGGCCTTGAGGCGGTCTACTGGCGAGGCCTTGACGAAGTAACTTTCCGTTCCTGACGGCAAGTCCAGAATTTCCTTGGCCCTGTGGTCGAGATTGGCCCATAACGTTGCGCCATCCTGGGCCGCAAGCAATTCCTTGAGCAGCACCAGTCCGCCGCCCACGTGAACGTTCGGCGCATGTAGCAATAGACGACCCACTTATTTGTCTCCCGCCTTGTAGACGTCTTTCGGGCCCACGCCGCCAGGCACGAGCGCCCGCACGCCTTGGCGCAGCTTGTTGTCCGCCCATGCCAGTGCCCTGCGTGCCGTTTGTTCGGGGCGGGCGCTGAATGACGTGACGTTGAAGTACTGTTCGCCAGTTGGAGACGCGGGGGAAAAGTAATAGTTCGAAACACAGCAGCGCAGGCGATCGACCTGGACCGGGCTGACCGAATGCCACGAGCTTGGTGTTGTTTCCATCAGCACCAGACGGTTGAATTTGCTATGGATGGTCTCGTTCTTGCGCACGGACGGTTCCCACAATTCCAGGTTGCCCCCGTTACCCAGTTCCCAATCCGGCGTGACATAGAACAGCAGGTTCAGCGTGCGATAAAACTGGCGTGTCGCCTCGTGCGAGTTGTCGATGTGGGGGTTAAGAAAATGCCCTTTGCCCATCATGCTCAAGCCGCCCGCATACAGGGTAGGATCGGGAATCTGCTGCGTAATGCCGGTGATTTCCTCGATAATGCTGACTACGGCGACATCCTGCATCGCGAAGGTAATGTCCTTGAGAATCGGATTAAATTGATCAAAATGCTTGGAAGTGAATTTTCTCTCGCGAAAACTCGACATCAGGCGCATCTGCTCCAGCTTGGGGAAGGCGTGGTAGATTTCCATGGCCAGTGCCTCGGGAAGCATATTCTCGATATAGCAATGGCGTACGCCGACCTTGGCAGCGCTGGCTGCAAACATGTCGGCGGCGCGTGCTTTTTCCGTTTGCAGGCGCGCTACAATCAACTCGACGATTTCGTTTTTAGACATTTCCATTTTTACCTTTAAATGATGCCGATTTTTTACCCAAGAAAGCCTTCAGGGCGTCGCTTGCCGCATGAATGTTGGGAATGTCCGCAATGAAAAACCGTCCGCCAGCTGCGCTTGGCCGGGTGGCGCGCTTGGCCAGGCGGATGATTTTGGCTACAGCGATGCGCGCAGCGCCCAGCAGCACGCGCGTCACGGTGATAGCGGCACTCTTGCCATATTGTTGCTTGTAGGCTATCGCCGCCTTGAAAATTTCCTTGTAGTAATCCGGATGGCTGACCAGGCAGATCGCGTACAAATGGATGAAGTTGAAACGATCCAGCAGCGTGGCATCCAGTTTGCTCAGGGTTTCATAGGCGGCCTGGCCCCAGACGGTCTCGACGCTGAAAAAGCGTGGAATCAGCGGTGGCCACACCAGATTCTTGTAGGGCTTGATATGGGGATCGTCTTCCAGGTTGCCGCGGTGGGCATTCATGGCGCTGCGTCCGGTGTTGCTGTTGCCGGCGGCGCCAGGAATGGTCAGTGGATAGTCGATTTCAGCAAAAGATGGTGTGGTGGCGGCAATGCCGAGCGCGCCCGACACGTCCGGGCTGACTCCGTGGAAATAGGCACCCGTCTTTTCCTTGACTTGTTCCATGACGGCGCGCTTGACGATGCCGTGGTAAATCTTGGGCAAACCATCAGCCCCTTGGCATGCCAGTTGCAAGGAGTCCTGCATGCCCTTGGCGCAATCGGTGCGCGAGATGCGTGACGAGAAATCGTTGATGTACAGGCGGCTGGAGTGGCCCCGGCCGAAAGTTTTCGACAGGAAGTCCGGCCAGGCATAGTTGGCTACCACCTTGGGCGAGATGGCATCCACCTTGTGATCGATCGCCCATTGCACGGCGTCCAGGATCTCGGCGGCAACGGTATCGTCGTCACCGACCAGGCAGACATAGTCGCCGCTGGCCATGGCCAACGCCTGATTGTGGTTCTCTGTCATCGACAGGCGCGTGGCGCAATGCTGGTAGTGCAGGCGCGCATCGGCCAACAGCGGCACGATCTCATTTTGCAACTTGCCGTCAGTGCTGGTGTCATGCATGACAAGTTCGATTAAGGGCGAGTTGATGCTCAAGACACTTTTTGCGGCATGCACGGCATACGCGCTGCGATTGTGGGTCGCAATTACTACGGATAAAATTGGCATAAGCAAACTCACAAAAAGTTAGACTGGCGCGGTAGTCCGCGGCAGGCTGGCGCCAGTATGGTCCTGGCGGTTAATATTCTTGGCCGTAATGTACAACATAACCAACAACAATTCGAATGATACGGACCCAATCAGCGGTTCAAACAACGAAAATAGCAGCAGGAATAGAAATGCAACCTTGATCGATTGGAAGATCGGTGTATTGCGTGCCGCCTTGTTTATTTCGCGGTAAATATTGTGCAGGTATTTCAAATACAGCAACAGGCCAATTACGCCGTAATTCAACCAGAGCAGTAATATGGAATTATGTGCCCCCCATACATCCTCCATGTTGCCGGCTGCTTCAATCGCGGAGCGGAAGCCATTCGGTCCAACACCCAGCCACGGCGATTTGGCAATCAAGCCGGCTGAAAATTCCCACAGAATGATGCGGTTATTGAACGAATCCGGGATCTTGTATTCATTATCGTGTAACAGCATAAACAGGCTGTAGCCATATTCAAAAAACAGGTACAGGGCGAACAGGATGGATAAAAAAACCGTGAAATATTTTATGTGCGCGTATTTTTTGTCTGTCCAGAAAATGTACAAAATGAACAGGCTGATAATCAGGATGCCCCCCCTGGACATGGTCGCGAGAATAGCGCCGACGAAGAACAGGAACAGGTACTTGTTTTGATAAAAAAACGCTGCCGCCAGGAAAAAGAGAAAGGCTGCCAAATAGTTGGAACGTCCAAGCAGCGTTTCGACCATCAATTTCTTGTCGTAGTAATCGCCATTGACGCCAAAGGATTGAATGAATCCCAGGTAGGTCCATAGGGCCAGGACAATGCCACCATACAGAATGGCCTGCCGTGCCTTGTCCAAGTCAACCGGCCATGCGCGCAGGCTGACCAGTGCCATGGCCGAGACGATCAGCGGTATTACCGCAGCCATGGCCCGCTGGAGTTGCCCCGGATCTCGCAGCAAGGTCGTCAGGACGCCCAGCGCAGCGATAGCGCACAGTATAAGCGCATTGCGCGTGAGGATCAGGTCTTCCCGCAGCAGCCTGACCATGAAGATCAGGCTGATCAGCGCAAAACTGATCGGCAGGCTGACGGAACTGGCGCCAATGTAGATCTTGAATTCGCCAACAAAGATGAAAAAGAGCACGCCATAGTACAGCGGCACCAACATCCTGGTTACCCTGTCCATCCACACCCGGCTGCTGTTATTTACCGAAAATTGCATAGACTTTTCTTTTGAAAAACACACGTTCAATTTCGTTTAGGAAATTGAACCACGTATAGGCAGCAATGATCCCGAAGCACGCCGCAAATTCCCATGCCTTGAATGTCGCCAGTGGATTGAGCGAGAGCAGGAAGGAAAGTGTGATTAATGCCATTAATACGATAAATTTGCCGCCCAATACTTCCTTGAATTTTATTTCCAGGATATCAAAGGAGAAATAGAACATGAGCCAGGCGTCGGCACAGATTCTCAGAAGCCACACCAGCGCCGCGCCTTCCAGGCCGTAATAGCTGCATCCCAGCCAGAGCAACAAGCAGTACAGGGGAAATTCGACGACGTGCACCTTGGCCGTCAAGGCTGCCTTGCCGGCGCCTTGCAACAAGGAAAATGGAATTTGCGTGATGCTACTGATCAGGACACCATACGAGAAAATGCGCAACAGACTCGTACTTTGCTCTGAAAACGCAGCGCCCACCCATAGCGTAAGAATCTCTTGGCTGGCAAAGGCGATGATCAGCGTCATCGGCGTGATCGCCAGCAGTAAATACAGCACGCTGCGGCGATACAGTTCCAGCAGTTCATGGCCGCGGCCACCGCCGATCTGGCTGGAAAATGCCGGAAACAGCACCGCCGTCAAGGCGCCGGGAATAATCCAGATCTTGGTAATCATTTCATTGGGCGTCACATAATAAGCCACCGCCGCCGCAGAAATCGTCGTGCTGATCAGAAAGCGGTCCAAATAAGACATCAGTGGGCTGATAATATTGGTAACGGTCATCCAGCCACCGGATACCAGCAGCGGTTTCATGAATCCAGCATTGAAATGCTTGCTGCTGAGCATGCCAGGCAGGCTGCGTGCAGCGAAATAAGCGTGTACGAGGCAGGCGATGATCCTGCCAGCGGTGAGCATGGCAGTCACTGCAACCAGGTCATTCTTGTACCAAAGTACGATGGCCAGTGGACCCAGGAAGGTGAATATGCCCATGGGCAGGCGAATCAGATTGATCACGCCAAAGGCCGATTTGGCTTCGAGAATACCGCGCAGGCCTGTGGTCAGTACGATGAACGGCATGGCGAGTGCCATCACCCGGATTGAACCGACAATTTCCCCGTTGTCTCCGGCATGCGAAATGCTGCGCGCGCCAAACTCTGCACCGAACCATAGCAAGGCCGATGCAAGCAAGCCAAGCCCGGTCATCATCAGCAGGCTGGTAAAGACCATCGGTGCAATATCCGCATGGCGCTTTTCCGCGATTAATACGGATAACTGTTGCGTGAGCGCCCGTCCCAAGCCCAGGTCGAACAAGCCGAAATAGCTGACTACCGCCCAGATTAGTGTCAATACACCAAAACGCGCATCCCCCAAGCTGTGTATCAGCACCGGCATTGAAGCAACCGCAACCAATAGCGGCAAGCCCAATCCTAATAAATTATAAACGGTGTTTTTGATAATCATGCAAATATGACAATTAATCTGATATGAGTAGCGCAGATTTTCAGAGCAAGTGGATTGTTTTCATTGAAACAATAATTTTGCCTCAAAAAATAGAGGCCGCGAGTAGAGCTGAGCGACTAGATCGGAGGAAATAATATAAACGCGAGGCCATCAGCCAGAGGTCGACTGCCGATCAGAACAGGTGATGATATATTTATTATAGCAATTGGGCAAATTCTTATCCCAAGGCGGAGCCAATTTTGCCCTGTATATTTGTAATTATTTGTAAGTCATTCTTTATTATCTTGTTTTTTTTAATAGCTTTCTTGTGGGAATTTATTATCGCTTGCTGTACGCATGCCGTCAGCCATGGCGGTGCGTGCGCCGGGCAGCGGCCTGCCCGCGGCTATGTTTAGCGGAATGGTCGGCGCAAGTGTGGCCCTGCGCCGCAGGGAATGTAGCCTAAGTTGCGTGCTTGCCGTAGCAATGCGGGCAAGACACCTCATACACATATTCCGGCGCCAGTTGCTGGCGCGGCGTGACGACGGCGCGGCAGACGAAGCATTGCACGGTTTCTGTCGGTTCCAGTTTCGGGTTCAGGGCCGTGCGGTAGTCGAAGACGAAGCAGTCGCCCGTGTAGTGCTCGCCGCCCACTTCCTCAAAATACTTCAGGATGCCGCCGTCGAGCTGGTACACGCTGTCGTAGCCGATTTCCTTCATGTGGATGGCGGCCTTTTCGCAGCGGATGCCGCCCGTGCAGAAGGTGACGACGGTCTTGCCTTCCAGTTCATCCTTGTGGGCCGCCGCCACGGCCGGGAATTCCGTGAACTTGTCGATGCGGTAATCAAGCGTGTTGTTGAATGTGCCCACGTCCACTTCAAAGGCGTTGCGCGTTTCCATCATGACCACGGGTTTGCCCGCGTCGTCGACGCCGGCGTCGAGCCAGCGCTTGAGCGTATGCGCGTCGACGGACGGGGCGCGGCCCAGTTCCGGCTTGATCAGCGGCATGCGCATGGTGATGATTTCCTTTTTCAGCTTGACCAGCATGCGCTTGTGCGATTGCTCGTTCGATAAGCTTTCCTTCCATTCCAGGTCCGCCAAGCGCTCGTCGCTGCGCACCCAGGCGAGGAAGCTGTCGATATGCTCGCGCGTGCCCGACAGGAACATATTGATGCCTTCCGGCGTCAGCAGGATCGTGCCCTTCAGGCCCAGCGCCAGGCATTGCTCCTGATACAAGGGACGCATGGCTTCCGTATCGGCCAGCGTGATGAATTTATACGCGGCAATATTGACGAACGTGGCGGCGGGCGGGCTGACGGCAGCGGAAACGGCGGGTGTTGCTGGGGTGATGGCTTGCATGATGGCGATCGGCTTAGACTGAACAGCCGATATTATAAGCCCGACAGGCCAGGCGGGATACCCGGTCCGTACGCGCGACGCGGTAGAATAGACCCCATTGAATTTTGCACGAAACGGTACACAGGATGGAAATGGTAATGCAAGAGGCCGGCGCTCCGGCCGTGACACCGCAAGCTGCACAAGGGCCCGCATTTGTCCATTTGCGCGTGCACTCGGAGTACTCGATCGTCGATGGCCTGGTGCGCATCGACGACGTGGTCAAGGCGGCGGCGAAGGACAAGCAGGTGGCGCTGGCCGTCACCGACCTGTCGAACCTGTTTGGCATGGTCAAGTTCTACAAGGAAGCGCGCGGCAAGGGCATCAAGCCCATCGTCGGCGTCGACGTGTGGATCACGAATGACGACAACCGCGAAAAACCGTCGCGGCTGCTGTTGCTGGCGAAGAACCGCATGGGTTATCTGCAGCTGTGCGAACTGCTGTCGACGGCCTGGCTGACCAACCAATACAAGGGGCGCGCCGAGCTGCGCATCGAGTGGCTGCAGGCGCTGGCGACGAATACCTACGACCTGTACCCAGGCGAAAGCGCGGCGAATGGCTTGATCGTGCTGTCCGGCGCGCATTTCGGCGACGTCGGTACTGCCATCGAGAATGGCAACCTGGCCCTGGCCGAGCGCAATGCGCAGCGCTGGGCCGAGATTTTCCCTGGCCATTTCTATATTGAAATCCAGCGCGGCGGCCAGGCCAACCAGGAGGCGCAGGTGCGCCACGCGGTGGCCCTGGCTGCCAAGCTGGGCTTGCCCGTGGTCGCCACCCATCCCGTGCAATTCATTTCCCCTGAGGAATTTATTGCCCACGAAGCACGCACCTGTATCGCCGAAGGCGAAATGCTGGCCAACGCCAAGCGGGTGAAACGCTTCAATGACAGCCAGCGCTTCCTGTCGCAGGCCGACATGGCGGAATTGTTTGCCGACTTGCCGGCCGCGCTGGCCAATTCCGTGGAAATCGCCAAGCGCTGCAATCTGACCTTGACCCTGGGCAAGCCGCAACTGCCGAACTTCCCCACGCCGGATGGCATGACGATCGACCAGTTCCTCGTGGCCGAATCGCAGGCGGGCCTGGAAAAGCGTTTGATCCAGCTGTATCCGGACCCGGAACGGCGCGAAAAGGAGCGTCCGCGCTACGCATCGCGCTTGAAATTCGAGACGGACACGATTTGCAACATGAAATTCCCCGGCTACTTCCTGATCGTGGCCGAGTTTATCCAGTGGGCCAAGGAAAACGGCGTGCCCGTCGGCCCGGGGCGCGGTTCGGGCGCCGGTTCGCTGGTCGCGTATTCGCTGCTGATTACCGACCTGGACCCGTTGCAGTACAACCTGCTGTTCGAGCGCTTCCTGAATCCCGAACGCGTCTCGATGCCCGACTTCGATATCGACTTTTGCCAGGAAGGGCGCGATCGCGTCATCCAGCACGTCAAGGATTTGTACGGCAAGGAGGCCGTCTCGCAGATCGCCACCTTCGGTACCATGGCGGCCAAGGGCGCGATCCGCGACGTGGGCCGCGTGATGGACTTCGGCTACAACTTCTGCGACGGCATCTCGAAGCTGATTCCGTTCAAGCCCGGCAAGCCCGTGTCGATCGCCGACGCCATCGAGGAAGAGCCGCTGCTCAAGGAACGCCTGGAAAACGAGGAAGAGGTCAAGCAGCTGCTGGACCTGGCGCAGCAGGTCGAAGGCATTACGCGCAATATCGGCATGCACGCGGGGGGCGTGTTGATCGCTCCGGGCAAGCTGACGGATTTCTGCCCGCTGTACACGCAGGGCGGCGACTCGGGCGTCGTGTCGCAGTACGACAAGGATGACGTGGAAGCCGTCGGCCTGGTGAAGTTCGACTTCTTGGGTCTGACGACCCTCACCATCCTCGACCGCGCCGTGCGCTACATCAAGCAGCTTGATCCCGCGCAGGCGAACTTCGACCTGGCCACCTTGCCGCTGAACGACAAGCCATCGTATGACCTGCTGACCAAGGCCAAGACCGTGGCCGTGTTCCAGCTGGAGTCGCGCGGCATGCAGGGCATGCTGAAAGATGCGCGTCCCGACCGTTTCGAAGACATTATCGCGCTCGTGGCGCTGTACCGTCCGGGCCCGATGGACCTGATTCCCGACTTCTGCAAGCGCAAGCACGGCGAGCGCTTCGATTATCCCGATCCGCGCACGGAATCGATTCTGTCCGAAACCTACGGCATCATGGTGTATCAGGAGCAGGTGATGCAGATGGCGCAGATCGTCGGCGGCTACTCGCTGGGCGGCGCCGACATGCTGCGCCGCGCCATGGGTAAGAAGAAGGCCGAAGAGATGGCCGAGCACCGCGAGATCTTCCGCGCCGGTGCTGCGAAGGATGGCTTGACGGCGGAAAAGGCCGACGAGATCTTCGACTTGATGGAAAAGTTCGCCGGCTACGGTTTCAACAAATCGCACGCCGCCGCCTACGCCTTGCTGTCGTACCACACGGCCTACCTGAAAGCGCACCACACGGCCGCCTTCATGGCTGCCAACTTGTCGCTGGCCATGGACGACACGGACAAGATCAAGATCCTGGTGGAAGATTCGCTGGAAATCTGCAAGCTGACCTTGTTGCCGCCGGATATCAACGAATCGGACTACCGCTTCACGCCGAGCGGCGCGCCGCCGTCCGTGAGCGGCAAGAAAGTCACGCAGATCCGCTATGGCCTGGGCGCCGTGAAAGGCTCGGGCCAGAACGCCATCGAAGCCATCATCGCCGCGCGCGAGGCGGGCGGGCCCTTCACGAGCCTGTTCGATTTCTGCAAGCGCGTGGATAAAAAGCAGATCAACCGCCGCACCATCGAGTCGCTGATCCGCAGCGGCGCGTTCGATTGTCTGAAGGTCGACCGCGCCATCCTGCTCGCATCCGTGGCCTTCGCCATGGAATGCGCGGACCAGGCCGCCAAGGCGGCCAACCAGGTGAGCCTGTTCGGCGGCGACGACAGCGACATGGTGGCGCCACCCGAGTACGTCAAGGTGCCCGTGTGGACGGATAAACAGCGCCTGACGGAAGAAAAGATCGCGCTGGGCTTCTACCTGTCGGGCCACCTGTTCGATTCGTATGCGCCCGAGGCGCGCCGTTTTGCGCGCACGAAACTGTCGGAACTGTCGCCATCGCGCGAGCCGCGCATGATGGCGGGCGTCATCACGGGCTTGCGCACGCAGATGACGCAGCGCGGCAAGATCCTCATCGTCACCCTGGATGACAAGAGCGGCACGGTGGAAGTGACGGTGTATGGCGAATTGTTCGATTCCAACCGGAAAATCTTCAAGGAAGACGAATTCCTGGCCGTCGTCGGCAAGGTGTCGGAAGACCGTTTCTCGGGCGGCTTGCGTATCACGGCCGAGAGCGCCTTCGACATCATCGCCGCGCGCGTGCAATATGGCCGCCAGCTGGGCCTGACCTTGCCGGCCACCCTGGACGCCAAGCGCATCCGCGACGTGATCATGCCGCACCGGGCCGAGACGGGCTTGCCGATCGCCGCGCGGGTCAGCCCGCAAGGCGTCAGTTGCGTGCTGCAGTTTGGCGACGAGTGGAAAGTGGCGCCATCGGATGAATTGCAGATGGCGCTGGAGCAGATGCTAGGCGCGCAAGAGGTGGCGGTCGAATACTGACCGGCACTGCCTGGCGCAGACAACAAAGCCAAACCGCAGACATGCTGGTTTGGCTTTTTTACGTTTACATGTCTTTCAGGCCCGTGATCGCATAGCCCTTGGCGGCGATCTGCTGGTGCGGCTGTTCGATATGGTAGTCGGGCAAGATCTCGGCATCGTCGGCCACTTCGCTGGCGCGTACTTCGAGTTGCCAGTCGGTATTGGTCACTTCTTCCGGAATAAGCTTTCCTTCCGGCACGGCGAGGTAGGAAAAAATGCCGTCGTGTTCGGCCCGGCGGTAGATGTCTACGCGCATGAATGCCTCCTAGTAAACGTTGGGGGAACCGGCGCACCGCAGTGCATGCCGATAGCGCTAGCGTAACAGGATTGTGCCATGCACGCGTTGTAGCGTGTGTCGCAAGAGGGAGGAGCGCTCAGGCGATGGCGGAAGCGTAGTCGTCGTCATCGAGTATGGCCGATTGACGTACCTCGCCGGCGGCCGCAGCGTTTGCCGTGGCGGCTTGCAGGGGGCTGCGATGCGCGTCGAGGCCGTTACGCAGGCTGCCGATCATGGCCAGTGTCAGTTCATGGCGCTTGCGGGCTTCCGAGCGTTTCTTGGAAGGGATTTCTTCCAGTGCCGGCAAGGGCAGGTTTTCGCACCTTAGCTCGAAATCGCCATCCTGGCGCATGTGCGCACCCAATTCTTGCCATATTGCATTGTAGTCGGCGAACAAACGGCCTTTCTTCGCGGAGTGGTGCACGGCACGGTTGATATTGCCGACAAGAAGCATCTTGCCGCAGCCGTGTTCATACCCCAGCTGGCGCACCAGGCGTACCATCAGGGTCTTCGGACGCATGCCGTGCAAGTCGCGCGTTGCCTCGCGCACGCGGTGCGCGCTTTCCTGGCCCTTCGGGCCTTGCAGGCAGCCGATGCGCATGGCCAGGGTGGCGCGCAGCTGGCTGCCGAAGAAGGAAAAGGCGATCGAATAGAGCACGTCGTCGTCATGCATCAGTTGCAGCACCATCTCGCCTTCGCGGTCCATCGGGTGCAGCGAACACAGCTGCAGGTGATAGGGCGCGCCCGACTTGCCCGCCACCGTGCCCAGGCGCACGGGGCCATGGGCCGCTTGAGCCATCAGCTTGCCCCAGCCTTGCTGCAAGATGAAGTGGTAGTGCTCGGCCAGCAATGCCACGCGCTGGTGGCAATTCAAGGTCAGGCTCAGGTAAGGCCGGTAGACCTTGTGGATCATGTGCGGATAGGCGTGGACCAGATCATGAAACACCGGATGCGAATTCAGCAGTTGTAGCCATAGTCGGGTTTGGCGTTGTTGCACGCGGGCGCGCAGATGCAGCTTGAACAGTTCGCGCCAACGGCGCATGCCGTTCGGCATCGCCATCAAGCCGTCAGACAGGGTAATAGTTGGCATCATCGTGCGCATGTCCATGATAAAGAGGGAGCGTCGAAGCCGTTTCGGCTCAGACGGGTACCGGGCTGCTGACGCCCTCGTGGTTTGCCAGCAGGATGGTGGTGCCGCGGCTGCCACGCGCCAGCTTGCCGGCCAGGCCGCCCGAAAAACGCCGCGGCCAGGCGCCGTGCCGCTGCGCTGGCAAGACCACTTCGTGGCAACCCAGCAGCTCAGCCGTATCGAGGATCGTGAACAGCGGCTCGCCGGCGAAAATGTGGGTGCTGAAATCGATATGAGAACGGCTCAGGTAGAGTCCCGCCTCGTGCATCATGTGCTGCGTGGCCGGGTCAAGGGCATCGCATTCGCTGGCGCAGTGCCGGGGCACGCCATCGGCACTGCGGCGCGGCGCCGGTGTCACGTGCAACAGGCTGACGCAGACGTTGATGCCCCATTCCTGCAGGCGTCTGGCGTAGCGCGCACCGTAGATGATGTCGCTGGCGCGCTTGACGGGCAAGAGCAGCAGCAAGGTATCCTGGCCCGGCTTGCCGCAGATGCCGGCGGCGCTGTCCGGGGCGCGGTGGCGTTGCGGGGCAAGGCGCGGTGCATGCATGGAAAAGATGGCCGTGGTGGAAAAACCACATCATCTTATCCATGCCCGTACCCCCTGTAAATTGGCGAAACAGCGTACGGGTTTCCCTTATGGCCGCGTGTTTTTAATAGCGGTAAGTGACATACACGGCGCCGATCGGCGAGGTCTTGCGCTGCACGATGGGACTCTTGGCCGCGTCGCCCAGACGGCTCTCGACGCCGACCAGCGTGTTGATGCCCCAGCGCGCATCGAAGCGGTGTTCCCAGTTGACGGTGGCTTGCGCTTCATAGAAACCGCCCTTGGGCGTGTATTGCTTGAACGAGGTATTCGCGGCCTGGGTGGCCGTCACCCCATACATGGTCTGTACATACTTGCGCTCGCCCCAGCCCAGCTGGCCGCCGATGCTCACGCTGTCCTTCTGCATGCCCTTGGCATCGGCCCGGCCGTAGATCTGGCCTGTGGCGCCGAAATGCACATTCGCGCCATTTTCGCGGTTCGACAGGGGAATGTCGCTCGAGACGCTCAGCGACAGGCCTGGGAAGGGCGAATAGCCGGCGCTGAGCAGGGCGCTGGCGTTGCCCTTGACTTCGCCCATGCCCTTCAGGTAATCGCTGCCGCCCCAGCCGTTGGCGCCCGTGCGCTTGTGGTCTTCGCGATTGCCGCGGTAGCCCAGCGCGGCGCTGTAGCTGAAGGGGCCGGCCTGGCCGCCATAGCCGATGCCGCGCGACGTGCTGAAGAACAGGCCATTGGTCATGGCGTAATCGAGGATGATCAACGGCGAGGCCGACAGCTTGTCGGCGCCGGAATAGCTGGACACGGCGGCGACGCCGCCGCCGATGGTGAAGACATTTTCCGCCGGCGGTTCGGCCGCCGCGGCGGCCAGCGGGTTGAGGATCATGCCGCTGGCGAGTGCCAGCGAGGTCAGCAGGGTTGTGGGTGCGTGCATGGAGGTTTCCGTCAGGTGGAGAACCGAGTCCGGAGTGGCTCGATTGACTGCCGACAGTATCGATCCTTGCCATGAAGGAAAAATGAGCCTTTTATTAAGATTGCATGAAGAGCGCTTCTTTACCCATTCTTCAGCTTGCGGTGGTTTAATGCTCACCATGAAGATACTGCTGATTGAAGACGATATGGACCTGGGCAATGGCGTGCGGATTGCCTTGCGCGACCAGGGCATGCAAGTGGTCTGGGTGCGCAGCCTGGAGGATGCGGCGCGCAGCATCGAGCACGACAGCTGCGAACTGGTGCTGCTGGACCTGGGCTTGCCCGATGGCGATGGCCTCGATTTGCTGGCCCGGCTGCGCGCGGCGCGCCTGCCGGTGCTGATCCTCAGTGCCCGCGATACGCTGGAACAGCGCTTGCGGGGTCTCGATGGGGGCGCCGACGATTACCTGGTGAAGCCCTTCGTGCTGGCCGAGCTGCTGTCGCGCGTGCGCGCCCTGGCACGCCGCAGCTATGGCTTCGATGGCGATACGATCGAATTGCGCGGCCTGCTGCTGCAGGTGCCCACGCGGCGTGTCAGCGTGCATGGCCGGCCCGTGGAGCTCACCGCCAGTGAATATGCCCTGCTGAAGACCTTGCTGATGCGCGCCAACCGGGTCATCACGCGCCGCGTGCTGGAAGAACACATCCTGCCCGGCGGACTGGCCAATGCCAGCAATACCCTGGATGTGCATATGGGCAACCTGCGCCGCAAGATAGGCGAAGGCTATATCCGCACCGTGCGCGGCGTCGGCTATGTGATCGACCAGCAGGGCGAGACATCCACCCCGCCGGGCAGCGGCGCATGATGGGGCGTTTCTGGGCCATGCTGCGCCGGCCTACCCTGGTGCGCCGCCTGATGATGGCGCAAATGCTGATGCTGACCGTCCTGTGGAGCCTGGCCGTGGCGTATGTGCTGGTCGAGGGAGCTGGCGAAGCGAGCAATGTGACCCGCGGCGTGCTGCACGCCATTGTCAGCGTGGCAGATAATCTGGCCGAGCAGCCGCAGCGCCAGCAACAAAGCTTGCGCGCCATCGATGAAGCCTTGCGCGAGGAATTTGAAATGGGCCAGGTGCCGGAGCTGGCGCCGCGCATCCTGGTCTGGCGCGAGGGCAAACTGGTCTACAAGTCGCCCGATGCGCCCAGCGGTATCCGCAGCGCCGGCCCGGAGCAGATGGAAGTGGTGTACATCAAGGGCCAGGCCTGGCGCAGCCGCAGCCTGACCGAGGGCGGCACGCGCGTGACGGTGCTGGAAGCGGGAGGCGCCTGGCAATTTTTCATCACGATCAATTCACGCGGTTACTACCTGCTGCCGCTGCTGATCAGCCTGCCTTTCCTGCTGGTGCCGGCCTGGCTGTCGATCCGCCTTGCCATGCGCCCTTGGCGCAAGGTGGCGCAGGAGGTGGCGGCGCGCGGGCCACAGGATTTGCGTCCGCTGGCGTTCAAGCCGCCGCATGGCGAACTGGCGGCGCTGGTCGACAATATCAACGCCCTGTTGCAGCGGGTCGATGCCAGCGCCGCGCGCGAGCGCAGCTTCATCGCCGATGCCACGCATGAGCTGCGCACGCCGCTGGCGGCCATGCGCGTGAATGTCGAGGCCTTGCAGGGGCAGACGCATGATGCGCGTCAGCAAGAGCTACTGGACGGTATCTTGAACAGCGGCAAACGGGCCGCGCGCCTGGTGGGCCAGCTGCTGCAACTGACGCGCAGCGAAGTGCAGGCGGGCGGGGGCGAGTTGCCGCGGCGGCAGGCGCTCGATATCTTGCTGCAAGACCGTCTGGCGGCCCTGTCCGGCCTGGCGCAGGCGGGCGATATCGAGCTTGAATTGCAAGCCGGCGTCTCGCTCAGCGTACCCGGACAGCGCGAGAGCCTGGTCTCGCTGATCGACAACCTGGTGGAGAACGCCATCAAGTACAGTCCGCGCGGCAGCAGCGTGACGGTGTCGCTGCATGCGGAGCGGGGCCAGGCCGTGCTGCACGTGGCCGATCAGGGACCGGGCATCGCGCCGGCGCTGTATGAACGCGTGTTCGACCGCTTTTTCCGCGCGCCGCAGCAGGCGCAGCCAGGCAGCGGCCTGGGCTTGTCCATCGTCGCTTCCGTCGTGCGTCAGCACGGCGGCACGATTCAGTTGCACAGCGGTAATGGCGGCCTGGGCTTGCTGGTGGAGGTGCGCTTGCCGTTGGCCGAGGCCTGACCGCGCTGGCGTGTCTTGCGATATTGCATGAAGATTATTTCATGTGCCTATAACGCAAGATGGCATGGCGTGGCGCACGCTTGCGATGCATAATGCAAGACAGTTAAAAAACACCGTTATGCGCCCATTCCTGTCCCGCTACCTGCCGTACCCCGCCTTTGTCGGCCTGTACCTGCTGTTTGACTGGGCGACCTATATCGACCCGATGTACGGGCTGAACATCACCCCCTGGAACCCCGATCCCGCGCTGGGCCTGGTATTTTGGCTGATCCATGGACGCAAGGCGGCGCTGCCATGGTTCATCGCCCTGGTGGCCGGCGAGGTGCTGGTGCGCGGCATGCCGGCAGGCCTGCCCCTGACCTTGCTCTGTTCGGCGTGGCTGGTGCTCGGCTATGGCGGCATCGGCGCCGTCTTGCGCCGCAGTTTCAGCAGCAGCGACATCTTCGACAACCGGCGCCGCCTGAGCGCCTGGGTCCTCATCGTGCTGCTTGGCACCGTGCTCAATGCGCTCGGCTATATTTCCTTGCTGTCGCTGACGGGGCGCATCCCGGCCAGCGAATGGGGCACGGCAGTCTGGCGTTTCGGCATCGGCGACACGGTCGGCATGCTGGTGTCGATGCCGCTGATCTGGGTGTTGTTCAGCGAGCGCGGGCGTGAGCGCCTGCGGGCCGCCGTCTGGCGCTGGGAAACCTTGGCTTACCTGGCGCTGGCCAGTTTCGTGTTGTGGAGCCTCTTCGGTTCCATCGTGCGTTCGGAATACAAGCATTTCTATTTCCTGTTTCTCCCCGTAATCTGGGCCGCCTCGCGCCAGGGCTTGCATGGCGCTGTGCTGGCCGTATTTGTATTGCAGCTATGCATCATCACCCTGGTGAAATGGACGCATGCGGTCGATATCCAGTTTTATGAATTGCAATTGCTCGACGCCGTGCTGGCGCTGGTGGGCTTTTTTATCGGTATCGTCGTCGATGAAATGCGCCAGGTGGCCGACGAACTGAAGCACACGATGCGCCTGGCGGCCGCCGGCGAAATGGCGGCTGCCCTGGCGCATGAGCTGAACCAGCCGCTGACGGCCTTGTCGACCTATGGCAAGGCGTGCGAATACCTGCTGGAACGGGGCGAGAACGGCGCCTTGCTGCGGGGCGCCATCGGGCACATGATCGTTGAATCGGGACGCGCCGCGGACGTGGTGCGCCGCCTGCGCGATTTTTTTCGTACCGGCGCGATGCAGCTCGAGGCGGTGCAGGCGAGCGCCTTGATCGCGGGCTTGGCGCGCCAGTTCACGCCGCTGTTCCATGAGCATGGCATCGAGCTGGTGCTGGCGCCGCCGTCGCCGCTGGCCGTCAACGCGGACCGCCTGCAAATCGAGCTGGTGCTGCGTAACTTGCTGGCCAATGCACAGGATGCGGTGATGGGCCAGCCGCACGGCCAGCGCCGCATCACGGTGTCGGCCGAGCCGCTCGAGGGCGGCCGGCTGCGCCTGTCCGTGGAAGACAGCGGGCCCGGTATTTCCAATAGCCTGGCCGCACGCCTGTTCGAACCGTTCGTCTCGACCAAGGCCAGCGGCCTGGGGCTGGGGCTCGTGCTCAGCCGCAGCATCGTCGAAGCGCATGGCGGCCAGCTATGGGCCGAAGTGGGCAAGCATGGTATTTTTCGTTTTATCCTGCCCCTGGCGCACGCCGGTGCAGCCGCCAAGGGAGAGTATGGTGACAAGTAATTTGACGGTGTTTATCGTGGACGACGATCCCGCCGTGCGCGATGCGCTGGGTTTGCTGTTGGGCATACGCGGCTACCGCACGGCGCTGTTTTCCTGCGGCGAGGATTTCCTGCACAGCTGGCGGCCCGAGTGGGCCGGTTGTCTGCTGATCGATATCCGCATGTCGGGCATGGATGGCCTGAGCCTGCAGCGCCGCCTGCTGGAGCTCAACTGCATGCTGCCCATCATCATCATCACGGGGCACGGCGACGTGGCGCTGGCACGCCAGGCATTCAAGGCGCAGGCCAGCGATTTCCTGGAAAAACCATTTGACCACGACAAGCTGCTGGCCGCCATCGATGAAGCGTTTTCGCGCGAGGCGCATGCGCGCGGCCAGTTGCAGCGCCAGGTGGAAGGGCTGGCCTTGCTGCGCGCCCTGACGCCGCGCGAGCGCGAAGTGATGCATCTGGTGGTGACGGGCCAGCACAACCGCGACATCGCCCCGGCGCTGGGTATTTCCGTGCGCACCGTGGAAGTGCACAAGGCGCGCCTGATGGACAAGCTGGGTGTCGATAATGTGGCCGACCTGGTGCGCATCAGCATGCTGGGCACCGGCTAGCCGCAGCAGAGCCCTCTAGGCGATGGCCTTCAGTACCTGATCGCTTGAAATCGCCTTGACCCAGTCGCTGCGCCGCGCCACCGTGATGACGGTGCTGTTGGCGCTGTCGAAGGGTGCCCATTCGGGATTTTTCTTGCGCATCAATGCCACCACAGGCACATGCACGGCGTTCGCCAGATGCATGATCGATGTTTCCACTGAAATAATCAGGTCGCATTGCGCCAGCATGGCCGGCAACTGGAAAAAGTTGTCGACGGCACTGAAGGCTTGCGTGCGCGGCAAGTTGTGCGCCCGCACGACGGCATCCACCCTGGCCAGTTCCTGCGGCATGGCATTGATCAGGAAGCAGGCATGCTGCCATTTCGGCATCGCCTGCATGCGCGCGATCAGCTCGGCAATGCGTTCCAGCGGCCAGCCGCGCTTGTGCGACTTGGCAAATGGATTCAATAGCACGAGCGGACCCTGGCGCGGGGCAAAGCCCCAGGCAGCCAGTTGCTCCTGCGCCTGCTGCAATGCGTGTTCGGGAATGTGCACGAAGGGGTAGCGTTCGGCCACGGGAATATCGAGTCCCGTCAATTGATGGAACCAGTCCGCATACACGCTGCTGATATGGTGTTCGCCGGCATCCTGTCCCGCATACGAGGCCAGCACGGCATCGATCTTGCGGTAGGCCAGGTAATGCCAGGGGCGTAGCGGGCTGAACGGCTTGCGCGTGCCGATCACCAGCCCCTGCGGGCTGATCGCTCGGGCAAGGTCCGCATATTGTTGTGGCCGTACGTGGGCCAGCGACACGACGACAGGATAGTGTTCCGCCTTCGCCTCGCGCAGTGACTCTTCGTATAGCGCCGGGCTGTAGGTCTTGCGGTAAACCTTGAAAAACAAGCCCGACTGTTCTACCCAGTCGTACAGCGAATAGGTGCGCAAGCTTTCCCATTGTTTGGCGTCGGACGTGCGTCGTACTTCGTCGACCCACAGGTGGATCTGGAGATGGGGGTAGGCCGCGGCAAAGGCGCGGAAACCGTTTTGCAGGTAGGTAAAGTCTCCCAGCGCCAGATGGGCGATGAACAGAATTTTTTCCGACTTTTGCAGAAGTTCGGCGGGAATCAAAGGCGTCATGTATCAGTGCGATTTCAGGTATTCATTCGATGGCGTCATACCACTTGTTGGGAAAATTGCAGGCGATGTAGGTTGGCATACGCGCCGTCGGCATCCAATAATTGCTGGTGACTGCCGGTTTCCATTATTTTCCCATGCGACAATACCACGATACGGTCCGCACGTTCAATTGTTGATAGTCGATGAGCAATAACTAATGTCGTTCTGCCTTGCATCAGGTGCTCCAGCGCCGCTTGCACGGCCCGCTCCGCCTCCGTGTCCAGTGCCGAGGTGGCTTCATCGAGGATCAGGATGGGCGCATCCTTGTAGATCGCGCGGGCGATGGCCACGCGCTGGCGCTGGCCGCCGGACAGGCGCGAGCCGTTGTCGCCCAGGCGCGTTTCCAGGCCGTCGGGCAAGCCGTCGATGACGTCCGACAGGAAGGCGGCCGCCGCGGCCGCCTCGACGCGCTGCCGGTCCGGGGCCGCATCGCCATACGCGATGTTGGCGGCCAGGGTATCGTCGAACAACACCACCTGCTGGCTGACCATGGCGATCTGGCTGCGCAGGCTGGTCAGGGCGATGTCGTCAATATTCTGCCCATCGAGCAAGATTTCACCGCTGCTGACCGAATAAAAGCCGGGCAGCAGGCTGACCAGGGTGGACTTGCCGCCGCCGGACATGCCGACAAAGGCGACCGTTTGGCCTGGCGCGATGCGCAGATCGATGTGCTGCAGGGCCAGTTCCTGGTGCCCGGGGTAGGCAAAGCTGACATCCTTGAATTCGATGCGGCCTTTGCTGCGGCCCGCCAGCGGCTTGCCGCCCGTACGTTCCGGCGTCTTGTCGATCAGTAAAAAGACCTCTTCGGCGGCGGCCATCCCGCGCTGCAGGGGGCCGTTGACTTCAGCCAGTTGTTTCAGGGGCGTCAGCAGCATCAGCATGGCCGTGATGAAGGAAACGAAGCCGCCCACCGTGATTTGCCCCTGCTCCGACTGGAACAGGGCCATCACGATGACCAGGGCCACAGCGGCGGCGGTGATCACCTGCGTGATGGGCACGGTGGCGGAAAAGGTGGTGGTCATGCGCATGCTGTAGCGGCGCAATTGCTCGGCGCGCTCTTCGAACCGCGCCTTCTCGTACTGCTGTCCGCCGAAGATCTTGATCACCTGCTGGGCGCGCGTGGTTTCCTCGATGACCTGGGTCAGTTCGGCGTTGACGGCCAGCGAGTCGCGGTTGAGTTTTTTCAGGCGCTTGCCCGTGGTGCGCACGACGATGGTCAGCACGGGCAGCAGCACCAGGGTGACCAGGGTCAGTGCCCAGTTCAGGTACAGCAGCCAGGCCAGCAAGCCCAGCACGGTCAGCGAGGAGCGCACGATCGAAGTAAACACCTTGGTCACCATCTCGATGATCTGCTGCACTTCGAACATGATGGAGTTGATGACCTTGCCCACCGTGTGTGTGTTGTAGAAGTCGATGGGCAGGTTGAGCATGCTGGCAAACATCCGGCGCCGCAATTCGTTGAGGATGCGCGTGGAGACATAGCTCATCAGGTAACTGCTGGCAAACGTCGAGGCGCCGCGGATGGCAAAGATGCCGATGACGATCAGCGGCACCAGCCAGTAGGAAAATGCGACCTTGCCGCCGAAGCCATTGTCGAGCAGTAACTTGAGCGCATATGGCAGCAGCGGTTCCGTGCCCGCCGTGACGACCATCGCCAGCAGGGCCAGGGCCAGGTGTTTCTTGTAGGGCGCATGCAGCGCGGTGAGGCGCTTCAGGTCGGGCGTGAGCATCGGTATGGTTCCTTGCAGGGGACAGCAAAAACGGTCAGGCGGAAGACGAGCTCAAGCGATACGCTCTTGCTGGCGCAACAGGGCCCACAGTATCACCATCGGGAAGACCAGCATGATGATGCCGATATTCAGGGTGAGCGAACTCGTTGTCAGGCCAAAAATCATATAGCAAGTGCACAGTAGCATGCCTGCCAGAGCAAACGGCCTGGCGCCGGCAGGACCGCGGTGCGATGTGCGTGCAAACAGGGCCAAGGGCAGCAGGAGCAGAGCCAGCAGTGCCAGCACGCCAGTGATGCCGCGCTTGACCAGTACATCCAGGTAATCGCTATGAGCATTCGTATAGTCACTGACGAGTTTGCTAATTTTCCCTTCCGCCAGCATTATTTTTTTCTGTTGCAGATAGCCGGAACGGCCCATGCCCAGCCATGGATGCTCTTTTACGAGCTCTGTCGCGGTATCCCACATCACCAGCCGCTGGCCAACTGAAGTGCTGACATCTCCGTCATTCTTGTATTTTTGCAATTCGGAGATGACCGTGGCCACACGCTGCTGTACCGGCGAATGCGGAATGGCATAGGCCAGGCTCACGAGGACAAACAGTAGCGACAGGGTGACGGCCAAATGGCGGCGGCCGTGGTTTTTGGCGTGATGTATCGCCATGATGATGAGGCAGACGGGCAAAGCCAGCCAGCCTCCGCGGCTACCACTGATGACTGAACCGACGATGCCGGCAAGGCATCCCGTCAGCAACAGGCCACTCCAGGCATAACGGTGCGCCTGCGTGCGCGCCCAGTCGAGTCCGCAGAGCGCCAGTATGCCCAGTAGCATGCTGACATTGCCATAATGAATAGGGTTGCTGGTGGCCGCTTGCGGACGAATCAGGCTGTCAGGAACAAATTGCATCAAGGCATACGCTGCGCCGGCAATAGCGCCGACGGACAAGCCGGCCCACCAGAACATCGGCCGTGGTGGGTAAGCCAGCAGCAACAGCAGCACCGGGATCGCCAGCAGGGCGCGTAGGGGCATGTCGAATTCGCGCGGAGGATCGCCGTGGTACAGCATATTGGCGGTAAAGATCAGGAAATACGCCAGTAGGACACCGATCAGCAGATAGTCCTGACGCTGTAGAGCCAGGCTGGCACGTCTCCACAATAAGGAGCCGCTGGCCAATAGCAGAACCAGTGCGCCAAGGGAGTAACCACTGTTGACAGCCAGCGCCAATGCCGAAAAGAGAAAAACACAAACAGAGGTCAGGCCGAGCATGAATATCCTTGGTAACGCACGTCGTCGCCATGATGGCAACTGTAGCAACATAAAGTAGGCGTCATTGTAATCGAAGGTGCTTGCAAAAACGCTGACGGAGAATTTACTCTTCGATAACTATATGAGCGGTCTCAAGGGGAAGAATGAAAAAAACCATGGTTTTCAGCCATGGTTTTTTTGTAAGCAATGGTAACTTGCCGTTAATTTGCCAAGGCCGCAAGGCCTGTCATGCGTATCAGGCGATGGCCGGCACGCGCGTGGCCACGCCGGTGGCAATCGCCGCTTGCGACACGGCAGGCGCGACCCAGCTGCGCAGGCGCTCGTCGAATGGCGACGGAATCAGTTGCAGCGGCGTCAGCGCGCTGCTTTCGTGGCCTGGCAGCGGTTCTTTGGCCAGTGCGGCGATGGCGCGCACGCAGGCCAGCTTCATTTCTTCGTTGATGGTGGTGGCGCCCACGTCGAGCGCGCCGCGGAAGATGTACGGGAAGCACAGCACGTTGTTGATCTGGTTCGGGTAGTCCGAGCGGCCCGTGGCGACGATGGCGTCGTCGCGCACGGCATGCACTTTTTCCGGGGCGATTTCCGGATGCGGATTGGCCAGGGCGAAGATCAAAGGCTTGGCGGCCATCGATTCGACCATCTGCGCGCTCACCACGCCGCCCTTCGAGACGCCGATGAAGATGTCGGCGCCGACCATGGCGTCGGCCAGGTCGCGGTCGCTCGTATCGTTCGCGTAGCGCGCCTTGTTCTCTTCCATGCTGGCATCGCGGCCCGGGTAGATCACGCCCTGGCTGTCGCAGACCTTCAGCAGCGACTTGTTCAGGCCCAGCGAGACGAGCAGGTCCAGGCAGGCGATCGATGCCGCGCCGGCGCCCGAGACGGCCACCTTGACGTTGCCGATATCCTTGCCCACCAGTTCCAGGCCGTTCAGGATGCCGGCCGCGACGATGATGGCCGTGCCGTGCTGATCGTCGTGGAAGACGGGAATGTTCATGCGCTTGCGCAATTGCTGTTCGATGTAGAAGCAGTCGGGCGCCTTGATGTCTTCCAGGTTGATGCCGCCGAAGGTCGGCTCCATGCGCACCACGGTGTCGATGAACAGGTCGGGATCGTTCTCGGCCAGTTCGATGTCGAACACATCGACGTCGGCGAACTGCTTGAACAGGCAAGCCTTGCCTTCCATCACCGGTTTGCTGGCCAGCGGGCCGATATCGCCCAGGCCCAGCACGGCGGTGCCGTTGGTGATCACGGCCACCAGGTTGCTGCGCGACGTGTAGGTGCCGGCCGTGCGCGGATCTTCCACGATGGCTTCGCAGGCGAAGGCCACGCCCGGCGAATACGCCAGGGTCAGGGCGCGGGCATCGCCCAGCGGTTTGGTTGGCGTGACGGAAATCTTGCCTGCACGGGGCTGTGCGTGATAGGCGAGGGCGGCTTCTTTCAGGTTGAAGGTTTCGCCGTTCTGTTCGGCGTGCTTGCTGTGGGAAGTAGACATAGGAATTCTGGGAAGGGCAACCAGGCCCGAGTGGTAAGTCCGAGCCATGGTATGCAAGCGTTTGCACGCTGTCAAGGCTGGAATGTACTTAAGAGTCTCAAAACCGCTTTGGACAACGGCTTTATTTCAATGCAAGCGTTTGCTCGGTTTTTGACGAAAAGGGGAATTTTTGCGATAAAATCACGGTATTGCGATCCGGGAAGCCCATGACAAACAAGAACCCCACCTTAAGCGACGTCGCGCGGGCCAGCGGCGTGCACTTTTCCACCGTGTCGCGCGTGATGAACCCGGCAACGCGGCAAATGGTCAGCGCCGAGGTGGCCGCGCGCGTGCTGGCCGAAGCGGGCCGCCTCGGCTACCGCCCCAACCGCGCCGCTTCCACCCTGGTCACGCGCAAGTCGCGCATCATCGGCGTGGTCTTGCCCGACATCACCAATGCTGTTTTCCCGCCGATTTTGCTGGGCATCGAAGAAGGCTTGCGCAAGCATGGCTACCTGGCCATCGTCGCCAACGTGGGCGCCGACGAGGAAGAGCAGCTGTTCGTCATCAACCGCCTGCTGGGGCAGCAGGTCGATGGCCTGATTTTGGCTACCGCACGGCGCGACGATCCCGTCATCAAGATGTGCATCGACCAGAACGTGCCGGTGGTTACCGTCAATCGCAGCGACGAGACGGGCGTCGCTTCCTGCGTCGTCAGCGACGACGTGGTCGGCATGCGCCTGGCCGTGGAACACCTGCTGGCGCTGGGCCACCGCCATATCGCGCACATCGCCGGTCCGGAAAACCTGTCCACGGGCCACGTGCGCCGCCTCGGTTTCCTGGCCGCCATCCAGGCCAGCGAACTCGATCCCTCGCAGGCGTTCGTCTTTGAAAGCAGCGGCTATTCGCGCGAATGCGGCAAGGCGGCCCTGCTGGAACTGCTGCGTCAGTCGCCGCAAACGACGGCCGTGGTGACGGGCAGCGACCTGGTTGCCCTCGGCTGCTACGACGCCATCCGCGAACTGGGCTTGAACTGCCCCGCGGATATTTCCGTGGTGGGCCACAACGACATGCCGTATATGGACATGATCCGTCCGCCCCTGACCACCATCCGCATCCGCCACCACGGCATCGGCACGGAAGCGGCCCGGCTGATCCTGCAAACCATCGCCGCGCCCGATTCCCCGGTGCTCGACGTGCGCCTGAAACCCGAACTGGTGGTGCGCGAATCGACGGCCGCGCCGCGCGCCTGACACCTTCTTGCCCTTCTTTCGTCCGAGTATGTTTAAATCTTGATATTGATAATTGTCAAGGCCGTACCATGCAGACGAGAGCAAAGCAAGCACAGCAGGGAGGCCGCTGATGCCGAAGAATTTCGGCATGCCCGGCAACGCCTGGCGCTATGCGCTGGGCAGCGACTATGGCTATTGCTCACCCTTGCTTGACTGCATAGAGTTTGAAAACGAGTGGGTCACTATCCGCGAATCGGCGATCCGCATCCGCGCCGGCTATGCCTGGGATGGCTGTTCGCCCTGTATCAGCGTGCTCGGCCTGTTTTACGTGGGGACGCCCGATGGCGCGCAGCACCTGGGCCTGCCCGCCACCTATCACGCCAGCCTCGTGCATGACGTGCTGTGCCAGTGGCGCGCCGAGATTCCCGTCACCCGCGCGCAATCGATCGCCATTTTCCACCAGTTGCTCAGGGAGGTGCGCTTCCCCTTGGCGGGACTGTATGCGGGCGCCGTCTTTCTGTTCGGGCCGCGGCGCGACTTCATGCGGCCTGGCGCGCGCATCGCAGCGGCCGCCCCGCACCCGCCAGGCGCAACATTAAAGCGGCGCTAACGCCGCCGCCGACGCGCCATGATGTTAAACTGGCGCCCCTCAACGTATTTTGCCCTCTATCGCCATGACCAAAACCAACACGCCTTCCCCGAAACGCCGCGAAGAGGGCGTCGCCAAGCTGACCGTCAATCCCTTCCTGGACGCCGAGTTTTACGCGCGCATGCGCGACTACACGGAGCGCGATGCGGCCATCATCAAGGAATTGAAAGCGATCGCCGAGATTCGCGCCGGCAACAAGCAGCCCGATCCTCGCCTGGCGCCGTCGTTGCAAGCACTGCGCGATACCGTCAAGAAAGGCTTGAGCTTTGGCGAGATGCTCGAGCGCATGGCTGCCGGCAAGGAAAAAGGCTTGTGGGAACCGTGGATGACGACCTTCGGCATCGAGATCCGCGCCGTCAACTACGGCGCCGGCCCGCGCAACGCCTGCCTGGTGCTGGACCTGGCCGCGAATGCCCCCGCGCACGCCATGTTCGCCAAGGCCGGCATCCAGAACTGGCGCAGCCTGGCCGCCGACGACTGCGCCGTCGTGCGCTCGGAAAAAGCGACGGAAACGTCGCCGCTGAAAGTGTATGCCGTGTTTTACCTGGACCCGCTGCCGGCCTGAACCAGCAGCACCACCGCCAGCACGATCAGCATCACGCCCGATAGCCGTTCCAGCAACGGCAGCGCGCGCGCAAAGCGCTGCCGCAGGGCGGTGCTGCCGATGGCCAGCGCCACGGCCATATCCCATGCCAGCACGGCAAAGATCATCCACGCGCCATACGCGACCATCGCAGCGGGGCTCGTCTGCCTGGCGGCCAGCACGGTGGCCAGGCTGACGTAGAACAGCGCATTCTTCGGATTCAGGATGGCGGACATGAATCCCATCAAAACGCCGCCGCGCCAGTTTTCCCTGGCTGCCGCCGGCGTGGCTGCCAGGCTGCTCTTGCCCGCATGGCGCAAGAACAGCCAGCCCAGGTAAAGCAGATAGGCGCATCCTGCCAACTGCACCGCCATGAACACCATACTGCCGGTCCGCAGCACCGATAGGCCTCCAAACGCCGCCGCGATAAATACGGCATTGGCCAGCGTAATGCCCACGCAAGCAGCAGTGGCGCCGCGCCATCCGTGAGCCAGCGCGCTGCGCGACACGAGGAAGAAGTCTGGGCCGGGCGACAGCAAGGCCAGGAAATGGGCGGCGGCGATCAATAGAAAATCCTGCATCAGGCGCGACTCCGTCAACAATGGGAAGACGAGTATGCGGATGTGCTGGCGATGTGTATTGAATAAAATTGCAGCTAGCGGTAGCGACCCGGCGTGATGCCCGCATGCGCCTTGAAGACGCGCTGCAGATGGCTCTGGTCGGCAAAGCCCAGCTCATGCGCCAGTTGCGCCAACGACGTTCCCGCCTGCAAGCGGCTGCGCGCGCGGTTGACGTGCGCGTTCAGCTGGTAGGCATGCGGCGTCATGCCGGTGGCGGCGCGAAAGGCGCGGATCAATTGAAAAGGGCTCAGGCCTGCCGCTTCCGCCAGTTGCCGCAGGCTGGCCGAGGGTTGCGCCTGCAGCGTTGCGAGCACGGGCGCCAGCTGCCGCGGCACCGGCCTGCGTTCCGAGGGCAGCAGGTCTGCTTCGGTGCTGGCGCAAGCGCCCAGGAACGCCAGCAGCGCCGCATTTTTTTCACCTGCGCTCGCCGTTGAAAACAGCAGTGCATGCATGGCGCAAAACTGTGCGTACAGCAGCGGGCAGTGCAACACCGTCGCCGTGTCGCCATCGAGCGCCGGCGCGTGGGCTTGCAGCCATTGCGCATCGAGATGCAGCATCTGGTAGCTCCAGACGGCGTCAGGCAGGGGATTGCAGGCGTGCACGCAGCCGGCCGGCACCAGCACCAGGCTGCCATTGCCGAGGGCCACCTTGCCGTCTTTGCTGCCCGTAAAGATGCTGCCGCCAGAATCGACGGCGCCGATGGAAAACGTGGGATGGCTGTGCGGCTTGTAGCAGGCCCGGCTGTGGCAGGCGCGCCGGCTCTCCACGTGGGGCAAGGCCGGGTCGCGCCGGAAGGCAGTGGTGCCCGGCATGGCTACATCAGGATGACGTCGTACTGCTCCTGGTGGTAGGCGTTCTCCACCTGCAGCGAGATTTTCTTGCCGATGAAGTCGCCCAGCATGGCCAGGTGCTGCGATTCTTCCTCTAAAAATAAATCGACGACTTCCTGCGAGGCGAGGATGCGGAATTCGCGCGGGTTGAACTGTTTCGCTTCGCGCAGCAGTTCGCGCAGGATTTCATAGCAGATCGTGCGCGAGGTTTTCACCTGGCCCTTGCCGGCGCAGGCGGGGCACGGTTCGCACAGGATGTGCGCCAGCGATTCGCGCGTGCGCTTGCGCGTCATTTCCACCAGGCCCAGCGGCGAGAAGTTGCTCACCGAAACCTTGGTGCGGTCGCGCGACAAGGTGCGTTTCAGTTCGGCCAGCACGGCGTTGCGGTGCTCGGCGTTGTCCATGTCGATGAAGTCGAGGATGATGATGCCGCCCAGGTTGCGCAGGCGCAACTGGCGCGCGATGGCGTGCGCCGCTTCCAGATTGGTCTTGAAGATCGTGTCGGCGAAGTTGCGCCCGCCCACAAAGCCGCCCGTGTTGACGTCGATGGTGGTCATCGCTTCCGTCTGGTCGACGATCAGGTAGCCGCCGGATTTCAAATCCACGCGGCGGCCCAGCGCGCGCAAAATCTCTTCTTCCACGCCGTACAGGTCGAACAGGGGGCGCTCGCCCGTGTAGTGCTGCAAGCGCGTCAGTTCGCTGGGCGTGTAGATTTCCGCGAATTCGCGCAGCTTGACATAGTTTTCGCGCGAATCGACCTGGATGGTGGCCGTTTCATCGCCGACGAAGTCGCGCAGCACGCGCTGCGCCAGGCTCAAGTCCTGGTGCAGCAGGCTGGTGGCGGGACGCGTGCGCGCGCCGTGCGTGATCGTGCTCCAGGTTTTTCTCAGGTAGTCGACGTCCGCCTTCAGGTCAGCGTCGGACGCGTCCTCGGCCATGGTGCGCACGATGTAGCCGCCTTTTTCATCGGGCGGCAGCAGGCTTTGCAGGCGCACGCGCAGCTGTTCGCGCTCCGCTTCCTTTTCGATTTTCTGCGAGATGCCGATGTGCTTGTCTTGCGGCAGGTACACCAGCATGCGCCCGGCGATGGAAATCTGCGTCGACAGCCGCGCGCCCTTGGTGCCGATGGGGTCCTTGATCACCTGCACCGTCAGTACCTGGCCGTCGAAGAGGATTTTTTCTATCGGTGCCGGCGTGGCGTTCTGGCCGTCGTGGCCGCGCGCTTCCCAGATGTCGGCCACGTGCAGGAAGGCGGCGCGCTCCAGGCCGATGTCGATGAAGGCCGACTGCATGCCCGGCAACACCCGCACCACTTTGCCGGAATACACATTGCCGGCCAGGCCGCGCGTGAGCGTGCGCTCGATGTGCAATTCCTGCACGGCGCCCTGCAGGATGAGGGCGACGCGCGTTTCTTGCGGCGTGATATTGATCAGGATGTCTTCGTTCATGGGGGCGCGGGAGTGGAGGCAACGAATGACATCATACCCGGGATCAGGGCAGGGGCAAACCTGCCAGCCGTAGCAACTGTGCGGTTTCGTACAGGGGCAGGCCCATGATGCCGGAATGGCTGCCTTCGATATGCTCGACGAACAGGGCGGCGCTGCCCTGGATGCCGTAGCCGCCGGCCTTGTCGTACGGTTCCGGCGTGGCGCAATACGCGGCGATGGAGGCGGGCGAGAGCACGCCGAAGCGCACTTGCGACACTTGCGTGCGCTGCTCGGCGAAATCCTTGTAGTGCACGGCGATCGAGGTCAGCACCTCGTGCGTGCGGCCCGACAGCTGCTGCAGCATGGCCACGGCCTCAAGGCGGTCGGCCGGCTTGCCGAGGATGACGCCGTCGATGGTGACGGTGGTGTCGGCCGCCAGCACGGGGCGCGGGGTCAGGTGGCGGCGGCGCACCAGGTCCCAGGCGAAGGCGGCTTTTTCATTCGACACGCGGGCGACATAGTCGAGCGCCGATTCGCCGGGAAGCACTTCCTCGGTGACGTCGGCGCCGCGCGGGCCGTCGCTGCGCAGCAGCAGCAATTCGAAATCGACGCCGATCTGGCGCAGCAGTTCGCGCCGGCGCGGGCTTTTGGATGCGAGGTAGATCTTGTGATCAGCCGTTTTCATGGGGGAGTTCAGACGCGGTGGTAGGGGTGGTTTTGCGTGATCGACCAGGCGCGATAGAGCTGCTCGGCGAGGATCACGCGCACCACGCCGTGCGGCAGGGTCATGCTGGAGATGCGCAGCATGCCTTCGGCACGCGCCTTGAGTTGCGGATCGAGGCCGTCGGCGCCGCCGATCAGGAAAGCCGTGTCGCGGCCATCCTGCTGCCACGCCATCAATTGCTGCGACAGGCCGACGCTGGTCAGGTCCTTGCCGCGTTCGTCGAGGGCGATGATGCGCACGCCCTTGGGCAGGACGGCTTCGATGCGCTCGCGTTCCAGCGCCATCGCCGTGGCGGCGGTCTTGCTGCCGGAACGCTCCACCGGCTTGATTTCTTTCAGCACGATGCGTAATTCCGGCGGCATGCGCTTCGCGTATTCCGCGAAGCCCGTCTCTATCCAGGCCGGCATTTTATGGCCGACCGCAGCGATGATGAGCTGCATCGACGCTTACGCTTCGACTTTTTTGATACGCTTGATCACGGTTTTTGCCGGTGCTGCATCGGCTGCCGGCTTGGCCGCGCGCGGGGCGCGTACTTTTTTCTCCGGCAGCGCTTTCAGCGCTTTCACAGCGGCCGCTTCGGTCTTGGTAGGCGCGACTTTCACGGTCTTGCCGACGGCTTTGGAAACGGCGGCTTTTTTCGCCGGCGGTTTCTTGGCGGCGGTGGCAGCCGTGGCTTTCTTCGCTGGCGCTTTCTTTTCAATCACGGGCGCAGCTTCCACATTGGCCTTGCTTGCCGCCAGATGGCCGCTGACCTTTTTCGGCTCGTCGCCGGCCGCTTTTTTCGGCGCGCGCTTGGCGGCGCCCAGCTTGACCGGAGTGTCGCCCCAGATTTCTTCCAGGCGGTAGTAGGCGCGGATAGGCGCTTGCATGATGTGGACGATCATGTCGCCCAGATCGACCAGCACCCATTCACCCGTGTCCTCGCCTTCCATGCCGATGATTTGGCCGCCGGCGTCCTTGACCTTGTCGCGCACCGAGGCGGCCAGCGCCTTGGTTTGACGGTTCGAGGTGCCGGAGACGATCGCGATGCGGTCGAACAGGCTGGTCAGGTGGCTCGTTTCGAAGACGGCGATGTCTTGGCCTTTGACGTCTTCAAGGGCGTCAACGACGAGGGTTTGCAGTTTTTTGATGTCCATTTAGCTTTTGTATAAATTATGTTGTTCAATATAGTCTAGCACTAGCGGGGAAACAAGCGGGTTTGCCCGATTCCCCCGTTGTAATGCCGCACGTATTTCGGTGGCGGAGATATCCACCGCGAAGTCCTGTGCCAGATAAGTCAGACCGTGCGGCGTGTTGCGGATGCTTTCCAGAGACCCCAGGCGGCGCGAAAATGCATCGGCGACCACTTGCGGTACTGCTGTGTCATTCAGCGCGAAGCCGGGGCGGGCCGCGACGCAGATATGCGCGTATTCAAATAAATGCTGCCATTCGCGCCATGTCGCGAGCCGCTGCAGCTGGTCGGCGCCCATCAGGAAAACGATGGAAGCGCGCGGTCCCAGCTCGGCGCGTACCTGGCGCAAGGTATCGATGGTGTAGCTGGCCTGGCCATGTTCGCTGCGCTCGATTTCCTGGCGGTCGATCACCACGGGCAGGGGCAGGCCGGCGAAGGCCAGGCTGGCCATCTCGGCGCGCTGCGCGCCGCTGGCGCCCAGCTTACCCTTTTGCCAGGGCGCGCCGGCCGGAATCACGCGCAGTTCATCGGCGTGCAGCAGGCTGGAAAAATGCGTGCCCAGCGCGACGTGGCCCATGTGCACCGGATCGTAGCTGCCGCCCAGCAGCGTCACGCATGCCGTACTGGTCGCAGTACTACCCGCCGTGCCAACTTCCGTCACGCCTGCAGCCAGTCGCGATGCACGAGGAAGTCAGTATACAACGCCGCTTCGGGACTGCCCGCTTCCGGGTGCCAGTCGTAGCGCCACTTGACCACGGGCGGCATCGACATCAGGATCGCCTCTGTGCGTCCGCCCGACTGCAGGCCGAACAGGGTACCGCGGTCGAAGACCAGATTGAACTCGACATAGCGTCCGCGCCGGTAGCACTGGAAATCGCGTTCGCGTTCGCCGTAGGGCGTGTCTTTGCGCCGCGCCAGGATCGGCACGTAGGCGTCGATGAAAGCGTCGCCCGCGCTGCGCAGCATGGCAAAGCTGTCGTCAAAACCCAGGGCATTGAAGTCGTCGAAGAAGATCCCGCCGGCGCCGCGCGCTTCGCGCCGGTGCTTCAGGTAGAAGTAATCGTCGCACCACTGCTTGAACTTCGGATGCAGTTCCGCGCCAAACGGCGCCAGCGCATCATGGCACACCTGATGGAAGTGCTTCACGTCGCCCGCGTCGCCGTAATACGGCGTCAAGTCCATGCCGCCGCCGAACCACCATACGGCTTCGCCATCGGTATTCACGGTGCTGAAAAAGCGCACGTTCATGTGCACCGTGGGCGCGTAGGGATTGCGCGGATGCAGCACCAGCGACACGCCCATTGCTTCCCATGCCTTGCCGCCCAGTTCAGGGCGCGCGGCCGCGGCCGATGGCGGCAGTGCTGCGCCGGTGACGTGCGAAAAATTCACGCCGCCCCGCTCGAACACATTGCCTTCCTCGATCAGCCGCGAAATGCCGCCGCCGCCCTCGGGGCGCTGCCAGGCATCGGTCAGGAAGGGCTTGCCGTCCTGCGCTTCGAGCGCGTGCACGATACGGCTTTGCAAATCGAGCAAATAAGCCTTGACGGCCGAAGGAGAGGGAGTTGACGACATCGCGTGGGCCGACGAGGCCGAAATAAAAAAGTAAGGACGGATTGTACCCTGTTACGCGTTTTTGTGATAGGGCGGCGCTGGCGCTGTGGTTTTGCGGCTGGCCGCGCGCACCGTCCGCGGCCAGCACCTTCTACAGCACGCGCAATTGCTGCAGCACAGGCAGTGCGTCCCGCATGAATTCCTCGATGGCGGCGTTGAGCAGCTGCTGATGCGCGGCCTCGTCTGCGCATGCAGCGCCATCCTTGAGCAGGCGGCGCCCGCACTGCGCCATGGCGGTGGCCGCCTGCGCCTGCAGGGTGACCAGGTCCGGCTGCTCGCGCTCCTGGCTCAGCAGCGAAAACAGCAGCCGGTCGATGAATTCCGTGTCGATACCGCTGCCTGTCAATGGCGAGCACAGGATGCGGTAGTCGTCGCCGTAGCGCAGCTGCGCGCCGGTGGCCCGGTTCAGGCGGTGCGCGGCCGCGTCGCCATTGTCGCCCTGCGCCTCATTTGGAAAATACATCACGACCTGGCTGCCGGTGACCAGCATGGCCGCCACCTCCGCCAGGCTTTGCACGCTCTGTCCGGGCAAGGAAGGCAGTGCGGCCAATTCGGCCAGGCTATGCGGGCCGTTCGCCAGCGCGTCGCAGACGGCGCCGTAGACCTGCTCGTTGCCTGTCACGACGCCGGCCTTGGTCTGGAAGGTAAAAGTCATTTTTGCGCGCGGCACCAGCATGGCCAGGTGTACGTCGGCGTAACATTCGGCCTGGCGCACCGTCCCCATGCGCCGCGCGCCGCGTACCAGCACATCCTTGCGGAAGCTGGTGTCGAGAAAATAATCCTTCATCGTTTCGCGCATGGCCGCGTCGGGCAGCAAGTCGATGGTGGCTTGCTGGCCGGCGTTCAGATACAGCTCGGGAAAGGCAAAAGGCAGGTCGGACGAGCCGGCAAAATCGAGCTTGGCGCGCGCCACATCGCGCATCACGTCGGCGTGGTACAGCGGTTCCCAGTTCTGGTTCAGGTATTCATGCACGCTGTAATGGGGATCGCTGTTGATGAGCGCATTGAGGCGCGGCGCGAGTGCGGGATTGGCCGTGATGTAGCCGGCCTGCAGGTTCTGCAACTGCTGCACATAGGCGATGCCAGCCTGCATCTGCAAGTCGCTGCGGCCGGGGAAGCTGGCGGCAAACTCCAGCAGCAGGCGTTGCAGGGGCAGGGCGGAACTCCATCCAGGCATGGCGTTATAGCTGAGTGAAACGATACCGCCCGGTTTCAGATAGCGTGCAATGAAGTCGACGATATGCTGGCGGTTCTCCCGGTTGACCCAAGTGTAGATGCCGTGCAAGGTAATGAAGTCGAACTGCGGCAGATCGGGCACGCGGCCCTGGGCCAATTCTTCAAAGCTGTTTTCCAGCAGGGTCAGATTGCCCAACTGTGCCTTTGCCGCCAGGGCGCGTGCGCCGGCGACATGGGCCGGATTGAAATCGTTGCCGTAGAACTGGCCGTTGGGGTTGGCTGCGGCCAGTACGTTGAGCGTCTGGCCGCGCCCGAAGCCCAGTTCAAAGTAGGTGTAGGGTTGATCCAGGGGCACTGGTTCGATGCCGTTGAGGATGCAGCTGAAATTGAGGTGATGCGGACTCAGGTCGCTGTAAAAACCGTTGGTGTACTCGATATCCGACACGTATCCTTCATTCCAGGCCATGGCTTCCCCGCATTGGTGGCAAAACGGCAGTATGCCATCATGGCCGCCGGCGCGGGAAGTGCGCCGTGCATTAGCGTGCCGGCGGCGCAGCGTTCTCCTGCACCACAGTGATGGACAGGTCCGGCCCGCCGGGCACGCGCGCACTCTCCACGGCCTGCGCGGCGCGCTGCTGCAGATCGGGCCGCTCGGTGCCTTGCCCGGCGACGGGGACGGCGGGGGCGGACGGCTGCCTCGAGACGATGGTGCGGACCGCAAAGGCCAGCACCAGCAGTAGCAGCGCGGCCATCACCCACGTGCCCGGGCGGGCATAGGCGGGGCGGGCCTGCCGCGCGGCGGCGTCGACGATGAGACAGGCCAGTTCCGAGCCGCGCTGGCGTGTGCGCAGGCGCAGCGCCTCGAATTGTTGCGCCGTCAGGGTGCCTTGCCGGAGCATGTCGCGCAGGGCGGCGACCGGCGAGGCGAGCAGGCGGTCCGCCGGCAAGCTGGCGTGCGCGGCATCGCGTTGCCACTGGTCGAGCAGGTCTTCGTCGTACAGGGTGTCGATGGCCTGGCGGTTGACCAGCGTTAGCGTGTCGGCGGCCAGTTGCTGACGCTCGAGCAGGGCCGCGCCGTCATGCTGGCGCGGCAGGTCGCGCACGCGCCGCAGGAAGTCGTCCTGCGGCAGCAGGTCGGTGCGCAGCAGCCATGCCAGGGTGTCGGCGAGACCTGCGCCGGCGGCCAGTCGTGGCATGTCGACATCGTCCTCGTCGGGCTGGGCGAGGATGTCCAGTTCGTCCATCGCCTCGCCGAGTTCCTGGGGCGTGATCATGCCGAGCCGGCGCAGTTCGGCGAGGGAGGGATGGGAGCGTGTGGTCATGGGCTGTAATTTTGTCAGGAAGGCAAAATCTTAGCGCAGATGCCGGTTTCCCGGCGCGCCTATGCACACGGGGCCGGGACGGATAATCTCCGCGCCGGCCCCGCCGTTCGCCGCCAGGGGCGTGCTTAGTGCTTCAAACCGCGCCAGCCGATGTCGCGGCGGTACTGCGCGCCGTCGAAATGGATTTTTTCCACGGTCTCATACGCCTGCTTCTGCGCCATCTTGATGCTGTCGCCCAGGCCCACCACGCACAGCACGCGCCCGCCGTTGGTGACCAGGCGTTCGCCGTCGATGCGGGTGCCCGCATGGAAGGTGACGGAGTCCGCCGTTTCGGCCGGGATGTCGCCGATCGGCGTGCCCTTGACGGGATCGTCCGGGTAGCCGGCGGCGGCCATGACGACGCCGACGGCCGTGCGGCGGTCCCATTCCAGTTCCACGGCGTCGAGCGTGCCGTTGACAGCGTGTTCCATGACGGTGACCAGGTCGGTCTTCAGGCGCGCCATGATGGGCTGCGTTTCCGGGTCGCCCATGCGGCAGTTGAATTCCAGCGTCTTCGGCGTGCCCTTGTCGTCGATCATCAGGCCTGCGTACAGGAAGCCCGTGAACGTGATGCCGTCCTTGGCCATGCCCTGGATGGTCGGCACGATGATTTCGCGCATGACGCGCGCATGCATGGCCGGCGTGACGATGGGGGCCGGCGAATACGCGCCCATGCCGCCCGTGTTCGGGCCCTGGTCGTGGTCCTTCAGGCGCTTGTGGTCCTGGCTGGTGGCCAGCGGCAGGATGTTCTTGCCGTCGCACATGACGATGAAGCTCGCTTCTTCGCCGGCGAGGAATTCCTCGATGACGATGCGCGCGCCGGCGTCGCCGAACTGGTTATCGGACAGCATCATGTCGACCGCCTGGTGCGCTTCTTCCAGGCTCATGGCAACGACCACGCCCTTGCCGGCGGCCAGGCCGTCGGCCTTGATGACGATCGGCGCGCCCATGGCGTCGATGTAGGCGTGCGCGGGAGCGATGTCGGAGAAGGTCTGGTAGGCGGCCGTCGGGATGCCGTGGCGCTGCATGAAGGCCTTGGCGAAGTCCTTCGACGATTCCAGCTGCGCCGCTTCCTTGGTCGGGCCGAAGATCTTCAGGCCGCGCGAGCGGAACAGGTTGACGATACCGGCCGCCAGCGGCACTTCCGGGCCGACGACGGTCAGGCCGATGTGTTCCTGCTGAACGAAGTCGGCCAGCAATTGCGGGTCGCTGATGTCGAGATTGACCAGGCGCGCATCGCGCGCGGTGCCGCCGTTGCCCGGAGCGACATACACCATCTGTATGCGTTCGGACTGGGCCAGTTTCCAGGCCAGGGCGTGTTCGCGGCCGCCAGAGCCGACTACCAGAATTTTCATAGGGACCGTTCGTTCAGTGTGGGTTGCAGGGCGGCGGTGCCGCCCTTGTGTGCAGAGTGATTAATTCTCAATGAGGGCGTTGGTGAACACTTCCTGGACGTCGTCCAGCAGTTCCAGCGCATCGATCAGCTTTTGCATCTTGATGGCGTCGTCGCCCGCATACACGGTTTCCGTCGCCGGCTTCATGATGACTTCGGCCACTTCGGCCTTGAAGCCGGCCGCTTCCAGCGCTTCCTTGACGGCGGCGAAATCGTGTACGGGGGTCAGCACTTCGAAGCCGCCTTCCTCGTCGGCGATGACGTCTTCGGCGCCCGCTTCCAGGGCCGCTTCCATCAGCTTGTCTTCGTCGGTGCCCGGCGCGAACAGCAGCTGGCCGCAGTGCTGGAACATGAAGGCGACGGAGCCTTCGTTGCCCATGTTGCCGCCATTCTTGTTGAAGGCGTTGCGCACTTCGGCCACCGTGCGCACGCGGTTGTCGGTCATGCATTCGACGATGACGGCCGCGCCGCCCACGCCGTAGCCTTCGTAGCGCACTTCCTCGTAGTTGGCGCCGTCGACGCCGCCGCTGCCGCGGTTGATCGCGCGCTGGACGTTGTCTTTCGGCATATTGGCGTCAGCCGCCTTGTCGACGGCCAGGCGCAGGCGCGGATTGGCCGCGATATCGGCGCCGCCCATGCGGGCCGCGACCGTGATTTCCTTGATCAGGCGCGTCCAGATTTTGCCGCGCTTGGCATCGGTGGCAGCCTTTTTATGCTTGATATTGGCCCATTTGCTATGTCCTGCCATGTCGAATCTTCCTTAGACGGGTGTTCAATTGTGGCCGACATTTTAGCATATCGGCCCCCTGCGAAGCGGCATGGCCCCGTCATCAGGATGACACAATCTGTTGCTAAAGTGACGCGCTTTCACCATATCGAGGGCGCGACATCATGGCAAGTCAAATGGATAGACGGCAATTTCTGAAATTGGGCGGCTTCATTACGGTTTCCGTGGCCACCGCCGGGCTCACGGCCTGCGGCAGCAGCGATCACAGCGATCCTGGCGTGCCGCTGGCCTCGGGCAGCGACTGGAAATTCCCGCAAAGCGTGGCTTCGGGCGACCCGCGCGCCGACAGCGCCATGCTGTGGACGCGCGTCGTGCCCGCCAGTTTCGACGCCGTCGCGCCCGCCGTGGCCGGTAAATCGGACGTCGCCGTGCGCCTGATCGTCAGCGCCGCCGACAATACGGCCGGCCTGGGCGGTAATACGGCCTTGGCCGGCACGCCCATCGTGGATGCCAAGCTGCCCCTGAAAGCCGATTTCGACAACACGCTGCGCCACAAGGTGACGGGCCTGCAGCCGGGCCAGGTGTATTTTTACCAGTTCATCGCCGGCGACGTGCGCTCGAACGTGGGCCGCTTCAAGACGGCGCCGGCTGCGACCAGCGACGTGTCGCAGCTGCAGTTCGCCTACCTGACGTGCCAGGACTGGAGCATCAACCACTGGGGCGCGCTGTCGCACATCGCCGCCAACGAATCGCTCGATTTCATCGTCCACCTGGGCGACTACATCTATGAAACGGTGGGTGAAGCGTTCCAGAGCGGCGCCGTGGAAAGCCGCCACGACCAGTTGAAATTGCCAGATGGCACGTATAAAAGCGGCACCTCCGGCGCGAAATACGCGACGACCGTGGCCGATTACCGCTACCTGTACAAGAAATACCGCACCGATACGCGCCTGCAAGCCGTGCACGAGCGCTTCGCCTTCATCGCCATCTGGGACGACCACGAATTCACGGACGACGCCTGGCAGGATGCCTCCACCTACGAAGGCATCGTGGCGACGGATGGCAGCGATCTGCACCAGCCGGCCCGCCGCCGCAGCGCCAACCAGGCATGGTTCGAATACATGCCGGCCGACGTCACGTTCGATGCCGCCGCGACAACGTTCCAGAACATCCAGATCTACCGCGATTTCCAGTTCGGCAAACTGATGCAGCTGGTGATGACGGACGAGCGCCTGTACCGCGCCGACCATGCGGTCGCCGAGTCGACCATCAATCCCGCCACGGGCAAGCCGCTGGGCAGCATCGGCAGCCGCTACCTGGTGCCGCAAGCGCTGTTCGACAGCGTGGAAGGGCAGAAAATGGCGGCCGCCACCAAGGCCGGCGCCGACCCGCTGGCCTTTGTTGCCATGCTGGGCACGACCCAGCGCGACTGGTGGAAAAGCAAGATGAAGGCGGCCACGTCCACCTGGAAGCTGTGGGGCAATGAAGTGTCCCTGCTGCGCATGGGCTTGAATGGCACGGATGCGATTGCCACCCTGCTGGCGCTGAGCGCCATGTCGAAAGTGGGCCAGGCCATCGCCAGCACCCTGCCGCTGGTGGGCGGCAGCGTGCCGCTGGCCTGCGCCATCGTGGCCGCTTCGACGGCCGGTGCATCGCAGGCCGTGGCGCAGGCAGCGGCCATGGCGATCGCCGGCGCGGCCGCCAACGCCAGCGCGCAGGGCGCCGCTGCCGTGGGCGCCGGTTTGAGCGCGGCCCAGGCCGGTATCACGGTAGCCGCCTACAACAGCGGCTCGCCGGCCGCCGCCGCACAGGTGATCGCCTTCGGCTGGATCAAGCCCGACGTGCAGGCCAAGGGCGCCGCCTCAAGTTTCGTCGCCGCGTCGGGCCAGCAAGCGGCGCTGGCGCCGTTCTTCACGCGCTTCCTGCTCAATTGCGACCAGTGGGACGGCTACAACAGCGAGCGCAAGAACCTGATGGCGCACCTGAAAAACAATGCCATCGGCAACGTGGTGGCCATCACGGGTGATATCCACTCGTTCTTCGCCGGCACGGTCAGCGACGACTTCGACGCGGCCGGCGGCGGCACGCCCGTCATGGTGGACCTCGTGTCGGCCGGCGTCAGCTCGGATTCCTTCTTCAGCTACCTGAAGTCGGCCGCCGGCGCCATGGGCGACATCGGCACCCTCGTCAGCTACCCGCTGGCCATTCCCGTGACGGGCCTGGGCACGGTCAACCTCGACGTCAACCTGCTCGACTACACCATGGGCAAGGCCGCGCCCACCGTTGACAGCCTGCTGGAACAATTGCGCGTGCAGTTGCGCGGCGCGCTGGCCGCCAAGGGCGTGCCGGAGGCGCAACTGGACGCGACGGTCGCTGCCGTGCAGGCTGGCTTGAAAGCGAGCACTGACTTCAGCGCGACCTTGCTGGGCCTGGCGCAGCAATTGTCCGGCCTGGGCAACAACCCGTGGATCAAGCACCTGAACACGGATGCGCAGGGCTACACGGTGGTCACCTTGACGCCTGGCAAGCTGGTGGCGCAGTTCAAGCAGGTGAATAAACTGATCGGCACGGCGGCGCCTTCGAACGTGATTGCGCGCGTGACGACGGCCACGGTCACGGCGGGCGCGGCGGCGGTGGTGGTGGCGTAAAGGGTAGGTCGGATTAGCGCGGCCATGCCGCGCGTAATCCGACAACATGGTTGGCGGGGATGGGGGGCGGGTTACGTTGCGGTGGTGTCGGGTTACGCCCTTTGGGCTAACCCGACCTACGCCCCATCCACGCCGTCTTTGGCTTTTGCCATTACAATCTGGGCATGAGCTCCAGTTCCCCGCAAGCAAATCCTCCATCTATTCCCCGTTCCGTCTACCTCGGTGGCCTGGCCATCGCCGTGGGCGGTGCGGTGCTGTTTTCCACCAAGGCCATCGTCGCCAAGCTGCTGTACCGCTACCAGATCGATGCCGTCACCCTGATCGCCTTCAGGATGATCTTTTCGCTGCCCGTGTTCGCCGTCATCGCCTGGTGGAAGATGCGCACGGAGCCGCCGCTGTCGACCAGCGACCGCTGGCGCCTGGTCGGTCTGGGTCTCGTCGGCTATTACCTGTCCAGCTATCTGGACTTCCTGGGCCTGCAATATATTTCCGTGGGGCTGGAACGGCTGATCCTGTTTCTCACGCCGACCTTCGTGCTCTTGATTACCACCGTGTACTTCAAGCAGCGCATCAGCCGCCTGCAGTGGCTGGCCTTGCTGACCTCGTACTGCGGCATCGTGCTGGTATTCGTGCACGATTTGCAGGGCGGCGCCAGCAATGTGGCCCTCGGTTCCACCCTCGTGCTGGGCTCGGCCTGTTCGTATGCCGTGTATCTGCTGGGTTCGGGCGAGCTGGTGAAACGCATCGGCTCCATGCGCCTGGTCAGCTATGCGATGTGCGTGGCCAGCTTTGCCTGCATCGCCCAGTTTTTCATCCTGCGCCCCGTCGAATTGCTGATCCAGCCCATGCCCGTGTATGGCTTGTCATTGCTTAATGGCATCTTTTGCACGGTGATGCCCGTCTTTATGACGATGATCGCCGTCGAACGCATCGGCGCGCCCGTCGCTTCGCAGGCGGGCATGATCGGCCCCGTCTCGACCCTGTTCCTGGGCGCCATGATCCTCAATGAACCGATCACCAACTGGCAACTGGCTGGCACCAGCCTGGTATTGGCCGGTATTTACTTGCTGTCGAAAAAGAAATAATTCCTCCACCCACTGAAAACGCCCTTACCATGAAAACACGCATCGCCCTGATTGCCCACGACAAGAAAAAAGATGACATGATTACCCTGGCGGGCGAATACCTGGACTTTTTGCAGGGCTGCGAACTGTCGGCCACGGGCACCACGGGCGGCCGCCTGATCAATGAGCTGGGCCTGGCCGTCGAACGCAAGCATTCCGGCCCGTTCGGCGGCGACTTGCAGATCGGCTCGCTGCTGGTGGAAGGCTTGATCGATTGCGTGATCTTCCTGCGCGACCCGATGACGCCGCAGCCGCACGAGCCGGACATCAATGCCCTGGTGCGCGCCTGCGACGTGCACAACGTGGCGTGCGCGACGAATCTGTCGTCGGCGCACCTGGTGCTGTCGCAGCTGCAGGCGCGGGCCGTTGCTGCCGCCTGATTCACCCAGACAAGGAGATGAGCATGAGCGCAACGATTACCACCAAGGCCATCCGCGTACAGCGCGTGGGCGGCCCGGAAGTGATGGAATACGTGGACGTGGAACTGCCGCCGCCGGGGCCCGGCGAGGCGCGCGTCAAGCATGAGGCGATCGGCCTCAATTTCATCGACGTGTATTTCCGCACGGGCTTGTATCCGCAGCCGCTGCCCAATGGCCTCGGCGTGGAAGGCGCGGGCATCGTCGAGGCGGTGGGCGAGGGCGTCACGGAAGTGAAGGTCGGCGACCGCGTGGCCTACGCGGCGCGTATCAATGGCGCCTATGCGCAGCAGCGCAACCTGCCGGCGGCCCTGCTGCTGGTGCTGCCCGAGCGCATCGGTTTCGATACGGCCGCCGCCATGATGCTGCAAGGCTTGACGGTGCAATACCTGTTCCACCGCACGGTGGCGCTGAAGGCGGGCGATACCATCCTGTTCCACGCGGCCGCTGGCGGTGTGGGCCTGATCGCCTGCCAGTGGGCCAAGGTGCTGGGCGTGAACCTGATCGGCACGGCCGGTTCCGATGAAAAGGCGGCGCTGGCCAAGGCGCACGGCGCGGCCCACGTCATCAACTACAACACGGAAAACTTCGTCGAGCGCGTGCGCGAGATCACGGGCGGCAAGGGCGTCTCCGTGGTCTACGATTCCATCGGCAAGGACACGTTTACGGGCTCGCTCGACTGCCTGGCGCCGTTGGGCATGATGGTCAGCTTCGGCAACGCTTCCGGTCCCGTGCCGGCCTTTACGCTGAGCGAACTGGCCTCGCGCGGCTCGCTCTTCATCACGCGCCCGGCCCTGTTCAGCTATGCCTCGAACCGTGCCAACCTGGAAGAGATGGCGGCCTCGCTGTTCGGCGTCGTCAGCAGCGGCGAAGTGCAGATCGAGATCAACCAGCGCTACAGCCTGGCCAATATCGCCCAGGCGCACACGGACCTGGAAGGGCGCAAGACGACTGGTTCGACCATCATCGTGCCATGAGCGGCCCACATGACGGCGCGCCGAAGTTCGGCCGCCTGCTGCTCGTGCTGTTATTGGCCGTGGCCCTGATCGGCGCGCTCACCTTTGCCGCCGAGGCATATTACTCATAGGCATAAAACAGACATGAAAAAACCGGCTGGCGCATCGCTGCACCAGCCGGTTTTTTTGAGCGTCAGTGACTTATTCCACTTTGACTTCCACCTTGCGGGGAACTCCACTCTGTCCAGGGAAGTCGGCAAAGGCGCTCGCCACCATGGCGGGCATCACTTGCGACGTGGCGCGCTTGTTGCTGGTCGATTGCACGGTCACGTCGTACAGTTTCTTGCCGCTGCGGTCATTGATCGTCACGCGCAATTCGCGTTCGTACTTATGGCGTACGCTCTCTTCCATTTCCAGCGGGCCATACCAATAGGGGTTGTAGCCGAAGCGGCCATAGCCTGGCCATGCGCCGTAGCGGTAGCCGTAGCGGCCAGGCCAGTAGCCGGGACCATACCAGAACGGGTCGGTGGCCTGCAGCACGCGTTCAGGATAGTCGACGGTGGAAAAATTCATTGCCACGCGCAAATTGGCCGCCGCGGGGCCGGAAGCTTCGCCGAAGCCGTGCTTGGCCAGTTCCGCGCGCACCAGGTTCTGGTAGCTGCGGTATTCCAGCGTGTCGTCTTCCGCCGCTGGCGCTTCAAACGCATACGATTTGTCCTGCAATTGCGCGGGCCACTCATGGAAGACGGTGACATCGCTGCGTATGGTGGTGGCGCATCCGGTCAGCAACACGGTCAATGCGGCCATCATGATGGTGAGATAACGTTTCATTGCATGACCTCCTGATTAGTAGACACAATTCATCGCTTAGTATTATAAGAATAGTTCTATTTGTTTCTATTCATTATTACAGAATGTTACCGAGCATGTCGGCGTGTAAGGGAATCCAACATTCCTGAGCTGAATCGCGACGAGCGGGGGCTGGTGTTGGTAAAATAGGCTTTTGCCTCCGCTCCCACCCAAATCCCTATGCGCACAGATAGCCCTCAGACGATTTACCGCAAAGATTACACGCCGCCCAGCTTCCTGGTCGACAGCGTCGAACTTGGTTTCGATCTTGATCCCGCCCGCACAGTGGTGGCGAGCCGGATCCGCATGCGCCACAACCCTGCCAGCAGCAGCCGCAGCATTGAATTGCACGGCGAACACATCGAACTGGTGATGGTACGCCTGAACGGCAAGCTGCTGAAACCGTCGCAATACAAGCTGACGGCCGGCATGCTGACCATCCCCAAGGCCCCGGGCGAGGTGCTGCTCGATATCGAGACCGTGCTGGCGCCGCAGGACAATACCTCGCTGTCCGGCCTGTACGTGTCGAATCATAATTTCTTCACGCAGTGCGAAGCGGAAGGCTTCCGCCGCATCACCTTCTTCCCGGACCGCCCGGATGTGATGGCCAGGTACACGGTCATGCTGCGCGCCGACAAGGAACGCTATCCGGTGCTGCTATCGAACGGCAACCTGATCGAAGAGGGCGACCTGGGCGACGGCCGCCATTACGCCAAGTGGGAAGACCCGTTCAAGAAACCATCCTATCTGTTCGCCTTGGTGGCGGCGCGCCTGGTGTGCCAGGAAGAGCGTTATACCTTGAAATCGGGCCGCGAAGTGCTGCTGCAGGTGTGGGTGGAAGAGGGCAACCTCGATAAGACCGATTACGCCATGCAGTCGCTGAAAAACTCGATCCGCTGGGACGAGGAACGCTTCGGCCTGGAACTGGACCTGGACCGCTTCATGATCGTTGCCGTGGGCGACTTCAACATGGGCGCCATGGAAAACAAGGGCCTGAACATCTTCAACACCAAGTACGTGCTGGCCAACTCGCGCGTGGCGACCGACGTCGATTACGCGGGCATCGAAGCGGTAGTGGGCCATGAATACTTCCATAACTGGACCGGCAACCGCGTGACCTGCCGCGACTGGTTCCAGCTGTCGCTGAAGGAAGGCTTGACGGTATTCCGCGACCAGGAATTCTCGGCTGACATGATCGGCACGGACACGGGCCGCGCCGTCACGCGCATCGACCAGGTGCGTACGCTGCGCCAGGCGCAGTTCCCCGAAGACGCGGGCCCGATGGCCCATCCCGTGCGTCCCGACTCTTTCGTCGAGATCAATAACTTTTATACGGTCACCATTTACGAGAAGGGCGCCGAAGTGGTGCGCATGTACCAGACCCTGGTCGGCCGCGACGGTTTCCGCAAGGGTATGGACCTGTATTTCGAACGCCACGATGGCCAGGCCGTGCAGTGCGACGACTTCCGCGCCGCCATGGCGGACGCGAATGGCCGCGACTTCAGCCAGTTCGAACGCTGGTACAGCCAGGCCGGCACGCCCGTCGTCACCGCTTCCACGCGCTACGACGCCGCCAGCCGGACGTTCGAGCTGACCCTGGCGCAAAGCTGCCCCGCCACGCCGGGCCAGCCGAAAAAACTGCCTTTCCACATTCCCGTCACCGTCGGCTTGCTGGCCGCCGATGGCAGCGACCTGCCGCTGCACGTGGATGGCGTGGCGTCGAACGGCGCGGCCAGCGTGGTGCTGGAATTGACGCAGGCGTCGCAGACTTTCCGCTTCACGCATGTGACGGAAGAACCCGTGCCATCGCTGCTGCGCGATTTTTCCGCGCCCGTGGTGCTCGAATACGGCTATACCGATGCGGAGTTGCTGCACCTGTTCCGCCACGACAGCGATCCCGTGAACCGCTGGGAAGCGGGCCAGCGCCTGGCCATGGAGCGCCTGCTGAAACTGACCGCCGCCGTCGCCGCCGGCGAGCCCCTGGCGCTGGACGACACCTTCATCGCAGCGCAGCGCGCCCTGCTGGCCGACGACACGCTCGATCCCGCTTTCCGCGAGCTGGCCCTGATCCTGCCGTCGGAAACCATCATCGCCGAGCGCATGGCGCAAGTCGACCCGCAGGCGATCCATGCGGCGCGCCAGTTCATGCGCCGCACCATCGCCGCGGCCCTGAAACCTGAATTGCTGGCGCAGTACCACGCCAACCAGACGCCGGGAGACTACAGCCCCGACGCCCTGTCGGCCGGAAAGCGCGCGCTGAAAAACCTGGCCCTGTCGTATCTGCTGATCGCGCCCGAAGCGGCGGAGCTGGACCTGGCGCGGCTGCAGTTCGACAATGCCGGCAACATGACGGACCGCGCCGCGGCGCTGGCGGCGCTGATTCATTCCGGCTCGCAGCCGCATGCGCAGGCGGCCTTGAGCAGTTTCTATGCAGACTTCGAGAACGAGGCGCTGGTGGTCGACAAATGGTTCGCCATGCAGGCGGCCGCGCCGACGACCGACGTGCAAGCCGTGCGCCAGCTGATGACGCATCCGGCGTTCACCTTGAAAAACCCGAATCGTGCGCGCAGTCTGATCTTCAATTTCACCAATGGCAATCCATCGCAATTCCATGCGTCTGACGGCAGCGGCTACGCCTTCTGGGCCGAGCAGGTCATCGCGCTCGACGCCCTGAATCCGCAGGTGGCCGCCCGCCTGGCGCGCTCCATGGACCGCTGGCGCCGTTACGTGCCGGCGCTGCAAGGCCACATGCGCGACGCGCTGGAGCAAGTCGCCGGCCAGGCCAGTTTGTCGAACGACGTGATGGAAGTGGTCAGCAAGGCGCTGGCCAATTGACGGTGTGTCGGATTACGCCCTGCGGGCTGATCCGACCTACACGGCGTCATGATTTCGTAGGTCGGCTTGGCGCCAACGGCGCGTAAGCCGACAATCACCGCACGAGACGTATTTAAAACACTATTACTAAGGGGTTTCATGAAACGCATCAGTCTTACGCAATACCTGGTTGAAGAGCAGCGCTCGAACAACAGCATTCCGGCCGAACTGCGCCTGCTGATCGAAGTCGTCGCGCGCGCCTGCAAGACCATCAGCCACGCCGTCGGCAAGGGCGCCCTCGGTGAAGTGCTGGGCACGGCCGACACGGAAAACGTGCAGGGCGAGGTACAGAAAAAACTCGACATCATCTCCAATGAGATTTTGCTGGAAGCGAACGAATGGGGCGGCCACCTGGCGGCCATGGCGTCGGAAGAGATGGAATCGATCCACCCGATCCCGAACCGCTATCCGAAGGGCGAATACATGCTGCTGTTCGACCCGCTGGACGGCTCGTCGAACATCGACGTCAACGTCTCGATCGGCACCATCTTCTCCGTGCTGAAGGCGCCGGACGGCATGGGCCAGCCGACCGAGCAGGACTTCATGCAGGCGGGCTGCAAGCAAGTGGCGGCCGGCTACGCCGTGTACGGCCCGCAAACCATGCTGGTGCTGACCTTCGGCAACGGCGTGAACTGCTTCACCCTGGACCGCGAGATGGGTTCGTGGGTCCTCACGCAAAGCAATATGCAGATTCCGCCCACGACGAAGGAATTCGCCATCAACATGTCGAACGCGCGCCACTGGCATCCGCCCGTGAAGCGCTATGTCGACGAACTGCTGGCCGGCGACACGGGCCCGCGCGGCACCAATTTCAACATGCGCTGGATCGCCTCGATGGTGGCCGACGTGCACCGCATCCTGAACCGCGGCGGCATCTTCATGTACCCGGCCGACCTGCGCGACACCTCGATGCCGGGCAAGCTGCGCCTGATGTATGAAGCGAACCCGATGGCCTTCATCGTCGAGCAAGCCGGCGGCGCGGCCACCGACGGCCAGCAGCGCATCATGGACATCGCCCCGCACAAGCTGCACCAGCGCGTGCCCGTCTTCCTCGGCTCGAAGGATGAAGTGGCCCGCGTCACCGCGTATCACGCCGAGTAAAAAAGCCGCACTTTTCCACGATTTTCAGCGGCCCGCAGCCGGGCCGCTAAAAAAATGCAAAAAAGTTCGCGTTGACACTAGCAAATTTTGTGCATTGTTTGTAGAATGTGGGTCTTCGCCGTTGTAGCTCAGTTGGTAGAGCAGCACATTCGTAATGTGAAGGTCGCCAGTTCGATTCCGGCCAACGGCACCAGGTTTCATCAGAAAGCCCGCTGACTTGCAAAAGTCAGCGGGTTTTTTGTTTTTGTCACTGTTATCTTTCCTGCTTCAAATCCACTGATCGTTCTCCACCGTGCGCTCGCCCGCGTCGCCGTCGCCCGTGTTGACCACGCCGCGCGGTTCGATCAGCAGCAGCCGGGTTTCGGCGAGGGCGCACGGTCTATGTTCGACCCCCTTGGGCACCACGGCCATCTGGCCGGCAGTCAGCACGATGGCGTGCCTTTCCGCGTAGCCAGGGCCGCGCAGGGCGATGCGCAATTCGCCGTCCAGCACGATGAAGGTTTCATCCGTATCGGCGTGCCGGTGCCACTGGAATTGGCCGAGTACCTTGACGACCTTGAATTGGTAGTCATTCATTTCGGCGATGACGCGCGGCTGCCAGTGCCCCTCTAACAGGGAGACCTTGCCGGCCAGGTCGATGGACCGGCCCTGGCCGCGCGTGGTGGTGATAGTCATGCTGTGCTCCGTTCAAGTGGCGATGCAGCCAGAATACGCAGGCGCTTGCCGGCCGTATTGAACGATCGTGGGTGTTTTCAGTCCTGGCCGATGCCGCTGGCGTAGCGCAGCCAGCGGCCAGGCGTCAGTCCATGGGTCTTCAGGAAATGCCGCGTCATGTGGCTCTGGTCGGCAAATCCCGCGGCCATGGCGGCCGAGGCGAGCGTGCTGCCTGCCAGAAGCAGGCGCCGCACCATTTCCAGGCGCCGCATCGTCAGATAGCGGTACGGACTGGTGCCGTAGAAGACGCGAAAGTCGTGCGACAGGCTCCAGCGGTCGCGTCCCGTTGCCGCTTCAAGCTGCGCCAGGGTGACGGCGTGGGTGCAGTGCGCCTGCAAGTAGTCGCGTGCGCGCCGCGCCGCCAGGAAGTCGCCTTTTGGACGCTGCGCCGGCGTGCCGGCCGCCGCCGCCAGCGCATGCGCCAGCTCGGCCAGCGCCTCGCTCTGTTCCAGCGCTTCGAGCGGGCGGCCGTCGTGCGGCAGCAAGGCGGACGTGGCCGCCGCCAGGCGGGGATCGGTCGACACGCCGCCTTCAATGAAGGGCAGCGCGCGTCCGCCCAGCACATCCTGGAACAGCGCCGGTTCGATATACAGCATGCGGTAGCGGAAGCCGGCGTCGGTGCCCGCCTGGCCATCGTGCGCCTCGTCCGGATGCAGGATCATGGTATTGCCGGGCAGGCTGTCGCGCTGGCCGCGGCGGTAGCTGAAACGCTGCACACCCGCCAGCGTGCGGCCGATGGCGTAAGTGTCGTGGCGGTGCATGGCATAGGCCTTGCCCTTGAACCATGCCTCGATGCGTTCGACGCCTTGTACCGGTTCGGCGCACTTGACCCAGTCGCTGCGCGCTGGCGCTGCTGCTCGCTTCATGATGTTTGTCCGTGGATGCCCGCCCTGGTTGCCGATTGCTGACTGTACCCGCCGCGCGCGGGGCTGTCCACGAAAACCACCGAATCAGAAATTATGCCGGATTCCCAGCGCCACGCCCGACAAGGTGGCGCCCTTGGTTGCTGCATCGCGTCCCAGGCTGTTGATGGCAAAGTCGGCGATGCCGTTGCGGCCGTTGGCCAGGTGCGTGTAGTAGGCATACAGGCTGCTGCGTTTCGACAGCTGATAGTCGTAGCCGGCGGTGGCGTGGGTGGCGCCCGTATCCGCTCCCGCACGCACCGTGCCGATGCTTTCCAGCGCGCTGCCGCTGGCGTTTTGGGCATGCGCCAGGCCAAAACGCAGGCCATGGCGGCCGAACTGGCGCGTGGCGGAAAAGTAGGCCGTGCGGCGGTGCAGCTCACCCGTGGCAGTGGCGTAGCGCAGGTTTTCCAGCGCCAGCGCCAGCTGCGTGACACTGTCGATCCTCCAGGCCAGGGCCAGCTTGCTGCCCTGGTCGGTCAGTCCCCGTCCCTGGTAGTCGTGATGGTCTTCCCGCGCCAGGGTGGCGTACAGGACGCCGCCGTCGTAGATCAATGCGGCCGAGGTCAGTGCCGGATGCGCGCCGTTGGCGGGCCGCTCTTCCCCCATGCCGAGCGCCACGCGCAGCGACCAGCCCTGCCACTGCGGCGTCCAGTAATGCAGGCTGTTCTGCTGGCGCCGGTCGAACGAGTATGTGTTGCTGGTATTGCTATCGTTCGAGGCGGAGCCATTGCCCATCAAGCTCATGTAGCCGGCCGTGGTGGGGTAGAACGGGTCGAGCATGGACGTGGCGCTGTTGTAGGGCAGGGTCCAGTTGCCGCCAAATAGCGTGCCCCACGGGCCGGCAATGCCGACGCGCGTGTCGCGCGCGGCCAGGCTGCCGGCGCCCGTGTCGGGCGATAGCGTGCCCTCGACCTGGAACAGCGCCTGCCAGCCGCCGCCTAGGTCTTCGCTGCCGCGAAAGCCGAGTACCGAGCGGTTGTTGGACAGGCGCCGCACGCTGTCGCCGCTGCCGGACGAGTGTAGCGCTTCGAGCGCCACGTTCAGGCGGCCGTACAGCTGCACGTTTTCCTGCGCCTGGGTGGGCAGGGCGGCCGCCAGCGCCAGGGCGCCGGCAGCGCATGAGAATACATGCATCACCATGCTCTCAAAACGCAAAGCAGCTGCACCCCAGCGTGCCCCAGAAGCCGGAGTGGCTGGAGACCGGCACGGAACTCTTGCGCGCCACGTCGTGGGCGTGGGCGTGCACGCCGCAGGCGCCCTGGCACTGGTGCTGTTGCATGGCGCTGGTCTTTTGCGGCGGCGCGGCGCGGTAGTGGCCGGCCACGTTTTTCACGGGCGACCAGTCGGGCAGCACGGGGATGGCTGGCGGCGCCAGATGGGTAAATTCCGCCTGGCCGTAGACGATCTTGCCGCCGACGATGGTGAGCACCGATTCGATCGACTTGATCGCCTCTTCATCGATGCTGAAAAAATCCGCGCTCAGCACGGCCAGGTCGGCCAGCATGCCTTCCTGGATGCGGCCCTTCTTGCCTTGCTCGCTGGAGAACCAGGCGCTGCCCGCCGTCCACAGTTCCAGCGCCGTGTCGCGCGACAAACGGCTGCCCGCGTCGTACAGGCGCAAGCCGCCCACGGTGCGGCCCGATACCAGCCAGTACAGCGCCGTCCACGGGTTGTAGCTGGCGACCCGGGTGGCGTCCGTGCCGCCGCCCACGGGCACGCCCGAGGCCCGCATGCGGGCGATCGGCGGCGTGGCCTTGGCCGCTTCCGCGCCGTAGCGGTCGACAAAGTATTCGCCCTGGAAGGCCATGCGGTGCTGGATGGCGATGCCGCCGCCCAGCGCCCTGACCCGGTCGATGTTTTTCGGCGTGATGGTTTCGCAGTGGTCGAACATCCAGTGCAGGCCGTCGAACGGGATATCGCGGTTGACCTTTTCAAAGACCGTCAGCATGCGGTCGATCGATTCATCGTAGGTGGCGTGCAGGCGGAAGGGCCAGCGTTTGGAGACCAGGTGGCGCACCACCTTTTCCAGTTCGTCGTCCATGCCGGGCGCCAGGTCCGGGCGCGGTTCGAGGAAATCCTCGAAGTCGGCGGCGGAAAACACCAGCATTTCGCCGGCGCCGTTATGGCGGTAGTAATCGTCGCCCTGGCCCGGCGTGACCATCTCCGTCCATTTTTCAAAATCCTCCAGTTCGCGGCCCTTGTTTTGCGTGAACAGGTTGTAGGCGATGCGGATGGTCAGTTGCTCCTTTTGCGCCAGTTCCTCGACCACCGCGTAGTCTTCCGGATAATTCTGGAAGCCGCCGCCCGCATCGATGGCGCTGGTGATGCCCAGGCGGTTCAATTCGCGCATGAACTGGCGCGTGGAGTTGACTTGCAGTTCGCGCGGCAAGGTCGGGCCCTTGGCCAGGGTCGCATACAGTATCATCGCGTTCGGCCGCGCGATCAGCATGCCGGTCGGGTTGCCCGATGCATCGCGCACGATCTCGCCGCCGGGCGGGTTCGGCGTGTTCTTGTCGTAGCCGACCACGCGCAGGGCCGCGCGGTTGAGCAGGGCGCGGTCGTACAGGTGCAGGATGAAGACGGGGGTGTCGGGCGCGGCCGCGTTGATTTCGTCGAGGGTGGGCATGCGTTTTTCCGCGAACTGGAATTCGTTCCAGCCGCCGACCACGCGCACCCATTGCGGGTTCGGCGTGCGCAAGGCCTGCTCCTTGAGCATGCGCAGGGCGTCGGCCAGCGATGGCACGCCTTCCCAGCGCAGTTCCAGGTTGTAGTTCAAGCCGCCGCGGATCAGGTGCAGGTGCGAGTCGTTCAGGCCGGGAATCACCGTGCGGCCACCCAGGTCGATCACGCGGCTGTCCGGCTTGCGGTGGCGCATGACGTCGTCGGCATCGCCGACGGCGAGGAATTTGCCGTCGGCGATGGCCACGGCGCTCGCCTGTGGGCACGACTTGTCGACGGTGTGGAAGCAGCCGTTGATCAGTATCAGCGGCGCGGCGGAGGAAAGGGTCGGTTCGGTCATGATGCAGCTCCATGGTGGCAATGCGGGAGGCCGGGGCGCGGCCAGGATCTGCGGCCAGTGTAGCCCAGGGCCCGGGAGGCGGACACGGGCCAAAAGATCAGGTATGGCAGGTATGGCGGCGCGCCGACTGGTCTAAGGACGGGTGCGGCGGCGCGCGACATGGCTTACCATGCCGGCATTGGCGGCTGGGCATGCGTCCGGATGCATTTTTTTATCGCGGTTTACCGCATCGCAGGGAGTCCTCATGGATCAAGCACCACACAGCCGTTTATACGGCACCAGCCTGGGCTTTTTGGCCGGGTATGTCGATACGCTGGGCTTCATCGCCCTGTTCGGCTTGTTTACCGCCCATGTCACGGGCAACTTCGTGCTGATCGGCGCCGCGCTGGCCGAACCGACGCGCATCCCCATCCTGCTGAAAATCCTCGCCTTTCCCGCCTTTATCGCCGGCATCGTCGTCACGCGCCTGATGGTGCTGGCCATCGAGCGCCGCGGCGGTCCGGCGCTGACGCTGGCCTTCCTGCTGCAATGGATCTTGCTGGCCGGTTTCATGGTGTTCGGCGTGCTGGCCGAGCCGCTCGGCAAGGAGGTGGGCACGCTGGCGATGCTGGCCGGCTTGCTGGGCACGGCCGCCATGGGCGTGCACAGCGCCACCAGCCGTCTGCTGCTGGCGCATCTGGCGCCCACCTCCATGATGACGGGGAACGTGACGCAGATCGTGCTCGACACCGTCGACGTGCTGCGCGGCGCGGCCGATGGGGGTACGCGCGCGCGCTGCGGGAAGTTCTTCTGGCCGCTGCTGGCCTTTGCGCTGGGCGCCATCGCTGCCGGCTTTGGCTACCTGGTCTTCGGTTTCGCGGCGCTGGCCGTGCCGCTGGTGCTGCTGGGCGGCCTGATCGTGGTGGAGCAGCGTAGCGGTCGGACCGCCGTGCCCGTGTCCTGACGGCCGCCATGCGCGCCTTCCTGCTGTGGCTGATGTTCATGCTGGCCAGTCCTTGCGGGCTGGCCATCGATGCCGCGCGCGGCATCCGTCAGCTGCAGCACACGCGCTGGACGGCCAGCGACGGCGCGCCCGACGACATCATCGTCATGGCACAGGGCAATGACGGTTTCCTGTGGCTGGGCACGCATGCGGGCGTGCGCCGTTTCGACGGCTTGCGCTTCGAGCCCGTGCGTGCGCGCCAGGGCAGCTTTCCCGACACGGTGGCGCTGGCGCTCAAGCGCGCCGCCGACGGCGGCATGTGGATAGGCTGGCAAGTGGGCGGCATCAGCCACGTCAAGGATGGGGTGGTGCGCAATTATGCCGAGCCGCAGGGCGTGCAGGCGGGCGCCATCTGGGGCTTTGCCATCGGCGGCGACGGCGCCGTGTGGGCGGCCGGCGTGTCCGGCATCTCGCGCTTCGATGGCCGGCGCTGGCAGACGATGGGAGCGGCGCAGGGCTACACGGCGCAAAAGGCGTCCGCCGTGTTTGCCGACCGCGATGGCCGCGTCGCCGTGTTCAGTGAAAAAGGCCTGTTCATATGGCAGGCGACGCAGTCGCGCTTCGCGCCGCCCATCGGCCGGCTCGATCTGCGCGCGCCGCCGCAGCAGGGACCGGACGGCCGCATCTATTTGCTGGAGATGCGCGGCATCCGCATCATCGAGTCGCTGGAACGCTACGAGCAGCTCGATCATCGGTGGATTTACCGCGATACCAGCGGCACCAGCGGCAGCATGCTGGTCGACCGCGCGGGCACTTTGTGGTTCGACAGCCAGTACGGCTTGCACCGCACGCGCAGCGCCGGCGCGCTGGCGCCGGGGCAGCTGGGCATCAGCAGCGACACGGAATCGTTCCTGCCGCGCGATGGCCTGAGCAATGTCCTCGTCGGCTCCATGTGCGACGACAATGAAGGCAATGTCTGGGTTTCCACGTATGGCGGCCTGGACCGTTTCCGCCAGGCCGCGCCCGTGGTCCTGCGCACGCGCGCCGCGCCCGGCGTGGCCGAAGTGTTCCGTACCCAGGAAATGCTGACCGGACCGGCAGGCGCGATGTGGCTGTCGCGCGACGACGTCCTGGGGCCGCTGCTGCTGGCGCGGGCCGACGGCACGGTGCTGCGCGCGCCGCGCCTTGGGCCCGTCAGCGCCATCCTGGCAGCGCCGGGCGGCCTGTGGGTGGCGGCCCGCGCCGGCCTGCAGCAGCTGGCCGGCGCGGATGGGCGCGTGCTGCGCACGATCGCCTATCCATCGGGCGCGGCCGCGCTCAAGCGCATGCGCGCCGGCGTGCTCGCGCCCGATGGCAGCATCTGGGGCGTGTTCAGCGGCGCCGGCGTTTTTCAGTACCGCGACGGGGCCTGGCGGCGCGAACCGCTGCTGCCCGATGGCGGCGCGAAAGTGCCGCTGGCGCTGCTGGCCGACGCGGCCGGGCGCCTGTGGCTGTCGTATGCCGATGGCAGCGTCGCCATGCTGGAAAAGGGGCGGCTGCACGCCTTCGGCCCCGCGCAGGGCCTGGACCTGGGCAAGATTCCTATGCTGATCGAATACCACGGGCAGGTGTGGGCGGGCGGGCAGCGTGGCGTGGCGCTGTGGCGCGGCGGCCGTTTCGTCGCCCTGCGCAGCGAGCCGGCCAGCGCCACCGAGGGCGTGGTGGGCCTGCTGCGCGCGCGCGACGGCAGCCTGTGGCTCAATCACGGCAGCGGCGCCGCGCACATCCCCGCCGCGCAAGTGGACCTGGCGCTGCGCGACGCCGCCCATGTCATGCGCGCCACCTCGTACGATGCCGTCGATGGCTTGAACGGCAGCATCGGCATGCTGCACAACCGCTCGGTGGCCGAAGCGGACGATGGCAGGATCTGGTTTTCGCGCCAGAGCGCGACGTTCTGGATCGATCCGCGCCAGGCGCTTGCGGCCTTGCCGGCGCCGCGCGTGGAAATCGGCGCGCTGCTGGCGGACGGCCGGCGCGTCGACCCAGCCGCAAGCGCCGGCCTGCAACTGGCGGCCGGCACGCGCGACGTGCAATTCCATTACAACGCCGCCAGTCTGGGCACGCCGGAGCGTTTGCAGTTCCGCTACCGGCTCGACGGCTACGATACACAGTGGCAGCAGGCGGGCGGCCGGCGTCTGGCGCAGTACACGGGCCTGGGTCCGGGCAGCTACCGCTTCGAGCTAATCGCGGCGAATGGCGACGGCGTGGACAGCACGGTGGCGCAACTGCCGTTCCGCGTGCTGCCCGCCTTCTACCAGACATGGTGGTTCCGCAGCCTGTGCGCGGCGGCGCTGCTGGCCGCCGCGTACGGCGCCTACCGCTGGCGGCTGGGCCGGCACGCCGCGCGCCTGCGGGTGCGGATGGAGGCGCAGCAGGCCGAGCGCGAACGCATCGCACGCGAGCTGCACGATACCCTGCTGCAGGGCACGCAGGCGATGATCCTGCACTTTCACAATGCCAGCATGGCCATCGCCGAGGATGATCCCGCGCGCGCCGCCATGCTGCGCGCCCTGGACGACGCCGACCGCATGCTGGGCGAGGGGCGCGACCACGTGCACGACTTGCGCGCCGGCGACGATGCCGGCGCGCGCTGGAGCGCCATCCTGCGGCGCGAAGGCGAACGGCTGGCGGCGCAGCACGGCATCGTGTTCCGCTATGCGGAGGAGGGCGAGGCGCGCATGCTGCATGCGCGCGCCGCGCACGAAATCTATCGCATCGCCAGCGAAGCGCTGCGCAATGCCTTCCAGCACGCGCGCGCGCAGGTGGTCGAGGTGGCGGTGCGCCATGCGCGCGGCGGCATCGAACTGGTCGTGCGCGACGATGGCCAGGGCTTGCCGCCGGTGGTGGCGGCGAACGGGCAGATTCCCGGACACTGGGGCATGCCCGGCATGCGCGAGCGCGCCGCCCGGCTCGGCGCGCGCCTGTCCGTGGACGGGCGCGACGGGGGCGGCACGCAGTGGCGCCTGCGGGTGCCGGCGCGGCGCGCCTGGCCGGCGGCGCACGGGCCGTTGCGACGCTGGTGGCAGCGCTGGCGCCGTTCAGGCGTCGAGGATGCCGCGCCGTAGCGCGATGGTGACGGCGTGGGTGCGGTCCCTGGCGCCCAGCTTGGCCAGGATGGTGCTCATGTGCGCTTTGACGGTTTCTTCCTTGATCTGCAGCAGGGCGCCCGTTTCGCGGTTGGAATTGCCTTGCGCGACTTGCTTGAGCACGTCCAGTTCGCGGTTCGACAGCACGTCGCTGCAGGCATACAGGGCCAGCTCCGCCTCGATTTCGGGCGTGATGTGGCGCCGCCCCGCGTGCACGTTCTGTATCGCCGCCAGCAATTCGTGGCGCAGCGCGCTTTTCAGCACATAGCCGCACGCGCCGGCGCGGATGGCGCGCAGCACCTGCGTGTCGCCCTTGTAGGTGGTCAGCACGATGATGCGCGCCTGCGGATGGCGCGCGCGGATGGCGCCGATGGCGTCAAGGCCGCTCATGCGCGGCATCTGCAAATCCATCAGCATGACATCGGGCTGCAGCGCATCAAATTGCTGCACCGCCTGCTGGCCATCGGTGGCCTGGCCCACCAGCGCCACGCCGGGAAAGGCGCGCAGCAGGGCCGCGATGCCGTCGAGCAGCAACTGGTGGTCGTCGGCGATGAGGACGCGTATCGCTGCCGCATCGCTGCGCATGACGTTGCCTGGCAAAGAGGAGTGATCGATCAAGAGTCGTCGGAAGATGGTGAGCAAAAGGTATTTTACCGCAGCGCCTGCCAGCCTGCCGAGGGGGATTGCTCGGGGGGAGCCTATATTTAGATAGTGGTGCGGGCACGCCGCCAGGCATACGATGCACGGCAGTACCCACTCAACCCCACTCTTCATGGATGACATCATGACCAATCCGAAACTGGAAGTCCTTACCCCCGACAATTGCCAGATCATCTTCATCGACCAGCAGCCGCAAATGGCGTTCGGCGTGCAGTCGATGGACCGCCAGGCGCTGAAAAACAATACCGTGGGCCTGGCCAAGGCCGCCAAGGTGTTCAACATCCCCACCATCATCACCACGGTGGAAACGGAAAGCTTCTCCGGCCACACCTATCCGGAACTGCTGGACGTCTTTCCGGGCAAGGATATCCTCGAGCGCAGCTCGATGAATTCGTGGGATGACCAGAAGGTGCGCGATGCGCTGGCCGCCAACGGCAAGAAAAAAGTCGTCGTCTCGGGCCTGTGGACGGAAGTGTGCAACAACAGCTTCGCCCTGTGCGCGATGCTCGAAGGCGATTACGAGATCTACATGGTGGCCGATGCATCGGGCGGCACCTCGAAGGAAGCGCACGACTACGCCATGCAGCGCATGATCCAGGCCGGCGTGGTGCCCGTGACGTGGCAGCAGGTGCTGCTGGAATGGCAGCGCGACTGGGCCCACAAGGCGACCTATGACGCCGTCATGGCCATCGTGCGCGAACATTCGGGCGCCTACGGCATGGGCGTCGATTACGCCTACACGATGGTGCACAAGGCGCCGCAGCGCATCCATGGCGAACACGCCACCCTGGCGCCGGTGCCGGCCAAATAAACGCCGCGCGGCCATGCCATGCGCCGCGCGCCTGACCGCGCGCGGCGTTTTTTTCATCGAAAGGAATGCGCCATGAAGTTATATGTGATTTCGCTGGCCGTGGGCTTGCTGGTTGGCATCATCTACGCCGTCCTGCAGGTACGTTCGCCGGCGCCGCCAGCCATTGCCCTGATCGGCCTGCTGGGCATGCTGATCGGCGAACAGATCGTCCCCAGCGTCAAGCGCCTGATGGCGGGCGAAGCCGTGACGGTGTCGTGGCTGCGCAGCGAATGCGTGCCGAAGATCAGCGGCGTGGAAGCCAAGCCGGCATTGGCCAAGGCCCAGTCGCAGCAGCAGGACGACGGCGCCGCCTGAACCCCGCCTGCCGAGTCAAAACGCTAGAACGCGCCCAGCAAGCCGCGCCGGGCGGCCACCGTGGCCGCCTCGGTGCGGCTTGATACGTTGAGCTTGGTCAAAATATTATTTACATGAAATTTGACGGTGCCCACCTCGATGCCGGCGCTGCGCGCGATCATCTTGTTGCTCTTGCCCGCAGACAGGTGCAGCAGGATGTCGTGCTCGCGTTTCGACAGGCGGTTCGCCTCGATGCGGCCTGCCTGCTGCGCCGCCAGTTCCGGCGGCAGGTAGTGCCTGCCGGCGGCCACCTGGCCGATGCACTGCGTCAGTTGCAGGAAGCCGGCATCCTTCAGCAGGTAGCCGCGCGCGCCGGCGCGCAGGGCCCGGTGCACGCTGTCCTCGCCCTGGTAGGTGGTGAGGATGACGATCTTCGCTTGCGCATCGTCCGCGCAGATGCGCTCGATCGCCTCGACGCCATGCATTTCCGGCATGTTCAAATCCATCAGCACCACGTCGGGCCGCAGCTCCCGGTACAGCGCCACGGCGGCTCGGCCCGTGCCGGCCTGGCCCAATAAGCGCAAGCCGGGCAGTGACGCGATCAGCGAGGCCAGGCCGGCCAGGATCAGCGGGTGGTCGTCGGCGATCAGCAGCGAGATAGGGGTGTCGTCGTCGCGGAGCATGTGCATGCTTGTGCTCATGGTGCTGGCAGGGTGAAGTGGAAGACGCTGCCGTGCGGCGCGCCGGGCGCATGCCACAGGCGGCCGCCATGCGCGTCGAGGATGCGGCGGCAGATGGCCAGGCCCATGCCCATGCCGTCCGGCTTGCTGGAATAACGGGCGTGGTACAGGCGGGCGGCCGCCTGCGGCGCGATGCCCGCGCCATTGTCGGCGATGCTGAAATGCTGCACGCTTCCATCCAGGTGCGAGGACAGCAGCACCGTGCGCGGCCGGCCGCTGGTGCCCTGCAGGGCCTCGATGGCGTTCATCAGCAGGTTCAGGACGACTTGCCTGAATTGCACCGGGTCGGCATGCAGCAGCGGGCGGCCCGGCGCCAGCCGCGTTTGCAGGTCGATGGCGTGGCGCAGCAGCGGCGCGCGCAGCAGCGGCAGCAACTCCTGCACGGCGTCGTCGGCGACAAAATGCGCGTGGCTGCCCGGCGCATGGCAGGCCAGGCCATGCACGCTGCGCAGCACGGCGCTGGCATGGCTGCCGGCGCTGGCGACCAGGGCCAGCGCCGCGCGCGCTTCATCGAGGCGGGGCGGATCGTGGTCGAGCCAGCGCAAGGCGGCATCGGCGTTGAGCGCGATGGCCGCCAGCGGCTGGCGCACCTCGTGCGCGACCGATGCGGCAAATTCGCCCATGCCGCTCATGCCGCTCATGCGCTGTGCCTGCGCCAGGCCGGGGTCTTGTTGCTGAGGTAAAGAATGCATGCTGGCCATCGCCGTGCTCCTGTGCTGTCGCGGCGTATGCCGCATTGCAACAAGTATGCATGGCATCGTCGCCAGGGCACTTATACGAATGGGGGAGGCGGACGGTTTTTTTGCAAGGCAGGGGCAGGAAACACCGCCGGGCGGGCCGGCGGTGCGGGAAGCAAAGAGCGGATCAGGACTTGATAAAGGCCAGCAAGTCTTCGTTCAGGCGGTCCTTGTGGGTGGCCGGCAAGCCGTGCGGCGCGCCTTCATAGATGACCAGCTTGGCGTTCTTGATGAGCTTGGCAGCAGCCTTGCCGGAAGCGTCGATCGGCACGATCTGGTCGTCGCCGCCGTGCACCACCAGGGTCGGCACGGAGACTTTCTTCAGGTCGGCCGTGAAGTCCGTCTCGGAAAACTGCTTGATGCAATCGTAGGCGTTCTTGATGCCGCACTGCATGCCCTGCAGCCAGAAAGTGTCGCGCATGCCTTGCGACACCTTGTTGCCGGGACGGTTGGCGCCGAAGAACGGCACGGTCAGGTCCTTGAAGAATTGCGAACGGTCGGCCAGCACGCCGGCGCGGATGCCGTCGAAGACGGACATCGGCAAGCCGCCGGGATTGGTGTCCGACTTGACCATCTGCGGCGGCACGGCGCCCACCAGCACGGCCTTGGCCACGCGCTTTTCGCCATGGCGGCCGATATAGCGCGCCACTTCGCCGCCGCCCGTCGAATGGCCGACCAGGGTCGCGCCCTTGATGTCGAGCGCGTCAAGCAGGGTGGCCAGGTCGTCGGCGTAGGTATCCATGTCATTGCCCTGCCATGGCTGGCTGGACAGGCCATGGCCGCGGCGGTCGTGCGCGATCACGCGGTAGCCGTGGCTGGCCAGGAACATCATCTGGTCTTCCCAGGCGTCGCCCTGCAAGGGCCAGCCGTGGCTGAAGACGACGGGCGTGCCCGTGCCCCAGTCCTTGAAATGGATGACGGTGCCGTCCTTGACGGTGACCTTGTTGACGGTGAGCTTGCCCGGCGCGGCGGCGGCAGCGGCAGCGGCAGGCTTGGCGGCGGCGCTGGCGCCACCGGCGGCCAGCAGGCCCGCGCCGGCGGCGACACCGGCGACGCTGACGAGCAGCTTGCGGCGGGAGTTGACTTCTTCGGCTTCGATTTTCTTCGACATGATGCTTTCCTTCGGGGATGGGGGAGGGGCCGCTTAGGGCCTGGACCAGTGATGGCAGCGGCCAGTCTAGGCCTTCGCGCGCGCCGGCGCCTCTGCCAAAAGACCAGTCGCGCCGGGTCTCCCTCCTGCCTATGATGGCTGGCGGCGGCGCGCCGCGCCGCCTGCCTTTCCCACTGGAGCGAACATGAAGAAACACTGGATGGCGGCGCTGGCCGGCCCCTTCTTACCCGATGCCGGCCTGCTGTTTGCGCGCGTGGCGGGCGCGCTGCTGGTGCTGCACGTGCACGGCTTGCCCAAGCTGCTGCATTTTTCCGAGGAACTGGCGCACATCGACGACCCGCTGCACCTGGGCCGCGCCGCCACCCTGTACTGCGCCCTGTTCGCGGAAATCCTCTGCCCGCTGCTGGTCGCCGCCGGTCTGCTGACGCGCCTGGCCTGCCTGCCCCTGCTGTTCCTGCTGGGCGTGTCGATGCTGCTCGTGCACCCGGACTGGAGCATCGCCGACGGCCAGTTCGGCTGGCTGCTGATCATCGTCTTCGGCACCATTGCCATCAGTGGCGCGGGACGCTATTCGCTCGATGCGCGGTTGCGGGCGTAAGCGGTGATGTCAACGATGTGTCGGGTTACGCTCCGCTAACCCGACCTACGCCTAAATAACACCATTTCACCCCGATCCCCGTCCGCCCCACCAGGCCGGCGGGGATTGTTATTTCCATCAGGAATTTAAGTCTGTGCTTCAACGTGTGGCACCGCACGGTGGCGGGCGGCGGGCGCGGTTAAGGTGGTGCCAACAGCTTGCTGCTGATCCAGCATTTGATATGGCTCAGCCCGGCAGCGTTTAGCCGCTTCTTTTTTCCGGAAGCGAGGAGAATCATGATTCGGTCACGGCATCGAGCATGGTTGATTTATTCACCTTTGAAGGAAACCATCATGAACGCGATTGAAAAAACCAGCTCCGAGATGAACGGCACCGCCCAGGATACCCGCCAGGATCTGCACCGCACCATCGACAAGGTGGCGAGCCAGGCCCAGCCCCTGGCCGACAAGGTCGCCACGCGCGCCCATGACGGCGTGGACCAGGTGGGCGACCGCATCGAGCAGGTCAGCGACACCGTCAGCAAGGCCTCGGAACGCCTGATGGCGCGCGGCAAGCAGTTGGGCGCCGCCTGCCAGCGCGCCGGCGAAACGGGCCGCGGCTATGTGCGCGAACGCCCGGCCGTGTCCCTGCTGATTGCGGCGGCGGCCGGTTATGGCCTGTCGAAGCTGCTGGGTTCGCGCAAATAAGTTTTACGCTTTCCTGGAAGTATTTGTCGTGGGCGCTGGCCCGGTCTGCCCTCATGGCGGGCCGGAGCGGCGCCCACGCGCACAAGGTAGTAGCAGGCAGTAAAGGAGAGTGATGATGCGCTCCATTTTGTTGTGGTTGATTGGCATTCCTATTCCCATCATTATTTTGATTGCCCTGTTCGTGCGCTGAATGAGGGAGTTGTAGCGTTCTCCCGGGGCAAACTACTCACAGGAGACGTAATGGCTACCAATAAAAAAACGCCGTCCACGGACGGTGCGGGTTCCGTTTTGAGCAGCATGTCCGGACCATCCGACGGCGATGCGCCGCACAGCTTGGGCGCGGACAATGACGTGACCCGCGCGCTGCTGCAAAAGACGGCCGCCGGCCAGCAGCTGTCCGCCGCCATGGCCGATAATCCCAAGGAAGCCGGCCAGTATGGCGAGGCGGCGCGCACGCCGGCCGAAGGCGTGCATGTGGCGGCCGGCGAAGCGCTGGCCACGGCCAGCACCACGGGCGAAACGCTGGCGTCGCCGAAGACGGGCGATGGCCAGCCCGCGCTGGGCGAGAATGCGCGTAACGCCTCGCTCGACGGCGCCCGCAGCGACGACAGCGGCTGCGTGCTGACGACCAACCAGGGCGTGCCCGTGGGCGACAACCAGAACTCGCTGAAGGCGGGTTTGCGCGGCCCCACGCTGATGGAAGATTTTATCCTGCGTGAAAAACTCACGCATTTCGACCATGAGCGCATCCCCGAGCGCGTCGTGCATGCGCGCGGCTCGGCCGCCCACGGCTATTTCGAATGCTACAAGGAACAAGGCAAGCTGACGCGCGCCGCGCCGTTCGCCAAGGCGGGCAAGCGCACGCCCGTCTTCGTGCGCTTTTCCACGGTGGCCGGCGAGCGCGGTTCGACCGACACGGCGCGCGACGTGCGCGGCTTCGCCGTGAAGTTCTATACGGACGAAGGCAACTGGGACCTGGTCGGCAACAACATCCCCGTCTTCTTCATCCAGGACGCGATGAAATTCCCCGACCTGATCCACGCCGTCAAGCCCGAGCCGCACAATGGCATGCCGCAGGCAGCCAGCGCGCATGACACCTTCTGGGACTTCGCCTCGCTGTCGCCGGAAATCACGCACATGCTGATGTGGGCCATGTCCGACCGCGCCATCCCGCGCAGCTACCGCATGATGCAGGGCTTCGGCGTGCACACCTTCCGCCTCGTGAACGCCAAGGGCCAGTCCGTATTCTGCAAATTCCACTGGTCGCCCATGGCGGGCACGCACTCGCTGGTGTGGGACGAAGCCGTCAAGCTCAGCGGCGCCGATTCCGATTTCCACCGGCGCGACCTGTGGGAAGCCATCGAGTGCGGCGAATATCCCGAATACGAGCTGTCCTTCCAGGTCTTCACGGAAGCGCAGGCCGAGGCGTTTGCCTTCGACGTGCTCGACCCCACCAAGCTGATTCCCGAGGAACTGGTGCCGCTGGTCCCCGTCGGAAAAATGGTCTTGAACCGCAATCCCGACAATTTTTTTGCCGAGACGGAGCAGGTGGCCTTTTGCACGGCGCACATCGTGCCCGGCATCGATTTTTCCAACGACCCGCTGCTGCAGGGGCGCATCCACTCGTATGTCGACACGCAGATCACGCGCCTGGGCGGCGCCAACTTCCATGAAATCCCCATCAACTCTCCGCTGGCGCCCGTGCACAACAACCAGCGCGACGGCATCCACCGCCAGGCCATCAACCGGGGCCGGGTCGCCTACGAGCCCAATTCGCTGGCGGGCGGCTGTCCGTTCCAGGCGGGCGCGAAGGGGTTCAACAGTTTTCCCGCGCCCACCGAAGGCGACAAGGTGCGCGGCAAGCCCGAGAAATTCGCCGAGCACTATGGCCAGGCGCGTCTGTTCTGGATCAGCCAGACGCCGGTCGAGCAAGACCATATCGTGCATGCGTTCCGCTTTGAACTGAGCAAGGTGCAGACGGTGGCGATCCGCAAGCGCATCGTCGCCATGTTGCGCAACGTCGACGAGACCCTGGCGCAGCGCCTGGCCGATGCGCTGGGCCTGGCGCTGCCGCCCGTCATGCCGCCCGTGTCCATGCTGCCGATTCCCACGTATCCGCCGTCGCCGTCGCTGTCGCTCTTTTTCCGTCCCGGCAAGACGGGCATCCATACCCTGCGCGTGGCCATCCTCGTGGGGCCGGGCAGCGATGGCGCGCAGGTGCGCAGCATCTATGCTTCGCTGCTGGCCGACGGCGCCGTGCCGCGCCTGGTGGGCAGCCACCTGGGGAAAGTCGACACGAGCGGCGGCGCGCCGCTCGACGTGGAAATCTCGCTCGAAACGGGACCGTCCGTGCTGTTCGACGCCGTCGTGGTTCCGGATGGCCAGGGCGCCGTGCAGCAGCTGGGCAGCGACGCCAACGCGCTCGACTTCCTGCGCCTGCAGTATCGCCACTGCAAGCCGATGCTGGCCATCGGCGCCGGCAAGGGCTTGCTGGACAAGGCCGGCGTGCCGACGACCCTGCCCGATGGCAAGCCGGACCCCGCCATCATCGTCGTGCCGGCGGGCGACGTGGTGAAAGGCGTGGCGGCCTTTAAAAAGGCACTGGCCGCGCACCGGGCGTTTGCGCGCGAAACGGATCCGCCCCGCGTGTGATGCCCGCTTGAGCGTCAGCGGGGCAGGCCTGGCTTGCCCCGCTGACGTCATGGTGCGCAACTTCGCGCAACAATGTAAACAATAAAAACGTCCTGCGATGATATGCTGCTGACTAGAACTGTTCATTTGCAACTATTTCTATCACTGCAGCAAAGAACGGCTTCAGCAAACCGGATCGCGATTACCGCATGGACAAGTACACACCTCGCACCTGGGGGCCGGGCGAACGCCCGACCTTGCCCGGGTCGCCATCGATGCCCGAGCATTCGACGCCCAAGCGTGTCGCGTATTTCATCGTCGGCCTGATCGTCGCGCTGACGGGGGGACTCGGCAACGGCCTGGTGACGGCCAATCTGCTGAACCTGCAAGGCTCCCTGGCCGCCTATGCCTACCAGATGCAGTGGCTGCCGGCCGCCTACGTGATGACCATCGTCTCCATGAATCTGCTGCTGGTGAAGTTCCGCCAGCAGTTCGGCCTGCGCCTGTTTACGGAAGCGTTCCTGGTGCTGTATGCGCTCGTCACCTTCGCCCACCTGTATGCGAATACCTTGCCGTCGGCCATCGCCGTGCGCGCCGCGCATGGCATGGTGGGCGGTGCGCTGGGCGTGCTGGGGCTGTACTACACCTTGCAGGCGTTTCCCGCGCGGCACCGCCTGAAGGGCGTGGTGCTGGGCCTGGGCTTTGCCCAGCTGGCCTTGCCCCTGGCGCGCATCTTCACATCCGAACTGCTGCAGATCGGCGAATGGCACGGCCTGTACCTGTTCGAGCTGGGGCTGGCCCTGCTGGCGCTGGGCTGCGTGCTGGCCCTGAAACTGCCGCCCGGCGACCGCGTGCAGACCTTCGAGCCGCTCGATTTCCTCACCTTTATGTTGTTCGCGCCCGGCGTGGCCCTGCTGTGCGCTGTGCTGGCGCAGGGACGCACGGCGTGGTGGATGGAATCGGAGTGGGTGGGCGTCTGCCTGGCGGCTTCCATCGTGCTGATCGCCGCCGCGCTGGCCATCGAGCATAACCGCGCGCGCCCGCTGCTCAACACGCGCTGGCTCACCACGGGCAAGATCGCCAAGCTGTTTTTATCTGTGCTGCTGTTTCGCATCGTGCTGTCCGAATCGACGGGCGCCGTGGGCTTCCTGCAGGCGCTGGGCCTGAACACGGATCAGATGCAGAACCTGTTCGTCGTGGTCCTGCTGGGCAGCGTGGCGGGCCTGGTGGTCAGCGCGCTGACGATCAATCCGGCGACCTTGCACCGCTCGCTGATGTTCGCGCTGCTGCTGATCGCTGCCGGCGCGCTCATCGACGCGCACGCCACCAGCCAGACGCGCCCCGTCAACATGTATGTCAGCCAGTTCCTGCTGGCCTTTGGCGGCACGTATTTCCTTGGTCCCACCATGGTGGCCGGCATGGGCGCCGTGATCGCCGAACCGCGCAACCTGGTGAGCTTTTCCGTGATGTTTACCATGACGCAGAACCTGGGCGGCTTGCTCGGGTCGGCCATCGTCGGCACCATCCAGACGGCGCGCGAAAAATACCATTCCAGCTACCTGGTCGAGCACCTCACCATGCTCGACCCGCAGGTGGCCGCGCGCGTGCAGTCCGGAGCCGCAAGCTATGGCGGCGTCCTGACGGACCCGGCCCTGCGCAGCGCCCAGGGCGTGGCCCGCCTGGGCGCCGTCGCCACGCGCGAAGCCAATGTGCTGGCCTACAACGACGTCTTTTTGATGATCGCCGGCGTCGCCATCGCCACCCTGATCTGGATGCTGGTCGGCCAGTCCTGGACCCGCATCACCACCGGCGCGCGCCGCCTGGTCGGCCCCGTGCGCGATGCGCAGACGGCCATGGCCATCGTCCCCATTACCAATTCGGAACCGAGCAATGACAGAAAATAACACCACGCCGCCAGTACCGACCCCTGCACCGACGCCAGTTGCGCCAGCGCCCGCGGCCAGCAGTACGCCGCCGCAGCCGGACCGGCGTCACCAGTGGCTGTCCGCGCTGGCCTTTGCCGCCGTGGCCCTGGTGGGCGTGCTGATCGTGCTGTATGCGTGGCGTCTGCCGCCGTTCACCAGTCCCATCGTGACGACGGAAAACGCCACCGTGCGGGGGCAGGTGACCATCATCGGCACGCAGCTGTCGGGCTATGTGGTGGAAGTGACGGTGCAGGACTTCATGGACGTCAAGGAAGGCCAGCTGCTGGTGCGCATCGACGACCGCATCTACCAGCAGCGCTACGAGCAGGCGCAGGCCCAGCTGGCGGCGCAGCAGGCGGCCCTGTCGAACTGGGCGCAGCAGAAGGCCAGCGCGCAGGCGGGCATTTCCGTCAGCGAGGCGGCGCTGGCCAACGCGGAAGCGCAGGCGAGCAAGGCCAGCGCCGACCTCCATCGTGTGGAGCAGCTGGTGGCGGACGGCTCGCTGTCTCAGCGCGAACACGACCAGTCGCGCGCCACGCAGGCGCAGATGGCGGCCGCGCTGGCGCAGGCCAGGGCCAATCTCGACATCGCCCAGCAAAGCGTGCATTCCGTGGTGGTCAACAAGCAGGCGCTGGAGGCCGCCGTGGCGAATGCGCAGGCGGCCGTCAAGGCGGCGAAGATCGACCTCGATAACACGCGCATCGTGGCGCCCTCCGATGGCCAGCTGGGCCAGGTGACGGTGCGCCAGGGTGCCTACGTGAATTCGGGCGCGCAGCTGATGGCGCTGGTGCCGCGCCAGATGTGGGTGATCGCCAATTTCAAGGAAACGCAGATGAACGGCGTGCAGGAAGGGCAAAGCGCCACCTTCCACGTCGATGCGCTCGACGGCGCCGTGCTGACGGGCCAGGTGGAGCGCATTTCGCCGGCCACGGGGTCCGAGTTTTCCGTGCTGCCGGCCGATAACGCGACGGGCAACTACCTCAAAATTGCCCAGCGCATTCCCGTGCGCATCCGCATCGATCCGGGCCAGGCGAATGCGCGCCGGCTCGTGCCCGGCATGTCGGTGGTGGTCAGCGTCGACACGTCGGCCGTGCTGAACGACTCGGCGGACAACCCGGCGCCACCGCCTGCACCGAAGAAGGCCAAGTCATGAAGCGCCGTCACCTGCTGATGGCCGCCGCGCTGGCGCTGGCCGGCTGCGCCGCCAAGGCGCCGCCGCAGCCCGCATCGGCACTGCAGCTGCCTTCCGGCTGGCGCGCGCAAGCCATCGGCGCGCCTGCGGCGGCTGGTGCCCATGTGGAGCAGCTGTGGTGGCAAGCCTTCGGCGACCCCGTCTTGAGCGACCTGGTGGGCGAGGCGCTGGCGCGCAATGGCGACTTGCGCGTGGCGCGCGCCCGGGTGCAGGAATACCGCGCGCGCCTGGCGCAGGCCGACGCGAACCGCGCGCCCAATCTGGCCTTCGACGGTTCGCCCACGCGCACGCGCACCCTGGCGTCCAGCGGCAAACCGTATGTGACGAATGTCTTCCAGGCGGAACTGCAGGCCAGCTATGAAATCGACGTGTGGGGCCGGCTGGCCAGTCTGAGCGATGCGGCCGCCGAGAGCTACCGCGCCGAGCAGGCCAGCCTCGATGCCGCGGCCCTGTCGATCGCCGCCAGCGTGGCGACCAGTTACCTGAACCTGCGGGGACTCGACGCGCAGCTGGCGCTGACGCAATCGACCCTGCAGCTGCGCGAACAGTCGCGCGAGCTGGCGCGCAAGCAGTTCGAGGTGGGCTACAGCTCGCGCCTGGAATGGCTGCAGGCGCAATCGGAATACCATGCGGCGGCCGAGCAGGTGCCGCAGCTGCAGCGGCAGATCTTCGAACAGGAAAACGCGCTGGCCGTCCTCGTCGGCGGCAATCCCGGCCCCATCGCGCGCGGCTTGCCGCTGGCCGAGCTGGCCGCGCCTGGCGTGCCGGCCGGCCTGCCGTCCGAACTGCTGCGCCGGCGGCCCGACATCGCGCGCGCGGAACACAACCTGGCGGCCGCCAATGCCAGCCTGGCCGCCACGCGCGACCAGCTGCTGCCCTCGTTCAAGCTGACGGCCGTGGGCGGCGGGCAAGCGACCACGCTCACCGATTTCCTGCATGCGCCCACGGCCCTGTGGCGCCTGACGGCCCTGGCGGCCGGGCCCCTGTTCGATGGCGGGCGGGTGCAGGCGCAGACGGATGCGGCCGGCGCGCAGCGCGACCAGCTCGTGTACGTGTATGAAAACGTGGTGCGCAACGCCTTCGCCGAAACGGAGAACAGCCTGGGCGCCATCTACCGGCTGCGGCAGCAGGCCGTGGAAAACGACGCGCGCCGCGCCGCGGCGGCGGACACCCTGCGCATCGCGCACAACCGCTACCGCAATGGCTACGCCTCCTACCTGGAGGAACTCGACGCCCAGCGCACCCTGTACAGCGCCGACGTGGGACTGCTGCAACTGAAGACGCGCATCCTTGTCGCTTCCGTCGACCTCTACCGCGCCATGGGCGGCGGCTGGTCGGCCAAGGCGCAATAGGGGCGCGTGTCCGGCGCGGCCGTTCGCCGCCGCCAGTGTAATATTCTGACCAGGGAAAGCGGCGGCATGGTGCCAGCCGCTTCCATCACGAACGAACGAGGTCGCAGCATGACGATTTTTGGCATAGGCATCCACATCCTGATCGCGGTATTTTTTGCGATCCACGTGGTGCGCAACGGGCAGCAGCTGTACTGGCTGCTCATTTTATTCATGTTCCCGCTGCTGGGCAGCGTGGTGTATTTCTTTGCCATCTACCTGCCCAATTCGCGCCTGCCGCAAGGCGCGCGCAAGGTCGCCTCGGTGGCCGTGCAGGTGCTCGACCCGAACCGCGAACTGCGCGAGGCGAAGGCGGCCTTCGAGTACACGCCGACGGCGCAAAACCAGATGCGCCTGGCCAGCGCGCAGCTGGAGGCGGGCGCTGCGCAGGAAGCGGCAGCGACGTACGAAGCCTGCCTGCGGGGAGCGTTTTCATCGGACCTGGAAATTCGCCTGGGCGCTGCGCGCGCCTATCTGGAATGCGCGCGCGGCGCCGAAGCGCTGACGCACCTGGAATTCATCCGCCGCACGGACATCCATTTCCGTCCCGAGATGGTGTCCCTGCTGACGGCGCGCGCGCTGGCGCAAAGCGGGCGACAGCAGGAAGCGAAGGCGGAATTCGACGATGCGCTGACGCGCTACAACAGCTTCGAGTGCCGCGCCGAGTGCGCGATCTGGGCGCTGCAGCAGGGCGACAAGGTGCTGTCGGAGCGCCTGCTGCTCGATATCGACAGCGCCATGGCCCGCTGGAGCAGCCATACGCGTGCCATGTATGCGCCGCTGCTGGCGCGCCTGGAGGCGGCGCGCCGCTGATGGCTTGCCGGTGCCGGCTTACACGCCAGGCACTGGATTCTTCCCTTCAAGCAGTTTGTACCCCTTGCCATCGAAGCCATAGCGCGCGTGGCCGTTCAGGGGCGTGGCGATGCGCGGCGGGTCTTCGTCCGGCTTGAGCGTGACGCCCGGCTTGATTTTTTCGGAGGCGCCCTTGAAATCGATCAGCAAGTCGTCGTAGGCGCCGCCATCGCGCGCAGGCGCGAAGCGCCATTTGCCGTCGACCATCCAGCACTCGTCCGTGTCAGGCCCGCAGGCGCCCATATTGTCCGAATACAGGTCGATGCCGCCATCGATCGCGGTCACCTTGCCATCGCCGATTTCAAACAGGGCCAGTTGGGTGATGGTGTAACCCTGGCCCGTGTAGCCATGGCGTATCGCCAGTCCCGGCTTGTTCGCACCCAGCATGACCCAGTGCACTTCGCCGAGCTGCCCCGACGAGCCGAGTGTGGCGATGTTTTCCAGGCGTTTCACGACTTGCCATTGGCCGTCTTCCGGCTGGCCCTTGGGCGCGAGGAAAAAGACGTTCAACAGGCCCGGCGAGGCATGCGCCGATTCGGCCGTGCCTTCCGTATTCGCCGTTTCCGCATTCGCCACCAGGATGGCGCGCCCATCGGGCAGCAGCTTGTGGCTGACGGCGCTGACGACGTAACTGAGTTTGTCGATGTGGTTGTCCGGATCGGACAGGTCGGCCAGCGCGTCGTCGCTGTCGCCGCGGTAGTCCTTGCCGAAGACGGCGCGCATCATGCCTGCTTCGCGCTCGCGCGCCTGCGGCGTGTTCATCGCTTCCGTCCTGGGCGCGGTGGCGGACGGCGGCGGCACAATGTCGGCCGGCGCCGGTTCGACGGCTGCTGCTGGCGCGTCGGCGGCTTCCTGTGCCGTGGCGGGCGCGGTTTTTTCCGAGCAGGCGCCGAGCAGTGCGGAAGCCATCAGCAGGACGAGCGGGGTGCGGTAATTCATAGGCAGGGCAGATTGCGTTCATGGAGAATGGGCGCAGTATGCCAGATAGACGGAAGCGAGGGAGCGCGGTCTGGCGGCCGGTCCCTCGCTTCCTTGCCCGCAGGGGGCGATTTTGCAATCAGCCTGGCGCTTATTTTTCCAGCGCCACCCTGTCATCGCGCCGCAGCGGCGCCTTCTGGCGGCGCAGTTTCGCCATGCCGCGCTTGAGCAGGTGCTCCAGGTCGTCGATATAGGTGAACACGGCCGGCACCACCAGCAGGCTCAATAAGGTCGAGGTGATCAGGCCGCCGATGACGGTGATGGCCATCGGCGAACGGAAGCTGGGGTCGGCGCCCCAGCCCAGCGCCAGCGGCATCATGCCGGCGCCCATGGCGATCGTCGTCATCAGGATGGGGCGGCTGCGCTTGTGGCAGGCGTCAACCAGCGCATCGAAGCGGTTCATGCCGGCCTGGCGCGCCAGGATCGCATAGTCGACCAGCAGGATCGAGTTCTTGGTGACGATCCCCATCAGCATGATCAGGCCGATCATCGAGGGCATCGACAGGGCGCTGCCCGTGATCAGCAGCGCCACGAAGGCGCCGCCGATCGACAGCGGCAGCGCCGCCAGGATGGTCACCGGCTGCATGAAGTCCTTGAACAGCAGCACCAGCACGCAGTAGATGCACAGCACGCCGATCAGCATGGCCAGGCCGAAGCTGGCGAACAGCGAGGCCATTTCCTGCGCGTCGCCCAGTTCGGCGATCTTCACGGACGGCGGCAGATTCTTCATCGACGGCAGCGCGCGCGCTTCTTCATTCAGTTCACCGAGCGTGCGCGAGCCGAGTTCCACGTCGAGGGTGACGTTGCGGCTGCGGTTCAACCGGTCGATCTGCGCCGGGCCGCTTTCCATCGTCACCGTGGCCACGTTCGCCAGGCGCACGGGGCCATTCTTGCCGGGCACGGTCAGGCGCTCGATGGCGGCCAGGTCGGCGCGCACGCTGTTGGGCAGCTTGACGCGGATCGGCACCTGCCGTTCGGGCAGGTTCATTTTCGTCAGGTCCGTGTCGTAGTCGCCGGCCGTGGCCACGCGCACGGTCTCGCCGATGGCGGCCGCCGTCACGCCCAGGTCGGCCGCCTTGGCGAAATCGGGGCGCACGATGATTTCCGGACGCACCAGCGAGGCGCTGGAATTGACGTTGCCGATGCCTTTCAGGCCGCGCAGCTCGCGCTCGACCTTTTGCGCCGCCGTCGTCAAAGCCACCGGGTCTTCCGAGCGCAGCACCAGCTGCATCTTGACGCCCGTGTCGGGCGGCCCCACCGTGAAGCGGGCGCCGGGGATCGTATCGAGCTTGTGGCGCAGCTGTGTTTCCAGGTCCGCCATCGATTCCTTGCGTTCGGTGCGATGCACGGTGGTCAGGGTCAGCACGGCGCGGCGCGCCTCGGCCGCCGCGCCGGGGGCGAAGGCGTCGCCGCTGGAGCCGCCGCCGATCGAGCTGAAGACGCCCTGGATGCCCGGCGTGCGCATGGCCGCGTCGCGCGCCATGGCTGCCACGGCCTGCGTTTCGCTCAAAGTAGAGCCGGGCGGCAGTTCCAGGTTGATCTGCGTCTGCGCGCGGTCGGCGGCCGGCACGAAACCGGTCGGCAGCAGCGGCACGAGCGCGATGGCACCGACAAAGAACAGGGCCGCGGCGATGGCCGTGATGCCGCGGTGGTTCAGGCACCAGCGCATGACCGTCAGGTAGCGCGTCATCAGCCAGCCATCCTGTTCCTCCTTGTGCGGCAGCGGTTTCAATATGTAGGCCGCCATCATCGGCGTGAGCAGACGCGCCACCACCAGCGAGGCCAGCACGGCCAGCACGGCGGTCCAGCCGAACTGCTTGAAGAACAGGCCGGGAATGCCGCTCATGAAGGCCGTCGGCAGGAACACGGCCACCAGCGCGAAGGTGGTGGCGATCACCGCCATGCCGATTTCATCGGCCGCTTCCATGGCCGCTTCCATGGGCGACTTGCCCATGCGCAGATGGCGCTCGATGTTTTCGATTTCCACGATGGCGTCGTCGACCAGCACGCCGACGACCAGCGCCAGCGACAGCAGGGTGACGGTATTGAGCGTGTAGCCGAACCAGTAGATGCCGAGGAAGGCCGGCATCACGGACAGGGGCAGGGCGGCGGCGGCCACCAGGGTGGCGCGCCAGTCGCGCAGGAACCACCACACCACCAGCACGGCCAGCAGCGCGCCTTCGTACAGCAGCTCCATCGAGCCGTCAAAGTTTTCCTCGACGGGGAAGGCATTGTCGATCGACTGCTGCAGCACCACGTTGGGGTTTTCCTTTTGCAGGTCGGCGATGGCGTCGCGCGCTCCCTTGGCGACGGCCACTTCGCTGGCGCCCTTGGTGCGGAATACCTCGAAGGCGACCACCGTCTTGCCATCCTGCTCGGCCAGCGCGCGCGGTTCGGCAATGGTGTCGCGCACGGTGGCCACCTGGTCCAGGCGCACATGGCGGCCGTCCGGCAGCGGCACTTCCACGCGCGACAATTCATCGGCCGTCTTGACGGTGGCGATGGTGCGCACCGATTGCTCGGCGCCGCTGACGTCGCCCCGGCCGCCCGGCGCTTCGCGCTGCACCAGGCGCAGCTGGCGCGAGACGTCGAGGGCCGAGACCTTCAATGCGGCCATGCGCGCTTCGTCGAGTTCCACCTGGATCTCGCGGTAGACGCCGCCCACGCGGGTGACGGCGCCCACGCCGGGCACGGTCAGGAGGCGCTTGGCCACCGTATTGTCGACGAACCAGGACAGGTCGGGCGCGTCGAGCGGGTTGTCCACGCCCCCTTTCGCCGTGGCGATAAAGGTCAGCACCACGCGCCCGGCCGTGGATGCCTTGGTGACGGTGGGGTCGCGCAGTTCGGCCGGCATGTCCGCCTTGACCCGCGCGACGGCGTCGCGCACGTCGTTGACGGCTTCGGCGATCTGCTTTTCCAGGATGAATTCGACGGTCACCGTGACGACGCCATCGAGCACCTTGGTGTAGATGTTTTTCACGCCTTGCAGGGTGGCGACGGAGTCTTCGATCTTGCGCGCCACTTCCGTTTCCAGCTGGGCCGGCGCGGCGCCGGGCAGCACCGCGCTGACGGTGACGATGGGCAGTTCGATATCGGGGAAATCCTGCACCGGATTGGCCTTGTAGGCCAGCAGACCGGCCAGGGTCAGCAGCGCGAACAGCATGATGGCCGGGATCGGATTCTTGATCGAGAGGGAGGAAAAATTCATGGCCTCTCCTTACTTTTTCGCTGCGGCCGGCTTGGCTGCTGCTGCCACCGGGGATGCCACCGGGTTTTGCACATTCCGTACCAGATCGCCGTCATTGAGGAAGCCGGCGCCGCTGACGACAATCGTCGTGTCGGCCGTGATGCCGCCAAGGATTTCAATGCGGTCGCTCAAGCGCCGTCCGGCCTGCACCTTGATCTGGCTGACCCGCTGGTCGGGATTGAGGCGGAAGACATAGCTGAAGCCATCGCGCACGGCAATCGCCTGCTGCGGCACCGTCAGCGCGCCCGAGGTGCCCAGTTCAAATTCGCCGCTGGCGTACATGCCGGCCTTGAACGGCGCATTGTTGCCCGTGCTGGCCGGCAGGTCCACGTACACGAGGGCGGAACGCGTCTGCGGGTCGACCGTGGGAGCGATCATGCGCACCTTGCCCGTCAACACGCTGCCGTTGGCCGCCTTCACCTGCGCCACGGTGCCCGGCTTCAGGTTCAGCAGTTCGGTGGCCGTCACTTCGGCGCGCCATTCGAGGCGGCTCTGGCGGATCATGCGGAACAATTCCGTGCCGGCGCCGACCACCGATCCCACGGTGGCCGAGCGCGCAGAGATGATGCCGCTGTCGGGCGCCACCACCTGCGTGTATTTCAGGCGCAGCTGCTGCGACGCCAGCTGCGCCTTGGCGGACGCGATGCGCGCGTTGGCCGTCTGTTCGGCCGTCAGGTACTGGCTGATCTGCTGCGCGCTGATGGCGCCCGTGCTTTGCAGCGAGCGGGCGCGCTGCGCGTTGGCGGCCGCCTCGGCCGCATTCGCTTCCGCTTCCAGCACGGCTGCCCTGGCCTGCGCCACGTCGGCGTTCACCGTGTCGTTCGAGAACACGGCCAGCACCTGGCCGGCGCGCACCACGTCGCCGACATTCACGCGTACTTCCGTCAGGCGCAAGCCGTTCGACTCGCTGCCGATGACGGCTTCCTGCCAGGCGGCCACGTTGCCGTTGGCGCTCAGCTTGATGGGCAGGCTGGCCGTCTGCGGTTTGGCCGTGGTGACGGTCAGCGCGGGTTTCTGCGCCGCCTTCTTGTCCTTCGCCTCGTCGGCGGCCGTGGAGGAAGGGGCGTACAGGGTAACGCCCGCGCCCAGCATCACGCAAAGGGCGGCAAGGGCGACTGTCGTGGGTGTCAAAATCGGTTTTTTCATGTTGTCGTATCCGTCAAGGTGCATTGTTGGCGATGGCGTTGCTGCCGTTCCAGCCGCCGCCGGCGGCGCGGTACAGCGCCACCCAGGCGGCGCTGCGTTCGCGCTCGAGGTTGACCACCGTGTTTTCGGCGGCCAGGCGCGTGCGGCGCGCGTCTTCCAGTTCGATCAGGCTGGCCAGGCCGTTCCTGTAGCGGTCTTCGGTAGCGACGAACGAGACGCGGTAGCCTTCCAGCGCGGTTTTGGCATGCTCGCTGCGCTCGTCCGTGCTGGCCAGGTTGACCAGCGCCTCTTCCACTTCGCGCACGGCCTGGCGCACGCCGGCGCGGTATTTCACCACGGCTTCCTCGTAGCGCGCCGTGGCCGCGTCGATCTGGGCGCGGCGGGTGCCGCCGTCGAAGATGGGCAGGCTGACGGCCAGCGGGCCGATGCTCCAGGTGCTGGCCGTGATGCTGGTGCCGCCGGCGCGGATATTGCCCTTGCCGATGGAGCCGGCCAGGCTCAGACGGGGATAGCGCTGCGCCTGCGCGCCGCGTACTTCGAAGCTGGCGGCCGCCACTTCGCGTTCGGCGCTGTAGATGTCGGGACGCTGGGCCAGGGTTTGCGCCGGCAGTTCCGCAATCGCCACGGGCGAGGGCAGGATGGCAGGGCCGGCCGCCAGCTTCTGGCGCAGCGACGTTTCCGGCATGGCCGACAGGGCCACCAGCGCCTTGACATTCACGTCGCAGGCGGCGCGTTGTTCGATGGCGCGGCTGGCGCCTTCGGCCGCGCTGGCGCGGGCCAGCGCGGCGTTGGCGGGCGGCTGGAAGCCGGCGCCGGCGCTCAGTTGCGTCAGGCGTGCCGAGTCGCGGCGCGAGACGGCATCCTGTTCGGCCACGGCCTGCAATTGCTGGCAGGTGCGCAAGGCGTAGTATTGGTTCGCCACTTCGGCAGCCACGGAGACGCGGGCCTCGTGCCAGAGCGCGCGCGCGCTGGCGTAGCGCTCCTGCGCCGCGTCGCGCGTGGCGCGGTTGGCGCCAAACACGTCGATTTCCCACGACGCCTGCAGCGCCGCCTGCGAGGTGGTGCCGCTGGGCTGGGCCGATTGCTGGCTGGTGCGCACCACGCTGCCCGTCGCGTCGAGCGTGGGCGCCAGCGCGGCGCCGCTGGCGATGCTGTCCGCGCGTGCCTGCGCGATGCGCGTGCCGGCGGCGGCGATGGTGGGGCTGACCTGCTGCGCATCGCTGATCAATTCCACCAGCAGGCTGTCGCCCTGGCCTTGCCACCAGCTGGCCAGGTCCGTCAGCTTGCCGTTATGCGGCAGCGGCGCCTGCCACTGCGCGGGCGCGCTGGCGGCCACCGCGGCGGGCGGTCCCTGCAGGGCGCAGCCGCCCAGCGCCAGCACGATGCCGGCGGCCAGGGCGCGTTGAACGGTGCATCGAATAATCGTCATGCTGGTCCTTCTGCTTGTCGTTGAGTGGTAGGGGAGGAGGGGGGGATGGCCAGGCGCCGGCGCTCCACGTCGGCCATGGCCAGCGCGTAGTCGGTCATGCGCGCCAGCCAGGTGTCGATCGCGTGCGGCGATTCCAGCAGTTGCGGGCGCAGCGTTTGCAGCACGTCGGCGCCCACCATGTGCTGCAGGGCCAGCGAGGCGATGGAGAACGCCAGCCGGTGCATGTCGTCGCTGTTGTCGGGCGCGCCCAGGTGGCGCGCGAGCACGCGCGTGAGCGCCTCGTGTTCGGGGCGGATGTTCTGGTCGATCTCGCGCGCCCACAGGCCCGTCGGTTCGAGCATCTCGCGGCACCATAGGCGCATGCAATCGCGCGCGATCTCGCCCTGCTGCATGGGGGCGAGCAATTGCGCATAAAAGCCTTCCAGGCTTTGGCGCAGGGTGAAATGCGGTTGCTCGTACAGGGCGATATTGTCTTGCGGGCTGGCCGATTGCTGCGCGAAGGCGGCGCGGTACAGGCCCGCCTTGTCGCCAAAATAGTAGCGGATGGCGGCGGCGTTGGTGCCGGCCGCCTGCGCCAGTTCGCGCGTGGAGGTCTTGGCGTAGCCCTGTCCTGCAAACAGGCGGATGGCGCTGTGCAGCAGCCGCTCGCGCGACTGCTCGCCATCGGAACGGGGCTTGCGCCCGTCGTCGGCGCTTGGCGTTGGGGAAATATTTTTTTCAATCATGCCGCAGATTGAATCACATATCTCAAACGATTGATATAACTAAATCACTTGATTTAGTTAAGGAATGATGAAGATAATGTCAAACGCAGGCAAAAAAAAGCCCGCGAACTGGCGCGGGCTGAATCCAATGTTCAGGGAACGAATTGGAGGAGACAGTTCCACTATAGCGCCGAATATGTTGCAGTGCAATACCGTAGAACTACTATATCGGTCTCTCCTGGATGGCAAAATTTCCGCATTCCATGCTGCGGCGCACAGAAGCTCAGGCCTTGCTGCGCAGCGCCAGCGTGAACGTGCTGCCGGAGCCGTAGTCGCTGTTGAAGAACAGGGCGCCGCCGATGGCGTTGGCCAGGTTCTGGCACAGGTACAGGCCCAGTCCCGCGCCTTCCACGTGGCGCGTGGAGGTGGAATCGAGCTGCGAGAAGGCCTGGAACAGCTTGGCCTGGTCTTCTTCCTTGATGCCGGCGCCGCTGTCGGCGATGCTCATTTCCGTCACCAGCACGCCGTCTTCCTCGCGCTGGGCCAGGCTGATGCGCACCGTGCCCTGTTCCGTGAACTTGATGGCGTTGTTGAGCAGGTTGATGAGGATTTGCGTCAGCGCGCGGCGGTCCGTGTCGATGATGGCGGGCGGCCGATTTGGTTCGCCGAGTTCGATCTCCAGCGCCAGGCCTTTTTGCTGGGCCAGCGGACGCAGGGTGTCGGCCACGTCGGCCATCAGCTCCTGGCAGTGGACGGGCTCGATCGACAGGGTCAGCTTGCCCGCCTCGATCTTGGCCACGTCGAGGATGTCGTTGATCAGCGAGAGCAGATGGCGCGCGCTGGCGCGGATGGTATTGAGCTGCTTGTCCTGGTCCGACGTCAGGGGGCCGGGCAGTTTCATCAGCAGCGCGCCCGTGAATCCGATGATGGCGTTGAGCGGCGTGCGCAGTTCATGCGACATATTCGCGATGAAGGCGGACTTCATGCGGCTCGCTTCGGCCAGCTCCAGGTTTTTCAGGGCGATTTCGCGGTTGATGGTTTCCAGTTCGGCCGCATGGTGCGCCAGGCGCATGTTCAGTTCGATCACCTGGCGTTCGCGCGCCTGCAGTTCGCCGTTGACCTGCACCGCCTGTTCATACGTGGAGATCAGCAAATCGAGGATTTGCTGGCGCTCCGCGTTGATGAAATGCTTCTGGTCGCCCAGGTACAGGGCGATGCCGATCTCCACGTTCTGGTTCTTGCGCAGCTTCTGGTTCATCAGCATGTGGCTGATGCGGTTGAGCAGGTAGTCTTCCGCGTAGGGCTTGCGGATGAAATTGTCGGCGCCGCACTCGATGCCGCGGATGATGTCCTTCGGGTCGTTGAGCGAGGTGACGAGGATCACGGGGATGTCGCGCAGGGTCGGGTCGGACTTGATGGCGCGGCACAGGTCGTAACCATTCATTTCAGGCATGACGATATCGGACAGCACCAGGTGCGGCTTGCGCTCGCGGATGGCGGCCAGGGCCAGCTGGCCATTCGCCGCCACGCGCGCGTTGTAGTGCAGCGACTGGATCAGGCGGCGCAAGCGCTCCGCCTGGGTCGGGCTGTCCTCGACGATCAGGATCTCGATTTCGTCAGGCTTGATTTGGTTGTTGGAGTCCACAGACCTCTCCTAGGATTTCAGTGTGGTGATGCTGGGCGCGGTGAGCGCGCAATATCGACATCGTATGACTATATCGGATTTAGGTCTGCAAAAGTAACTTCCAAGTAACTATTTTGGCCACAGGGAATGCTGTGGCCGCCTGTCAGTTCTCGCCCTGGAACTGGCCGGCGCGATAGGTCAGCACGAGCGTATCGCGGTGGCCGTGTTCGCCGATGGGCTGGATCGGCGTCGATTCATGGATCACGGCGGCATCGTCGAGCAGCAGCAGCGACCACGGCTCGGTCAGGGTAAAGCGCTTGCCGTTGGGGCCATCCGCTTCGAAGATGCGCGTCTCGCCGCCCTTGATCTGCTCGCGCCCGATCAGCAGCACGGCGACGAAATCGACGCCGTCGCGGTGCGCGCCTTCCGGCGTCGGGCGGCCGATGCCGTCAGTCGTATCGATGCGGAACTGGTGCGCCTCGATGAACCACGGCTGGCGGCCCTTGACCTGCGAGCAGGCGTCGCCCAGCGCGCGGATCAGCTGCTGCCAGGCCGCTTGCGCGACGATAGCCGCTTCGACCGGTTCGAACAGGCGGTGCATGCCGCCGTGCAGGGCGTTGTATTCCACCGGCTGCCAGTGCGGACGGTGCGCCGTCTGCGTCAGGCGTTCGCCATCCTGCACGAAGCACGAGTGGCGCCGGCGGCGATAGCGGCCGCCATCCTTCAGGTAATTGTCCAGCGCCAGGGTGTTCCAGCTGGGTTCCAGCGCGCGCAGCGCGGCCAGCGGGCAGCCGGCCAGCGCGGCCACGTCCTGCGGGCGCAGGACGGCATAGCCGTCATCGCGCAAGGCTTCCTTGACGTGGGACGGGTCGGTAAAGATCGGTGCGGAAGTGCTCATGGCGGTGCCGGCCGGAACGCGGCCTGTATCAGTTTATCCAGCCTGGCATTCTACGACTTCGCGGCGATTCCTGTGCAGTACGACAGGAATTATTCTTGTTGAGTTAAAAATTCTTTACCAGGGTCATACGCAGCGAGCGCGATTCCACCGGATGGAAGTGGAGATCGTCCACGGGCTGCGCCTCGCCGGGCAGGCGCGAGGCATAGTAGTAATCGATGGCCGAGTCGCGCCGGTTGGCCAGGTTGTAGCCTTCCACTGCCACGCGCCAGGTCTTGTCGACCTGGTAGGCGATGCGCCCGTTCAAGCCCACGCTGGCGGCGGAGCGCACGCTGTTGTCTTCCACCAGGGGCCGCGGACCGAAGTAGCGCAGGCGCAAGGAGCCCGACCACGGCCCCGGCGGCGTCACCGTCATGGCCAGCTGGGCCACGCCTTCGATGGCGCCGGGGATGAAGTCGCCCGCCGGGTCGCTGCCGCGCGAGCGTGTCCGCGCATACGCCAGGTCCAGGTCCAGCGACAGCCAGCTGGCCGCCTTGTAGTAGCTGGAAAACTCGATGCCGTAGCGGCGGCTGGGGCGGCCCGCCTCGGTGGCGCCCGCATCGCCGATGAACAGCAGCTCGGAATCGAAGTCCAGGCGGTACAGCGACAGCGAGGTTTGCAGGCCGGTGATGGCGGCGCTGCGCAAGCCCAGTTCCAGCCCCCGCGAGCGCGCCAGGGGCGTGACCTTGGCGGCCGCTTCGCCCGTCTTCGGGTCGACCGTGATGGTCGTGCCGCGCGCGTCGTTGCTGTGAAAACCGTTGCCGATGTTGACATACGCCTCCGTGTCGCGCCACGGCCCCGCGATCACGCTCAGGCTGGGGCTGAACAAATGGTCGCTGGCCGTGCCCGAATTGGCGGCGCGGTCGCTGCGCACGTCGAAGCGGTAGGCGTCCGCGCGCAGGCCGGCCACGGTGCGCAGCGATCGCGACCAGCGCGTGCTGTTTTCGGCATACACGCCGATGCTCGTTTCGACGATATGGTCTTGCCGCGTGGTCGACAGGACCTGGCGCCGGCGCGTGTTGTACAGGCCATTGTGGATATTGTCGCTCTGTAGCTGCAGGCCGATGGTGGTATCGCTGCTGCCCCTGTCCGTGTGCCGGTGCCAGGTGTGGCTGGCGTCGAGGCCGGCCGTCACGCGCCGGTCGGGCTGGGCGAACTGGTCGCCGTTGAGCGGGTCGTCCATCGCATACGTAAAATTCGAGAACAGGGCCAGGCGGTTGGCAATCACGTACGCGCTGACCCTGGACGACACGTCGTCCGTCGTCTGGCGCCAGGCGCCCGACAGGCTGTAGCGCTGCGCCTTGCCGCCGTCGCTGGCATCGACGGCGTCGAAGCGGCCCAAGCTGCCGTCCTGCACGGCGCGCAGCGGGATCTGGTCGGTGGCGTTCCAGCTGGCGTCGTACGCCATGGCCGTGACGTTGAAGCCGTTGTTGGCATAGCCTTCGCTGTAGCGCAGCACGCCATTGCGCTTGCGGTAGCGGTCCGGCTGCGTGAACGGGCCATCGTTATGCTGCGCTTCGAGCGCGTACAGCAGGCTGCCGTCGCCCGCATCGATGGAGTCGGCCAGCAGGGCGCGGCGAAAGCCGTTTTGTCCGATGCCGGCGCTGGCGATGCCTTGCGTCAGGCGGTTCGCGTAGACGACGGACGCCGCGCCCGCCGAGGAAAAATCGCCTTGCGCCGCCGCATACGGTCCCTTCTTGTAATCGAGGCGCATGGCCAGTTCGGGGATCAAGAAGTTCAGGTCCGTCCAGCCCTGGCCGTGGCCATGGCTGCGCTGGTTGACGGGCATCTCGTCGACGGTGGTGCGCAAGTCCGTGCCGTGATCGAGGTTGAAGCCGCGCAGGTAGAACTGGTTGGCCTTGCCTTCGCCGCTGTGCTGGCTGACGATCAAGCCCGGTACGGCTTCGAGCAATTCGCCGGGCCGGTAGCTGGTGCGCGCGTCGAGCTGCTGTTGCGTGACGCTGCCCGCGTTGGCCGAATCGGCCACGCCCAGCTGATTCAGGCGCGAACCGTCGATCAGCACGCGCTGGAAGATGTCGTCGGCGTGGGCGGCGGATGAAAACAGGGCGGCGAGGAGGAGGGGAAGGGAGCGTGGCGTCATGGGTGTATGGGGGAGCCGGGGCTTAGCGAATCGGAAGTTCCGTGTTCTGGCGGTCGAAGATCAGCGTCTGGATGCTGCCGCTGTCCTGCACGTTAAGGGTATTGCGCTGGCTGGGCAGGAAGTCGGTCAGCAACTGGTTGTGGATGCGCGTGGCGGGGGCCAGGCGCGTGCCTTCGATCTCCTGGAAGATCACCACGTTGTCGGCGTTGACCTTCATGCCGACCCAGTTCAGGCGCAATCGCTTGCCGTCCGGCCCCACGAGATAGAACTGTTTTTCGACATAGCGGCGCAGCGCCGCTTCGCTGTCTTCCTGGCCCAGGTCGAACTGGCGCTGGTACAGATTCGTCAGCAGCGCCTCGACGTCGTGGCCCGTGTAGGTGTGCACCACCTCCGTGCTGCCGCTGGCCGCGTTATAGCTGATGTCGGCGATACCCATGTGGAAATTATGGGCGCCGGCCGCCATGCTGGCGCAGGCCAGCACGGCGCAAGCGAGAAGGCGCCAGCGCTTCACGCCTCGCCGCCCTTGGCCGGGCCGCTGCCCTTCAACGGCGTATGAAAGTCGCGCATCAGGTTCTCCCTGGGCGACTTCTCGCTCTTGAACAGTTCCAGGCGCGATGGCGTGATTTTTCTCGGCCAGCTATTGTTGCTGGTGTCGATGTCGGCCGTTTCCCAGTACGGGTCCTGCACCAGGCCCACCATCGGCTCGTCCGTGATGACGACCTTGGTGATTTTCTTCGGCGAGTAGCGCCATACTTCTGCCGGCACGCGCTCGACGTATTTTTTGCCGCTTTTTAGCTCGATCTCGAGGATCAGGGGCATGACCATGCCGCCCAGGTTCGACAGGTCGATCAGATACAGGTGCTTGCCCTGTTTCAGCAAGTCCTTTTCCCACGGTTCCAGCGCGGCCAGCGCTTCGGCGTAGGCGTTGCGGTCCTTGTTGGTGACCGTGAAATCGTCATGCTGGTTGTAGAAATCCTTCAGTTCCGGATGCGCGTCGACGCGGCGCGGCATGCCCTTGTTGGCGCGGCTCGTCACCGATTCCGGCTGGGCGTCCTTCTGCGCCTTTTTCCAGGCTTTTTCCGTTGCCGGATCTTTCGAGCTCACGCCGTATTCGCTGATGCCGTCGATGCTGATGTCGACCGGGTCGGTCGTATAAAACCAGCCGCGCCAGAACCAGTCCAGGTCCGTGCCGGAAGCGTCTTCCATGGTGCGGAAGAAGTCGGCGGGCGTGGGGCGCTTGAACTTCCAGCGCTGCGCATATTCCTTGAAGGCGTAGTCGAACAGTTCGCGCCCGAGGATGGTCTCGCGCAGAATGTTCAGGCCCGCCGCCGGCTTGGCATAGGCGTTGTTACCGAACTGCAGCAGGGACTCGGAATTGGTCATGATGGGCACCTGGTCGCGGCTACGCATGTAGTCGACGATTTCGCGCGGTTCGCCGCGCGAGGCCGGATAGTTTTCTTCCCACGCCTGCTGCGCCAGGTATTGCACGAAGGTGTTGAGGCCTTCGTCCATCCACGTCCACTGGCGCTCGTCCGAGTTGATGATCATCGGGTAGTAATTGTGGCCCACCTCGTGGATGATCACGCCGATCAAGCCATACTTGGTGCGTTTCGAATACGTCAGCTCGCCCGTCTTCTTGTCCTTCACGGGACGCGGGCCGTTGAACGAGATCATCGGATACTCCATGCCGCCCACGGGGCCGTTGACGGAGATGGCCGTCGGATACGGATAGTCGATGCTGTACTTGTTGTACTGTTCGATCGTGTGCACGATGGCTTGCGTGCTGTATTTTTCCCACAGCGGATTGCCCTCTTTCGGATAGTAGGACATGGCCATCACGTCGCTGCCGCCCTTCTTGTAGCCCTGCGCATCCCAGATGAACTTGCGGCTCGAGGCCCAGGCGAAGTCGCGCACGTTGGCCGCCTTGAAGTGCCACGTCTTTTGCGCGCGGCTGACGGATTTCTCGGCCGCTTCCGCTTCCTTCTGCGTGACGATGACGACGGGCTTGTCGCTGCCGCGGGCCTTGTCCAGGCGCTCGCGCTGCGCGGCGGACAGCACCTCCTGCGGATTTTGCAGCGCGCCCGTGGCGGCGACGATATGGTCGGCCGGAACCGTCAGCTGCACGTCGTAGTCGCCGAATTCCAGCGTGAATTCGCCCGAGCCGAGGAACTGCTTGTGCTGCCAACCGGCCGCGTCGTAATAGGCCGCCATGCGGGGGAACCACTGCGCCACTTCGAACAGGGCGTTCTTGTCGTCGAAGACTTCATAGCCGGCGCGCCCGCCCAGCACCTTCTGTTCGTTGATGCGGTAATCCCAGTCGATCTGGAAGGCGAAGTCCTGCCCCGGTTTCAAGGGCTGCGGCAAGTCGATGCGCATCATGGTGCGGTTGATGACGTGCTTCAGCGGCTGGCCATCGGCGCCTGTCAACCGGCGGATATTGAAACCGCCCTGGAAGTCGCCGCGCGCCAGGATGCCGCGCAAGCCTTCGAACTTCATCGTGTCTTCGCCCGCTGTCTTGGCCCAGGCCTGGCGCGAGGGCGCCGTGGTCATGCGGCGCGCGTCGGAATCGGGCTTGTAGATATTCTGGTCCAGCTGCAGCCACAGGTAGCCGAGGGTGTCGGGCGACCGGTTATGGTAGGTGATGGTGCCGCTGCCGGCGATCTCGCGTTTGGCTTCGTCCAGGCTGGCGCGGATCGTGTAGTCGGCGCGCTGCTGCCAGTAGGCGTGGCCAGGCGCGCCGGAGGCGGTACGGTAGGTATTCGGGGTGGGCAGCACTTCTTCGAGCTGGCGGAACTTGTCGTCGAATGGTTCGGCGGCGAAGGCCGACACGGTAAAGCACAGAGCCAACGAGGCTACGGAGCCGAAAGGTATGCGCATGGTCACCCTGATGTTGTTGTAAGGAAATAGTGGCAACTATTCTATACGCAGGGCGATACCGGCCTTGTATCGATTTGTAATAAAGAAAGGCGGATTGTGCGCCGGCTTTTGGCTGGCGCCGTCAGGGTGATGCTTTACCTGATTTTGCTCGGAAAAGCGGCGTTTTTACTCACTTTTCATCAGGCTGTCGCGCAACTGGTTCAGTTGTTGTTTCATGTCCACAACCTGCTCCACGCTGCAGTGGCTGGCCGTCAGGATGGCTTCGGGCAGCAGGGCCGCTTGATGGCGCAGCTGGTCGCCCTGCTGCGTGAGGGAAATGATGACCTGGCGCTCGTCGCTGGCGGCGCGCGTGCGCGTCAGCAGGCCCGATTGCTCCATGCGCTTGAGCAAGGGCGTCAGGGTGGCCGAGTCCAGGAACAGGCGCTCGCCCACTTCCGACACCGTCAGGCCGTCGCGCTCCCACAGCACCATCATCACTAGGTACTGCGAATAGGTCAGGCCGAGCTTGCGCAGGAGCTTGCGGTACAGCTTGTTCATTGCAAGCGAGGTCGAGTACAGCGCAAAGCACAATTGGCTGTCCAGGCGCGGCACCTGGTGCAAGGGGTTGGGGGCGGTGGTGGTATCCATGGGGACAGTATATATAGCGCGCTATTTAATTGCAACCGCGTGACAAGCGTGGCTGGCGCGCCCATGCCCCGGACCGGTTGGCCCGGGGCATGGGCGCGGTCGTGGCGAACTACTGCGCGTAGCGCGCGCGCAGCAGCTTGAGCATGGCGACGTTCTGCTCCCACGCGTCGCTCACCGGCTGCTGCGTCCAGGGCAGGGTTTGCGTGTAGGGCACTGGGCCGAATTCCGGCGTAAACGTCATGCGTTCGGCACCGGCCGCGCGGCGCAGGGCGACGATGGCGTCCCACCAGGCCAGGTGGGCGTCGAGCGCCGGCTTGGCTTCCGGCGCGCGGAAGTCGGCCACCTGCGGCCCCTGCGCATGGCCCACGCGCGCATGCACGTGGCGCACCAGCGGCAGTACCTGCGCCAGCGTGTGCGGCTGGTCTTCCAGCAGCGATTCGCAGGCGCAGCACCAGTGCGACAGGTCGGCCGTCAACGGCAGCTGCGGATACTGCTGCAGATACGGCAGCAGCAGCATCGGATGGCCGGAAAAGCGGCTGCGGTGGAGCTCATGCACGACGGGCACGCCGTGCCTGGCCGAGATGGCGGCGGCCAGGTCGATCAATGCCGCGTTCTGCGCCTGGATATAGTAATCCTTGCCCGTGTGGGTGTTGACCAGCACGGGGCGCGCCAGGCAGGCGTTTTCCAGCAGTTCCGCCAGGGCGGCGCGGTGCAGTTCGAAGTCGCTGTGGAACACGGTTTCCCACTGCGCGGCGATCAGCTGCAGGCCCGCATCGGCGATGCGTCCCGTCCATTCCTCGCGCAGGGCGGCGTCCAGCGGCAGCGACATTTCGATGCCGTCGAAGCCGGCCGCCGCCACCCTGTCGATGAAGACCTCGGGCGGCAGGTCGTTATTGCCCCAGTGGGCGGCAAAGACGTCGATGCGCATCAGATGAAGCCCCGTACGGGGAACGCCGCGTCGCGCTGGATCCAGTTGTGCGCCGCGTATTGCGTCTGGCCGTCGGTGGCGTGCAGGGTGTAGGCGTGGCGCGAGACGGGCGAGCGGTTCGGCGCGCTGTAATGGGGCAGCAAGCCGTGGAAGCAGACGAGGGCGCCCGCCTTGACTTCCAGCGGCACGGCCGTGCTGTCGTCGGGCCACGGCATGGCATCGAGTTTTTCCACTCTTACCTGGTCGCCGTTGCGGATGAAGCGTTCGCGCAGGGGCCCGCGGTGGCCGCCCGGTTCGGCCCACAGGCAGCCGTTGTCCAGGGTCGCGTCTTCCAGCGCGAACCAGAACGTGGTCACGCTGACCGGCGTGGTCTCGAAATACGTGGCGTCCTGGTGCCAGCGCACTTCGCCGCCGATGCCGGGCTGTTTAAATATGTACATCGATTGCCAGACCTGCGCATCCGCCAGGCCCAGGTCGCGTGCGACATCGGCCAGTTTCGGGTCGGCCGAAAACGCGCGGAAGACGGGGTCCAGGTCATGCATGGCATGGCCGATCTTGTTGATCGACAGGGACTTGGCCTGCTTCAGCTGGCCGTCCGGGCCGAAGGCCTCTTCCTCGAAGAAGCAGCGGATGGTGTTGTCGGAGGCGAGAAAATAATCGTTGGTATTCTTCGCCTGGTCGCGCGTGGTGAAGATCGACTGGCTGACGCTGGGATCGAATTCGTTGACAATCTGTTCGGCGCGCGCGCGCAGGGCGGCGATTTCGTCCGCGCCCTTGAAGCCGGGCAGGATGATATAGCCGTCGCGTTGGTATTGTTCTTGTTGTTCAGTTGTTAGCATGGCGGCGGCTCCGGAAGGTCAATGGAAAGCGCCATTGTAGGATGGGGACAGTGCGCAAACAATCGCCCGGCGGTTGACAGATTGTCGCTAAAACGCAGACAATCTTTGACATGGATCAACTAAAAGCGATGGAAATTTTTGTCGAAGTGGCGCGCCTGCGCAGCTTCACGGCGGCGGGACAGCGCCTGGGCTTGACGCGCGCCATGGTCAGCAAGACCATCATGCAGCTGGAAGAGCGCCTCAATGCGCGCCTGCTGCACCGCTCCACGCGCGAAGTGAGCTTGACGGATGCGGGCCGCGCCTACTTGGCGCCGTGCATGGCCACCGTCAGCCAGGCGCAGGAAGCGGCGCGCATGGTGGCGCACGTGGCGCAGGCGGGGGCCGGGGCGGAGTTGGCCGGGCCGCTGCGCATCCAGGCGCCATCGAGTTTCGGCAGCGCGTGGCTGGCCGATGCCGTCGCCCGTTTCAGTTTGCTGCATCCGCAGGTGCGGGCCGAACTGTTTGTCGACGATGCGCTGCTCGATCCGATACGCCACGGTTTCGACTTGACCATCCGCGTGGGCGGCATCCCGGACAGCAGCGCGCTGGCCATGCGTCCGCTGGCGCCGTGCCGCGCCGTGCTGTGCGCCAGCCCCGCCTATCTGGCGCAACGGGGCGTACCGCGGACGCCGCAGGATTTATTGCAGCACCAGTGCCTGCATTTCAGCCACCTGACCGATGGCACGAACTGGCATTTCCTGCGTGGAGACGGGGAGCGGCGCGAGGAGGTGAGCGTGCGCGTGCAGGCGGGGTTTACGGCCAATAATGGCCTGGTGCTGCACCAGGCGGCGCAGCGGGGGCTCGGCATCGTCTACAGCACCACCTTTCTCGCCTGGCGCAACCTGCTCGATGGCAGCCTGCTGCCCGTGCTGTCCGGCTGGGAGCTGCCGCTGAATCACTTGAGCGCCCTGTATCCGGCCAGCCGGCAGATGTCGCCGAAGGTGCGCGCGCTGATCGATTTCCTGGTGGCCGAATACCAGCCCGTGCCGCCGTGGGACCGCGAGCTGGCAGCGGCTGGATTTTTCAGCTGACGGTCAATTGAACGCGACCGGTTCCACCGTCCACGCGCCATCGGCGTACACGCGCTCGTCGTCGAGATAAACGGCCTCGGTGACGGCGAAGATGTCGACGTGGTAGCGCGCATCCTTGCGCTTGAATTGCGGTTTCGTGTAGACGCCATGCTTGGCGCCCAGCGACAGATGGATGCCGCACATGCGTTCATAGGTGCCGATGTCGTTGACCAGCTGTTCGCGCGAAAAGGCGCGGTTCATGCCGAAGCCCAGTTCGCGCACCCACACTTCGCCTTCATGCGCGCGGATGATCTCGAGCATGGCCAGAAATTCCGGCGTGGCGTGTTCCGTGCCCGTCACGCGGCCCTTGTCGATGATCAGGGTGATCGGCGTGTCGGGGCGGTTGACCATGAAGTGGGTATCGCCGAAGACGAAGATGCGCACGCGCCCGTTCACGGCTTCCAGGTCCTGCGCTTCCGTAAACACTTCGCCCAGGGGAAACTGGCCGCCGATATTGTTCATGCCGCTGTAGTCGCCGATATTCAGCTTGGCCGGTTCGAATGGGGAGGCGAAGACCAGCTGCTCGCCGCCGCTGTCGACCATGCCGTGGCGGGCGCCGTCGATGCGCGCCTTCAGTGCATGGCCGACGCCGCGGTAGTAGGCGGGATCGTAGGCCAGCGAGGCGATGTAGTGCAGCCCCTGCACGCCAGGCATGCGCGACAGATGCACGTGCTCGATCACTTTCAAGCCACGCTTGAACAGCTCGATGCGGATGCGGAACGCTTCCAGGCGGAAGCTGGTCGACTGGATCAGCACGACGAGGCTGCCGGCCGGCAGTTCGGCAAACGCGGCCAGCACGGCCTCCGGCGTGACCTCGTCGAAATCGATGAAGACGGCGTCCGGCAAGGCCTGGCGGTACGCTTCCGTCAGCACGACGTTGAGCCAGCTGCGCTTGTCGCAGACGATCAGGGACGGTTCGTCCGGGCGGTGGCAGATGGCCATGGCCAGCAGGTCGGCCACGTTTTGCGCGGCCACTTCGGTGGCGGCGGCGCTGATGGCGTCGAGCCGGCTGGTGTCATTCTCGGGAAGCGTCATGGGGCAAAGGTGGGGACGTGAAGTAATCGCAGCATTATAAGGCGATTGCCCCGGACGCCACCATTCCCCATCCGGCGCAGGACATGGGGCGCCGCGTCCCTGATTATCTTGTGTAGTGCTTTAGGGCAATGTATTATTTGAAAAATGGTATGAAAGGGTATGGCAGCGAGCCTGGAAGCGGCCCGGCGCGGCGGCAAAGGCGCGCATGCGCATGGCGGCACGCTTTCAGTGAAGCAGGGACAACAAGCCTACAGGCGATGATGAAGAGTGTGATGTGATGAGCATAATCGGACAAGATATTCCCATGGAGCGGCCAGATACGGATGGGCGCGCCGCCGTCTTCGTTCCCGTCACGGGCGTCAAGGAAGATGTCCTGTTGACCATACGCAAGGGGGCGGCCATCGTCGGTTTTGCCAACCACGACCGCACCATCACCGTGTATTTTGAAAGCAACCGCTTTGACGACCCCGTGCTGGCCAAGTGGGAGCACAAGGCGCGCAAGGCCTACGACCGCCTGGTCGACAATGCGCCCACCGTCTCGAAGCTGACCACCAGCCCCGCCAATTTCGAGCAGATCGGCTATATCAATGGCAAGGGCATCACCATCCGCCGCATGGAAAGCCTGCAGCGCTGGCTCGCGTATTCGGATGCGATGGATACTTGTCCGGTTACGGAGATCATTCCACGCACGGTCATTGCCAAGGCCGACGCGGTCAAGGTGTAAGAGCGGCTGATAAAACGCCCAAGGCGTTGTTGCCTGCCTCTCGCCGTACTGACGTACTGTCTTCGAGGCGGCGCCTAGCCCTGAGCATTTTCTCAGCCGCTCTTGGCGCGCTTACGAACGGCTGTACGAAAGGCCACAGTTTGTAGCCTTCCCCTCGGTCCTGGCGTATTGTCTTGGGGGCGGCGCTTTGGCCCTGCATGCTTGCGCGGCCACTGTCGCGTGGGCTTGGAGTCAACAATGTGTCGGATTACGCGGGGCGTTGCCCCGCTAATCCGACCTACGCGACCTACGCCTGACTTCGCTTCTTGCTCCTTGCTACACCACGATGATATTCGCCTGCGCCTTGAGCGGGCAGGGCAGGGTGTCGTCGAAGGTGATTTCGATGGCGCTGGCGATGAACATGCCGCCGATGTGTTGGGCGGCGATTTCGGGCGGCGTGCCGGGCTTGGTCAGGTTGACGTCCTGGGCGAAGACGAAGACTCTCCAGGTGCCGAAGACCTTTTGATCATATTGCAGCAGGGTGCGGTAAGCCCGCTTCAAGTCCAGGCTGCCTGCGTAGACGCCGTCGTTGGCGCCCGGGTCGAAGCCCAGGCCGTCATCGGTCAGCGATTCCACGAAATACAGGCCCTGCGGCGCCTGGAACAGCACGAAGGCGTACAGCTCCGTGCCGCGGAAGACATTGCCATTGTCGCGCTTGAAGCTGGCGCGCAGCCACAACGGTTCATAGGCTTGCACGACGGCGGGCGTATCCGTTTCCACCGGCCCCGCCACATGGATGTTGACTTGCGTTTCGCTCACGGCGTGCTGGTAGGTGGCGCCCGTGGTGAAACGTTGATACTCCCAGCTGATGTCGGCCGTGTAGGGCAGGCCCGCATTCGGCGCTTCCGGCAACACCCACTTCGCCACCACGCGCTCGGCCAGGGTCAGTTCGCCGGCGGCTGGTGGTGTTGCTTCCTGTCCACGCCAGAATGGGTCCGCGATATCGGAGCAGGCGACGGCGATGGCGCCCGAGGCGATGGCCGAGGCCACGCCCGCCACCGTGAATTCGGGCTGGCCCGAGCCGGCCCCTTCCAGCGAGCAGCAATCGACGCTGGGGTCCGTTTCCTCGAAGGTGCCGCCCACGCTGAAGCTGGCCTTGCCGGAACCGAGCGCGGCGGAAATGATGGCCACCAGCGCGGCGATGATGGCGATGATGATGGCGAGTATCTTCCACCACGGATCGGAAAACGGCAGCTCGCCATGCGTGCCCGCATAGGCGGGGTTCGGCGTCCAGACGAGGGTCATGCCGGTCGGCACGATGGGGCCCAGGCCGGGCGGGCAGCGGCACGCATTTTCCCCGCCTTTGCCATCCGTGCCCGTGCTGCCCCAGCGCTTGCCGGGCAGGTGGCCCTGCGGCTTGGACAGTTCCAGGGTGCCTTCCTCGACCGTGCACGTGTAGGTGTTGGTCGTGCTGTCGAAGCGCGTTTGCGAGACGAAGATTTGCTGGATCGAGCGGTGCGGCGTGTAGCCGTCCGCCTTGGCGACAAAGCTGACGAGGCGCTTGCCGGGCGCCGCATGCTGGAAGTCGGCATCCCACATGACCAGCATGGCCGCGCCGGCGGGAATGCTGGCAAAGAAAAAGGTGCGCGCCACGGGCACGATGCCGGGGTCGCCCACGCTTTCCAGGTACACCGTGACATTGCTCAGTGCGCTGTTGGACATATTCGTGACGTGGGCGGCGATGCGCAAGCCATAGATGGCATTGTCGAAGATGCCATCGGGCAGCATGATATTGGTGACGGGCTCGATCGCGAACGGCCGCGTCAGCACCTGCAGGGGTGTGTCGCTCATGATGCTTGCTCCTCGGGGCTTTGCTGTTCTTGCGCTTGCTCTTTCTCCAGATCGGTGACGACATATGTGACGCCGCCCAGTACCTTGCCATCCTGGGTTTCCAGCACGCGCAGCAGCGCATACTGGCGTGGCGGCAAGGCTTCGGCGCGCACGCTCAGGTAGACGGCCTGCGCCTGGCCGCGCGGCACTTCCAGCGCCAGTTTTTGCTCGCCGGGCGCATCGCCATTGCAATGGGGCGTACGCGCCAGGCCCGCCACCAGGTGCGCATCCCTGGCCGGCTGCCACCGCTCAAGCCCGAGCGTGGCCAGCAGGCGTTCCGGCAGCTCGCCGCCATACTCGATCTGCAGTTCCACTTTTTTCGTTTCGCGGGGCAGGGCCGCCACCGCGATGGCCAGCAATTGCGCGCGCCTTGCCGCCAGCACCACGTTGACGTTGCGCTGGGCGATCTGTTCATGCTGCTTGGGCTGGAAGGGAAAGCCGTTGGGCAGCGGATCGGGCAGCGGGTTGACGTCGCCAGGCCCGTGGGCCACGGCCAGCAGGCATTCGTGGCCGCCATTGACGATGACGGGTATCCACGGCACCAGGCACAGCACTTCTTGCGTGGCGCCGGGCGGCAGGTCGGCAAACGCGGAACCGATCTGCGTGGCGGCGCCGACGGCAATCTGGCCGGAAGGGTCGGCCCAGTAAAAGTCCACGCGCACGCCGTTCGAGGCGCTGTTGCCCGTGTTGTGCACGCGGCCCCACAGGTAGTTGCTGGTGCCGGCAATGGGCGCGCCGGGCGGGCCATTCGGATCATTCCCGGGCACGACCCAGATATCGGCGCTGTCCCACCAGGGCTGGCCGTCTTCGATGATCAGGTGGGCTGACATGGCGTTCTCCTTGTCCTTGGCCTGTGCTTGTAGCTTAGGCCGCGGCGGCGGAGACTTTTTGATCGGTATCAAGGCAATGGAACACGGCGCCGGTGCGCCGTTGCCGTGCCCGCGTAAGGTAATATTGCGGCAGAATGCAGTGGAATGACTCCAGGAAAAGGTTGGAATGTGCTTGAAACAGTGAATGACGTTTGCATCAACGCCGCCTGCGGCCGGACCTTGCCGCTGCGCGTGGCGCATTGCCCGTTTTGCGGCGCGCGCCAGGCGGCGCAAGCGCCAGTTCTGGAGAAAGCGGTAGCGCCGCCGCCGGTGCCGCGCATGCCGCCGCCGGTACCGGTAGCGGCTCCCGCGCCTGCGCCCCAACCATTCCCGCCGCCGGTTCCCGCCGCAGCATCCGCACCAGCCAAGGCGCCGCCCGCCAAGCCTGCCGGCAGGGGCTCGGTGCCGCCGCCGCGGCCGCCGGTACGCTTGCGCACGTGGATCGCCGCGGCCGTGGTGCTGACCGGTATCTGGTTCTATAACAAGCCCGCCGACAAGCCGGCCAGCGTGGCGGAACAGGTCGAGGCCGCCGCTGCGCTGGCGGCGCAGTGCGACATGGACGGCGCGCGCAGCGCGCTGGCCGTGCTGAAAAGCGCCAAGGCGCCCGCCGCGCAGATCAAACGCTTGCAGGCGAGCATCGCCAAGTCCGCCGCTGCCTGCGACAGGCAACAGCAGCGGGCGCAGGCGTGGGCGGCGCTGCAGGACAGCGTCAAGCAGGCGCTCGATGCGGGCAAGCCGGATCTGGCCGCCACGCGCCTGGCCGCCCACGTGAAGCGCTGGGGCGACGATCCCGACACCCTGGAGCTCGACGCCAAGGTGAAGGTGGCGCAAGCCAGCGTCCAGCTCGACCTGGCCGACGCCTGCCTGGCCAAGGGCGACCGCGTCTGCCTGGAAAACAGCCTGATCGCCGCGGAGCGCTACAAGCGGCCGGAACTGGCGGCGCGCACGCAGGCGCTGCGCGCGGCGTTGTCGCAATTGCTCGAGCGTTCGCTGCTGGACGCCGCGCCGGGCCAGTAGCGCACAGCAACATTGGCCCATCGTGAAAGGCGCCATGAAGATATCAAGATACCATTGCTTACAACTACGCCACAAAAGCCTGTTTTTATGTGCGTTAGCGCACGCTAGAAAATTTTAGGCAGGTGTATATTGCGAACTGATCTGTGTCTTTTGATAACAATGAAAGGGAATATCATGAAAGCAAGCAAAAATTGGATGACCGTGTGCGCCGCCGGGATGATGGTTGTGGCACTGGCCGCCTGCCAGAAGAAGGACGATGTCGCCGCCGGTCCTGCGGAACAGGCTGGCCAAAAGATCGATGCGGCCGCTGCCAAGGCTGAAGCCGACATCAAGGCCGCCGCTACCAAGGCTGACGCCGCCGTGAGCCAGGCTGCTGCCGATACGGGCGCCAAGATGGACCAGGTCGCCGCTGACGCCGACAAGAAAATGAGCGAAGCGGCCGATGCCGTCGGCAAGAAAGTGGAAAAAGCGGGCGAAAAGATGCAGGACGCCGCGCACAAGTAATCAGCGTAGTCACCGCGCCAGGGCCGGCCGCTGCCGGTCCCGTCACCGCGGCTGGCGTCAGGTGATGCCAGCCGCGGCGACGCCATCGCCGGCGCCAGCCTGCCTGGCGTGCGCCGTTGTCCCTGTCCCTGTATTTGCGCCATCCATCCCGTCCGTTCCCCCCAGCACCACGCTCAAATCGACAAAGCCGTCGCGCCACGCGCGTTCCAGGTCTTGCTCCACCGCTTCCAGGGTCGTTCTTTCCACCTGCCGGAAACCGCGCAAGCCATACGCCCGGTTGCGCCCGTGCGCCTTGGCCAGGTACAGCGCCATGTCGATCAGGTTGACGCTGCGCTCCCACGTGAGCGGCCGCCCCAGCGGCGCCAGCGGATAGGGCGCAAAGCCCACGGACACGTGCACCTCGATGGTCTGGCCCTGGTAGTCGATGCGTTGCGCCGCCATGCCGTTGAGGATGCGCCGCGCGATATCGTCGAGCCCGTCGCGCGCGACGGCCGGCAGGAAGGCGAGGAATTCCTCGCCGCCCCAGCGCACGATCATGTCCGTTTCGCGCAACACGTCGTGCAGGGTTTCGGCGATCGTCGTCAGCACCAGGTCGCCCGCCGCATGGCCGTAACGGTCGTTGATGTGCTTGAAATGGTCGACGTCGAGCAGGAACAGCGCGCCCACGACGTCGGCGCCGCCGCTGGACGGCTGCGGCTTGCCCGCATGGCTGCGCATGAATTCCTGGAAGTGGCGGCGGTTGTACAGGGCCGTCAGCGGATCGCGCGAGCTCTGGCGCTTGAGTTCCTGGTTTTTCACCTTCAACTGCACGTTCGCGTGACGCACCTTGCGGTACAGCAAGCCAACGATGGCGGAGGCCATGGCCAGCACCAGCGCCAGCAGCCACCACACGCGCTGCTGCAGGCGGCGGTTGTCGATTTCCGCGCTCTTGATCTGATTGTCGCGGCTGAGCAGCTCGATCTGGCGCTGTTTCTTTTCCGCCTCATACTTTTCTTGCAGCTCATACACGGCCTTTTGCCGCTGCTTTTCGAACAGCTGGTTGGAAATGCCCCGCTCGCGGTGGTAGGCCGTGACGGCGCCGCGCAGGTCGCCCGCCTTTTCCAGCGCCATGCCGTATTCCAGCAGCACGGCCTGCATGTCCGGCTGGTTGGCCGTGCGTTCGTAGTAGGCCAGGCCCGTGGCCACGCTTTGCTTGCCTTCCTGCAGCCGTCCCTGGCCGATCAGCGCCTGGCCGATATTGAGCCGCGCCGTCGCCTCCACCTGTTCATCGTTGACCAGGCGCGCCGCCGTGATGGCTTCATTCGCGTAGCGCAGGGCGCGCGCGTAGTCGCCTTGCTTCAAATAGCTATCGGACAGATTGACGAGAGTGACGGCCACCATGCCGCGCGCGCCCAGCTGGCGTTCCAGCGCCAGGGCCGCCAGCAGGGCGCGCTGGCCCCGCTGCGGCTGCTGCGCGTCGAGCGCCAGCCCGTATTCCGTATTCTTCGCCTGCGCCATGCGGCCCGGCGATGCCAGTGTCGCGGAGACTGCCAGCAGTTCGTCAAGCACCTCGAAGCCCTTGTCGTATTCGCGCATCTGCGTGTACAGCAGGGTGAGGGCATTCAGGGCGGCGGCCAGACTGGAGGGGGAGTTGCTCTGGCGCGCCAGGTCGACGGCCGCCTGCAGCTTGGCCAGCGCAAACGGGAAATTGCCTTCCTCGGCCCACGACTGGCCCGCGCTGATGGTCGCCTGCACGCGCACGGGCAGGTCGTCCGTGCCATTGGCGATCTTTTCCGCCTCAAAAGCCAGCAGGTGCGAGGCGCGGCGCTCGTTCCTGGCAAACGTGATGTAGGCCTTGTTGAGTATGCCTTTCGCCAGCGCCACGTCGCTCTTGTTCATGCGGGCGTAGGCGATCAGCTCCTCGGCCAGCTGCATGGCGATGTCGTTCTGCCCCAGGCGCATGCGGGCGTTGCTCAACTGGGTCAGGAATTCCGCGCGCAAGGGCAAGGGCGCGCTGCGCGCCTGCGTTTCCACCTCTTGCAGGCGCTCCAGGGCGCGCGCGGGCACGAAGCGGCCGTCGTCGCGCACGGCGGCAAGATACTGCTCGAGGTTGCCGACCTGGGCGTGCGCGGCAGGCGGCAGCAAGCAGGCCAATACCAGCAGCCAATGCGCCTTTCGCCATGATGCCCGTCTCTGTCTGCCTGCCAACGTCCCGCTCCCGCAATGACCACCTGTCTGTAACAGATTATATTCTGTTGCAATCAAGAAATATCATGCGGTACGCGGAAATTTGCGAAAGTGCACACTTTGGCTGTGCGTCAGCGCAGGGGCAGGGCGGCCCGGGCTGGCCCGCTGTCCTTCAGGCGGAAGATGGCGACGGCCGCGATCAGGGCTTGCGCCTGTTCCTGCAGGCTCTCGGCGGCGGCAGCCGCCTGCTCGACCAGGGCGGCGTTCTGTTGCGTGATGTTGTCCATCTGCGTGACCGCCTGGTTGACCTCGCTGATCCCCGCGCTTTGCTCGTGGCTGGCGCTGGTGATCTCGCTCATGATGGCGGCTACCTTCTGGATCGATTCCACCACCAGCGCCATGGTGCGCCCCGCCTCGTCGACGAGCTTGCTGCCGGCGTCGACCCGTTCCACGGATGCGCTGATCAGGGTCTTGATTTCCTGGGCGGCGGCAGCGCTGCGGTGGGCCAGGCTGCGCACCTCGCCGGCGACGACGGCGAAGCCGCGTCCCTGTTCCCCTGCCCGCGCCGCCTCGACGGCCGCGTTCAGTGCCAGGATATTCGTCTGGAAGGCGATGCCGTCGATGACGCCGATGATGTCGGCGATCTGGCTCGAGCTTTCCTTGATGGCGCCCATCGTGCCGACCACCTTGGCAACGACGGCGCCGCCCTGCACGGCGACGGCCGAGGCGGTGGCGGCCAGCTGGTTCGCCTCGCCGGCATTGCTGGCGTTTTGCCGCACCGTCGCCGTCAGCGTTTCCATCGAGCTGGCCGTCTCTTCGAGGGAACTGGCTTGCGCTTCCGTGCGCGCCGACAGGTCCGCATTGCCCAGCGCGATTTCGTGCGTGGCCACCGACATTTCGCCGGTGCCGCTGCGGATGTCGCCGATCAGCCCCGTCAGGTTGGCGTTGATGGTATTCATCGCATGCAGCAGCACGCCGATTTCGTCGGCTCGTTCGATGACGGCGTCGATGCTCAGGTCGCCGCCGGCGATCAGCTGCGCCGTGGCGATCGCCTGGTCCAGGCTGCGCTTGATGTGGCGGTACACGAGGAATAGGCACAGCAGCGAGACCATGACGGACACCAGCAGCACGCCGACCGTGACGGAGTACGCCGCCATGGTGCCGCTCATCGCCGTCTGCACGGCCGCGCCCGTGCGCTGGTCGAGCAGGGTGAGGAATTCATTCACCGGCTGCATGATCTTCGCCTTGTTGCTGTGGTAGGCGGCGTCGTGCATGATGGCGCGGGCCATTTCCAGGTCCGGCGGCCCGGTTTTGGTGAAGTTGCCGCTGCCGTCGTCGAAGCGGCCCTTGACGGCGTTCATGGCGATCACTTCGGTCTTGACCAGGCCGTCCGAGTTGGCCTGGGCTTCGCGCAGCTTGGCGAATTCCTGCTCGCTGAAGCCGGCCTTGCGCATCAGTTCTGCCAGCGGCACGGCGGGTCCCGTCGATGCGGGCACGGGCACGCCGGCCGCCACGAAGTCCCAGTAGATGCGCTCGTAATGGGCGGGGCGCGGCTTCTTGCCGTTGCGGATGTCGAGGATGTCGAGGTATTGCTGTTCGTACCTGGCGTCGCCCGTGACGACGTAGGTGCGGGCCAGCCGGGTCAGGTCGTCCGAGCTTTGCCGCAGTTCATCGGCCAGCAGATAGGACTGGTAGCGCGTTTCAGTGACCTGGTTCGCCTCGGCCTGCTTGCCCGCCACGCGGAACAGCGCCCACAGGCTGATGAGGGAGAGCGCCAGGCTGAGCAGAAAAATGGCGGCAAAGATATTCCTGATCGACAGTGTGCTGCGCATGGTGTCCCCCGCAGGTGTGGTTGGGGCCGTTGGCATTGCCCGTCAGGTGAATATACTCCCGTCTGCACGGCATTTTAATGCCGTGCAGAAAAAAAGTGCCGCCACGCAACGGCACTCCATGTTGTTCAAACTGCCAGCTGCTGCAGCAGATACAGGCGCTGGTACAAGCCGCCCTCAATCTGCATCAGGGCGTCGTGCGGCCCCGCTTCCGTGATGCGGCCATGGTTGAGCACGATGATCCGGTCCGCCTCGCGGATGGTCGACAGGCGGTGGGCGATGGCGATGATGGTGACCTTGCCGCGCAACTCGTTGAGGGCCAGCTGCACGATCTGCTCCGTCTGGCTATCGATGCGCGACGTCGCTTCGTCGAGCAGCAGGATGCGCGGCTGGCCTGCCAGCGCGCGGGCAATCGCGATCAGCTGCTTCTGCCCCGACGACAGGCGCGAGCCGCCTTCGCCCAACGGCGTGTCGTAGCCGTGTTCCAGCGCCGCGATGAAGTCGTGCGCATGCGCGGCGCGCGCGGCCGTCTCGATCTGCTGCTGCGTGTAGCCGCGGCCCATGTCGATGTTTTCGCGCGCCGAGGCGGCCAGCAGGAAGGGGTCTTGCGGCACCAGGCCCACGTCGGCGCGGAACCGCTCGTTGTCGATGCTGTCGAGGGGCACGCCATTGATGGCGATGCTGCCCTGCGTGACGGGGTAGAAGCGCAGCAGCAAGGAGAGCAGGGTCGACTTGCCGCTGCCCGTGTGGCCGACGATGCCGAAGAAGGCGCCCTGCGGGATCTGCAGCGACAGCTCGTGCAGCACGGGCTGGTTTTCCACATAGGCGAAGGTCAGGCGGGCGATGTCCACGGCGGGCGTGTTGCCGTCATGCGCGCCATGGCGTGCGGCTGGCGCGTTTTTGCCCGGCGCGTGTTCCAGCGCCTGCGCTTCGTCGAGCAGGGCCGAGACGCGCGCCGTCGCCACCACCGACTGCTGCAGCTGGCTGAATTGCATGGTGATCTGGATCAGCGGTTCGATCACGCGCGCGATGTAGCTGATGAACGCATACAGCACGCCCACCTCCACGGCGCCCATCTCGCGCCGGCCGAAGCTGAAGATGACGACGGCCAGCAGCACGATGTTGAGCATGTCGAGCGCGGGGCGCAGCAGCCAGGCGTTGGCGCGCAATTCCTGCATGCGCGCCGTGTAGTGGTCCTGGTTAATGCCCGTGAAGCGCGCGCCGAAGCGCTTTTCCGCGTTATTCGCCTGCAGCACGCTCATGCCGCCGATCGATTCGGCGATCTGGCCATTGATCTCGCTGCGCAGGGCGCGCGCGCGCGTGACGGCCGGCGCGCTCCAGCGCTGGTACAGGAAGACGATGAGCAGCACGGCCGGCAGCAGGGCCAGCACGATCAGCATCAATCGCCAGTCGAGGAAGGCCATGGCGGCCATGGTGCCGACCAGGACGATGGAGCTGTCGAGGATGACGAACAGCACCTGCACGTACAGCGATTTCACCGCTTCCGTGTCGTTGGTGACGCGGCTGACCAGCTGCCCCGTGATGGCGCGATCGAAAAAACTCATCGGCAGGCGCAGCACGTGCTGGTACACGGTTTCGCGCAGGCGCTGCACCGAGCGCATGGCCAGGCCGGACAGGCGCACCAGCTGCAGATAGCGCAGGCCGGAAGCGACCCAGCCCGTCAGCAGGCAGCCGCCCAGCAGCAGCGACATGCGCGTCCAGTCCAGATGGCGCGGCAGCAGGTGCTGGTCGATCAGGGCCTTGCCTAAAATGGGACCCGTGACTTCCAGCGCGGCGGCGAGGATCAGCCAGAACGTGGCCCAGTACAAATGGCGCAGGTCGGGCGCGGCGGCGCGGCGCAGCAGGCCGATGGCTTGCGCGGCCTGGCGGCGCACGGATGGCGTGGCGCTGGCGGTTTGGTCAGTCTTATTAGATGGCATCGAGGCTGGCCTCCAGTTGTTGATAGCGCCACTGGCTGGCGTACCAGCCGTCGCGCTGCATCAGCGCGTCGTGGTTGCCCGTTTCCGTGACGTGGCCGTCGCGCAGCACGAGGATCAGGTCCGCGTTGACGACGGCGCTCAGGCGGTGGCTGGCGATGATGGCGCTGCGCTCGGGGCGCTTGCGGCGCAGTTCTTCCAGGTGCTGCAGGATGCGCGTTTCCGTGCCCGTGTCGACGGCGGACAGCGCGTCGTCGAGCAGCAGCAGGCCGTTGTCGGCCAGCAGGGCCCGGGCGATCGCCACGCGCTGGCGCTGGCCGCCGGACAGGGTGATGCCCTTCTCGCCCACATGCGTTTGATAACCGTCCGGGAACTGCAAAATATCGGCATGAATGTCGGCCAGCTGCGCCGCCCGTTCCACTTCTTCGCGCGTGGCGCCGGGGCGGGCCAGCGCGATATTGTCGGCGATGGTGGCGGAGAATAAAAAGGACTCCTGCGGCACCCAGCTGATGGCAGCGCGCAGCGCGTGCAAGGTATACGCGTCCAGCGCGTGGCCGTTCCAGGTGGCCGTGCCCGACTGCGGCGTGACCTGGCGCAGCAGCACGCGCAGCAGGGTCGACTTGCCGCTGCCCGTGGGGCCGACGAGGCCCAGGGTCTGGCCCGGTTGCAAGCGCAGCGAGATGCCGGACAGCGCGGGCGCCGTCTGGCCCGCATAGGCAAAGCCGACGTCCTGCAATTGCAGGGGGCCGGGCGTCAGCGTGGCGATGCTGCCATGGTCGTCGATGGCCAGCGGCGCGTCGAGCATCGGCTGCAGGCGCTGCCAGGCGGCGCGGCCCCGTTCGATCAATGACAGCACCCAGCCGGCGGCGAACATGGGCCAGATCAGTTGGCCCAGGTACATGGAAAAGCTCGTCAGCGCGCCGATGGTCAGCTGCTCTTGCCACACGAGGTAGCCGCCCAGGCCCAGGGTCAGCGCCGTGGCCGCCGTCAGGGTCAGGCCGACGGCCGGCTCGTACGCCGCTTCCCAGCGCTGCGCCGTCAGGCTGGCGTTGGCCGCGTGGCCGGCCAGGGTGGAGAACTGCTGGCTGCTGCGCTCTTCCAGGCCCAGCGCGCGCAGGGTGCGCACGCCCGACAGCGATTCCTGCACATGGTCGTTCAGCGCGGAAAAGCGTTTCAAGGAATCCGTCGACGCCGTGTGGATATGGCTCGAGATGCGCCAGAAGGCCAGTCCCATCAGGGGGAAGGGCAGGAGGGCGATGCAGGCCAGGCGCCAGTCCACGCCCAGCAGCATGATGCCGAGCACCATCAGCAAGGTCAAGGTGCCGTCGAAGCCGGCCAGCATGGCTTCGCCGGCGGCCATTTCGATGGCGTCGATGTCGTTCGTCGCCAGCGCCATCAGGTCGCCCGTGCGCTGGTTCTGGTAGAACGACGCGCCCTGCTGCGACATGCGCGTGTAGAAGCGCGTGCGCAGCATCACGCCCAGCTGGTAGGCGGCCTTGAACAGGGTGATGCGCCAGCCCACGCGCAGGAAATAGATGACGACGCCGACGGCGAGCAGGGTCAGCAGCTCAAGCCACAGTTCGGCGGCCGTCATGCGGTGCGCGGCCAGCGCGTCGATGATGGCGCCCACGCGGCGCGGGATCCAGACGGTCAGTGTTGCCACGCCGGTCAGCATGACGGCGGCGGCGGCATACGCCGGCCAATGCTGACGCACGAAGCCGGCGATGAGCCTCGATAAACTCATGGTTACCTTTTGTTTTGAGTAATGGGGTGTCGCGGGGCGGAAGGACGGGCACGCGGACGGAAAGTACGCGTAGGATACAACAAGGCGGAAAAGCGCGCTGTGGACGGGCACGCAAAAAACGGGCCGTAGCCCGTTGTTTTGCCGCGTCAGTGCCGTGCGCGAAGCTTACTTGCGGCCGCTGCCTTTGCCGCCGCCCAGCATGTCGAGCTGTTTCGATGGCGCGCCCTTGGGCGCTGCCTTGGCGGCTGGCGCAGGGGCGTGCTTCACGGCGGCCTTGGCCACGGTCTTGCCGGCGGTGCTGGCTGGCTTGGCCGCCGGTTTGCTCGAAGGAATTGGTTTCGCGGCCGGCTTGGCGGGGGCTGGCGCGGCGGCTTTCGCTGGCGCGGCGGCGGCAGGTACGGGCTTGGCCGCTTCAGGCTTGGCTGCCGGTTTGGCTTCCACCGCTTTCACGGCGGGCTTCTCGGCGGCTTGCTCGGCCACCTTGGCAGGTGCCGCCGCCGGCTTGGCTGCCGGCGCGGCAACGGCGGCTGGCGCCACCTTGGCGGCCGGCTTGGCTATGTCGGCCGGCTTGGCGGCAACGGGGGCGGGCGCCGCTGCCGGTGCGGGTGCGGGTGCAGGTGCAGGCGCAGGCGCAGGCGCGACGACGGCCAGCGCGGGCTTGGCTGCGGCAGGAGCAGGCGCCGTTGCGACGGCCGGGGCGGCCGCATCGAGGCGGGCCTTGGCCGAGGCCAGCAATTCCGCCTGGGTGCCCGAGGCGATGCCGAACAGCTGGCGGCTGTAGGCCAGCACGCTCTCGATGCTCGGCTGCGCCTGGCTGGTGCTGTAGCTGAAGAAGTCGCGCGGGTCTTGCGTGACCAGCAGGTGCTGCGCCGTTTCCGCCGTCTGCGACAGGGCGGCCTTGCCGGCCTTCAGGTTCAGGGCGATGATTTTCTCGGCGCTTTCAAAGACTTTGCTGGTCAGGAGGCTGAAGATTTGCAGCTGGTTTTCCAGTTGCGACTTGGTGGCGCTGGAAATGTGTTCTGGAAGCGGAAACATATTTACTCCTTTGTACGGATTAAAATGCTGGCAAAACGCTCTGCAAAATCCCGAAAACCAGAGTTGGCCGCGTTTTGTAAAGTGGGTAGCGTGCTAAATAGCTGATCATGGACTTTTTATGATGCAACGCAATATGAATATTCTAGCGGTGATTCGGGTTAGTTGAAAGTTATTTTCTCAAGGGCGTGCGCCATGGGTTTGCCCTATTCATGCGCCTGGCGGCATTTGCGGAAAGTTTGCGCGCGCGCAAAGCGTTGCCAGGGAATCTATGGCTACGCTTTTGCCAGTGGCTGGTTTCTTGCACTGCAGCATCCATGGGAAATATATAAAGTAACAATTAACTGAAACACCAGACACAGTCGTCAACCGAAGGAGTGTCCGCATGGACCTAGTCATCCGCAATGCCAGCCTGCCCGACGGGCGCCGCGCCATCGATATCGCCATCGAGGGCGGCCGCATCGCCGCCGTCGGCCCCGCCTTGCCCGTGACGGGCGCGCAAGAGATCGACGCCGCCGGCGACCTCGTCACGCCGCCCTTCGTCGACGCCCACTTCCACATGGACGCCACGCTCAGCTACGGCCTGCCGCGCGTGAATGCCTCCGGCACCCTGCTCGAAGGCATCGCCCTGTGGGGCGAGCTGAAGCCGCAACTGACGCAGGACGCGCTGGTCGAACGCGCCCTGCAGTATTGCGACTGGGCCGTGGCGCGCGGCTTGCTGGCCATCCGCTCGCACGTGGACATCTGCGACCCGCGCCTGCTGGCCGTCGAAGCGCTGCTCGACGTCAAGCGGCAAGTGGCGCCGTATCTCGACCTGCAGCTGGTGGCCTTTCCGCAGGACGGCATCCTGCGCAGTCCCGGCGCCTTCGATAATCTAAAACGCGCGATCGCCATGGGCGTCGACGTGGTGGGCGGCATCCCGCATTTCGAGCGCACCATGGCCGATGGCGCGGAATCCGTGCGCCTGCTGTGCGAATTTGCCTGCGAGCGTGGCCTGATGGTCGACATGCATTGCGATGAATCGGACGATCCGCTGTCGCGCCACATCGAAACCCTGGCCTTCCACAGCCAGCGCCTTGGCATGCAGGGCAGGGTGACGGGCTCGCACCTGACCTCCATGCATTCGATGGACAATTACTATGTGAGCAAACTGCTGCCCCTGATCCGCGAGGCGGGCGTGGCGGCCATCGCCAACCCCCTCATCAACATCACCCTGCAGGCGCGCCACGACACATATCCGAAGCGGCGCGGCATGACGCGCGTGCCCGAGATGCTGGCCGCCGGCATTCCCGTCGCCTTCGGCCACGATTGCGTGATGGACCCGTGGTACAGCCTCGGTTCCGGCGACATGCTGGAAGTGGCGCACATGGGACTGCACGTGGCGCAGATGACGGGTCAGCAGGCGATGCACGAGTGTTTTTTGGCCGTGACGGAGACGCCGGCGCGCATCCTGGGCCTGGACGGCTACGGCATCGCGCCCGGCTGCCACGCGGACTTGCTGATACTCGATTGCGGCAGCACCGTGGAAGCGCTGCGCCTGCGCGCCGCGCGGCGCCTGGTGCTGCGGCGCGGGAAAGTCGTCAGCGAGGCACCGCGCGCGCAATCGCGCCTGCACCTGCCGGGGCGGCCCGAGAGTGTGAACTTCCGCCTGGGGCGCTGATACAATCGGCCATCATTTGTCATTGGGAGCACCGCCTTGAAAGAAATTGATATCCGTCCGGCCAACGAAGCCGATTTCGACGCCATGTGGGCCATCTTCCAGGTCCTGGTGGCCGCTGGCGACACCTATACCTTCCCCGCCGAGACCACGCGCGAAGAGTGTCACGCCTACTGGTTCGGTCCCGGCGTGCAAAGCTTCGTCGCCGTGATGGGCAGCGAGCGCCTGCTGGGCATGTACAAGCTGGTGGCGAACCAGCCGGGCCATGGATCGCACGTGGCCAATGCCTCGTTCATGGTCGACCCGGCCGCGCAAGGCGTGGGCGTGGGCCGCCTGATGGGCGTGCACTGCATGGAAGAAGCGCGCCGCGCGGGCTACCTGGCGATGCAGTTCAACTTCGTCGTCAGCACCAACCTGGCCGCCGTCACGCTGTGGAAAAAACTGGGCTTCACGGTGGTCGCCACCCTGCCGCTGGCCTACCGCCACGCGCAGCTGGGCTATGTCGACGCCTACGTGATGTACCAGCTGCTGACCGATCCGATGCAGTGGCCGGCATGAGCGGCGCCGTCACTGTGATGGAGACGCCCCGTCTGCGCCTGCGCACGGCCACGCTGGACGATGCGGCCTTCTACATGGAGCTGGTCAACGACCCGTCGTGGATCGCCAACATCGGCCAGCGCAACATCCACACCCTGGAAGCGGCCCGCGCCGCGCTGGAGTCGGGACCGATGGCGCAGTTCGGCGAGCATGGCTATTCGCTGTACATCGTCGAGCGGCGCAGCGATGGCACCCCCGTGGGCATGGCCGGCCTGGTGCGGCGCGACAGCCTGCCCGGCCCCGATATCGGCTATGCCATGCGTCCCGCCTACTGGGGCCAGGGCTATGCCTGGGAAGCGACGGCGGCCATCGTGCGGCATGCGCAGCACGTGCTGCGCATGCCCACCCTGTACGGCATCACCTCGCTGCAGAACCAGGCGTCGATCAATCTGCTCAACAAGCTGGGACTGCGCTTCGAGCGCTTTACGCGCCGCCAGCCGGACGGCAAGGATACGAACGTCTACCGCCGCGATTTTCGTCTGGATTGAATGGACAATGCATATCGAAAGACTGAAAAATAGTATTTAAAATCCGGCCGCTTTTGTAGTGGTGGCGCGCAGTCTTTGTTTTTATAGTTGGCATACCGGTGGAAGACCGCCGGACTATAAAAACTGGAGACTCGTGATGAAGATCGTTACTGCTATTGCATGGGGCGGCGTCATGTCCGCCGCCTGCGCGTCAATGCCGGCGGCATCGGCGCAAAGCTGCTCGGTGCCCGTCCTCAAGGTGCTGGCGCAAAAGAGCCTGGGCCTGACCGTGATGGAAAAGACCCTGGCCGAGTATGAAAAGAAAAACGGCACCAAGGTGCAGATCAGCTATTTCGGCGAAAACGACCGCCGCTCCAAGGCTAGGCTCGACGCTTCCACCAAGGCCGGCTCCTACCAGATCTATTACATCGACGAAGCCAACGTGGCCGAATTCGCCACGGCCGGCTGGGTCGTCCCCCTGCTCAAATACCTGCCCAAGGATGCCGACTACGACGACTTCCTGCCGGGCCGCCGCGCCGTCGCCGCGTACAAGGGCGTGGCGTATTTCGCGCCCCTGATCGGCGGCAGCGACTTCCTGCTCTACCGCCGCGACCTGCTGGAAAAGGCCGGCATCGCCGTGCCGAAGACGCTCGACGAACTGGTCGCCGCCGTGAAAAAACTCAACAGCCCGCCGAACGTGTATGGCTGGGCGGCGCGGGGCCAGCGCGGCTCGGGCATGAATGTGTGGCGCTGGGCGCCGTTCATGCTGGCCGCCGGCGGCAAGTGGGAAAACAATGGCGTGCCGGCCTTCAATTCGCCGCAGGCCGTCAAGGCCACCACCCTGTACCGCGAGCTGTTCAAGTACTCGCCGCCGGGCGGTGCCACCTACGACTGGAGCAACGCGCTCGAAGCATTCAGGTCGGGCAAGGTGGCCTTCATGATCGAGTCGACGCCGTTCGCCGACTGGATGGAAGACCCTAAAAAATCCTCGGTGGTCGACAAGGTGGGCTATGTGCGCCCGCCATCGCCATTGCCATCGGCCGCGTTTGGCCACGGCCTGGCCATCTCCGCCACTGGCGCGAAGGATGAATGCACGCGCCTGGCGGCCGGCAAGTTCATCGCCTGGGCCACGGGCAAGGAGCAGGAACAGGCGCGCCTAAAGGACAAGGTCTTCAGCGACTACAACCGCAGCAGCACCATCGCCAGCGAGTACTTCCGCAAGCACGTCAAGCCGCAGATCCAGGCCGGCCTGACGGACACCACGCCCGTCTCGCGCGTCACCATCTGGCCCAGCCCCGAGTGGCCGGACATCGGCGACAACCTGGGCGTAGTTTTGGAGGAGGTGTTTACGGGCACGCGCGGCGACGTGCAAAGCGCGCTCGATGAAGCCAATGAGTATGCGACGGAAGTGATGCAGCGGGCTAGTAAACGCAAATAAGCCGGTAGTACCGTTCCAACCCCCAACGGCGAAAGGCTGCGGTCGGCCCCTCAGGGTCCGACCCCGGTACTCGCCTTTGGGGTAAACATGACGCTTGAAAGCCGACGCCTATGCCGCACTCGATCCGCAAGAAACGCCACACCTGGCTGCCGGCCGTCTTTCTGACGCTGCCGCTGCTGGTCCTGCTGATACTGGGCCTGGTGCCCAGTATCGCCGCCATCAACCTGGCTCTGCAAAACCGCGTGCTGCGCTACAGCGACAGCGACTACGTCGGCTTTGCCAATTTTCTCCGCCTGTTCGGCGACCGCCGCTTCCTCAATGCCGTGCAGGTGTCGGCCATCTGGGAAGTGGTCACCGTGGCCGGATCGCTGCTCCTCGGCGTGCTGCTGGCCGTGTTCCTGTTCGAGAAAGTCAAGGGCCGCACGCGTGACGTCATCGCGCTGCTGCTGATCGTACCGGTGCTGCTGCCGCGCGTCTCGGCCGCCTTCATCTGGAAGTTCATGTATTCGCCGCTGATGGGCATTTTGAACTGGCTGCTCGAATGCGTGGGCCTGGGCGGCACGGCGCTGCTGTCGGACCCCGCCACGGCCCTGTACGCGGTGGCGCTGGTCGATATCTGGCAGTGGGGCCTGTTCTTCGGCGCCGTCATCCTGAAGCTGCTGGAAACCCTGCCCGCCGAACCGCTGGAAGCGGCGCGCCTCGACTACGCCAGCACGCTGCAGGTGTATGCCTACATCGCGCTGCCGATGCTGAAGGTGCCCATCATGAGCCTCGTGTTCATCAAGATGGTCGAGTCGCTGCGCTCGTTCGACCTGATCTACGTGATGACCAAGGGCGGCCCCGGCATCTCCACCGAAACGCTGGACATGTACGCATATGCGCAAGGCATCGGCCTGATGGGCAAGGTGTCGTACGCGTCCAGCATGGCCGTGCTGATGATGCTGGCCACCACCGTCATCTTCACCTTACTCTGGAAGCGGGTCGCCAAATGGGAAAACTGACGCTCTCTCGCGGCATTGGTGCCGTCGCCACCACCGCCATCACCACCGTGATTATCCTGGTGGCGCTGTTCCCCATCCTGTGGGCCGTGCTCAATTCCTTCAAGGAGCTGATGGACATCGTCACGCCCGTGCCGCGCTTTTTCTTCAGCCCGACCCTGGCCAACTACCAGCAGGTGCTGGCCAGCCCGGAAGTGCTCACGGGGCTGGGCAACAGCGTGGTCATCGTCGGCGTGGCCGTGCTGCTGGGCGCCGTGCTGGGCGTGCCGGCCGCGTATGCGATCGCCCGCTATCCGATACCTGCCAAGAAGGATATCCAGTTCTTCCTGCTGTCGCTGCGTTTTTTGCCGCCCGTGGCTGTCGCCATTCCATTGATCTCGATCTGGATCGACCTGGGCCTGTACGACTCGCGCCTGTCGATGGTGGTGACGTATCTGCTGGTGACCCTGTCGACCATCATCTGGCTGTCGATTCCCGCCTTTGCCCGCATCCCGAAAGAGATCGAGGAAGCGGCGGCGCTGGACGGCTACGGCCCCTACCAGGTGTTCTGGCACGTGGCCCTGCCGGTGGCCTCGAAGACACTGATGGGCGGCATCGTCTTCAGCTTCGTGCTGGTCTGGAATGAACTGATGATCGCGCTGGCGCTCACCTCCTCGAAAAGCATTACCTTGCCCGTCGTGGCGTCGGCATTTACCTCGATGGGCCAGGAGGTGCCGTGGGGCGTGGTGAACGCTTCCACCGTGCTGCTGGCGCTGCCGCCGCTGCTGTTCGTCGGCATCCTGGGACGGCTGCTCAACTCCATGCTCAAACACAAATAAAAGGACATCATCATGCAAGCACTCGTACTGGAACAGGCGGAAAAAATCACCCTGCGCGACATCGACGTGCCACTCGTCGTCGGCCCGCGCGACGTGAAAATCAAGATTCATACCGTGGGCATCTGCGGCAGCGACGTGCATTACTTCAAGCATGGCAAGATCGGCCCCTACGCCGTCGACGCGCCGATGGTGCTCGGTCACGAAGCGTCCGGCGTGGTGGCCGAAGTGGGCGATGAAGTGACGCACCTGAAGGTGGGCGACCGGGTCTGCATGGAGCCGGGCGTGCCGCAGTTCGATTCGCCGGCCACCATGCGCGGCCTGTACAACCTCGATCCTGCAGTGCGCTTTTGGGCCACGCCACCCATCCACGGTTGTCTCACGCCATATGTCGTGCATCCGGCTGCCTTTACCTTCAAGCTGCCCGACAACGTCAGCTTCGGTGAAGGCGCCATCGTCGAACCGCTGTCCATCGGACTGCAGGCGGCCACGAAGGCGGCCATCAAGCCAGGCGACGTGGCCGTGGTGATCGGCGCCGGCACCATCGGCGCCATGAATGCGCTGGCGGCGCTGGCGGGCGGCTGCTCGCGCGTGATCCTGGCCGACCTGGTGCCGGAAAAACTGGCCCTGTTCGCCGATAACCCGGCCGTGACCACGGTCGACGTGCGCCAGGCCAGCCTGGCGGACACGGTGCGAGAGGCCACCGATGGCTGGGGCGCCGACATCGTCTTCGAAGCCAGCGGCGGCATGCGCGCCTACGACAACATCGTCGACCTGCTGTGCCCGAACGGCTGCCTGGTGCTGGTCGGCATACCGCCCGACAACGTTCCCTTCGATATCGTCGCCATCCAGGCCAAGGAAGTGCGTATCGAGTCGGTGTTCCGCTACGCGAACATCTTCCCGCGCGCGATCGCCTTGCTCGCTTCCGGCAAGATCGACGTGAAGCCTTTCATTTCGCGCACCTTCGGCTTTGCCGATGGCGTGCAGGCGTTCGAGGAAGCGGCCAAGGGCCACCCGCGCGACGTCAAGATCCAGATCGAACTGGCAGGAGCGTAAGCATGGCAAATATCGCTTGCAGGCAGCTGCACAAGACTTATGACCAGAAGACGGCAGTGCTGCAGCCGTTCGACCTGGAAATCGATGACGGCGAATTCATCGTCCTGCTGGGGCCTTCGGGCTGCGGCAAGTCGACCCTGCTGCGCATGATCGCGGGCCTGGAAGACATCAGCGGCGGCGAGCTGTTGATCGGCGGCGCCGTCGTCAACGATTTGCCGCCCCGCGCGCGCAATGTGGCGATGGTGTTCCAGAACTATGCGCTGTATCCGCACATGACGGTGTACGACAATATCGCCTTCGGCTTGCGCCGCCTGAAGGTGCCGAACGACGAGATCGAGCGCCGCGTGCGCGAGGTGGCCGCCATCCTCAGTCTGGACAGCCTGCTCGAGCGCAAGCCGCGCGCCATGTCGGGTGGCCAGCAGCAACGCACGGCCATTGCGCGCGCCATGATCAAGACGCCGCAGGTATTCCTGTTCGATGAACCGTTGTCGAACCTGGATGCCAAGCTGCGCGCGCAGCTGCGCGCCGACATCAAGCGATTGCACCGCCGCCTGCGCACCACCACCCTGTACGTCACGCACGACCAGCTCGAGGCCATGACCCTGGCCGACCGGGTGGTGCTGATGAAGGGCGGGCATATCGAGCAGATCGGCACGCCGGCGGAACTGTACAACCATCCGCGCACCCTGTTCGCGGCAGGGTTCATTGGCACCCCTGCCATGAACTTCATCGACGGCGTCATCGAGAAGGAGGGCGGGCAAACGCTGCTCGTGTGCGCCGGCTACCGCTGGCCGCTGATTTCCCCCCGCTTCGCGGCCTTGCCGGCCGGCACGCGCGTGGTCTTCGGCCTGCGTCCGAACCACTTGCGCGCGGCGCGGCCGGACGAGCCGGCGGGTACGCATGGCCTGGCATGCGCCATCGACCTGGTCGAACTGCTGGGCGCCGAAGCGCTGATCAGCTTTCAGTGCGGCGCCTTGACCTTGTCCGCCCTGCTGCCGGCGAATGCGGCCAACAGCGCGGCGCAGGTGGGGCAGAGCCTGGCGCTGGCCTTCGATGAAGAGCACATGCACCTGTTCGACGCCGACAGCGGACTGGCCTTGGCGCTCAGTGCTCAGCTAAGTGGTTAGAATAGCTGGCAACGAGACCGCGCAAGGGGAACTTCCGTGACGCCTGACCTGGAACTGATCCACAAACCGATCCACGAATCATTTCGCGCGTGGGCGCACGGCTTTCCGCATACCGGGGTGAAATGGCATTTTCATCCCGAGTACGAACTGCACTTCATCATCACCTCAAACGGCAAATTTTTTATCGGCGACCATATCGGCAGTTACGGGGCGGGCAATCTGATCCTGACAGGACCAAACCTGCCGCATAACTGGGTCAGCGAATTGCCGGAAGGCGTGGTCCTGCCCGAGCGCGACCTGGTGCTGCAGTTTTCCAGCGACTTCATCGAACGTTGCATGCTGCTGTTCCCGGAAATGGCGCCCCTGAAAGTCCTGCTGAGCGAGGCAGGCAGGGGCTTGCAATTTCCCGATGCGCTGGGCTTGCGCCTGGTGCCGCTGATGAAGGAATTGACGACGGCGCAGGGCTTGCGCCGGGTCGAGCTGTTTACGCGCCTGTTCGGCGAGCTGTGCGAGTGCCGCGAGCGGCGGCCCCTGGCCAGCGTGACTTACCTGGCGCAGGCGGGGCGCTATATGTCCTCGACCATCAACCTGGTGCTGACCTACATCAAGCAGAACATCACTCTGGATTTTTGCGAGCAGGACGTGGCCGACGTGGCGGAGATGAACACCTTGAAATTCACGCGTTTCTTCCGCAAGCATACGGGTACCTCGTTCATTCAATACGTCAACCAGGAACGCATCGCGCTCGCGTGCGAGCTGCTGAGGAACACGGACATGAAGGTCACCGATATCTGCTACCGCACGGGTTTCAACAACCTCTCCAATTTCAACCGCCAGTTTTTGGTCCACAAGCAGATGTCGCCGTCGAAATTCCGCTCCTGCGGGCAAATGAACATGCCAGCGTCGTTTTCCTGACGGTCCGTTTTCACTTTTTTTATGGAACCATCGTGACTTATCTCGGTATCGATATCGGCACTTCCGAAGTCAAGGCCATCCTCACCGATGACGCGCAGACCATTCTCGCCAGCAGCGGCGTGACCCTGCGCGTCTCCAGTCCCCATCCCGGCTGGTCGGAACAGAATCCCGAAGACTGGTGGCACGCCACGCTGGACGTGATCGCCGCCATCCGCGCCGCGCAGCCGGTGGCGTTTTCCGGCTTGCGCGGCATCGCCCTGTCGGGCCAGATGCATGGCGCCACACTGCTCGACAAGCAGCAGCACGTGCTGCGCGCGGCCATCCTGTGGAACGACACGCGCGCCTTTGCCGAATGCGTGGAGCTCGAGGCGCTGGTGCCCGAGTCGCGCGCCATCACGGGCAACCAGGCCATGCCCGGTTTCACGGCGCCCAAGCTGCTGTGGCTGCAAAAATACGAACCGTCGCTGTTCCGCGCCACGGCCAAGGTCCTGCTGCCCAAGGATTACGTGGCCCTGCGCCTGACGGGCGAGTACGTGTCCGACATGTCCGACGCTTCCGGCACCCTGTGGCTGGACGTGGCCAAACGCGACTGGTCCGAGCGCATGCTGGCAGCCACCGGCCTCTCGCGTGAACACATGCCGCGCCTGGTCGAAGGCAGCGCCGCCGCCGCGCAGGTGCGGCCCTCGCTGTGCCAGGAATGGGGCATCGCGCATGCGGTGCTGCTGGCCGGCGGCGCGGGCGACAACGCGGCGGCGGCCGTGGGCCTGGGCGTGGTGGAGCCGGGTGCCGGCCTGCTGTCGCTGGGAACCTCGGGCGTGCTGTTCGCCGGCAGCGACGGTTTCGCGCCCAATCCGGGCCAGGGCGTGCACGCGTTCTGCCATTGCCTGCCCGAGCGCTGGCACCAGATGAGCGTGATCCTCAGCGCCGCGTCCAGCCTCAGTTGGGTGGCGCGCCTGACGCAATCGAACGACATCGGCGAATTGGTGACACTGGCGGAAAACGTCGAGGCGCGCACGGCGCCCGTCTTCCTGCCCTACCTGAGCGGCGAGCGCACGCCGCACAACGACGCCACGGCGCGCGGCGTGTTTTTCGGTTTGTCGACGGAGCACGGGCGCGCGGAACTGGCCTACAGCGTGATGGAAGGCGTGGCCTTTGCCATGGCCGACGGCAATGCGGCCCTGCGCAGCGCCGGCACGCATCTGAAAGAAGCGTCGTTCGTGGGCGGCGGCTCGCGCAGCCGTTTCTGGGCCCAGCTGTGCGCGAATGCCTCGGGCTTGCACGTGCTGCGCCACGACCATGGCGTGGCAGGCGGCACCCTGGGCGCGGCGCGCCTGGCGCAGATGGCGGTGACGGGCTTGCCGCCCGCGCAGGTGTGCACGCGCCCGGCCGTGCAGGAAACGGTGGCGCCGCAGGCGTCCAGCGTGCTCGATGAGCGCCTGGCGCGCTACCGGCGTTTGTATCCGCTGCTGCGCGAAGAGTTCGCGGGCGCGGCGGCGGCGCGCTGAAGGGGGCGGCAAGATTGCCTGCCCGGCCATGCTGTAGGCGCGGGATATGGCCAGACAGTCAATCTTCCCGTGTAATTTGTTGTTTCTATGTTGAAAGTGTTTCTTTAGCGAAAGCGCCGCTTGGTTTTTCACGGGGCGCGCCGCATGATTTCCTCGTTTGGTGAGAATTGGATAGATTTGGCGGCGTCTTTGTTGCCATCCTGTTCTTGCCGCCGGGAGAAACACATGCAACTTGCGAATCTGAAAATCTCCGTCCGCCTGGGTTTGTTGGGCGCCTTCTTCTTTCTTGCGCTGGTGTTCGTCGGCGCGCGCGGCTGGAGCGCGCTCGACGCGGCCAGCGCGCGCGGCGCGGACGCCATGCAGCGCTCCGTGGCCCTGACGGAAGCCGTCGACGCGGCGCGCAGCGCGCAGGTGGAATTCAAGATCCAGGTGCAGGAATGGAAAAACATCCTGCTGCGCGGCGGCGACGCGGCCGCCTTCCAGCGCTACCGCGAAGCGTTCGTCGCCAGCGGCGCGCAGACGCGCAAGGAATTGAAAAGCCTGCAGGCGATGATGCACGCGTTGCAACTCGATACGGCGCCCGTGGAGCGTGCGCTGCAGGCGCACGATGCGCTCGGCGTGAGCTACCTGGCGGCGCTGCAACAGTATGACGGCGCGCGCGCCGACAGCGCCCACACGGTCGATGCGCTGGTCAAGGGCATGGACCGCGAACCGACGCGCCAGATCGACGCCATCGTCGCGGCCATCGGCAAGCAGTCGCACGGCCTGATGGCGCAGATGAAGGAGGAAGACGCGGCCGCGCACCGCAGTGCCAGCATCGTCATGCTGGCCACGGTGCTGGTGACCCTGGTCGTCGGCAGCGTCACCGTGTGGTGGCTGATCCGCAGCATCACGGTGCCGCTGGGCGTGGCCGTCGGCATCGCCCAGCAAGTGGCGGCCGGCGACTTGCGCGCCGTGGTGGCCGGCGGCAGCCGCGATGAAATCGGCGACCTGCTGCGGGCTTTAAAAGTGATGAGCGGCAACCTGGCCGACATCGTGGGCAGGGTGCGGGCCGGCACGGACGCCATCGCCATGGCGTCCGGCGAAATCGCCAGCGGCAATATGGACCTGTCCTCGCGCACGGAGGAGCAGGCCAGTTCGCTGGAAGAGACGGCCGCCTCGATGATCGAGCTGACGTCCACCGTGCGGCAGAATAACGACAACGCCGACCAGGCGCGCCAGCTGGCCGGCGGCGCGTCCGACGTGGCGCAGCGGGGCGGCGCGGCCGTGGCGCAGGTGGTGCAGACCATGAACCATATCAATGCCTCCTCGAAGCGCATCGTCGACATCATCGCCGTCATCGACGGCATCGCTTTCCAGACGAATATCCTGGCCCTGAATGCGGCCGTGGAAGCGGCGCGCGCGGGCGAGCAGGGACGCGGTTTCGCCGTCGTGGCGACCGAGGTGCGCAGCCTGGCGCACCGCTCGGCCGCGGCGGCCATGGAAATCAAGCAGTTGATCGGCGAATCCGTGCGCACGGTGGAAGAGGGCAGCGTGCTGGCCGGCCAGGCGGGGCGCACGATGGATGAGGTGGTCAGCAGCGTGCAGCGCGTCAACGCCATCATCGGCGAGATCGCCGTGGCCAGCGTGGAGCAGCGCGACGGCATCGAGCAGATCAGCATCGCCATCAGCCAGATGGATGGCGTGACGCAGCAAAACGCGGCCCTGGTGGAGCAGGCCGCCGCCGCCGCGGACGCGCTGCAGCAGCAGGCTGCCAGCCTGGCCGACGCCGTCAGCATCTTCAAACTGCACGGCACGCCCGGCGTGGGCGCACCGGCTGGCGCCGCCCTGGCCCGCACGCTGTCGCTGGCCTGAAGCCGGCGTGTCCCGCGCCGCTTGATGCCAGTCAAGCGGCACCCGATCAGGCAAATATCGCCCCGAAATTCTTATACTATTTCCTTTCCGCATGTATCTGCGCCCGGATGCCTGGCGCGCGTTGCAAAGGAAAACCATGTCCCGTACTTTCCGCCTGCCGGGTGACGCATGACGGCGCTGCTGCTGGCGCTGTGCATGGCCCTGGCCGTGGTGCTGAGCGTGCTGCTGGCCTGCCAGTGGCAGGCGGCGCGCATGTGGCGCATGCGCCATGCGACCGGCGCGGTGCTGCAGGCGGCGCAGGCGCAGCGCATGGCAGAGGCGCTGGCGCTGCTGCATGCGCTGCCGGCGGCCGTCATCGGCACCGACCACGACGGCGTGGTGCGGTATCTGAATCCCCGCGCCAGCGCCATGGGCGGCTTGCTGGGCGACGATGGCCTGGGCCAGCCCGTGACCGGGCTGCTGCCGCTGTTCCATGACGGCACGCCCATCGATGCGGCGCGCCAGGTGCGCGACTGCGTGGCGCGCCAGGAAGTGCTGGAGGTGGCGCGCGGCGCCGTGCTGCTGCGCCATCTCGACGGCAAGCGCATCGACGTGCAGTACAGCTGCGCGCCGCTGGCGCAGGGCGGCGCGGTGCTGCTGCTGCACGATGTGTCGGCCCGCCGGCGCGCCGAGCAGCAGCTGGAATTCATCGCCCACCACGACGGTCTGACGGGGCTGCCGAACCGCCTGCATTTCCAGATCCGCTTCGAGCACGGCATCGCCTACGCGCGCCGCCACCAGGGTTTGCTGGCCGTGCTGTTCGTGGACATCGACCGCTTCAAATCCATCAACGACAGCCTGGGGCACGACGTGGGCGACCAGGTGCTGACGGAGTTCGCGCGCCGGGTGCAGCAGTGCGTGCGCAAGGTCGATACGGTGGCGCGCCAGGGCGGCGACGAATTCATCATCCTGCTGACGGAGCTGCGCACGGCGCACGATGCCGAGCGGGTGGCCGAAAAGATCGTCGCCGCCATCGCCGCGCCCTTCGTCATCGGCGAGTACAGCCTGGCGGTGGCGGCCAGCGTGGGCGTGGCCCTGTATCCGGACGACGACGACGACGTCAATGCGCTGATCGAAAAGGCGGACCTGGCCATGTATGCGGCCAAGCGCCACGCGCCCGGCACCTGCCTGCGTTACGCCGCGCGCATGCAGACGCAGTCGTATTCGCGCACCATCCTCGAGACGGCCCTGCGCCACGCGCTCGAACGCGATGAATTCGCCCTGTTCTACCAGCCGCGCATGGATTTGAAAACGCGCAGGATCACGGGCGTGAAGGCGCTGCTGCGCTGGAAGCACCCGGAACTGGGCTTGATGATGCCGCTCGACTTTTTACCGGTGCTGGAGGAAAGCGCCCTGATCCTGCCGGTGGGGGCGTGGGTGATGGCCACGGCGGTGGAACAGGCGCGCAGGTGGATCGCGCAGGGGCAGATGCTGACGGTGTCCGTCAGCCTGTCGGCGCGCCAGTTCTACCAGCGCGATATCGCGCGCAATTTCGCCGCCGCGCTGGAGGCTGCCGGCGTGCCGGGCCATTGCATCGAGCTGGAAATCGCCGCCGGCATCCTGATCGACAGCAACCAGAACTGCGAATTGATACTGCGCCAGTTCCGCCAGCTGGGCATGGCGATCGCCATCAGCGATTTCGGCACGGGCGACGCGTCGCTCACTTACCTGAAACGCTTTCCCACGGATGCCGTGAAGATCGAAAAGTGCTTCGTCGACGACCTGGGCAAGCCGGGCGGCGACGGCGCCATGGTGCGCGCCATCGTGGCGATGGCGCGCACCTTGGGGCTGCGCAGCATCGCCGGCGGCGTGGAAAGCGGCGAGCAGCTGGAACTGCTGGCCGAGATGGGCTGCGACGAGGCGTTTGGCTATTTCCTCGGCCGCGCGATGGCGCCCGAGGGTATCGAGGCGCTGCTCAAGTCGCCTAGCCCGGCATGACGGACAGCGCCGCCAGCAGCGCGGCGGTCAGCACGGCCGCGCCGCCGATGATGCGCGCCAGGCGCATGGCCTGGTGCGGCGCATACGGCAGCAGCCAGATCAGCAGCAAACCGCAGCCCGTCAGGCTGCCGACCCAGTAGACGAGGCCATAGCCGCCGCCGGTGATGTGCATGGACCAGGCCAGGGCCGCCGCCAGCGCCAGCCAGCCCGTCCACTGCAGGCGGCGGCGCAGCGGCGCGGGCGGTTCGGCGCCGCGCCCGTGCAGGTCGGCGTAGTGGCGGTCCATGGCCAGGCACAGCGAGGACAGGCCCGCGTAGCACAGCGCGAAGACGAGGAAATTGGCTAATAGTTCCATCACGCGGCCTCCATCGTCGTCGGCGCCGGCTTGGCCGGTGCTGGTTTGGAGGCTTTCACGGGCAGCGGTTTCAATTTGAACGCCGCGTACGCGAGGCCCAGGCCCAGCACCAGCACCACCAGGTCGAAGGCGGCCACCGGCACGGGGCCGCGTCCCAGGAACAGGGTCACGCCCAGGTGCGAATGGGTCGTGAAGACGTTCAGCACGGGCAGCGCCGCGAGCAGGAAGGCGCCGGCGGCCAGCTGCAGGCGCCACATGGCGCGCGACGGGCGCAGCTGGGCGATGATGGCGGCCAGGGCCCAGGCGCCGAAGAAGCAGGCGATTTCCTCTTTCGGGCGTTCCTCCATCGCCACCGGCAGCAGGCGGTTGGCCCAGAAGTAGGCGCCGAAGGCGATCGGGATGCCGGCGATGGCGCCGATGTTGAGCGCTTCCACCAGGCGCAGGCCGAAGCTGGCGCGCTTGCCGGCGGCCAGCGCCTTGGCCTGCTTCTGGCGCGTCTTGACGGCCCACAGCAGGGCGCCCGTGGCGACCATGGCGCAGCCGGCCAGGCCGGAGAGGAAGAACAGGGCGCGCAGCAGCGGTCCGCCGAAATGCGCGACGTGCAGGCCGACCATCACGCCTTGCGTGGCGGCGGCGCCGGGCTGCGCCTCGCCGTCCGATGACAGCAGCTTGCCGGATACGCCATCGAATTCCATCGACGGCTGCTTCGACGACATGTCGCGTCCGCCGGCGCGCGTCAGGGTGATGGTGGCGTTGGCGTCGCCCGGATGGTTGACGGAGATGCGCTCGACCTTGCCGCCCCACTGCTGTTCCGCCTGGCGCACGAGCGGCGCGAGCGGCGTCAGCGGCGCGGTCACGCCGGCCGGCTTGCTGTCGCCCGAGCGGCCCGGGAAGGCTTCGGCGAAGAAGGCGTCCTGGTCGCCCTTGTAGGCGGCCGTGACGCCGGACGGCATGTACAGGAACATCAACGTGACCAGGCCCGTGTAGGTGATCATGATGTGGTAGGGCAGGGCCAGCACGGCCGTCACATTGTGCGCGTCGAGCCACGAGCGCTGGCCCTTTTTCGGCCGGAAGGTAAACAAATCCTTGAAGATGCGCTTGTGCGTGACGATGCCGCTGATGATGGAGACGAACATGAACATGGCGCAGAAACCCACGATCCAGCGGCCCCAGATGGCCGACATGTAGTGCAGGTCGAAATGCAGGCGGTAGAGGAATTCGCCGCCCCGCGTCTCGCGCGGCTTGGACAGCACCTCGCCCGTGGCCGGATCGGCTTTTTCGCTATGAAAATTGCCGCGCCTGCCGCGTTTCTTTTCGCCGGGCTTGGACGGTTTGCTCCAGCCCAGCTGCGTGGCGGGGCTGCGCTCGCCGGGCAGGCTGATGAACCAGCGCGTGGCGCCTTCTGCCCGCTCTTCCATCGCCTGTTGCGCGACGGTGGCCGCTACTTCCGTCGTCACCTCGCTGGCGGCGGCGCCGTGCAGTTCGGGCTGCATCCACAGGGTGATTTCATTGCGGTAGTAGCTGGCCGTGCCGGCGCAAAACACCAGCAGCAAGATCCAGCAGACGAGCAGGCCGGACCAGGTGTGCAGCCATGCCATCGATTGGCGGAAACCTTCTTTCATGCGAGACTCCAGGATAGTGCGCCCATCGATTGCAGGATGGCGGCGATGACGGCGGCGGGGATTGCGAGCCCGAGCCACGCGCGCAGGGCGCTGCGCGTGGCGAAGACCCACATCACGGCGCAGGTGTAGATGGCAAACGACAGCAGGGTGGCCGTCATGACGGCTTCGGAACGGGCCATGGGCAGGCTTACCGACAGCAGCATGGTGACCAGCGCGGCCAGCACGTAGCCGCCAGCGATGGCCGCCACGCTGCGCGACGCCACGCCGAGGCGGTACATGACCCCGGCGGGCAGGCGCAGGCGCGGCATTTTAATGATGGCTGGCGCTTGCATGGTCAGTCGTGTTCCTTGCTGGGCGGCAGGGCCGGGCCGGCCGGCAGCGGCGTCACGCCTTGCGGCTGCACCAGGCTCAGGGTGGTCACGAACATGGCCTTGTCATACGCTTGCGCGCCGCGCTGGCCGGGCGTCTTGTCCGTGTGCTGCACTTCCAGCACATACGTGCCCTGCCACGGCAGCGGGAAACTGACCAGGCCTTGCGCATCGCTCCACGCTTCCTTGCCCCAGCCAGATTGCACCACGGCGTTGACCTTGGCCTGCGCCAGCGGCTTGCCCTGGTAGCTGACCTGGAACTGGCCAGCTTTGCCGGTCGGCACCAGGTCCAGGGTCAGCGCTTGTGCTTGCGCCTTGCCGTCGGCGACCAGGCGCGCGGCAGGAATCCACACGGTGCGCGTGGCCTTGCCATCCTTTTTCTCTTCCCACGACGGGTAGTTGTCTTCCTCGACGATGATGCTTTCGCCGGCCGCCACCTTGCCATTCAGGAGGAAGGCGCCGGCCGTCTTGCTTGCCTGCAGCGGCTTGCTGCCGGCGGGCGAAATCCACGTCACGCGCTGGATGCTGAACTTGTCCAGCAGGCCGGGCGACGCTTCGCGCAGGTTGTCGCCGAATTCGCCGAAATACACGCTGGCCGCCTTGCCGTCCTGCTGCAGCCAGATCTGGTGCGCGCTGGCGCTGCCGCAGGCGATGGCCGCGCCCAGCAGGGCGGTGGCGAGGGCGCCGGGGCGCGCGATGGAAGCGATGTGCATGGTGTAACCCTTATCTTGTTATGTGAGTGGAAAAAGCGGCCGGCGGTGCATCAGTACTGGTAGCGCAGGTTCAGCGCCACGTTGCGCGGCTCGCCGTAATAGCCGCCGTTATAGAACCCCACGCGGCGGAAATACGTCTTGTCGAACAGGTTGTTGACGTTCAGGCTGGCCGACAGTTTCGGGCTGATCTGGTAGCGCGCCATCAGGTTGGCCAGCACGTAGCTGCCCTGGCTGACGCGGATCTTGCTTTTGTTCGGCAGGGTGGCCGTCGTCCAGATCTCGTTCTGCCAGTTCAAGCCGCCGCCGATGGTGAGATTTTGCAGCTCGCCCGGCAGGCGGTAGGTGGTCGAGAGGCGCAGCATGTTGGTCGGCTGGATGGTGTTGGTCACCACGCCCTTGCCCGTCTTCGATTTGCTGTGCGTGTAGCCGGCGAACAGCTGCCAGCCGCGCAAGGGGCTGCCCGACACCTCCGCCTCGTAGCCGCGGCTTTTCGTGCCCTTGCCCGTCGAGATATACGGACGGCCGCCGTCCGGCAGCACGAAGGTGGGCGGCACCGACTTGTCTTCTTCGCCCAGGTTGTCCTGCTTCGCTTCATACACGGCGAACGAGGCATTCACGGCGCCGTCGAGGAATTCGCTCTTCACGCCCGCTTCCACGTTGCTGCCCGTGATCGGGTCGAGGAAGGCGTTGTGCTTGTCCTTCAGGTTTTGCGGCTTGAACAGGTCCGTATAGCTGGCGTACAGCGACGTGCTCTTGCTCACGTCCAGCACCACGCCCGCGTATGGCGTGACGACATCGTCCGTTTTATACGCGGAGCTGCGCTTGACGAAACGGCCCTGGGTGTCGTAACGGTCGTTATACGTCTCCCACTTCGACACGCGCGCGCCGGCCAGTACCTTGAAGCTGTCCATGACGTTGATGCGCGTGGCGATGAAGGCGCCCGACTGTTTCGTGGTGGCGACGTCGCGCGCGCCCGTGCGCGTGAGCGCCGGCTCGGGCACGTCGCCCGTCCAGTTGCGGAAGTCGGGGATGGTCGTGGCGAATGGCAGCGGATCGGGCAGCAAGGTTTCATTCGTCGTGCCCTTTCGCTTCCAGCCGTTCACGCCCAGCACCAGGTCGTGCCGGCGGCCGAACAGGGGGAAGCTGCCATTGGCCGCCAGGTCGAAGTTGTCCTGCTTTTCCTCGTAGGGGAAGGCGCCGCTCCAGACTTCCAGGCCGCTGCCGTCGCGTTTCGGATAGCCGCTGCCGCCGTAGAACAGCTTGCCGTTCGAGGAGCTGTCCAGGCGCCCGTAGGCGGCCTTGAGCTTCCAGTCGCTGGCGAAGCGGTGTTCGAGATAGATGTAGCTGTTCTGGAACTCGCGCTCCCAGCTGCTCCACTTGGCCGCCATGTTGAACGAGCGGGGCATGTTGGCCGGCGTGCCGTCCGCGAAGAACAATGGCGTGGTGCCCCAGCTCGTGCCTTTCGGCGTGTTCTTTTGGTAGTCGATGCCGGCCGTGAGCAACGTTGCAGGCGTCAGGTCCGCCTCGACGATGACGGCGCCCGCCAGCTTGCGTTCCTTGTACAGGTCCATGTAGGAATGGCGGTTCTGGCCGGCCACGACGACGCGCCCGCGGATGCTGCCGTCCGCATTCAAGGGCGCGCTGATGTCGCCTTCGAGCCGCACCTTGCTCCAGGAACCGACGGTCAGGCCGGCCGAGGCGGAAAATTCCTTGCCGGGGCGCTTGTGCAGCATGTTGATGGTGGCCGACGGGTCGCCATTGCCGCTGACCAGGCCCGTGGCGCCGCGCACGATTTCGATGCGGTCATAGATGGCCGTGTCGAACAGCGCATTCGACCCGGAATTGACGGCCACGCCGTCGATCTGATAATTGCCGATGGAAAAGCCGCGCGCGGAAAAACTCGTGCGTTCGCTATCGTTTTCCTGCACCGTCACGCCCGTCGACTGCACCAGTACCTCGGCCAGGCTGTTCAATCCCATGTCGTCCATGCGCTGGCGCGTCACCACGGAAATCGATTGCGGCGTTTCGCGCATCGACAGGCCCATGCGCGTGCCCGTGGCCATCTGTCTGGTGGTGTAGGAGCCCGTGTGCTCCGTCGACGCCTTGTCTTGCTGGGCCTGCACCTTGATCTCGCTCAGGGTGGCTTCCTCCGGCTTGGCGCTCGTATCGGCGGCCAGCGCCGTGCCAGCGCCCAGCGCCGCCGCCAGCAATGCCGTCTGCACGGCGGCGGCCAGCGGACGCAGGGCGGTATTGCCAACGGTTGGGGAAAACGGGCCGGCAACCATGCCGGCCAGCGAACGTGCTCGCGCCATGAAACATCCTTCTTCTCGTATGCCCGCCGTCGGGCGGCTGGCGTTTTTGGTATGGGAGGCTTGCTTGGCGGTGTAGCCTGGCTGGCGCAGCGTGTCATCCAGCCTTACGGCAGTCAGGCGACTGCGTGCGGACTCCGGCGAGTCTAAATGTGAATGAGAACTATTCTTATTATAGTGCGGGGTTGCGAGACATGCAAGAGTGTGATGTTGTAAACGCGCACGGCCGCCCCATTGCTGGCGGCGGCCGTGTATGTGCAGGAGCGGGGGCGTTTACAGCTGGCCGCGCAGGGTCAGCATGGCGTTGCGCGGTTCGCCATAGAAGTTGGAGCCATAGGCGGCCCACACGCGCGCGTAGTATTTTTTGTCGAACAGGTTGTTCACCGTCAGCGACAGCTCCAGTTTGGGACTGAGGCGGTAGCCTGCCTGCAAGCCCACCGTGGTGACGGGACCCTGCTCGAATTTCACGGGCCCGTTCAGGCGATACATGCTGCTGACGCTGCGCAAGCCGCCGCCCACGCTGACTTTATCGAGCGCGCCGGCCAGCCGGTAATTGGTCCACAGGTTGACGTTGTGGCGCGGAGCGATGAAGGTGTACAGCTGCGCCTTCTGGTCGTCGCTGCCTTCCAGGGTGCGCGTGCTGGTGTAGGAATAGCCGCTCGTGATGTTCCAGCCCGGCAGAGGGCTGCCGCTCAGTTCGGCTTCCACGCCCTGGCTGCGCATCTTGCCCGCGCCGATGGAAAACAGCGGGTTGGCCGGGTCGGACATGACGCGGTTTTCATCTTCCATGCGGAACAGGGCCGCGTGCGCGTTGACGTTTTTGTCGAACAGCTCCGCCTTCAGTCCCAGCTCGAACTGCTGGCCCGTGCGCGGCTTCAGGGTCTGGCCGGCAGCGTCCGTGGTGGACTGGGGCGTGAAGATGCGCGTGTAGCTGCCATAGGCCGACAGCTGCCTGTCGAGCTCGTAGACCAGGCCCGCATACGGCGTGAACTTGGCCTTGATCGTGTTGCTGACATCGGTGAACTGGTTGAAATAGGCGTTGCGGTTGACGGTGTGGTTGTCCCAGTGCGTCAGGCGCCCGCCCAGGTTGACGGCCAGCCGGTCCGTCGCTTGCAGGCGGGTGCGCGCGTACAGGCCGAACTGCTTGGTGCGGTTGTCATTGCCGTTGGAAAAAGTGTAGCTGGGCTGCGCGATATTGTTGTCAGGATGAAAAATATTGACCGGCGCATTGTCTCCGCCGCCATACCGGAAATTCTTGTGCACCTGGCGGTAGTCGGCGCCCACGATCAGGTCGTGGCTGCGGCCAAAGGCCTGGAACGGCGTGGCCAGGTAAGCGTCCAGGCCCTGCGTCTTCCAGTGGCTGCGGTAGTTCCAGCTGACCAGGCAGCTGTCGCCCGTGACGGGATCGGCGGAACAGTCGGACCAGCCGAAATTGCGCGACGGCTCATCTTGCTCGCGGTGCAGGGCGGTGACCTTGACCTGGCCGCCGTTGTCCAGCTTGTGCTCGAGTTCGGCAAAATATTCCGTGACCTTTTCCGTGATGTGGTTCCAGGCCGGGTCCAGGTAGGTGGAGCGGGGCACGTCGAGCAAACGCCCGTCTTCATACGCGGGCAAGCCGAAGGCGGGGCGGCCCTTGTATTGCTGGTGGGTGATGCCGCCCGTCAGCACGGTGCCCGGCGCCACATCGATGGCGATGGTGCCGTACAGCAGCGGTTTTTCCGCATACACATGGTCGACGAAGGAGCGCCGGTGTTCGTAGGCGGCCACCAGGCGGCCGCGCACCGTGCCGTCCGCGCTCAGGGGGCCCGTGACGTCCGCTTCCGCAGAGTAGCGGTCCCAGGAACCTGCGCTGAGCACGCCGCTGGCGGCAAAAGTGTCGCGCGCGCGCTTGCGCACCAGGTTGATGGTGCCGCCCGGGTCGCCCGCGCCCTGGAACAGGCCGGCCGGTCCGCGCAGCACTTCCACGCGGTCATAGATGGCCAGGCCGAAGCCGGCCGACAGATCGTTGCCCGTGCTGGCGGGCGTCATCACGCCATCGACCTGCACCGCATCGAGCGCATAGCCGCGCGAATAAAAGTTACCGTGGTTGCCGCCCGTGCTGCTGGCCTCGACGGTGATGCCCGTCACGCCGCGCATGGCGTCGTCCAGGCTCAGCAAATTCTGGTCGTTCAGTTGCTGGCGCGTCAGCACGGAGATGGACTGGGGAATCTCGCGCAGGCTTTGCCGGCCCTTGCCGATGCTCACCGCCTGCGCCGCATACGACTTGGTCAGCTCGCTGTCTGGCGTCGCCTCCTGGCGCGCGCTGACGGTAATTTCCGCCAGGGTCGCCACCTTGCCCGTGGCGGGGGGCGCCGGACGGATGATGACGCTGTTGCCGTCGATGCTGGCGGCCAGGCCGCTGCCGGCCAGCAGGCGCTCCAGGCTGTCGGCCACGCCGAGCGTGCCGCTGACGGCGGGCGCCGTCTTGCCGGCCACGAGTTCGGGCGCGAACAGCAGTTGCAAATTGGCTTGCCGCGCCAGTTCATTCAGGGCTTGCCCCAGCGGCTGGGCGGCGATGGACAGGGTGACGGTGCGCGCCGTTTGCGCCTGTGCCAGGGAGATGCTGCCCAGGGCCAGCATGGCGGCCAAGGCGAGGGGGGCGGGTGTCAGAGTGAGGCGGGGGGACCACATGTTGCATTTCTCCAGGTTAATTTGTTGTCGATTAACTTGGTAGACGAGGCAGCGGGCAAAACCCTCACCTGCGAATGCGAACTATTTGCATTTATTTTTCAGGCTGCCGCATCGCAGGGGCTTGCGCCGGCATTTTTGCCGCCATGCGGATCTCGCTGACGGCACCATCGCGTACGACGTGTACGGGCAGCAGCTGCGGCAGGGCGGCGGCGAAGCGGTCGAGCTGGGTCAGGCTGAAGCTGCCGCCGATGCGCAGCCTGGCCACGGCGGGATCGCGCACGACGAAGCCCGTGTCGCCATAGCGCTCGAATTCGGCCAGTGCCGCGCCCAGCGGCACGTTGTCGAAAGTGATCCTGCCGTCGCGCCACGGCGCCACGCTGCCGGGGGCCAGGCTGGCGACGGCGGACAGACGGCCGCCGGCGTCGGCGCTGACGCCCTGGCCGGCCCGCAGGTCGGCCAGGGCTTGTCCTGCGCCCGCCACGCGCACGTGACCATGCTGTACGGCCACGCGCAGCTTGCCGTCGTGCTCGAGGGTATTGCGCACGGAAAACTGCGTGCCCACCACCGTCACTTTCAAGGGGCCGCTCACCACGTCGAAAGGCTGGCCCTGCTTCGATTGCACCTGGAACAGCGCTTCGCCCTGCGCCAGGCGCACTTCGCGGCGCTGGCGGTACAGGGTGACGTGCAGCCGCGTGGCCGTATCGAGCTGCATGTTGCTGCCGTCGGGCAGCGCGACGGCCATGCGCTGGCCGCGCATGGTGGCATACGACTGGCTGAAAACGGCTTGCTGCTGCCACCACTGGTAGCCGCCCGCGCCCACGCTCAGCAGCAGCATGGCGGCGGTCGCATACGGCAGGGCGCGCAGCCAGTGGCGGCGGGAGCGGGACGATGGCGCAGCCTGGGGCAGTGCCCAGCGCGCGGCGAGCTGCGCAGGAATCTTGCGCGCTGCGCGGTGCGTGTGTTGCAGTTGCGCATACGCGTGCGCGTGCAGCGCGTCGGCCGCCAGCCAGGCGGCAAACTCGGCCTGTTGCTGTGCATCCAGCTTGCCGCGCCGGCTGAACCAGGTAGCGGCCGCCAGCGCCACGCCATCTTGCGTGGCGGCAAAGTCGGCGTACTCGCGCAAGTCCGCCTGCTCCTGGGCAGAGGGGCCGAACGCGTGGCGGGGCGGGAGGGCGGTCATGGGCGCCATTATGTGGCTTCCCGCAAAGAATGCAACTGCGCCTGGCAACTGAGCATGCCGCGTGCGATATGTTTTTCCACCATGCTCACGGAAATGCCCATGCGCGCGGCGATCTGCGCGTGCGGCAATTCCTCGAAGACGTGCAGCACGAAGGCGTCGCGGCAGCGGGGCGGCAGCGCGTCGATGGCGGCCACGCAGGCTTGCCAGTCCTGGCTGCCCTGCAACGCCTGTTCCGGCTGCAAATGGCGCGGCGCGGCCGGATGCGCGGCCTCGGGCAAGGCGTCGAGCTCCTCGTGCTGGCGCAAGGCGGCGCGGCGGTGATTGTCGATCAGCAGATTGCGCGCCGTGTGGTACAGCAGCGCGCGCGGTTCGCGCACGGCTGTTTCGCCCAGCACGCGCGCATAGCTTTCCTGCACCATGTCGGCGGCAGCTTCGCGGTTGCGCAAGCTGCGCCAGCAAAAGTTCAACAGTTCTTGGTAATAGCGTGCGACCACGGCGTCCGATGTATGAGTCCGCAGCCAAGGAATGCCGCATATGAGAATGATTCTCATTATATGGCATGCCGGGATGTCGCGCTAAGCGGCTTGGCGCACCGTGGCAGGTGTACAACGCTTTGCCCCGCGCCCTGCATCGGTTAACATGCGAAGTTAATAGGGAGATAACATGGCTATTCAAATCATCAATACGGCGCCGATAGCTGGCCAGCGGCCCGGCACTTCGGGCTTGCGCAAGAAGGTGGCGACCTTCAGCGCCCCGCAATACCTGGAAAACTTCGTGCAGAGCGTGTTCGATAGCGTGGGCGACTGCCGCGGCCAGACCCTGGTGCTGGGCGGCGACGGGCGTTACCACAACCGGGCAGCCATCCAGACGGTGCTGCGCATGGCGGCCGCGCACGGCTACGCGCGCGTGCTGCTGGGGCAGGGCGGCATTTTGTCGACGCCGGCCGTCAGCTGCGTGATCCGCAAGCATGGCGCCAGCGGCGGCATCATCCTGTCGGCCAGCCATAATCCGGGCGGTCCCGATGGCGATTTCGGCATCAAGTACAACATCGCCAATGGCGGCCCGGCGCCCGAAAAGGTCACGGAAGCCATCTACGCCTGCACGCAAGCCATCGCCGCATACCGCATCAGCGACGCGGCCGACATCGACCTCGACGCCTTGGGCACCGTGCGCATCGAGCAGATGACGGTCGAAGTGATCGATCCGGTGCTCGACTACGCGGAACTGATGCAGCAGCTGTTCGACTTCGACGCCATCCGCGCCCTGTTCGCGGGCGGCCTGCGCATCTGCTTTGACGGCATGCACGCCGTCTCCGGCCCGTATGCGACGGCCATCCTGGAAGGCATGCTGGGCGCGGCCAAGGGCAGCGTCATCAACGGCGTGCCGCTGGAAGACTTCGGCGGCGGCCACCCGGACCCGAATCCCGTCAACGCGCGGGAATTGATCGCGCGCATGGCCGGCGACGATGCTCCCGACTTCGGCGCCGCCTCGGACGGCGACGGCGACCGCAACATGATCGTCGGCCGGCGCTTCGACGTCACGCCCTCGGACAGCCTGGCCATCCTGGCCGCCAACGCCGCCGTGGCGCCCGGCTACCGTGGGGGCTTGAAGGGCATCGCCCGCTCCATGCCCACCTCGGGCGCGGCCGACCGGGTCGCCAGCGCGCTGGGCATTCCCTGCCACGAGGCGCCGACGGGCTGGAAATTCTTCGGCACCCTGCTCGACGCCGGCATGGCCACCCTGTGCGGCGAGGAAAGCTACGGCACGGGCTCGAACCACGTGCGCGAAAAAGATGGCCTGTGGGCCGTGCTGTTCTGGCTCAACCTGCTGGCGGAAAAAAAGCAATCGGTGGAAGACATCGTGCGCGCGCACTGGGCCACGTATGGCCGCAATTACTATTCGCGCCACGACTACGAAGACATCGACAGCGCCGGCGCGCAGCAGCTGATGGAAGCCGTGCGCGGCCGGCTGGCCGCCTTGCCGGGCCAGGTGCTGGGTGGCTGCACGGTGGCGCTGGCCGACGATTTCAGCTACACGGACCCCGTCGACGGCTCCGTGGCGACACAGCAGGGCATCCGCATCGTCATGACGGACGGCGCGCGCATCGTGCTGCGCCTGTCCGGCACGGGTACCGAGGGCGCCACCCTGCGCCTGTACCTGGAGCGCTACGAAGCCGACCCCGCGCAGCACGCCATCCCGACCCAGGAGGCGCTGGCGGGGCTGATCGCCGTGGCGGAGCAAGTGGCGCAGATACGCGCACGCACGGGGCGCGACGCGCCCACGGTGACGACATAAAAAAAGGTGCATAGGTCGGATTAGCGTGGCATCGCCACGCGTAATCCGACGACATTGTCAGCAGCGTTGTCGGATTACGCCCTTTGGGCTAATCCGACCTACTTGTATGATTACGCCTTGCCCGGGATGGCCGCCTGGCGGTAGTTGTCGACCATCTTGTAGCGCTTCGCATACAGGCCGAAGGCCAGCATGGCGACGGCGGCAAAGGCGGCGAAGAAGAACATCTGGAAAGCCGTCACGCTGATGCCGCTTTCGGCGATCTTGCCGATCACGCCTTCGTTCATGACGCTGCGGTTGACGATCAGCACCCACAGGTTGCCCACCGTGGTCGACAGGTTCCAGAAGCTCATGATGGCGCCCTTCATCGACACGGGCGCCTGGCTGTAGGCAAACTCCAGGCCCGTGGCCGAGACCAGCACTTCGCCGAACGTCAGCAGGGCGTACGGCAGGATCTGCCACATGATGGAGACGGCGTTGCCGCTGTCGAGCGCCAGCTGCAGCAAGCCGATGACGATCCACGCCAGCGAGGAAAAGCCGATACCGGCCGTCATGCGGCGCAGGGCCGTCGCTTCCAGGCCGAAGCGGTTGAGCATCGGGTACAGCACCAGGTTGTTGAACGGGATCAGCAGCATCACCAGCATCGGGTTCAGCGCCTGCATCTGCGCCGGCAGGAACCAGCTCGGTTTTTCCATGGTGTTTGCCTGCACGATCCACGTCGAGGCCTTCTGGTCGAACAGCGAGAAGAACGGCGTGACGAGGGCGAAGATGACGAGGATGCGCAGCACGGCGCGCACGCCTTCGACGGCTTCGTCAGGGTGGATGCCGCGCGCGCGTTCCAGCTGCATGGCCGTGCCGATGCTGCCGAAGGCCAGCAGCAGGACCAGCGCGGTACACGCGGAAATCACGAAGCCCCATTCGGGAATGCTGTAGAACGCATACAGGGCGCCGATCACGCCGACGTAGGCCACGTACAGGCCGGGACGCGATCCGCCGTCGACACGGGCCAGCAGGGCCGTGCGGGCCACGCGGGTGAACGAATCGGGATTCGGCGGCGCCGGCGGCACGTGCACGTATTTCTTGGCGCCCATCCAGAAGACGATGGTGGCGGCCAGCATCATCAGGCCGGGGATGCCGAAGGCGATCGACGGACCATACTTCTTCAGGAACAGCGGCATCAGCAGCGAGGCGAAGAAGGAACCGAAGTTGATGATCCAGTAGAACAGGTCGAAGACCAGCTTGGCCTTGTGCTTGTTGGTCTGGTCGAACTGGTCGCCGACGAACGAGGCGACCAGGGGCTTGATGCCGCCGGAACCGAAGGCGATCAGGAACAGGCCGAAATAGAAGCCGTTGACGCTGTTTTCAAACAGGGCCAGGCAGGCATGGCCGGCGCAATACACGAGGCTGAGCCAGAAGATGGTGTTGTACTTGCCGAAGAAGCGGTCGGCCAGCCAGCCGCCCAGCAGCGGGAAGAAATACACGCCGATGACGAAGGTATGGAACACGTGCTTGGCTTCGCCCGTGCGCTGGTCGATCGGGATCATCAGCAGCAGGGTGCTGATGAGGAATGGCGTCAGGATGTTGCGCATGCCGTAAAAGCTGAAGCGTTCGCAGCCTTCGTTGGCGATGATGTACGGTATTTGCCGCGGCATTTTGCCCGTGGCGGTTTGTGTCTCGGCCGATGACATTGGCTCTCCCCCAAGTTTTTTTTGTAAGCCGCGATGCTAAGGCCTGCCGCGTTTGCTTGCAACAGAAAAAACGGCCTGCCCGCTATTTCGCAGGGATTTGTAAGGTATTGATTTTCATAAAGACATTACTTTCGGCACTTGCGCGGGCCGGGCGGGGCAGCAGCAGCTGCATTTGCAGCATGCCATCCGGTGCGGGACTGTCCGCCAGGGTAAAGCCGCAGCCCAGGTACAGGGTCAACGCCGCGTGGTTGTCCTGCGCCACGGCCAGGCGCACGCGGCCCAGTTCGGGAATGGCGCAGGCATGGTCGATGGCGGCCTGCACCAGCTGCCGTCCCGCGCCGCGCCCGCGCGCCTGCGGCGCCACATACACGCCCCACAGGCTGGCCTTGTCATGCACGACGGCGATCGGTTCGCGGCGCAGGCCGGCCATGGCGATCAATTGTTCCTTGTCGAAAGCGCCAAATATTATTTGGTATGGAGTGGCGTGCAAGCGCTCGGCTATCCGTGCCAGCGGCAAGCCGCTTTCCGCCGCGTACGTGGTGCAGAAGGCGGCGGGCAGTTCGGCGATGCCGGCCAGACGCAGCGCGCGGTAGGCGGGCGCGTCGTCTGGCGCGAGGGGGCGGATGGTGATGGCGGGCATGTGGGCGAGTATCGGGCTTTGATACCAGAAAGTAAACCTTGCCGTCCACCGCCGCCATCCTTAAGATCTGCCGCATGAAACCTGTACCGAGCCCTTCCCCTGATATGTCCGCTGGCGCGGTTCTGACGCCGGCGCGCGAGCGCGCGATGCTGTGGCTACTTGCGCTGACGCAATTTACCGTCATCATGGATTTCATGGTGATGATGCCGCTGGCGCCCCAGCTGATGCAGGCCTTCCACATCGGCCCGGCTGCCGTCTCGGGCGCCGTCTCGGCCTACGCCTGGTGCGCGGGACTGTCCGGCTTGCTGGCGGCCACGTATATCGACCGCTTCGACCGCAAGAAGCTGCTGTTGACCATGTTTTGCCTGTTCACCGTGTCGAACCTCGCTTGCGCGCTGGCGCCGAACTTCCATGTGCTGCTGTGGTCGCGCGCCTTTGCCGGGCTGACGGGCGGCGTGCTGGGCGCCATCGTCATGGCCATCATCGGCGACGTGATTCCCGCCGAGCGGCGCGGCGCGGCCACGGGCGTCGTCATGACTTCGTTTGCCATGGCGGCCGTGGGCGGCGTGCCCATCGGCGTGGTGCTGGCCGCGCACTTTGGCTGGGCTTCGCCGTTTTTCCTGCTGGTCGCGCTGTCGCTGCTGGTCTGGCTGGGCGCGGCGCGCGTGCTGCCATCGCTGACGGCGCACATGGGCGCCGCTCCCACGCCGCTGCGCCAGGTGCTGCCGAACCTGCTGGCGCTGTTCCGGGACCGGCGCCACCTGCAAGCGTTTTCCTTGTCCATTGTCAATATGACGGCCGGCATGCTGGTCATTCCCTTCATTTCGCCCGTGCTGGTGGGCAATATGGGGCTGGCGCCGGCCGACGTCACCTGGGTCTACCTGGCGGGCGGCTGCGCCACGACCTTCACGGCGCGCCTGATCGGCCGCTGGGCGGACCGGGCCGGCAAGCAGCAGGTGTTCCGCTGGGTGTCCTTGCTGTCGATCGCGCCGCTGCTGTTCATGACGCACTTGCCCCAGCTGCCGCTGCTGGCGCTGATGCTGGCGTTTCCCTTCTTTATGGCCCTCGTCTCGGGCCGCATGGTACCGCTGCAGGCGCTGCTGACGACGATACCGGAACCGCACAAGCGGGGCGCGTTTCTCAGCGCCAATTCAGCCCTGCAAAGTTTTGGCAGCGGCCTGGGCGCCTGGCTGGGCGGCCTGACACTGCAGGCGGATGCGGCCGGCCACATCAGCGGCTATGGCATCAATGGCTGGCTGGCGGCGGGCTTGTCGCTGTGGACGGTGTGGTGGGTGGCGCGCGTGCGCGGCGCGGCGCCGCAGGGGGCCCCGCGCAGGTAGTTATTGGGTGGCGATGCGCTGCATGGGCGCATTGTCCTTGCGCCATTGTTCCAGGCTGATCAGCTCACCGCTGACGACGTCGTCGACGAGGATGCGCTTGCCATCCTGGGAAACGACGAAACTCTCCCAGCGGTGCGCCGCGTCCGGCGTGTTTTCCACGAAGTTCAGGTCATAGTAGGGCTTGCCATCGATGAGGCGCGCATCGGGCGACGTTTCCATCACGGCGCCGTGGGCGCGGCCGCCGGACGCCTTTTCGATATGCGCCGACCAGGCCTTGATCTCCGGCAATGCCATCAGCGCATCGACGGCGCGCGCGCTCTGCTCCGGCGCCGGGCTGCTGGCGGCCGGGGTATTGGTGCCGTGCGGTGCGGCCTGCTGGTGCAGGTAGAAAGCGCCGAGCCCGGCGGCCAGCAAGCCGGCCAGGATGCCGGCGATGATGGTGGTTTTGGAAGAAGAGGCGCGTGGCGGCATGATGGTGGCGTGAGAATGAGGGACGATGGCGGCCATGCTAAAGCAAAACGTGCAGGTGGGCAATCGTTGAAATTTCTAAAAAGCCAGGCGAAAAAAAGCCACCTTCCGTAGAAGATGGCTCTCGGGGCTGCCGGGCAGGCGCTGGCAGCTTTTGGTCTGCCTGTCCTGTCCCGGCGTATGCGGTCTGTCGCGCCGTCGCCTGCGCGACAGGCCGCCGGACATTACATCATGCCGTCCATGCCGCCCATGCCGCCCATACCACCCATGCCGCCGCCCATGCCGCCGGCTGCCTTGTCGTCAGCGATTTCGCAGACCATGCAGTCGGTCGTCAGCATCAGCGAAGCGATCGAAGCGGCGTTTTGCAGCGCCGAACGGGTCACTTTGGCTGGGTCCAGAACGCCCATTTCCACCATGTCGCCATACGTGCCGTTGGCAGCGTTGTAGCCGTAGTTGCCCGTGCCAGCCAGTACGGCTGCCACGACGACCGAAGCTTCTTCGCCGGCGTTTTGCACGATCATGCGCAGCGGCTCTTCCATTGCGCGCAGGACGATCTTGATACCGGCGTCCTGGTCAGCATTGTCGCCCTTGACCGTGATGTTGGCGCGTGCGCGCAGCAGGGCTACGCCGCCGCCTGGCACGATGCCTTCTTCCACGGCAGCGCGCGTGGCGTGCAGTGCATCTTCAACGCGGGCTTTCTTCTCTTTCATTTCGACTTCGGTGGCTGCGCCAACCTTGATCACGGCAACGCCGCCAGCCAGTTTGGCGACGCGCTCTTGCAGTTTTTCACGGTCGTAGTCCGAGCTCGCTTCTTCGATCTGTACACGCACTTGTTTCACGCGTGCTTCGATCGATGCGGCTTCGCCGGCGCCATCGATGACGATGGTGTTTTCCTTGCCCACTTCGATGCGTTTCGCCTGGCCCAGTTCGGCCAGGGTCACTTTTTCCAGGGTCAGGCCGACTTCTTCAGCGATCACCTGGCCGCCCGTCAGGACAGCGATGTCTTCCAGCATGGCTTTGCGGCGGTCGCCGAAGCCAGGTGCTTTCACTGCGCAGGTTTTCAGGATGCCGCGGATGTTGTTCACCACCAGGGTGGCCAGCGCTTCGCCTTCGATGTCTTCCGCGATGATCAGCAGTGGACGGCCAGCCTTGGCGACTTGTTCCAGTACCGGCAGCAGGTCACGGATGTTCGAGATTTTCTTGTCGCACAGCAGGACGAATGGGCTGTCCAGGACGGCAACTTGCTTCTCTGGGTTGTTGATGAAGTATGGCGACAGGTAGCCGCGGTCGAACTGCATGCCTTCAACGATGTCCAGCTCGTCGTTCAGCGACTTGCCGTCTTCAACCGTGATCACGCCTTCTTTGCCGACTTTTTCCATCGCTTCAGCGATACGCTCGCCGATCGATGCATCCGAGTTGGCCGAGATCGAACCGACTTGGGCGATTTCCTTGGTCGTGGTGCAAGGACGGGCGATTTTCGCCAGTTCTTCGACGGTCGCTGCAACAGCTTTGTCGATACCGCGCTTCAGGTCCATCGGGTTCATGCCGGCGGCAACGAACTTCATGCCTTCGCGCACGATGGCTTGGGCCAGCACGGTCGCGGTGGTGGTGCCGTCGCCGGCGTTGTCGCTGGTGCGGGAAGCAACTTCCTTGACCATTTGCGCGCCCATGTTCATGAGCTTGTCTTTGAGTTCAACTTCTTTCGCTACCGACACACCATCCTTGGTGACGGTAGGGGCGCCGAACGAGCGCTCCAGCACGACGTTGCGGCCTTTCGGGCCCAAGGTGACTTTGACTGCGTTGGCGAGGATGTTGACGCCTTCGACCATCTTGGCGCGCGCTGCGTCGCCGAATACTACTTCTTTAGCTGCCATGTTCAATTCTCCTGAGTTTCGGGATGTATCTGTCTACAACGTGGAAACAATTACTTGACGACGATCGCCATGATGTCTTCTTCGCGCATGACCAGCAGCTCATCGCCGTCAACTTTGACGGTTTGGCCGGCGTACTTGCCGAACAGGACGCGGTCGCCTACCTTGACATCCAGAGGACGGACTTTGCCGTCGTCGAGAATCTTGCCATTGCCTACGGCAAGGACTTCGCCTTGATCCGGTTTTTCAGCAGCTGCATCAGGAATGATGAGGCCGGACGCAGTCTTGGTTTCCTGGTCGAGGCGTTTGACGATGACGCGATCGTTCAATGGGCGCAGATTCATACAAAACTCCTTAAAGTTCAATGGATAGGTGTTGCTAAATGAATACATGCCTGGCACAGCGCCAGGCGTGCAGTCAGTGACCGCCGTTGAAAGCAGCCCGCAACGGTCAAGCAAACCCCATGGCATCGGGTGCATGCCGGCGCTAGGCAGGGGTGGCATCGCGGCGTCGCCCGCCGCGTAGCGTTCCCTGCTGTTGCCCGGCATGCACCATCATGTCCTGAGGATTGCTACGAAAGAGTTTGTTAGCACTCTCTACTAACGAGTGCTAATTATAGGGACGGTAGGGGGCTTATTCAAGGGCTTATTCTCCGGGAAGATAAGCTTAGACGTTCTGCGCAGCCTGCATCTACGCAGGGTTTGCGCAAACGCAAGCCTCGTTCCCGGGCGTCAGCAACAGGCGCGACTCTAGCATGCCCGTCAGGCGAAGGGCGTTCCTGTACGCACGGGAAACAGAGTTTTGCTATGGACTTTGATAAGATGATTGCAATTGCATATCAATATTCCCCCTGTACCAGAAAGCACACCATGCCATCGACTCTTTCCCGTCCCGCCCGGCGCCTGCTCGGTGCCGCCCTCGTCGGCCTCGCCTGCCTGAGCAATGCCGCCGCGCAAACACCCACCATGCTCGACGAGATCACCGTGGCCACCTTGACGCCGCTGGAAAAGGAAATGCTGCTCAACGAGCTGTTCAATGACCTCAACAAGGACGACGACGACCAGCAAGCCCATGTGTGGGACAACGGCGGCGACAGCGGTGTGCGGGTGAAGGTCACGTATAACTTCAGCAACTCCGGCATGACGGAACACAGCCTGAAGGCGCACATCTGCCGCGACCTGAAATTCGTCGTCACGGCGGGCGACAAGTCGCAGGACCTGAGCCGCCGCACCTGTTCGCAGAACAGCGGCCGTTGGGATGTGCAGGGCAAGGATCCGGCACCCGTCGTGTATCCGCCCTTCCTGTCCGACGTGACCATCGCCAAGCTGAATGCCAAGGAAAAACAAGCCTTGCTGACGGCCGCCGTGCGTACCTTGAAAGATGAAGAGGATGGCAAGACGCGCCAGTGGAGCAACAAAGGCTTGGGTAATGCGGCGCCGCTGGCAGTGCGCTTGACGCCCTCGCGGACGGACGCCAAACCTGGCAGCTACCACCGTACTTGCCGCGACTTGACGATGGTGCTTGACGGCAAGGGCGGACAACAGACGCTGGTGCGCCGCTCTTGCGAAAACCGCTATGGCGGTCTCGATATCGAACCCGATTACGTCGACGAGTAAAACGCTGCCATCGCGGCGCCGGCGGATGCGTGCAGATGGCGAAAAGCACCGGAAAAAGCGTGTATTTCACGGCAACTGACCTGCATTGATGTAAATATGTGTGACAGCGGCGTGATTCGATTGACGCCCATGGAGCGTCCGCCCTATAGTGGCGGGATGATTTCCGAATTCAACGAATTATCCGACAAAATAGGCCTGCTGGCCGAAATGACCCATGCGCTGCGCCGTGAAAACGCGCAATTGCGCAAGGACAATGCCGCGCTGGCCGCCGAGAACGCCCTGTATGTGCAACGCATGCGCGAGGCGCAGGAGCGGGTCGAGGCGTTGCTGGAAAAAATTCCCGAACTGGTGCAAGCCGGCCTGGAGCAGGCCGCTTCGGAGGCGGGCGCCTATATTGCCGAGAACGAGAAGGAAGCGTAATGCCGCGTGTCGATGTCAATATCATGGGCCAGTCCTACAGCATGGTGTGCCGCGACGGCGAAGAGCGCGCGCTGCGCGAAGCGGCGATCTATCTCGATAGCAAAATGAAAGCCATCCGCGACGCGGGCAAGGTCAAGGGCAACGACCGCATCGCCGTGCTGGCCGCCCTGGGCGTGGCCGCGGAATTCCTTTCCGTGAAATCGCCGCAAGGTCCGCTGTCGGAACTGACGATCCTGGAAGTGAAGCAAAAGATCTCGGCCATGCACACGGTACTGGACAGCGCACTGACGCCCCAGGAAAACCTTTTTTAAACACCGAACCAAACCTACCGCGCGTCGCGACTTGCGGCCTGCGATGCTCGCTGCCTCGGCGGCCCCGTGCAAGCACAGCTGCGCTTCTTGGCCACAATTCATCGCCGCTCGCTACGGTTTTGTTCAGTGTTATTAATTGGATTTTAAGCGGACACGCTACGATTTGTCTTTGCGATGCGCGATCAAAGGAGTAAACTTGGGTCTACCCTGCGGTGTTCGCGATTGCCATATATTCCTTGAACCATTTATGCGCATCGGTTGCGAATTTTGTTTGATGGGAGTGAGCGTCGCTCGTTCGACGAACCCGAAATTGAACTAACGTGACCACCTTGAACCGTTTGGTTCGGGATGCCGGCATAGCGGCACAGGCGGGGCCCAATTTGCATCACCACCGAAAACGGTTGCCGCATCCTGCGCAACCGTTTTTTTACGTCTGTCGCTTTCACACGGAGTCTGCATGAAACAATACTGGCTGATGAAATCCGAACCCGATGAAGTGAGCATCGACGACCTGATGGCGGCGCCCGGGCACACCATGCCGTGGTTTGGTGTGCGCAACTACCAGGCGCGCAACTTCATGCGCGACGGCATGCGGCCGGGCGACGGCGTGCTGTTTTATCACTCCAGCTGCCCGCAGCCGGGCGTGGCGGGCGTGGCCGAAGTGGCCAGCGGCGCGTATCCCGATCACAGCCAGTTTGAAGAGGGCGGCAAGTATTTCGATGCCAAGGCCACGCCGGAGCAGCCGCGCTGGATCAGCGTCGACGTGCGCGGCGTGAAGAAGACGGCGCTGCTGCCCCTGTCCGAAATGCGCCAGATGCCGGAGCTGGAAGACATGCTGCTGCTCAAGAAGGGCAGCCGGCTGTCGATCACGCCCGTGACGCCGGCGCAATGGAAGGTCATTACCGGCAAGCTGAAGGCCTAGGCCCGCTCCTCGACCCGGTCGCGGCCATTCTGCTTGGCGCGGTACAGGGCCTGGTCAGCGGCGGCCAGCAGCTGCTCCGGCGTTTGATTTCCGTCATGCAGCGCCAGGCCGATGCTGGCCGTCACCAGGCCGCCGCGCGACGGCGCCTGGGCGATGGCGGCCGCGGCGATCGCTGCCTGCATCTTGTGCGCCACCGCCAGCGCCCCCGCGCGGTCGGTGGCGGGCAGGATGGCGGCAAATTCCTCGCCGCCGAAGCGGGCCGCCAGGTCGCTGGCGCGCGGCAGCGCGCAATGCAGGGCCGCCGCGATGCTGACCAGGCAGGCGTCGCCATACGGGTGGCCGAAGGTATCGTTGAGGCTTTTGAAGAAATCGATATCGATGATCAGCAGCGCCAGCGGCTGCCCGTTGCGCGCGGCGCGCTGCCACTCGAGCTGCAAGGTCTGGTCGAAGCTGCGCCGGTTGGCGATGCCCGTCAAGCCATCCGTCAGCGACAGCTTTTCCAGCTTGTCCAGCGCCGCGCGCAAGGCCAGTTCGCTTTGCATGTAGCGGCTTTGCAAGGTGGCCGAGCGCAGCGCGTGGACCAGCAGCGCGACGAACAGCGACGCCGCCGCCAGGTAGAAATGCGTGCGCATGACGGCAAAGCCCAGGCCCAGCAGGGCGGCCGTAAAGAAGATGGGACTGAAATTGTCGATCAGCAGGGTCAGCCGCGGCGGCGGCTGGCCTGGCGGCGCTTCGGCCCCGTCCATCCGGACTCGCGCGGCCAGCATCGCCAGCAGCAGGAACGGCAGGCCCGGCAGCACCTCGCTCCATGCTGTCGTCACGCCGTGCAAGGTCAGATAGTTATAGGCCGCCGCGCAGCCCCCGTAGCACCATAAAAACACCGTCAGCAGCAGGTAAAAGCGGCCCTGCTCGCCATCGCGGCGGTGCGCCAGCAGACGCAGCGAGGCGCAGCAGGCCAGGGCCAGGTTTTCCACGTTGTAGGTCAGCACCAGCAGGCTGGCGGGAATCGGCGCGATGGAACGCTGGTCGAATGGCGACACGGAAAAGATGGCCGTATAGGCCAGGTAGGCCGCCAGCAGCACCTGCACGGCGTCCAGCCATTGCAGGGTGCGCGAGGGATGCTCGTGCGTCACGGACGACATGGCCAGCAGCAGGGGCGCGCCATACATGAAATAGGCAAAATCGGAAAAATACGTGGCGTCTGATGCCACCTGGCCGCTCAGGTCTTGCCAGGCCGACAATATCATGCCCGTGCTCCAGAACAGCATGGCCACGGCGAACAAGGCCCAGCCTGTCCTGGCTGCGCCCGCCGCACTGACGCAGGCGCAGCGGCAACAGGCGGCTAGCGCCAGCAGGGGCGCGACAATGCTGAACGTATAGCTCACCCAGGGCGCGCGCGTGCCCGCCCAGGCCGTCAAGGCCAGCTGTGCCAGCACATAGCAGGCGCCCAGCGCCATCGAGCATGTCAGTTTTCGCCCGGCAGGCGGCATGGCAAGGCACTCCCCTGTTGCACGTGAAAACATGATACCCAGATGCCAACAGCAAGTCCATTCCACAAGGAAATTTTGTTGCTTCGAGGGAAGTGTTGCCGGAGGAGGGGATGGCGCGCCTGCCTGGCGCGCCATCGGGGGGAGCTGCAGTGTTACGTGTTGGCCGGGCGGGCCTTGGTGGGCGGCGTGCCCATCACCTGGCTTTTATATGCCCACACGAGCAGCGCGATGGCGCCGACGATCATCGGCAGGGACAGCATCTGGCCCGAGGTGATCGGCACGCCCAGCCACACGACTTCCCAGTCCGGCGTGCGGAAGTATTCCGTGAAGAAGCGCGCGCAGCCGTACAACAGGGTGAACATGGCGCCCACGGCCATGCGCGGGCGCTGCTTGCGCGCATACAGCCACAGGATGATGAACACCAAAATGCCGTCGACCAGCATCTGGTATATCGGCGACGGGTGCACGGGATACGGGATGCCCGGCCACTGCATGGCCCACGGCAGGGTGTCCGGTGCGATGCGGCCCGGCAGTTCGGCATTGATGAAGTTGCCCAGGCGGCCGGCCGCATAGCCGAGCGGCACCAGCGGCGCGATGAAGTCGAGCACGTCGAACAGGTTGCGGCCCGCCTTGCGGCTCCACAGGTACATGGCCAGGATGACGCCGAGGAAGCCGCCATGGAAGGACATGCCGCCATGCCAGACCATGAAGATCTCGAGCGGATTGTGCAGGAAGTATTCGGGACGGTAGAACAGCACTTCGCCCAGGCGCCCGCCGATCACCACGCCCAGCATGCCGTAGAACAGCATGTCGTCGAGGTCTTCCTTCTTCCAGCCCAGCACGGCGATATGCGGCTGCTTGATGCGCACGCGGCCCAGGATAATGAACAGGGCGAAAGCGAGCACATACATCAGGCCGTACCAGTGCACGGCGAGCGGGCCGATCTGGATGGCTATCGGGTCGGGCATCGGGTGTATCAGCATGGGTTTTCTTTCTTTGTTTAAAGCCAAGGTTGCGTAGTATGGGGGCGCTGGCCGTTTTTTGCCTTAGCGGCCACTTAATCTAATCGGCGGCCGCGCGGATCTGCTTGCGCAGCAGCGCCAGGAAACCCTGCAGCACGGCGGACGGATTGTCGCGGCGCCAGGCCAGGCCCGTTTCCACCAGCGGCGTGGCGTCCTGCAGCGGCCTGTATTCTACGCCCGGGCGCATCAGATTCGATACCGATTGTGGCACAAGCGCGATGCCCATGCCAGCCGAGACGAGGCTGACGATGGTTTGCATCTGGATCGCTTCCTGGCCGATCATGGGCGTCACGCCGGCCGCGCGGAAGACGCCGAGGATGGCGTCGTGCAGGGCGGGCGAGATCGCGCGCGGAAAAATGATCAGGGGCAGGGGCGGCAGGTCGCGCAGGCGCACGGGGCCCGGCGTGTTCAGGATGGCGAGGCCGGACGGCGCGGCCAGCACCAGCGGCTCGGCCAGCACGGGCAGGTAATCGAGCTCCCCCTTCGCCTTCTCGGGCAGGGGCGGGATCAACAGGCCCGCATCCGTGCGCCCGGCCAGCAGTTCGTCCAACTGCAGGTCCGAGGTGGCTTCCTGCAACTGGATCTGCACCTGCGGATAGGCCGTCCGGTAGGCGCGCAGCAGGGGCGGCAGCACGCTGTAGTCGGCCGAGGAGACGAACGCCAGGCTCAATCGTCCCGCCTCGCCCTGCGCGGCGCGCCGCACCAAGGCGGGCAAGTCTTGCGCCTGCGCCAGCAGCCGGCGCGCCTCGGGCAGCAGGGCCGTGCCGGCCGGCGTCAGCTGCACTTCGCGGCGCGTGCGCACGAACAGGGGGGCGCCCAGCAATTCTTCCAGGGCCATGATGGTTTGCGACAGGGGCGGCTGCGTCATGTGCAGGCGCGCGGCGGCGTGGCCAAAGTGCAATTCCTCGGCGACGGTGACAAAGTAGCGCAGCTGGCGCAGTTCGAGGTTCATATGCGTTTCCATGCGGATTGATTGCTGTGATATGCAAAACGACTCACAGACACGTGCATCATATATTTGACAGTGGGGCGCGCGCAAGGCAATCTGACGTACCCCCACTGCATGCAGGGTTTTGCTGGAAATCCGCGCAGTCAGGCATCAATCATCCTTGGAAGGACCCCATCATGCCGCAATACCGCTCCCGCACCACCACCCACGGCCGCAACATGGCTGGCGCCCGCGCCCTGTGGCGCGCCACCGGCATGAAGGATGGCGACTTCGACAAGCCGATCATCGCCGTCGTCAACTCGTTTACCCAGTTCGTGCCCGGTCACGTGCATCTGAAGGACCTGGGACAGATGGTGGCGCGCGAGATCGAGGCGGCCGGCGGCGTGGCCAAGGAATTCAACACCATCGCCGTCGATGACGGCATCGCCATGGGCCACGGCGGCATGCTGTATTCGCTGCCCTCGCGCGACCTGATCGCCGACTCCGTCGAATACATGGTCAATGCCCATTGCGCCGACGCCATGGTCTGCATCTCGAACTGCGACAAGATCACGCCGGGCATGCTGATGGCCGCCATGCGCATCAACATCCCCGTCGTGTTTATTTCCGGCGGGCCGATGGAAGCGGGCAAGGTCGTCAAGGTCGTCAACGGCACGCAGAAGATCATCAAGCTGGACCTGGTCGACGCCATGATCAAGGCGGGCGACAGCACCGTCTCCGACGCCGACGTGGCCGAGATCGAACGTTCGGCCTGCCCCACCTGCGGTTCCTGCTCCGGCATGTTTACGGCCAACTCGATGAACTGCCTGACCGAAGCGCTGGGCCTGGCCCTGCCCGGCAACGGCACGATTCTGGCCACGCACTCGGACCGCCAGCAGCTGTTCCTGCGCGCGGGCCGTCTGATCGTGGAACTGGCCAAGCGCCACTACGAGCAGGATGATTATTCGGTGCTGCCCCGCTCCATCGCCACCAAGGCCGCGTTTGAAAACGCCATGGCGCTCGACGTCTCCATGGGCGGCTCGACGAATACCGTGCTGCACCTGCTGGCCGCCGCGCACGAGGCGGAAGTGGAATTCACGATGGCCGACATCGACCGCATCTCGCGCAAGGTGCCTTGCCTGTGCAAGGTGGCGCCGATGACGGACAAATACCATATCGAAGACGTGCACCGCGCGGGCGGCATCGTGGGCATCCTCGGCGAACTGGCGCGCGCCGGCCTGCTCAACACCACTTTACCGACGATCCACGCGCCGACCCTGGCCGACGCCATCGCGCAGAACGACATCATGTGCACCGACGATCCGGCCGTGCACGAACTGTTCCGCGCCGCACCGGGCGGCGTGCCGACGCAGACGGCGTTTTCGCAGTCGGAGCGCTTCGCCGCCGTCGATACGGACCGCAGCACGGGCTGCATCCGCGACAAGGCCCATGCGTATTCGCAGGATGGCGGCCTGGCCGTCTTGTACGGCAACCTGGCGGAAAAGGGCTGCATCGTCAAGACGGCGGGCGTCGACGAAAGCATCCTGAAATTCTCGGGCAAGGCGCGCGTGTTCGAAAGCCAGGATTCCGCCGTTGAAGCGATTTTGGCCGATACCGTGCATGAAGGCGACGTCGTCATCATCCGCTACGAAGGCCCGAAAGGCGGCCCCGGCATGCAGGAAATGCTGTACCCGACCTCGTACATCAAGTCGAAGGGCCTGGGCAAGGCGTGCGCGCTGTTCACGGACGGGCGCTTCTCGGGCGGCTCCTCGGGTCTGGTGATCGGCCACGCCTCGCCGGAAGCGGCCGAAGGGGGCGCCATCGGCCTGGTGGAAGAGGGCGACTTCATCGACATCGACATCCCCGAGCGCCGCATCAACCTGCGCATCACGGATGCCGAGCTGGCCGCGCGCCGCGCCGCCATGGAAGCGAAGGGCGACGTGGCCTGGCTGCCCGTCGACCGCGAGCGCTACGTGTCGCAGGCGCTGCAGGCGTATGCCGCGCTGACGACGTCGGCCGACCGGGGCGCCGTGCGCGATCTGTCGCAGTTGAAGAAGCAGAAACGCTGATTTGTTGCATAAGTGCGACGGCCGGCCCCGTTTGACGATGCGGGGCCGTTCGTCGTTACATCGCCTTACAAACAACATGGCGATGGGCGCGCGGATGGGGCAGAATAGGCATGCCTCCCGTCTACATTGCGTTACTACATTGAAACGCTTGATCTGGGCTCGTGGTGCATCTGCGGAAACACAGTAAAATGCCGCAGGAAGTAACTTTGGAGAAAAGACAATGAAACGTTTTATGTTGGTGAGTGTATTGGCCGTATCGGCTCTGGCATCGCAAGCAGCGTTGGCCAATCCGGACCTGGCGAAAGCAAAGAACTGCATGGCTTGCCACGCGGTGAGCACGAAACTGGTGGGCCCTGCGTTCAAGGACGTGGCTGCCAAGTACGCCGGTCAGAAAGACGCGGAAAACAAGCTCGTGGCGAAAGTCATGAAGGGCGGTTCCGGCACCTGGGGCGCGATCCCGATGCCAGCCAATCCGCAAGTGAGCGATGCGGAAGCCCACACCCTGGTTAAATGGGTACTGGCACAGAAATAATCTGTGCCGCAGTACCAGCAATTAGCGCGCCGGCAATCCCGGCGCGTTTTTTTTGCCCGCTGCCTTATGCAGGTTTCCCATGCCCGCCAAGGTCGCCCGCACGGCCTCGTCGAGCGGCGTATGCGGCTCCTGCCCCAGCACAGCCAGCAGCCGCGCATTGTCCATGGACAGGGGCGTTTGCCACAGATAGCGCATCTCGCGCATTTCGCGCAGGGTCGCCACGAAAGGCGACGCCAGCGCCACCAGCCACCACGGAAAACGCCGGATGGCGGGCGCGGTTCCTGCCGCCTGTTCCACCACGCGGGCGATCGCGCCCGTCATTTGCCGGCCGTCGTGGTCCCAGTGGCCCGCCATGTGAAAGCGCGCAAACGGGGGCAAGGTGGCGCGCAGGGCCAGCAATTGCAGCATCGTGCGCGCCACGTCTGGCAGGTAGGACCACTGGTGGCCCACGCCGGGCGCGCCCGGATACAGCACGCTGCGCACGGGCTGCCCCGGTTTCACGAGCCCCTGCGAAAACCAGTTATTGCCGGCGCGGGGACCGAAGAAGTCGCCCGCGCGCACGATCAGCACGCGCGCGCCTTGCGTGCTGGCCCGTTCCAGCCGTGCTTCCAGTTCCACGCGGATGGCGCCCTTGCGCGTCTGCGGGTGCTGCGGCGCGTCTTCCGACAGCACGGGAAAGGCGTCCGGGCCGAAGTTGTAGACGGTGCCGGGCAGCACGATGGTGGCGCCTTCGGCCATCGCCGCGGCGATCGTGTTGTCGAGCATGGGCAGCACCAGCCGGCCCCAGTGGCGGTAGCCGGGCGGGTTGACGGCGTGCACGATGACGGCGCAGCCTTTGGCGGCCGCCAGCACGTCCGCGCGCGACAGCGCATCGCCGCGAAGCCACTCAATGCCGTCGCCGCGTGGCGATGGCGTTTCTCCCCGCTTCAGGGCGCGTACCTGCCAGCCCGCCGCCAGCAGCTGGCGCACCATCTCGCCGCCGATGCCGCCTGTCGCGCCCAGTACCAATACTGTTTTCGTGTTCTCCATCATGACCTCCGTGTGGTTGATGGTGCCAGTATCTGCCCCGCAAGGCTGGTTGGGAATTGACGAACATCGAGCATAGGCTATACATTTATGTATGACTACTCCGATCGCCTGGGAATACTACCGCTCCTTGCTGGCCGTGCTGAAGCACGGCTCCCTGTCCGCCGCCGCCCGCGCGCTGGGCATCACGCAGCCCACCGCCGGCCGGCATATCGCCGCGCTGGAACAGGCGCTGGGCGCGACCCTGTTCACGCGTTCCCAGCTGGGCTTGCTGCCCACGGAAGTGGCCCTGGCGCTGCGTCCCCATGCGGAAACCATGGAGCACACGGCGGCCCTGATGGAACGCGCGGCCAGCAGCCAGGGGCAGGGCGTGGCCGGCGTCGTGCGCATCGCGGCCAGCGAAGTCGTGGGCGTGGAAGTGCTGCCGCCCATCCTGGTCCGCCTGCGCGCGCGCCATCCGGGCCTGACAATTGAATTGGTATTAAGCAACAAGGTGCAGGATTTGTTGCGCCGCGAGGCGGACATCGCCGTGCGCATGCTGCGTCCGCGCCAGGAGCAGCTGGTGGCGCGCAAGGTGGGCGAGATCGAACTGGGCCTGCATGCGCACGCCGATTACCTGGCGCGCCATGGCATGCCGGCGGGATTGCTGGATCTGGCGCAACACGCCGTCATCGGCTACGATGAGGCGAGCCCCTTCGTGCGCAACGCGGGCGCGGCCTTTCAGGGATTTTCGCGGGAAAACTTTGCCTGGCGCAGCGACAGCGACCTGGCGCAACTGGCCCTGATACGGGCGGGTGCCGGCATCGGCGTGTGCCAGGCAGGGCTGGCGGCGCGCGATCCGGCCCTGCGGCGCGTGCTGCCGCAAGCGTTTTCGCTGCCGATGGAAACCTGGGTCACCATGCATGAAGACTTGCGCGGCAGCCTGCGCTGCCGCGCCACCTTCGACGCGCTGGCCGAAGGTTTACGCGATTACGTGGCTGAGCAGCCGCTTACTTGACGACTTCCATCTTGGTTTTCTTGCCATCGCGATATGTAAATAAAGTCAGCGCGCCATCCTTGATGTCGCCGTTGGCGTCGAACGAGATCGGCCCCGTCACGCCCTGGTAGTGCACCTTGGCCAGGAAGGGCAGGTAGACGGACGGTTTCGACGACTTCGCATCCTGCATGGCGGTGGCCATGGTCATCACGGCATCGTAGACATATGGCGCGTACAGCTGCACTTCCATATTGTATTTCTGCTTGTAGCGGGCGCGGAAATCGTCCATGCCTTTTTGCTGCGCGCCCGTCACGCCACCCGCTTCCGCGCAGGTGACCATGTCTTCGCCCACGGCGTCGCCCGCCAGCTTGCCCAGCGGTTCCGTGCACAGGCCGTCGCCGCCCATGAACTTGGCCTTGATGCCCAGCGCCTTCATCTGGCGCAGCATGGGGCCGCCCACGGAATCCATGCCGCCAAAGAAGATCAGGTCGGGATTTTTCGACTTGATGCTGGTCAAAATCGCATTGAAGTCCGTCGCGTTGGCATTGGTAAATTCCTTGCCGACGATTTGCACGCCTGGTGCCGCCTTCTTGGCGCCCTTGACGAACTGTTCCGCCACGCCCTGGCCGTAGGCCGTGCGGTCATCGATGACGGCGATTTTCTTCGCCTGCAGCTTGCCCACGGCATACGCGCCCAAAGTGCCCCCCAGCTTGTTGTCATTGGCCACGACCCGGAAGGCCGTGTTGAATTTCTGCTGGGTGTAGGTCGGGTTAGTGGCGGCCGGCGAAATCTGCGGGATGCCGGCATTGAAGTAGATGCGCGAGGCGGGAATCGTCGTGCCCGAGTTCAGGTGGCCGACGACGCCGTTGACCTTGGCGTCGACCAGCTTTTGCGCCACGGCCGTGCCCTGCTTGGGATCGGCCGCGTCATCTTCGGGCACCAGCACGAATTTGACGGCTTTACCGTCGATCTTGAAGCCTTTGGCATTCAAATCCTCGATCGCCATCTTGGCCGCGTTCTCGTTATCCTTGCCCAGGTGGGAGCTGGCGCCAGAGACCGGGGCGACGTGGCCGATCTTGATGATTTCCTGCGCGCCCGCATGGCCGGCAAAGGCGAGGGCGAGGGCGAGAGGAAGGACTTTGGTCTTGAGCAGCATAAACATTCTCCAATGGATAAAGATACGGCGGCGTCTCGTGAAAACCGCTTCGAATGGCGGTACGTGTGAAGAAAGGTACAACAAAAAACAGGCGGCGCAAAGCCGCATTTCGGGCTTTTTACATTTTGTCGCAACAATCACCAAAGTGAGGCGCGATGCACCGATTTCGCAGGCGCGAGCGCACCAAAGAATGGCGTTGGAGGAAAGAATAGGGTAGGTCGGGCAGGTCGGGGTAGGTCGGGTTAGCGCGCAGCGCGTAACCCGACATTGCGCAGCATGCTCAGGGCTGAGCGGGTGGATGCAGATGTCCCAGTTCATGGCTCACCGCATGCGCGACGATCTGCTCCAGCGATTGCTGCAAGTCTTCGCGCAGGGCGCCGCGCATGCCGATCAGGGCGTTTTGCAGGGCCGTCTGCAGGACGTGGGCGATGCGCTCTTCCAGCAGATGGTCGATCTTGCCCTGCACCTGATGCAGGATGCGCTGCGTCAGCCGCTGTTCGATGGCGTCCCAGTCGGGTTGCGCCACCGCTGGCGGCAACGCCGGCGCTTCCTCGAAAGCAGGCGCAGCAGGTGCGACGGGAACCACCTGCGGCACCTCCGGCCCCAGCAGCACCTCCGTCAACAGGGGGATGCCCTGGTCGAATGGTTGCTGGCTCATGGTTTGTCCACTGAGTTACCCGCCACGAAATGCGTCGGCTGCACGTCCTGCTGGCGGTAGTGCAGGAAGCGCTGGCGGCCAGCCTGCGCATCCTGTTCATCCATGGAAACGATCTCGAAGACGCGCTGGAAATCGGCGTAATTGGCGGGCGGCAACTGCGACAGGTTGACGAGGATGTCGTGGTGCGGCAGCTCGGCCGCCGCGTCATCGGTCAGGATGATGGGCGTTTGCGGGGCCAGCGGGTCGCCGGCCAGCACGTGCGGCAGGAAATCCGTGGCGGAAATGCTCCACATGGCGCTGTTCAAGGCGTCGAGCTGGGCGCCATCTTGCGCCAGCACGACGACCTTGTTGCCGGCCATATACGCCTTGCGCGCCAGGCGGCAGGCGTAGGCCAGCTTGTCCGGCACGTTGGTATGAAAGTCGACGCGCGTCATGTCGCCCTTCACGCTGCCATGCCGCTGTGGCGCAGCAGGGCGTCGATGCTCGGTTCGCGGCCGCGGAAGGCCGTGAACGATTCCAGTGCGGGGCGCGAGCCGCCGACGGACAGGATTTCCTGCAGGTAGCGCTTGCCCGCCGCCGTGGTGGCGGCCGGTCCCAGCGCTCGGGCTTCCTCGAAGGCCGCATAGGCGTCGGCGGACAGCACCTCGGCCCATTTGTAGCTGTAGTAGCCAGCCGCGTAGCCGCCGGAGAAGATATGCCCGAAGGCATTCTGGAAGCGGTTGAACGGGGGCGGGATGAGCAGCGCGAACTTGGCGCGCACGCCGTCGATCAGCTGCTGCACGGTCTGGCCCGTGCCGGCATCGTAGTCATAGTGCAGATGCATGTCGAGCAGGGAAAATTCCACCTGGCGCAGGGTTTGCAAGCCGGACTGGAAATTCTTGGCCGCCAGCATCTTGTCGTACAGCACGCGCGGCAGCGGCTCGCCCGTGACGGCATGCGCCGTCATGTGTTCGAGCACTTCCCATTCCCAGCAGAAATTTTCCATGAATTGCGACGGCAGTTCCACGGCATCCCATTCGACGCCGGCGATGCCCGACACGCCCAGCTCGTCGACGACGGTCAGCATATGGTGCAGGCCGTGGCCGAACTCGTGGAACAGGGTGATCACTTCATCGTGGGTGAACAGGGCAGGCTGTGCCTTGCCGTCGACCACGGCCGGCTGCGTGAAATTGCAGGTCAGGTAGGCGATCGGCGTTTGCACGTGCTGTGCATCGGCACGGCGGCCGCGCGCATCGTCCATCCAGGCGCCGTCGCTCTTGCCCGCGCGCGCATACAGGTCCAGGTAGAACTGGCCGACCAGCTGGCCGTCGCGCTCGATGCGGTAAAAGCGCACGTCCGGGTGCCAGACGGGCGCTGTATCAGGCTTGATCTCGACCGCGAACAGGTTCTGGATCTGGCGGAACAGGCCGTCGATCACCTTGTGTTCAGGGAAATATTGTTTGACTTCCTGGGCTGAGAACGCGTAGCGGCGTTCCTGCAGTTTTTCGGAGGCGTACGGCACGTCCCATGCCTGCAGTTCGTCCAGGCCCAGCTCTTCGCGGGCGAATTGCTTCAGTTCAGCCAGGTCCTTCTCGGCGAACGGGCGCGCGCGCTTGGCCAGGTCTTCCAGGAAGGTGACGACTTGCGCGGGCGAGGTGGCCATCTTGGACACCAGCGACACTTCGGCGAAATTGGCGTAGCCGAGCAGTTGTGCCTCTTCGTTGCGCAGCCGCAACAAGGTGACGATGTTTTGCGTGTTGTCCCAGTCCTCTTTCTTGCTGAAGACCTCGCCCTGGTCCGACGCCTTGGTGGCGTTGGCGCGGTAGATGGTTTCGCGCAGCGCGCGCTTGTCGGCAAATTGCAGGATCGGGTAATAGGACGGGAAGTGCAGCGAGAATTCATAGCCTTGCTTGCCCGCCTTTTCGGCGGCGGCGCGCGCGGCGGCCTTCACGTCGTCGGGCAGGCCGGCGAGATCGGCTTCATTGTCGACCAGCAATTTATAGTCATTGGTGGCGTCGAGCACGTTTTCGGAAAAACGCGTACCGACGGCCGCATGTTCTTCCTGGATGGCGCCAAAGCGCTCTTTCTTGTCCTCGGGCAACTCGGCGCCGCCCAGGCGGAAGTCGCGCACGGCATTCTCGACGATGCGCCGGCGCGCCGGCGACAGGCTGGCGAAAGCGGCGCTGGCCTGCAATTGCTTGTATTTGCCGAAGAGAATTTCGTTCTGGCCCAGCTCGGTCCAGAATTCCGTCACTTTCGGCAGGTTGGCATTGTAGGCGGCGCGCAGTTCCGGCGTATCGACCACGCTATTTAAATGGTTGACGATGCTCCAGGCGCGGCCCAGGGTTTCGGCGATCTGGTCCTGGGGCGCGACGAAGTTGTCCCAGCTCACTTCTTCCATGGGCGCTTCCAGCCGCGCCACCGTGGCGCGTGCCTGTTCCAGGAGGGTATCGATGGCGGGCGTGACATGCTCGTGCGTAATCGCGTCGAAGCGTGGCAGGCCGGAAAAATCAAGCAGGGGATTGGTGTTCATCGTCAGTTCCATATTAATAAGGCGGTCATGCCGCCCCCGGTGTTTTACACGCGCTCGGCGGCTTCCACTGTATTCATCAGCAGCATCGTGATCGTCATCGGACCCACGCCGCCCGGTACTGGGGTGATGTGGGAGGCGATTTCTTTCACTCCGGCAAAATCCACGTCGCCGCACAGCTTGCCGTCATCGTCGCGGTTCATGCCCACGTCGATGACGATGGCGCCTGGCTTGACCATGTCGGCCGTCAGGGTGTTGCGGCGGCCGACGGCGGCCACGACCACGTCCGCCTGGCGCGTGTACAGGCCCAGGTCCGGGGTCGCACTATGGCAGATGGTGACGGTAGCGTTCGCTTGCAAGAGCAGCAGGGCCATCGGCTTGCCGACCGTGTTGCTGCGGCCGATGACGACGGCGTGCTTGCCGCGCAAGTCGGCGCCCGTGCTTTCGATCAGTTTCATGCAGCCGTACGGCGTGCAAGGACGGAAGCCGGGCAAGCCCGTCATCAGTTCGCCGGCGCTCAGCACGGAATAGCCGTCCACGTCTTTCGTCGTGGCGATCGCTTCGATGACCTTGTGCGGGTTGATGTGCTTGGGCAAGGGCATCTGCACGAGGATGCCGTGGATGGCGGGATCCGCGTTCAGGCTGGCGATGCGTGCCAGCAAGTCCGCTTCGGACAGGTCCGCTTCATATTTTTCCAGCACCGAGTGAAAACCCACGTCGCCGCACGCCTTGACCTTGTTGCGGACGTACACCTGGCTGGCCGGGTCTTCGCCGACGAGGATCACGGCCAGGCCGGGCTGGGTGCCCTTGGCCGTGAGGGCGGCGGCGCGCGTGGCGATCTCGCTGCGCAGTTTTTGGGAGAGGGCGATTCCGTCGATCAGTTGTGCTGGCATGGTAGGGAGGCTGTGTGGGAAGGAAAAGACAGATTATAAAGCCGGGCGGCGCAAAGGGGCGGTTTTGGCTATGCAAAGGCGTAGCAGCAGCGGGCCGGAGACGCGGGCCTGAGAAAATGCCGATGGCGGCGTTGCAGCTCCTTGCCGTACTGGCGTACTGTCTGCGTCGCCGCGCCTTGCCCTCGACGTTTTTCAGGCCCGCTTGGCCCGGCATAAAAGCGGGCCGGAGACGCGGGCCTGAGAAAATGCCGATGGCGGCGTTGCAGCTCCTTGCCGTACTGGCGTACTGTCTGTGTCGCCGCGCCTTGCCCCCGACATTTTTCAGGCCCGCTTGGCCCGGGGAGCCTGTGCGGGCGACCGGGGTGCTCATTCCTTTTGCCACTCTGCTCACCCTAATTTCCGGACAGAATTTGCGGCAGTGCAGCATAAATTTCATAGGGCGATTTCATGATATGAAATGCTATATCGTAATTTGAAAAATACTAAATACGCTGTTAGAATCCCCACACTAAACCGACTTAATAGTAAATAATCAGCGAAATACCGTCCGACAGCGATCCGGAAAATCGGGGTGGGGCGTTCACAAAGGAGACTCAACAGATGTCAGCTCAACTGAACCAGGTAACGACACAGATCGGCACCGACCCGGATATGCAGGAAACCAAGGAGTGGCTGGACGCGCTCGAAGCGGTGCTGGAAAATGAAGGTCCGGAACGCGCGCATTACCTGATGGAGCGCATGGTTGACCTGGCCCGCCGCCGCGGCGCCCAGATCCCGTTCTCCAGCACCACCGCCTACGTCAATACCATCCCCACCAAGCAAGAAGCACACTGCCCCGGCAACCTGGAATACGAAGAGCGCCTGCGCTCGTGGATGCGCTGGAACGCCATGGCCATGGTCGTCAAGGCCAACCGCGCCGACGGCGACCTGGGCGGCCACTTGTCCTCGTTCGCTTCGCTGGCGAACATGCTGGGTATCGGTTTCAACCACTTCTGGCACGCGCCGACGGCCGACCACGGCGGCGACCTGCTGTACATCCAGGGCCACTCCTCGCCCGGCGTCTACGCGCGCGCCTTCCTCGAAGGCCGCTTGACGGAAGAGCAAATGCTGAACTTCCGCAAGGAAGTCGACGGCAAGGGCCTGTCCTCGTACCCGCATCCAAAGCTGATGCCTGACTTCTGGCAGTTCCCGACCGTGTCGATGGGCCTGGGCCCGCACATGGCGATCTACCAGGCGCGTTTCCTGAAATACCTGCACGCACGCGGCATCGCCAAGACCGACAACCGTAAAATCTGGGCCTTCTGCGGCGATGGCGAGATGGACGAGCCGGAATCCCTGGGCGCGATCGGCCTGGCCGCGCGCGACATGCTCGACAACCTGGTCATCGTGGTCAACTGCAACCTGCAGCGCCTGGACGGCCCGGTACGCGGCAACACCAAGATCATCCAGGAACTGGAAGGCGAATTCCGTGGCGCGGGCTGGAACGTCGTCAAGGTCATCTGGGGCCCGGGCTGGGACGCCCTGCTGGCGCAAGACAAGGAAGGCATCCTGCAGCGCGTGATGATGGAAACCGTCGACGGCGAGTACCAGAACTACAAGGCCAAGGATGGCGCCTACGTGCGCAAGCACTTCTTCGGCAAGCATCCGAAGCTGCTGGAAATGGTTGCCAACATGACGGACGACGACATCTGGCGCCTGACCCGTGGCGGCCACGATCCGCACAAGATCTACGCGGCCTTCAAGATCGCCCAGGAACACAAGGGCCAGCCGACCGTCCTGCTGGTGAAGACCATCAAGGGCTACGGCATGGGCAAGTCCGGCGAAGCGCGCAACACGGCGCACCAGACGAAAAAACTCGACGACGAAGCCATCCGCGAAATGCGCGACCGCTTCTCGCTGCCTATCCCCGACGACAAGCTGGCCGACATCCCGTTCTTCAAGCCTGCCGACGACGCGCCGGAAATGGTCTACCTGCACGAGCGCCGCAAGGCCCTGGGCGGCTACCTGCCGCAGCGCCGCCAAAAGGCGGAAGAAACCCTGCCCGTGCCTGGCCTCGACGCGTTCAAGAACGTGCTGGAAGCGACGCCGGAAGGCCGCGAAATCTCGACCACGCAAGCCTTCGTGCGCGTCATTTCGACCCTGCTGAAAGACCCGAACCTGGGCCAGCGCGTCGTGCCTATCCTGGTCGATGAGTCGCGTACCTTCGGCATGGAAGGCCTGTTCCGCCAGATCGGCATCTACAACCCGAAAGGCCAGTTGTACGAGCCGGTCGACAAGGACCAGGTCATGTACTACCGCGAAGACAAGGCCGGCCAGATCCTGCAAGAGGGCATCAACGAAGCGGGCGGCATGAGCTCGTGGATCGCCGCGGCGACGTCGTACTCGACCAACGACCGCATCATGATCCCGTTCTACACCTTCTACTCGATGTTCGGCTTCCAGCGCATCGGCGACCAGGTATGGGCTTCGGCGGACATGCGCGCCCGCGGCTTCCTGATGGGCGGCACGGCTGGCCGCACGACCCTGAACGGCGAAGGTTTGCAGCACGAAGATGGCCACAGCCATATCTTCGCCGCGACCATCCCGACCTGCATGCCGTACGACCCGACCTTCAGCCATGAAGTCGCCGTCATCATCCAGGACGGCCTGCGCCGCATGATCGCCAACCAGGAAGATGTGTTCTACTACATCACGATCATGAACGAGAACTACGCCCAGCCAGGCATCAAGCCAGGCCAGGAAGAAGGCATCCTGAAAGGCATGTACAAGCTGCAGGAAGGCAAGGCTGACGCCAAGCTGCGCGTACAGCTGATCGGTTGCGGCACCATCCTGCGCGAATCGATCTTTGCCGCCGAATTGCTGGAAAACGACTGGGGCGTGGCTGCGGACGTATGGTCGGCGCCGTCGCTGACCCTGGTGGCCCGCGATGGCCAGGACGCCGAACGCTGGAACATGGTCAACCCGTCGAAACAGCAGCGCGTGCCGTACGTGACGTCGCTGATGCAGGACACGGACGGCCCGATCGTCGCCACGACCGACTACATGCGCGCATTTGCAGAACAGATCCGCGCCTTCATGCCGAAGGGCCGCACCTACAAAGTGCTCGGTACCGATGGCTTTGGCCGCTCGGACAGCCGCGCCAAGCTGCGCGAGTTCTTCGAAGTGAACCGTTATTATGTCACCGTGGCCGCGCTCAAATCGCTGGCTGACGAAGGCAAGATCGACGTGTCGGTGGTGGAGCAGGCGATCGCCAAGTACGGCATCGACGCGAACAAACCGAATCCGGTGACCCAGTAATCGTTGTGCGGACCCGATGATGCCAGGGCGGTGCGAAAGCGCCGCCCTGGCGTGTGTGCGGGTCCATCTGACAAATAAAATAACGGAGCAAGCTATGAGCATTGTGGAAGTCAAAGTCCCGGATATCGGCGATTTCAAGGAAGTCGAGATCATTGAACTGATGGTCAAGCCAGGCGACACGGTCAAGGTCGACCAGTCCCTCATCACCGTCGAATCGGACAAGGCCAGCATGGAAATCCCATCGAGCCACGCCGGTGTCGTCAAGGAATTGAAAGTCAACGTGGGCGACAAGATCGCTGAAGGTTCGCTGGTCCTGCTGCTGGAAGTGGCGGACGACGCCTCGGCGCCGGCGCCAGCCGCCGCTGCCGCCCCGGCACCTGCCGCTGAAGCCGCCCCCGCTGCCGCTCCTGCGGCCGCGCCCGCACCTGCCGCCCCTGCCGGCGCGCCGGCCCTGGTCGACGTGACCGTGCCCGATATCGGCGACTTCAAGGAAGTCGAAGTCATCGAACTGATGGTCAAGGTCGGCGACACGATCAAGGTCGACCAGTCGCTGCTGACGGTCGAATCGGACAAGGCCAGCATGGAAATCCCATCGAGCCATGCCGGTATCGTCAAGGAATTGAAGGTCAAGGTCGGCGACAAGGTCGCCAAGGGTAGTCTGGTGCTGGTGGTGGAAACGACCGGTGGCGCTGCCGCTCCTGCCGCCGCGCCTGCACCGGCCGCGCAAGCTGCCGCCGCACCTGCCGCCGCCGTCGCTTCGGCGCCGGTCGCCGCTGCCGCTCCTGCCGCGCCAGCCGCCGCGCCTGCCGTCAACGGCAAGCTGGCGCACGCGTCGCCATCGATCCGCAAGTTCGCGCGCGAACTGGGCGTGGACCTGGCCCGCGTGGGCGGTTCCGGTCCGAAGGGCCGCATCACCCAGGAAGACGTGCAGAACTTCGTCAAGGGCGTGATGTCGGGCGCGGTCGCCGCGCCGAACGCACCGGTCGCCAAGGCCGGTTCCGGCGTGGGCCTGGATCTGCTGCCATGGCCGTCGCTGGACTTCAGCAAATTCGGCACGACCGAATTGCTGCCGCTGTCGCGCATCAAGAAAATCTCGGGCCCGAACCTGCACCGCAACTGGGTCATGATCCCGCACGTCACGCAGTTCGACGAAGCGGACGTGACCGACCTGGAAGCATTCCGCGTCGATACCAACGCGGCCAATGCGAAGAACAAGGATGCGGCCAAGCTGACCATGCTGGCATTTGTCATCAAGGCCTCCGTCGCCGCGCTGAAGAAATTCCCCGCGTTTAACGCCTCGCTCGACGCCAAGGGCGAGAACCTGATCCTCAAGCAGTACTACAACATCGGCTTCGCTGCCGACACGCCGAACGGCCTGGTGGTACCCGTGATCAAGGGCGCGGACCAGAAGTCGGTCTCGCAGATCGCCCGCGAAATGACGGAACTGTCGCTGCAGGCGCGCGAAGGCAAGCTGAAACCGGCCGACATGCAGGGCGCCAGCTTCACGATTTCGTCCCTGGGCGGCATCGGCGGCACGCACTTCACGCCTATCGTCAATGCGCCGGAAGTGGCGATCCTGGGCCTGTCGAAAGCTTCGATCAAGCCGGTATGGGATGGCAAGGCCTTCCAGCCACGCCTGATGATGGGCACTTCGCTGTCCTACGACCACCGCGTGGTCGATGGCGCGATGGGCGCGCGATTCTCCGTGTACCTCGGCGAAGTCCTGGCCGACATGCGCAAAATTCTGCTGTAAGGAGCGATTGATGAGCACAGTAGAGGTAAAAGTACCGAATATCGGCGATTTCAAGGAAGTCGAAGTCATCGAACTGATGGTCAAGGTGGGCGACACCATCAAGGTGGACCAGTCCCTGATCACGGTCGAATCGGACAAGGCCAGCATGGAGATTCCATCGACCCACGCCGGCGTCGTCAAGGAAGTCAAGGTCAAGGTCGGCGACAAGATCGCCGAAGGCAGCGCGCTGCTGGTGGTGGAAGCGGCTGAAGGCGCGGCCGCTGCTCCAGCAACTGCACCGGCGGCCGCTCCTGCGCCGGCGGCAGCCGCTCCGGCAGCCGCTGCTGCCCCAGCACCTGTCGCCGCCATCCCGGCCGGCAATTACAGCGGCCAGGTCGACATCGACGTCGACATGATGGTATTGGGCGGCGGTCCTGGCGGCTATTCGGCAGCGTTCCGCGCGGCCGACCTGGGGCTGAGCACCGTCATCGTCGAGCGCTACGCCACCCTGGGCGGCGTGTGCCTGAACGTGGGCTGCATCCCGTCGAAGGCGCTGCTGCACGTGGCGTCCGTGATCGACGAAACGGCGCACATGTCCAACACGGGCGTGACGTTCGCCAAGCCGACCATCGACATCGACCAGGTACGCAAGTACAAGGAAGGCGTGATCTCGAACATGACGGGCGGTCTGGCCGGCATGGCCAAGGCGCGCAAGACGCAAGTCGTCACGGGCGTGGGCCAGTTCCTCTCCGCGAACCACATCGAAGTGACGGCAGGCGACGGTTCGAAAAAAGTCGTGCAGTTCAAGCAAGCCATCATCGCGGCCGGTTCGTCCGTGGTGAAGCTGCCCTTCGTGCCGGAAGACCCGCGCATCGTCGATTCGACGGGCGCGCTGGAATTGCGCCAGATCCCGAAACGCATGCTGGTCATCGGCGGCGGCATCATCGGCCTGGAAATGGCGACCGTCTATTCGACCTTCGGCGCGCGCATCGACGTGGTCGAAATGATGGATGGCCTGATGCAGGGCGCGGACCGCGACGCCGTCAAGGTGTGGCAGAAGTTCAATGAGAAGCGCTTCGACAACATCATGACCAAGACCAAGACGGTGGCTGTCGAGGCGCTGCCGGAAGGCATCAAGGTCACGTTCGAGGCGGCCGAAGCGGGCGCCACGGCACCGGCGCCGCAAGTCTACGACCTGGTGCTCGTCGCCGTGGGCCGCAGCCCGAACGGCAAGAAGCTGGCGGCCGACAAGGCCGGCGTGCAAGTGACGGACCGCGGCTTCATCAACGTCGACAGCCAGATGCGCACCAACGTGCCGAACATCTTCGCCATCGGCGACCTGGTGGGCCAGCCGATGCTGGCGCACAAGGCTGTGCATGAAGCCCACGTGGCCGCGGAAGCGGCTGCCGGCCAGAAGTCGCACTTCGACGTCAAGGTGATCCCGTCGGTCGCCTACACGGACCCGGAAGTGGCATGGGCCGGCATCACGGAAGACGAAGCGAAAGCCAAGGGCATCAAGGTCGAGAAGGGCCACTTCCCGTGGGCCGCCTCGGGCCGCGCCGTGGCCAATGGCCGCGCCGAAGGCTTCACCAAGCTGCTGTTCGACGCGGAAACCCACCGCATCATCGGCGGCACCATCGTCGGCACGCATGCGGGCGACATGATCGGCGAAATCGCGCTGGCCATCGAAATGGGCTGCGACGGCACCGACATCGGCAAGACCATCCATCCTCACCCGACCCTGGGCGAGTCGATCGGTATGGCCGCCGAAGTGTACGAAGGCGTATGCACGGACTTGCCGCCGCCGCGCAAGCGTTGATGTTGTAGCTGTCCATACTCGAAACCCGCAAGCGATTGCGGGTT
>NZ_JBWKUN010000006.1:0-64709 GCF_059420865.1 Janthinobacterium sp. GW821-FHT03C10 | reverse complement strand
TTTTAACCGCAGCGTAGTCGCGCTGGCCATCAAGGGGTGGGGCGACGGCACCGACATCGGCAAGACCATCCACCCGCCCCCGACCCTGGGCGAGTCGATCGGTATGGCCGCCGAAGTGTACGAGGGCGTGTGCACGGACTTGCCGCCGCCGCGCAAGCGTTGATGTTGTAGCTGTCCATACTCGAAACCCGCAAGCGATTGCGGGTTTTTTTAACCGCAGCGTAGTCGCGCTGGCCATCAAGGGGTGGGGCGACGGCACCGACATCGGCAAGACCATCCACCCGCACCCGACCCTGGGCGAGTCGATCGGTATGGCCGCCGAAGTGTACGAAGGCGTGTGCACGGACTTGCCGCCACCGCGCAAGCGTTGATGTTGTAGCTGTCCATACTCGAAACCCGCAAGCGATTGCGGGTTTTTTTATTTCCCTTGACCTGCAGCGTGGTAAAACGTGGCGCATCGGCCCCATGTGAAAATTGGTGAGTATTGCCGTGTGGAAAAAGTGGCAGAATGGAGGTCTGTCACCGTGTTCTGCTTTCGCTTCAATAGAACCGTGTGATTTTTCCAGGAATGTTGCCAGCGTGGGAGTCGGTCAAGTTCCGCTGTACCAAGCGCCTGCCCCAGTCGATGCATACATCCCCTGCTGGCGCCCCTCGGAAGCGGGGACTCGTCGCGTGGCTCGCCTCGCGTCCTCCCCATGCCTTGTCCGCGCTCCTGATGAACTGCCGGCAGAAGACGCTCCCTACTGGGATAGGCTCTAAGAAAGTTTTGCAACGATGAAAAAATTTACCGCCCTTCATATTGCCGACGTCCGTTTGCGCCGGGCCGACGAGCAAGAGCAAGCCGTGATGCTGCATGCCTTGTACCAGGACGTGGCCGCTATCCTGGCGGCGGGCAAGCGGATCGATGCGATTTTCTTCACAGGGCAGCTGGTGGCGCCGGACGCCTGTGCCGGCACGACGCCCGTGTACGTCTACGAATACTTCCTGCGCCCCTTGCTGCAGGCGGCCAGCTTGCCCGGCGCGCGTTTCTACCTGGTGCCGGGCAGCCGCCAGCAGGGTGTCGCTGCCGCCACGCTGGGCAATGCCGGCTTCAGCTTTTTCTCCGCCGATGAGCACGCCAGTGCCGAGCAGCGCGCGCGCTACAAGAATATCCACGCCGTGTTCCATGGCCATCAGCATACGGGCGACGCCAGTTCGCTGATGAAGTCGCTAAGCATCCTGTTCAAGAGCAATCCCGGCAGCCTGTACGGCGCACAGGGCCAGATGGCGGCGTATGCGGTGCTCGAATTCGGCACGGGCGAGGCCGATGGCGGCAGGGCCGGCACGCAGTGGAAGGTATCCCTGCGCGAGTTCGACGACGTGAGCAAGAACTTCGCCCTGTCGGTGCTGTACACGCCGAACGGCCAGGACACGGGGCAGATGGATGCCGAGTATGTGTTTGCCACCTTGCTGCCGCAACTGGCAGGCGAGCGCGCTTATTTCGATGGCTTGCTGGGCAAGGCGGGCGCGCAGCCGCGCGAGGACGCCGGCGTCGCTGCCGATGCGCGTGAATTCCTGATCGAGCTGGCGTTCGTGATGTTCGAAGCCAAGAGCGTGTTCCTCAACGAGGCGGAACTGGAGCGCTTTGCCAGCGACTATTGCGGCGTGAAGGGCTGGAACATGGCGGCCGGCGATTGGCTGGCGCCGCTGTATGCGCATGGCTTGCTGCTGCGGGCCGATGGCCAGGTGGCGTTTTCCTTCGATTACTTCCGCACGTATTTCCTGGCGCAGCGCTTTGAAACCTCGTTCGACCTGATGCGTTATGGTCCTGACCGCTACGATGGAAGCGAGTCTGCACTGGGCGTTGATGGCGCGTCGGCGGCCCAGCCTTTCCTGCGCGCGCTGGGCTTGAACGATGAACGGACTGAAGCGGCGCTGCCGGAAGACTGCAGCCGTCCTGGCTGATTTCCGCGGCCAGCCGTCCCGCGTCAGTCCGCCAGCGGCTGGCGCAGGGTGCCGTGCAGGAACAGGTCGAGACTGACCGCCACCTTGGCGCGCAATTGCGCCACATCGGGTTGGGCTGGCGGCGGAAACAGCAGGCGCGACATCTGGTCGCCCAGCAGGCAATTGAGCAGGTGCAGCGCCAGCATGGAGGGCGTCAGTTCCGCGCGAAACAGGGGCGCGATGTCGGGACGGCTGAAAAACTTGGTCAGCATCTCGCGCGTCTGTCCCGGTCCCACCTTGTAAAACGTTTCCGCCAGTTCCGGGTGCGTGGCCGCTTCGGCCACGACCATGCGATTCAGGCGGATCGCCGCCGGCATGGTGACCAGTTGCACGAACAGCAGGCCGAACTCGCTCAAAATGGCGGGCAGGGGCCGCATATCCGTTTCCAGCGCCGGCATGGTCGAGAAGTAGGCGGCGCGGCGTAATTCCACCACGGCATTGAACAAGCCCGACTTGCCGCCAAATTTCACATAAATCGTGCGCACGGCCACGTGGGCTTCGCGGGCGATCATTTCCAGGCTGACCTTCCCATATCCTTTTTCCAGAAACAGGCAGCCGGCCGTGTGCAGCAGGTTTTCCATGCGCGCTTCCATGTCGGCCGCGCGCGGGCGGCCGGCCGGCTTGCCGCAGCAGGAAAGTTCCTGGGCGGCGGCGGATTCTTTATCGGTAGGCAAGGTATCGCTGAGGCCGGGATCGGACATGGTCTGGGTCTCTTTATAAGGTGGAAGGTAAGTGATGGCTCACACTGTAGTGCAAATTAAAATGAAATGCAATCGTTTCATTTCTTGACTTTGGCTTTTCTTTGCCCAATAATGAACCTATATCATTTCATTTCCGGAGCGAGTATGTCCAACCAGCCAGGCCACGCAGAGCACAAGGTGCTGAGCGCCGTCCCACCCGCGGCCCCCGCCGCACCTTCCACGCCCGCCGCTGCCGCCAGCTCCGCACCACCGAACAACCGCGTGAAAATCATTGCCGGCCTGATCGTCCTCGTCGCGCTGGGTGCCGGCGCGCGCATGTGGTACCGCAGCCACTATTTCGTGGAAACGGAAAACGCCTACGTGGCCGGCCACGTGCATCCCGTGTCGGCACGCATTTCCGGCGTCGTCACCAAGGTCTTCATCGATGACAATCAAATGGTGAAAGAGGGCGACGTGATCGCCGAACTCGATCCCTTCGACCAGCGCGTGAAGACCGAGCAGATCGCCGCGCAGATCGCCAGCGCCGAGCAGCAGGTGCTGCAGGCAGATGCGCAGATTGCGCAAGTGCAGGCGCAAGCGAGCGCCGCCCAGGCGCAGGTGGCGCAGGCCGATGCGCAATTGCTGCGCGCGAAACAGGATGCGGAGCGTTATGGCCAGCTGTACACGAGCCAGATGAAAGCCGTCTCGAAAGCGGAACTCGATGCGGCCAACGCGGCCCGTTCGAGCGCCGTGGCCGACCTGGCCGCCCGCCGCGACAGCGCCTCGGCCGCCAAATCGCAGATCGGTGCGGCGCAAGCTGCGCGCGACGTGGCCAAGGCGCAGGTGGCCGTGCTGCGCGTGCAATTGAAGGACGCGGAACAGCAGCTGCAATACAACCGCATCCTGGCCCCCGTCGCCGGCCGCATCGGCAAGCGCAACGTGGAAACGGGCATGCGCGTGCAGCCTGGTCAGCAATTGACGGCCATCGTGCAGGACAACGTCTGGGTCACCGCCAACTTCAAGGAAACCCAACTGGCCGACCTGCACCGCGGCCAGAGCGTGCACGTGACCATCGACGCCATGCCGGGCAAGAAACTGGTGGGTACCGTGGACAGCTTCGCGCCTGCCTCGGGCGCGCAATTCGCCCTGCTGCCGGCCGATAACGCCACCGGCAACTTCACCAAGATCGTCCAGCGCGTGCCCGTGAAAATCGTCTTCCAGCCGGAAGACATCAAGGCCATGAACGGCCGCCTGGTGCCGGGCATGTCGGTGATCGCCGAAGTGGAAGTGAACCAGCCTGAAACGCAGCCGGCCACGCGCCACGCCGCCGCTCCCGCCGCCCAGTCCACCACGCGCTAAGCTTCCATGAGCAGCCCCTCCACCACGCTGGCGAAGCCGCCGGCGTTTCCCGTGATCGACGAGAAAGTCTCCGGGCGCACCTGGCTGGCGGTCGCCGCCGGCATGCTGGGCGCCTTCATGGCGGTGCTCGACATCCAGATCACCAATTCCTCGCTCAAGGATATCCTTGGCTCGCTGTCGGCCACCCAGGAAGAGGGCTCGTGGATTTCCACGGCCTACCTGGTGGCGGAAATCATCGTCATTCCCCTCACCGCGCTGCTGGCGCGCGTGTTCGGACTGCGTACCTACATGATCGGCACCACCGCCTTCTTCCTGCTGTTCTCCACCCTGTGCGGCACCGCCTGGAACCTGGAAAGCATGATCGTCTTCCGCATGCTGCAGGGGTTCACGGGCGGCGCCCTGATCCCGATGGCCTTTACCCTGGTGATGCTCAAGCTGCCGCCGTCGAAGCGCGCCGTCGGCATGGCCATCTTCGGCCTGACGGCCACCCTGGCGCCGGCCATGGGCCCGACCCTGGGCGGCTACCTCTCCGAACTGTATGGCTGGCCCTCGATCTTCTACATCAACTGGGTGCCGGGCGTGCTGCTGATCGCCGGCATGATCTATGGCCTGGACAAGGAGCCGATGAAGCTCGAGATGTTCTGGAAGGCCGACTGGCTGGGCATCTTCTTCATGGCCCTGGGCCTGGGCTGCCTGACCATCTTCCTGGAAGAGGGCAATTCCAAGGACTGGTTCGACTCCGGTTTCATCATCACCTTCGCCGCGCTGGCCCTGGTGGGCATCCTGGGCTGGGTCGTCACCAGCGCCACGCGCGCCGAACCGTTCGTCAACCTTGGCCTGTACGGCCAGCGCAATTTCCTGGTCGCCACCGTGCTGTCGGCCGTGACGGGCATGGGCCTGTACGGCTCGGCCTTTTTGCTGCCCTTGTTCCTGGGCCAGATCGCCGGCTATTCACCGATGCAGATCGGTGAAGTCATCATGTGGGTGGGCTTGCCGCAGCTGTTCATCATGCCGTTTGTGGCCAAGCTGTCGTCCGTGGTGGACAACCGCATCCTGTGCTCGTTCGGTCTCTTGCTGTTTGGCGGCTCGTGCATGATGAATGCCTACATGGACGCGTCTACCGGCTACGACCAGCTGCTGTGGTCGCAGGTCGTGCGCGCGCTGGGCCAGCCCTTCGTCATGCTGACCCTGTCGAACTTCGCCATGAAGGGCATCGCGCCGAAGGACATGCCGTCCGCCTCGAGCCTGTTCAATATGACGCGCAACCTGGGCGGCTCGATCGGCATCGCCCTGCTGGCCACGGCCCTGAGCACCCGCGAACACTTCCACTCGCAGCGCCTGGGCGAAGCGATCAACGCGTATTCCAGCGCCACGCAGCTGCGCATCGACCAGCTGACGTCGTCGTTCATGGCCAAGGGCTATGACGCCGTCACGGCCGGCAACCAGGCCTTGCAGGCGATCGACGGCATCGTGCGCCGCGAGGCGTATGTGATGGCCTACAACGATGGCTTCTTCCTGATCGGCGCCATCCTGCTGGCCTGTATCGTGCCCCTGTGGCTGGCCGACAAACTCAAAGCTCCCGGTGGCGGTGGTGGCGGTCATTGACCGCGCACAGTCCGCACGTGCAGCACCTCAAGAACAAGAAGGTAATCATCATGCAAACAGTATTGACGAAAATCGCGCTGGCCGCTTCCCTTGCCGTGGCGCTGTCCGCCTGCGGCACCGTGGGCCAGGATTTCACCGCCCCGGCAAACCTGGCCGGCACCGGCACCTTCCGCCACGGCGCGGCCGCCGCGGATGCCGCGCAGCTGCCCAAGGAGTGGTGGAACATCTATGGCGACGCCACCCTGAACCGCCTCGAACAGAGCGCGCTGCAGGACAATCCCAGTGTAAAAGCGGCCGGCGAGCGCCTGCTGCAGGCGCTGGCGCAAAGCGGCACGGCGCGCGCCAACCAGGGCCCGAGCGTGAATGTCAGCACGGGCATCTCGAACTCGCGCACCTCGGCCAACACCTCGCAGGGCCTGGCCCTGGGCAACCGCTCGATCAGCGGCAATAACTTCTCCGTGGGCGGCTCGCTGTCGTATGAAGTCGACCTGCTGGGCCGCGTGAAACGCCTGGTCGAAGCGGCGGATGCGCAGGCGCTGGCGGCGCAGGCCGACCGCGACGGCGTGCTGCTGATGCTGTCGTCGCAAGTGGCCAGCAATTACTGGCAGCTGCGTGGACTCGACGCGGAAATGGCGATCCTGAATGGCGCGCTGGACACCCGCCGCGAGTCGGCGCAGCTGGTCGAGGCGCGCTTCAATGCAGGGCTGACGAATGAGCTGGACCTGGCGCGCGCGAAAGTCGAACTGTCGAACGCGCAGGCCGACCTGCATGAGGTCAAGCGCCAGCGCAACCAGCTGGAAAACAGCCTGGCCACCCTGACGGGCAAGCCGCCGTCGGCGCTGCAATTGCCGGTGGCGGCCGATCCGTCCATCTTGCCGCTGCCGCCCGCCATTCCCGTCGGCTTGCCCGCCAGCCTGCTGGCGCACCGTCCGGACCTGGTCTCCAGCGTAGCGGGCCTGCGCGCGGCAAACGCGCAAGTGGGCGTGGCCGAAGGCGCGTTTTACCCGTCGCTGCAATTGACGGGCAATTTCGGCTACGCCTCGGAAAAGCTGCGCGACCTGGCGCAGGGCGGTTCGCGCCAGTTCAGCTTTGGTCCGCTGGCCCTGTCCCTGCCGATCTTCGACGGCGGCCGCAACCAGGCCAATCTGGATCTGTCCAAGGCGCGCTATGCGGAAGCCGTGGCGAACCATGAAACGAAGCTGCTGACGGCCTTGCGCGAAGTGGAAGACGCGTTGTCCGACGTGGAGCAGCGCCAGTTGCAGGGCGACGCCCAGGCCCTGTCGCAGGCAGCGGCGGCGCGCGCCTACCTGGTGGCGCGCACGCGCTACGAGCGCGGCATCTCGACCTACCTCGACGTCACAGATGCCCAGCGCAGTTCGCTGGCAGCGGACCGCGCCGCCGCGCAGATCAAGACCCAGCGCCTGCTGGCGACGGTTGCCGTAGCGAGGTCTCTCGGCGCCGGCTGGCAGCCGGACGGCGAGCTGGCCAAGCTGGCGTCCGCGCCCGCCGCGAAGGCCAATTAAGTACGACGGTTACGTGAGCGTGGCCGGTGGCGGTGTCGCCGCCGGCCCGTAGCGTTCCAGCAGAAAATCGATGAAGGTCGTCAGCTTCGGCGTGGGCTGGCGGTCGCGCGCGTACACGAGGTGCATGGGGCGGGGCGCCGGCACGTAGTCGGCCAACAGCGGCACCAGCCTGCCGGCGGCGATATCGCCGGCCATCAGGATCTCCGCCTGCATGACGATGCCGAAACCGTGCAGGGCCGCCACGCGCAGCGCCTGTCCATTGTTCGAGCGGAAGCGGCTTTCGCGCACGGGGCTGCCATCATCGTCGCCGCTCCTGGCCAGGCGCCAGCGCACATGGCGCGTCCACTGCATGAAGTCCAGGCATTCGTGGCGGGCCAGGTCGGCCGGCGTGCGCGGCGTGCCGTGTCTGGCCAGGTAGGCGGGCGCGGCGCAGATCACCATCGCGTACGGCCGCAGCACGCGCGCCACCATGGCGGAATCTTCCAGCTTGCCGATGCGGATGGCCGCATCGAATCCTTCCTCCACCAGGTCCACCGTCCTGTCGTTCAGGTTCAGTTCCAGGCTCACTTCCGGATACGCATCGAGGTAATCGGCCATCAGCGGCGCGATGCACTCGCTGCCGAAGGACACGGGCGCCGTGATCTTCAGCTTGCCGCGCGGCGCCGCGCGCATGGCTTCCGCGCCCCGTTCCGCCGCATGGATGCTGGCCAGGATCTGGCGGCACTGTTCCGCATACTGCAGGCCGATTTCCGTCAGGCTTTGCCGCCGCGTGGTGCGCGCCAGCAGCCGCGCGCCCAGCCGCTCTTCCAGGTATTTGATGTGCTTGCCCACCATCACGGGCGAAATCTGGAATGCCTCGGCGGCGGCCGTGAAACTGCCCGCATCGACGACGGCGACAAAAATCTCCATGCTGCGCAATTTATCCATGGCATTCCGATTGCAAACTGTGGGTTGGTAATCTTGTAAATTCTAGCGTATTTATTCCTTTTCGTAAGCGGCGCATACTGGCTCCATCGTTCAACCCACACAAGGAAGCAGCATGAAAATCGTCATCATCGGCGCCAGCGGCACCATCGGCACGGCCGTCGCCGCCCAACTGGCGCCACGCCATGAAATCATCGAAGTGGGCAGCCGCAGCGGCACGCACCAGGCCGACATGGGCGACATCGCGCAAGTGCGCGCCCTGTTCAAACGCATCGGCAAGGTCGATGCCGTCGTCGTGACGGCCGGTAAAATGCATTTCGGTCCCCTGGCTGAATTTACTCCAGAGCAATTCCAGGTGGGCCTGGAAAGCAAGCTCATGGGTCAGGTCAATGTGGCGCTGGTGGCGCAGGAATACCTGAACGACGGCGGTTCGATTACCTTGACCAGCGGCATCGTGGCCGAGCAGCCGATCCGCTTCGGCACGGCCGCCAGCATGACCAACGCGGCCGTGGAAGGCTTCGTGCGGGGCGCCGCCATCGAGTTGCAGCGGGGCGTGCGCATCAATGTCGTCAGCCCCACGGTGCTGGCCGAATCGCTGGAGTCGTACGGCCCCTTCTTCTACGGCTTCGAGCCGGCCGCCGCCAGCCGTGTGGCCCTGGCCTACAGCCGCAGCGTGGAAGGGGCGCAGACTGGGCAGGTGTACAAGGTCTGGTAAGCCGCTTGCCATGCCATGGGGGCAGGTGGGACAATCGCAGGCTGAACAAGAAAGCGGTAACGCGCCATCCGCGCCTGAGAAAAATCCAACCGAGACCTCCATGAAAAAACTCCTGATTCCCCTGCTGATGGCTGCCGCCGTCGGCAGCGCCTGCGCCGCAACGCCAGCGACCCCGGCCACCGCGCAACAACTGACGGCCATGAGCGCCCGCTACGTACCCGTCGCGCTGACGGCCGACGTCACCCACCTGTCCGCGGGCGACCGCCAGGCCATCGCCAAGCTGGTCGAAGCGGCCAAGCTGGTCGACGTGCTGCAGCTGCGCCAGCGCTGGTCCGGCAATGAAGCGCTGTGGGCGGCTTTGAAGAAGGACAAGTCGGCCCTGGGCCAGGCCCGTCTGAACTATTTCTGGATCAACAAGGGGCCATGGTCGGTGCTCGACGCGCACGCCTCGTTCATGCCGGCCAGCTATGCGGGCATTGCCATTCCCGCGCACAAGCCGGAAGCGGGCAATTTCTATCCGCAGGGCGCCACCAAGGCCAGCCTGGAAACATGGATGAACGGCTTGCCGGCGGACGACAAGCAGCAGGCGCAATGGTTTTTTACCACCATCCGCGCGGGCAAGGATGGCAAATACCAGACCGTCAAGTATTCGGACGAGTACAAGGTGGAGTTGAAACAGCTGGCCAAATTGCTCGATGAAGCGGCGGCCGCCACGGACAATGCTTCCCTGAAGAAATTTCTGACCCTGCGCGCCAAGGCTTTCCTCGACAACGACTATTTACCGTCCGACTTCGCCTGGATGGACCTCGATTCGCCCGTCGACATCACCATCGGCCCGTATGAAACGTACAACGATGAACTGTTCGGCTACAAGGCCGCGTTCGAAGCCTACGTGAACATCCGCGACCAGGCGGAGACGCAAAAGCTCAATTTCTTCGCCAAACACATGCAGGAGCTGGAAGACAACCTGCCGCTCGACGCCCGGTACCGCAACCCGAAAGTGGGCGCGCTGGCACCGATGGTGGTGGTCAACCAGGTGTATGGCGCCGGCGACGGCAACATGGCCGTGCAGACGGCCGCCTACAATCTGCCCAATGACGAGCGCATCATCAGCGCGCGCGGCTCGAAGCGCGTGATGCTGAAAAACGTGCAGGAAGCCAAGTTCAAGGCCACCCTGACGCCGATCTCGAAACTGGTGCTTACGCCCGAGGCGCAGCAGGACGTCGATTTCAATTCTTTCTTCAAGCACATCCTCGCGCATGAAATCATGCACGGCCTGGGCCCGCACGCCACCGTGGTTGACGGCAAGCCATCGACGCCGCGCCAGGACTTGAAGGAAGCCTATTCCACCATCGAAGAAGCCAAGGCGGACATCACGGGCCTGTTCGCGCTGCGCTACATGATGGACAAGGGGCAACTCAACGACACCCTGGGCCAGGGCGAGGCGGCCGAGCGCAAGCTGTACAACACCTTCCTTGCTTCCGGTTTCCGCACGCTGCATTTCGGCCTGACGGATTCGCATGCGCGCGGCATGGCCATCCAGATGAATTACATCCTCGACAAGGGCGGTTTCGTCTCGCTGGGCGACGGCAAGTTCGGCGTCGATTTTGCGAAGATCAAGCAGGCAGTGATCGACCTGGACCGCGAATTCCTGACCATCGAGGCGACGGGCGATTATGCGCGCGCGCAAGCGATGATGAGCAAGTACGTGGTCATCCGCCCGGAGGTGCAGGTGGCGCTCGACAAGATGAAGGCCGTGCCCAACGATATCCGCCCGGAATTCGTCACGGCCCGCGCGCTGGATAAGGCGGCGAAGAAGTAAGCTGACCTTGATTATTATCAGTCGGAAAAGCCGGTGCCTTGCGCACCGGTTTTTTTTCGTCTTTATTTGCGAAAAGTTGCCAGTTTTTCCTTGTGGAAATATATCCACCGCTTACTCTGCAGTGGTAAATCCTCTTTTCTTCCCGCCTATCCCATGTTGAATCCGCTCTTGCTGATGAGCTTGCTCATCGTTTTGCCCGCCGTGGCTGGTCCCGTGCTGACCGATCTGGAAACCCGCTGGCTGCAGGCGGGCCAGCCCGTCATCGCGTTTGCGCGCGCGCAAGGTTTGCCCGTCGATATCATCGTGCAGCCCCAGGATGCGCCCGGCGCCGTGCCGCTGGCGCTGGGCTACGAAGGGGGGCGCTGCAAGCTGGTGCTGTCCTTGCGCGGCAATGCGCAGGCGGACAGTGTCTTGCAGGGCGTGCCATCCACGCGCCACAGCCTGATGCTGGAAGCGATGACGGCGCATGAAATCGGCCATTGCCGGCGCTATGCGCAGGGCGACTGGCACGCCTTGCCACGCGGCTTTGTCGAGCCGCGCAGCATGCAACAGGGCAAGTTGACCGCGCTGGCGCAGGAGCTGCGCGAGACGCGCCGCGAAGAGGCCTATGCGGATCTGGTCGCCCTGGCCTGGATGCATGGACGCCACCCCGGCCAGTACCAGGACGTGCTGGCCTGGATGCGCGGCGTGCGCGCGGCTGGCGAAGCCGCGGGCGGCGGTGTAGGCAGTTCCCACGCCACGCAAGGCTGGCTGGCGCTGGCCGATGGCGCAGGCGCATTTGATGGGGCCGCTTCACCATTTGAACAGGCGCAAGTATTGTGGCGGAAGGGCTTGAGCGGCGACAAAGGACAGTGAGTTTTTGCCTGAATGGCGTGTCAGCGTGTGCTGTCGCACGGAGCTTTGCGCGCGGCAGGGGTCTAATCTGGGCATCAACTAACCAGAGAGGAACCATCATGAACAAAATGATCGCACTCATGCTGGCCGCCAGTGCCAGCGCCCTGCTTGCCGCCACGCCCGCGTATGCACAGGATGCCTCGTACAAGAGTTTGACGGACAAGGCATCGGCCGACTACAAGCAGGCCAAGGCCGCCTGCGACAGCCAGAGCGGCAACGCGAAAAAAGTCTGCGTGGAAGAAGCCAAGGTGGCGCGCGCCAAGGCCGAATCGGATGCCGTGGCGCAATACCGCAACACGCCGCGCGAGCTGAGCAAGGCCCGCAAGGACGTCGCCAATGCCGAGTATGACCTGGCCAAGGCCAAGTGCGGCGACCGCACGGGCGCCGATAAAACCACGTGCATGAACGATGCCAAGGCGGCGAAGACGGCCGCGCTGGCCGACGCCAATACGGGCGCCAAGGCCGGCACCAACGTGGCGCAGAATCCGCCCGCGACCACGAAGGAAAATTGCGACGCCATGGATGCGACGGCCAAGGCCGCCTGCGTGGCGCGCAATGCGGCCGGCAGCACCAAGACGGCCATGTCCGACTCCGTCATCACCACCAAGATCAAGGCGGACCTCGTCAAGGACAACGACTTGAAGGCGCTCGACGTGCACGTGGAAACGGTGAATGGCGTCGTCATGCTCAGCGGCTTCGTGCCTTCCCAGGCGCAAGTAAAGAAAGCCGCCGACCTGGCCCGCAGCGTGGAAGGCGTGACGGATGTGAAGAATGGCTTGAAGGTGAAGTAAACGCACTTTGTGCCAGCGTCGACACAGGGAATGGAGCCGCATGCGGAGGGCGGGCGGCTCCATTTTTTTTGCTTGTATAAATTATGATCGTAATATAACATGGGAAATCTGGCCGGCGAGTGGTGATCGGCATCCACTTTTTCTCACGAGGACAGCATGCTTTCTCTTCCCTTTTCGCGCTGGCTGGAGCGGCGCGGCATCCACTTCGCCTGGGTCATCGTCGCCATCACCTTCCTCACGGCCCTGACGTCGTCTGCCGCGCTGGGCTTGCCAGGCGCGCTGATGCAGCCGCTGAGCCGCGAGTTCGGCTGGGATGCCGAGCAGATTTCCTCGGCCCTGGCCGTGCGTTTCGTGCTGTTCGGTTTGATGGGGCCGTTTGCCGCCATCCTGATGGAGCGCTTCGGCTTGCGCAATGTCATCTGTGTGGCCCTGGGCTTGATCGCGGCCGGCATGCTGCTGGCCACGCGCATGACGCAGTTCTGGCAGCTGGTGGCCCTGTGGGGCATCCTGCTGGGGCTGGGTTCGGGCATGACGGCGCTGGTCTTGAGCGCCGTGGTGGCCAACCGCTGGTTCGAGACGCACCGTGGCCTGGTGGTGGGCGTGCTGACGGCCAGCTCGGCCACGGGCCAGTTGCTGTTCCTGCCCGTGGGCGCCTGGCTGATCGAGCACTTCGGCTGGCGCACGGCCGTCATGCCCGTGTTTGCCAGCTGCGCGCTCGTCGCCGTGCTGGCCTTCCTGTGCATGCGCAACCGGCCGCAGGACGTGGCCTTGCGTCCGTATGGCGCCGACCCGGCCACGCCGCTGGCGGCGGCGCCGGCGGCAAGCATGACGTTCGCCACGCCTTTTCTGATCCTGCGCAGCGTGGCTTCCAATCGTACCTTCTGGATACTGTTCGGCACCTTCTTCATCTGCGGCCTCAGCACCAACGGCCTGATCCAGACGCACTTCATTTCCCTGTGCGGCGACTCGGGCCTGTCCGCCGTACCGGCCGCCTCCGTGCTGGCCATGATGGGCGCCTTCGACCTGTTCGGCACGATCTTGTCCGGCTGGCTGTCGGACCGCTATGACAACCGCAAACTGCTGTTCTGGTACTACGGTTTGCGCGGGCTGTCCCTGTTCTGGCTGCCGTATTCGGAATTCACCTTGTACGGCCTGTCGCTGTTCGCCATGTTCTACGGCCTGGACTGGATCGCCACCGTGCCGCCGACCGTGAAACTGGTGGGCGCCACATTCGGCCGGGAGCGGGCGGGCATGGTGTTCGGCTGGATCTTCGCGGGCCATCAGCTGGGCGCCGCCGTGGCCGCGTACGGCGCGGGCCGCATCCGCACCCTGATGCTGACCTACAATCCGGCCCTGTTCGCGGCCGGCGCCGCCTGCCTGCTGGCGGCGCTGCTGGTGCTGGCGATCCAGCGGCAGAAGGCGGCCGTGGCCGCCGTCCAGAGCGCATGAAAAAAGCCAGGCCCGCGTGAGCGGAGCCTGGCCTTTCAAGAAGCGTGCAGCACGATTATTTCAGATACTTTGCCAGCCAGCCCTCGACTTCGCTGTAGAAGAAACGGCTGTTCTCGCCTTTCAAGATCCAGTGGTTTTCGTCCGGAAAGACCAGCAATTTCGCCGGCACGTTCAGGCGTTGTTGCACGGCAAAGTTCATCAAGGCATTATTGGCCGGCACGCGGTAGTCGAGCTCGCCCACGGTGATCAGGATGGGCGTGGTAAACCCCGTGCCTTTTTCGTGGTTGCCCGCTTGCATGACGGGGCTTTGGTCGCGCCACACGGGCAGGTTCGACCAGACGGGGCCACCCGCATTCGTTTCACGGCCGAAGCCGCCATCGCTGGTGCCCCACTGCATGATCAAATCCATTTCGCCCGCGTGCGAGACGATGGCCTTGTAGCGCGTGGTGGTTGCCTGCAGCCAGTTGGCCAGGTGGCCGCCATAGCTGGCGCCGCCGGCGGCCAGTTTCGTGCTGTCGATGAACGGATATTTCTTGATGGCTTCATCGACGCCCTGGTTGACTTCATCGCCCGGACCTTTCAAGGGGTCGAACTGGATCGAACGCGAGAATTCCTCGCCATAGCCGGTGGAACCCTTGTAGTCGGTCAGCAGCACGACATAACCTGGCTTGGCCAGCAAGTGATAGTTCCAGCGCAGCACGAACTGGTCGCGCCACATGCTGGCGGCGCCGCCGTGGATGACGGTAAACAGCGGATATTTCTTGTTCGGGTCAAAGTTGGCGGGCTTGACGAGCATATTGTGGATGCGGCGGCCGTCGGCCGTCGTGAACCAGAAGTGCTCGGGTGCCTGCCAGTCGATTTTATCCGCTTTGTCCGTGTTGAAGGCCGTCAGCCGTTTCGGCTGCTTGCCGTTGAACGCATAGATTTCCGGCGGATTGATGGCGGACTCCCACACGCCGACGAGGGCCTTGCCGCCGCTGCTCAGCGAGTTGATGGTGCCCGTCGGCAAGGACGGCTCTTCGCGCACGTCGCCGCCTTTGGCGTCGATCGAGTACAGCTTTTCCAGGCCCGCATGTTCATAGCTGAAGATGACGCGCTTGCCGCCTTCGGGCAGCACGAAGCGCGAAATCGAACGGTCCAGCTTGGCTGTCAATATCGTTGGCGCAGGGGTGCTCATCGGCCAGGCGAAGCTGGCCAGGCGTTTCACGTCATACACTTTACCGGGCGTTTGCGCGTCGCTCAAGGCAAACAGGGTCTTGCCATCGGCCGCAAATTTCAGGGCACCGTAGCTATGTTTGTCCTGCGTCAAACGCTGCGCTTCGCCGCCGGCCAAGGGCAGCAAGTACAGCTGCGAATAGACGGCTTCGCGCTGGGCCGCGTCGCGGTTGCTGGCCGCGTTGAAGACGACGGCCTTGCCGTCCGGCGTCCAGACGGCGTCCAAGGATTGCCCCTCGTCGCCCTGGCCGCCGCCAAAGCCCGGCAGCGTCACCAGTTGCGTGCCCGACAGGATGTCGCGCGGCATCGACTCCGGCTGCGCGTCGACGATGAACAGGCGCACCTGCTTGTCCGTCAGCCATTTGTCGAAGTAGCGCGGTGCCGTCGTTTCATACGAGCGGGCGCTGACTTTGCGCTCCTTGCGCTCTTTCGCGCTTTGCTTGACGTCGGCTTCCGTCTTGTTGCCTGGATAGATGTCGCTGATGAACAGCAATTGCTTGCCGTCCGGACTCCACTTCGGCATGCGCGCGCCCAGGGTGAGCGAGGTCAGGCGTTGCGCTTCGCCGCCGGCGGCCACGTCGAGGCGGTAGATCTGTCCCGCTTCATCGCCGTCGCGCTTGGCGACAAACACCAGCTGGCGGCTGTCCGGCGACCAGGCCACGGCGCTTTCGCCGCCCTTGGAATACGTCAGGCGGCGCGCGGGGCTGTCATCAAGCAGCGACTTGATCCACAGATCCGACCATTGCTCCTTGTTGTCGTAAGCGCTGTCGACGACGGAAAACACGGCCCATCGTCCGTCCGGGCTGGCGACGGGCGCGCCCACCCGTTTCATCAGCCACACGTCTTCATGCGTGATGGCGTGTCTGGCTTGCGTTTGCGTGGCGGCAACTGAGGTGGTGGCCTTGGTATCGGCGGCGTGGGCCAGCGAGGCGCAGGCCGCTGCGATCAGCAGGGAGCCGAGGGAACGGCGAAGACGGGGTGAGGTCATGGGCGTGGTCCGGAGTAGTGAAAAAAGTACAGCGGGCAACATTATTGCCCATCGATTCGGCCACTGCCAAGGCCATGAACCGTTACTTACCAGGCGGGAGGGGCGCGTATCGGGCGGGCAGCGCGTATCCGATCAGTTAAACTTGCCGCTTTACTCACGCTGGCGCTGATAGAACATGAAAATTTGTCTACCCTTATTGAAAACGGCCTTGCTGGGCGCGAGCTGTCTGCTGGCTGCCCCGGTTTTTGCCGCCGCCGCCGCACCCTACCCGAACACCAGCGCCATGGGCGTGGGCCAGGCGGAAAGCACGGCCTGGTATGCGGGCTGCCTGAAGGTCAAGGATGCGGCGCCGCCGCCGGCCGACCTGCCGGCGCCGTCGGCAGTGGCGTCCTTGCAGCAATGCCAGGCGACGGACCTGTATTACGATACCAAGAGTATGTCCTCGCCCAAGCCCGCCGACTGGCGTCCCGCGCGCCATTGCGCGATGGTCACGCAGAACAGTGCCGTGCTGATGATGCTGTACCAGAATGGACAGGGCGTGCAGAAAGACCCGTTGCTGGCGCTCAAGTATGCGTGCAGCATCGACGCGGCGCCTGCCGAGATGCAGGGCCGCATCGAACACTTGCAGCAGATTAACGCCAGCGGGCGCGGCATGATCGACTTGTGCGACGACATCACCAGCGGCTACATGATGGGCGTGTGCAGCGCCATCGATGCGCGGCAGAAACAAAGAGTGCGTGCACAGGCGACAGGCAAGGTCAGCGCAAGCATGCCGGCCGTGGCGCAAGCATCGCTGCAAAAACTGCAGGCGGCCGCAAGCAAGTTTGCCGACGCGCGCGCGGCCAACGAAACGGACTTGAGCGGCACGGCACGGGCCGCCCTGAGCATCGCCGCCCGCACGGCCGAGCTCGATCTGCTGGCGCACGATTTGCGCGAATACGAAGCGGGCAAGCTGCCGGCCAGCATGTCCAAGGAACAGGCGGCGGCGCTCGACAAGGAACTCAACGCCATCTACGGCAAGCTGATGAAAAAGCCGGCGGAAAGCCATGCGGGTGCCGTGGGCAAGGATGGCATCCGCGCCACCCAGCGCCTGTGGCTCGCGTACCGCGATGCCTGGATGAATTTTGGCGCCGTGCGCTATCCGTCCGTGACGAGCGAGACCTGGGCCGGCCTGCTGACGGCGCGACGCAACGCGCAATTGCAAGACTTGCTGGAGAATTGACGCATGCGGGAAGCCTATTATCACGAAGACGATTTCTGCATGATCGAACTGCTGCCGCTGGATAATTTGCAGCACTGTTTGACGCAGATGGGCGAGCAGCAGGCGTTCGCCGATGCGCACCGCAGCGGCGCCGGCTGGACGGACATGTACGTGCCCGAGGCGCCGCCGTCGCCATTGCGCGCGCTGGGCCTGACGGCCGAGCAGCTGCGCCTGGCGCTGGCCGATGCCTTGCCGCCGTATGACGCCGTCTACACGGGCTACAGCAGTTACCGCGTGGAATGCAGGAACGTGCTGGCCTTTGGCGGCGACAAGACGGAAACATTGTTTGCGGGCCTGGACGAGCAGGGCATCGTGTGCGACCTGTGGTGCAGCGACGGCATGCCGCAACTGTTGCTGCTGCCCTTGAAAGAGCAGCTGTTGCTGGCCGACTGGGGCGCGGGGTTTGCGTGTCCGCTGGCCGATGGTGACTTGTTCGCCCGCTATCTGCAGGAATACGAACTCGGTTGATTTATTCGCAGGCGATGGCGTTCGGCTGCGCCACCTTGACCACGGAGGCCAGGCGCGCCATGTCGTTGCCGTCGCCTTGCTCGACGTAGGGTTGATAGGTATCGATGACGATGCGCGCACGCGCCTGCCAGCCGCAATTGTCGGCCTGGCGCGCGGGCACGCGCAGCAGCCGGCGCGCCTGGGCATCGTTGCTGAAACAAAACCACGCATCGTGCGTGGCGGCAGGGCGGGGCAAGCGCCCCCATTGCGCCTTGTCGGGCGCGAAACAGACGCGGTTGCCGATGATTTCCAGGCTCATCTCGTCCGTGCGCAGGCTGTACTGGCCGTCGAGCACGATGGGCGACTGTGCCTGGGCGGACAGGCAGGCGGTGGCCAGGAGGAGGGCGGCGGCAAGTTTCATGCGGTTCTTTCTGGGCTGGCAAGACGAAGCGCCAGTATAACCGCGGGGCCGGAAACGCAAAAAGCCCATCCGTGAGGATAGGCTTTTTAGTACTGCGCATTCGTGGTAGGCCGTGCGGGATTCGAACCTGCGACCAACGGATTAAAAGTCCGCTGCTCTACCAGCTGAGCTAACGACCCGAAAGAGGCCGCATTATATATCAGTTGAAAAAGAATGCAAAGCATTCCTGCACGAAATTGAAGATGGCTCAATGCAGGGCTGCCGTGAGCTTCAGTACTTCGTCGATGCTGGTCGTGCCATCGATGATCTTGCGGGCGCCGGCGAGGCGCAGCGGCGTCATGCCGTCGAGGATGCTCTGGCGGCGCAGTGCGTGCAGGTCGGCGCCCGCCTTGATGAGCTGGCCGAACGTTTCCGTCACGCTCAGCAGTTCATAAATGCCGGCGCGCCCCAGGTAGCCGCTGTGCCGGCACTGGGCGCAGCCGGCGGGGCGGTACATGGCGCGGGGGCGTTCCAGCTGGCCGCCCGTCAGGCGCTGCCATGACGCGTCGTCCGGGGCGGCGCCCGGTTGTTTGCAGGCCGGACACAGGCAGCGCAGCAGGCGCTGCGCCAGCACGCCGATCAGGCAGGCTTCCAGCAGATAGGCGGGCAAGCCCAGTTCCAGCAGGCGCATGACGGCCGAGGGCGCGTCATTGGTGTGCAGGGTCGACAGCACCAGGTGGCCCGTCAGCGCCGCCTGGATGGCCATCTCGGCCGTGGCCAGGTCGCGGATCTCGCCGACCATGATGATGTCGGGATCTTGCCGCATCAGCGCCCGCACGCCATCGGCAAACGACAGTTCGATGCCGGCCTGGGTTTGCACCTGCATCTGGTTGAAGGCCGGCTCGACCATTTCGATGGGGTCTTCCACCGTGCACACATTGACTTCGCTGCCGGCCAGCGCCTTCAGGGTGCTGTACAGGGTGCTGGTCTTGCCCGAGCCGGTGGGACCCGTGACCAGCACGATGCCGTGCGTGCGCGCCGTCAGCTGGCGCCAGCGTTCGGCATCGGCGGGCGGAAAGCCCAGTTCCGCCAGGCTCTTGACGGCCACTTCCGGATCGAAGATGCGCATGACGAGCTTTTCGCCGAAGGCCGTGGGCAAGGTCGACAGGCGCAGCTCGACTTCCTGGCCCTGCGCATTGCGCGTCTTGATGCGGCCATCCTGCGGGCGGCGCTTTTCCACCACGTCCATGCGCCCTAGCAACTTGATGCGCGCCGTCATGGCCAGCAATACCACGGGCGGCAGCTGGTAGGCCTGGTGCAGGCGGCCGTCGATGCGCAGGCGCACGAGGCCCGCGTCGCGCTTCGGTTCCAAATGGATGTCGGACGCGCGCTGGGCAAATGCGTATTGCCACAGCCAGTCGACGATGCGCACCACATGCTGGTCGTTGGCGTCGAGGCTGGTCTTGTTGCGCCCCAGTTCCACCAATTGTTCGAAATTGTGGCGCAGCGCCAGGTCTTGCGTGGATGCTTGCCGGGCCACCTTGACGGAACTGGCCAGGCTGAAAAATTGCGCGATGGCATCGGCGATGTGCAGCGGGTTGGCGATGACGAGGTTCAGCTTGCGCGGCGCCAGGTTGCCCAGCTGCGCCTGCCAAGCGAGCGCGTAGGGCTGGGCCGTGGCGATGACGATGCGGTCAAGCGTGCTTTCCACGGGCAGGATGTTGAAGCGGGCGGCATAGCCGGCCGTCATGACGTCGGCCACCTGGCTGAAATCGATGTGCAGGGGATCGATGCGCAGATACGGCAGGCTTGCGCGTTGCGCCAGCCAGGCGCACAGGGTATCGAGCGTGAGTGCGCCATGGGCGATGCCGCACAGCGGGTGCAAGGCGGGCGCCGGCAGCAGGGCGGCCTGGGTGGCGATGGCGGCCGCTTGCGCCGCGTCGAGCAAGCCGTCTTCCTGCAGCCAGGCCAGCAGTTGCGGCAGTTCCAGCGGCGTGTCGGGAGACTGAGGAGGGGAAGCGGGCATGGCCGACGCCTTTCATGGCTGCCGGCCTGCGTGGGCGTGCCGGCGCTTACAGGGTGCTGGCGATGCCCTTGACCCAAGTCTTGGCGGGCAGCTTGGTCTCGGCGACGATCTGCTTGGCCCGTTCCAGCAAGGCGGCTTGCGCGTCGGCATCGAGCGCCACTTTCGTCTTGAACGCGATCGCCACCACGTTCCCATCATGGACTTCCGGCAGGCAGATCACCTGTGCAAACGCAAACTTCATCGCCTTGATGTTCTTTGCGTAGCTGGGGTGGTCGCCAAACAGGTTGACCGTCATGATGCCGTGCGGCGCCAGGCAGGCGCAGCAGGCGGCATAGAAATCGGCGCTGTCGAGCACGGGACCGCGCGCCGTGGCGTCGTACAGGTCCACTTGCAGGGCGTCCAGGGTGCCGTGCTTGGCTTCATCGTTGACGTAGTCGAGCGCGTCCATCTCGCGCACGTGCAGGCGCTCGTCGTTGGGCGGCAGCTTGAACATCGAGGCGCAGATGGTGATGACGGACGGGTTCAGTTCGATGGCCTCGACCTGTGCCTGCGGGAACTGGCGGTAGCAGAACTTGGTCAGCGCGGCCGTGCCCAGGCCCAGCTGGGCGAGGCGCTGCGGTTGCTCGATCCACAACATCCACGCCATCATCTGCTGCGCGTATTCGAGCTCCGGCCAGTCCGGCTTGCGGATGCGCATGGCGCCCTGCACCCATTCCGTGCCGAAATGCAGATAGCGCACGCCATCCATTTCTGACAGGGTGACAGGAGCGTAGCGGGGCTTGCGCGCAGGGCGCGAGGATTCGACTTGTTCGATGGATTTTCGTTTGATAAGCATAAGGCGGCCTGAAAGTGTGCCGCATTATAGCCCGTGCCGGAGCGCCATAAAAAATGCCGGCCCCATGAGAACGACATGGGGCCGGCATTTTCATACTGAGTAAGAACGCCTGACAGAAGCGTCGCGAGCGGAAGGCAGAGGTGGCCGAGAAGCGCAACCGTGCTTAGTACGGGGGCGCCGAGCCGGTGAGCATCGCAGGCCGCCTATGCCGACGCGCAGCAGCTTATGTCAAGCGTTACTGCTGTGCTGGTTCAATCGAGACGCGCAGACGGATGCGCTCGCCCGGATCGTAGGACATGATGCTCGTATAGTTACGGCCGCGGTAGTCGTAGGTGACCTGGTAGCCATTGTTGCGCGATTCCCAGTGGTCGACCTGGCGGCATTGCTTGACGGCTTGTTCCTGCATGCCGCCCTGGTAATTGTTCTGGTTGTCGACACGGTCGCCGACGACCGCGCCGGCGATCGCGCCCGCCGCGGCGGCGGCCGTGCGGCCATTGCCGCCACCGACCTGGCTACCGAGCAGGGCGCCGGCGATACCGCCGACGATGGAGCCGCCAGCGCTGCGCTGTTGCGGCGGTGCCTGCACTTGCACGTATTCCGTACGGCATTCCTGGCGTGGACGGTTGATCTGTTCCACTTGCGGCACGACGCGCACGACCTTGCCGAAATCTTCAAAGTCGGCGGCCTGGGCGAGTGGCAATGCACCGATACAAAGGGCTGACATCATCAATTTGGCTTGCAAGTTCATTTGTAACCTCGTTATCTAGAGAATCTTTCAGGGTATTTTTTACAACTTGGGACTATAGTAATCCCGCCAGGCCCGGGCAAGTGTTTCGCATGGCAACAAAATGTAACAGCCCAAGCCCCTTGCCCCACAGTCTGTAACATGCACTTTCAATCGATACAAGATGTTGAAGTGACTTGAAACCAGCGGTTTGTAACAAATCTTGCGTTTGACATCATATTCGGGTTGATTCATGCAGGACAACACGTTACCCTAATACGCGTATGGCTTATATAAAATCGCACTGAATCGCATAAAAGTTGATACAGATCGAATCACCGCGTGCGCATTGACCCGCGTGCGGGGATGCAATAAGAAGAGCAGCTAGAAAAAATCCATACATAACAGGTCGATTTGAGGGAAAAATGAGTTTGTTACTAACCGTGCCGCCCAACCTTGTCCAGTCCATCCGTGCCTTTCGCGTGACCGAATTACAAGACGAGGCGATCCGTCTCGGGCAGCACTTTTTATATGCGCATTGCAACGCTGGACAGACCAAACAACAAGTCATCGGCATTATTGCGGAAGCCTTCCTGTTTCCGAAAAACCTGGCGAAGAATTTCGATGCCCTGCGCCTGTGCCTGACGGACACCATGTTCAAGGCGGGCACGCAGACGGGCTTCCTGGTGGTGCTCGAGCAATTGCCAAATACGCAAAAATTTGACAAGGAAGCGCGCGAGATCCTGCTCGACGTGTTCCGCGACGCGGCCGACTACTGGGCCGAGAAGAAAGTCCCGTTCCGCGTCTTCTATTCGTTCGAGTAAGCGCCTACTCACGTCGAGGCGTCGTCAAGTCAGCCTTTTATGCCCTCGTCGGGCGGCGCAATCCGGCTGCGGCGGCGGCCCGGCAGGTATGTTGCGCCGCAACAATAATAGCGGCCTTTCTTGGTTCGCATCGCCATAGCGGGTACAATGCGCGCTATGAAAAATATCGTTATCCTCATTTCCGGACGCGGCAGCAACATGGAAGCGGTCGTGCGCGCGGCGCAAGCCGAGCAGTGGCCAGCCCGTATTGCCGCCGTCATCAGTAACCGGGCCGATGCCCAGGGACTGGTTTTTGCCGCGCAACATGGGATAGCGACGGCCGTCGTTGCCAACAAGGATTATGCCAGCCGCGAACAGTTCGATGCGGCGCTGCAAGCCGTGATTGACGGCTACGCCCCCGACCTGGTCGTGCTGGCCGGTTTCATGCGCATCCTGACGCCGCCCTTCGTCGAGCATTACGCGGGGCGCATGCTCAATATCCACCCGTCGCTGCTGCCGCTGTTCCCTGGCATGGCGACGCACCGCCAGGCGCTCGAGGCGGGTGTGACGGAACACGGCGCGACCGTGCATTTCGTAACAGCCGAGCTCGATCATGGCCCGGCCGTGGCGAGCGCGACCGTCCCCGTCTTGCCTGGCGACACAGAAGACAGCTTATCGGCGCGCGTGCTGGTACAGGAACATCTGCTTTACCCGCGCGCCATCCGCCTGTTCATTGACGATAAACTGTCGCTCGAGCATGGCCAGGTCCGCGTGGACCCTCAATAAAATATTACAGGAAGAATAACAATGAGATTGCCACCAGCGATACTTGCCAATGCTGAAGAAGTATTGCGCGAAATTTTACGTTTCACGGCCCCGGCCGACACCACCTTGTCGCGCTATTTCCGCGACCATCCGCGCCTCGGTTCGCGCGAACGCGGCGCCATCGCCGAAGGAATCTATGCCGTGCTGCGCAACAAATCGTTCTTCACGGACTTCGCCGAAGCGGGCAGCGGCCCGACCATGCGCCGTCTGACCATCCTCGGCCTGGCCGAAGCCGTCGGCGCCGACTCACTGGGCGGCTTGACGGAAGAGGAAGTGGAATGGCTGGAACGCATCACGCAGATCGACCGCAGCCTGATGCCGGCGAACATGCGCGCCAATATGCCGACCTGGCTGTTCGATAAGCTGATCGCCCAGTTCGGCGAAGCGGAAACCATGAAGCTGGCCGATGCGCTGAACGCGCCGGCGCCGCTGGACTTGCGCGTCAACTCGCTCAAGGCCACGCGCGACGACGTCATGCTGGCCCTGGCCGAAGCGCCTATCCTCAGCACGCCGACGCCCTATGCGCCGCTGGGTTTGCGCGTCATCAAGAAGCCTTCGCTGCAAAACCTGCCTTTGTTCCAGAGCGGCGCCATCGAAGTGCAGGATGAGGGCAGCCAGATCCTGTCGCAGATCGTCGGCGCCAAGCGCGGCGAGATGGTGGTCGATTTCTGTGCCGGCGCAGGCGGCAAGACCCTCGCATTGGGTGCGCTGATGCGCAACACGGGCCGTCTGTACGCCTTCGACGTGTCGGAAAAGCGTCTGGCCAAGCTGAAACCCCGCATGGCCCGCAGCGGCCTGTCGAACGTGCATCCGGTGCAGATCGCGCATGAGCGCGATGCCAAGATCAAGCGCCTGGCCGGCAAGATCGACCGCGTGCTGGTCGATGCGCCATGCAGCGGCCTGGGCACCCTGCGCCGCAATCCGGACGTGAAATGGCGCCAACAACCGAATTCCATCGTTGAGCTGCAAGCCAAGCAGGCGGCCATCCTGGCCGGCGCGGCGCGCCTGGTGAAGGGCGGCGGCCGCCTCGTGTACGCCACCTGCAGCTTCCTGAACGAAGAAAACGATCAGATCGCCGAACAGTTCCTGGCTGCCAACCCCGACTTCACGCTGGTGCCGATGAGCAAGGTGCTGGCCGAACAGAAGATCGAGCTGGAAATGGGCGACTACCTGAAACTGCTGCCGCACCTGCACCAGACCGACGGTTTCTTCGCCGCCGTGTTCGAGCGCAAGGTCATGCCGAAAAAAGTCTACGCCGATGAAAAACCGGCCGACGACGTTGACGCTGAACCAGCCGAGTAAGCCTGTCACGGGCCGCCGCTGCACCCTGCAGCGGCGGCCTTCAATGCCGCCAGCCCGCCTGGCGGCATGGGAGCACTCCCCATCCGTACCACCTTCGCCCCACCTTCCGGACCGCATCCGCCATGAATGAAACCCCGCTGCTCAACCTGATCACTGATTTTGTCGATGATTTCCGCCAACCGGCCATCCTGTGGCAGGCGCTGGTCATCGTCGCCTGCCTGGCGCTGAGCTGGCTGCTGGTGCGGCAGTTGCGCGTGTTCCTGCACAAACGGGCGGAAGCGGCGGCCACGCCCGCCACGCCGGAAACCCTGCAGCGCACGGACAGTTTCATCCGCATTTTGACGCCCGTGCTGGCGGCCATGCTGCTGGGCATTGCGCAGCATTTCCTGGCCAAGTTCCAGTCGGTGAACCTGCTCAGCATTGCCATCCCCCTGTGCACCTCGATGGCGCTGGTGCGCTTCGGTTTTTATGTGCTGCGCCGCATTTTTGCCCACCATGGCAACGTCAGCCCCACCATGTTGTTGCTGGAAAAAATCTTCACGGTGGTGGTGTGGGCCGGCATGGCCCTGTACATCACGGGCCTGTGGCCGGAACTGCATGCTTTCCTGGAAAGCATCGTCGTGCCGCTGGGGCGCAACAAGGTGTCGGTGGCTGCCATCTTGCAAGCCGCTATTTCCGTCGCCGTGCTGCTGGTGCTGGCCATGTGGGCCGGCACCTCGCTCGACGAGCGCCTGATGAAAATGCAGGGCTTGCACACCTCCCTGCGCGTGGTGCTGTCGCGCATGGGCCGCGCCGTGCTGATCCTTGTCTCCGTGCTGGTCAGCCTGTCGCTGGTGGGCATCGACTTGACGGTGCTGTCCGTGTTCGGCGGCGCCTTCGGCGTGGCGCTGGGCTTCGGCTTGCAAAAGATCGCCGCGAACTTTGTGTCCGGTTTCATCATCCTGCTCGACCGCAGCCTCACCATTGGCGACATGATCACGGTGGGTCAATTTACGGGCAAGGTCACGCAGATCAATACGCGCTATACTGTGTTATTGGGTGGCGATGGCGTGGAATCCATCGTGCCGAATGAAATGCTGATTTCCGGCGGCGTGCAGAACATGTCGCTGAGCAACCGCATGGTGTGGCTGTCGACGGCCGTGTCGGTGGGCTATGAAACGGATCTCGATGTCATCTTCCCCTTGCTGGAAGCGGCGACGGCCAAGGTGCCGCGTGTGTCGCAAAGCAATCCGCCCTCGGCGACGCTCGTGCGTTTCGGCGCCGACGGCCTTGATGTGCAGATCGGCTTCTGGATCGCGGATCCGGAAAACGGCACCGGCGGCGTGAAGTCGAATGTGAACCGCGCCATCTGGCGCACCTTGCAGGAACATAAGGTCACTGTACCGTTTCCGCAACGCGAATTGCGTATTGTTGGTACGCCTCCTGCCCCGCTCGCCAGCGCGGCAGACGGTGAGTCCCCGCCATCCGGCACCCAGCCATAACCTCGCTGCCTGCCTCCGATTTTGCCTGATAGCACCCATTAGGGCGTACAATCACGCCTAAAATTAACTCTGCCGGACCTCCAGAGTCACTGGAGCGACCGTGCGCACGCCCTGTCCACTTGGAGTAGCAGTAATGACATTGAGTTCCGTTTTACACGACGTTTTGCAGTTCATGGCCACTGGCATTACCGATCTGTCCGCATGGCAAGTGTTCCTGTACACCATGGTGGTCACCCACATCACGATCGCCAGCGTCACAATCTACCTGCACCGCCACCAGGCCCACCGGGCGCTGGAATTGCACGCCATTCCCAGCCATTTCTTCCGTTTCTGGCTGTGGCTGACGACGGGCCAGGTCACCAAGGAATGGGCGGCCATCCACCGCAAGCACCATGCCAAGTGCGATACGGAAGAAGATCCGCATAGCCCCGTGACGCGCGGCATCAAGAAAGTGTTCTGGGAAGGCGCCGAGCTGTACCGCGCTGAATCGAAGAACATGGAAACCATGGCGAAATATGGCCACGGCACGCCGACGGACTGGATCGAGCGCAACCTGTACACCAAATACAGCTGGCTGGGCGTGGTCTCGCTGTTCGTCATCAATTTCGTGTTGTTCGGCGTGATCGGCATTTCCGTGTGGGCCGTGCAAATGATGTGGATCCCCATCACGGCGGCTGGCATCATCAACGGCATCGGCCACTACTGGGGCTACCGCAACTACGACTGCGCCGACGCGGCCACCAACATCATTCCCTTCGGCATCCTGATCGGTGGCGAAGAGTTGCATAACAACCACCATACGTATGCGACGTCGGCCAAGCTGTCGTCGAAATGGTATGAGATCGATATCGGCTGGGCGTATATCCGCGCGCTGGAAATGCTGGGCCTGGCCAAGGTCAAAAAACTGGCGCCGGCGCCGAAGTTCTCTCACGGTAAGCTGGAAGCGGACTTCGACACCTTGCAATCGGTCATCGCCAACCGCTACGACGTGATGGCCAAGTACGCGAAATCGATCAAGCATGCATGGAAGGAAGAACTGGAACACCTGAAGCACAAGGCGGAACTGGAAAAGCGTTTCCTGAAGTCGTCGCGCAAGCTGATGCAGCGCGAACCGGGCAAACTGGCCGATGCGCACCATGAGCAGCTGTCGGAACTGTTCCAGCACAGCAAGGCACTGGAAACCATGCACCACATGCGCGTGGAACTGGGCGCCATCTGGGAGCGCTCGCACTTTACGCGGGAACAGTTGCTGCAGAAGCTGCAAGACTGGTGCACGCGCGCCGAAGCGTCGGGCATCAAGTCGCTGCAGGATTTCTCCTTGCGCCTGCGCAGCTATGCCTGAGTAAATTGTTGCGCCATATCTAGGCCCTGATTTCCAGGGCCTTTTTTTCGTCCCGGCACAAGGGGAGAGCGGCGAGATGAAAATCAGGGCGAAAAAAAACCGCTCATCGGAGCGGCTCTTTTTACAGAACACAATATCAATTACTTGATCTTGGTTTCTTTGTACGTGACGTGCTTGCGTGCTTTAGGATCGAATTTCATGATCTCCATTTTCGCAGGCGTCGTACGCTTGTTTTTGGTAGTCGTGTAGAAGTGACCCGTACCGGCGGTCGATTCTAACTTGATTTTGTCGCGGCCTGATTTTGCCATGATAGCTCCCTTATTCTGCTAATTAGACTTTTTCGCCACGAGCGCGCATATCGACCAATACGGCGTCGATGCCGACTTTATCGATGACGCGCAGACCGGCGTTGGACAAACGCAGGGAGACCCAGCGGTTTTCAGATTCAACAAAAATACGACGATTCTGCAAGTTAGGCAAAAAACGACGTTTGGTTTTGTTGTTTGCATGGGAAACATTGTTGCCGACCATCGGCTTCTTCCCAGTGACTTGGCAAACACGTGCCATGGCGCACTCCTTAAAGATATTCCAAATTGGAAAAACGAGAGTATATCCAAAATAAGCAGATTTATCAATGACTTGCGAAAAACAATTGTGTCATGTTGTATTGGATTTATTTAACAATTTGACTTTTACCCTTCTCCCTAGGGGAAAGCACTGGTAAACAGCGCTGTTTACTGTTAGATAAGCGTCCCGCTGCTGTCACGTATGTCCTTGTTTACACATGGTTAACTGCGGCCAGGGCGGTATTGGCCTAGATCTGGCCGTGTTCCGCGAACGAATGCACGTGCCGTCCGGCCACGACGAAATGGTCGAGGATGCGCACGTCCACCAGCGACAGGGCCTGCACCAGCGCGCGCGTCAGCAATAGATCCGATTCGCTCGGTTCCGGCGTGCCGGACGGGTGATTGTGGGCCAGCATGACGCTGGCCGCGTTGTGCAGCAGCGCCTGTTTCACCACTTCGCGCGGATACACGCTGGTGTGGGTGAGGGTGCCGCGAAACATTTCCTGGGTCGCGATCAGGCGGTTCTTGACGTCCAAAAACAACACGTGGAATGCTTCATGCGCCAGGTGGCCCAGGGTCAGGCGCAGATAATCTTTGACGGCCTGCGGCGAATTGAGGGCTTGCCCGGCCTGCAAGTCCTCGATGATGGCGCGCCGCGCCAGCTCCAGCACGGCTTGCAGCTGGGCGAACTTGGCGCTGCCCATGCCGTGCACGGCGGAAAAACTCACGAGGCTGGCGCCAAACAGGCCCCGCAAGGAGCCGAAGTGCTCGACCGTGTCGCGCGCCAGCTCCACGGCGCTCTTGCCGCGCACGCCCGTGCGCAGGAACACAGCCAGCAATTCCGCGTCCGACAGCGACTGCGCGCCATCCTCGATCAGGCGCTCGCGCGGCCGTTCGCCGGCCGGCCAATCCTTGATGCCCATGCTGCCTCCCCGTCGCGCCCAGCTCGTCGTGGCGCCTGCCGACGATTGTCGCGCCTTCCCCGGGCGGCCATGCTGCGCTAGCTCGTCTTCCTGTCAGATCATGGTAAAAAAACAAAAGCCAAGATGCCCGGCCCGGCCATTTTCAAGCGCTATCATTTGCCTGCCGTTGCATTCCATGCAAGTTGCAGCGGCGGGGAGTCAGGGCCCTGAACTCGATGTCTTCCACTTGTTTGACAGGAGTAGTCATGCCGTACATCAAAGTTATCAATGGAGTCATGCAAGAGTTCAACGCCGCCGGCGTCAATACGGGCAAGGTCAGCGGCATCGGCCTCAATTCGCACGCGTATCTGGAACACCGTAACTGGAGTGACACCGCACCGCTCGTTCCGGACCCGATGTATCCCGATTACAGCACCGATTTGCCGTATCTTGCCGCCAATGGCTTCAAGTACATCCAGGTGATGCTGGCGCCTTTCAATGGCAAGGCTGGCACTTGGAACTGGGGCTATGTTGTGGGCGAGCCAAAGTTCGCAACCGACAATACGCTAACCGCGCTCAATATCAAGCCCGGATACTGGGCTGCGGTACAGACGCTGCTCGATTGCGCGCTGGCCAATGGCATCGGCATCATCGCCTGCCCATTCTGGAATCCCTACGCCGTGCCGCAGTTGGTGGGGGAAGCGGGCCCTGAGGGCGCTACCAAAGACGAGCAGGCCGCAGCCGCGCGGCTCGCACTGATCAATCCACAGTCGAAAACACGCCGCTACATGCGTGCCTTTGCCCAGGCTTTTGCGCAACGCTACAGCAACCACGCCGGCATCGCCGCCTGGATGGCTGCGCAGGAACTGATGGCCGTGACCGAGATTGACCTGAATGTCACCCGCGAAATCATCCAGGAGACGGCGCAATTGCTGCGCGACAACGATGCCCTGGCCCGCATGATTTCGTCCGGCAATGCGGGCATTGCCCATACTTCGCCCCGTCAAGGCTCCTTGCAGCAATACGTCTCGGAAACCCTGCCATTCCTGAATCCGGATCCGGTCGACTGTCTTTGCGAAAACCTGTTCCCGGGTAACGAATATGTCAGCAGCGGCCTGACTGCCGGCGCGGATTTGCCATCCGATTTCGTTTCGTCTTCGCTCGCTTATCTGCAAGTGATGCAGCGCGCGGCCAAGAACTTGGGCAAACCGTATTACCTTGGCAGCTTTTGCCTGTCGAAAAAGCAAGAGCTGGCGTTGCAAGATTCCGAGCGGCAAGACAACTTGCACGCGTTGCTGAGCGCCATACGCCGTACGGGCGTGCAACTGGCGTGCTATTGGGACTGGAATGGGGGCAAGCCGATGGAAGACGAAGGTCTGAACCTGGTGGAGACACCGGCCTACAGCAACGGACGCAAGGCGGTCTGGGACGCCTTGCGGGGCGAAGACGCCATGCGGCCGGCGCCGCCCACGCCCTGCTTCGGCGTGACGAAGACCTTGCAGTTCCAGCCTGGCCTGTTGCTCACCGTGCCGTCGTCCTTGCGCTACGAGAGTGCGGATTTCTCGCTGTCGTATTGCATCCGGCAGCAGGCTTTAACCTCGACCAAGGATATCGACCATGCTTTCATCAAGCGTCAATCGAATAGCAAAGGCTGGGCGCTGCTGCAAAAGTTTATTACTACGCAAAACTATCTGAGCACCTACCTCCAGTTATGGGGGGGAAATGCCGTGAGCTCGAACAACAATGGCCACGGTGTGGAAGTGGATATCGCCAACCGCTGGCTGCGCTGCACTTACACCGTCAAGCATGATGGCTCGATCAGCCTGTACGTCGACGATTTTCTCATGTACCAAGGGAATAAGATGTCGCAGCCATTCGTGAACGCTATGGGTACACCCCTGGTGATCGGCCGTAACGTGCATGCGCTGGAGCAGGGCGCGCCCGCCTGGCAGTTGTCGGACGTCATCCTGTACGACCGCGTGCTGACGCCGAAGGAAGTGTATGACTATGGCCAATATGGCATCGTGAACCGGCCCGTGGGACGCTGGAAGCTCGATGGCAACCTGGAAGACAGTTCGGGCTTCGGCAATCATGCCAGCACGCCTGGCGGGTTGACCTACGTCAACGTCTGATTCGCTGATCAGACGTCGGATGTGTTGCGCGGCCATGTTTTTTGACAAAAGCATGGCCGCGCCGAGATGGCATGGGGCGCGCTGGCTCAGTGTGGCTTACAATATCGTTTTGCACCAGTTACTTGAAAACTACTATGTCCAACGAGCAACCAGCAGTCGTCACCGAAGCGGCTTACCTCACCCTGCATTATCGTCTTGCTACTGTTGACGGTACTGATATTGTCACGACCTTCAGCGGCAATCCTGCGACCTTGATGCTGGGACAGGGCCAGCTGGCGCCGTTCCTCGAGCAGCGCTTGCTGGGCTTGCCTGAAGGCACGCACCAGACGTTCGAGCTGGCGGCCGGCGAAGGCTTCGGCGAGCGCAATCCCGAGCTGGTGCAATCCGTCTCGCGCGCGACCCTGGACGAAAACTCCGTGCCCGGTGCCGACTACAAGATCGGTGACCTGGTCGACTTCGCCGCGCCGGGCGGCGGCCGCTTTGCCGGCGTGCTGCGCGAAATGCGCGAGGACTCCGCCCTGTTCGACTTCAATCATCCGCTGGCGGGCCAGCCGCTGCGTTTTGAAGTCAAGCTCATTTCGGTCCTGTAAGGAATAGCGATGGATAAAGAACTGTTACTGGCCCAGCCCCGCGGTTTCTGCGCTGGCGTCGACCGGGCGATCGAAATCGTCGAACGCGCCTTGCAGCAATTTGGCGCACCGATCTACGTGCGCCATGAAATCGTCCACAACGCCTATGTGGTGGCCGATCTGCGCAACAAGGGCGCCATCTTCATCGACGACCTCGATGACGTGCCTGCTGGCAATACGCTCGTGTTTTCCGCCCATGGCGTGTCGAAAGCCGTGCGCGCCGAGGCGGAATCGCGCGGCCTGAGCATTTTTGACGCGACTTGCCCGCTCGTCACCAAGGTGCACATGGAAGTGGGCAAGATGCGTCGCGAAGGCCGCGAGATCATCATGATCGGCCATGACGGCCATCCGGAGGTGGAAGGCACGATGGGCCAGGCGGATATGGGCATGCATCTGGTGGAAACGCTCGAAGATGTGGCGAAATTGCAGGTCGCCAATCCGGATCGCCTGGCCTATGTTTCGCAAACAACGTTGTCAGTTGACGACACCAGCGACATTATTGCGGCCTTGAAAGCGAAATATCCGAATATCGCCGAGCCGAAAAAAGGCGACATCTGCTACGCCACCACCAACCGCCAGGAAGCCGTGAAATTCATGGCGCCGCAAGTGGAAGTGGTGATCGTCGTGGGCAGCCCGAACAGCTCGAATTCGAACCGCCTGCGCGAAGTGGCCGAGAAGATGGGCACGCCTGCCTACATGGTCGACAATGCCTCGCAGATCGACCCCGCCTGGCTGGAAGGCAAGCTGCGCGTGGGTGTGACGGCTGGCGCCTCGGCGCCCGAGGTGCTGGTGCAAGCCGTCATCGACCGCCTGAAAGCGTGCGGCGTGAAGAGCGTGCGGCCCCTCGACGGCGTGCAGGAAGCCGTCACCTTCCCGATGCCGAAAGGCCTCGATGGCATCAAGCGCGACGTCGCCTGAGCCTGCGGGACGATTGAGTATCGATGAGGAGTTACCTCAAAACCGAATTTAATTCGGAAATGATCGATTTATTCCAAGCTTAGTTTTTGCAAAAGATCGTTATGATTGCCTCAAGCTTGAATATGTTGTCGTTATGACTAAGCAAGGTCACGCCCATTTTGAGTGCGTGCACCATGCTGGTGAGAACGGTCCAGGGATGGCACTGCAGGAATTCTTCCTCCGGTGCCGTTTTTGTATCAGCGACATATTCCGGTGGAAGTTGTTCCCGAAAAATGCATATTTGATAGGGCAATCATGGATACATTCATCCAGCAGATCATCAACGGCTTGGTGTTGGGCAGCATGTATGCCTTAGTCGCCCTCGGTTACACCATGGTGTACGGCGTGCTGAACCTGATCAACTTCGCCCACGGCGACGTACTCATGATCGGCGCCATGGTGGGCTTGAGCATTCTCAAGCTGCTGGGCATCTATGTGCCGGACTGGCCCGGCTATCTGAAACTGGCCACCGCCATCCTCGGCGCCATTCCCATCTGTATTCTGGTCAACATCATCATCGAGCGGGTCGCCTACCGCCGCCTGCGCAACGCTCCCCGCCTCGCCCCCCTGATTACCGCCATCGGCGTCTCCATCCTCTTGCAAACCTTCGCCATGATGATCTGGACGCGCAATCCCTTGCCCTTCCCGCAATTGCTGTCGACCGACCCCATCAACATAGGCGGCGCCGTGATTTCTCAGACGCAAGTGCTGTTGCTGGCCCTGGCCGCCTTGTCGATGGGCGGATTGGTGTTGTTGGTGGAAAAAACGCGCATGGGCCGCGCCATGCGCGCCACGGCGGAAAACCCCCGCGTGGCGGGCCTCATGGGCGTCGATTCCGACAAGGTCATCGTCGCCACCTTTGCCATCGGCGCCGCGCTGGCGGCCGTGGCGGGCGTGATGTGGGGCGCCAACTATGCCTCGATTCAATTTTCCATGGGCGCCATCCCCGGCCTGAAGGCCTTTTGCGCGGCCGTGTTGGGTGGCATCGGCAATATCTACGGCGCCATGCTGGGCGGTATCTTGCTGGGCATTATCGAGAGCCTGGGCGCCGGCTATATCGGCGACATCACGGGCGGCTTCCTGGGCAGCCACTACCAGGATATCTTTGCCTTCGTCGTGCTGATCATCGTGCTGACCCTGCGCCCGTCCGGCATCATGGGCGAACGCGTGGCCGACCGTGCCTGATGTGACACTGGGAGATTAAATCATGGCATTACTCGATTTCGACGCTAAGAAAAATCCGACCAAAGCCTACGCCGGCATGCTGGGCCTAGCCGCGCTGCTGGTGGTGTTTCCGTTTTTTGCCGCCCAGTTCGGCAATTCATGGGTGCGCATCATCGACATGGCCTTGCTGTACATCATGCTGGCCCTGGGCCTGAACATCGTCGTCGGCTTCGCCGGCCTGCTCGATCTGGGCTACATCGCCTTCTACGCCGTGGGCGCCTACCTGACGGCCTTGCTGGCCTCGCCCCAGTTCGCCATCCTGCTCGAATCGGTGGTGAATCAATATCCCGTGCTGGGCGAAACGCTGGTGCAGCTGATGGGGCCGGAAATCCGTGAAAACGGCATCCATTTGTCGATCTGGCTCATCGTGCCGCTGGCCGCCGCGGTGGCCGGCCTGTTCGGCGCCCTGCTGGGCGCGCCGACGCTCAAGTTGCGCGGCGACTATCTGGCCATCGTGACCCTGGGCTTTGGCGAGATCATCCGCATCTTCATGAACAATTTGAACGACCCGATCAATTTCACGAATGGCCCGCAAGGCATCAATCTGATCGACCCGATCCGCATCTTCGGCGTCAACCTGGCGGGCGAGGCGGGCAGCAACAGCACGGTGATGCTGGGCGGCTTTTCCATGCCGTCCGTGAATGCGTATTACTTTTTGTTCCTCTTCCTGTGCATCGCTGTCGTGTTCGTCACCAAGCGCCTCCAGCATTCGCGCCTGGGCCGCGCCTGGGTCGCCATCCGCGAAGACGAGATCGCCGCCAAGGCCATGGGTATCAATACGCGCAACGTGAAATTGCTGGCCTTTTCCATGGGCGCCTCGTTCGGCGGCGTGGCCGGCGCCATGTTTGCCTCGTTCCAGGGCTTTGTCTCGCCGGAATCGTTTTCCTTGACGGAATCGATCGCCGTGCTGGCCATGGTGGTGCTGGGCGGTATCGGCCACATCCCCGGCGTCATCCTGGGCGGCGTGATCCTGGCATCCATTCCCGAAGTGCTGCGCCACGTGGTGGAACCGGCCCAGCAGGCGCTGTTCGGCCATGTGGTGATCGAGGCGGAAGTGCTGCGCCAGCTGCTGTACGGCCTGGCCATGGTCTTGATCATGCTCAACCGTCCCGCCGGCCTGTGGCCCTCGCCGAAGCACGAAGACCGGCCCGACCACGACGTCGACCAGCCGAATAAATCCACCGGCGTCGTGTCCGCTTAAGGGAGGGAACGCACCATGAGCGAACAGATCATTCTCAATATCGCCGGCGTGAACAAGCGTTTCGGCGGCCTGCAGGCGTTGACGGACGTGGGCATTACCATCCGGCAAGGCCAGATCTACGGCTTGATCGGCCCGAACGGCGCCGGCAAGACCACCTTCTTCAACGTGATCACGGGCCTGTACCAGCCCGACACGGGCACTTTCGAGCTGGCCGGCAAGCCGTATTCGCCGTCCGCGCCGCACAAGGTGGCCAAGGCGGGCATTGCGCGCACCTTCCAGAACATCCGCCTGTTTGGCGACATGACGGCGCTGGAAAACGTCATGGTGGGACGCCACGTGCGCTCGCACCAGGGCGTGTTCGGCGCCATCTTCCGCCACAAGGCGGCGCGCGAGGAAGAGGCGTCCATCCGCCGGCGGGCGATGGAATTGCTCGACTTCGTCGGCATCGCCCAGTTCGCAAGCCGCACGGCGCGCTTCTTGTCGTATGGCGACCAGCGGCGCCTGGAAATCGCCCGCGCGCTGGCCACCGATCCGCAACTGCTGGCCCTGGATGAGCCGGCGGCCGGCATGAATGCGACGGAAAAGCTGGCCTTGCGCGAATTGCTGGTGAAAATCAAGGCCGAAGGCAAGACCGTGCTGTTGATCGAGCACGACGTGAAACTGATGATGGGACTGTGCGACCGCATCACGGTGCTCGAGTATGGCAAGCGCATCGCCGAAGGCTTGCCGGCCGAAATACAACAAAACCCGGCCGTCATCGAGGCTTATCTGGGGGGATCGCACGCATGAGCAATATATTGAAGGTGGCGGGCCTGCACGTGGCTTACGGCGGCATCAAGGCGGTGAAAGGCATCGACCTGGAAGTCAATGAGGGCGAACTGATCGCCCTGATCGGCGCGAACGGCGCCGGCAAGACCACGACCCTGAAAGCCATCACGGGCACCTTGCCTGCATGCAAAGTCGAAGGCACGATCAGTTACCTGGGCGAATCGCTCAAGGGGAGCAAGTCGTTTCACCTGGTGGAGCGGAAGCTGGCCATGGTGCCGGAAGGGCGGGGCGTGTTTACGCGCATGTCGATCCGTGAAAACCTCATGATGGGCGCCTACACGCGCACGGACATGGCCGGCGTCGAGGATGACATTGCCAAGTGGTTCGACGTCTTTCCCCGCCTGAAGGAGCGGGCGGCGCAGATGGCCGGCACCCTGTCGGGCGGCGAACAGCAGATGCTGGCCATGGCGCGCGCCCTGATGAGCCATCCGAAGCTGCTGCTGCTCGACGAGCCATCGATGGGCTTGTCGCCCATCATGGTCGAGAAAATCTTCGAGGTGATCCGCAAGGTGTCGTCCGAAGGCATCACGATCCTGCTGGTCGAACAGAATGCCCGTTTGGCCCTGCAGGCGGCGCACCGCGGCTATGTGATGGATTCCGGCCTGGTCACCATGGGCGGCAACGCGGCGGCCATGCTCGACGACCCGCGCGTGAAGGCGGCGTATCTGGGGGAGTAAGGGCGGGAAAGTAAAAGCGCATAAAAAATGCCCCAGCTGGGCTGGGGCATAATGGCATCCGTCAGGGAAGTGCGGGATGGATGCCTGGAGGAGCTGGTACTAAAGTAACCCCCGAGGATTACTAGCGGACCGCCTTGGCGGTCGCGCAGGAATTACTTGGCGGCAGCGCGCGGCACGACTTTTTCAGCCGCTTGCGTGAACTGGTTCACGGCCGAGGTCAGGTTCGCTTCGATGGCTTCGACGGCTTGCTTGCTGGTTTTCGAGAACTGCTCGTAGCCTGCATTGGCGTTGCCGATGGCGCTTTTCAGGATGGCGACGGCGTTTTCCGAACCGGCTGGCGCGTTCTTGGTGACTTCTTCCACCAGGGACAGGACTTTGCGGTTGGTTTCAGCGATCTGCGATTCAGCTGCTTTGCTGAACTCGGCTTGGGTGCCCGACGTGATGGCAGCCAGGTGACGGCCGTAAGCGATGGCTTTTTCGGCGCTAGGTTGCGCTTGAGCGGCGCTCAGCGAGAAGAATTCTTGTGGATCTTTTGCCGACAGCAATTGCTTGGCGGCGGCGGTCGATTCTTCCAGCGTTGCCTTGGCGGCGGTCAGGTTCAGTTCGACGATCTTTTCGATGCCTTCGAAGGCTTTGCCCGTCAGCGACGAGAACAGGGCGAATTGGGCTTCCAGGTTGGCTTTGGTAGCGGACGAAAATTGCTCAGGAATTGAAAACATATAAATCTCCAAAAAATCGAAATCTGGTTAATTTGATGCTGCGTGTACCGTTTGGGAAAGCAGGTGAATCTAAATTTTTCAAGCTGAACAAGAATTGTGCAACGCAACAAACCCTATTCTACGGCGAAAAAAAACGAAGTCAAGCGATTCTTGTGCGATGCAACAATTGAATAGATTTGCATCAAAAGCCGTTGTTTCTAAAGAGAAATATTTGATTTCTAGGTGTCAATGGTTTGAACCTAAACTAGCGTTTCCAGGGGGGGGCGGGGACGATCGCGGCGCAGCATGCTAGACTTTGCCTCCCGCACTGGCGCAGCGCCCCGGTGCCGATCCCGTTTCCCGAGTTGATACCATGTCCAATCTTCCCGCCGCGGCTGGCGCCAGCGGCAAAGCCACTTTCCTGACCACTGCGACACCGATGGCCTTGCCCGCCTTCTTCGTGTTGTTATGGAGCACAGGTTTTATCGTCGCCAAGTTCGGCCTTCCGTACGCGCCGCCGCTGACCTTTTTGCTGCTGCGCTTCCTGGGCGTGCTGGTGATCCTGCTGCCCCTGGTGCTGCTGTTGCGCGCGCCATGGCCCGTGGGGCAGTTCCGCCAGATCGCCGTGGCCGGCATCCTGATGCAGGCCGGCTACCTGGCCGGCGTCTGGTGCGCCATCAAGCTGGGCATGCCGGCCGGTCTGTCGGCCCTGATCGTCGGCATGCAGCCCGTGCTGACGGCCTGCGCCGCCCCCCTGATCGGCGAATCCGTGCGTCCGCGCCAGTGGCTGGGCCTGTTCTTCGGCTTGCTGGGCGTGGCCCTCGTCGTGTATGCGAAGATCAACCTCGTGGGCCTGACGGTGGAAAGCGTGCTGCTGTGCGTATTTGCCCTGCTGTCGATGACGGCCGGCACCATGTACCAAAAACGCCACTGTCCCCAGTTCGACTTGCGCACCGGCACGGTGGTGCAGTTTGCCGCTTCCATCATCGTGGTGTTGCCATTCGCCTTGTATTACGAAGGCTTGGACCTGCATTTCAGCAACGTGCAATGGACGGCGAATTTCATCGGCGCCTTGCTGTGGTCGGTACTCGTGCTGTCCATCGGCGCCATCTTCCTGCTGTTCGCCCTGATCCGCCGCAGCGACGCGACGAAAGTGACGGGCTTGCTGTATCTGACGCCGCCCACGACGGCCGTGATGGCCTGGCTGATGTTTGGCGAAGCGTTTAATATGCTGGGCATCGCCGGCATGCTGGTGGCCGTGGTCGGCGTGGTATTCGTCGTCAAGAAATAGCAGGGAGCAGGGCAGTGAGCAAGCACGCATTGGAAACACCGTCGGCGCAGCAAGCCGTGGACGCCGTCATTCTGTCGCGCCGTTCGATCCGCGCCTTTTTACCCACGCCGGTGGCGCAGGACGATATCGCGCGCATCCTGGAAGTGGCGGCGCGCGCGCCTTCGGGCGCCAACATGCAGCCGTGGAAAGTGTACGTGCTGTCGGGCGAGGCGCGCCAGCGCCTGTCGCGCCGCATCCTGGCCGCCTATGATGCGCCGAAGGCGCCCGATGCGCCCGCGCGCACGGCGTCGTATACCTATTACCCGCGCCAGTGGACGGCGCCGTTCATCGAACGCCGCCGCAAGATCGGCCTGGACCTGTACCAACTGCTGGGTTTGGAGCGGGGCGACACGGCCGGCATGGCGGCCCAGCATGGACGCAACTTCCAGTTCTTCGATGCGCCCGTGGGCCTGATCTTTACCATCGAGCGGGTGCTGGAACAGGGTTCCTGGCTCGATTACGGCATGTTCTTGCAAAATATCATGCTGGCGGCGCGCGCGCGGGGCCTCGATACCTGCCCGCAAGCGGCCTTCATCCACTACCATGACATCATCCGCGACGAGCTGGACATACCGGCCAGCGAAATGCTGGTGTGCGGCATGGCCCTCGGCTATGCCGACCCGGACAAGATCGAGAACCGCTTGAGCACGGAACGCGAGCCGCTGGCCGGCTTTGTTAAATTCATGGACAAATAGACATTACCAGCGATGGGCACCGGCAAACAGCCGCTTAAGGATGAGCTTGTTTGCGGATCGCCAACGGTTTGTATTTCATTGCTGCAATAAATACTGTCCCAACTGTTAAATGGGCTTGCGATTACTCTGCATTTCGCTACACTGCAATAAGGCAACAGCTTCACGGGGAATTATCGAATGGCTAAGTTTAAACTGGCGCTGGGTGTCCTGGCTTCCCTGCTGTTTGCACTGGCGCCGGCTGCGGCCGTGCACGCCAGGGATGCGAACGGCAAATCCTCAGCCGCGAAGAAACACAACACCAAGAAAGTCAAGGTCGTGCTGCGCAAGGGCGCGACGGCCGCGCCGCGCGAAAAGAGCGTGCGCCGGGTCGTCATGGTGCGCGGCAAACGCAAGGTCATCTATCAAAAAGTCAGCAGCGTGGCCGTGCCCATGGCCGCACCGATGCCCACCATGGGTGACCTGGCCGGCCTGAACCTGACGCGCGATCCGCTCGACCTCAAGTCGAGCGTGGCGCTGGTGCTGGACCAGGCCAATTCGGAAGTGCTGTTTGAAAAGAATTCCAATGTCGCCCTGCCCATCGCCTCCATCACCAAGATGATGACGGGCCTGGTCGTGGTCGAAGCGCGCCAGGACATGGATGAAGTGCTGACGATTACGGACGAGGACGTCGACCGCGCCAAGTTCAGCAGCTCACGCCTGAAAGTGGGTTCGCAATTGACGCGCGCAAATATGCTGCACATCGCCCTGATGAGCTCGGAAAACCGCGCCGCCTCTGCGCTGGGGCGCAATTATCCGGGCGGCTTGCCGGCGTTTGTCGACGCCATGAACAGCAAGGCGCGCCAGCTGGGCATGATGGATACGCATTACGTCGATTCCAGCGGCTTGTCGAAAATGAACGTGGCCAGCGCGCGCGACCTGGGCAAGCTGGCCATGGCCGCCTTCCGCCATCCGCTGCTGCGCGAATACTCGACGGACCCGAAAGCCATCGTCGAAGCCAGCGGCCAGCCCATGCAGTTTGGCAATACGAATCACCTGGTGGCCAATCCGGGCTGGGAAATCGGCCTGCAAAAGACGGGCTTCATTAATGAGGCGGGACGTTGTCTGATGATGCAGGCTGTCATCGAAGGACGGGCCGTGATCATGGTCTTCCTTGATTCCAAGGGGAAACAGTCGCGCACGGCCGATGCGGGACGCATGCGCAAGTGGCTGGAGGCATTGAAACCCGCCAATATGAGCCTGCCCGGCGGATAAGGTATTCAGGGCAGCGTTGCTGCCCTGTCTCTTTACTCCTGGGGAATGAATCCCAGTGTGACAGAAATCTGGTTCGCCGTCTCGACCAGGTCCACCAGCCACTCATCCTGCAGGCGGTCGGCGGGGGCGGAAATGGACAGGCCGGCGATCAGCTTGCCCGAGTCGTCGCGGATGCCGGCGGCCATGCAGCGCACGCCCAGTTCCAGCTCTTCATTGTCGCGCGCATAGCCGCGTTCGCGCACCAGGCTCAGCTCGCGCTCGAGCTTTTGCAGATCCGTGATGGAATTCTTGTTGTGTCCGGCCAAGCCCGTGCGCGTGGCATACGCGCGGATGGCTTTCGGTTCGTCGACGGAGAGGAACAGCTTGCCCGTCGAGGTCAGGTGCAGCGGGCCGCGGCCGCCGATGGCGCGCACCACCTGCATGCCTGAGCGCTCGGAAAAGGCGCGGTCGATGTAGACGATTTCGTCGCCCTGGCGCACGGACAGGTTGATGGTCTGCTGGGTTTTCTTGTGCAGCTGGCGCATGAAATCGAGCGCCGCTTCGCGCACGCTGAGGCGGCTTTTCACCACATTGCCCAGTTCCAGCAGGCGCATGCCCAGGCGGTAGGTGCCCGGTTCGATGCGGTCGACGAAGCGCGTCAGCACCATGTCGTTGAGGATGCGGTGCGCCGTCGAGGGATGCAGGCCGGATACTTTCGACAATTCCTTCAGGCTGACCGGGTCGGAATATTTGGCCAGGGCATCGAGCAGGGCGACCATGCGTTCGATCACCTGGATCGTCGTCTTCGGGGCTGCGACCGGTTCAATTTTCATGATGGATTTGGTGCAATGCAGTATTCATGCATCTTTATACCATGATGTGAAAAAATAGTGAAATGTTCCGAGATATTCAGCGAATAAATTGTCACAATTCTCATGTTGGCCGTCATAATTGGCGGCTGGATGGACTTTGAATCATGGAAAACTATGCAACCTGTAAATGAATTCAAGAGCAAAAGCGGCTTGAAACGGATTTTTTCCGCCTTTTTCTATTCGCTCGACGGCTTGAAAGCGGCCTGGCGCCACGAACACGCGTTCCGCCAGGAACTGGGCTTGTTCCTCGTCGGCACCGTGATCGCCTTGCTGCTGCGCATCTCCGCGTTTGAAAAACTGGTGCTGATCGGCGTGCTGCTGCTGGTGCTGATCGTCGAACTGATCAATTCGGCAATCGAGGCCGTGGTCGACCGCATTTCGCTCGAGCGCCATCCGCTGTCGAAAAACGCCAAGGACTTCGGCAGCGCCGCCGTGCTGCTCACGTGTATCCTGGCTTTCGCCACGTGGTCTGTGGTGCTGTTCAACCGTTTTTATTAAGCACTAAATCCCCGTTGCGCGGCCTCGATATGCGAAAATCGCATATCGAACGGCGAAACGCTTCGTTCTCTTTGCGGCCGTTGCGCCGTAATCTGGTGGCTCTGAAAGTTCAACCATACGGGGATCTTAGATGCTGTCGAAAAAAATCATCATTGCCGCCGCCCTCAGCGCGTTTGCCATTCTGCAAACGGCGCAGGCTGCCGATATCACCCTGCTCAATGTGTCGTACGACCCGACGCGCGAGCTGTACCAGGATGTGAATACGGCGTTTGCCAAGGAATGGAAAGGCAAGACGGGCGACAACGTCAAGATCAAGCAATCGCACGGCGGCTCCGGCAAGCAGGCGCGCGCCGTCATCGACGGCCTGGAAGCGGACGTCGTCACGCTGGCCCTGGCCTACGACATCGACGCCCTGGCCGAGCACAAGCTGCTGGCCGCCGACTGGCAAAAACGCTTGACGCACAACAGCTCGCCTTACACCTCGACCATCGTCTTCCTGGTGCGCAAGGGCAACCCGAAAGGCATCAAGGATTGGAACGACCTGATCAAGCCGGGCGTGTCCGTCATCACGCCGAATCCGAAAACCTCGGGCGGCGCCCGCTGGAACCATTTGGCAGCCTGGGGCTACGCCTTGCGCCAGCCGGGCGGCAACGAAGCGAAGGCCAAGGATTTCCTCGGCAAACTGTATAAAAACGTGCCCGTGCTCGATTCCGGCGCGCGCGGCGCCACCACTACCTTCGTCGAACGCGGTATCGGCGACGTGCTGATCGCCTGGGAAAACGAGGCGTATCTCGCCGTCAAGGAACTGGGCCCGACCAAGTTCGACATCGTCACGCCGTCCGTCAGCATCCTGGCCGAGCCGCCCGTCGCCGTCGTCGACAAGTTTGCCGACAAGCATGGTACGCGCAAGGTGGCCGAGGCTTACCTGAACTACCTGTACACGGACGAAGCGCAAGACATCATCGCCAAGAATTACTACCGTCCGGCAACGGACAAGGCGGCGAAGAAATACGCGTCTCAGTTCGCCAAGGTCAACCTGTTCACCATCGAGCAAGTGGCCGGCGGTTGGACGGCGGCACAGAAGGCGCACTTTGCCGACGGCGGCATCTTCGACCAGATCTACCAGCCTAAGTAATACCGGATGGCACGATTGCCAGACCGTTACTAAAAGGAACCATCATGGCGCTGCGCAGCTTTTCCGACTACCGGGTACTGATCGTGCCGGGCTTGCATAACAGCGGTCCCGAGCATTGGCAGAGCCGCTGGCAGCGCCTGTATCCGCAATTCGAGCGGGTCGAGCAGGATGACTGGAACGCGCCTGACCTGGCCGCCTGGTCGGCGCGCCTGGACCAGGTGCGGCGGCAGGATGCGCGTCCTACCCTGATCGTCGCCCACAGCTTCGGCTGCCTGACGGCGGCGCACAGCCTGGCGCGCGACCCGCAGGGCGTGGCCGGCGTGCTGCTGGTGGGGCCGGCCGACCCCGACAAGTTTGGCGTGGCGAAGGCATTGCCGCAAAAGCGGCTGCCTTGCCCCGGCATCCTGATCGCCAGCCAGACGGACCCGTGGATGACGGCCGAACACGCGGCGCAGTGGGCGCGGCGCTGGAATTGCAAGTATATTGATGGCGGTGCGTTGGGCCATATCAACGCGGAGTCGCGCCTTGGCGATTGGGTCTACGGCCAGGCGCAACTGCAAACGCTGTTTGATCTGGCGCAAAGCGACAAGCGCCACCGTCAGGCAGCCTGATACGACGAACATCCTGCCACACAACCTCTCAAGGAGATCACGATGACTTTACGCCTGGGCGATGTCGCCCCTGATTTTGAACAAGACAGCTCGATCGGCCCGCTCAAGTTCCACGAATGGGCGGGCAATTCCTGGGTGGTGCTGTTTTCCCACCCGGCCGACTTTACGCCCGTGTGCACGACGGAGCTGGGCCTGACGGCCAAGCTCAAGCCGGAATTCGACAAGCGCAACGTGAAGGCCATCGCCCTGTCCGTGGACGCGGCCGAGTCGCACAAGAGCTGGATCAAGGATATCGAAGAGACGCAAAACACGGTGGTGGGCTTCCCCATCATCGCTGACGTCGACAAGAAAGTGTCGGTGCTGTACGACATGATCCACCCTGAACAGTCCGTCACGGCCACCGTGCGCTCCGTCTTTATCATCGACCCGAACAAGAAAGTGCGGCTGATCCTCACGTATCCGCTCAGCACGGGCCGCAACTTCAATGAAATCCTGCGCGTCATCGATGCCCTGCAGCTGACGGACGGTTACACGGTGGCCACGCCCGGCAACTGGAAGGATGGCGACGACGTCATCATTCCCTTGACCGTGCAAGACCCGGAGGTGATCAAGCAGAAATATCCGAAGGGCTTTACGGCCGCCAAGCCATACTTGCGCTTGACGCCGCAGCCGAACAAGTAAGAGCACCGAAAAAACGTCCATGGCGTTGTTGCATTGCCTCGCCGTACATTCGTACTGTCTTCGGCAACGCGCCTAGCCCTGAACGTTTTATTCGGCACTCTTGTTTCCACAAAAACGCACCTCGCCGGTGCGTTTTTTTTCGCCTGCAGATTCTGCTGGCAAGTATGCAAAATCCATCTAAGCAAATGAGAAATGGTTAGTTCTTTTTATAACGATTGCATGTGATTATTGCGCCCTATAACTCAAAAATGTAATAAGAAGGGGTATCCATGTCTGAAGCAACACTAGCGCCGCCCAAGGCGCGCGGAGCGCCGTTTCGGGTCATGCCGGGGTTTAAGCTGTCACTGGGCTTCACGCTCTTTTACCTGGCCTTGATCGTCCTCATTCCCTTGTCGTCGGTGTTCCTGAAAACCTTCACCATGACATGGGACGCCTTCTTCAGCGCCGTCACGTCCGAGCGCGTGATGGCGTCATACCGCCTGACGTTCGGCGCCTCGCTGATCGCCGCCCTGCTGAACGTGGTGTTTGGCGGCATCCTGGCCTGGGTGCTGGTGCGCTACAAGTTTCCCGGCAAGCGCATCATCGACGCGCTCGTCGACTTGCCGTTCGCCTTGCCGACGGCCGTGGCCGGCATCACCCTGACGGCCCTGTATTCGTCGAACGGCTGGTTCGGCCAGTTCATCGAAGGCGTGCTGGGCATCAAGGTGGCGTTCACGCCGCTGGGCGTGGTGGTGGCGCTGACCTTCATCGGCTTGCCATTTGTCGTGCGCACCGTGCAGCCGGTGCTGGAAGACGCGGAAAAGGAACTCGAAGAAGCGGCCGCCAGCCTGGGCGCCAATTCCCTGCAAACGTTTATCCGCGTCATCTTCCCCACGATTCTGCCATCGTTGCTGACGGGCTTTGCGCTGGCATTTGCCCGCGCCACGGGCGAGTACGGTTCCGTGATCTTTATTGCCGGCAACATGCCGATGGTGTCGGAAATCACGCCGCTGTTCATTATTACCAAGCTGGAGCAATACGATTACGCAGGCGCCACGGCCATCGCCGTGGTGATGCTGGTGGTGTCTTTCCTGCTGTTGTTGACGATTAACCTGCTGCAAGCATGGACGCGCGGAAAGGCGAAGAAATCATGAGTACGAATACGACTGCCGCCGCTGGCGTGGACACTGCGCCGCCAAAAGCGCGCCGCTTCGAGCCGAATGTCGGCCCCGTCGTGCTGGAACCGTTGTGGGTGCGCACGGTATTGATCACCATCGCCTTGCTGTTCCTGACGGCATTCCTCATCGTGCCCCTGGTGGCCGTGTTTGCCGAAGCGTTCAAGAAGGGCTGGGAAGCGTATATCGCCGCCATCATCGATCCGGACGCGATTTCCGCCATCAAGTTGACCCTGATCACGGCGGCCATCGCCGTGCCGCTGAACCTGGTCTTCGGCGTGGCCGCTTCCTGGTGCATCGCCAAGTTCGACTTCCGCGGCAAGAGCATCCTGCTGACCCTGATCGACTTGCCGTTCTCCGTCTCGCCCGTGATTTCCGGCCTGATCTATGTGCTGATGTTCGGCGCCCAGGGCTGGTTCGGCCCGTGGCTGCAGGCGCACGACATCAAGATCCTGTTTGCCGTGCCCGGCATCGTGCTGGCGACGATCTTCATTACCTTCCCGTTCGTGGCGCGCGAACTGATCCCGCTGATGCAGTCGCAGGGCAGTGAAGAGGAAGAGGCCGCCATCGTGCTGGGCGCCTCGGGCTGGAACACATTCCGCCGCGTGACTTTGCCAAATATCAAATGGGGTCTGCTGTATGGCGTGATCCTGTGCAACGCCCGCGCCATGGGCGAGTTCGGCGCCGTGTCCGTCGTGTCCGGCCACATCCGCGGCGAAACCAACACCATGCCGCTGCAGGTGGAGATTCTGTACAACGAGTACAACTTCGCCGCCGCGTTTGCCGTCGCCTCCCTGCTGGCCCTGCTGGCGCTGGTGACTCTGGCCCTGAAAGCCTTTATTGAGTGGCGTTTGAACGAGAGCGACGCCGACGATTCCGCCTTACGTTCCACGGAGCACTGATATGACCATCGCAGTTAAAAACATCAATAAACGTTTCGGTGATTTCGTCGCCCTCGACAATATCTCGCTGGACTTTCCCGCCGGCGAACTGACGGCCCTGCTGGGCCCGTCGGGTTGCGGCAAGACGACTTTGCTGCGCATCATAGCCGGTCTGGAACACCCTGACAGCGGCCAGGTGCTGCTCGATGCGGAAGACGCGTCGAACCGCCACGTGCGCGAGCGGCAAGTCGGTTTCGTATTTCAACACTATGCGCTGTTCAAGCACATGACCGTGTTCGAGAACGTGGCCTTTGGCTTGCGCGTGAAGTCGCGCAGCGAGCGCCCGTCGGAAGACCAGATCCGCCGTAAAGTGAAAGATTTGCTGGAACTGGTGCAGCTGGACTGGCTGGCCGACCGCTATCCGCCGCAACTGTCGGGCGGACAACGCCAGCGTATCGCCCTGGCGCGCGCCCTGGCTGTCGAGCCGCGCGTGCTGCTGCTCGACGAGCCGTTCGGCGCCCTGGATGCCAAGGTGCGCAAGGAATTGCGCCGCTGGCTGCGCCGCCTGCATGACGATCTGCACGTCACCAGCATTTTTGTGACGCATGACCAGGAAGAGGCGCTGGAAGTGGCCGACCAGGTCGTGTTGATGAACAAGGGCACGGTCGAGCAATTGGGTTCGCCTGAGCAAGTCTACAACCACCCGGCCTCGCCGTTCGTGTATGGCTTCCTGGGCAACGTCAACCTGTTCCACGGCCGCGTGCATGACGGCGTGATGGCGACCGGCGACGCCAGCTTCGAAGTGCCCGATTACGCGGGCGTGAGCGACAGCAAGGGCACGGCCTATGTGCGTCCGCACGACCTGGAAATCGACCGCTACACGCAGGGCGCCGAAGGCATCGTGGTGAAGCTGAGCCGCGCCCATGCGATCGGCCCGCTGGCCCAGCTGGATTTGCAGCGCGTCGATAACAGCGAGCTGATCGAAGCGGTGATGTCGAACGAGCGTTTTACCCATCTGCAGCTGAAGGAAGGCGAAACGCTGGTTGTCCGCCCGAAACGCCTCCACGTGTTCGTTGAACCAACAAGAACCTAAAGGCTGAAAATATATGAACTTTCAACAACTGCGTTCGATCCGCGAAGCGGCCCGCCGCGGCTATAACCTGACGGAAGTGGCGAATGCCCTGTTCACGTCGCAGCCGGGCGTGAGCCGGCAGATCCGCGAACTCGAGGACGAGCTGGGCGTGGTGATTTTCGAGCGCAACGGCAAGCGCTTGACGGGCTTGACGGAACCGGGCAAGGGCATTTTGAAAATCGTCGACCGCCTGCTGATCGAGGCGGAAAACCTGCAGCAGGCCAGCCTCGAATACAGCGGCCAGACCAGCGGCACCTTGTCGGTGGCGGCCACGCACACGCAGGCGCGCTATGCGCTGCCGAAAGTGGTGCAGAGTTTCCGCGCCGCCTTCCCCGAGGTGCGCATCGCGCTGCAGCAAAGCGCACCGGAACATATCGCGGAATGGGTGCTCTCGGGCAAGACCGATATCGGCATCGCCACGGAAGGCCTGAGCCAGTTCCCCGACCTCGTGTCGTTCCCGTGCTACCGCTGGAGCCATCTGATCGTCGTGCCGGACGGCCATCCGCTGCTCGAACATTCGCCGATCCGCCTGGAAGACCTGGCGAAATACCCGCTGATTACCTACGACAAGGGTTTTACGGGCCGCGGCCATATCGACGATGCGTTCGCCAAGGCGGGCGTGACGACCGACATCATCCTCACGGCCATGGATTCCGACGTCATCAAGCAATACGTGGCGCTGGGGCTGGGCGTGGGCATCGTCGCCTCAATGGCCTTCGACCATGGCCGCGACAAGGGGCTGCGGGCCGTGGAAGCATCGCACCTGTTCGCCACCAATACGACGCGCCTGGCCGTGCGCCGCGGCGCCTACCTGCGCGCCTACGCCTACGAGTTCATCCTGCAGCTGGCGCCGGACCTGACGCGCGAAGACATCGACCGCGCCATGGCGGGCGAGGACGCTCTTTAAGCCAGCGCGGCCCGCTGTGCGCGGGTCAGGCTGGCCACGGCGCGCGCATGGCTATCCTGCACCAGTTCCGCCAGGTAATCGGCCGGGAAGCGCGCCACGTCGACGATGGTGATCCAGTGAAAGCGGCCCATGTAGCGGGCCGGTTTCACGCCCGGCATGTCCGTCAGTTCGATGAAGCGCCCGGCGCTGACGCGCAGGCTGAAGCGCCATTGTTCCGGCGCGCTGGTCTTGAAATAGGCAAACTTCTTGCCGCTTACCTCATACATGAGGATGTTCGACGGCGCACCGTACAGTACGGCTTGCGCGCCGGGCAGGGCCGCGCAAAATTCCTTCAGTTCATCTGTCGTCATTCGTCCACCGCCATGCATGGTTGCGTGTTGTGGGCGATGGCCTCGGGCGGCGATTTATAGATGGTGGAGGGGGCGCGCGCCGCCAGGTCGGCTGCGTCGGCCAGGTGCCAGCTGGGCATGGTTATCCGATATCAAGAAGAGTGAACCCATGGTAGCCGATTGCGTGTCAGGATGACCACGCCTTCCTTCATGCTGGTTGCCGCAGGGCTACACCACCGCTTGGGATGTGCCGATCTACAACAATCTTGCTTCCTGAAGCGGCGTCCGGTCGCGGCAAGGATGGTAGCACGCCCCGTGATAGCCGTTCTCGGTAAGAAACTGATGGGGCCGATTGAAAATGCCAATGGTAAAATTTGTTTCTTTTATTGCACTTTGGTTTCTTGAATGATATCTTTTGTCCAATCGCAAAGAAATATAACAAAAATATAATCAACGTTGTAATTTTTGAAATTTATCAATAGGGGAAATTATGAATACGACTAAACATGCGCTGCTGGGTCTGTGCCTGAGCGTTTCGGCTTTCCTGGCGCCATTGGCCCAGGCCGCAAGCTGGGTGGAAATCACCGATCCCGCCATGAGCGGCTTCTCGGTGGGCGGCAAGACCGTCACCTACGGCAGCGTGGCAGCGGACTCGGTCTGGGTCTATGACGGCGCCAACCCGTCCGGCGCGCAAAGCGCGGCCGCCATCCAGAGCTTGGTCAGCAGCAAGTTTGGTCTGCCTTCCAGCGGTACCGGCTCGCTGGTCTTTGCCGCCCAGGGCGACCTGGAAAGCGGCAAGTCCGGTTCGTTCACCGTCAACTCCAGCTTCGACTACCTGGCCGTGCATTATGGCCGTGGCGAACTGCTGTTCCACTGGGACACGCCGCTGGCCGCGAATACGGTTTTCAGCATTGCCAACCTGCCGCGCGGCCTGAGCAATTTCCGCGCCTACAGTTCGGTATCGGCCGTGCCTGAGCCAGCGACCTACGGCATGCTGATGCTGGGCCTGGGCCTGGTCGGTTTTGTCGCGCGCCGCCGCCGCGCCTGAGCCTGAGGCGCCTGCGGGCGCTTGTGCTAAAGCATGAAAAAAAGCCCGGAAACGCGATGCGTTCCGGGCTTTTTGCATGGCAGGGGGGGATTTACCAGCTATAGCCAGCCTTGGCGTAGTAATAGCGGCCGTTGAAGCCGTTCGGCGCGAAGATGCTGTACGGCTGGGTACCGTTGACGTTCAGGTTGCCCGCGCTCGTCACTTGCGCCGGATAGCGGTTGGTGACGTTGTCGATGCCGGCCACCAGACGCCAGTTCTTGCCCAGTTTCACGGAACCGGAGACGTCCAGCACCCATTGCGGGTCATACGTCTGGTCCAGCTTGACGTCGTTTTGCGGCACGGTGAAGCTGCCGTAGCGCGTCACGACGCCGTGCGCATTCCAGATGCCGAAGCCGTAGTCGGCGGCCAGGCTGAACTTGTCCTTCGGCGACGCCACCGTGATGCGGTCGATGCTTTGGCGGTCGATCAGTTTCAGGTTGTTGGCCGTCAGGATGGCCGGATTGTCGGCGATTTTCCGTACCGTGCTCTTGTTGTGGTTGTACGCCACGGTGAGGTCCAGGCGGTCCTTGTCCTGCAGGTCGATGCGGTAGGTGCTGACGATGTCCACGCCTTCCGTGCGCGTATCGACGGCGTTGGTGAAGTAGCGCGCCGCGCCCACGGTCGAGCCTTGCGTCGCCAGCTGGGCCTTGAGCTTGTCGTTCAGCGCCAGGTTGGCCGAGAACAGGATGCGGTTGTCGATGTCGATGCGGTAGGCGTCGACCGTCGTGGTGAAGTTGCGGCTGGGCTGGAACTGCAGGCCCAGGCTGTAGTTGCGGGCCTTTTCCGGCTTCAGGTCTTGCGCTCCGAGGGCGCGCGCCTGCGGCGTATTCACGGCGAAGGTGCCCGTCTCGATGGCCGTATTGTTGCCGTTGATGACCTGGAAGTTGGTGGTGGTGATGGTGTAGTACTGCTGCGCCAAGGATGGCGCGCGGAAGCCGCTCGACACGGTGCCGCGCAGGGACAGCGCATCGGTGAACGCATAGCGGGCCGAGCCCTTGGCCGAGGTGGTGCTGCCGAAATCGCTGTAGCGCTCATGGCGCAACGCCACGCCGCCCGACAGTTTCTTCGTCGCTTCCGCTTCCAGGTTCACATAGATCGACTCGTTGTGGCGCGAGTGGCTGCCCGCGTTGACAGGACGGAAGCCGGCAAAGCCTTGCGAACCGCCGCCCGTGTACGACGCTTCATCGCCGGCGCCGATCGTGTACTTTTCATGGCGCGCCTCGGCGCCCACGGCCACCGTCAGCGGACCGGAAAAGAACGCGACGGGGAATTCGCGTGCCGCATCGAGGTTGAACACGGTCTGCTCGTTCTTCAGCGAGCCGGCATAGAAATGCGTGGGGCTGTTGGCGCCCAGCGCCTGGTTGACCGTATTGTCCAGGTCCAGTTCGAACTTGTTGCTGCCGTAATTGAGGCTGGCATCCCAGCGCCAGCCGGCCGCTTCGCCGCGCAAGCCCGTCACCAAGGACTGGTCCGTCAGGGTGCTGTTTTGCAGCGGCAAAAAGCCTTCCGGGAAGATCGGCGTGCGCTGCGAGTACACCTTGGTGTTGGAATCCTGGATCAGCGCCGTGCGCCAGGTGGCGGCGGCCGAGGTGTCGCGCTTGCCGTAGTTGCCGAAGGCATACCAGTCGAGATTGTCGCTGATGCGGTATTCGCTGTTGAGGAAAATCGTTGCCGGCTTGCTTTCCGGGTCGCCATAGCGCTGGTTGACCTTGCCGTAGCGCGGCTCCAGCGGATTGCGGAAGTCGGCGCCGGCGCGGTTGGTCGGGTCGCGTTCCGCCACTTCGGCCGAGACGCGCACCCAGCCGTCGTCGCCCAGGGCGAAGCCGGCCGAACCCTTGATGGATTTTTGCTTGCCGTCGCGTTCCTGCGTCTGGCCATAGCCCACTTCGACATCGCCGCCGGCCGCGCCTTTTTTCAGGATGATGTTGATCACGCCGGCGATCGCGTCGGAGCCGTACTGGGCCGCGGCGCCATCGCGCAGCACTTCCACGTGGTCGATGGCGGCCAAGGGGATGGCGTTCAGATCGACGGGCGCCGAGCCGCGGCCCAGCGAACCATTGACGTTGACGACGGCCGAGGTGTAGCGGCGCTTGCCGTTCACCAGTACCAGGGTCTGGTCGGGCGACAGGCCGCGCAACTGGGCCGGACGCACGGCGTCGCTGGCGTCGGCGCCCGTGGCGCGGGCGAAGTTCAGCGACGGCAGCAGGCGCGCCAGCACGGTGGCCAGTTCGCCCGATCCCGTGCTTTGCAGGTCGCGCGAAGTGAGGATGTCGATCGGCGATTCGGAATCGATGGTGCGGCGGTTCTTGGCGAAGGTGCCGGTGACCACCACCGATTGCAATTCGCCTTCGGCCGGCAGCTCTTGCTGCGCTTGCGCCTGCATCGGCAGGCTGAAGCAGGCGACCAGGCTGGCGGCGATGACGGTTTTTACGGGGAGGGCGGGAAGCTGGGAGCGGGCGTTGCTTGAACTCATCGACGATATCTCTTCGGTTGGTGGTTGCGCGGACCATGGCGGTCCGGTGATGCAATCAGATTAACAGTGGGCACGCGGCGTGCTTACGAATCGTTCTGTCTATCGATATGCAATAAATATCTGAAAGACGTCAACATGGTGCGCGTAGCGCATATGGCCTCGTTTCCAGCATACGGCCGGGCAAGGCAAGGCCGCAATGCTGCACAGCAGTAAATTGGCAGCTGTTGTATAAAAGCGACTATGTATAGGAGAGCCGGGCGCCTGCTGCCCCGGATTAGGCGCACTGGCATAGGTGGCGTTCACCGTCCCCGCCAGTTCCGGCGACAGCGCGACTGGATGCGCGTGCATATTCTGCCGCCACTGTTACACGCTGGTGACGCCGATGATGGCAGAGGTATTTCGCCGTCAGCTGCCATCGAGCAGCTCGTCTCGACATGGCGTGCGTCAGCTTGTACAGGTTCTGGACGGAAACGATGCGCGGCAAGTCTTTCAGCTCGGCTTGCTTGAAGTATTCGCACACGCCTCACGGCGCCTCGTTCGACACGCCGATGTGGACGATCTTGCTTTGGTCGCTCAGCTTGCCCATCACGGCCAGGGGAGATCAGAAATGCTCCGACGACATCATGCCGGAACTGGGGAGGCTTTTCGAGTAGCGCTTCGGTTTGGCCGGTGTGTTCATCCTGACACTCTTCCTGAACGTTGACTCAGGCAACGCCGCGTAGGATTTGTGCAACAGAGCCCCGCTAGAGATCAAAAATAGGACTGGTCCTATTTTTTTGATGCCAACTTCACATTAGTCTGTAAGTGCTCAAATGACAATTAATGGTGCCGATTGGCGGAAATTATTTGGAATTCGACAATTCAATACGCTAATTAATTAATAATTTCAAAACTCGGTTTATTTAAATAATTCAATGAGCGTGGTTTTGAAAAAAATACTTGCGTGGGGCTTTAAAAGGAAAAACGAAATTAATCAGAAATTCCGCAGATCGGAAACATTGACAAGGCGCGCAATATCCGTGGAAGTTTAATTTTTTGGATAAAAATATACACCGCGTTCAGAGTGGTCGCGGCGATCCATAACAATATTCAGGAAAAGTCGAATCTATGAAGTTTTTTATATTTTCCGGGCCCGCATGTGTGTCGCTGTTTTTGCAATCGACGCCAGCATTTGCGACGCTAGGTGCTCCTGTGGTCGCGCCGGCTAGTAACGCTAAAGCGGGAAATGGAGCGCAGTCCAAGGTTAGCGGCCGCATGAGCAACTATCGCAATTATGCGATTAACGAAAAAATAGACCAATCAGGCACTACGGTGCGGGAATACATCAATGCCGGTAATGTTGTATTCGCTGTCAGCTGGCAAGGGCCAAACATGCCAGACCTGCGACAGTTGCTGGGCAGCTATGCCGATCAATATGCGTTTGCCGCTAGCCAGCGGAAATCAGGTCAGCGTGGTGTTGCAATTCAGTCCGACCAATTAGTACTCCGTTCCGGAGGTCATATGCGTTCGTTCGCTGGAAGTGCATATGTGCCGGGCCTGCTGCCGCAAGGCGTGACTTCAGACGATATTCGCTAACAGGAAGAAAATAATGCGCTTCCTGATATTAGCGTTGTTCCTGCTGCTGCAGGCTTGCGGTAACGAAAATCGCGTTGGGAACACGGCGCCGCCATCCACAAATACCGTTGAACTTCCCGCAAACACCGTTGCAGTGGTGGTCGATAGCGGCCCCTTGATTTCTGGAAAATCAATCAATGCAATCAATACGCCCTACGTTTCAATCACTGTTTGCGTGCCTGGCAGTTCCACGCAATGTCAAACGATTGATCATATCTTGCTTGATACAGGCTCAATCGGTCTGCGAATAATTTCCTCGGCATTCGCTGCAAATGTACCGCTGCCAGCGATGCTTAATACAGAAGGCAGACCTATCGCAGAGTGCACCAAATTTGCCGATGGTTACAGTTGGGGCTCCGTGAAACAGGCAGATGTGCGTATGGCTGGCGAGGTCGGCCGCAACATTCCAATACAGATCATTGGCGATAATACCTTTCCCTCTGTACCTAGTGGCTGCTCCAGTGCCCTAAACCCACAAAACACCGTGGAAACTTTTCATGCCAATGGGGTGCTTGGCGTCGCGTCATTCGTGCAGGATTGCGGAGCGAATTGCGCCGATCGCAATGTAGAGGGATGGTATTACGCCTGCTCGGACCAAGATTGCAGATCCACGGCGATGCCGTTAGCCAAGCAGGTAAGCAATCCAGTCGCATCATTTCAAAAAAATAACAATGGCATAGTGTTGCAATTGCCAGAAATTGATGCCAAGGGTGTTGCCAGTGCTACCGGCCTTTTGACTTTTGGCATCGGCACACAATCAAATAATTCTCTGGGTAGCGCCAACATCTATACCTTAAGCAGTGTGGGAAATCTTGAAACAGTATATCAGGGGCGAGTATTGCAAGGATATTTTGATACAGGTTCGAATGCTTTATTTTTCGACGATCCCGCCATAGCTGTTTGCAACAATGCAGCCAGAATGTTGGTATTTTACTGCCCGAGTTCCAGCTTGAGTCGTAGTGCGGTCAATACCGGAGCCAACGGACGCAGCGGTTCTATTAATTTTGATGTGGCTACGGGAAACAGTACTGTGTTTGGTAAGCAAACCGGAATAGGCGTAGACGCTAGGGATTTTATCTGGGGACTTTCTTTTTTCTTTGGCCGTACAGTCTACACTGCGATTGAAGGAATGGACGCTGCCGGTACGGTAGGTCCCTACGTCGCATATTGAAATTTTGACCTTGGAATTTCACACGCAATACTAAAGTATCTTAAATGAAAGGAGGAATGGCGCCGGGTTGAGGTGAAGGTTTTAAATTTAATTTCATATAAGTAAAAAAAGGAAATGAAATGATTAAACTGAGAGTATTTCTCATGAGTTGTACGGTATTTGCCATTGCCGGTATTTTAAACGGCTGCGGAGGCGATGCTGAAAAAGGAGCGGAGCCGGGAGCTCAAGTTAAATCGCAACTAGCTGCCCGGGGTGCACCTATTGCCGCAAAAGAAGGATTGTTAATCAGCGAAGTTGCCGCAAACTATAGACGCGATAAGGGTTCCGCATGGCTTGAGGTATATAATAACTCGAGCACAGCAATTGATTTGAGTGCCTACAAGTTGCGATCAGGGGGGCTGAATGTTTCTAACTACTCCCAATTGTACAAAAATTCATTGTCCTCCATAGACGTAAGCCCGGTGCCTGTGATATTTAACCTGCCGAAAATAATGATTCCTGCAGGCGGGTATTTTGTCTTGGCAGGAAGAGATTATACGGGCTTGACCGATGCCGAACAGCAATATATTACAGCCAATAAGACAGGCCACGCCTATATTATTGACGCTACAGGAAAGTATGTTCCTTATTGGACCGATGCGACTGGCTTTGTGGAACTACTTGATGCAACAGATGCCAATAATGTGAAAACGGCCGATTTTGTCCGATTTGGAACGGAAATGACTAGTCCGGTGACGGCCAATTTCTGGAATAATGGCAGCGTTAAGAGTGTAGAAAATGTCGCAGCGTTCCCGGAAAGAATAACCCATGAAGTAAGTTTCTCGTTCGATCCCCTTGATCATAACAGTGCGTCAATAGTGCGACTGAGCAATAAACTCAGGACAACGGGTACAAACAATGACTGGACCTTGGTGGGGTTTCCCACCCCTGGCGGCAAAAACGACGTGGACGGAACTGCAACGGATAGTGATAAAGATGGGATTCCAGATTCCGCGAAGGTCAATGGTGGAACTTTTGCGGGCCTGGACTTGTATGGTATGGGCGCGCGTCCGGGGCAAAGAGATCTATTTATTCACATCGGCTATATGCTGGATCCGAGCAATCCAATCATCGACTTGCAGAGCGCCGCACTAAAAAATATTGTAGATGCTTTTCAGGCGAATCAGCGTAAGATTTCTGTGCATTTTGATGCTGGAAATAAGTTCTCCCCGACGTTTGATGCGGTAAATTATAATTTGTCTGGTAATGTATCGCATGAGCAGCGCCTTGATCCCTGCACTCAACTTACATCACCACTTGCTGATTCTGTTTATGGTCTTAACGCACTTGAATCAGGCTGCAAAAATTTATATGCCTATTCCAGTGCCGTGGATGTACGTCGCAGAGCGATCTTTCGATATGCTTTAATGGCCAGCAAGAATAAACCTACGGTCTCAACTGCTTCTGGCCTTGCCGAACTTCCTGGAAATAAATTTCAGGTGACAATGACAGACTTGCTTCCTGGCGCCTTTCCTGCAGGTCAGGAGTATCTTAATTTTCGAATAAATACCCAGGCTAGCACGATCATGCATGAATTGGGCCATACGCTTGGATTACGTCATGGGGGCGACGTTCATGATCACCGTAAACCAAATTATTTTAGTGTCATGAATTATTTGTATCAGCTTAATGGATTGCCATCTTCGGCCAAAGAGATTGGTGTACTGGAGCGTTTCTATCATTCGCGGAATAACTACTCTACAAATGTCAACGCAATACGTATCGGTAATCAAATAGTTGGCTACAATTATGCTGTGCCTGGATATTATAGGCAAGGTTCATTTGGACTTTGTAATTTGGTTAATGGTCCTTGCAGTACCCCGAATATGAAGATTGATTATTCGGATGGAAGTGGAGGTAGTTTAGATGAATATGCTGTCGATGAAAATGCCTATATCGGACGTGGTGCGGATCCGGGCGTCTATGGCGATTGGAATGCAAATAATATGAAAGAAACATCTACTTATCAAAAATTTATTTCTGATCATGCGGTAGGAGGTGTCATTAAAGATCATAATGATTGGGCGGCAATTAAGCTTGTAGTAGGGAGAAATTATAAAGACCCTACGACCAGTGGCTACGCAAAACGTCTTGCCAGGCCTAACGTAAAGCCTCAACTCATCATAGGTACCGTTGCAACGGAAGAATCACTGGCAGCTCCCCTTCATTAATGATGATTTTTTGAACGTGGAATGTGTTTATAATGTGGCGGTGATGCCTGGAAAAGAATATGCCTGGCTTGGCGGCAAGGAGAACTTGGTATTCCCTCTGCCACCGCACCGCCCATCGCGAACAGGACCTGGAACGCTGAGTGAGTGGCTGATTCGTTCGGATTTTCGCTTGAAATTCATGTAGGGGTTTGGGATTTCTAAAGCGGCAAATTTCCAGAAATTGAATGAATCAGTGCTACCCTGGCGTTTTCCAGGCACCTCGCATTACCGCTTCCGCCATATCGATGCAGTTGACGCCGCGCGCCTAGTCGGGTTGGCTGTGCGCTTCGGCTTCGCTAAGCTGCTCGTCGAAGGTCATCGTGCCCAGGCAGATCCCGCTCACTTCCAGGCTGCTGGAACCGAGTCTGACCTTGTCTATCATGCCGCCTGTTTGCCGCGCAGCGCGCGCGCGCAATCCTTGATCAGGGCGGGACCGGCGTAAATCAGGCCGCTGTACAGCTGCACCAGTTGCGCGCCCGCCTCGAACTTGGCCAAAGCATCCTTGCCCTGCATGATGCCGCCCACGCCGATGATGGGCAAGGCGTCGCCCAGTTCCGCTTTCAGCAGGCGGATCACATTGTTCGACAATTCGAACACGGGCGCGCCCGACAGGCCGCCCGCTTCCGCGCCGTGCGGCATGCCTTCGACGGCGCTGCGCGACAGAGTCGTGTTGGTGGCGATGACGCCGTCGATCTGGTGGCGCGTGAGCGACTCGGCGATGCTTTTCACCTGCTCGCCATCCATGTCCGGGGCGATCTTCAGGGCCAGCGGCACGTAGCGCTTGTGCTTGTCCGCCAGGCGCGCCTGCGCGTCCTTCAGTTGCGACAGCAGGGCGTCGAGTTCCGACGCGCCCTGCAGCTGGCGCAAATTCTTCGTGTTCGGCGACGAGATGTTTACCGTCACATAGCTGGCGTAGGGGTAGACTTTTTCCAGGCACAGCAGATAGTCGTCGGCCGCCCGCTCGATCGGCGTGTCGGCGTTCTTGCCGATGTTCAGGCCCAGCACGCCGGCGCGTTCCTGGTAAAACTTCGACGCCTGCACGTTGGCAACAAACGCGTCCACGCCGCCATTGTTGAAACCCATGCGGTTGATGATGCCCTGCGCCTGCGGCAGGCGGAACATGCGCGGTTGCGGATTGCCCGCCTGCGCGCGCGGCGTGACGGTGCCCACTTCGATCGAGCCGAAACCCAGGTCGGCCAGCGCGTCGATGTAGGCGCCATCCTTGTCCAGGCCGGCGGCCAGGCCTACTGGATTGGGGAAGGTGATGCCCATCACCGTGCGCGGGTCCGCCGCCGGTTTGCCGGCCAGCTTCGTCAGGCCCAGCGCGCTGGCGCGTTTCAGGGCGGGCAAGGTGAAATGATGGGCCGCTTCGGCATCCATCGAAAACAGCAGGGGACGGGCGAGGGAGTACAGGAATTTTTCAGACATGGGGCGCTTTGAGTAGGTATGCGGGCTGCCGGGAAGGGCTGGCGGCGCGCGAAATAAGTGCCGTATTTTACCGTGTTCCGCGCGGCTGCCGGGTGTATAGTTCTTGTTGGTCTGATGCAATATTGAGTCCTTGCTAATTCGCATCCGGCCGCGGACTTTCCTGTTTCTTCCCTGTTCCCTTCACTTCATAAGCGAGACATCGATTGAAAAAGACACGCATCCTGACCGCCATCGCGGCCGCCAGCGCACTGCTGCTGAGCCACCCGGCCCTGGCCTTGCCCAATACGCAGGACACCCGCATGCTGAGTGAACCGGCCGTCTCCAGCCGCCACATCGCCTTCATCTATGCGGGCGACGTATGGCTATCGAACCTCGACGGCGGCGGCGCGCGGCGTCTCACTTCCGACCTGGGCGACAAATCGAACCCCGTGTTTTCGCCCGACGGCAGCCTGATCGCGTATAGCGCGAACATCGACGGCAATGTCGACGTGTATGTGATCGCGGCGGCGGGCGGCGTGCCGCGCCGCCTGACCTTCCACCCGGGCGCCGACCTGGCGCAATCGTTCACGCCCGATGGCCAGGCCGTGATGTTCACTTCGCCCCGCGCCGCCTTCAACAACCGCTTCCAGAAGCTGTTTACGGTGCCCGTGGCGGGCGGCGTGGAAACGCAGCTGGAAATCCCGAACGCGTCGCGCGCCACGTATTCGCCCGATGGCAAGCGCATCGCCTACAACCCGCTGATGCCTGCCTTCAAGCAGTGGAAGCGCTACCGGGGCGGCACCAATTCCTGGCTGTGGCTGTTTTCGTCCAGCGACAAGTCGATCGAAAAAATCCCCCAGCCGACCACGCGCTCGAACGACGTCGACCCCATGTGGATCAAGGACACCGTGTACTTCCGCTCCGACCGCAACGGCGAATTCAACCTGTTTGCCTACGACGTCAAGACGAAAGCCGTGCGCCAGCTGACGCGGCACAAGGATTTCCCCGTGCTGAACGCGTCGGCCGCGAACGGCACCATCGTCTACGAGCAGGCCGGCTATCTGCACTCGTTTGACATCGCCAGCGGCCAGGCGCGCAAGCTGACCATCGGCGTGGCCAGCGACCTGGGACAGACGCGCGCCCGCTGGGTGAAGAACGCGAAATACATCCGCGACGCCTCGATTTCGCCGTCGGGCGCGCGCATCGCCTTCGAATACCGGGGCGAGATCGTCACCATCCCCGCCGACAAGGGCGACGTGCGCAACCTGACGCAGACGGCCGGCGCCCACGAGCGCACGCCGATCTGGTCGCCCGATGGCCGCTCCGTCGCGTATTTCTCGGACGAGTCGGGCGAATACGAGCTGCATGTGCGCGCGCAGGACGGCAAGGGCGCCGTGCGCAAGTTCAAGCTCAATGGCAGCGGCTTCTATGACAACGCCGTCTGGTCGCCCGACAGCAGGAAGATCGCGTTTGCCGACAATGGCTGGAGCATGTACGTGATCGACATCGGCAACGGCAAGGTGCAAAAAATCGCCACGGAGCCGATGTATGGCGTCGACAAGAGCATGCGCGCCGCGTGGGCGCCCGATTCGCGCTGGCTGGCCTACACGCTCAATTCGCCCACCTACACGCGCAGCGCCTACATCTATTCCGTCGAGCAGAACAAGTCCATGCCCGTGACCGATGGCCTGTCCGACGTGGCCCAGCCCGTGTTCGACAAGAGCGGCAAATACCTGTACTTCTTCGCGTCGACGAATGCGGGCCCCAGCAACAACTGGTTCTCGCAGCAGAACGAAGACAACCTGGTGACGCGCACCGTGTGGATGGCCGTGCTGCGGCGCGACCTGCCGTCGCCGCTGATCAAGGAAAGCGACGAGGAAAAGGCCGCCGGCGCGGAGAGCAGGAAAGACACGGCGAAGGCGGAAGCGGAGCCGAAGAACGAGCCGAAGATCGATCCGAAGATCGATCCGAAGACGGGCCGCGACGACCCGAAAGTGGCGGTGGCGCCCGTGGTGCCGATCCACATCGATTTCGACGGCATCGCCACGCGCATCGTCGACCTGCCGCTGCCGGCCGCGCAGTTTTCCAGCCTGACCGCCGGCGCCGCCGGGCAGATCTTCCTGCTGCGCGAAAGCGACGGCAAGAAGGCCGTGCAGCGTTTTGACTTGAAGGAGCGCAAGGCGGAAACCGTGGTGGCGGAAGCCGATGATTTCGAAGTATCGGCCGATGGCAAGAAGCTGCTGTACCGCCAGAAGGACAACTGGGCCATGGGGTCTGCCACGGGCAAGCTGCTGGCGCCGGGCGAAGGCAAGATCAAGGTCGACGCCATCGAAGTGAAAGCCGATCCGCGCGCCGAGTGGGCGCAGATTTTCAATGAAGTGTGGCGCATCAATCGCGATTATTTCTATGACCCGGGCATGCATGGCGTGGACTGGAAGACCATGCGCGACAAGTACGCCGTCTTCCTGCCCGAGTTGTCCAGCCGCGCGGACCTGAACCGCCTGATCCAGTGGATGTGCAGCGAACTGGCCGTTGGCCACCACCGCGGCGGTGGCGGCGACGATTTCATCGAGGCGAAGAAGGTGCCGGGGGGACTCTTGGGCGCCGATTACGAAGTGAGCGACGGCCATTACCGCTTCAAGAAGGTGTATGGCGGCTTGAACTGGAATCCGGCCCTGCGCGCGCCGCTGACGGAGCCGGGCCTGAACGTGAAGGCGGGCGAATACCTGCTGGCCGTCGACAGCCGCCCGCTGGCGCCGCCGACGAATATCTACAGCGCCTTCGAAAACACGGCCGGCAAGGCCATCGACCTGACCGTGGGACCATCGGCCGACGGCAAGGGCGCGCGCACGATCACCGTGGTGCCCGTGCCGACGGAAGATGCCTTGCGCAACCGCGACTGGATCGAAGGCAATATGCGCAAGGTCAATGCGGCCACCAATGGCAAGGTGGCGTACGTGTACGTGCCGAATACGGCTGGCCTGGGCCACACCTACTTCAAGCGCTACTTCTTCCCGCAGGCGGACAAGCAGGCCATCATCGTCGACGAGCGTTTCAATGGCGGCGGCAGCGTGGCCGATTACTACATCGAGATCCTGCAGAAGAAGGAAATCGCCTGGTGGACCATGCGCTACGGCGCCGACATGAAGACGCCGTCCGCCTCGATCCAGGGGCCGCGCGCCATGCTGATCGACGAGACGGCCGGCTCGGGCGGCGACCTGCTGCCGTGGATGTTCCGCAAGAACAACATGGGCCCGCTGATCGGCAAGGCCACCTGGGGCGGCCTGGTGGGCATCCTCGGCTTCCCCGTGCTGATGGATGGCGGCACGATCACGGCGCCGAACCTGGCGTTCTGGACGCGCGAAAACGGCTGGGGCGTGGAAAACGAAGGCGTGCCGCCCGATATCGAAGTCGAGCAAACGCCGGCCGACGTCATCGCCGGCCGCGATCCCCAGCTGGAAAAGGCGATCGAGGTGATCCAGGCCGAACTGGCGAAGAATCCGCCCGTGCGGCCGGCACGTCCGGTGTTTCCGGACAAGAGCAGGTAACAAGGCGTAGGTCGGATTAGCGGCGCCGCCGAGGCGCAGCGTAATCCGACACCATTGTTGGCTTTGCAGTGTCGGATTACGCGGTGTACCGCCGCTAATCCGACCTACCCGATTTTACAGGACGACCCACTGCCCCTTGATCCGCGCTTCCAGCGGCTTGAAGTTGATTTTATAGGCCATCTTCGGGCTTTGCGCGATCCAGTAGCCCAGGTAGATGTAGGGCAGTCCCAGTTCCTGCGCCTGGGCGATCTGCCACAGCACGTTGTAGGTGCCGTACGAGGCGCCCGGCACGTCGGGATCGAAGAATGTGTAGACGGATGACAGGCCGTCGGCCAGCACGTCGATGATGCTGACCATGCGCAGCGTGCCTTCGGCATCGCGGAACTCCACCAGGCGCGTGTTGACCCGGCTTTGCAGCAAAAATTGCGCGTACTGGTCGCGGCTGTCCTGGTCCATGCCGCCGCCCGCGTGGCGCGTGCTCTGGTAGCGCAGATACAGTTCGTAGTGCTCGTCGAGGAAGGACAGGGTGGCCACGCCCGCCTGCAGGTCGGCGTGCCGGCTCCACGCGCGGCGCTGGTTGCGGTTCGGCGTGAACTCGCCGGCCACCACGCGCACGGGGATGCAGGCCTGGCAGCCGTCGCAATACGGGCGGTAGGTGAAAATGCCGCTGCGGCGAAAGCCGTTGCGCACCAGTTCCGAATACACGTCGCTGTTGATCAGGTGCGAAGGCGTGGCCACCTGGGAGCGGGCCTGGCGATCGTCCAGGTAGCTGCACGGATACGGTGCCGTCGTGTAGAACTGCAGGGTGGCAAACGGTAGTTCGTTCAGGTGCGTCATGCTGATCCTGTCTGGTCTGTCCGCAGCAATCGAAATGTGCCTGGCGGTGTGCCTGGAGATATCATAGCTTTTTTACGCCGGCGGCGCAGCATGCCAATCGGTGATTTGCGCTGCTTCAATGGCGATCCTTACATGGGCCAGGAAGCGGGCGCGCGAAATGGGCGCCGCGCCCAGCGAGGCCAGGTGTTTCGTTTCTTGCTGACAGTCAATCATGGCCACGCCGTGCGCCCGCAAAAAGCGCACGAGGTGCGCCAGCGCGATCTTCGAGCCATCCGAAACGCGGGCGAACATCGATTCGCCGTAGAACATGCGCCCGATCGACACGCCATACGCGCCGCCCACCAGTTCGCCGTCCAGCCACAGCTCCGACGAGTGCGCATAGCCCAGCTTGTGCAAGCCCGTGTAGCCGGCGATGATGTCGTCGGAAATCCAGGTGCCCGGACCATCCTTGCGCGGCGCCGCGCAGGCGCGCATGACGGCGTCGAAATCGCCGTCGAAGCGCAGCTGCCAGCGTCCGTCCGTGGCGGCGCTGCGCTCGACCTTGCGGATCGCCTTGGCCAGGCTGTCGGACACCTTGAAGTCCTCCGTCATCAGCACCATGCGCGGATCGGTGCTCCACCACAGGATGGGCTGGCCCTCGGAAAACCAGGGGAAGATGCCGCGCTTGTAGGCGTCGAGCAGGCGCGCGGGCGACAGGTCGGCGCCGGCCGCCAGCAGACCGGGCGCTTCGTCGGTGAGGGCGCGCGAGACGTCGGGGAACGGGGTGTGGATGTCGAGCCAGGGAATCATGCGGCGTCAAAAATGGCAGGTGATGGGGGCTTACTCGGCATCCGTGCGCGCCATCGGGCGCGTGATGTCGCCCGTATGCACACCGTAGCTGCCGCCTTCGCGGATTTTCACGCGGTCGGCAAAGAACAGTTCCAGGGTGGCGCGGATGGTGGGGAAGGCCAGGTCATCCCAGGGTATCTGCGCTTCCGTAAACAGGCGCACGTCCAGGCTTTCGATGCCGGGCGCGAAATCGAGGTCGCGCAGGCGGGCCAGGTAGAACAGGTGCACCTGGTGCACGCGCTGCACGTTGAGCAGCGAAAACAGGGGACCCAGCTCGATATTCGCGCCCGCTTCCTCCACCGTTTCGCGCTCGGCCGCGTCGGACGTCGTTTCGTCGTTTTCCATGAAGCCGGCCGGCAGGGTCCAGTAGCCGAGGCGCGGCTCGATGGCCCGCTTGCACAGCAAGACCTGCAACTGGCCATCCTCTTCCCAGACGGGAATCGAGCCGACCACCATTTTCGGGTTCTGGTAATGGATGGCGTCGCAGTTGGCGCACACATAGCGGGGACGGTTGTCGCCTTCCGGAATGGACAGGCTGACAGGATGGGCGCATTCGGAGCAGAATTTCATGGGCAGGCTTAGGAAAATGGATGTCTAGTGTAACGCTTACTGTACACCGATTGCGCGCTGTGTGGCGTGACGGGCGGACACAATGCCAATCGGCAATTGGCCGGACTTTGAAATTAAATGGCTCTATTGCAGGCGAAGTTGAGATAGCTATTGCCTAAGCCGCCCGTTTGCCCTTATAATTCGAGTGCGGGGTGGAGCAGTCTGGCAGCTCGTCGGGCTCATAACCCGAAGGTCACAGGTTCAAATCCTGTCCCCGCAACCA